>JAKPDW010000004.1 GCA_029552245.1 Deltaproteobacteria bacterium
TGACCGTCTCTCAGCTTCCGGCATGGCAGCGCAGGGGCATGAAGTCCACGAACATGCTGGAGCGATACAACCAGGAGCTGAAGCGCAGGACCAGGGTGGTCAGGATCTTCCCGAACCAGGAATCCTGCCTTCGTCTGGTAATAGCGCTGGCTATAGAAATGACCGAGGAATGGCTCGGCCGCCGATACCTCATCTTCGAAGATGAGGTATCGGGCAAGAAGACGGAGGATCTACTGGCGGCATGATGCCTACATCGGAGATGCCAATGTACAGAAAATGGGGGACTTGACTGGCATTCTTCCCTGGGCACAGAGAAGACCTGCATTTCATGGATTGAGAGATTCCTCCTATTTCATCACATGCGTCATCCCAGGGAAATGGGAAAGAAGGTGATTGAGTCTTTCCTGTCATACCCGGCCATCGAAGGGAAGGTTGCATCATCACTAGAACACCAGGCATTCCAAGCCGTCATGCGCCACCACATGCACCCCTGCTCACAAACCAGGTCCTTCAGCCGGTACTGGCCCTCGGAAAAGTTCCCGAGCTCGCAGATGCTCCCTTCGATCATTTTGTCTTCATGGGCCGTGATCGCTGCCGCCGATGCCTTGTCCTTGTGAACATCAAGACCGCAACAATGATGGTGCGCCACGCTCAAAACTGCGTTAGAATCTGTGCGGATCATGCCCTGCATCCTCGATGGTCTTGGTGAGAC
Organism: Deltaproteobacteria bacterium; assembly: GCA_029552245.1. Classification (GTDB taxonomy): domain Bacteria; phylum Desulfobacterota; class Desulfomonilia; order UBA1062; family UBA1062; genus MWEI01. The sequence goes on from JAKPDW010000004.1 coordinate 713, forward strand.
AGAACCATCGGTGGGCAATTCATGGGCCTTCTGCTACACTATGTTCGTCATTCGTTATGCCCGCTCGCGGGCATGGGGGTATTACGGTATAACAACATGACAATGCCGGGTGAGGGGTTGGTGTGGAAGCGAACGGGTTGAAATCGAATGGCTCAAGGGGTTCGGGCAAGAGGGTGTTTTCCGCTGCGATAGTGGTCCTTGCGATCGGTCTCCTTGTCTTTCTCTATGTCAGGTACACCAGGCTGAACGTGTCGACCGACGATGCCTTTGTCGCGGGTCGTATCCACACGGTGGCACCCAGGGTCCAGGGTACCGTCAAGAAGGTCTTCGTGGAGGACAACCAGCCCGTGAACGAGGGTGACCTCCTCGTGGAGATCGACCCCAGGGACTACGAGGTCCGCGTGGCAGAGGCCGAGGCCGCGTTCGAGGCGGAACGCTCGAAGCTCGCCGAGTACACGGCCAGGCTGGATGCGGCGCGTGCGCAGATAGACGAGTCCAAGGCCCGTATCGAGACGGCGCGTGCCACCCTCGAGCTCCAGCAGGCATCGAGGAGACAGGCGTATTCAGACCTCGAACGGGCGAGGAGGCTCTTCGAGCAGGGCGTGATGGCGCAGGCCTCCTACGAGAAGGCCCAGACGGCCTACGACGTAGCCAAGGCGCAGGAGTCGGCCGCATCCCAGTCTCTCAGGCAGGCCCAGGCATCGCTTGCGACGCAGGAAAAGGCCGTCCGGCAGGCCGAGGACGCCGTCGCGACCCAACGCCGGGTTGTCGAACAGAAGCTGAAGGCCTCGGAAGCGGCGAGGCTCCTCCTCTCCTACACGTCGGTCCGGTCGCCGGCGCGCGGGTACGTGACCAGGAAGAACGTGGAGGCAGGCAACACCGTTGCAGCAGGCCAGCCACTCATGTCCGTCGTGTCGCTCGAGGACGTCTGGGTCATAGCGAACTACAAGGAGACCCAGCTCGCGAACGTGCGCCCCGGGCAGGAGGTGACCGTGAAGGTGGACACCTACCCGGGCAGGACGTTCGACGGCAGGGTGCACAGCATCATGGCCGGCACGGGTTCCGTGTTCTCCCTGTTCCCGCCCGAGAACGCGACGGGCAACTACGTGAAGGTCGTGCAGCGCATCCCCGTCAAGATCGTGCTCGATACAGGCCAGGACCCCGACCACGTGCTGAGGGTCGGCATGTCCGTGAGGCCGACGATCCACATCAAGAGATAGGGCGGGGCCTGAAGGTGGTCGATCACCCCCCGCTGCGCCCGAACAAGTGGCTCGTCGCGGCCACGGTCATGCTCCCCATGCTCATGGTGGTGCTCGACACCTCGGTCGTGAACGTCTCCCTGGGACACATAAGGGGCAGCCTCTCGGCAGGCATAGACGAGGCGACGTGGTCCATCACCGCGTACCTGGCGGCGAACGCGGTGATCATCCCGATGGCGGGGTGGCTGAGCAGGCTCGTGGGCAGGAAGCGCTACCTCATCTTTTCCATCGTCACCTTCACGATCAGTTCTTTTCTGTGCGGGGCCTCGTGGAACATCGAGAGCCTCATCGTGTTCAGGATCCTCCAGGGCCTCTCGGGCGGCGCCATGCCGCCCTTGTCCCAGGCCATCCTCCTCGAGTCGTTCCCGCCCAACCAGTACGGGATGGCGATGGCCATCTTCGGGATCGGCGTGAGCTTCGGGCCGATCATCGGGCCCGTCCTGGGCGGGTGGATCACCGAGGCGCTCAGCTGGCACTGGGTCTTCTTCATCAACATCCCCGTGGGTGTCCTCTCCACGGTGATGGCGCTCTTCGTCGTGGTCGACCCCCCGTACATGAGGGGAACCCTGATGAAGATCGACTATGCCGGCCTCTTCCTGCTGGCCGTGGGCGTGGGGTCGCTCCAGCTGGTCCTGGACAGGGGGCAGCGGTACGACTGGTTCGGATCGCGCCTCATCCTCGCGCTGACTATCGTCTCCGTCGTGTCGCTGGCGGCGTTCGTGATGGTGGAGAGGCGTGCGAGCCCGCCGGTCATCGACCTCAGGGTCTTCAAGAACGCCACCTACACCATCGGCAGCATCGCCATGTTCGTGTTCATGGCGAACCTGTTCGGGACGCTCGTGCTCCTGCCCATCTTTCTCCAGAACCTCATGGGGTATACCGCCACGCTCGCAGGCATCGCGCTCATGCCTGGCGGTGTCGCGAACCTGGTCACCATGCCGCTCGTGGGCAGGATCCTGCACAGATACAACCCGAAGGCGTTCGTCCTTGCAGGTATCGTGGTGACCGCATACTCGACGCTCCTCATGGCCAGGTTCACCCTGGGGGTTGACTTCGCCACCGTCATGGTGCCGAGGGTGGTCATGGGCGTTGGCATGGGGCTGCTCTTCATCCCGCTCACCACGCTGACCATCGCTCACATCGAGAAGGAAGGGATGGCGAACGCCACGGCGATCTACAACCTGATACGCAACATAGGCGGGAGCATCGGCATCGCCGTGGTGACGACCCTGTTGAGCAGGCGCTCCCAGTTCCACCAGGTACGGCTCGTGGAGCATCTGACCCCCTTCGACGCCCTGTACCAGGTGAGGACGCAACAGGCTGCGTCCTTGCTCGCTTCGAAGGGGTTCGACCCGGAGACGGCCCGGCACGCAGGCCTCGGCCTCGTCTACGAATCCATGCTGAAGCAGGCGGGCATGCTCTCGTTCGCGGACGTGTTCTACGCCTTGGCCTTGATGATGGTCGTCCTTGTGCCCCTCGTGTTCTTCATGAAGCATACGCCCCACGCCAGGCAGGCCGAGCCTCCCAGGGGCGGAACGGACGCCGGCCACGGCGCCTAGGCGGACCCTTGCGACCTGTGGGTGTACCTGGCCCGCTTGGGGATACATCTCGAAGGCAGGGCACCCGAGGGTGTGGTGGCCGGTTGGCCGTATACCGGGGGGCCTCGGGATGTGGCTGCGTACTGCGGGGAGAGAGAAGGGACAAGCTGGCGCAGTGACCGGGGAGGATGAACCAGGGGAGAGACAGCTCAACAGACGCATCCATCATGGGACCTTCCCCTTGCAAGCGGTGTCCGCAATCGTGGCAACCCACCACAGGACCCTTGAGGGCTCTCTCTCCGTGCAACACAATGCGCATCAGGGACTTGATCTCCTCGAGGTAATCGGTGACAATGGAATCGGTGATGAACGGTCGAACGGAAAACGACCAGAAGCAGGCCGCCTGCGACCACCTCATGGCGCAAGAGGGGGGCATGCCGAGCGGTCGGGAGCGCCCCTCCTCGTCCTCCAGGCTGACCGTCACCCCACAGCACCCCTCGTCGCAGCCCGATCGATGCATTCGCGCCTTCAGGAAGGCTGAACGCGAAGAGAACTCCCGACGCCCACGAGAGATATCCGCCTGCTCGAAGCCCGCCTTGCCCCTTGTGGCCCCACGCGTCCTCCGAACAGGGCTCCCTGCTCTGAGAAGAGCATTCTCCCGGCCCCGCGCACCCCGGGGGGACTCGAGTGTTCCCCGGCCGAGCGCATCCTCCTTGGTGGCAGGAACAGTTGAAGGGTTGCTTCGTGCGGCCCCCTCGAGTGCTCCTTGGACAGGCGCATCCTCCCTTGAAGGCTTTCCCCATGGGACAAGCACGCGGCATGCCCGCGCACGAACGTGCATGATGCCCTTCATGGCATCGATCACGGTGCGGAGGTGAGACGGTGAGGCGACCCAGGCGCACAGACGCGATACCCGTGGTGCTCCTGTCAAACATGGACCCGCTCTGGAGCGAAGAGGACAGGGAGGAGGTGAGGGGGCTCGTCCGGCGGCTGGCCGAGGCCCTGTCCAGGGCTGGACACCCCGTGAGCGTCGAGCAGCTCGAGCGCGAAGACCTCGATGCACTCATGGCCCCCTACGATCCCGCCTCGTGCGTGGTGTTCAACTGGTGCGAAGGGATCCCCGGGATAGACCACAGCGAGCACCTGGTGGCCCGCAGGCTCGAGGAACTCGGCTTCACCTTCACCGGGGCCGACTCCACGGTGCTCGAGACGGCCCAGGACAAGCGTCTCGTGAAGAGGATCCTCGAGGGGGCCCGTGTGCCGACGCCCAGGTGGCGTCTCTACGGGGCCCCCCGGGCGCGCGACTGGGACTGTTTCCCGGCCATCGTCAAGGCGGCGCACGAGCACTGCAGCGCAGGCATCACCCCGCAGTCCGTGGTCACCACCGTCGAGGAACTCGAAGAACGCATCGCCTACATCGTCGATGCGTACCGCCAGCCCGCCATCGTGGAAGACTTCATAGACGGAAGAGAGTTCCACGTCTCCATCTGGGGCAACGGCGCCCTCGAGATGCTGCCGCCCGCCGAGATGGACTTCTCCGAGTTCAACGACATGCACGACAGGCTGTGCACCCGTGACTCGAAGTGCGTCCCCGGTTCCCTCCACTACGAGAAGATCAGGACCCTCCTGCCCGCACCCCTGGACGCCCACGAGATGCGCGAGCTGGAGCGGGTCTGCGCTGCGGCCTACAGGGCTGTGGGGTGCAGGGATTACGGGAGGCTCGACGTGCGGGTGCGCGACGGGGTCTTCTACGTGCTCGACGTGAACCCGAACGCCGACATCAGCATCGACGCGAGCATGGCCTGCGCAGCAGAGGTGGCGGGTTTCCCCTACCACCTCATGGCCGGGACCATCGTGAGGCTCGCCTGCGAGAGGCTCGCCTCGGGAAACACACGCGCAAGGGTCGTCGAGGATCTCATTTGAGGGAGACGAGCTTGCGGCCCAGCTCCTCGAGCTCCTTGCGTTCCTGGGCGAGCCTCCCCTTGGAAAGCTCCTGGTGCCTTTCCCACAGGGCGTTGAACTCGAGGGTCGCCTTGTTTTTCTCGGCGTCCTTGAGCGAGGAGATCTTCTGCTCGAGCTCGATCCCCTGCCTGCGGAGGGACGCATCTTCCTCGAGCGTGGCGGCATGCCTTCTGGCCAGGTCCAGGTAACGATCGAGCAGGTCGGTGTACCTCGACAGGAACGAGGCCTCGTTGGGATCCCGTATGTCTGACGAGATCATGAGGGCCTCCATCCTGGCCTTCTCCACGAGGGCGATCCTCTCGTTGAGGTTCTCGAGGCTGTCACCGCCGCCGAGCTTCACGGAGAAGGACTCCACGAAGGCCGTGTAGGCCTTGCCTACAGACATCGATCTTACAGGCTCCCCGGCCGGCCCGGGCGCCGTACGGTCAGGAGTTGCGGCCTCGCCCTGGGCCGACGGTGCGGCTGCACGTTCCACGCCCTGCCCACCGTGCGTGTCCGGCGTGCCCTGTGGTTGCCGGTCATGCCGCTGGCATCCGTGCATCAAGAGGATCGCGGTGACGAGTGCGAAGAGGAGCAATCGAAGCGTCGTCTTGTTCATGTGCACCTCCCTGCCTGAAGAAGGGGCTTCAGGTATCAGGCTGATTGGATCCATCGCTCACCCTCCCTTCCGGATGAACGTGTATTCGTCCGCCGTCACGCAAGGGCCGAGGAGATTCTCCTCACTGCGGCCGCAACGTCGCCCAGGGTGACGTGTATGCGCATGACGCGCCTGCCTGCGGCCTGGAGTGCCCGTGCGTCCCCTATCCACTGGGCCTTCTTGAGGGCGGCGAAACCCATGGACGATTCATCCGAGAGCGGGTCGTCGGGTATGGGGAGATCTTTCCGGTCGTCGGCGGTGATCTGGATGAAGAGCCCCTTGCCGCCGTCGCCCTTGTGGAGCTGGCCGGTCGAGTGGAGGAACCTGGGGCCGAACCCGAGGGTGGTCGCTATCCTGTAGCGGTCTCTCACGAGGGTGCGGAGTATGTCCAGGGCGTCTCTGACTTCGCTGGTCGGGCAGAGGTACGCCTGTATGGCGAGGTAGGAGTCCTCGCGCGCCTGGAACAAGAACGAGATGAGGGCGTCGCGCAGGGTGAGCGCCTTCATGCCCCCGTAGACCTCGATGCCGTCTTGGGCGATGATCGGTTCCCCGGTCTCTAGCCTGCCGGTGAGGCGGTACTCCTCGGTGGCCGCCTTCGTGTGCTTTTTCGTGGACTCGACGTCGGGCTGGTCGAACGGGTTGATGCCCAGCACGTGTCCGGCAACGGCCGTGGCGAACTCCCAGAGGTAGAACAGCCCGCCGAGTTCGTGGAGGTCGTCGATGAAGATCTTGATCACCGGGTGGCCAGCATCCACGAGCCTCCCGAATTCCGGCGACGAGGGAGGCTCTCCCTTGAGCGAGATGGAGCAGAAGACTCGATCCGGGCCGTAGAGGTCGACGCCCCCGGGCGCCTCGCCGATCACGGGCAGGATCCCCGTCTTCTGCTTGCCGGTGCTCTCGGCGACGAGCTGTTCGACCCAGTCCCCGAAGGAGGAAGCGGCCTCCGAGATGAAGAAGGTCAGCTTGTCCCGGCCGGCCTGGGCCAGCACGCCCAGGGCGGCGCCCAAGACCGCCGCGCGGTTCGGGCAGTCGAGGGTGAGCTCGGGGGCCCTGCAGCTCTGGGCCTGCTCGGTGGCGCTCTCCAGCAGGGTCGCGAGATCGACGCCGATGAGGGATGCCGGCAGGAGCCCGAAGATGGACAGCGCCGAGAACCTGCCGCCTATGGTGGGCATGCCCTCGAAGACCCGCCTGAACGAGCACCTGCGCGCCGTCTCGACGAGAGGGGTGCCGGGGTCGGTGACGGCGACGAAGTGCTCGCCCGCCCTGGAGGCGCCCAGGGCCTTCCTCGCCAGGCCGTAGCAGTACGAGAAGAGGGAGAGGGTCTCGACGGTGGTCCCGGATTTCGTGGACACGACAAAGAGCGTGGAGGACAGGTCGATCCTCGAGAGGGCCCGCTCGATGGCGGACGGGTCGGTGGTGTCCAGGACGGTGAGGTCGAGGTGTCCCGAGTCCGTGGGGAAGGTCTTCGCGAAGACCTCGGGGGCAAGGGACGACCCGCCCATGCCGAGCACGACGGCGTCTATGTAGCCCGCGCCCCTCGCCTCGGCGGTGAATCGCTCGAGCTCGGGTATCCTGCCGCGCATGGTCTCCGGGCAATGAAGCCAGCCCAGGCGGTTCGTGATCTCGTGAGGGTCCATCTTCCACACCGTGTGGTCGAGATCGTGGATGCGGTCCACCACGCGGGCCCTGGTCAGGGCCGAGAGCCTGGATTCAACAGCGGTCCTGTACGGCCCCAGGACAAGTTCGATCGCCGTCATCCCCCCGTCACCTCGTCACGTTTTCTCCCGATGCCTTCCAGGAGCGTATCGAACGATCGCTGGAAAGCCTTTACACCCTCTTCCTCGAGCCTGGCCGTTATGGATGCGAGATCGATCCCGGCGGCCTCGAGCTCTTCCATCGTCTTCTCGGCGTCGCTAAGGCCGGTCTCGAGGGTCGCCGCCGTCCGGCCGTGATCGATATATGCGCCGAGCGTCGCGGGCGGGAGGGTGTTCACGGTGTGGGCGCCCACCAGGTTGTCCACGTACATGGTGTCCGGGTACCCCGGGTTCTTGGTTCCGGTGCTCGCCCACAGCGGCCTCTGGACCCTGGCGCCACGCGATGCGAGGCGATCCCACGGACCACCCGAGAACAGTTCCTTGAAACGCGCATAGGCCAGGCGGGCGCTCGCTATGGCGGCCTTTCCCTGGAGGCCTTTCATGCCCATGCGGTCGAGCTCGGCGTCCACGGCGGTGTCGATCCTGCTCACGAAGAACGAGGCGACCGACGCCGTGGAATCGAGGGGCAGCCCGCCATCGAGCCTCCTCTGGAGCCCCCTGAGGTGGGCCCGCGCCACCTCCTCGTACCGTTTCACCGAGAAGATGAGGGTCGCGTTCACGTTCACCCCTCGAGCAGTGAGCTCTTCGATGGCGGTGAGGCCCTCCTTCGTGGCAGGGACCTTTATCATCACGTTGGGCTTGGCCAGGAGCTCGAAGATACGGGATGCCTCCCTCACCGTGGAGTCGGCGTCGTAGGCGATGTGGGGGGAGACCTCGACGCTCACGTAGCCGTCGACGCCCCTCGACTCCGCGTAGAGCTCCATGAAGACGTCGCAGGCCAGTGCGATGTCCTTCATCACGAGCGACTCGTAGATCTCGAGGACGTCCTTGCCTTCCCTGGCGAGCACGGCGATCTCCACGTCGTAGTCGCCGCTCTGGGTGATGGCCTTCTCGAAGATGGCGGGGTTGCTCGTTATGCCCCTCACCCCCTCGCGTATGAGCCTGGAGAGCTCACCGCTCGAGATGAGAGACCGCTGTATGTAGTCGAACCAAACCGACTGCCCGACCCTGGCGAGTTCGTGTAGCCTGCTCATGGCGCCACCCCCGTTGTCACCTTTTCTTCCGTTTCTTGACCAGACCCAGGGAAACATCCACGACGGCGTCGAGGGTGACGCCGAACTCCTTGAAGAGGACGCTTGCCGGCGCGCTCGCCCCGAAGCCGTCGAGGCCGACCACCGCGCCCTCGAGCCCCACGTAGTGCTCCCACCCGAGCCTCAGCCCGGCCTCGACCGCGACCCTGGCCCTGACCTCGGGAGGCAGCACCTTGTCCCGGTATTCCTTGCACTGGGCGTCGAAGATCTCCCAGCACGGCATGGACACCACCCTGACGGACAGCTTACGCCTGGCGAGCTCTCGTGCGGCGTCCAGCGCTATGCCCAGCTCCGAGCCGGTGGCTATGAGGATGAGTTCGAGGATCTTGGAACCGGACTCCCACAGGATGTAACCGCCGCTCTCGAGCCCCCTGGCGCTCGCGCAGACGGACCGGTCGATGGCGGGCACGTCCTGGCGGGTCAAAATCAACGCGGTCGGTCCCTCGGTGCGCCCGAGCGCCACCTTCCATGCGTAGGCCGTCTCGGCGGCGTCAGCGGGCCTGATGACGGCGAGGTTCGGTGTGCCCCTGAGCCCCATGAGGTGTTCGACAGGCTGGTGCGTCGGCCCGTCTTCACCGACCCCTATGCTGTCGTGGGTGAACACGTACACCACCCGGGCGTGACACAGGCAGGCGAGCCTGATGGCCGGTTTCATGTAATCGGAGAAGGTGAGGAACGTGGAGCAGTAGGGGATGATCCCCCCGTGCAGGGACATGCCCGTGGACATCGCGGCCATGGCGTGCTCGCGCACACCGTAATGGATGTTCCTCCCCTCGCGCCCCCAGCACGAGCCGACCGCTCCCTGCGTGCCCTCAGGGCAGGCGGTGGCTGCCTGGAAGTCTCCACACTCTTTCATCCACGTCAGGGTGGATGGGTTGAGGTCGGCGGACCCCCCGACGAGGGCAGGGATGTTTTTCGACAGGACCTGGAGCACCGCCTCGGACGCCTTCCTCGTGGAGACGGGCTTCGTACCCGTGGACAGCTCGGCCATGCCCTCGTCCCATCCCCGGGGGAGCTCGCCTGCCATGCGCATCTTGAACTGGTCCGCAAGGTCCGGGTAGGACCTGTTGTACCTGAAGAAGGCCTGTTGCCATTCCGACTCGGAGCGTTTCCCGGTTTCCAGGGCCGAGCCGAGGTGTCTTCTCACGTCTTCGGGCACGTGGAAGGTCTTTTGCGGGTCGAAGCCGCGGTTTTCCTTGGCGCGCCTTAGCTCGTCGACGCCGAGGGGCGAGCCGTGGACCTTGTGGGAACCCTGCTTGGTCGGCGCGCCGAAGCCGATGGTCGTGCGGACGATGATGAGGGAGGGCATGGAACGTTCCTCGCGTGCGGCCATGAGGGCGATGTCGATGGCGGCAAGGTCGTTCCCGTCCACGACGGTCTGGGTGTGCCAGCCGCAGGCCTCGAACCGCTTCTCCACGTCCTCGGTGAAGCACAGCTCGGTGGAGCCCGCCAGCGAGATCCTGTTGCTGTCGTAGAGGACGATGAGCTTGCCCAGGCGCAGGTGACCCGCCAGCGAGCAGGCCTCGTAGGAGACCCCCTCCATGAGGTCGCCGTCCGCGGCCAGGACATAGGTGTAGTGGTCCACGATCTCGTGCCCGGGCCGGTTGAACACGGAGGCGAGGTGAGCCTCCGCCAGCGCCATGCCCACGGCGCTCGCGATGCCCTGTCCCAGGGGGCCGGTGGTCATCTCGACGCCCGGGGTGAGGGTGGTCTCAGGGTGTCCGGGTGTCCTGCTCTTCCACTGGCGGAAACGTTTCAGCTCCTCCATGGGAAGGTCGTAGCCGGTCAGGTGAAGGAGCGCATAGAGCAGTGCCGAGCCGTGGCCTGCGGAGAGCACGAAGCGGTCCCTGTCCACCCACCTCGGGTTCGCCGGGTTGTGCTTGAGATACTTGCTCCACAGGACGTACGCCATGGGAGCCGCCCCGAGAGGCAGCCCCGGGTGTCCCGACTCGGCCTGCTGTATCATGTCTGCGGCCAGGAAACGGATGGTGTCGATTGCACGGGCGTGAATGTCTTGGGTGGTGTTCACTCGGGAATACCTCCGGTTTCAACGTTCGAGGAGCATGGTCTTGCCGTAGCGCGCCGCACCCTTCAGGCCTACGTCCAGGTCGAGCGCCACGAGCACCGGTATGCGTTTCACCCAGGCGCTCAGGCGGCCCTTCGAGGTGAACGCCTCCATGAAGGCGCCGGTCTCGAGCATGGGGATGATCCTGGGCGGCAACCCCCCGGCGAGGAACAGCCCCCCGGTGGGCAGGAGCTTGAGCGCGAGGTTGCCGGCCTCTGCCCCGAGGATCTTCACGAACAGCTCCATGGCCGCCCTCGACAGGTCGCAACCCTCGACAGGGTCCTGCGCGTTCTCGCGGATGACCACGGCCGGGTCGGGGGCTTCCCCGAGCCGGAGCGCCAGCCGCTCGGGCTCCTCGTGCGCGCCCTGCTCCTTCAGGAAGGCGTAGAGGTTGGGGATGCCGCTCCCGGAGCAGACGCGCTCCACGCTCACGTGATCGTGGCGGCGGAGCATCCACCTCAGGAGCGATATCTGGGTTTCGTCCGTAGGCGCGAAGTCCGCGTGCCCGCCCTCTGAAGGGTGGGCCCTGTAGGACGCGCCGTCCCACGTCAGGTAGGCCTCGCCCAGCCCTGTGCCCGGCGCGATCACCGCGATGGGCCCCCTCGGGTCCCTGGGGACGTCGTTCAAGGTGAACAGGTCTCCTGCGGAAAGATCGAGGATGCCGTAGGAAACGGCGACGAGGTCGTTGACCACGGAGGTGCGGGCGGTCTTGAGGATGACCGCGAGCTCGCGTTCATCGACCTTCCATGGGAGGTTCGTGATGGTCGCGGTCCCATCCACGACGGGACCCGCCACCCCGAGCACGGCGGCGTCGAGCGGGGCGTCGAAACCCTCCATGAATGCGTCGAGCACCTCTTTCAGGCAGCTGAACGAGCGTGAGGGGAAGGAGGCCCTCCTGAGCAGTTCCAGGTGGTCTCGACCGGCACGGTAGCATGCGAGCGTGGTCTTCGTGCCGCCCACGTCCCCCGCTAGGAGCAGGCTCATGACAAGGCCCCCCGGGGCCTGGCCGATGTGAGTCGCCGGTTCATGGCTCTGTCTAATACACGAAACCCGGTGGTGTCTCAAGGTTCAGGCAAAACGTCTCGCCTGCGGCAAGGCCGGCCGGGCACGACGGCTGCCCGAGGGTCTCCAGGCAGGGAAGGATGATCGTCTCTGCCTTCTGCGTGTGTCCTGGACGGCCGCGGGGCCATCGCCGGACGCCCGCTCGAGTCGAAGACGCGTAAGTTTTCCCAGGGTGCGCCGAAGCGCACTGTCCTCCGGGTACGGGCCGCGGCGAGACCGTGCGGAACCTGCGCACGCCCGGCCTGAGCTTTTGACAAGGCATGCCCATGTGTGATTGAAGGAGATTCACGCGGCCTGATCACCCTCCGGGATGGGTCGGGAAAACGCGAAGGGAGGTGCCAGGATGGCGGCGGATGAGTATGTGTTCGTACCCGGTCAGTACGGCGAGAAGATCACGACGCTTGTCAGCATGCCCGACGACTACCAGAGCGGGACGAAGCCGGCCGTGATCCTGGCTCACGGGGCGGGCAACGACATGTTCCATCCCCTCCTCGTGCACATGGCGCACCTCCTCGAGAACTCGGGGTACCTCACGGTCAGGTTCAATTTCCCCTTCAGGGACCGCGGCAGGAGGAACCCCGACAGCGACGAGGCGCTCATGGCATCATGGATGAGCGTGTTCTCCTACTTCAGGGATCACCCGCTCTACCAGTGCGCGCGCATCGTTGCTGCAGGCAAGTCCCTGGGCGGCAGGGTCGCGCTCCAGGCGTCCGCGGCAGGCCTCATAGACCCGACGGGCCTCGTCTTCTTCGGGTACCCCCTGCACCCGCCCGGAAAGAAGGATATCCTCAGGGATGCGCCCCTGCACCGCGTGCAGGCGCCCATGCTCTTCTTCGCCGGTTCCTCCGACCCGTTCTGCGACACGGGCATACTGAGAGACGTGCTCGGGCGCGTGAACGCCCCGTGGAGCCTCGAGGTCATCGAAGGGGCCGACCACTCCTTCAAGGTGCCGAAGGACTCGGCGCTCACCGGGGAACAGGTCTTCGCGCGCATCCTTGGGGTCACCCTGCACTGGCTCGAGAACCTGTAAGGGGAGCGCCGCCATGGATGCCGTCCTGAGCCTCGAGACGCTGGCGTCGCTCGTCACGCTCGCCTCCATCGAGATCGTCCTCGGCGTAGACAACATCGTCTTCCTCTCGATCATGGTCGAGAAGCTCCCTGCCCAGAGGCGCAAGAGCGCCCGCGTCTTCGGTCTCGGCCTCGCCATGGTCACGCGGATACTCCTCCTCTTCTTCCTGAGCGCCATGATGAGGCTCACCAGGCCCCTCTTCTCGCTTGCCGGGCATGCCTTTTCCGCCCGTGACCTGATCCTGTTGGGCGGCGGCATCTTCCTGCTCGCGAAGGCCACCTTCGAGATCCACGAGAACCTGGAGGGGGCATCCCCGCATGCCGAGCCGAAAGGGGCGGGGGCCGGTTTCGCAGCGGTCGTCCTGCAGATCGCAGTGCTCGATATCGTCTTTTCCCTCGACTCGGTGATCACGGCCATAGGGCTTGCGCGCGAGCTCTGGATCATGGTTGCGGCGATCGTGATCGCCGTCCTTTTCATGATGTTCCTCTCCGGTGCGGTAATACTGTTCGTGGAACGGCATCCCACCATCAAGATGCTGGCCCTGAGCTTCCTGCTGCTCATCGGGGTCGCGCTCGTCGCCGACGGGCTCTCGGTTCACATACCCCGCGGTTATATCTACTTCGCCATGGCGTTCTCGGTGTTCGTGGAGGTCCTCAATCTGAAGCTGATGAAGAAAAAGGCCCCGGAACCGGTAAGACTCAGGAGACTCGAGGGCGTGTCCGTGGACGAAGACACCCCCTGAACGGCCGCTGTGGGAAGGGGGGGGTCTTCTCCGTCGGCCTCGATGACGGCGATCAGCACCCGGCCCGTGTGGGCGGCATGGCCGCGCGGTGGATCGGCGCTTGGGGACAGCCAGGAGAGGGTGACCGGCATGGTACGAGGTGGCTGCCCCATGAGCGGGCGCAGATGCACGGGGGGGCGGGAGAGGGTCATCCATTCCGTCGGCGGAACCGGCCGGGAGCCGCTCGATGCACGACAGGGGGGCCGGCACGGGTTTCTTGGGCGTGGCCTCGCGATCGAGGCGTGGAGCCGGTCTCCCCGATTCCGCCACGACGCGGCCGCGTGCTCGAGCCCCTTTCAGACCCGCCTTCGAGGCGGGCTCGGCACTCGGAAACCGCTTGGGAGGTGGGGAAAGGGGCACCCCCATCTTGAAGATCCGTGGTCAGCGGGAGAAAAAGACTTGATCGCCTGAAGATTGACGTGTAATCTATGTTCAGGGAAGAGGGGGAATGAGAAAGCCAGTCACGGTCCTCGACATCCTCGCCAAGAAGGGCAAAGAGCCCGTCGTGATGGTCACCTCCTACGACGCGACCATGGCGCGGATCGTTGACGAGGCTGACGTCGACATCATCCTCGTGGGCGATTCCGCCGGCATGGTCATGGCCGGCCTCGAAAACACCCTGGGCGTCTCCATGGACATGATGGTCTACCACACCCTCTGCGTCACGAGGGTGAAGCCGAAGGCCCTCGTCGTCGCCGACATGCCGTTCCTTTCCTACCAGGCAGGCGTCCACGACGCGGTGGTCAACGCCGGGAGGCTGATCCAGGAAGGGTGTGCCCAGGCCGTGAAGGTCGAGGGCGGCATGCGCGTCATCGACCAGGTGAGGGCCATCGTCAAGGCCGATATCCCCGTGATGGGCCACCTTGGGCTCACCCCGCAGTCGGTGCACGCCTTCGGCGGGTACAAGGTCCAGGGGAGGTCCGAAGCGGCCGCCCAGAGGCTCAAGGAGGACGCCCTCGCCCTGGAAGACGCCGGTGTCTTCTCCATCGTCCTCGAGTGCGTGCCCACGTCCCTCGCCGAGGAGGTGACCAGGTCGCTGGTCGTGCCCACCATCGGCATTGGAGCCGGACCTGCATGCGACGGGCAGGTCCTGGTCATCCAGGATCTTCTCGGCATGAGCAAGGAGTTCAAGCCGAAGTTCGTCAAGAGGTATGCCGAGCTCTTCGACTCCATCAAGGACGCAGTGACCACGTACGCCCGCGAGGTGAGGAGCAGGGCGTTCCCTTCCGAGGAGCACTGCTTCAAGGGCTAGGGTGGAGGGGGCCGGATGGACGTGATCACCACGGTGCGAGGCATGAAGGAATACGCCAGGGCCATAAAGGACAGGCGCGAAACCATCTGCCTCGTGCCCACCATGGGATACCTCCACGAAGGACACCTCGAACTCATGCGCAAGGGGCGAACTCTCGCCCGGCACCTCTTCGCGAGCATCTTCGTCAACCCGACACAGTTCGGCCCCAGCGAGGACCTCGCCAGGTATCCCCGCGACTTCGAGCGCGACAGGCGCCTCTGCGAGGACGTCGGCGTGGAATGCATCTTCTACCCGAGCGTCGAGGAGATGTACCCCGCGTCGTACTCCACCTACGTGGATGTCGAGGGCGTCACCAGGCACCTGTGCGGGGCTTCGAGGCCCGGGCACTTCAGGGGTGTGGCCACCGTGGTGGCCAAGCTCTTCAACATCTGCATGCCGGATGTGGCCGTGTTCGGAGAGAAGGACTACCAGCAGCTCGTGGTCATCCGCCGTATGGTGAGGGACCTCGACATGGACGTGCAGGTCGTGGCCCACCCGACGGTCAGGGAGAGCGACGGGCTCGCGATGAGCTCGAGGAACACCTACCTGACGCCCCAGCAGCGCATGGAAGCCCTGGTGCTCAAGAAGGCGATAGACAGGGCGAAGGAACTCGTGGGGCAGGGGGAGCGCGACACCTCTCGCATAAAGAAGGCCGCCCTCGACCTCATAGGAGAGGCGCCTTCCGCAAGCGTGGACTACGTGGAGATCGTCGACCCGGACACCGTCGAGCCCGTGGGGACCATCGACGACAGGGCTGTCATCGCGCTTGCCGTAAGGATCGGGTCCACGAGGCTCATCGACAATGCGGAGTTGAAGGCGCCATGATCCGACCATGCATCATCCGCTTGGATGTAGGCCAGATGAGCGTTTGCATCGACCTGCTGTTGCAGTTACAAAAAATACTTAATGATTTATAGTTGAATTGCCGAAGATTGTGTTTGCACCTTGCTTGTCGCGATCTCATGGTCGCTCAAGCAAGAAAATAAACGTTTCAGAGGGGGATAGCGTATGACAAAGTCGGATCTGGTGAATGCAATCGCTCAGAAGACGGGCAAGTCCAAGGTGGCGTCCGCCGAGGCGGTCGAGGCCATTCTCGGCGCGATCAAGGCCGCGCTGAAGAAGGGCGACAAGGTCACCCTGGTCGGCTTCGGGACGTTCGAGGTCGCAAAGCGTGCGGCCAGGGACGGGGTCAACCCGAGGACCGGCAAGAAGATCAAGATCAAGGCGAGCAAGGTTCCCCGTTTCAAGGCCGGCAAGGCCCTGAAGGAAGCGGTGAACAAGGGCAAGTAAAGGGCGCGAGCCGTACTCATCCCAAACGTCTCCGGTCGTGCTGCAGGGCGTGACAGTGCGGCACGACAGGAGACGTTTCACTCCACGAGGGGCTGTCTGCGTCCCAACGGCCGTGGGAACATCCCCTCTTCATACCGTCAGGGTCCGTGAAGGTGCTTTCGGGAAAGGCAGGCCTCTGAACCTCGAGCGGGCAGGGTCACCGCATCCGCGAGACTGCGCCATGAAGGTGCATCGAGCGATGGGGCCGTCTATCAACGGGGAGCGCACAAAGACCGACACCGAGACGGTGCCGTGACGGCGGGCGACACGTGACGACCCGCCTCCAACCTCCTCGGACGGTGATCGTCTTGATGCGCGTGTCCTTGCCTGCACGATTTGTTGTCGTCGGGCGGGACCTGTGTCTAGGAACAGGAGGTGATGCGCCGGCCCCGGAGGAAATGACCCGCGTCGGTCCCGGCGCTGGAAGCGGGCCGTGTCTGTGTCGAAGGCGGTGCCGGTCGACCGTGGCGATCGGTCACGAGCCCTTTTTCGCGAACCCCATCCGCTCCACGATCTCCTCGACCTCGCTCTTCTTGAACGGTTTCTGGAGGACGGCGTCGCTCAAGGAGGAGATATCCCCGTACTCTGATTCGAGGGAGCTCAGGCCCGTGATCATGAGGATCTTGACCTTGTTCGGCATCGCGATCCCCATGGATGACTCCATGTCCCTGATGCGCGCCACGGTGTCGCGGCCGTCCATGTTGGGAAGCATGAAGTCCATGCAGACCAGGTCGTAGGGGTAGCCGTCGGAGTGTGCCTTCGTGAAGGCGTCGAGGGCCTCTTGCCCGTCCTCGCAGAGAGTTACCTCGCCGTAGGAGGTGAGGATTCTGTCCAGGATCATCCTGTTTGTTTGTTCGTCTTCGACGATCAGTATCCTCATGCACTGACACCCCTTGTATTGTATGGTAACCACCCTAACTCTTCGGCAGTCATCCTGAAAAGTTCAAACTGTTTTTTGAGGTCTTCGGTCAGGTTGGACGCCAGGGCCACATCGCCTTGGCTGCCGGCCGTCTCCACCCTGAACGAGACCTCCTGGACCGACCTCGCCCCCGCGTTTGCCGCTGCCCCCTTAATGCTGTGAGCGTGGAGCCTGACCGACTGGCTGTCGCCCCGAAGGGCGGCGCTTTCCAGCGCTCCGAGCATGTTCGGGAACCCGGCGATGAAGGTCTCGACGACCGATCTCGCGAGCTCGGCATCCCCGGAGAGACGCTCGAGGAGGCGGTCTACATCGAAGACCGGCAGTTCCCCGACGGGCTCGACCGGGACCGTCTCCTCGGCATCCCGGTGTGCAGACGCTGCACCCACTTCGGTTGCGCCCGGTGTGGGTGGCATGGAGTCACCCAGGATCCTGGTCTCCCACCTCGTCAACACGTCGGCCAGTTCGGCGGTCCTAATGGGCTTGGAGACGTAATCGTCCATGCCCGCGTCGAGGCATCGCTGCCTGTCTTCGTTCATGGCGTGGGCGGTCATGGCGATGATGGGCACCCGGTGGTCGATCACGCCGGAAGAAGGGTCCCTGATCCTTGCCGTGGCCGTGAAGCCGTCCATCACGGGCATCTGGCAGTCCATGAACACCAGGTCGTATGTCTTTTCCTGAAGGGCCCTGACCGCCTCGAGGCCGTTTGATGCGACCTCGGCCTTGTATCCGAGGTTCTTGAGGATGCCGAGCGCGACCATCTGGTTGGTGGGGTTGTCCTCGACGAGCAGGATGCTGAGCGATCTCGGCCTGTTCTCGGAGAGGCTGTGGCGGGTGACGAGCTTCTGGGGGGCGCTCGTCTTGTCTCCGAGGGAAGCCAGACCCAGCACGGTTCTCAGGCAGTCGAAGAGTTGCGACTGCTTGACGGGCTTGGTGAGGTACGCGTCGAACCCGATACTGGCCAATCGCGCCGCCTCCCCCCTCTGGGCAAGGGAAGAGAGCATGACGAGGCGGGTTTCATGCATGTCTGGATCGCTCCTTATTCGGTTGCCGAGTTCTTCTCCCGACATGTCCGCCATGAAGGCGTCAAGGATGGCGATCGAGAACGGGTCATGGTTCTTCTTGGCATGCTCGATCTTGGCGAGGGCCTCTCCCCCTGACGATGCCTCCTCGTGGCGCACGCCCCAGGACTCGAGCGACAGGGCGAGCACCACCCGGTTCGTGGCGTTGTCGTCCACGACGAGCACGTGTCTCCCCGTGAGGCCTTCCACGTGTCTGACCCGCTCGGGATGGTCCCAGGCACGTACACCGAAGACCGCCGTGAAGGAGAAGGTGGAGCCCTCGTTCTCCTTCGATTCCACCTGGATCGTCCCCCCCATGAGTTCCACCAGTCTCTTCGATATGGAGAGCCCCAGGCCGGTGCCGCCGTACTTCCGGGTGCTCGACGAGTCGACCTGCGTGAAGGCCTCGAAGAGACCCCCTATCTTGTCGCGCGGGATGCCGATCCCCGTGTCGTGCACCGAGAACCTGAGCGTCACCTCGTCGCCGGATCTTTCCCCGAGCTGAACGTGGATGAAGACCTCTCCTTCGTGGGTGAACTTCACGGCGTTGCCCACGAGGTTCGTGAGGACCTGCCTCAGCCTCCCCGGGTCTCCCACGAGCATGACAGGGACATCCCTGTCGATGAGGAAGTTGAGCTCGATACCCCTTTCGGACGCCCTGATGGAGAGCAGATCGACGAGGTCCTCGAGCATGGATCTCAGATCGAAGTCGATGTGTTCGAGCTCCACCTTGTCGGCCTCTATCTTGGAGAAGTCGAGGATGTCGTTGATGAGTTCCACGAGGGCGTCCGCGCTCTTGTTGATGATGCCCACGTACATGGATTGCTCGGGCGACAGGTCCGTGGCCATGAGGAGTTCGCTCATGCCAATGACCGCGTTCATGGGGGTGCGTATCTCGTGGCTCATGTTGGCCAGAAAGAGGCTCTTGGCCTGGCTCGCCATCTCGGCCTTGACCGACATCTCGAGGCTGACCCTGTTCGCCTCCTCGAGGAGCCTGTTCGTCTTCTCGAGCTCCTCGTTCGACTTCAACAGGGCCTCCTCGGCGCGCTTGCGGTCCGAGATGTCCACGAAGCTCTCGAGGAGGAACTCCTTCCCCGAGATCTGGATGGGTATCACGGTCTTGAGGATGGGGATCCTCCTGCCGTCTCGGGTCAGCAGGATCTTTTCCATGTTCTCGATCCTCTCGCCGTGGTCGGTCACGGGGCAGTGTCCCGCCTCGGCCGGGCACAGGAACTCGTGGCACACCTTGCCCTGCATCTCGTCCGTGTCGTGGCCGCACATCCTTGCGGCCATCCTGTTTGCACTCACCACCGTGTGGTTCTCGGGGTCGATGAGGACGATCCCTGCCTGGACATGGTCGAACACCGCGTGAAGGCGTTCCTCGCTCTCTCTGAGTGCGTCCTCGATCAGCTTCCTCTCCGTGATGTCGCGGGCGATGACGTGGAAGCCCGTGACCCTGTCGGCATGGTCGGTGATGAGCTGGATGCTCTCGCCCATCCAGACGACGCGGCCGTCCTTGCGTATGATGGGCACCTCGAGATAGATGCTCGGGATCCGCTTCACGAACTGCCTGCCTGTGGCCTTCTCGGTTGCCTGCTTGAAATCCTCCCTGAGGAATTCGGAATAGTGCCTGCCGACGAACTCCTCCCTGGTGTACCCGGAGAATCGTTCGCCCGCAGGGTTCACGAAGGTTATGTATCCACCGGCGTCCGTCTCGAAGATGACGTCCGCCGCGTTCTCGACCAGGTGCCGGTATTGTTCCTCGCTCTTTTTCAGCGCAAGCTCGGCGAGTCTCCGTTCCGTGATGTCCCGCGATATGGCATGAAACCCGGTGACCGTGTCCCCGTCCATGAGCAGGGAGATGTTCTGGCCTGTCCACACCTCCCTTCCGTCCTTGGTTACCAGGGGTATCTCGGAGTAGATCCTGGGGACCTTCTTGACGAACTGTCGCCCCGTGACCCTCGACACCTCCTTCCGGGACTCGGGCCTCACGAAGTCGATATAGTGACGGCCGAGCATTTCCTCGGTGGTGTACCCTAAAAGTTTTTCGCATGCCGGGTTGATGAAGGTGATGATGCCCTGGTTGTCCGTGCTCACGATGATGTCCCCGGCGTGCTCGACGAGCTGGCGGTACTGCTCGTCCTTGATCCGCAGGTCTTTCTCCATCTCCTTGCGCTGCGTGATGTCCGTGAACGTGCCGACCATGCGCACGGGCTCTCCAAGCTCGTCCCGTTCCACCACCTTGCCGCGCTCCAGGGTGTATATGAAGCCGCCGTCTTTCTTCCTGGTCCTGAACTCGCACTCGTGAAACTCGGACTTGCCCGAGAGGTGGTCGCTCAGAGACCTTCTGGCCTTTTCCAGATCGTCCTGGTGGATGAGGGTTTCCCTCAGCACGGCCAGGGGCGGCATCTCGCCCCTGGAGAACCCGAGGGACGCAACCCAGTGGGGGCTGTAGAAGGTCTCCCCTGTCTTGATGTCCCAGTCCCAGATTCCCTCGCTCGCCGCCTCGAGGGCATAGTTCAACCGCCTTTCCGAGCTCTGGACCCTCGCCGAGACGATCGCCTCACGCCTCCTCTCGAGCATGAAGACCACGGTCAGCATGGTCACGAGCATGACACCGAGGATGGGCTGTCTCTTCGCCTCGAAGATCTTCCTGGACCAGTCCCTCGCGTCCACGTCTGCGCCCAGGATCGCCACCACCCTGCCTGAGAGAGGGTCTCGAACAGGTATCGATGCGCTTACCCACGTACCCCACCGGTCGGTCGTCGGGCCTTCGGTGATCTCGAGGCCCTGATCGAACGTCTTGAGGAACTCGGAAGAGACGTCATGCTCGTACACCTGGCCGGGCGGGGAGTAGTCCTTCGATTCGGGCGGTTCGGAGTCGGCGATGAAGTAGACCACCGATCCCTTCCTGCCCATCAGGTACACGAAACGGAAGAACGGGTTGGCCTGCCTGACGGCAACGAGCTTGCGCTTGATGTACTGGTAGATGGGAGAGGAGATGTCAGACTCGGTGCCCGTGAGATCCATCACGGAGAGGGGGTCTATGGCCTGGGACGCTATACGCGCCTGGGTGATCACCTCTGCTCGCAGGGACGCATCGGCCTTGAAACCGACCCACGCGCTGAATGCGCCGCCCCCCACGAGGAACACGCCGAGAATGACCCACAGCCACAATCCGGCCTCCTTCGCGTTCGAAGGGATGTCCCTCCTCGACCTCGACGAGAAGATGATGGAGACCAGGAGGCACAACGAGAAGAGGTCAAGCGTCAGCAGCATGGCCGACAGGGAACCGGAGTGGGTCCCACCCCGGTGCATCGCCCCACTGAAGCCGACCAGCGAAACGAGGCAGGCAACGACGACGAAGCATGCGGTCGCGATCGATGTGATGCCGTATGCCTTGCCGTCCCGCCTCTCCTTCCAGATGCGCAGAGACGCCCACAGGCCCAAGGGGACCGCCACGCCGATGTGCAGGAACACCTTGAAGGCCTCTGACCCGAAGAACAGCCCAATGGCACCTGCAAGCACCAAGGGGGTGATCAGCTTCACCCTGGCGTGGATGCCGCCCTCGAAGGCCTCTGTACGCCTGGCGAGTTCTCCCAGTGCCAGGAAAGACAGCGTGAAGACGGACCACCTGAGGATCTCGAATGCGAGAGTGACCCCCTCCATGCTCAGGGTCAGGAGGCAGAGAAACCAGAACAGGGCGTTGCACATGCAGAACAGCCCCATGAACGCCCAGACGGTGCGCTTTATCTTGTCCAGGTAGGATACGAGGCACACGATCGAACCCAGCGCCAGCAGGAACGACGCAACGAACATCAGGTAGTCGACCTGGTACACGAGCAGGGATCCCGTCATGATATACTCGTATCGATTCATTGAAGGGCCGACTTTATGGTCTGCCCACGTGGACGCTCCTTCCCCGTCATTCAAGGCAACAGGGCATCACGCACCACCTGCGGTGGGGGGGATCCACGGGGAGTCTCGCCGGGTGGCGATGGGCCGAGGGTGCAGCACCGTGCAGCATGTCAAGCATGGAGGATGTCGGGGGAGTTCCCGAGGTCAATCGCTTGTGTGTAAAAAAGTCTACACTGAACGCTGTCAAGCCGGGAGGGAGGCGAGGAAGTTACCGACGAGACGCGACTGGGCCTCGGTGTCGGTGAGGAATGCGTCGTGACCGTGGTCGGTGGCGATCTCCGCATACGAGACCGCCACGCCAAGCCCGGAAAAGAAGCGCGCAATCTCCCTGGACTGCGAAGGCGGGTACAGCCAGTCGGAGGTGAACGCCACGACGAGCCCCTTCTTGGCCTTCATCGCGTCCCTCGCGGTGCCCCGGGCTCGGCCTTCACCCCTGAACCTGCCTACCTGGCTGATCGAGGAGACCAGGTCGAAGTTGTCTATGGCGCTCGTGATGTAGAGGTAGCTGTTTGCGTCGAAGCGCCTGACGAATGACACACCCTGGTAGTCAAGGTAGTGTTCCACCTCGAAGGAAGGTCTGAACACCACGGTGTGGTCCTTGCCCTTGCGGGCCCTGCCGAACTTCTCCTGCATCATCCGTTCGGAGAGGTAGGTGATGTGGCCTATCATCCTGGCAACCGACAGGCCCCCCTCGGGGGGCACGTCGCCGTAGTAGTTCCCGCCGTTCCACCGCGGGTCCGCCATGATGGCCCTCCTGCCCACCTCGTTGAAGGCGATCTGCTGCGCCGAGTGACGCATGGTCGAGGCGATGCACACGAAGGAGTCGGCGAAAAAGGGATAATCCGCGAAGAGCTGCATGGTCTGCATGCCGCCCATGGACCCGCCTGCCACACACCTGAGCCTCTTGACGCCCAGGTGGGCAAGGAGGAGCCGCTGAACCTCCACCATGTCCCGGATGGTGACGGGGGGGAAGGTGAGGCCGTAGGGCCGTCCAGTCGCCGGGTTCAAAGACGAGGGGCCCGTGGTCCCGCTGCAGCCGCCGATGACGTTCGAGCACACCACGAAATACCTGTTTGTATCGAAGGCCTTGCCCGGGCCGATCATGGGATCCCACCAGCCGGGTTTTCTCGCACCCTCGTGATAGAAGGCGGCGTGCGCGTCGCCGGACAGGGCGTGCTCGATGAGAACGGCGTTGTCCCCCGACGGGCTCAGCTCGCCGTAGGCCTCGTAGGCGATCGTCAGGCCTTCGAGGGTGTCCCCCGACTCCAGCCTGAAAGGCCTGGGGACCTTGAGGATCTGAGTCTTGACGGGGCCTTGCGGGTTCATGGCGTCCTCGTGAGGAGAAACACCGCCTCCACGACGAACAGGTTGGCGAACAGCGGTTTCTTTCGGCTCACCGAACCGAACGGGGTCACGTACCTCGCTTCCGATATCCTGACACCGGATCGACGCAAGGCTTCGAAGAATTCGTCCATGCACACGTATCGTATCACCGACGTTTCGTACCAGGGAGAGAAGGCGCGTATCCGGGGCGTCATCCTTCCTGTGAGGAGGGTGTGGATCCTGTTGGCCAGGTACCCGAAGTTGGAGACGGTCACAAGGGCGTGCCTGCCCACCCTGAGCATCTCCAAGATGAGCTCGTACGGCCTGTGTATGACCTCGAGGGTGGACTTGAGTATCACGTAGTCGAACGTCGCGTCCTCCCAGTGGGACAGCCCCTTGTCGATATCCGCCTGGAAGACGCACAGCCCTTTCGCGAGGCAGCTGGCCACCATGTCATGGGATATCTCGACCCCGGTCCCCTCCACCCGCTTGCGGGCGATCAGCGAGCTCAAGAGCGACCCGTCGCCGCAGCCGAGATCGAGCACCCGGCTTTGCGGCTCGATCATGGACTCGATGATGAGGGACGTGTCGATGTGGGTGTGTTTCATCCAGCCTTCACCATGCCTTGTCCTGTCGTCTTGCGGTCAATCCCCGGCACGGGGGGACCCGGGCATAAGACCGGTATCTCCCGGTACCCACGTCTTTGAACGGCAGGGTCCGGTTTGTCAAGCGCCTGCGTTTACGGCCGACCGGCTCCCGCGACAACGGCGCCGTCTACTGCTCCATCGGGGCGCGTTCCGTCAGGACCCTGCGTAGAGGATTGGGGGGCCCGTATCCACGATGCGTGCCCGTCCCGACTCCAGGAGTGGCTCGAGGTGCACCACGATCTCCGAGACCGCGAGCGATACCTCGCTTTCGTTCAGTGACGGGAACACGTCGAACGACAGCTCGTAGACGGTTTTCGGCCCTTTCCCGAGCGCCCTTGCCACTTCCTCCGTCCGGGCCCGGTGGTGTTCCCGATAGCCTTCTATCAGTCCTTGTATGTCTTCTATGGGCGGCCCGTGGCCCGGCAGGGCGAGGTTGACATCCAGGCCTAAGACCCGCCCGAGCGAGGACAGGTACGCCTCGAGGCTCTTGTAGGAAGGGTCTGCGAGGAGAGAACGATTCACCTCGTGGAATGGGTTGGGTGTTATGTGCTTGAGGAGGTGGTCCCCTCAGAAGAGGATCTTTCTGTGCGGTTCGTAGAGGCAGCAACACCCGGGCGAGTGGCCTGGGGTGTGGATCACCCTGAGCTCGAACCCCAGCCCGCTGAAGGTGTCGCCGTCGGACATGGGCAGGATGTCTTCTATGGGGTCGCACAAGGCGCGGAAGAAGACGAACCGTCTCCTCATGCGGTCAAGGACATGGGCGGGGATGCCTGCCTGCTCGTAGAAGCGCACCGCCTCTTCCGTGAACATGCCCGAGGAGAGGTGGCCGGGTGACAGCCTCCAAGCGTCTTCGCCGTGGATGTGGCAGGAAATCCTGCGCGACGAGGCCTCGCGGATGGAACCAACGAGGCCGAAATGGTCTATGTGGCCGTGCGTCAGTATGATGCGCTCCACGTCGGACCACGAGTATCCGAGAGAGGCCAGCTGCCTCTCCAAGGTGAACAGAGAGCCGGGGAACTTGGGGGCAGTGTCGATGAGGGTGACCGGGCCGGTACCGAGGACATACGCGTTGGAACACCCGAGGTCCTCGAACCCGGGCAGGGGTACCGCGAGCGTGTGCACGCCCAAGGTGTCAGGATTGCCGGCTTCGCTTGCGGCCATGAGGTCCATCCAGGGCCTGACCGTCACCGGCCGGGGCGCGGCATGGGGCCGGAGTTCCTGCCGGCGCGGCCAGGGCACAGCCTGCCGGCAGGGCGTGGATCGTGACCGGGAGGGCTGCCGGGCAGAGCGCCAAGGTGCGGTCTTGTTGTCGGCAGCCCCCGTTCATGGGACGGCCCTGACTTCCCTGACGCCCGGGACCTCCTTGAGGAGCACGCGCTCTATCAGGGACTTTATGGTTAAGGTGGCCATGGGACACCCGCTGCAGGCACCCTTGAGCCTCACCTGGACGATCCCGTCCGGCGAGACGTCCACGAGCTCCACGTCGCCGCCGTCTCTCCTCAGGGCGCCGCGTGTCTTTTCGAGTGCCTGTTCCACCTGTTCGTAATGCACCGCCATGGCTCGTCCCCCTTTCGTGCAAGCCTGCATCGTGCTGTTCGATGCTTCGCTCACTCTTCATTAGACGATACCTCTCTCTCATGGCAAGGCGTCTTTGCGGAAAACCCGATACGTGCCTGCCATGCATGGGTGCGCCCGGGGCTTTTCCCATGGACGGGCTTGACTGGGGGCCGTCATGCCGTGATATGCATGCATGGTTCACCCAAACACACATGGGCGGTGATGAATGACTCGCCGTGCGGGCGACTCGAGGATAAGGGAAGGCGGGTACGCGGAAGTGCTGACCCTTGCCCTTCCCCTCATTCTCAGCACCTCTTCATGGGCAGTCCAGCACTTCGTGGACAGGATGTTCCTCGCATGGTACTCGCCGCAGGCGATAGCGGCGGCCATGCCCGCGGGCATGCTGAACTTCACGCTGATGAGCTTCTTCGTCGGCACCGCCGGGTACGTGAGCACGTTCGTCGCCCAGTACGACGGCGCCGGCATGCACCACAGGGTGGGGCCCGTGACATGGCAGGGGTTGTACGTCTCGGTGGTTGGCGGCTTGGTGCTGCTGGCCATGGTCCCACCCGCAGACGTGATCTTCGCCATGGTGGGCCACGAGGAGGCGGTGAGGGCGAACGAGGTCGTCTACTTCCGTTACCTGTGCGCCGGTTCGTTCCCTGCCATCGCATCGGCCGCCCTGTCGGGGTTGTTCACGGGGCTGGGCCGTACGGTGACGGTCATGTGGATCACGGTGTCTGCCACCGCGCTGAACCTCGTGCTCGACTACGGGATGATCTTCGGCAGGATCGGTCTGCCGGAGATGGGCATCAAGGGGGCCGCCCTCGCGACGGTCGCCTCCGGCGTGTTCTCCATGGCCTCTTACGCATCCCTGATGTCCTTCGGTGCCTTGAGAAAGCGCTACGCTGTCTTGGAAGGATGGCGTTTCGACCCGGAACTGTTCAAGAGGCTCGTGAGGTTCGGCGCACCCTCGGGGATTCAGTTCTTCCTGGACATGGCCGGCTTCGCCTGCTTCGTGCTCATCGTGGGCAGGTTGGGGACGGTGAGCCTGGCCGCCACGAACATCGCGTTCAACATCAACACGATCGCGTTCATGCCCATGATAGGCGTGGGTATCGCGGTGAGCGTGCTCGTCGGAAGGTACATCGGAGGCGGCAGGCCTGATGTCGCACAGCGCAGCACCTACGCGGGCTTCGCCATAACATCGGCCTACATGATCACCGTGGCGGCGCTCTACGTGTTCTTCCCTTCGATCTTCACGGCCCCCTTCGCACACGGGTCACAGGCGGAGCTCTTCCCTCAGATCGAGAATCTCACCAAGACCCTCCTCAGGTTCGTGGCCGTCTACAGCGTCTTCGACACCATGAATGTCGTCTTCTCCTCTGCGCTCAAGGGTGCGGGCGACACCAGGTTCGTCATGATCGCCATCGTGCTCCTCTCCGCGGGTGTCTTGGTCGTCCCCACGTTCGTTATGATCGCGGTGCTGGGTATGGGTGTCTTGGCGGCGTGGGTGACGGCCACCGCCTACGTGAGCCTCCTCGGCCTGGTCTTCTACATGAGGTTTTTGGCGGGGAAGTGGAGATCCATGAAGGTGATCGAGCGACCCTGCGCCCGTGGGCACATCGCCACGGTGCTGCCCGAATGCCCCGATTCCGCCATCGAACCCTGAAGAGAAAGAGGAAAAGATTTGCCAAAGAAGTAAAAAATTACCCACACGCATGGCTGCCCATGGGAGCGGCCGTGGTTGATGGGGGGTCTCAAGAACGTGTAGTGAAACGCTCGTGATCCTGTTTCATTCCCCATTCCCCAGTGCCCTCTTGCGGGCCTGATTTTTGCAATTATATTACACGATCGGAGACCTCTGCCTTGTCGAGTTGACCGTTCAGATTGTTTGCCGGTTGATTCGTTGAAGATGGGGAAGTCGGGTTCTCTCCGTATTGGTGCGTGAGGAGCATGCAACAAGGTCGGTCACGGCCGCTATCCCTCAAGGGTGGTGGTCACAGGCCATGGTGATGGGTACATGACGGACGGATTGGTGTTCATGATGGTCAGGATGATCGTGGCGAGACTCGTGATCTTCATGTCTGCGGCTTTCTCGTGCTTCCTGGTGCTTCCTTGTGAAGCCTCAGCATCCCCGATTGCGGCCGAGGCCTCGGGGAGGCTTCACCTGGTGACCTTCTTCGACCGCTGCATAGAGGAGACCGCCTCGATGCCCGCCTTTCTCGAAGAGCCTCTCTTCGTGGGATGCACGCAGGCGACCCCCACCCGGGGTCTCGGGCAGTACGGGCCGGGCGTGTGGGTGATCGAGGCCGGGATGATCCCCATCGACATCGACGGCGACGAGATGTCCAGGGTGACGGGTGCCCGCCTGTCCGCGAGCCTCTTCATCCTGGCTGCCGGATTCTTGCTCATGAGCCTGTCTTACCTGGTGCGCTCTGCGAACCGAGTGGGCCGGGAGAGCGTTCTTTCGCCTGGGAAGTCCCTGCCGGCCACCGAACCGGCAGACTTCGCAGCCCTCGACGGCGTTCCGCAGGAAAGCTTTGACGTACTCCCCTCCAGGGGACCCCAGCCGGCAGTCTCCTTCACCGCAGCGGACGGCTGAGGGGGCACTGTTCAAGGAAATCGGGTCGGGATCCTCGTTCCGGGCAGCCATGCACGCCGCCGATGTGCGGTGGTGATGCGGGCTTCGTCTCTCGCAACCAGCGTTCAGGCATGCCGCCTGTGGTGATCGAGGATCTCCTGCGTGCGGGAAGGAACGGCATGCCAGGGGCGACCCTGTCTGGGCGTGGATCTGCCCCTTTGCCGTCAGAGATCGAGGGCGTGAACGGGAAGGAGCCCGTCGAGCTCAAATGGGTTGAGGAACGAGGCGGTGTTGTGTCATGATTCCCACTCGGCGGGAGGAGACGCTCAACATGAAGGAATTCGACGATCTGGTACATCTCTTCGAGGTGCTCAGGGCGCCAGGGGGCTGCCCGTGGGATGCGGCCCAGGACCATGAGTCCATAGCCGGGTGCGCGGTGGAGGAGGCATACGAGCTCCTCGATGCCATAGCGTCGGGGGATGCGCCTCACATGCGCGAGGAGCTCGGAGATCTTCTGCTCCAGGTGATCTTCCACAGCCTGATCGCGAGGGACAAGGGTGAGTTTACCCTCAAGGACGTCATCGAGGGCCTTTCGGCGAAGCTCGTGCACCGGCACCCTCATGTCTTCGGCGGGGCAGAGGCGTCCACCCCCATGGAGGTGGCAAGAAACTGGGAGGCATTGAAGAAGGAAGAGAAGGGGGCCACGGCAACAGAATCGATCCTCGACGGCATCCCGAGATCCATGTGCGCACTCATGGCGGCCCGGAAGATGCAGTCCGCGGCCTCCAGGGTGGGGTTCGACTGGGAGGACGCCTCGGGGGTGATCGAGAAGTTGAGAGAAGAGATCGCAGAGCTCGAAGATGCGATCTCGAGGCAGGACCGTGCAGGGATCAAGGAGGAGATTGGAGACCTGCTCTTCTCGGTGATCAACTGCGCCAGGCTGTGCTCCGTCGATCCCGAGGCTGCGCTCCGCTCGAGCATGTCGAAGTTCCGGGAGAGATTCCGGCTCATCGAGCGCGAGGCGGCCAGGCGCAAGAAGGCTCTCGACGAGATGACCATCCAGGAAATGGACGAGATCTGGGAGGCATCGAAGGCTCGCAGGCCCTAGCGTTCTCAAAGACACCTTGCGCATTCCAGGAAAAGGACATGGTACGATTACTGCGACTCGTGGGTGCACAGCTGAGGGGAATCCTCTCCATGCTGCTCTTCGTCGCCGACACGTTCATGCTGACCGTCCCGTTCTACACGGTGGCGCTGCTCAAGTGGGTCGTCCCGGTGGAGGCGTGGAGGAGGCGCTGCACCTGGCTGCTCCACAGGGTGGCGGACGTGTGGCTCTATTTCCTCGACCTGCCGCAGGCCATGTCCCGAAAGACGAAATGGCTCGTCAGGGGGCTCGACTCCGTACATGTGCCGGGCTCATGCATGCTCGTGGTCAACCACCAGACGTGGGTGGACATCATGGTGCTCATCCGGCTCTTCTATCGCAAGATCCCCGACTTCAAGTTCTTCGTGAAGAGGGAGCTCCTCTGGCTGCCGATCGTGGGGCAGGCGTTCTGGGCCGTGGATTTCCCGGTCATGCGGAGATACACGCCCGAGGAGATACGCCGAAGGCCGAAGCTCAAAGGGAAGGACCTCGAGATCGCGAAGAAGTCGTGCGAGAAGTTCAAGGGGATGCCCGTCTCCATCTTCAACTTCGTCGAGGGGACGAGGTTCCGTCAGGACAAGCACGCGAGACAGAACTCGCCGTTCACGCATCTCCTCAGGCCCAAGGCAGGGGGGGTGGCGCTGGTCCTGGGCGCCATGGGGGAGATGATACACTCCATACTCGACGTGACCATCGTCTACCCCAAAGGGGTACGCACGTTCTGGGACTACCTCTGTGGAAAGGTCGACGAAATCCGGGTGCACGTCCGGCAGATCCCGGTCACCCGCGACCTCATAGGGGACTACACGGACAACGCATCGTACCGGAAGTACATCCAGGAATGGGTCAACATGCTCTGGCAGCAGAAGGACCGGAGGATCGACGAAATGCTCCTCTGGCAGGGGTGATAGGCAGCCTGACCCGTTGTCGCGTCACGCTCCCGTGACGTCTCAAGGCCATAGGCCCGCCCGTCCCTTTCATGTTCCATGCAGTGCTTTCCCCGCAAACCCTCAGGACTTGCCGACACCCTCACGCGGTCCAGCCCACGCGTGATGACTGGGCCATGTTCCATGAGGTGCTTTCCCCGCAACCATCCGGCCCGGCCGAGACCCTCACGCGGTCCAGCCCGCGCGCGATGCCTGCGGCACCCCCCCAGGGGGAACGCTCCCATCTCGGCGAGTGCGGCCCCCTTCGTGAACGGATCCCTTCCCGTACCTTTTTCTTAAGGCCGGCAGGCAAGAGGAGAGGCTTGGGCATAGGGAGAGAGCCAAGGGCGACGTACTCCGACCGGGCGACCGTCCTGTGGCAGATGCCCGTTACGACCCCATGGTGATGTCCGTCGCGTATGCCGGGATGGGACAGGCACCCGAAGGCGATACCGGCGATACCTATGGCCCATAGCGCACCCTCGAAAACACACGTGATCGCAAGAATACGGGAAACCTGAGAATCGCTGTTGACAATGTATGAGTAATCATTATTATCGTTATTAAGAGTAATCGGCATTACTCTCTCAAGGTCCGGTCGCCCTGGCGGCTGAACGAGGTTCGGAGGCGACATGGCGGCATACGAGAACACAGGGGGTTCTCAGGAAAGGGTCCTCGAGTTCACCGAGAGGATCGCGAGGCTCGAGGAGGAGATCCGAGGGCTTACGCGCAGAAGCACGTTCTTCGAGCTGCTCATAAAGAGCCTGCCGGGGCTGTTCTACGTGTTCGACCAGAACTACGAGCTCCACATGTGGAACAAGAACGTCGAGACGGTCACCGGGTACCTTGCCGAAGAAATCCCGGTTCACAGCATCTTCGACATCTTCGAAGGAGAGGATCTCGAGCACGTTCAGAAGGCCATACAGCATGCATTCATCACCGGGTCCGGCGTTGCCGAGGCCGTTCTCGTCACCAAGGACGGGAGAAAGATCCCCTATTTTTTCACCGGTGTCAGTACCCGCATCGAGGATGTGCAGTACCTGATAGGCATGGGTCTCGACATCAGCACCCTGAAGGAGGCCCAGGAATCGCTCAAGGAGAGCGAGGCGCTCTACAGGATCTTCGCCGAACGGATGACGGAGGGGGTGGCGCTCATCCACGAAAACCGTATCCTCTTCGTCAACGACGCGCTGTCCCTGATACTGAGCTACGACTCCAAGAGGTCCGCCCTGGGAAGGGACATCATGGATCACGTGGACAGGGAGTTCGAGATCTATTTCAGGGACATGTTCGAGTCCATCGAGCGGGGGAACTCGGCCGAGCGGTTCTTCCAGGCGAGGTGGACGACCGTCAAGGGCAAGGTGATCTGGGTCGAGGGGAGAATGAACCTCATCCAGTGGAAGGGCGAGGCCACCATCCTGCTCACCGCGCGTGACATCACCGAGATCAAGCTCAGGGAGATCACGATGCAGGAGGAGGCTGCGCACTTGAGGCGCGAGAACGTGACTCTCAGGTCATCCATGAAAGACCGCTGGCGCTTCGGGGACATCATCGGCAAGAGCCAGTCGATGCAGGAGGTCTACGAGCTCATCCTCAACTCGGCATCCTCGAACGCGAACATCATCATCTACGGCGAGTCGGGCACGGGCAAGGAACTCGTCGCGAAGGCCATCCACCAGCTCAGCTCGCGCTCGCAGAAGTCGTTCGTCGCGGTGAACTGCGCGGCCATACCCGAGAATCTCATGGAGAGCGAGTTCTTCGGGTACCGGAAAGGGGCCTTTACGGGAGCGATAAGCGACAAGCAGGGCTACCTCGACCAGGCCAACGGGGGCACGCTCTTCCTCGACGAGGTGGGCGAGCTCGGCCTCGGGATGCAGGCCAAGCTGTTGCGCGCGATAGAAGGGGGAGGGTATTCCCCGGTGGGCAGTACCGTGACCAGGCACTCCGACTTCCGTATCATCTCCGCCACCAACAAGAACCTCTCGGAGCTCACCAAGAGGGGGCTCATGAGAGAAGACTTCTTCTACCGGATCCACATCATCCCCATCACCCTGCCGCCCCTGAGACAGAGGAAGGAAGACATACCCCTCCTGGTCGAACACTTTCTGAGGCTGTATTCCCCGGGCAGGAGGCTCCCTGAGGTGTCGGGGCAGGTCCTCGAGTCGCTCAAGAACTACGAGTGGCCCGGCAACGTGCGCGAGCTGCAGAACGTGATCCAGAGGTACCTGACCGTCAAGCGCATCGACTTTGTCGGTCCCTGCGGCGTCCAGAGGCGTTCCGCAATCACCGACGGTCACGCGGGCATCGACCATGAGGATGCAGACAACGGTCTCCAGGGGTACACGAGGAGCGTGGAGAAGAAGGTCATCATGGACATGCTCGAGAAGTGCCGCTGGAACAAGACGAAGACCGCGCAGTCCCTGGGGATCTCGCGCAAGACCCTCCAGCGGAAACTGAAGAGGCTGGGGCTTAGCTGACCTGAGAGGGACAGGTCTGTCCCACCGCCTGCCCCTTCCTGTTTCCATCTTGATATCGAGCACTTGAGCCTTTCGGGAGGGTCTTTTCCACCTATCCGCGAGGGACACTCGTGTCCATGACCGGTCTTCCAGGCCGGGCGGAGAATTGGAAACACCTGTAATATCATTAGAGTAACCAAAATTATCTTTCTGGCACCATCCTTGCTCTCTCGTTGCGAACCGGGTCGTTGTCGGGTTGCACGACCATGAGGCGCTTGCGAGTGACGGGGGATGGATTGATGCATGCCGAGCCGAGGATTCGCGTTCTCATAGCCAAGCCCGGGCTGGACGGCCATGAGCGTGGCGCCCAGGTGGTCTCGTACGGATTGCGCGACCAGGGATTCGAGGTCATCTACACGGGGATCCGCCAGAGGCCCGAGCAGATCGTGGATGCGGCCATCCAGGAGGATGTGGATGTGGTCGGCCTGTCCATCCTCTCGGGCGCCCACGTCGCCCTGACGGCCAAGGTCTTGGAAGGGCTCAGGTCAAGAGGCGCCGGGGACATCCTCGTCCTCGTGGGCGGTGTGATCCCGGATGATGATCGCCAGAAGCTCCTGGATATGGGTGTGGCCGCGGTCTACACCTCGGGGGCGAAGATCGAGGACATAGCAGGGTTCATAAGGTCCAGCGTGAGGGCCCTCGAAGGCGGGAAGGGGTCGCGATGAAAGAGGACGATGCCTTGAGGGGATGCGGGATGGACAGGGACCTCGTTGCCGAGACCCGGAGACAGTGGGAGGAGGAAGTCCTCGAACCAAGGGTGAGGCGTTTCAACCTCCCCGAGAGCCCCACGAGATTCTACACCCCGCTGGACACCGACCATGGCGATTTCCTCGAGAAGGTCGGGTTCCCCGGATGGTTCCCCTTCACCGCGGGAAACAGCCCGTTCGATTACTGGAGGGCCCATGCCCGGACCGCAGCCCTGTTCGGCTACCGCCCAGACTGGGGCGGCGGCGGGAAGGTGGGCAAGTACGGCGGGTTCGGCACGCCCGCGGACTACCGTGACTATCTCCTCCGCATGCAGGCCATGGGTCGCAAAGGCGGACCCAACATGGCCTTCGACCTCGCCACCCAGTGCGGCTACGACTCAGACAGCCCCCACGCCGAGGGCGAGGTCGGCCGCGTGGGCGTCGCCGTCGACTCGTTCAGGGACTTCGCGGTCATCTACGAGGCCTTCACGGGCGAGCTCGACATCGACAAGGTGCCGTCGAACTTCACCATCAACGCTCCTGCATGCGTCATCATCGCCATGTACACCGCCCTTGCCGCAAGGCGCGGTATCGACCCGGCCAAGCTCACGGGGACGCCCCAGAACGACATCCTCAAAGAGTTCATCTCGCGGGGTACCTACATCTTCCCCCCCAGGCCCTCGATGCGCCTGTTCCGGGACACCCTCACGTTCATGAGGAAACACATGCCGCTGATGAACGTGAACTCCATTGGCGGGTATCACATCCGCGAGGCGGGCGCCACCCGCGAACAGGACCTCGCCTTTTCCATGGCGAACGGTATCGCCTACATCCAGGCGGGGATCGACGGGGGGCTCATGGTCGACGATTTCGCCCCCATGTTTACCTTCAACGCCTTCGGTGGGAGCATGGAGATCTACCACGAGATCGCCTTCCAGCGCGCGGCCAGGAGGATGTGGGCGCACATCGTGCGGGACCGCTTCGGCGCGAGGGACAAGAGGAGCATGATGATCAGGCAGCCCATCACCGCCCACATCGGATGCTCGTCGACCACGCTCAAGAGACCGCTCAACAACCTGACCCGCTCGGTGATCGGCGGCATCGCCGCAGGGATGTCGGGGGGGCTGCCGGGGGCATACCCCCCGTTCGACGAACCTCTCGGGCTCGGGCATTCCCAGGAGGCCGTGCAGCTCCAGATCGACGCCACGAGAATCCTGATCTACGAGGCCAAGGTCGCCGACGTGTGCGACCCGTGGGCCGGCTCCTACTTCATGGAATCCCTCACGGACAAGATCGAGGAGGAGGCCCTCGCGGAACTCGAGAAGGTCGAGAAGATGGGCGGGGCCATAGCCGCCATCGAGAACGGCTACATGCAGCGAGCTGTGGCGAAGAGCGCGTATGAGCGCCAGAAGCGGATAGAAGGCCTCGAGGAGTTCGTGGTGGGGGTGAACTGCTTCACCGGGGAGAACGAGATCGAGATCATGGTCAACCGCGTGGTCGAAGCCACCTACGATCCCGAACTCATGGAGACGGCCGAAGAGCGCCAGAAGGCTTCCCTGGCGGCGCTACGCCGCGAGAGGGACGGAAGGGCGGTGCTCTCGTCGCTCAAGGCCCTCGAGGCGAAGGCGAAGGACGAGAAGGAAAACCTCATGCCCGTTATCTGCGAATGCGTCGAGAACGACTGCACCTTGGGCGAGATCTGCGACGTCCTGAGGAACGTGTTCGGTGAGGCGCAACCGGTAAAGCTGTAAGAGGGGGGGTACCTTGGACCTGGACGCCGGAAGGCTCGTGGAGGACCTGATGCTGGGGGATGCGAGGGCGCTCGCCCGCGCGATCTCGATCGTCGAGGACAGGGGGAAGCTCTGGAAGGAGATCATGCGCCGGGTCTATCCCCACACGGGCAGGGCCTGCGTGGTGGGGGTCACGGGGACACCCGGGGCGGGCAAGAGCACGCTGGTCGGGCACGTCGGCAGGTCGCTGCTCGAGAGGGGCCATGCCCTGGGGATCGTGGCGGTCGACCCGTCCAGCCCCTACACGGGAGGCGCGCTGCTCGGCGACCGGCTCAGGATGCGAGACATCAGCTCGCACGAGGGTGTGTTCATCAGGTCCATGGCGACCAGAGGCGCGCTCGGGGGACTCTGCCCCGCGGCCAGGGACGTGTGCAGGCTGATGGAGGCCAACGGCAGAGACGTCGTCATCATCGAGACGGTCGGTGTCGGGCAGGACGAGATCGAGGTCGTGAGCGCGTCGGACTGGGTGGTGCTCGTCACCTTCCCCGGGCAGGGGGACGCGATACAGGCGATCAAGGCCGGCGTCATGGAGATCGCGGATATCTTCGTGGTGAACAAGGCGGATCGAGAAGGAGCCGGTGAGATGGCCTCCGCCATCGAGGCGATGCTCGACCTCGCGACAGGCCCGGGGCAGGAGAGACCCCCCGTGTTCATGACGTCGTGCCTCAGCGGGGAAGGGGTCTCGGCCCTCTCCGACCACGTGGAGGACCTGGTGTCGAGACGCAAGGACGAGCCTGCGAGAGACAGGAGGAGGGTGGCCGTGGAGCTCATGGACCTTCTCGACACCCACGTCAGGGGGATCCTGCGGGAAAGACTCGGCCGCGACGGCATCTATGAGAGGGCAGTGGACGCGGTCATGGAAGGGAGGGCGGACCCGTACGAGGCCGCGTGGTCCCTTGCCGAGAGCCTGGGGTTCGTGGGCGGGCCCTTGGATGCGGATTGGGGGGGGAGACCATGACCGGTGGACAGAAGGGATTCACCAGGCGTCTCGCGGCGTTCGTCGCGCAGACGGACAGCGGGTCCATCCCGAAGGATGCCTACGATCACGCGAAGGTCGCGTTCTTGGACTGGCTGGGGGTCACGCTCGCCGGGAAGGACGACCCCCTCGTCGGCAAGCTCGTCGAGCTCGCACGACTCGTCGGCGGTCAACCCCAGGCCACACTCGTCGGCCTTGGAATGAAAACGGACGTGGCCCACGCCGCCCTCGTCAACGGCAGCGCGTCCCACGCCCTGGACTACGACGACACCCTCGTCTCTTTCCTCGGCCACCCATCCGTGACCCTCTTCCCTGCGCTGCTCGCCCTTTCCGAATGGAAGGGGTCGGGCGGGAGGGATTTCCTGGCCTCCTACATCATCGGTCTCCAGGCGGGGGGGACGGTGGGCGCGTGCGCGAGCCTCGACCACTACCTCGCCGGGTGGCACGCCACCTCCACGCTCGGGCACATCGCCTCAGCGGCGGCCTGCGCGAAACTCCTCGGGCTCGACGAGGAGAGGACGTGCTGGGCGATCGGGATCGGCGCGACCCAGTCGTGCGGACTCAAGCGCGTCTTCGGGACCATGTGCAAGCCTTTCCATGCCGGGAGGGCCTCCCAGGCGGGTCTCACCGCGGCACTCCTGGCTGGGATGGGGTTCACGTGCGCGGATGACACCATCGAAGGCCCGCAGGGATTCTTCGATGCGCTCAAGGGAAAGGTCAACGAGGAGATCGTCGGCATGCTGGGGCTCGGGTGGGACGTGGTCAACCTGTCCCAGAAGTACCACGCTTCCTGTCACGCCACCCACTCCCCGATGGAGGCCGCGCTCGAAGCGGTCGGGACGAATTCCATCGACATCGACGACATCGAGTCCATAACCGTGCACTCCTCGGAACTCGCCCTGCAGGCTGCGGCCAAGCAGGACCCGGAAACCGGCCTGGAGGGAAAGTTCAGCATCTCCTATTGCGTGGCGAACGCCCTCCTGAGAGGCGAGACGGGAATGCAGGCGTTTTCGGACGAGAAGGTGCGAGACGGGCACGTGAGACAACTCATGAAACGCATCCAGGTGATCCATGACCCACAGATCAAGGCGCTGGAGTCCATTGTCGAGGTCCGCACGAAGGACGGCAAGGTGAAGACCGCCTTCTCGGACATCCTCCAGCAGATACCGCCTCTCGAGACGAAGCGCACAAGGGTGAGGAGCAAGTTCTTGGACTTGGCCGTTCCCGCGGTGGGTAGGGACAGGGCCGAGACGATCCTCGAGCGGTCGGAACACCTGGAAGACGAGAGCATGACAACGTTCGCGCAGGGGCTGGCATGAGGCGGTCGCCTTCCAGACGACAGGGAAGAGGTCGAGGGGGAGATGCCCCGGGAACCGGGAGA
Source organism: Deltaproteobacteria bacterium (assembly GCA_029552245.1). Taxonomy (GTDB): domain Bacteria; phylum Desulfobacterota; class Desulfomonilia; order UBA1062; family UBA1062; genus MWEI01. The sequence goes on from JAKPDW010000004.1 coordinate 38,036, forward strand.
TCTTGCCATGGCAGGTAGGGTGCTCGTGACGGACATCGCGAGGTTCGCGGTCAACGACGGGCCGGGGTTCAGGACGAACGTGTTCCTGAAGGGTTGCCCCCTTGCGTGCGCATGGTGCCACAACCCCGAGACCATCGCACCCCAACCGGAGATCTACTGGAAGAGGAGATTGTGCGCCCAGTGCGGCCGGTGCATGGATGCGTGCCCCGAGGGTGCCGTCTTCCCGCCCGTGGACCCCCTGGAGGCCATGTCCGAGGGCTCCAGGTACCACAAGATCGACAGGTCCCGGTGCACGGGGTGCATGGCATGCGTCCAGGCGTGCCCGTACGGCGCGCTCGAGATCGTGGGGCGTCCCATGTCCGTACGCGAGATCCTGGACGAGGTCGAGCGCGACCGGGCTTTCTACATGAACTCGAACGGGGGTATGACCCTGAGCGGGGGCGAGCCCACCATGCACCCCGAGTTCTGCATCGAGCTCCTCGAGGAGGCGGCCTCGCGCTCGATACATACCTGCCTCGACACGAACGGCTTCTGCGCCCCCGATCTCTTCGAATCCATCGTGAAGAGAGCGGGTATCGTTTTGTTCGACCTCAAGCACCTCGATCAGGCCCCCCTCGAGAAACTCACGGGCGCAGACAGCAGGCTCATCCTGGGCAACCTCGAGCGCATCGCCGCACGCAAGACCGAGATCTGGGTGAGGATACCGGTGATCCCCGGGTTCAACGACGACCTGGAGTTTCACCAGAGGGCTTCCGCCTACCTCTCGAGGCTGGGGGAATCGATACGGCGGGTCGATCTCCTCCCGTTCCACAACTGGTGCCAGGACAAGTACTCCTGGCTCGGCATCGACTGGGTCTACAGGGACACCGAGGCCCTGGAACCGTCGTTCCTCGAGGTGCACGCGGAATGGTACCGGAGGCGCGGACTGAAGGTCACCATCGGGGGCTCGGGGTTCGAGGCCGCTCAGGAGGGGCAGGCTGCATGAGGTGCGAGGGGGTCTACGGGGTTATGCCAAGAGAAGATCGAGCGTCAAGCGCGCAGGAAAGGGGGTGAGTGAGCATGCCGACGTGCAAGGAGTGCAAGAAGTTCTTCCCACTGGAAGAGGACCCGAAGAAGGGCGATTGCGTGCAGAGGGTCGTCGATCCCAGGCAGGCCTTCTACCAGGCCAAGCCCGTGGAAGCGGACAGGAACGCCGCCTCGTGCCCTTCTTTCGAGAAGAGGTGACGTGCGGGCTGAAAGACGGGGGCAAGGGACAAGGAGACAAGGAGAACGAACCATGGCGGTGACAGCTGAATCGTTAAAGGAACTCGAAAAGAAACAGGCATGGTGGTGGATCGCTGAAAAGAAGCGTTCCAGGAGGCTCGACTATCTCAGGAAGGCCGTGTGGAAGAAGGGGGCGATCGGCGGGTTGTACCCGGCGGGGCTGATCGTCGACCTCGAGCGGCCCGTGCTGCAGACCGAAAAGGCGAGGGAACTCGAGTCGTCTGCGGACCCCTACGTCATCAAGTTCGCGAAGATCCTCGCTCACGTCCTCGACAACAAGACCATCTTCATCACCGACCACTCCCAGCTCGTGGGGTACCTGGGCAGCACGCCGAACACGATCACCTGGGACCCGAGCCTTGCTTCCATCTTGAATCACGAGGTCATCAACGATCCGCAGTGCCTGCCGGAACCGCTTGACGACAGTCTGAGGACGATCAAGGACATCGTGAACTACTGGGCCGGGAAGTCGGACCTGGACAAGATCCTGCCGTACATGGACCTGGACGACTCCATGAAGATACTCTCGGGTGCCATAGGGTGGGGGGTGCCGCTCGCCAGGGGTGGATACTCGGGGAAGGACTACGAGTACATCATGACGGGCAAGCGGGCCTTCGAGGACATCATCGCCGAGCTCGATCGCAGGATAGACGACGCCTATGCCAAGGCCCACGAGCCCAGCGCGTCCAAGGAGATCAGCAACCTCTACGACAAGATCAACAACTGGGAGGCCATGAAGATCACCCTCGAGGCCGGCATCAGGTACGCCAAGCGTTACGCACGGCTCGCCCGCATCATAGCCGAGAACTTCGAGACCGACCCGGCGAGAAGGGAGGAGCTCCTGAAGATCGCGCGCACCTGCGAACACGTCCCGGCCAAGCCGCCCAGGGACCTCCAGGAATCTCTCCAGTACGACCTCTTCATCCAGCTCTTCAGCAGGAACGAGGCGATCGAGGGGGCCTGGCCCGCGAGGCCCGACTACTACCACGGCCCGTACTACGAGAAGGACGTGAACGTGGACAGGGTCCTCACCGAGGAGGAGGCGCTCGACCTCGTCGGGGAGTTCCTCATCCGCGCCTACGAGGTATCCCAGTACAAGCCGAAATGGTCGCGGGAAGGGCTCCAGGGGATCGAGGGCACATGGGTGTGGACGCTGGGCGGCGTGAAGCCGGACGGGAGCGACGCGTGCAACGGCATGACCATTGCGCTCCTCAAGGCCGCGCGTCTCGTCAGGGTCTCGAACCCGACGTTCGCCTTCAGATGGCACCCGAAGGTGAGCGACGAGGTCATGAGAGAGTGCTTCGAGTGCATCAGGCAGGGTCTCGGCTACCCCTCGATGCGCAACGACCCCGTTCTCGTCGCCAACGCCATGCACTGGCACGGCCACCCCATCGAGGAGGCGAGGACCTGGGTGCACCAGGCGTGCATGTCCCCTGCGCCCACCACGAAACACGGGTTCCAGCCCATGCGCATGGCCAACGCGACGGCGAACACCGCGAAGATCATCGAGTACGTGTTCACCAGCGGGTATGACAACATCGTGAACATGCAGATCGGCGCCGAGACGCCGCCCGTGGAGACCTTCAAGAGCTACGAGGAGTTCTTCCAGGCATGGGTCACCCAGATGAAGCACGTCTTCAGCCTGGTCGTCCGCCCGGTGAACAGGGGGCGCATGCTCGCTCCGACGCTCACACCGAGGCCGTTCTTGTCCGCCGTGTCCGAAAGGTCGGTGGAGAGCGGGCTCGACGTGAACGACCCGTCGATCAGCAGGGGCAATGCATGGATCACGGCCTTCACGTGGGTCGAGAACATAGACAGCCTGGCCGCGGTGAAGAAGCTCGTGTTCGACGAGAAGAAGTACACCTTGGCCGAGCTGAAGGAGGCCCTCGCGAACAACTGGGAGGGAAGGGAGGAGATGAGGCTCGATTTCGTCAGGAACGCGCCCAAGTGGGGCAACGACGACGATTACGTCGACAGCATCATGCTCGATTGCCTGCGCGAGGCGGCGAAGTTCTCCAGGGAGCTCAAGTGCCCGAGCGGAAACTCGTGGCCCATCCTGCCCGAGAACGTCAGCGGGAACATCCACTACGCGAACGTGGTGGGGGCGCTGCCCAATGGACGGAGGCTGGGCGACGCCCTGTACGACGGCGGGATATCCCCCGGGCCGGGACTCGACAAGAAGGGGCCGACCGCCGTGTTGAACTCGTGCGCCAAGATCGATCACATCACGCACGGCAGGGCCTTCCTCCTGAACCAGAGACTGTCCCCGACACAAATGGCGGGCGAGAAAGGGTACCAGCTCTGTAAGGCGTACATGAAGACATGGGCCGATCTCGGCATCGACCACGTGCAGTTCAACTGCGTGTCGGACGAGACCCTCAGGGCCGCCCAGCGCGACCCGGAGAAATACCCGGAGCTGATCGTCAGGGTCGCGGGTTACAGTGCGCACTTCGTCGATATCAGCCGCAAGACACAGGACAACATCATCCAGAGGACGGTCCAGGGACTGGCATGAACGATCCGGGGGCCAGAGCGCCTGTGGGGATGAAGACCTGTCGGGTGAACGGACAACGACGGGGAAACAAAAGGAGATGGTGTCATGGCGAGGATGAGCAGGGATGAGTATGCAAAGGCATCGGGTGTGTTCGGGGTCAAGCCGGGGGCGGGTTCGGCGGTGGAGGACCTTGACAAGGTGCCGGAACGCCCATGCGGCCTGTGCAAGCATTGTCTCGAGGTGGCATGGTCGAGCGACGGCCGGGGGAGTTGCAATGTCCTGAAGGAGGGGTCGGACATCACCTGCGACCCCCCGGTCTTCGTCCTCGAGGGGAAGAACGGGTACATGATGAGGCTGCTGACGGACGCGTCCAGGTGCACGTACTACGAGAGGAACGAGTTCATCGACAAGGACGGCTTCGAGTGCAGCGACCCTGTGTTCAGGCGTTTCATACGCCAGCTGAGAGACAAGTGACGACGGTCGTTTCGAGGGGAGTGCGAGGGATGGACCAAGGAAACTCAAAGGAGAGAACACATGAAGTGCACTGAATGCGGATACGACGCACCCGTGGCGAAATTTCGGTATTTGTACAACCCCCGCATCGATGCGCCCATAACCCTGAGGCAGTGCACGCAGTGCCAGGCATGGCTCGTGGTGGACGAGCTCAAGGGGGTTGCCAAGAAGAGCATCGGCCCCGGTGAAGATCCCTGGGGCAAGTCCGCCGGCATCGAGGGGCTCGCGCAGGACCTCAGGGAAAAGCCCAGGTGATCGGCGGCGTCTCGTGTTCTCGGGCCCTCGTTGGGGGGCCTGGATCGCGAGGCCCACGGGGGAAGGGGCCCGACACCCGGTCACGAAAAGGATGAGGCTCGGCGAGATGGACATGACCTGTCACAAGTGCGGGTACAAGGACAGCTATACGGCCTTTGCCTACCTCTGCAAGAACGGCTGTCCCGCCTGCGGCGAGTCTGACCTGAGGAGGTGCCCCAAGTGCGGCGCCCAGTGCGTGTTCTCGAGGGCGGAGGCGCTCGAGGGGGAGGAGCGGGAGATGGAGGGTCTCGTGGGCAGGCTCATGGAGATACACGCCGGATCCACCCCTGAAGAGATCCTGGAAGCAAAGAGGATCATGGCGAGGTTGTCCGACATGAACAACCGGTGGAACCTGTCCCGCCTCAGGGAGTTGCTGATCCTCAAACAGAAGGAGTTCACGTCCCAACGCTGAGGGAAAGGGGGAAGGGGTGCAGGAGACGAAGGTCGTGACTCAAACCCGCAAGGACACCAGGCGGCTCCCGGGCTCGGACGGGCTCATACCGGTACCGGGGCGCGAGGACCATTTCTTCCTCAAGGCCGAGGTGATACGGCTGCTCGAGCGGGTAGAGCTGCTGTCCGAGAGACACCCTGTCAACGTCCTCGTCGTCGGTCCGCAGGGATGCGGAAAGTCGACGCTCGTGAGGCAGTTCGCAGCCCGGTTCAACAGGCCGCTCGCCGTCTTCCAGGTCGGGATCCTCTCCGAGGCGGGCCAGCTCTTCGGGGAGCACAGGCTCGAGGAGGGTCGTACCTACTTCAATGAATTCCTCTTTCCCAAGGCGGTCCGCACCCCCCGGTGCGTCATCCACCTGGAGGAGATCAACCGGCCGGAACACCCCAAGGCGCTCAACATGCTCTTGAGCCTCCTGGCCGAGGACAGGTCGGTGTGGATAGACGAGATCGGCCGTGTTGACGTGGCACCCGGCGTCGTTTTCTTCGCCACCATGAACGAGGGTGAGGAGTTCGTCGGGACCGAGATGCTCGACGCGGCGCTCAGGGATCGGTTCTACATCGTCGCGCTGGACTACCTGCCGCCGGAGGTGGAGACGCAGGTCCTGCGCCTCAAGGCGAACCTCGGCGAGGCGGACGCCCTCACCGTCGTGAACGTGGCGAACCGGTTGCGGACGAACCGGAACGACCCGGTGACCGTGTCCACCAGGCACACCCTCATGATCGCCGAGATGGTCGGCTTGGGCGCCTCTGCCAAGGACGCCTTCGTCAGCGGGCTCCAGGTCGGCCGTGACACGCTCGAGACCGTCCTGCTCTCGGTTCACCTCGAGGGGAGGCTGCCGGGCGGGGAGGAAAAGGATGAGTACCACGAGTATTGACGGCACGAAGGAACCCCAGGGCCATGGGCCCCTGTCCGCCTCGTGGAGGAGGAACCTCTCCAGCGTCGAGGCGCTCGAGATGGCCAACGTCCTCAGGGCGTTGCGCAAGGTCGTGGGCCACCTGGGGACCAATGCGCCCGAGGTCGAGTACGCAGGGTTCCCCTCCACAGGGGCGAACTCGATCTTCGTCGACCCGGCCAGGGTCATGGGGACCTACCCGGTGCCGCACGAGACCTCGGACGTGCTCATCGGCGAGGTGGTCCACGAGGCGATCCTCGGCATCGAGTGGACGGATCGTGTACGCTCGCTCCTCGTCAAGCACATGTCGGGCCTCGGCATGATTGAGCTCGTGAAGTTCCAGCGCATGGTCTCCACGGGCGAGCACATATACGCCGACGCCGTTCTCGATGGGACGGTGCTCGGGGCGTACGCGTCCAAGGCGAGGCGCCATGCCTTGAGAAACTCCTGGGCGGTGCGTTCCCGGGAAAAATCGGGTTTTTCGTACGACACCCTCATGCTCTCGTGGATCCAGGCGTCGTTTCTCGACGGCGGCTCGCATACCGTTCACAAGGGGCTCGCGCGGTGCATGGACGTGCTCTTGGACCTCACCGCATCGCTCGCCCGCATAGCCGGCTCGTCCAGGGGCCAGGTCTTCAGGTGCGAAGAACGATCCTCCCTCTACCTCAAGGCGTGGTCGGCGCTCGAGCCGCTCGTGAGGGACGTGCCTGTCATCGACAGGAGACTCGTCTGGTCACCGGGCGATGATCCCTCTCCCGCACGAAAGGCCCCTGGACACCGCTTGGGTACCCAGGCTCATCCCGCCTGCACGGAAGACCTCGTCCGCAGGGTGGAGCTGGAACTCGCCAGGTCATCGAGCGACCTGACGCCGCTTGTGAGGGCGGCCCTGGGGGGCGACGACGGGGATGTGGTCCCCATCTCCAGGTGGGACTACCGGGTGAGCGCGCACCCCGTGGTCGACAGGGCGATGGCCGCGAGGATCGCGGCCGTGTTCAGGATCTACGCGGAGAGAAGGCCGCGGTTGTCCAGGGGGCTTGCCGCAGGCAGGGTCGATGGCCGGAGGCTCTACAGGGTGCCCCTCTCGGGGAGGTGTTTCTTCGAGCGCGAGGCGCACAAGGAGATGGACTGGAACATCACGCTGTTGTGCGATGCGAGCGGCTCCATGAGGGGGGCCAAGTGGAAGACCGTCGAGAGCACGATCGCGACCATCTGCAAGGCGCTCGAGGCCTACCGGGGCATGTTGAACGCATATGCCTACTTCGAGAACGACGGGGTGTGCATGCTCTCCTCGCTCCTGGAAGGGGGGCGCCTGTTCGCGGTGCCTCCTGGAGGAAGGACGGCGTCTGGGCAAGCCATCATCGCGGCAGGCCTCCTCATGCCCTCGTCGAACAGGCGCAGGCTCCTCATCCACGTCACCGACGGGGAGTCCAACTACGGTTGCAGCGTGCAGAAAGGCATCGATTTCTGCCGCGCCCAGGGAATCCACCTCGTCACGATCGGGTGCGGGTGCCACAACCGGCGCCTCATTGAGGAACAGTACGGTGACACCATAGAGTTTCTCGACTCGTACAGGCAGCTCCCCAAGGCGCTCGAGCATCTCTTCAGGAGGGTGTTCGTCTACGGCGCGAAGCCGGGCAAGCCTGCCCGGGCAGCTCTAGACGCCGCCCGGGAAACGCTTCCGGACAAGGGTTGAGGGAGGACACGTATGGAACTCAGTCGGCAGGTCAGGGAGTACCTCGAGCAGGAGGGCAAGAGCGTCTTCATCGCGAGCTCGGACGCCCAAGGCAGGGTGAACGTCGCCATGTTCGGCTCGGTGAGGCTGGCGCCGGACGGGATGGTCGAGCTCATGCTCGGGGACAACAGAACCTGGTCGAATCTCAAGGAAAACGGCTCGGCCGCGTGCATGGTGACCATGCACGGTACCAGCGGCCTGTCCACGAAGGGGTGCAGGCTTTACCTGAGGTTGGCCGAGGCCAAGGACGAGGGGGCAGACGTGGAGGCGTTCAGGGAACGCCTTGCAGCCCGCATCGGGAAGGCGGCCGACATGATGAGGCACCTCGTCAGGTTCGAGGTCGTCGAGGCGAGGCCCATCATCGATCTCGGCCAGGGAGTCTGATCCTTGAAAGGGCTTGAGGGATACCGGGACATGAGGAATAGTCGGGTCACCACTCATGAAGCAAAGGAGGGACATTCCATGAACGACCAGACCGTCCTCTTGACCGAGGTGCGCTCGAACATCGGCACCATCACCCTCAACAGGCCACACAGCAAGAATGCGTTGTCCATCGATCTCCTCGTGGAGATCCACAGGACGCTCACTGCCTGGTCCCGATCGGACGACATCAGGTGCGTGATCGTAACAGGCGGGACGTCCAGGGCGTTCTCGTCGGGATACGACATCTCCTCGATCCCAACCATGATGACGCCCGAGATAGAGGAGGTCATGCACAGGGGAAACCCGCTGGAGTTCGCCCTGGATGCGGTCTTCTCGTACCCGTATCCCACCATCGCCATGATGAACGGCTACGCCTTCGGCGCCGGCCTCAACCTCGCACTGTGCTGCGACATGCGCATCGCCGCGTCGGACGTGAAGGTGGGGATGCCCCCTGCGAGGCTTGGGCTCGTCTATCACCCGGACGGCCTGAGACGTTTCATCGAGGTCGTGGGAATGGCAAGGACGAGGGAAATCTTCTTCACGGGGAATACGTACGAGGGGGAGGAGGCCCTCGCCATAGGGCTGGTCGACCGGCTCGTGCCGAGAGAAGAGCTCGAAGACACGGTATATGCCGTCGCCGAGACCATAGCGGGCAACGCCCCCCTCGCTCTCAAGGGCACCAAGCGCATCCTCTCGATGATATCCGAGCGCACGAGGCTCGGCGAGGAAGAGATGAACGAGGCGAGGAGGCTCATGCGCGAGGCGTTCGAAAGCGACGACCTCAAGGAAGGCCAGGTCGCGTTCTTCGAGAAGAGGCCCCCGCGATTCTCGGGGAAGTGACGAAGGAACGGGGTTCTATCGTGAGTGATTGACGGTGATGGGATGCGGCTGGGTGCGAGAAAGGGGGGAAAGGAGGCGTGTTCGTCCATGGCCATCGAATGGAACATAGGCTTTATCCCGTACAAGCGTGCGCAGCTGACACCCGACAGGACGGCCCTCGTCTACGAGGACCAGCCCGTCACCTACCGCGAGCTCAACCAGAGGGTCAACAAGGCGGCCCACATGCTCGAGAAGAAGGGGATCAAGAAGGGTGACCGCGTGGCCCTGCTCCTGCTCAACTGCGTGGAGTTCCTCGAGGTCTATTTCGCGCTCGCGAAGCTCGGAGCCATCCTCGTCCCGCTCAACTGGAGGCTCGCGGGGCCTGAGCTCGAGTACCAGCTCAACAACTGCGACGTGAGGATGCTCGTATTCCACGACGTGTTCCTGGGCAGCGTGGACATCATCAGGGAGAGGATAAAGGTGGAGCAGGACAAGTTCCTGTTCCTGGAGAGCGGGTCAAAGGGCCTTCCAGGTCTCGAACCGCCCAAGTGCCCCTTCTGGGCGCAGGACTACCTCTCGCTCGTCGAGCCCGAGAGCACCGACGAGCCCGAGCCGTGCGAGCCGGTGACCCTCGACGACCCCCTGGCCATCCTCTACACCTCGGGCGTGACCGGGTCCCCCAAGGGGGCGGTGGTCTCCCACCTCCAGACCTTCTTTAAGAATTTCCAGGTGGGGCTCTACATCGACGCGTCCCAGGACGACATCGTGATCGCCCAGATGCCGCTGTTCCACTCGGGAGGGCTCTTCATCGTCGCGACGCCGGCGTTGTGTGCGGGCATGACGCTCGTCATGAGGAGGGGCTTCGACCCGAACGAGTTCGCCGAGGACATCCAGCGGTACAGGGGCACCATCGTGTTCGCCCTCACCACGATGTGGCGCATGATCCTCGAGACCGGAAAGCTCGACTCGATCGACGTGAATTCCGTCAGGCGCGTGGTGGGCGGCGGGGAGAGGACCCCGCCCTCGCTGTTCGACGAGCTCGCCAAGCGCAACCTCTTCATGCAGCAGGGGTTCGGGCAGACGGAGAACTCGGCCATGATGCTCCTCCCCCGTGAGGACATCAAGCGCAAGATGGGGTCCATCGGGAAGCCCGGTTTCTTTACCGAGGTCTGGATAGACGACGGGAAGGGCAGGAGGCTGCCTCCCGGGGAGATCGGCGAGATCTGCGCGAAAGGCCCGACGGTCATGAGCGGGTACTGGAACATGCCCGAAGAGACCGCGAAGGCAGTAACCGACGGCGGAGTGCTCCACACGGGAGACCTGGGGTACATGGACGAGGAAGGGTACTTCTACATCGTCGACCGCGTCAAGGACATGTACAGGAGCGGCGGGGAGAACGTCTACCCCGCCGAGGTCGAGAAGATCCTCTCCACCCACCCGAAGATCTCGATGGTGGCCATCATCGGGGTGCCGGACGATCGCTGGGGAGAGACCGGCATGGCGTTTGTCGTGCCGAAGAACGGCGAGAAGATCACGGAGAACGAGGTGCTCGACTACCTGAAGGACAAGGTGGCGAGGTACAAGTATCCCTCGAAGGTCATGTTCATGGACGAGTTGCCCCTGACGGCCACCATGAAGGTGAAGAAGGCGGAACTCAAGGCGAGGTACGGCAGGGTATAGGGTATGACGACGCGGGGTTTCAGCAACAGGGTGAACGAGCTCTTGGGCTCGCGTTATCCCATCGTGGCCGGTCCCATGCGGCTCATCTCCCTTGGGGGCATGGCCGCGAGCGTGTCCGAAGCAGGCGGCTTCGGCGTCATCGCGGCCTCCGGCCTGAACGCCAAGGAGCTCGAGCGCGAGGTGAGCCTCGCGCGCTCTCTCACGGACAGGCCGTTCGGCGTGAACATCCCCCTGTACCGGGAAAACGCCCGGGAGGTCATCGATGCCGCCCTGGCCATGGGCATAGGCGTCATCTACACCTCGGCGGGTGACCCGCAGAGGATGGTGGAGAGGATCAAGTCGCGCGGGGCCAAGGTGATACACAAGGTCTCCAGCCTGAACATGGCGCGTAAGGCTGCCGGGGCGGGCGTCGACGCGGTGGTGGCCATGGGGTGCGAGGCAGGGGGACACATCGGGAAAGACCTCGTGACGATGTTCTGCCTCGTGAGATCCATCACGCGCACGCTCGACATCCCGGTCATCGCCTCGGGGGGCATAGGGGACGGGAGGGGGCTCCTCGCTGCGCTCATCCTCGGGGCCGAGGGCGTCGAGATCGGCACGAGGCTGGTGGCCACGAGGGAATGCCCCGTACCGGCCTTCTTCAAAGAGGCATTGTGCAGCGCGGAGTGCACCTCCACGCTCGTGCTCGGCAGGGAGACGATGCCCATACGCGTTCTGGCCAACGCCATGGCCTTGCGCGCCGCCGGCATGGCGTCAGGCAGCCTGGATGTGGAGATGGCTGCGAGGGGAGACGATCTGTACGCACCCCGTGCGCGCGAGAAAGACTCCGCCATCATGCCCTGCGGGCAGGTTGCCGGGCTCGTGGACGGGGTTCTCGAGGTCCGCGAGGTGATCGATTCGATGGTCAGCCAGGCCAGGGCCATGGCTCGAGGTATCGGCGAGAGCGAAGGGTGGTGGCTTGCATGAACTTCGAGCACATCATCCTGGACGTGGACGACATGGTGGCGACGATCACCCTGAACAGGCCTGAACGCAAGAACGCCTTCGGCGGTCTCATGCGCCAGGAACTCGTGGATGCCTTGACGGAGGTCGCAGTCCGCGAGGATGTGAGGGTCGTCGTGATCACCGGTGCGGGGGATGCCTTCTGCACCGGTGGCGACGTGGGGGAGTTCGCCTCGGGCACGACGAAGGCGCTGTCCAAGGTCGCAAGCAACGAGCGTCATGCCATGTGCCGGGCCGTGCTCGCCATCGATTCCATGGAGAAGCCGGTGATCGCATCGGTGAACGGGATCGCCGCCGGTGGGGGATGCAACCTCGCCCTTGCCTGTGACATGCGGATAGCCTCGGACAGGGCGAGATTCAGCCAAGTCTTCGCCAAGAGGGGCGTCCACCCGGACTGGGGGGCATCTATTTCCTGCCCCGCCTCGTGGGGTACTCGAGGGCGTGCGAGCTCGTGTTCACGGCCAGGACCGTGGACGCTCTCGAGGCGCTGTCGATGGGGCTCGTCAACAAGGTGGTCCCGCACGGGCGCCTCGAGGCGGAAACGAGGGAACTTGCGGGGACCATCGCATCAAACGCGCCGCTTCCGATAGCGTTCGCAAAGCGAGGTCTCAGGAATTTCTGCAGGTGGGACCTCCCCCAGGCGCTCGACTACGAGTCGTACGTGCTCGAGGTGCTCATGAAGAGCGAGGATATCGTCGAGGGGTTCTCCGCCTTCCTCGAGAAGAGGCGGCCCCGTTTCAAGGGGAGATAGGCTGGGGACTGCATCGGTACGGGAGTCGGCCGCGTTGGACTAAACACCGAGGCATTGTTTGGAAGCCGGCCGAAGGCGCGAAAAAGGCGATGCCCGGCTCAGGGACCCGGGCGGCCATGGGAGAGACGTGTTCGGTGCAACCTGAAGGGAGGCAGAAGATGCGGAAAAAGGTATCGTTCGTGGGTGCAGGCAACGTCGGTGCAACAGCGGCGCTGAGGCTGGCCGAGCTGGATCTCGCGGACATCGTCCTCGTGGGCGGGGTGCACGAGGGCATGTCGGCCGGGAAGGCCCTGGACATGGCCGAGGCGGCCCCCCTCGAGAAGCATCACAGCAGGATATCCGGGTACACCAACGACTTCGACGAGGTCGCGGGCTCCGACATCGTCGTCATCTCTGCGGGAGTGGCGAGGAGACCGGGCATGAGCAGGGACGATCTCCTCACGACCAACCGCGACGTGGTAAGGGGCCTCGTCGAGCGGATCGTCCCCATAGCCGGGGATGCCGTGTTCATCATCGTGACCAACCCCCTCGACGCCATGTGCCATGTGGTGCTTGAGACGAGCGGGTTCCCGCGCACCAGGGTGCTGGGCATGGCGGGCGTCCTCGACTCCGCCAGGTTCGCGACGTTCATCGCGCAGGAACTGAACGTCTCCGTCGAGAACGTCAGCGCCTTCGTGCTGGGCGGGCACGGCGACACCATGGTGCCGCTGCCCAGGTACACGTGCGTGGCCGGTATCCCGGTCACCCAGCTCATACCCTCGCAGAGGCTCGAGGAGATCATCGAGAGGACACGCAACGGCGGCTCGGAGATCGTGAACCTCCTCAAGGTCGGCAGCGCCTACTATGCGCCTGCCTGCGCGGTCAAGGAGATGTGCGAGGCCATCCTCAAGGACAAGAAGAAGATCCTGCCCTGCTCAGCCTACCTCCAAGGGGAATACGGGGTGGACGGCCTCTTCGTGGGTGTCCCGGTGAAGCTCGGCTCGAAGGGCATGGAGGAGATCATCGAGGTCGATCTGCTGCCGCAGGAGCGCGAGGCCTTTCTCAGATCCGCACAGGCGGTCCGCTCCCTCGTCGAGGCGATGCGGAGGCTCAACGGAAAGGACAGCCTGAAGAGTCAGGCCACAGGTCAAGACAACAGGCAGGCACGGCAAGCGAAGCGGAGGGGTTCGACCCCCCGCCCGGGGGTTCCCCTGACCCGGGAATGAAGGGGCCGCACCCCCCGCGAGGGTGCATCCGCAGGTCTCGACCCCCAGACGATAGGCCCCTCTTGGGTGCGGGGGTTGAGACGGCGGGCTCGAAGGGCGAGAGACGGACGACATAACCCATGCCGCTTGTTTTTTGAAAGGCCCGGGCCCATCCGGTGCGTTTCCTTTCACGGAAACCGTCCGATGACCCCACCGTAGGCCGGGTGAGCCCGGGCCCGTTTTTTCCCCAATACTTTACCGAGGGCGGCCTCTGTGCTAATGAGGCCAAAGGCCATGAATCTCGAGCGGGAATCCCCACCAGGAAGCAGTCGGGCGAGCGGCGCCGTCCTCTGGTACGTGGTGTTCAACTTCGCGGTCTCCCTCTGCCTCTGCTATGCATACATCTTGTTCACTCCCGACATGGACACCCCCCTCAGCCGGGTGTTCGTGCACGGGGCGCTCGTCTCCAACACGGCGATGCTGTACCTCGTTCTCTCCCTGGTGTTCGGTGCCCTGTCGCTGGCGCCTGGCGTCGGGGTGGGGCTATTGTGGTTCATGACGGGGTTCTTCACCGTGTTGCACATGCTCACCGTGCTCGACATCATCGTGTTCAGGATCTTCAGGTACCACATCAACTCGATGGTCATCACCCTGGTGTTCACGGAGGGCGCCAGGGACTCTCTCCACATCGGCACCCTCACCGTGCTCACGTACGCGGCCGCCTCGGCCTGTGTGCTCGTCCTCGAGATCTGGCTGGCCCGCCTGTCGAGGAGGATCCCCTCGGCCAAGCCCTCCGCACGGAGGGCCCTCGTCTTCATCCTTGCGTTTGCCCTGCTCTTCGTGACCGCCGAGAAGGCCACGTACGCCTTCGCCGATCTCTTCGGCGTCAAGGAGGTGACCAGGTACAACAGGGTCTTCCCCCTCTACCAGCGCCTGACGGTAAAGCGTCTCGCCCGCAAGTACCTGGGCGTCAAGACAGACCCCGAGTTCAAGCTGAGTGCGTCCGGGCGAACCCTGAAGTACCCGGCCCAACCCTTGGTCCGGGATCCGTCCAGGGGGGGAAAACTCTACAACATCGTCTGGATCGTGATCGACGCGTGGCGTTTCGACATGCTCAACGCGGAGGTCACACCCAACATCCTGAAGTTCTCGGAGAGTTCCCTCGTGTTCGCAAACCACAGGAGCGGGGGCAACGCCACGCGTTTCGGGATCTTCACCCTCTTCTACGGGCTGTACGGCACGTACTGGCACCCGTTTTTGGCCGAGGGGCAGCCGCCCGTGTTCCTCGACGAGCTCATGAAGCTCGGTTACGATTTCAGGATCATCTCCAGCTCGTCCCTCTCGAACCCGGAGTTCAGAAGGACGGTGTTCGTGAAGCTCGGCCCGTACATCACCGACCATCTGGACGGCGTCAAGGCCGACGAGAGGGACCCCGAGCTGGCGCGGACCTTCGTGGATTGGCTCAACAAGAGGGACAAGTCACGCCCGTTCTTCTCTTTCCTCTTCTTCGACGCCCCCCACGGACCTTACTCCTACCCTGACACCTTCGAGAAGTTCCGCCCGTCGAACAAGAACCCCAACTACGTCACGGCCGGCAGGAAGGACGCCCACGCCCTCTTCAACAGCTACAAGAACGCGGTCTTCTTCGACGATCACCTGACCGGCATGATCCTGGACGCGCTCGAGAGGCGCGGCCTCATGGAAGACACCATCGTCCTCATCACGGGGGATCACGGCGAGGAGTTCTACGAAACCGGCTACTGGGGGCACACGAGCACGTTCTCGGTCTACCAGACCGGGGTGTCGTTCGTCCTGTACATCCCGGGCATGCCCCATGGCGTGATACGGTACCCCACGAGCCATCTCGACGTGGTGCCCACCTTCATGCGCATCCTCGGGTACCGGACGCCCCCTGCAGCCTACTCCCACGGCGAGGATCTCCTCGGGAAACGTCCGAGGAAATACGCGGTCGTCTCGGGGTGGGACGAGGCGGCCCTCGCAGACGAGGTGTACACCATCGTCATGCCGACGCAGAGCCACGTGGCCGCGGGCCCCGAGGTCCGCCTCACGCGGGGCTGGCGTCTCGCGGACGACGAGAGAGACGTGCTCAGGCGAAGGCAGGCCGACATCCTCACCGTGATGATGGAGATGGGCGCCTTCCTCAAGTGATGCGGGCACCCCCGGTCCAGGGGTGAAGGCCATCACGCACGCTGCTGATCTCAGACAGGCATCCTCGAAAACACAGCTGGAAGACCGGCATCACCCGGTGCAGGCCCGGATCGTGTGGTGGTGCGGGCTGAAGGGACGAGTACCTACCGGTCATGGAAGAGGGTGGATGCCGAGCCTGCCTCCCGGAAAGGCTTTCCCGGAGGCTTTGCGGGGAGTGACCCGCGGCCGCCGGGTGCGGGACCACCTCAAGGTGGCCGGTGAGCGCGCAGGGCGGCCACTAGGGCCTCGGGACGGCCCGGCTCATGAATGCCCGCGCTGCAGGCGGGATCTCACCCGATCTTGATGTCCTTCGAACTCTCCCAGAGCCCGTGGATGTTGCAGTACGAGGCCGCGACCAGGGTGCCGGGCTTGCTCACCTTGAGTTCGGCGGTCGCGGTGTGGCCGGTGTACACGGGGCCCTTGTTGGGTCCCTCGACGCACTCGCCGTGGGCGGTGAACTCGAAGGTGCCCACGTGGTATGCGTACTTGTCGCCCTCGGGCTTGAAGGTGAGCTGGATCCACCTGATGTGGTGCTCGGTGGTGTTGGGGTGGGCGATCTCCTTGCCCAGGGACACCTTCACGGAAAACGGCTCTTCCGCTTTTACCACGTCCGGGCACTCGATGACCGGCACGTGCTTTTCCTTTTTCCAGTCGTCACTCTGAAACAGGTCGCCGTATTTCCCCATGTCTCATCCTCCTTTTCGTTCTCACGGTCTGAAAGGGAGCGCCCGCCTCGGGCGGGACCCCATCCGGCCGACATGACAGGGTTCGTCGTCGGACAGGGCGCCCGAGCAGCCTCCGCCGGCGTGATGCCGCATGCCAAAGGTGAGTGGTCATTCTAGCACGAAACCGCCTTCGTGCAAAAGGCCGGGCATGAGAGACGTTGTCCGGGTCTTCAGGGGGCCAGGGGCCGGCCGAGCAGGAACCTTCAGGGGGGGGATTTCAGCCGTCACCGATCGTGCCCTATCCCCAGGCTCGTTCTTCAGTATGCAATTTGCGACGGTCCTGCATCGAGCCCGTCATCCCTGTCTGAAGACGCCTGTATCGATGAAGGTATGTCCGGGTTCAAGCCTCGGATGAGGGTGATAACGGCGAACAATGAGAAGATAGCAATGGGCTCATGGTCCACAGTACACATCGAGAGTATTGACGGCGAGGAACGCCCGGGTCCCAGGGTGCCGTGTTAATCGTGCAACGTGCGTTGCGTGTCTTGTGGTGCAGTTCGATATCGGAGCTTGACGGGTCGAAGGATGAGTATAATATGTAGGTCAACGTCGCTCCAGATCCGGCGGGTAGGGCAGCGTGGTTCTCCCCTATGCGGAACGTTCGATCCCGGGAGAAAACAATCATTTTCCAGCACGTAACGGCGATGACGTCGACCAAGTGTCACGCTCCATATGGTAAGAAGAGCGCAACAGGGAAAAGGCCGAGGCGGACAGTCCACAGCTCGTCCGGGCAATGATTTCCTCTCCACCCTCGCCTTCGTCACCGATCTCCTCCCTGATCCCACGTTCGCGATCGATTTGGGCGGCACCGTGATCCTCTGGAACCGGGCAATGGAGGGCCTCACCGGGGTCAGTGCGCGGGACATGATCGGCAGGTCGGGCTACGCCTACGCAGTACCTTTCTACGGCGAGCCGAGGCCTATGCTCGTGGATCTCCTTTTGAAACAGGACACCGTGTACGAGGCACGATACGACGTGGTCAGGCGCGAGAACGACACGATCACCGCGGAAGGTCCCGTGACCATAGCGGGAGTCAGGCATTACCTCTGGGGCAAGGCCACGAAACTCTTTGACCCCCAGGGGAAGGCCATCGGCGTCATCGAGCTGCTCAGGGACACGACAGACAGGAAAGCGGCCGAGGAAGCCCTCAGGCAGAGCGAGGCCAGGTACAAAGACATCTTTCTCAACGTATCAGACCTGTTGTACCTCCACGATCTGAACGGAACATTCATCGAGACCAACCTCGCCACCAAGAAGGAGACCGGGTACACGGAAGATGACCTTGCGCAAATGAATATCCGGGACATCCTTCCTGAAAGACACCGCTCGCGATTCGCACACTACCTGCAGAGCGTCCTGGAAAAGGGCGCGGACGAGGGTGTCTTCACCATCGTAACCAAGGACGGAAGAGAACGCGCCTTCGAGTACCGGAACTCGCTCGTTCATGACGAGCATGGCGTTCCGGTCGGTGTACGCGGTTCCGCCCGGGA
This sequence comes from Deltaproteobacteria bacterium, assembly GCA_029552245.1. Classification (GTDB taxonomy): domain Bacteria; phylum Desulfobacterota; class Desulfomonilia; order UBA1062; family UBA1062; genus MWEI01. Next base: position 55,957 of record JAKPDW010000004.1, read on the forward strand.
CATCACGAAAAGACTCGAGCTACAAAAGCAGCTCCGCCGTGAACGCGATTTCATCACCACCATCATCGACACCTCTCCGGCGTTCTTCGATGCCATCGACATGACGGGTAGGGTCATCATGATGAACAAGGTCATGCTCGAAGCCCTGGGATATGCGCCGGGAGAGGTTCTTGGTTTGGACTACGCAGAAACGTTCCTTTCGCCGGAGGAGCGGGAGGACTTCGCATCGGTTGTCCGCAGCCTCGTCTCGACAAAGAGGCCCGTGATCCACGAAAAGTGGATGCTCAAGAAGAACGGTGAGAGAGTCCTCGTCGAGTGGCACAGCAGGACGGTACTCAGGTCCGACGGATCTCCCGAGTTCATCTTCGGCATCGGCATCGACATAACCGAACGCAAGCGCATCGAACAGGAGCATCGCCTCGCCGAGGCGAGGCTCGCACAGGCCCAGAAGCTCGAGGCGATCGGCACGCTGGCAGGGGGCATCGCCCACGATTTCAACAACATCCTCGTGGCCATCATCGGGTATTCGGAACTGGCGCTCAAGGACCTCCCCGAGGTCAGCCGCGCGCGCGAGAGCATCGCCGAGGTGTTGAGGGCAGGGCTCCGCGCCAGGGAGCTTATCAAGCAGATTCTCACCTTCAGCCGCCGGACGGAGACGGAGCGAACGTCCGTGCACATCCCCTCTATCGTGAAGGAGACCATCAGGCTCCTGAGGTCGTCCATACCCAGCACCATAGCCATCGTGGAGCGCACCGACCCCTCTGTCCCCCATATCCTCGCAGACCCAACGCAAATCCACCAGCTCATCCTGAACCTCTGCACGAACGCTTACCACGCCATGTCACCCGCGGGCGGCACGCTGAGCATCCGGGTGGATTCCGTCGACGTGGACGACCGCCTGGCGTCCGGACACCCTGAGCTGAAGACCGGGCCGCACGTGAGGCTATCGGTGCGGGATACGGGGTGAGGCATGGATGAGGCGACCTTGAGCCGCATCTTCGAGCCCTTCTTCACCACGAAGGACCCCTCCAGGGGCACGGGCCTGGGGCTGGCGACCGTGCACGGCATCGTCTCGTCCCTCGGCGGCGCGGTGCTCGTGACGTCCAAGCCCGGGCAGGGGAGCACCTTCGACGTCTACCTTCCAGCCGCGCCTGCAGCCTCCCAATCGATGCAGTGCACGCAGCCGGACATCCCCACCGGAAGCGGCCAGCGGATCCTCGTGGTCGACGACGAGCCCCAGATCCTGGACATCGCCGCCTCGATGCTCGAGCAGCTCGGCTACCGATGCATCACAAGATCGTCCAGCATGGAGGCGTTCGAGTTCTTCAGGTCCGATCCGGCACGCATCGATCTCGTCATCACCGACCAGACCATGCCGGGCATCACGGGCGCGGACCTCGCGCGCGCAATGCTCGAGCTCAGGCCCGACGTTCCCATCATCCTCATGACGGGGTTCAGCGAGGTCCTGGGGCGCGACGATGCCCTTTCCCTCGGCATACGCGAATATATCGAGAAGCCCTTCACCATGGGAGACCTGGCCCAGAAGGTCAGTTCTTGCCTTCTCGAGAAGGAGTGACCATCGACCATGAAGAACGCCCGCATCCTGATCATCGACGATGACGAGCACGTGAGGAAGACCTTTACCGAGATCCTGTCTCGCGAGGGGTTCGTGGTGAAGACGGCGTCCGACTGCGAGACAGCGCTCTCGCTGGTGGAGGAGACCCCTTTCGATTTCATCCTGCTCGACATCGTCCTGGGCGAGCACAGCGGCATCGACCTGCTGAGGGAACTCAAGCTCAAAGGGGTGTACGCACCCATCATCATGATCACGGGCAGGCCGGACCTCGAGAACGCCTCCGCTTCCCTCAGGTACGGGGCCTTCGACTATATCGTCAAGCCCATCCGCAGTGAGACCCTGCTCAGGGTGACGAAGAACGCCCTTCAGCACAAGGTTCTCCAGGACGAGAAACGCTTCCTCGAACAGGAGAAGGAACGCTACAGGATGCACCTCGAGTGCATATTCAACAGCGTAGAGGAAGCCATCATCATGGTGGATACCGAGCTTCGCGTCATCGAGGCGAACCACGCCGCATCCCGGTTGTGCGGCATATCGTCGGAAAACCCGCGCTCGCTCATCGAACCCGCATCGGCGTGCGGGGGCGCGTGCAGGCAGGTGCTCGCGGACGCATTCGCCAAGAACGTCGGCATCAACGAATACCGCATCGAGTGCAAGGGGCCAGACGGCACCGACAGGGCGATCGTCATGAGCGTTTCCCCCATCAGGGCGGTCGACGGCCTCCCATCGGGGGCGGTCATGGTTCTCAGGGATGTCACGAGGATCATGACCCTCGAGCGGGAACTCAAGGGACGCCACCAGTACCACAACATCATCGGCAAGAGCCCCAGGATGCAGGAAGTGTTCCGATTGCTCGAGAATCTCAGGGATATCGAGACCACGGTCCTTGTGACCGGGAAGAGCGGCACGGGCAAGGAGCTCGTGGCGCGTGCCATCCATTACGGGGGCGCTCGGTCTTCGGGCCCGTTCATCGCCGTCAACTGTTCCGCCCTGGCTGAGAACCTCCTGGAAAGCGAGCTCTTCGGCCATGTCAAGGGGGCCTTCACAGGCGCCATACGGGACAAGGCCGGCAGGTTCGAGCTGGCCCACAACGGCACGCTCTTCCTCGACGAGATCGGGGATATCCCGCCCCATATCCAGCTCAAGCTGCTGCGCGTCCTCGAGACGAAACAGATCGAGAGGGTGGGGGACGCCACGCCCATACAGGTGGACGTCCAGGTCATCACGGCCACGAACCGAGACCTCAAGGATCTCGTGCACCGTGGCCTGTTCCGGGAAGACCTCTACTACCGCCTCAAGGTCGTGGAGGTGCACCTCCCCGCGCTCACCGAGCGCAGGGAAGACATCCCCCTTCTCGTGGATCACTTTCTGGCCCTCTTCAGGGAACGATTCCGCAAGGATATCTCGGGCGTGAGCCAGGAGACCATGCACCTGTTCATGGAGTACCCATGGCCAGGGAATGTGCGGGAGCTCGTTCACTGCATGGAACATGCCTTCGTCATGTGCCGGTCGCATGTCATCGATACCCGGGACCTCCCGCCCGAGATCCGGACGTTCCGCTCGGGCCCCGGCGTGCAGCTCGACGCGGCGAGCCGCTCGCACCTCGAGCGGGATGACATCCTGAACGCGCTCAAGACCTGCGGCGGGAACCGGGCGCGGGCGGCCCGGCATCTCGGGGTGAGCCGCCAGACGCTCTACCGCAAGATGAAGGAATTCGGCATTCCGTAATACGGAAACAGAAACGGAACACATGTACCATGTGACAGTTCCGTGGTACACCCTGCATGTAACATGTTACATGCATCCTGCCCCGATCACCATTTCGATACCGCCGGCAAGCCCGCAACATATTGATAGAAATAGATATTTACCGCACTGGCCAGATCCGTGGCTTCTGGCATGATGTTTGTTCCTGTCCCGCACGTTCCACCATACTGCTGACTTGTAAGGAGAAACGATGGCAGGCACAGGCCTGGTCATGCACCTGGACGGCTATCTGCTCAAGGAGGCTCTCGAGACAGAGGACTCGCCCATACTCTTGGCGTGCATCAGGGACGACCAGCCGGGGCATGACATCGTTCAGTCTCTGGGGTCGGTCGCCTCGCAGGCTGGTGAAGTCGTTCGTGTATGCTACATCACCGAGGAGCTCTTCTCTTGTGTGAAGGACCGCTTCTGCATCGTGGGGACCCCGACATTCCTGCTCATCCACAAGGGGCGCCTGGTGGACCGGCTGCTTGGCAAGGCGACGACACTCCAGATCCTTCGTTTCGTCTCGACAGGCCTTGCGCGAGGTGCCCTGACGAACAGCCAACACGAGAGGACGAACAACCCATGATCGCCCTTCACGCAACCCACAAGCAGATCATGGCCCAACCCGTTGTATGCCCTCTCTCCTGCCCGGAGAGGGGGCGTTTTTTCACCATGAGAACGAGTGGGATGAGGCGGACGGGCAGCAATGGGGTCATTCTGCAAGACGATATGAGACAGTCCACCGGGTCGCCGCAGGCAAGTCTCCGCCCTGCTGACGGTCAGGGGGGAAGCAATCCATAACGCATCCAAGGAGGGAAAGATGACGTTCTTCAAAAACCTGAGAATCGCGACGAAACTGATAGCCGTGGGGTCCATCCTCCTCATCGTGCCCATTGCGGTCGTGGGGTACCTGGCGGTCAAGACCTCGTCCAAGGGTCTTGCAGAACTCGAGGACGAGCAGCTCGTGGCGGTTGCGACCTCGCTGTCGCAGACGGTGGAGCACGCGCTTACCGGCGAGCTCAAGCTCGTGAAAGACCTCGCCGTGGGCAACTCCACCATCAAGGCCGCGAGCGCGGTGGCGCGGTCCGGCATCCAGGGGGCTTCGGCCGAGATCGCGGAACTCAACCACAAGCTGAAGAAGTTCGCCGAGACGGAGGGGCTCAAGGACAACTCCCAGGTGGTGGTGGTCGCCGACACGAAAGGCTCCATCTACGCGGCCAGCTCGCCCACGTACATCGGCATCTCGATCTCCGACAGGCAGTATTTCAAGGACGCCCTCTCGGGCAAGGGCAACATCGGCGAGCCGAACCTGAACAAGGCGACGGGGACGCCATTCGTTCCTGTCGCGCAGCCGATCTACGGCGATTCGGGCGGCGTCGTGGGCGTCATCGCCAACATTCTCGACATCGGCTTCTTGACCGACCTCGTCTCCAACACCAAGACGGGAAAGACAGGATACGCCTTCATGGTGGACGGCAACGGCCTCACCATAGCGCACCCGGTCAAGGAGAACATCATGAAGCTCAACTTGGCTGAGCTCGAGGGCATGGAATCGATCACCAAGAAGATGCTCGCGGGACAGAGCGGCGTGGAACGCTACGTCTTCAAGGGAGTGGCCAAGACAGGCGGGTTTGCGCCGGTCAAGATGACGGGATGGAGCATCGGGTTGTCCCTGCCCGACGAAGAGTTCCTGGCGCCCGCGCGAACCGTGCGGAACATCGTTCTCGTCGTCGCGGTCGTGGCGTTTGCGGCGGTGTTCGCGGTGTTCTACCTCTTCGCACGGACCATTTCCTCGGCCATCCGGAAAGGGGTGGATCTGGCGGTCAGCGTGTCCGAGGGAGACCTGACCTCCGACATCGACATTCACCAGAACGACGAGATCGGGCAACTTGCCGACGCCTTGAGGAACATGATCGCCAAGCTCAGGAACATCGTCACCGATGTGCACAACGCCGCTGACAACGTCGCTGCGGGAGCGGAACAGATGAGCTCCACGGCCGAACAGATGTCGCAGGGCGCGACGGAGCAGGCGGCCGCCGCTGAGGAGGCCTCGTCCTCCATGGAACAGATGGCGGCGAACATCAGGCAGAATGCGGACAATGCCCTCCAGACGGAGAAGATCGCGGTCAAGTCCGCGGAGGACGCTCGGGAAGGCGGCAGGGCCGTGGAGGAGACGGTGTCGGCGATGAAGACCATCGCGGAGAAGATCGCCATCGTGGAAGAGATCGCACGCCAGACGGACCTTCTCGCGCTGAACGCCGCCATCGAGGCGGCACGTGCGGGCGAACACGGCAAGGGGTTCGCCGTGGTGGCGGCGGCGGTCCGCAGGCTGGCCGAGCGTTCGGCAGAGGCGGCCGGCGAGATCAGCAAGCTCTCCGTCGGGAGCGTCGAGGTGGCCGAGCGGGCAGGCAGGCTTCTCGCCCAGATCGTCCCTGACATCGGCAGGACGGCCCAGCTCGTCCAGGAGATAACCGCGGCCAGCAATGAGCAGAACACGGGCGCCGAGCAGATCAACGCGGCGATCCAGCAGCTCAACAGCGTTGTGCAGCAGAACGCTTCAGCCGCCGAGGAGATGTCGTCGACTTCCGAAGAACTGTCGAGCCAGGCCGTGCAGCTCCAGGAAACCATTGCCTTCTTCAAGATAGACAGAAACGGCTCGGGCAGGAACGCCTATTCCTCCCAGCATGTCGGCAGACCGCAGGCCAACGCGAAGACCAAGACGCTCAAAGGTCTTCATAACGACAAGCTCAAGACTGCAACAGGCGCCGTCAAGAGTCCTGCAGCGGGCTCGGGTGTGATCATCGACCTCGGCGAGAACGAATCGAGCGGCGACGCCCACGACGCGGACTTCGAAAGGTACTGATGCCACGGCATGCCAGACCAGTGCTGAAGCATACGACAAGGGGGAACACATGAGCGTTGAGGGAATCACAGAAACGAGGCAGTACCTCTCTTTCAAGCTGGACAACGAAGAGTACGCCCTCGACATATCGAAGGTGAGGGAAGTGCTCGACATGACGAGGATCACCAGGGTGCCGCAGGCCCCCGCGTTCATGAAGGGCGTGATCAACCTGAGGGGATCCGTGGTACCCGTCGTGGACCTCAACAAGAAGTTCGGCATCAAGGATACCGAGTCCACCGTGAACACGAGGATCATCATCGGCGAAGTGGCCGTTGACGGCGAGGATACGGTGCTCGGCGTCCTTGCGGACTCGGTGCACGAGGTCATGGAGATGGAGCCCGAGAACATCGAGCCCGCTCCCAAGATCGGCATGCGCCTGAACACCGATTTCATCAAGGGCATGGGCAAGAAGGACGACGAGTTCATCATGATCCTGGATATCGACAGGGTCTTTTCGGCCGAAGAGCTCTCCATGATGGCGAAAAACAGCGCGGTCTCCGGCGAACAAACGCTTGACGCCTGTGCATGAAGCCCTCGAGGTGACCGCGCTCGACCCGAAGGACGAAGATGAACGCGCTTCCACGAACCACGTGCACGACAGGTACGGTTTCACTCGACGTGTTCGAGAGGCTGAGCTCGCTCATCATGAGCGAGCTCGGCATCAAGATGCCGCCCAGCAAGAAGACCATGCTCGAGGCGCGCCTCGCAAAGAGGATGCGCGATCTCAACATCGACGACCTGGGCGAGTATGTCCGTTTTCTCTTCACACCCGAGGGGACGAGCCGGGAACTGCCGCACATGCTGGACGCGGTCACCACCAACAAGACGGATTTCTTCAGAGAGCCTCAGCACTTCACGTATCTCGCCGAGCACGCGGTGCCGACCCTCGTCGCATCCACCGGCGCAGGCATGAGGAGGCCTCTCATGGTCTGGTCGGCGGCGTGTTCGTCGGGGGAAGAGGCGTACACCCTCGCCATGGTTCTCAAGGAGTACGCAACGCATCACCCGGGCTTCCGCTTCATGGTTCTCGGCACAGACGTCTCGAACCGGATGATCGAAACCGCCCGCCTTGCCATTTACCAGGACACCCGCGCGGAGCCCATCCCTTTGCACTTGCGGGAGAAGTATCTCCTCAAGAGCAAGGACCGGTCGAAGAAGCTCGTCCGTATCGCGCCGGAGATCCGTTCGGTCGTGAGGTTCAGGAGGCTGAACTTCCTCGAGGAGGACTACCAGCTCAGGGAAAAGATGGACGTGATCTTCTGCAGGAACGTCCTCATCTACTTCGAGAGGGCCACGCAGGAAAAGGTTCTCCGGCATCTCTGCGAGCACCTCGCCCACGGCGGGTACATGTTCACCGGGCACTCGGAGACGATCTCCGGCATGAACCTGCCCCTGAGAAGCGTTTCCGGCACGGTATCGAGGAGGACCTGAGGTGCGTGCAAGGATCTTGCCGCTACGCAAGCTCGAGACGGTCTACCTGAGGCCGGGGGAGATGTACTTCGGCACAGACCCCGCACGGGTCGTCACCGTGCTGGGCTCGTGCATATCCATCGTGATGTACCACAGGCCCACATCCACGAGCTCCATGTCTCACGCCCTCATGCCCGAGCGAAGTTGTTCGAGGAAGAGGGCCGTGGCCGGCGACGCGTTCGTCTTCGTGGACTCCTCGATCGCGTGGATGCTCGAACAGTTCTCCCGCATGGGCATCGACAAGAAAGACCTCGAGGTGAAGATCTTCGGCGGTTCTGACATGTTCCAGGACGCCAGAAAGGGGAACGAAGCGCTGGCGGTCGGCAAGAAGAACGTGATGACCGCCCTGAGGGTCCTCCAACAACACGGGATTTCACCGACGGCGTGGAATGTGGGGGGCACCAAGGGTCGGAAAGTGGTCTTCTACACGGATACCGGGGATGTGTTCACGAAATTCGTGAACTCCCGGAATGACGTCATCATGGGGAACAGAAAAACGGGCAAGGGGTCATGAAAAAGATCAAGGTGCTCATCGTCGATGATTCCGCTTTGGTGCGGCAGACGCTTTCCGACATCCTCTCCTCGGACCCCCGGATCGAGGTGATGGGGACGGCCGGAGACCCGTTCATAGCGGTGGAGAAGATCGGCCGAGAGGTGCCGGATGTGATCACCCTCGACATCGAGATGCCGCGCATGGACGGGCTCACGTTCCTGAAGAAGGTGATGTCTCAGCATCCCATACCCGTGGTCGTCTGCTCGTCTCTGGCCGTCAAGGGCGGCGAGACAGCCCTGAGGGCGCTCGAGTACGGTGCCGTGGATATCATCCACAAACCGGCCATGGCCACGAAGCAGATGATCGAGGAGTCGCGCACCCTCATCTGCGACGCGGTGGCGGCGGCCGCGCAGGCGAGGAGGCAAAGACTCTCGCCCGAGAGCGGCCTCTTCCAACCCAAGCTCAGCGCGGATGTCATCCTCTCCAGGGGCAAGCCGGTGACCCATCTCGAGACCACGGAGAAGGTGGTCGCCGTGGGCGCATCCACGGGGGGAACCGAGGCTCTCAAGGAATTCTTGTGTGCGATGCCGCGCGACTGCCCGGGGATCGTCATCGTCCAGCACATGCCCGAAGGGTTCACCACGGCGTTCTCCAAGAGGCTCGACTCGCTGTGTTCCATCACCGTGAAGGAGGCGTCGAACAACGACACCGTCCTGCCCGGGCACGCCCTCATCGCACCCGGGAACCGCCACATGCTTCTCAAGAGGAGCGGGGCGAGGTACTACGTCGAGATCATGGACGGCCCTCTCGTATCTCGTCACCGTCCATCGGTGGATGTCCTCTTCCGGTCGGCCGCGAGGTACGCCGGAAGCAACGCCATCGGTGTCATCATGACAGGCATGGGCGACGACGGGGCAAAGGGGCTGCTCGAGATGAAGGAGTCGGGGGCCTACACCATAGCCCAGAACGAGGCGACCTGCGTCGTCTACGGCATGCCGCAGGAGGCTGTCAAGCTGGGCGCCGTGGACAGGATCCTCCCCCTCGAGGCCATTCCTTCCGAGATCATGAGTGTCTATCGACGACACCTGACGAAGACAGGGTGAGGCCATGAGGCTCGGCACGATCATCGAGAGATTCAGGGCGGCGCTTGGCAAAGGCGATTGCCGCCATGTTCCGGAGGGAAGCGATCGCGCCATCCGATGGGCGGAGACCATCGAGCACCTTGTTTCACGGCTCGAAGACGTCATCAGGTCTTCAGAGGGCGGTTTCGTGGAGCTGGTGGAGAAGCTCAGGGAGTTTCACGCACGTGCCGATGAGATGGGACAAAGATCCCGCAGTGTGGTCGAGATCATGAGCGGCGAGGTCGTCGAGCGTACGACCGTGGATCTCGAGAGGATCCTGCGCAGCCTCGACGATCATTTCGCCAACCCCGAGACACACACGGAACGAACCAGGGCCGTCATCACGGATCAACAGTCCACGATGAGGCGCTTGAGTTCCACGCTGGACGACCTCTCCCAACTCGTGGTCAACCTCTCGATGCTGGGCCTCCTCACCCAGGTGGAAAACGCGCATCTCTCGACAATGGACACGGGTTTCCTGAGCCTCGCACACGACGTGAAGGCGCTTGCCGTGAACATCAGGGACCGCACCTCGGCGATCCGGTCACGGGTCGAGGACATCCAGAAGCACCTCGCAGACACTCTCGAGACGGTCTCCCAGTTCGGGAAACGCGCGAACACGCACGCCCGGGGCATGCTCTCCCAGGCCATGGACAACCAGAGGGCGCTCCAGGCAAAGCATGACGGCCTCGTGCAGGCCTCCCGGCACATGGAGGAGGAGATCCGCTCCAACGCCTCGGCCATCACAGACATCGTCATGTCGCTGCAGTTCCATGACATAACGCGCCAGCAGATAGAGCACGTCATGGAGGTGCTCACCCATGTGTCGTCCACGATCCGGCAGAACGGGCATTCTCTGGAGGACACTGCGGTCTTCGTAAGCCAAGCCCTGGATCTTCAGCGTGCCCAGATCGTCAAGAGCAAGGACGAGCTCGTGAGCGCGGTTTCGAACGTCATCCTGCGACTCGAGAGGATCGCCGAGAACGTGAAGGGCATCCTGTACCAGGCACGCAGCTCCACCATGGCGTCAGATGCCTCGGGGATGACCTTCCTCGAAGACCTCGAGTCCGGCATTATGTCCGTCATACACTCCATAACCGAGTCCTCGGCCGACCAGGAGCGATTCGCCACGACAGTGGAGTCCGCAAGCGAGACGGCGACCCACATGTCCTCTTTCGTGAAGGACATCGAGCTCCTCGGCCTGAGGCTCCAGCTCATCGCGCTCAACGCCCGCATCAAAGCCGCCACTATCGGCAGTGAGGGGGCGGCGCTCGATACCATATCCGGCAGCATCTACGAGCTCTCGAAGAACGCGAGGGGGGTCACGCAGGAGATCTCGACGATGCTGGAGCGCCTGGTCCACGTTTCAGGCGCATTCCGCGACGAGTTCTCCACCGTGCAGACCCAGAAGCGACAGACCGGCGAGCGACTCATGGCAAGCATCCGCGAACTCGTGTCCCTGCTCAACGAGATCGATTCCTCGATACGGGCATCCATGGGCGAGGTCGAGTCGATGGGAGAGTCGCTCATGCACGACCTCAGGGAGACGACGTCCGGGATCTCGCTGCACGAGGAGACAGGGCTCGTCCTCGACGAGGTCACATCAGTTCTGGCCGGGCTCATCGAGGAGGCGCACGAGATCAACCCGACTGGGCGCACAGTCTCCTCGCCGGCCTTTCTCGCTGAGTTCAAGAAGCTCTACACCATGGAGAGCGAGAGGCGCGTCCACCAGATGCACCTCGAGGCATCCCAGGCCGCACCGCCCGTTTCGGATACGACGGCGGCGACGTCACAGGAAGGGGATCTGGGGGACAACGTGGAACTATTCTGAGACACGGGAGGGGATCGCGAGCATGGAAACTCAAATCGTTGAATGGAAAGAGAAAGACGGGGGGAAGATCCTCGTCCTGGGCGGCAGGCTGACAATACAGGACGCCGTGCGGATGAGAGAGCTTCTCATCGAGGCCGCCTCATCGGGAAGCGACGTCAGCATCGACCTTTCCGGCGGGGAGTCTCTCGATGTCGCCTGCGCGCAGGTCCTCGCGAGCGCCGCGAAGAGCCTCGAAGGCAGAGGCCGGAAGTTGTGCGTCACGGGAGATCCATCCGAAGGGGTCGCACGGTGCCTGAGCGATATGGCCATAGATCCCTTCCATACCAGCGGAACAGGAGGTGAGGGGAATGGGCAAACGAATCCTGAGCGTGGATGACTCGACGAGCATCAGGCAGCTGGTTCAGTTCACCCTCGAGAAGGAGGGGTACGAGGTCGTGTCCGCCGTCGACGGCAGGGACGCGATACAGAAGGCGAAGGGAAAGCATGCGGACATGGTCATAACCGACCTCAACATGCCCAACGTGGACGGTATCGAGCTCATCAGGTCTCTGAGATCCGACCCGGACTACCGGTTCACCCCCATCGTCATGCTCACGACGGAGAGCGCCCTCGAGAAGAAGGACGCGGGAAAGAACGCCGGTGCGACGGGATGGATCGTGAAGCCGTTCAAGCCGGAACAGCTCATCGCGGTGGTGAAGCGTCTGATAGGGTGAGGGTGTGCGGGAAGAGGCGGTGTGGGCGTGCCGGGAGACGGCGCCGCCTGAGGGCCGATGGCACCCGCGAGGAGAATGGACATGGACAGACAGAAGGAACTCTACCGGGAAGAGGCGTACGAGCTGCTGGATGGTCTCGAGGAATCCTTGATGGAGCTCGAGAAGAACCCGAAGGACCTGGACGTCGTCGGCCGGGTTTTCAGGGCGATGCACACCATCAAGGGATCGGGCGCCATGTTCGGGTTCAACGACATCGCCTCGTTCACCCATACCATAGAAGCGGTCTACGACCTTGTCAGGGACGGGAAGATCACGGTCGATCAGCACCTCATCAGCCTGACCCCCGCATCCTGCGACGTCATACGGGAGATGTTGGACGCATCGCGTGACGGGACGACACCTTCCGTAGAGAAGGCGACGCTGCTCACGAGCGCCTTCATGGGGTATCTCCCGGACAGCAGCGAGGCCGACACCGACCGGCAGGCCGGTTCCCAGCCGGGCATCGAGAGACAGCAGGTCGGGGACCTTGTGGAGCGGACGTGGAGAATACGGTTCAAACCGCACCGAAACATCTTCTCCAACGGGACGAACCCAGCACTGCTGCTCAGAGAACTCGGAAGCCTGGGAACATGTTCGATCGTGAGCCATCTCGAAGACCTCCCGGACCTCAGCCTGATGGATCCCGAGTCGTGCTATGTCTGGTGGGACGTGGTGCTCACCACGACGGCGGATTACAATGCGATCAGGGACGTCTTCATCTTCGTTGAAGACCTCTGCGAGCTCACCATAGAGGTCATCGACGCGCCCGGCGAGACAGACGACGAGAACCCCCTATACAAGAGGATCGGGGAGATCCTCCTGGAGCGCGGCGACATCACGACCGAGGCGGTGATGGAGGCCCTCAGGTCGCAGAAGAGGCTTGGCGAGATCCTCGTCGAGACGAAAGCGATCCATCCATCGGCCGTACAGGCTGCCCTGGTCGAACAGGAACAAGTGAGGGCGGCGCGCAGGAAGCGCATGGCAGGTGACGACACGACGAGTGTCAGGGTCCCCTCTGCCAAACTCGATGCCCTGGTGAACCTCGTGGGCGAGCTCGTCACCGTCCAGGCCCGGCTGAGCCAGATTTCCTCCCGGAGAAACGAGGCGGAGTTGATAGGCGTCGCAGAGGAAGTCGAGCGGTTGAGCTCCGAGCTCAGGGACATCACCATGGGGATAAGGATGCTGCCCATCGGTACGAGCTTCGCCAAGTTCAGACGCCTCGTCAGGGATCTCTCGACGGAACTGGGGAAGGAAACCCGCTTCGTCATGGAAGGGGAGGAAACAGAGCTCGACAAGACCATCATCGACAAGCTCTCCGAACCCCTTGTGCATCTCATCCGCAACAGCATGGACCACGGCATCGAGCCGCCCGGGACACGCGAACAGAACGAGAAGGCCAGGGCCGGGACGATCAAACTCTCTGCCATACATTCAGGGGCGTATGTCTTCATCTCCGTCAGCGACGACGGGAGGGGCCTCGATGCGGAGGCCATCAGGGCGAAGGCCCTCGCCAAGGGGATCATCGCGCCCGACCAGGCCCTCAGCGAGAAGGAACTCTACTCTCTGATCTTCGAGCCGGGATTCAGCACGGTCACCGAGGTCTCCAGCGTATCAGGCAGGGGCGTCGGGATGGATGTGGTCCGGAGCACCGTCGACTCCCTGGGCGGAACCGTCGAGGTCGAGAGCATGCCCGGCCGTGGTACCACGGTAACCCTCAAGCTGCCCCTGACTCTTGCCATTATAGACGGCCTGCTGGTCAGGATAGACGAGGAGTCCTACATCCTGCCGCTGAGCGTCGTGGTGGAGTGCGTGGAGATCACCCGCCACGACCAGGAGTCGATCCCCGGACGCCATCTCGTCAAAGTGAGAAACGAGATCATCCCCTATATCCCGCTGAGAAAGACGTTCCGCCTGGACTCCACGCCGCCCGACATCGAACAGGTGGTCATAACCGAGATCGCGGGCAAGCGTGTCGGGTTCGTGGTGGACAAGGTGATCGGCCAACACCAGACCGTCATCAAGTCCATGGGGTCGATGCTGAAGCGTATCGAGGGGATATCGGGAGCGACCATCCTGGGAGACGGTACCGTGGCCCTCATCATCGATGTGAACAAGATTGTTCATCATGACGAGCACGTTGCGAACGCACTGGGTACGCACGAAGCCATGACCACCGTAACGCGCCCGGTACACGGCCCTGTCTCTTCACGTATATGAGGTTCCCTGCATAAGGGTCCCGCCGGTCGGGTTGCGAGCGTTCGTTACGAACAGCTCGAGACAGACCCGGCGGCGGGATCCTCACCCGTCGATGACCGTGAGGACCGGCTCTGTGGCGCAGAGCATCTCGCCGCCGTGAACGGTGACGCGCACCGGGGTCTCCAGGCGCATGCCGCACACCCCGGGCACGGCCATGGCGAGGAAGGCCACCTCCACCGCGTTCTCCTCCAGGACCACGTCCCGAAACTCGTCGTTGTCCACGATGGCCGGGTACCACTCGTGGCCCATGACGCCCAGCCCGTGGCCGAAGGACGGGATCGTGAACCCTGCATACCCGAGCCCGCTCACCGTGTCGTGCACCGCCCGGAAGACCTGCCCCACCGTGCTGCCGGCCTTCAGGGCGTTGACGAGGGTCTCGGCCGTCCGTGCGAAGGCATCGGCCAGCCTCGCCTGCTCTGCGTTCGGCTTCCCGATGATGAAGTTGTGCGCCAGGTCCGAGTAGTAGAGGTTGCAGCAGGGATGAAAGTCCACGATGATGTTCTCGCCTTTCTGGACGAGCTTGGTGCTGGGCGGGGTGGTGCCGTTCATGGCCCAGCAGGCGCGTTCGCCGGATGCCACCTCCGAGGACCCGGTCACGGCCCAGTGGTATGAACTCCCCAGGCGCCTGAGCTCCATCTCGCCGATGCCGGCGATCTCGGCCTCGGTCATGCCCACGCACAGTGCCTCCTTCACCCGCTCGACCGCGCTGTCCGCCATGGCGGCGGCCTGACGCATGAGCGCTATCTCGCCCGGCTCCTTGACGTACGAGGCCCTGTCCATCACGTGGTTGGCCGGGACGAGGGCGGCGTCTGGCAGGGCCTGCCTGAGCAGGTCGAACTCCGTGGAGAAGAGGTAGCCCGTGTTGCCGCGGGGCGAGTGACCGACCTCCACCCCTATCCTGGCTTTATCGAGGTTCAGGCTCCTGATCTGGTGCACGGTGACGTCCCAGAGGTCCATGCCCGGCAGCGGGGCGTAGCCGTGGATGTTTGAGAGCCAGGACTCGTGTTTCATCCGTTCCAGGTCGATGAGCAGCGTGGTGAGCGACGCGTACCCGTCCGTCGAGACGAGCACGGTGCTCCTCCAGGGGACGAAGGCCCCGGCCACGTAGCTCAGGCTCACGGTGCGCGTGCCGATGAGGAGGTCTATGCCGCTTGCGCGCATCTGGCCGCGGATCTTCTCGAGGCGTTTGGGGTAATCGATGAACACGTCCATGGGGTCCTCCTTTCTCGTGTGTCATGGGTGCGCACGGTTGGTGCCGACCGGCGGGCGCCACGCGCCTCGATGCCCACGAGGCCCCGGCGCATGAGAAGCCCTGCGTGCTGCCGGCCCCCTGCACGCCCACCATACCATCCAGGGCCGGGCCCCGTCATCCATGATCCTGGACACGTGCGAACGCTCTATGATACATGCTCTCGAATCCAGAAAATACACCATGTAATGGGAGGACGACACATGCTGACCAAGAGCGGAAAGAGCCTCGAAGAGCTGATCAAGAAGGCCATCGACGACCATGTCATCACGAACTCCGAGTACGAGGAGATCATGGAACTGGCGCACGCCGACAACGTGATCGACGCCCACGAGAAGGTCCTCCTCCAGGAGCTCAACGACCTCATCGCGGACAGGACGATCAAGCGGGTGGCCGGGTAGTCGGTCACTTTGCCCGAACAGGACGTCTGCGGGCCCCGTCGACCGTCGTGGGGCCCGCTTTCCATGGGGGGCAACCCCCATACTCCAAGACTCGTACCCCCCGCGTCACCCAGGGCATCCTTGCACCTTGCCCTCCGGGGCGTTTCCCCATATACTCTGCACCATACTTGCAGGTCGACGACACAGGTTCATCCACAAACCTTGCAGAGGGGGATGGTCACCATGAACAAGAGGCTGGTCTTCGTTTCCGCACTGGTGCTGATCGTTTTGTCGCCCTTTGTCCCACGGCTTGCAGTCGCAGCGACGAAACCTTACGTGTTCGGCCTGCTGCTGGTGGGACCGTACAACGACAAAGGGTACTCACAGGCTCACTACGAGGGCGGGCGTTACGTGGAAAAGACCGTCCCGGGAACGAAGATGATCTACATCGACAAGGTGAACCCGTCCGACAGGCCCGGCGTGACCATCGTGCAGCTCGTAGACGACATGGTGGAGAAGGGCGCCAGGCTCGTCATAGCCAATTCCGACGACATGAAGGACGGGATCAGGGAGGCGGCGAGGAAGCACCCGAACATCCACTTCGTGCACGTCTCCGGCGACGACGTGCTGACGGGCAAGGCCCCGTCGAACCTGGTCAACATCTTCGGCAGGATGGAGTACGGGAAGATGATGGCCGGGTTCGCCGCGGCCCTCACCACGAAGACCGGCAAGATCGGCTACCTCGGCCCCCTCATCAACGAGGAGACGAGGCGGCTCGCCTCCGCCGCGTACCTGGGAGCCCGGTACGCCTGGGAGAAGGTGATCAAGCGCAACCCGAACGACCTCACCTTCCAGGTGACCTGGATCGGGTTCTGGTTCAACATACCAGGCGTCACCGCGGATCCCTCGCAGGTGGCCAAGAACTTCTACGACTCCGGCTTCGACGTCGTGATCTCCGGCATCGACACCACCGAGGCGGTGATGGTCGCCAAGCAGAAGGTGAACGAGGGCAAGAAGGTCTGGGCGATCCCCTACGATTACGTCGGCGCATGTGAGGGCGGGTCGTCGGTATGCCTCGGCGTGCCGTACTTCAATTGGGGACCCGGGTATGCGAGCCTCGTGAAGAAATCGATGTCCGGCCACTGGAAGCCGGAGTGGATATGGCTCGGTCCCGACTGGAAGGACATCAACAACCCAGCGACCTCGACGGTGGGCTTCATGGTCGGCGACGCCCTGTCGCAGGAGGCGAGAAAGGCGCTCAAAGACTTTATCGCAGGCCTGGCTTCCGGCAAGGTGCAGCTGTTCAAGGGGCCGCTCAACTTCCAGGACGGCAGGGTCTTCCTCAAGAAGGGCGAGGTGGCCACCGACAGGCAGATCTGGTATCTGCCCATGCTCCTCCAGGGCATGAAGGGGGCGAGCAGCCAGGCAAAGTAGGCGCCCGCGAACCGTGGGAGGACCACTTGCCGCGACCCGCACCGCGTGGGTCATGCGCGGACGCTTCCCTCATGGGGCCATGCTCGGGAACACGGCGGCGCGTCCGACGGCGAGGGCGGCCGGGCCCCCGCCGGGGGTGTGGCGGGCCGCCCGCGCACGGTTGTCCACATGACGATAGCACTGAGATCGATACACAAGCACTACGGAGACATCCGCGCGAACGACGGGATCGACCTCGTCCTCAGGCCCTCGACCGTACACGGCATCCTCGGCGAGAACGGCGCCGGCAAGAGCACGCTCATGAAGATCCTGTCCGGCTACGTACGCAAGACGAGCGGGACCATCCTCGTGGACTCCGAGGAGGTGGACTTCAAGAACCCGGCTGAAGCCGCATCCCACGGCATCGGCATGCTCTACCAGGACCCGCTGGACTTTCCCCCGTTGACCGTGCTCGAGAACTTCATGGCAGGGCAGCGCATGAAGGCCTGGCCTGACAGGTCACTGTTCAGGAAGAGGCTTGCCGGCCTGTGCCGCGAGATGGGCTTCGACCTCGACCCCGAGACACCCGTGGTCAGGCTGACCGTGGGGGAGAGGCAGCAGCTGGAGCTCGCCAGGCACCTGGCGGCGGGCAGGAGGGTCTTGATCCTCGACGAACCGACCACGGGGATCTCCTCGCTCCAGAAGGATGTGCTGTTCTCGGCGCTCAGGAGGCTCTCCTCGGGAGGGGCGACCGTGGTGCTCGTGTCGCACAAGCTCGAGGACGTGGAGACCCTGTGCGACGAGGTGACCGTGCTCAAGAAGGGCAGGGTTTCAGGCTCTGCGGTTCGACCCTTCTCCACGGGTGCACTGCTGGAGATGATGTTCGGCAGGGAACCGGCGCCCCCCCTGCGCAAGGGGCACGAGCCGGGGGCGCAGGCCCTCTTTCTCGAGGGGGTCCATGCTCACGGGGGCAGGACCGGCCTTGCCCAATGCACGGTGAAGGTGAACAGGGGCGAGGTGGTGGGACTTGCGGGTCTCGAGGGAAGCGGGCAGGACGTGTTCCTCCGGGTGGCAGCCGGGCTGACGCGGCCGACCAGGGGCAGGGTCCACGTCTCGAGAAAGGACATGACGGGAAGGGATCACCATGCCTTCAAGACGATGGGCGTGGCTTTCCAGCCCGCGGCCAGGCTGGAGGAGGGGCTGATCGCGGGGCTCAGCGTGGCGGAGCACTGCGCGATCCTGGAAAGGTCTTCGTTCTCCCTTGACCTGGATGCATCCGCGTCCCTGGCGCAAGAAAGGATCCAGAGCTTCCAGGTGGCGGCCAGGCCCGAGAGCCCCGTGGAGTCGCTCTCAGGCGGCAACCAGCAGAGACTCCTCCTCTCCTTCCTCCCTGACGACCCCGTGCTCCTGCTCCTCGAGAACCCGACGCGGGGTCTCGACAGAGAGTCTGTCAGGTGGGTCTGGGAACGACTCGACGCGATCGCCTCCAACGGCGCGGCGATCGTCTTCTCGTCTTCCGAGATCGACGAGATCCTCATGGTGTCCGACAGGGTGCTCGTCTTCTTCGAGGGGAGGATCATACACGACGTCCGTCCCGAGGACACCGACGCCCTCATGCTCGGGAAGGCCATCGCGGGGAGGGTGTGAGGACGGTGTTTGCAAGGATGGGTCGTCCCCTCGAGATGGGCCTGAAGACGGCCCTTGCAGGTGTCGCGGAGATCGCGGCGAGCGTGCTGGTCGTCGTCGCGTTCACCACGCTCGTGCTCCTCGTGGCGGGCGCCCCGCCGCTGGACACCTTCGCCGTGCTCGTCAAGGGTTCTCTGGGGTCGTGGTCCAAGCTGTCGCACGTGATCAAGGTGTGGATCCCTCTCACGCTGGCGTCGTGCGGGCTTCTCTTCACGTTCAAGGCGGGGCTCTGGAACATCGGGGTCGAAGGACAGGTCATGATGGGGGCGGTCGCCACGACCCTGGCGATGAGAATGGGCGGCCCATCGCCGCTTGCAGGCATGGTCACGGCGCTGGCTCTCGTGGCGGGTATGGCCGGCGGGGCGCTGTGGGCGCTGTGCGCCGGGTTCCTGAAGACGAAGGCAGGGGTGCACGAGATCTTCGCCGGGCTCGGCCTCAACTTCGTCTCACAGGGCCTGGTGCTGTGGCTCATCTTCGGTCCGTGGAAGCAGCCTGGTATCGCCTCCATGAGCGGGACGGAGACGTTCGACGAAAGGCTCTGGATACCTTCCATCGAGGCCCTCAACCTCTCGCCCGCAGCCCTGGGCATGGCCGTCGCCGCGGTGATCGTGACCGCCTACCTGCTGTCCTCCACCCGGCTGGGGCTGTATTTGCGCGCCGTGGGCGGGAACGAGAAGGCTGCCGTCCTGTTCGGACTGAAACCCCATGCCGTGATGACCGCGGCGATGCTCTGCGCCGGCGGTCTTGCAGGGCTCGCCGGCGCCTTCCAGGTCTCAGGCGTGTACCACCGCCTCATACCCGCCATCTCGAGCGGTTACGGCTACCTCGCCCTGCTCGTCGTGCTGCTCGCCTATTACAACGTCTGGGCCGCGCCGGTGGTGGCCTTCTTCTTCGCGTGCCTGAACACCGGGGCCATCCAGCTCCCCATGTTGCTCTCCCTCGACTCGTCCCTGAGCGGGGTGATCCAGGGGTCCATGGTGATCGCGGCCCTCGCCGTACACTCGGTGAGCACCCGCTCGAGGAGGTCCAGGGGGTGATGATGGACGGCTTCGACATGCTCCTCGTGGCATCGGCCGTGATCGCTGGCGCCGCGCCGCTGGTGATGGCAACCCTCGGCGAGACCCTGACCGAGAGGGCCGGGGTCGTCAACTTGTCGCTCGATGGGACCATCGTGCTCAGCGCCATGGCCGCGTTCGTGGTCGCATCTCTCTCCGGGAGCCTGCTTGCGGGGTTCGCCGTCTCGGCCGCCGTGGGGGCCTGTGTGGCCGCGCTCGTCGCCCTGTTCTCGGTGCGCCTGGGGATGTCGCAGGTGGCCGTGGGGTTCGTCCTCACGCTCATGACCAGGGATCTCGCATATTTCCTCGGGAGCCAGTACGCCAGGACCGAAGGCCCCATTTCTGGGTCTGCGCCCGTGCCGGTCCTCTCGGGCATGCCTGTTCTCGGACAGGTGTTGTTCAACCACAGCGTGCCGGTCTACCTGAGCATGATCATGGTGGCATTTGCCTGGTGGTACCTCTACCGTACTTCCTGGGGGCTTCGTCTCAGGTGCGTGGGGGAAAACATGGAGGCGGCCTACGCCAGGGGGATCGACCCGGACCTGGTCCGCGTCGTCTACACGGTCGCCGGGGGCGCCCTGGTGGGGCTCTCCGGGGCGGCGTTCTCCCTGTGCACGAAGCCGGGCTGGGGCCAGCCGCAGGGCTGCGAGGGGTCAGGCTGGATCGCGCTCGCGCTCGTGATCTTCGGGGCGTGGCACCCTGTGAGGGCGGCGCTCGGCGCCTACCTGTTCGCGTTCCTCCAGGTCATGAGCATCCACTTCCAGTCGTGGTTCCCGGACGTGCCGGCCCAGGTGTTCCAGGTGGCGCCGTTTCCCCTCATGATCTTCCTCCTCGCCGTCTCGACCCTCGTCCACAGCGAGGAGGCGAAGATGCTTGCCGAGAGGCACCCTCTCCTGAGGATCCTCACGAGAGGTCTCGCACAGGCGCCCCCCCTGTCCCTGGGAAAGGCGAGGAGCAGGGACTGACACCCCGCATCCAGGCACAGAGGACCCTCCGGTGCAGCCTTGGGCCTTCTCTGCGTCACGATGCCGGAGGTTTCCAGGGAGTCACCCGCGGTCACGTCTCGAAGGGGACGCCCGATGCCTCCCAAGCACTGAACACTTCAGGTGGTTGCCCGGAGAAGCGGGTCTTCCCCAAGACGGGAGATGGGTGATCGAGACGGGGCCAGGGGCACGGCCTCAGGCACCCCCGGCGTGGATGCGCTCGGGGGGGAACGGGGAAGAAAGAGGGCGGACAAGATATATTCCCCAGCTGTCTTGGTATCCAGCTTCCATCAGGAAGGCGGAAGAATCCAAAGACGCCTTTGACGGGGGAGATATACGCATCGGCCGTCTCTGTATCCACGCCCCAAGGCTTGTCTCGGGGTGTCGTCCCGCACGCGTGAAGGGGACGAGCTTGGGGCAGTTCAGGGCTGACTGCCCAGGGTCACGGTGAACCCGGCCTCCTCGGCGGTGACCTGGAGGGCCCCAGGCGCGAGGCGCACGAAGGTCTGGGAGGTGTCCCCCGCCGTGCGGGTTCCCACGTCGATGGTCATGGGCTTGCACATGGTGGCGGCGTCGTATCCGCCGTAGTGGTCGTTCGGGTCAGTTCTGAGTCGTACCCGGACGTTCTCGATCCTCAGGTCCTTCACGCCTATGTACCCCGGTCCTGTGTCGATCCCCCAGGGGTTGTACGGCCCGGGCTCGAGCCCGTCCTCGTCACCCCAGGCGATCACGTCGACGTGTATGCTCAACGTGACGTCTGGGTTGATGGAAATGCCGGCCTGGGAATAGACGAGATCGAGCGCGGAATCGTTCAGCAAGGTCATGCCGTGGCTGGTCAGCGGAACGAGGACCGCTGCCATGAGAGCCAACCACCGTGACATGCCGTTTCCTCCGTGTCGAATGCCCTGTCCTGCCCGGTGCGCCGTGGCGCCTGTATGCCGGGCCCAGTCGTGTTCACATGATAAGATCATTGCGGCGAGGTTGCAAGTGCAGAGTCCCTCTCAGAGGACAGGAAGGGGGCGCCCCTTTCAGGCCGCCATGGAGGACTCCCATGGGTGTCGGTGCCGTGGCCCTCGATCGTCGTGAACGTGCTGCAGCGGGTAGGGCGCCATTGGGCGGGATGCGTGCCAGGGCGCGGAAACCAGGGACAACCGGGGTCATGACCTCTCGGCCGTAACGGGTCGTCCCGTGTCGTGCAGGAGAGGTCGGTCTTTCCTGCACACGGCTTTGTCATGGCCTTTCAGGCTTGACCGGCCTCTTGCCCCTTTCCTGCCGGGCCCTTTCCTTCGCAGACCTGCCGCGTTCCTTGATGAGGCGGGATATGTCCTTCTGGCGCCTGGTGACCTTGCCTTGAGCCACGACAGCCTCCCGTGCCCGTTACCTTCGGCCCTCCTCCCGTGCTGCGCGGTTACGTGAGAGACCTTTCCTGGTGTGAGGCAGGGCCATGTGGTATGGGGTCTACAGCACGTTCTCCATGTTGATGAGGTACTTGGCGGCGACCGCGTTGACAGAGCATGCAGCCTTTGCGCCTGCCAGGTGTGATCTCAAGGACTCGAGGTCGGACTTCCAGGCCAGGTCTCCAGGAGACAAGAAGCCGATGCCCCCCGGCGAGTAGGTGGACGAGAGCCCGCCGTCTTGGTAGTAGTAATGGGTGTCGCATATCTCGGTCTCGTAGTCCCGCATGTGTGGAGGGATGTCGGTGGGCTTGAACCACAGCTTGATCTCCCTCTCGGCGTCCGCCGTGTTCGCAGAGGCGTGTATGAGGTTGTCGACCCGCTCCCCGATGACCTCTCCCTTGTCGTTCTTCACGGGCACCACGGTGCCGAGGGCGCGTATGCAACCGGGCTTCTTGACCCTGGCCTCGTGCGGGTTGGTCGGGCCGGCGATGTCCCTGATCTTCCTGATCGCCTCCGGCCCCTGGTACACGAACGCGATGACCCTGCGCTTCCATGGCTCGTCCGGGTAGTGGAGTTTGCCGGTGATGTACTCGAGGAGCGGCTCAAAGAAGAACTTGCCCCTATGTTCGTCGTAGTGTTCCTCGGCAAGTATCCTGTTCACGGAGACGATCTTGGCGCCTGCGAAACGCAGCCCCGTGTGGAACTCGGAGAGCATGGAGAGGATGTACCCGGTGAGGGAATTCTTCATTGCGTCGGGCTTGATGAGCACGAGACTGTTTTCGCGTTCTTCGGATACCATGGGCCTCCTCCGCTCTATGGTCTGGAATCTGCAGGGTTGATACAGGCAACAAGCCAGGGTGTCAACAGGAGATTTCCCGCCGTGAGACGGACTGCGTGCCACGGCGGCGGGCCTCATGGGGGGCGACGGGAGCGCGGCCTGAGGGATCGAGAGTGCCTGTCGCGTCCGGCCTCAGGCTGCTCGCGCCATGCCCTGCGGGGAGTGAGCGGCCATGCTCGATCCAGGCGGCGCACGGCCGAGCCGACACCGGGCACGTGCCGAAGGGAACGAGGATGGTGTCTTGGCGATGACGCTAAAGGTTCAGGGTAAACAAGCAGGCCTTGGCCCGGTATCTGGGCTGTGAACGAGGATGGTGTCTTGGCGAGGACGCCCGAGGGAGGGAAGGGAGGCGGGGTGCGAGGTGTCGATGGGGGAGCATCGAGACGAAACCCCCGGTACCGTTCCAGCAGCGGTCAAGGACGCGGCGATGCGCGCGGCCGCACCGGCCCGGACCAGTCCGAGGCAGTGTCTCGGTGATCCTGCGGTATGCCCCTACCTGCCCGAGATGCCCTCGGCCCACCCGAAGAACACCTGGTGGAGTCTTTCCGTGGCGCCCGCCTGGCAGTGTTCGCCCGCCCCTGTGGATGTATCAAGGGTGACCACCTTCAGGCTCTTTGCCTGCGTGAGGTGCTTCTGGAAGACCCTGCCTTCCGTGGCCGGCACGAGATGGTCGTTCTGGCCGAGCACGACCAGCACGTGGCAGGTGATGTCTTTCGCCGCGGGTGCGAGAGAAAAGTCCGCGGTCTTCTCCAGGAGATCCGAAGGGGACGATGCGCCCAGCACCCACATCCCATGCTCGAGGGCCCACTTCCTCTCCATGTCCCTCGAGGCCGCGAAGTGGGCAAGGTTGTCGAACGTATTCTTCATGCCCAGACGGTACGCCCACCGGGCCGCACGGGGGAGCCTCTCGAATGCCGCGGTCTCCATGGAGAAGAACCCCCCGAGGCAGGCGGCGGCGTGGATCCTCTTGTCCCTGGAAGCGGCCCTGAGCGCGAGCATGCCGCCCATGCTCACGCCGGCGATGATCTTCTGGCCCTGCGAGATCTCGGGCGCCACCCACTGTGCGTGGTCCAGGAGGATCATGAGGGGCTTTTCCCACTCGGGGATGAAGGTGAGCCCGTATTCCCTTATCATGGACGACTGCCCCGGGCCCTCGAACAGGATGCACGGGTGCCGCCTTTCGATGGATGCGTGCCCGATCCAGAAGAACAGCTCCTCGAGGGAGGAGTCGAAACCGCCGCATGCCATGATCACGGGCAGGGAAGGGTCGCCGGGGAAGTAGTACGCCCTCATGGAGACGCGCTCGTAGGGGACGTTCCACGCATGGTAGGGTATGCCCAGTGCCTTGAGTGCGCGGTTGAAGGCGTCCGTCTCGCGCGTGTACGTCTCACGCCTACGCGGGTCGGAAGCGGGCAGGAAGAACTCGCTCGCGCGGTAATAGTTCGCTGCCCTGAGGAGGGCCTTGCCCCTGCTTATCCGGTCGCCCTCCGATACCGAGAGCTTCTCGCACATAACGGCGGCCTTGCCCCAAGCGGCGAACCAGCTTTCCCCGTCGTTTTCCCTGATGGTTCGCACGGCGCCGAGACACTCGCCGAGGGTCGCGCCGAATGCGCAGGCATGGCCCATGGTCCTGAGCGCCTGGTACGAGAAGGCCCTGGATTTAAAGAGAGGGAAACCCGAGTTGTGCTTGGCCATGGAACCCCCCTGGGTGTGCTTGCGGTGTAGACGGAGTCTACCATGGAAACGCGATGGAGATCAAAGAAAACAAGGCGGTACGACGGGTCTCGGGGAATACCCATAGAGACGTTCCTTCGTGCCCGGGCCGCGTGCAGCAAGGCGGCTGCGCTCACGCGGTACGGATGGGACAAAACCAGGCGCTTCGGCATGGTTCGTTTGTCGGGCGAACGTCGGGGAGCATGTCCGACCTGCGGTCTATGGTGCGACATTGCTTCGGAAAGCCCCGAACAAGGGCCGCAAGGTGAAAGACTTTGGCGAGGTATTCTCGTGGTGCCGGTCCAGCAAGACCCATCAACAGAGGTGTTCATCGAGGAGCCTGTCCTTTTCCTCCCAGAGGTTCGTCACCCATGACTGGAACCTCTCCCGGAAAGAGGCGTCGTTCTCGTAATCCCCGTAAAGGAATTCATCGGGTACGGACAGGGTCTTCACGATGACCCGTATCCTGTCCACCCTGCCGCAGAGGTAGTCCCAGAAGGTGAAGTTCCTCTTGGGGTAGATGATCGTCACGTCTATGATCTTCCTGATCTTGCCGTCCATGGCGGCAAGAGCGAAGGCAAACCCGCCGGCCTTCGGTTTCAGCAGGTGGCGGTACGGGGATTTCTGTCTCTCATGCTTGGCGGGCGTGAAGCGGGTTCCCTCGATGAAGTTCAGGATGGATACGGGGGTGTGCTTGTATCGTTCGCACATCCTCCTGGTCGTCTCGAGGTCCTTGCCCTTGAGATGCGGGTTCTTTTCGAGGAATTCCTTCGAGTACCTCTCCATGAAGGGGTAGTCGAGCGCCCACCATGCGGTCCCCAGTATGGGTATCTTGAAGAGCTCCCTCTTCAGGAAGAATTTGGGAAAGGGGATGTACCCGTGCAAGGACACCAGCAGGACGAGGATGTCCGCCCACGACCGGTGGTTGCTGTTGATGAAGTACCACTCGGACGTGCTCAGGTTTTCGCGGCCGCTGATGTCGTACACGGTCCTCTGGGTGAGCCTGAGCGCCGTGAGGATCCCCCATATCCAGCAATTGACGGTTTTCATGAGGCACTTCGCGCACGTGACCTGCCATGAGCTGGACCTGATCACGAGCTTCGTGAGGGCGAGCAGGTGGACGGGTATGGCCCAGAAGAGCGTGTTCAGGAACATGAGGGTCAGGGCGGCGACGCCCCTGAATGTCGATAGATCAACCATGGTGTGTGAGCGGCTTCATGTTCTCATGCTGTGTGAACCATACCTCTGGGTGCCTGCAGCCGACCGGTCTCGGGAGGATCGCGCCCCTTGCGGCATGGAGGCTTCACCTGCGTGACAGCATCCTGCCCGTCTTCCGTTCATCTCGGCACGGCCGGCCGATTCATACCGGGATGCGGCCTTTGAGGAGCACCCGTTCGTGCCGGTTACGATGCAGCCATGGATTGTATGACCGGCTGACGAGAAAAGCAACGAGGAGGTGCATAGTGTCATGTGTTTTAACGATATTTTTACAAGCGGTCGGGTGCGTGGGCTGGTGCCGAGACGCTATTCGGTCTTGCCATGGGGGCCGGGAATAAATATAACGGTGTTCATGTAACGGAAAACGGCCTTGTGTACTCATGGGGCGGCGCGTGTTTCGCTGTCCCCGTGGGAAACCCGGTCGCGGAATCGATGGGTCGTGGGGCCGAATTCCCCTGTGCATCGCGGACGAGACGGGAGATGGCCCTTGTCGGCGTGTCTGTAGACGCCTGTTGCGTCCTCGTGATGCTTTCTCGTCACGGGAGGAACGTGTCTCGGCGATCAGCGGGTGTACGGGGGCTGGAGACCATCGAGCGGGAGATTCGTTGCAAGACGAGGGGAGGGTGACATGGGATACGGTTACATGGGAAGGGTCCTGAATGTCGATCTGGGCGCCGGGAGCGTGGAGGTCGAGCGCATACCCGACGAGGTCTACGGGAAGTATCTCTCGGGGCTCGGCCTCGGGTCGTACATCCTCTACAACAGGATCCCCAGGGGTGCAGACCCGCTCGGGCCAGACAACGTCCTCGGTTTCGTGTCCGGGCTTCTCACCGGGACCGGCAGCCTGTTCGCGGGCAGGTGGATGGTGGTAGGCAAATCACCCTTGACGGGTGGCTGGGGCGATGCCAACTGCGGGGGGATGTTTTCGCCGGCCATCAAGCGCTCGGGTTTCGACGGCATCTTCTTCAAGGGTGTAAGCGAAAGGCCCGTGTTCCTCTACGTGAAGAACGGCCGGGCCGAGATAAGGGACGCGGCCGATCTCTGGGGCAAGGACACGATCACCACGGAGAGCATCCTGAAAAAGGAATTCGGCGAGCACGTGTGTGTGGCCTGCATAGGGCCCGCAGGCGAGCGACTCTCGCTCATATCCGGCGTGTGCTGTGACCAGGGGAGGATGGCGGCCCGCAGCGGGCTCGGCGCGGTGATGGGGTCGAAGAGGCTCAAGGCTGTTGTGCTCGACGGCAAGGCGCGTATCCCCGTCTACGACAGGGACCAGGTCCACAGGCTGAGCGGTAGGTGCGGCAGGTGGGTGAGGTTCCAGCTCCCCCTGGGCCCGGGCACCCTCATGGGATACCTCGGGACCCTGCTCAGGGTGCTGCCGACGGCGATGGCCATGGACGGGTTCGTCTACAAGAACATCCTCAGGAAGTGGGGGACGGGGGGCCTGAACCAGATGTCGCCGGAGTGGGGCGACTCTCCTATCAAGAACTGGAAGGGCAGCAACGTCGACTGGCCGATGAGCCGCTCGAAGTCGGCCCACCCGGATTACGTGCGTCGTCACGAGGTGCTGAAGTATCACTGCTACTCGTGCCCCCTCGGATGCGGCGGGATCTGCTCGCACCCCGCGATCCCGGGGGAGGGCCACAAGCCCGAGTACGAGTCGGTCCTGGCACTGGGCGGGCTGTGCATGAACCAAGACACGGACAGCCTGTTCGAGATGAACGAGTACCTCAACCGTGCCGGCATGGACACCATATCGGCAGGCGCCACCATCGCCTTCGCCATGGAGTGCTACGAGCAGGGCATCCTCACCCGAGACGACACCCACGGGCTGGATCTCAGGTGGGGCAACTCCGCGGCCATGCGCGAGCTCGTGAAAATGATGGTCGAGCGAAAGGGGATCGGCGACACGCTGGCCGACGGTGTCCGGGTCGCATCGGGCAAGATCGGCAAGGGGTCCGACCGGTTCGCCGTCCACGCAGGCGGGCAGGAACCGGCCATGCACGACGGCAGGATGGATCCCGGCTTCGCCCTCCACTACTCAGTCGAGCCGACGCCGGGGAGGCACACCATCGGCGCCCAGCTCTACTATGAGATGTTCCAGCTCTGGAAGAAGGTCAAAGGGCTTCCGTCCAAGCTGCCCTTCCAGATATACACGAAGAACAGCAGGTACGTGCCCGACGAGAACAAGGCGAAAGAGGCCTCGGCCTGCAGCAGGTACATGGCGGTCGTGAACGGGTCAGGCCTTTGCCTGTTCGGCGTGTTCCTGGGCGTCACCAGGACCCCGACCTTCGACTGGCTCAACGCGGTCACCGGCTGGAACAAGGCGCCCGAGGAATACCTGGAGATAGGCTGGAGGATCCAGACGCTGAGGCAGGCGTTCAACATCAGGCACGGCATCGATCCGAACGGCAACAAGCTCCATGACAGGGCCCTGGGCAGGCCGCCGCTCGTCGAGGGGGCGAACAAGAACAGGACCGTCCTGATCGAGGAGATGATGAGGGGGTACTGGTCGCAACTCGGCTGGGACGAGTCCACGGGCAGGCCGTTGCCGGAGACGCTCGAGAGACTGGGCATCGAGGCCCCGTGACAAGGAGGAGGAAGAGACATGCCCTACACAATCACGGACGCATGCGTTGGGTGCCAGGCCTGCGTGAGGGTTTGCCCGGTCGGTGCGATCACCGGTGAGAAGAAGGCGAAGCACGTCATCGACCATGAGCTGTGCATAGCGTGCGGCGCATGCGGCAGAATCTGCCCGCACGCAAGCGTGCTGGACCCCTCGGGCGCCCTGTGCACCATGGAGAAGAGATCCTCGTGGAAGAAACCCGCTGTCGACGAGAAGGCCTGCGTGTCGTGCATGGTATGCATCGAGACCTGCCCGGTGAATTGTCTCGCCCTCTCGGCCGCGAAAGACAGCGGCGACCCGCACGGCTACCCCTACCTCAAGGATGCCGGTTCATGCATTGCATGCGGCTTCTGCGCCGCCGAGTGCCCGGTGGCCGCGATAAGGATGGTTCAGCCCCCGGCCTAGACCTTCGGCTGCTCAGGCTTATTTTCGGAAGGCACGGGGAGGCCCGAGGCCGTTGATCGGGCCGCGGGGCTCGATGCGGCCTCTCGCGGGATGGTGCGGCGGCCGTGACCTTGAAGCAGGTGCCTTTCGAGGCCCGCATCCTCATGCCCGAGGAAAGCCCTCTCGGAAGGGGCACGGCCGGGGCCGTGCCTGCTCTCCGGGTTGTGATCGTGGGAGGCTCGTCTCAGAACATGACCGCCGTGAGGAGGTAGTCCGCGATCAGGATGCTCACCGAGGAGATGACCACCGACTGGGTGGCGGCCCTGCCCACGCCTTCCGCCCCGCCTGTGGTGCTGTACCCCTTGTAACAGCCCACGACCGACAGGATGGCCCCGAAGAAGCAGGCCTTGACGAGCCCGGAGAAGAGGTCCTCGTACTCGACGTAATCCACGATGCGCGACATGAACACGCCTCTGTCGATGTCGAGGATGACCGTGCCCACGAATGAAGCCCCGATCATGCCTATGGCGTCGAAGATGAGGGTCAGCATGGGCATCATGACGATCGAGGCGGTTATGCGGGGCGTTATGAGGTACTTGAAAGGGTTGACGCCCATGACCACGAGGGCGTCGACCTGCTGCGTGACCTGCATGATGCCGATCTCCGCGGTCATGGCGCTTCCCGCCCGTGCAGTCACCATGAGGGCCCCGAGCACCGGCCCGAGTTCCCTGAAAAGACCGAGGGCGGTGGTGGAACCCACGAGCGATTCGGCGCCGAACAGGCTGAACCCGTGGTAGGTCTGGAGTGCGCTCACCATGCCGGTGAAGATGCCGGTGAGCATCACCACGGGGGTCGACCGGATGCCTATGAACTCCATCTGCTTGAAATACTGCTTCAGGAAGAACGGCGGCCTGCCGAGGCAGGAGACGAGCTGCACGAAGAACAGGGCGAAGGCGCCCACCTCCTCGAGGAAGGCGATGGTGATCCTGCCGATGCCCTCGAAGGCCCTCGATATCGATCCGTTCACCATGGGTCCATCGTCACCTTTGGTCCGTGGCGCCGCACGAGCAGGCGCCTCCTGGGAAGCCTCTCCCGGGCGCACCGGGAGGACACGAGGCCCGGAAAGGGAACAAGGCGTTCTGCGCCCGCCGATTCGTCCTCATGGTGGGTCGCCCGGCCCTTCCCAGGCGCCGGACGGGTCTTACGCACTCCCGGCTGCGGCGTGTGTACCCTGTCATGATCGTGCGCCTGATCGTACCCTCGAGACCGCGTCCTGCCAGCCGTCGTAGAGCCTCTTTCTCGCCTCGGTGTCGATCATGGGTACGAAGACCATGTCTGAGCGCCTCAGTTCCCGGATAGGGTCCCCGGGTTTCCAGACTCCTGTGGCGATCCCTGCGAGGTACGCCGCCCCCATGCCGGTGGACTCCAGGTGCACGGAGCGGTCTACGGGGCAGCCGAGGATATCTGCCTGGAACTGCATGAGGAAGTCGTTCCTGCAGGCCCCCCCGTCCACTTTCAGCTCGGCGAAGGTCTTGTTCGTGCACCGCTCGAACGCGCCGATGAGGTCCTTCACCTGGTAGGCGATCCCCTCGAGCGCGGCGCGGACGATGTGCGCCCGCGTGGTGCTCCTGGTGATGCCCATGATGGCGCCCCGAGCGTACATGTCCCAGTAGGGCGCACCCAGTCCCGCAAATGCCGGCACCATGTAGACGCCGTGGGAATCGGGCACGGCCTCGGCAAGGGCCTGCGTCTCCGATGCGTCCTTGATGAGGCCGAGACCGTCCCTGAGCCACTGGATGACGGCCCCCGCGATGAAGACCGAGCCTTCGAGCGCGTAGCACGGGGCCCCCGCGTCGTCGCAGGCGAGCGTGAGTATGAGGCCTTCGCCGGGCTCCACGGGATCGGGTCCCGTGTTGAGGAGGAGGAAACACCCCGTGCCGTAGGTGTTCTTCGCCTCGCCTGGATGGAAGCATGCCTGGCCGAAGAGGGCAGCCTGCTGGTCGCCGGCCATGCCCGCTATCGGGATGGGGGCGCCGGTGATCTGGGAGTCGGTCTCGCCCACGATACCGCAGGAGCTCACGACCTGGGGCAGCATGGCCACGGGGACGCCCAGGATATCGAGGAGTTCCTCGTCCCAGCGCTTCTCGTGGATGTTGTACATGAGGGTCCTCGATGCGTTGGTGTGGTCGGTGGCATGGATCCTTCCCCTGGTGAGCTTCGCCACCAGCCAGCTGT
This sequence comes from Deltaproteobacteria bacterium, assembly GCA_029552245.1. Taxonomy (GTDB): domain Bacteria; phylum Desulfobacterota; class Desulfomonilia; order UBA1062; family UBA1062; genus MWEI01. The sequence continues at coordinate 87,284 of JAKPDW010000004.1, forward strand.
CGATGGTCCCGAAGGCGATCTCGCCGGAGGACGCGCGGTCCCTGAGGCCGTGGATCGTGTCCAGGAGCCACTTGACCTTGGTGCCTGAGAAGTAGGCGTCGAGCACGAGGCCTGTCTTCTTCCTGAACAGGGGGGCGAGCCCCTTTGCCTTGAGGTCCTCGCATATGTCCGCGGACCTCCTGCACTGCCACACCACGGCGTTGTGCACTGGCTCGAGTGTTCTTCTGTCCCACAGGACGGTGGTCTCCCTCTGGTTCGTGATGCCTATGGCCCTGATGTCTTTCGGCTGGACCGAGGCCGCAAGCATCGCCTTCTTCATGACCGTGTGCGTGGTCTCCCAGATGACCTCGGGGTCGTGCTCGACCCACCCGGGCCTCGGGTAGATCTGGGGAAACTCCGAGTAAGCCATCCCCTCGACTGCACCCTCATCGTTCACCACGATGACGCGCGTGCCTGTCGTGCCCTGGTCGATACTCATGACATGCGTGCCCATGCCTTCAACCTCCTGGTATTGCACATGTCTCTATGCCGAAGGATGCGAGATCCTCGATCAGCTCGGCCATGGGGAGACCGATGACGTTCGTGTACGAACCGCTCACGCTCTCGATGAACAACGAGCCGATACCCTGTGCCGCGTAGGCCCCGGCCTTGTCCATGGGCTCCCCGGTCTGTATGTACCAGTCAATATTCCTGCTTGTCATGGGTTTGAAGCGCACGCGGGACCTCACCACCCTCCTGATCGAGCGCCTGTGGCCGACGATGGCATACCCCGTGTACACGTCGTGGACGTCTCCCTGGAGGAGGCTGAGGAACTCTCTCGCCTGGTGTTCGTCCACGGGCTTGCCGAGGATGGCCCCGTCCTTGACCACGATGGTGTCGGCCCCGATCACGACGGCACCCGGGTGGCGTGCGGATGCGGACATGGCCTTTTCCAGCGCCACGCGGGAACAAAACCTCCTCGGCGCCTCGTCTGCGCGGGGTGTCTCGGGGACCTCGGGCACCACCACCTGGAAAGGCACGCCGAGCAGGGTGAGGAGCTCTCTTCTCCGCGGCGAGCCTGAGGACAGGATGATCTGCATCATCCACAACACTATGAGAAAACGGTAGATGTGTCAACGACCGCAGGCACGGCCTCTAGGCGTTCGCATGCCGCCTGCCAAAGATGGCAAGGACTTCGGCCGCGGGAAGGATGCTCGTTCACCAAGGTGCGGCCCGCGGCCTTCCAGGGGAGCGAGACGTTCTGCATGCAGGTCATGCCTGGCGCGGCCGTGTTCGGGCACGGGGCCTCAGGCGTGGTCGGGAGCCGGGGACGGGCGCCAGGCAGGCTGTCGGAGGCGCAGGCCGAACCTCGCCGACTGCGACGATGGTTCACGAGGCATGGAGGCGCTTGGGTGAGGTGGGAGACGGTCGTGTGGGGGTCGGCTGACCCTCGAGGGTGGGGTTGGTGTCCCGGTGGTTCGGTGGGTCTTCCAACGGTGCGTTTGTTTTCGGGGCTCGGCACGCCAGGCGGCGATCACATGCCCGGGTGAGCCTGACGCACTCAGGCAACCCACGGTGATTGCTTTAGGTGCGCTCGCTCATGATGCGAGGCCCCGGCCTCGCGCCCTGCTTGTAAGACCCGACCGAGGACCTGTTCCTGCCGAGCTCCTTGATCTCGGAGGCAAGTTCGCTGCACAGCCTGGAAAGCGAGTTCACGACCAGGGTATGCCTCTCGGACAGGCTGCTCAAGAGCCTGGCGATGCGGTTGTCCGAAAGCAGCTCGTTCGAGCTCGAAAAACCTTCCTCGAGCCGCCTCTGGATGGTCTCGGTCTCCCTGACGAGGCTCTCGAGGGTATCGAGGTCGCCTGCTGCGATCGCCCCCTCCTGCTTCTCGATGAGGGATCCCCAGGACTCGAGAAGGCTCAGGACTGTTTCTGTATGACCTGCTGCCATGTGTCGCGGAGCTCCTGGAGGTAGCCGAGTACCTCGTTTACGGGCGCCGGGGACGAGTGGTACTGTGCATCCACGAGGCGCCTGATCATGTAATTGTAGATGGCTTCCAGGTTGTGGGCTATCTGGCCTGCGTCCCGGTTGAGCCCGTTGGTGAGCTCCCACAGGACGTTCTGTGCCTTTGTGAGGAGTTCGGTCGCACTCATCTGATCCTTCTCCGAGATGGCCTTCAGGGCCTTGCGAAGGAATCCTATGGCGCCGTCGTAACACAGGAGGATCAGCCCGCCCTGGTCGGCGGTCTGGATCTGGGTCTTCCTGTACGCCTGGTAGCCTTGCATGTTCATGGAGAACCCCCCGATGCGATGCTATTCTCTCTATCGGTGACAGGCTTATTTTCTTGAGAGAAAAAAGGAAGCCGCCGAATGAAACGGCCCCCCGGCTGTTTCATGAGAAGGGGGATGCACCCGACGCAAAGATGCCAGGGTCTCCTTGGTGCGGTCTTGGCACGCGGCTGTCTGATTCGACGGCCACGTGGACCGTCACAGGGATGCCAGGGCCTCCTTGACGCGGTCGAGCCCTTTCTCGATGTTCTCCTCGCTGGTCGCGAACGAGAACCTCACGTGGTCGGGCGCACCGAAGGCGACGCCCGGCACGACAGCGACCAGCGCATGCTCGATGAGGTACTGGGTGAAGGCGTTTGCGTCCTTGAAGCGGTCCAGGTAGCCGTCGATGGACGGGAAGGCGTAGAACGATCCGCCCGGTTCGATGATGCCCATCCCCGGGATCTCCCTGATCTTCCTGACGATGAGATCCCTTCGTTGCTGGAAGATCTTCCTCCGTTTCTCCACGATGGCGGCGGTCTCGTCGCTGACGAGGGAGGCAAGCGCCCCTTCCTGGGCGAAGCTGACGGGGTTGGACGTGCTCTGGCTCTGGAGGCGTTCCATGGCCTTGATCACGTCTTTGTCGCCGATGCAGAACCCGATGCGCCAGCCGGTCATGGCGTAGGTCTTGGAGGATCCGTCGATGATGAAGGTCTTCTTGGCGACCTCAGGCGAGATGCTCGCGACGCTGAAGAACTCGTTCGGCTCGAACACGATCTTTCGGTAGATATCGTCCGAGATGATCGTGATATCGTGCCTCAGGCAGAGCTCGGCTATCTCCTCGAGCTCTTTTCTGTCGAACACCATGCCCGTGGGGTTGGACGGCGAGTTGATGACGATGCCCCTCGTCCTGGGGGTGATGGCCCGGGCGACCATGCCGGCCTCGAGCTTCATGCCGGCCTCCCGGGTGTCCACGATCACGGGCTTGGCCCCAGTCATCTCGATCATCGGCGGATACGAGACCCAGTAGGGCGCAGGGCATATCACCTCGTCGCCCTCTTCGAAGAGGGTGAAGAAGAGGTTGAAGAGGCTGTGCTTGGCACCGCAGGAGACGATCACGTTCTCGGGCGACACGGCAAAGCCGTAGTCCCTCTCGAACGCCTCGCAGACCGCCTCCTTGAGCTTCATGGTCCCGCCTACGGGGGTATACTTGGTATTGCCGCGTCTCAGAGAATCGATGGCCGCCTCTTTGATCGTCTCCGGAGTGTCGAAATCGGGCTCGCCTGCCGTGAAGCCTATGACATTCTTGCCTTGCGCCCTGAGCTCGTTGACCTTGGCGGTCAGAGCCAGCGTCTCGGAACCGGGGATGTTGGAGACAAGGCGGGATATCTTCATATACTGTCCTTTCTGGCAGATATTCTACACAGGGTCGATCTTCATGTGCGGAAACTTTTCTTTCAGCTTCATGAGCACCGGGCGCGGCACGAGCCCCTCCACGGACCCTCCGGCGGCAGCGGTGGCCTTCACGATGGTCGAGCTCACGAAGAGGTGCTTGTAGTCCGTCATGAGGAAGAACGTCTCCGCCGGCGCGTAGAGCTTCCTGTTCATGAGGGCGAGCTGCATCTCGAGCTCGAAGTCCGAGATCACCCTCAGCCCCCTGAGGATGGCGCAGGCGCCTGTCTTCTTGATGTAGTCGACGAGCAGGCCCTCGAACGCATCCACGACGATCCTCTCGTCGCTGTCTATGGACTGGCGGATCATGTCGAGCTTTTCCTGCGTGGTGAACAGGTCCGTCTTCAGAGGATTGTGCCCGACCGCTATGATCACCTTGTCGAAGACGCACAGCGCCCTGTGGACGATGTCTATGTGGCCGTTGGTGATGGGGTCGAACGATCCGGGGCAGACGGCGATCTTGTCTCGGTGCATGCGGTCATTCCTTCAGGACGTAGGTGATCGAGGTTCCGCCGTAGCGTTTCTGCTTGAAGGCCGGAAGTGGGATCGTCGCGGAGCTCTCGTGTTCAATGACCAGTATCCCCCCAATATCGAGCAGCTTATATACATCACGAGCGATATCCGATGCAAACGATTTGTGGTACGGCGGGTCCACGAAGATGAGGCCGTACGATGAACTGCACGAGCCCACGAACGAAAAGGCCTCCGCCTTGACGATGCTCACCCTCTCGAGTACGCCCAGGGCTGCGGCGTTCTTCTTGATCACGTCGATGCACCTTTTCGACGCGTCGACGAACGTGGCCGATGCGGCCCCCCTGCTCAACGCCTCGAAGCCGAGCGCCCCGCTCCCGGCGAACAGATCGAGCACGTGAGCGCCTTGCACGTATGCGAGGATCGTCGAGAAGACCGCCTGCCTGACCTTGTCGGAGGTCGGCCGCACGCCCTGGCCGGGGCTCTGCAGCCTCATGGAGCGGAAACTGCCTGCAGTGATCCTGAGGCTCATGGGATCGTCCTCGGCGGTGTCCGGCCGTCGGTCATGGGTGGGAAGAAGGATGCATGGAAGGGCATCGAAACCGGGTGCAGGCCCCTCACTCGTCGAGCGCGGCCTCGATCTCGGAAGCGATCCTCCGAGCCGCCTCCACCGGGTCGCCCGCGCCGCTGATGGGCCTTCCCACGACGAGGAGATCGGCGCCCGCCTTGATCGCGCCGGAGGGAGAGGAGATGCGTTTCTGGTCTCCGCTCTCAGACCACGAAGGCCTGATCCCGGGGGTCACGACCAGGAAGGAAGGGGGGAGGCTCGGCCTGATGGCCGGCAGATCGGATGCCGAGCACACGATGCCGTCAAGACCGCAGGAGGCTGCAAGCCGCGCGAGCAGGTCGGCCTGCTCGTGGGGCTCCCGAGGGATGCCGGTCTCCATGAGGTCATCCCTTCCCAGCGAGGTGAGCACGCTCACCCCGACGAGCTTCGGCCGTCTCAGGCCCCCGGCTTCCGCCTCGCTTTGTGCAGCATCGAGCGCCGCCATGAGCATCGCCTTGCCGCCCGAGATGTGGAGGGTCGCCATGTCCGCGCCGAGCCTCGCAAGCGACCTCACTGCGCCCGAGACGGTGTTCGGGATGTCGTGCAGCTTGAGATCGACGAAACACCTGATCCCGCTGTCCTTGAGAAGCCTCACGATCTCGGGACCCACCGCCGTGAAGAGCTCCAGGCCCACCTTGAACCACCCGACGTGTCCCCTGAGCGTCTCCACCCACCTCCTGGCGGAGTCCATGTCGCCGACGTCGAGGGCGAAGATTATGCGATCGTGTGCAGCCACGGCAGCCTTCCGATCATTTCGCTTTTGCTCGCACGCTGTGCGAGGATGACGGCATGCACGGTCTCGATGCACTCCAGGAGTGAATCGTTCACCACGAGGTAATCGTAGAGGTTCCACATGGCGAGCTCGGCCCTCGCGTTCTCCATGCGTCGCACGAGAGAGTCCCTGTCCTCGGTACCCCTCGAATGGAGGCGTCTTTCCAGCTCATCGATGGTCGGGGGGACGATGAGGATGAAACAGCCTTGCAACCCCTTCTCCTTGGCCTGCTTCACCCCCTGCACATCGATGTCGAACAGGACGTGGAATCCCCGGCTTTCCATCTCCTCGACCCACTCGATGGACGTTCCGTAGAGGTTTCCATGCACGTTCGCCCACTCGAGGAAGGCCCCCTTCCTGACCATGTCCTCGAAGGTGTCTCTCGACACGAAGAAATAGTCCACCCCGTCCTGTTCGTCCTTGCGCGGCGCCCTCGTCGTGTAGGAGACGGACAGTACCAGGTCCGGGTTCTTCCTGAGCACCTCCTTGATGACGGTGGTCTTGCCGACCCCGGAGGGGCCGGAGACGAACACCCTCACCTGTCCTCCTTGGAAGCCTGGGTCTCCTTGTGGTTGCCCCCGTCGGAGAGGCGGTTGGAGATGGTCTCAGCCTGTATGGCGCTCAGGATGACGTGAGAGCTGTCCGTGATGATGATCGATCTCGTCTTTCTCCCCTGGGTGGCGTCGATGAGCTGTCCGCGTTCCTTGGCCTCTTCGCGCAGGCGCTTCATGGGTGAAGAAGATGGATTGACGATGGCGATGATCCTCGAAGCGACGACCCCGTTGTTGAAGCCGATATTGAGCAGCCTCGTGTCGTTCCTGCCCATGCCCTCTCTCCTTTCTCATTCCCTCGAACACATCGAAGAACGCTATTCTATGTTTTGAACCTGCTCCCTGATCTTTTCTATCTCTGTCTTCGCGTCGATCACGACACGGCTCAACTGAGCGAGCTGGCTCTTGGAGCCGATCGTGTTGACCTCCCGGTTTATCTCCTGGAGGATGAAATCAGCTTGCCTGCCTATGGGGCCTTCGCTCTGCGATACGGTGTCCTCCAGGAGGCGGATGTGGCCTTCGAGTCTCACCAGTTCCTCGGTGATGTCGCTCTTTTCAGCCAGCAATGCGACCTCCTGTTCCAGGCGGGTGGCATCCAGAACCGTCCCCCTCTCCGCCAGGAGGGCGCTCAAATTGGCATGTAGCCTTTCTTTATATACACTTGTCATGGTGGTTGCAAGGTCTTTCATGGACAGCGTCATGCCCCTGATGGCGGCGATCCTCGCCCTGATGTCGACGCACAGGTGCTCGCCCTCTCGGGCCCTGGAGGACAGGAAGTCCTCGAGCGCCGCTTCCAGGGCCTCGAGGACCGGCTGGACGTCCTCCTGGGACGGGGGCCGGCCTTCGACCATCACACCAGGAACGGCGAGCACGTCCCTGAAGGTGACCTCGCCGCCGAAGGTCTCGGCCATCGCCTTCAGCTGCTCGTGCGCCTTGTTCGCGAGGTGCCAGTCAATGAGGGTCCCGGCCAGGCCGGGCTCCGGCTGGAGGGCCGTGACCACGATCTCCACCTTGCCCCTGTGAACCGAGTTCTGGACCTTCTCCCTGATCGCAGCCTCCAGGGCCCCCATGTCCTTGGGCACCTTCACGCGGATATCCTTGAACCTGTGATTCACGCCCTTGATCTCGACATGGAACCCCGAGACCTCGGCCTGTCCGAACCCGGTCATGCTCGACGGCATCAAGACCTCCCCTTGGTGATTTCTTTGAACAGAGCCCTGAGAGAGTTGAAGATCCCGATGTAGCGTTCGGAGGCGTAATCGGGGTATGTCCAGGGCAGGCTCCGGTAGGAGTCCCCCTGGTAGATGAGCGTGACCTCGGCCCAGATTCCCCTGCCGAGGTACAAGCGGTGGCCGTGCGGCTTCGTGGTGGCAAGGCACACGTTTTCGAGCGTGACGATCCCCGGGTCGATGTTGACCTTCCTCCTGGGGCCTTCGCTGTGGTTGTCCTCGAGGGCGTTCGTCGCGTTCTTCGCCTCAGGCAGGAAGTCGCGGCCAACGAGCCTGCCGAATGCAGCGATGACGCGCTCGAGGGGCGCGCCCATCTCCCGCTCGTAGTACGTGGTGAAGGTGAACGGCATGGGCTCGGTGGCAAACGCGATATCGCCGAAGAGACCGGTGAGGTCTCCCATGACCGCACCCAGATCCGCAAAGCGGTTGTAGAGCACGCTACAGAAGAGCATGACGTCCCCGGGGACGGCCGCCCTACCCACAGAGCTCCTCCAGGCAGACGTCCCTGAGCCTTTCCCAGGGTACGCTCGCGGCCCCGACCTCGGCCACCACCATGCCGGCGGCGACGTTCGCGATCATGGCCGACTCTATCGGCGTGGCGCCGGAGGCGAAGGCGAGGGTGAAGCACGCGACCACCGTGTCCCCGGCGCCGGTCACGTCGAAGACTGCCTTGGCGTTCGTGGGGATGTCGATGGGGGGGCATTCCGGGCCGAAGAGGCTCATGCCGTGCTCGCCCCTCGTCACGAGGACCATGTCGCAGCCCAGGGCCTCCCTCACCTTGCCGGCCGCCCTCACCAGGTCGTCGTAGTCCTCCACCTTGATGCCGGAACCGAAGCTGAGTTCCTTGATGTTCGGCGTGATCACGCTGACCCCGTGGTAGTGGGGGAAGTTCCGTTCCTTCGGGTCCACGCATACGGGGATGTTCGCGCCCTTCGCCATGGGGACGATCAGCCCGAGGAGCTTCTTGCCGATCACCCCCTTGCCGTAGTCGGAGACGATGACGGCGTCGATCGAGTCGAGATCGTTTTCGAACGAGGCGAGGATCTTTCTCTGGATGCCTTCGGGTATGTGAGAACGGTCTTCCCTGTCGATGCGGGTAACCTGCTGCGTATGCGCTATGACCCTGGTCTTGACGGTTGTCTTGCGCCTTCGGTCGACGAAGACGCTCGAGGTCGAAAGTCCCATGCCCTCCATGGTTTCCGCGAGGATCCGGCCGTGTTCGTCGTCGCCCCGTACCGCCACGACACGCACCTCGGCACCGAGACTGACGAGGTTGTTGGCGACGTTGCCCGCGCCGCCCAGCTTGAAGAGCTCACGCTCAACCTCGACCACGGGAACGGGCGCCTCGGGGGAGATCCTGTCCACCCTGCCCCAGATGTACGCGTCGAGCATGAGGTCCCCGATCACCATGACGGAAGTCTTCCTCATGGCATCGAAGATCTTGACGAGTCGTTTGCGCGTTATCTTCCGCATCTATGGGCTCTGTGCACGGGTTCAGTCGTTGTCGAGGAAGAGGGCCTCCACGAAGCGTTTCGCGTCGAATGGCTGGAGGTCGTCCATGTCCTCTCCGATCCCCACGAACCTGATGGGGATGTCGAACTCGTTTGCGATACCCACAATGACCCCGCCCTTGGACGACCCGTCGAGTTTTGTCATCGCGATACCGGTCACGCCTATGGCGCTGTTGAACTGCCGGGTCTGCTCTATGGCGTTCTGGCCGATGGTTGCGTCAAGGACGAGCAGGATCTCGTGGGGCGCGCCCTCGAGCTTCTTGGAAAGCACCCTCTTGGTCTTCTTCAGCTCCTCCATGAGGTTTTCCTTCGTGTGGAGCCTTCCTGCCGTGTCGATGATGAGCACGTCGTGACCCCGGGCGAGCGCCGCCTGCAGCCCGTCGAAGGCGACGCTCGAAGGGTCCGCCCCCTGCTGTGCCTTCACGAAGTCGGCGCCGACCTTGACGGCCCAGTGCTCGAGCTGCTCTATGGCGGCCGCCCTGAAGGTGTCCCCCGAGGCGATGAGGACGGACTTGCCCTCGTTCTTGAACCGGTAGGCCATCTTGGCGATGGTCGTGGTCTTCCCGGAGCCGTTCACCCCGGTCACCATGATCACGAAGGGCTTGACGCCTTCAGGGATGAGGAGTGGGTTCTCCCGGGCGGCAAGGATCGATTCCACCTCCTGGCGTATGGCCTCCATGGCGGCGTCCGGACCCTCGAGAGACTGCATCTTGCCCTGCACGGCCTCGAACAGGGCGTACGCGGTGCGCACCCCTATGTCCGTGCCGACCAGGGTTTCCTCGAGCTCGGCCAAGATCGATGCATCGAGCTTGGCCGACCGCCTGAAGACGGCTGCTATGCGATCGATGAAACCCTTGTGGGTCTTGGCCAGACCCCTGCCCAGTTTCTCTTCAGCTCTCGGCACGGAGGGAGGGGGAACCGGTACCGGCTCGGCCTCGGCGGCGACCCTTTCCTGCACCGCCGCATCAGGTGCGGCCGCCCGGGGTGCAGGAAGAGCCTGCTGTGCGGCCCTGCCCGAAATCCTCGGATGGATGCCCGGAAGGGGGATGCACCAGAGATTCAGGAGGACACCCGCCAGGAGGAACACCCATGCCGGGACCGCGCCGATGAGCGGGAGGACGTCTGCGGCCCGGCCGTGAAACGCTGAGATGCCTAGGAACACGTAGCTCAAGGCGAGGATGACGTAGTCACGGCTCGAGAAAGAATAGTGCACGATTGCCCTCCAGGAGTAACGTGATGCGGGGGTATTCCTACCACAACGCCGAGCCCGCGACAAGGACGGGGAACACAAACGGTGAGGGGGTTGACGGCTTTTTCCCGTTGACAAGGAGGAAGAGACGGGTTAAACATGAAGCATAAAGTTCAACTTTAAACATGGGGGAGACATGATAAAGACCGCGATCACGGACATGTTCAGCATCGAGTACCCGATCATCTGCGGCGCCATGATGTGGCTGTGCACGCCCAAACTGTGCGCGGCCGTATCGAACGCCGGCGGGATGGGGAACCTCACGGCGGGCAACTACGAGACCGAGGAGGCCTTCCGCTCTGCCATCCGGGAGACGAAGAGACTCACGGACAAGCCCTTCATGGTGGGTATCACGATCCTGCCCTCGGTCCGGATCACCTCGGAGCACCACGCCATGTACGCGAGGGTGTGCGCCGAGGAACGGGTGGCCGGCATAGAGGTGTCAGGGACCCCTCTCGACAAGGCCCTGGGCAAGAAGGTCATGTCCGACCTCAAGGACGCCGGCGTGAAGCTCTTCCACAAGGTGGGGTCGGTCAGGCACGCCGTTCATGCAGAGAAGGCAGGCTACGACGGAGTGTATGCGGCGGGGTTCGAGGAGGGCGGTCACCCGCTCGACGACGACGTGACGACCATGGTCCTCACCCCCAGGATCGTCGACTCGGTGAAGATCCCGGTCGTCACCGTCGGCGGCATCGCGGACGGCAGGAGCCTTGCGGCGGCGCTCACGCTCGGCGCCCAGGGCGTCATGATGGCGAGCAGGTTCATAGCGACGACCGAGTGCGAGGTCCACGACAACATCAAGCAGGAACTCATAAAGAGGCAGGAGAACGAGACGACCCTCATCTGCAAGTCCATAGGGCTGCAGGGCAGGGCGCTCAAGAACAAGATCATCTCCGAGGTGCTCAACGCCGAGGCCCAGGGCAAGGGTATCGAGGCGTTGATACCCCTGATCGCGGGCCAGAGAATCAAGAAGGCCTGGGAGACGGGTGACGTGGATGACGCCCCGCTCATGGTGGGCCAGTCGATCGGCCACATCCACAAGATCATGAGCTGCAGGGAGCTCCTCGCCACCATGCACGACGAGGCGGTCATGCACTTGAGAAAGGCGTCTTCCCTCGTGCAATGAGATCCCGGCCCTCATCTCCCCAAGGCATCGTGGAACACCCATGAGCCGGTGAATCTTCTCACATGTCGTCCCGCTCCTTTCCGGGCGAGATAGCCGCGCGGAAAGGAGCGGCTCACGCTCTCCATGCATGAAGGCGACCCTCGATACCTTCGCAAGGGCACCAATCGAGGACGTCTTCCCTGAGGATGGTGTATCACATCCCCAAGCGCAAGCAGACCTCATCCCATGGCCAACAATCCGAGACGTCTTCCATACAGACTCGAGGGTCGATCTCGCCCGGGACACCTGCATGATCCCGGTCTGCCGAGGCATAGGCAAGCAGGCAGGTGCCGACGGGTGAGAGAGGCGTCACGCGGTGTGAAGGTCGAGCGACCTGGTTTCGATCATCGAAAGACAGAGACCAGAATCAAACGTGCAAAGCATTCTTGCCGTTATCATGAAGGGGTCCGAAGCTTGTCCTCCCCCTGACGCAGGGTGAGCGCGACGGATTGCTTGACATCATCGCCCGATGCTCGCTTCACAAGGCCGGGCTATGGCTGGGCATAGGAAAGAGGAAGGGCGGCACCTGTCTCTGGTGCCGCCCTTCTTGTCCTTCAGGCTGTCTCGCTACGCTAAACGATCGTGCCGTGAAGAATCGGGCTTCCGGGGAGAGCAGCGAGCCTCGATCTCCCTCCTGCGCCGACACGTTCTTTCTTACGCCTTCTTGCCCTTGTCCGAGGCCTTCCTTCCCCGGCTGGGCTTGGGTTTCTCTGCGAGAGGCGTCCTTTCAGCCGCCTCTTTCAGGCCGGCCTTTTTCGCCAGCTCGAAACTGATCGCCTCTGCCTGGGCAACGGTCCGCTCGATGACCTCGGCGACCGTGGGTATGTCCCTCATGAGGCCCGTGGCTTGCCCGACCGGCAGCACGCCGTGGACGGTGTCGCCGTCCTCGGTCGCAATCCGGATCGCCTTGAACGCGTTCGCCATGAAGGCGAGCTGGCGTGCGTTCTTCCAGCCGGATGCGAGCACGCCCAGGAAGAGCTTGAAGTACGGCAGGTGGAGCTGCTTGGAGATGATCATGGAGTTGGGGATCGCCTCGATGAGCTTCCTGAGGTTGAGCCCCTGGCGTATGGCCTTCCTGGCGGCCTTCGTGTCGAGCACCCTGCAGCCGAGGCCGTCGAAGCGCGTGGAGTAGATGGTGTCGTACACTTCCTTCTGGATGGAGAGCTGCTTGTAGTTCTCGTGCAGGGGGCTTTCCTTCGTGGTCATGAGCCTGGTGCCCATGGCCGCCCCGTCCGCTCCGAGGGCGAGCGCAGCTGCCAGGCCCCTGCCGTCTGCGATCCCCCCTGCCGCGATGATGGGGATGTTGACCGCGTTGGCGATCGATGGGACGAGGCAGAAGGTGGTGGCGTCCCCGCCGTGGGCCGCCGCCTCGTGGCCGGTCACGAGCAGGGCGTCGCACCCGTAATCCTGGGCGCGCTTGGCGTGCCTGGCGTTGACCACCGTCGCGATCACCTTCCCGCCGTATTCGTGGGCGGCTTTCACGATCCAGTCACCCTTGCCGAGAGAGAAGTTGATCACCGGGACCTTCTCCTCGAGGGCGACCATGGCGTTCTCGGCCGCACCGGGGAAGAGGAGGGTGGTGTTGGTCCCGAAAGGCTTGTTCGTCAGCGACTTGATCTCCCTGATCGCGGCCCTCGTCTGCTGCGCATCCAGAGGCCCGGTCGCGAGGATCCCGAGGCCGCCTGCATTGGATACGGCAGCGACCATCTTGGGGACGCTGATCCAGCTCATGCCGGAGAGAACGATAGGATGCTTGATGCCCAAGAGCTCGGTGATACGTGTCTTCATTGGCTGCTCCTCTAGTTTTTTATTGCAGAGCGCGTCTCGGCTTCCTTCCCTGTGATGTAAAGATTAAAGTTAAACTATAAGTCATCTACCGCACCGAGCGCGTTCTTGTCAAGGATGGAAACCGGCCGCGACGCACCTCAAGATGCATGCGGCGGGCACGATGGAGGGCGGCTGACTCCCCCCATGTCTCCCGATCGTCCACCTTGGAGATTATACACCACAGGCCGATATCGGCAACACGGGAAAGGGTATCATCGTCGCTTCGGCTGCCTCTTCGTGGCTGAAGCCTTGGGCCTCTCGGGTCGGCTCGTGCACACGAGCGACAAAGAGACTGCCCGCAGATGTAGGCCTGAGGGATGACGGTGGACGCCGGGGCCGATGCCTTGCACATGAGGAGGTCTTCATCGGGCCGCCCTTGCAGGATCGTCATCCTCCTTGCATGCGCCCCTGCCTGGGCACGGGTTGACAGCTATGCGAGATCCTCGGATGATCTTCGAGACCGGCGCCCCTGCCCGTGCATGGGTTGACACCGTGGCGCGGTCAAGGTCACGGTTGCCCCATCGGCGCCCCAGTCATGGCATGGTTGGCATCACTCTCGAAGGGGAGGACGGACGCCTTCGGCATGGTCAGCTGTCTTCACCCAGGAAGGGTTCCTCGAAGAACGAGCTCCACTGCCAAAAAGGCCAGTCGGGCGGGCGTCCGACTTCAACGAGGTCCCACAGCCCTCAGGAAAATCAGTACACCCTGATGGACACGAGGGAGGCGTGGTTATCCGGGCCCTTGCCCTTTACCGGCGTGTCCTGCACCGCTATGCCTATGGAATGATCCCCGTGCGCCTTGAGCGTCACGGGTATGGAGACGAGGTATGCCCTGGGCGCGACGTTGGAGACGCTCTCGTGGGCCGTGTCCATGACGTTTGACGGTTTGTTCGAGAGCCACCCGTAATGGATGGGGAGGTCCCCGTCCGTTATGAGCGCCTTGAAGGTGACGACCTCGCCCATGGCGAAGGTGTCGCCGTCTCTGGGGGAGATGATCCTCGCCGTCGGGATCGAGTCTTCGGGATACGACAAGCCCGTGGCTGACTGGGAGGGCTGGACGTGGATGCGCTTGAAGGCCGTGTAGGCTGCGTTCAGGCTGTCGGCAACCCTCAGGGAGAGAACGGGATCGGACGGGCTTGGGGCGGTGTAGCTCCCGGCGTCCTGGCGCGTCGAGAAGGGTGATGCGCCGTCAAGGGACCACGAGTACACGTAAGGGGGTGTCCCGCCGAAGGCATAGGCGACAAGTCGGATCTTCTGGCCCGGTATCATGATCACCCCGGTGTAGCCGTTGGTTATGAATGCATGGACCGGGATGCTCCTGAGCGCCTCCTGGGCCGCTTCCTCCTCGAGCTCGATCCTGGTGACCGTGTCCTCGAGGTGGAGCCTTGCCTCTTCTGCGGAGACCAGGCCCAACTCTCCCGCTTCCTCGGGGTAGATGCCCATGCCGCTGAGCCTCTCGAAGAGCTCCGCGATGCCCGCGTCGTTGTCTATGTCAGGCCGCGCAAGGTCGATCCTGATGCCAGCGAGCGCCTGCTTCACGGATGGCGTTATGGTTATGCCGTTTGCCGGGTTCCGGTCCGCATCGAGGGACTGGAGGAGCCTTGCGATATTTATGACGCGTGTATTCGTCACGTCCGCGAGGCTTCCCCCGAGGGTGACGGGGGTGACGATACGGTCGCCCCTCGTCCTGCCGAGGACGATGTCACCGATGGAAAAGGTGATCACCTGGCCTTCGCTGTACAGAAACCCGCCGTCGCTCTCGGTCTCGCCGGCGAAGGAATCGGAAGAGTAGTCGAGCCCCATGACAGGGCTGTCCACGAAGTACCCACGCTCGTAGGTGCCTTCCTCGGCGGCAACCGGCCCGCCCCCTTCCCCTTTGCTGCACCCGCCGGTGAAGGCAAAAAGGGCGGAAAAGGCCAAGAGAGACAGGAGGAGGCGGGGCAAGTTCCCAAGGCCGGATCTCGAACTCGAGCGGACTCCCTCGTGTGCTGCATGCAGGTGCATCGTTTTTCTCCCCTGTTCTTCTCGAATCGTCAGTATTCCTGGAGCATGCGTCATCCCTATGCCCCAGGGGACGACGTGTTCTCAACGGTTCATCCTCGGACGAGGCCGCCACGTAGTGATAGGCGGTCAGCCCGAACCATCCTCATGCCATCACCAACGGAACAAAAAACGACAATTATATGAATGCATTGCAAGATTCATGCGCTTTGGGCGACCATTTAATATTCGTGGGTTATACGTGGGGGAGGGGTGGGGTGCTCGGAAATTGGAAAAGGATTGCCCTTGGATGTGGAAAGAATGTACCGCCGTGTCTCCAACGCGACCCGCCGAGAGAGACCTGCGGTGTCTTGCACACCGGTCAGGCCATGTCGAGGCTCTTCTGGATGGCCGCCTGTACCCTTCTCTGGAAGAGTCTCCTGAGGATGTAGCCCCTCAGCAAGTCCGCCATCTTGGAGATCTCTCTCGTGATCTGGATGTTCTCGTGGTCGGTCTTGCCCTTGACCGCGGCCTTTCTCAGGCGCATCTCGTTGTCCACGATCTGGTTGCCGAGCTCGAGGTAGAACTTCAGGTCTTCGAGGCGTCCGCCGAAGGCGAGGATCTTCTTCAGGACGTTCCTGGCGAACAGGACGTCCTCGCCGTTGAACATGGTCCGTCCTCTCTCCTGGAGAAAGGGGATGAGTATGCCTATCTGCGTGGCCTCAAGGAGTTCTTCCGCGGTCAGCCCCGTCGCCTTGAGGAAGCCGGCCTTGTCCAACAGCTGCTCTGAAGAGGACGGCGCTGGGGCGAAGACCGCATCCTCTATGGCTTCCGCCTCCTCGAGGCTCATGCCCTTGTCCATGCGCCTGAGGATGTTCTTGATCACCGAGAGGGGGAAGTACTTTCTCTCCTGGAGGCGCCGTATGGCATGGATCTTCTCGATGCAGCTCTCGTCGTAGTATGCCATGCTCTTGTTGACCTTCACAGGCTCCGGCAGGAGCCCCTGGCGGACATAGTACCGTATGGTCGAAGGGGCGACCCCGCTCCTCTTGGCGATCTCTCCTATCTTGAGACCCATGCGCTCTTCCTCTTAAGCATGAAGTGAAACTATAAGCAGCACTGTATAGATCAACCGCTCACCCTTGTCAAAGATATTGGAAGGCTTGGCGGGTATCCCTTCCAGGACGCTCAGCGCCGGTACGCCAGGATCGTTCGTTCACGGGCGTCGATGGAGGCTTGAAAGGGTGCCTCCTTGTCGCGCCGCCTCCTCCAGGGAGGAACGTTCTGCATGGGGCGTCTGTCTGTCACTTCCTGTAGTATGTCATGGCAGTGGGGATGAGTGACTTGATCCTGTTGATGCGGTGCCGGTCCGCCGGATGGGTGGAGAGGAACTCGGGCATGGACGCCTTGCCTGATGACTGCAACATGCGCTCGAAGAATCCAGGGGCCTCCCTCGGGTCATAGCCCGCCTTTGCCATGATCATGAGCCCGATCTCGTCCGCCTCGTATTCCTGTTCCCTGCTGAAGGGAAGGGCGACACCGACCGTCGTGGCAATGCCGTAGCCCACGTTGACCGCCTCTATGGCCGCGGGGCTCCTGCCGGCCACGGCGATGTTGAGGCCCTGCTGGCCGAGCTGGAGGAGGAGCTGCTGGCTCATGCGTTCACCGCCGTGCCTCGCGAGCACGTGGGCCACCTCGTGGGCCAGCACGAAGGCGAGACCGTCCTCGGTCTGGGTGTAGGGGAGGATACCCGTGTAGACCGCCACCTTTCCGCCGGGCAGTGCGAAGGCGTTCACCGTCTTGGGGCTGTCGATGACGGTGAATTCCCACGAGTAGCCGGGCTTGTTCGCGGCCGCGGCGATCCGCATCCCCACCCGTCTCACCATCTCGTTCGTCTTGGCGTCATGCGAGATCTTCTCCTTTTTGAGC
Organism: Deltaproteobacteria bacterium; assembly: GCA_029552245.1. Classification (GTDB taxonomy): domain Bacteria; phylum Desulfobacterota; class Desulfomonilia; order UBA1062; family UBA1062; genus MWEI01. Next base: position 104,275 of record JAKPDW010000004.1, read on the forward strand.
ACTTCCTGGTAGGCCTTCATGCCGAGGGCGGCCTCCTCGCTCTCCGACACGAGGAGCAACTGCTTCCTCCCCGTGTAGGGCGAGGTGGCGCACCCTGCGATGAAGGCGCACGTGGCGAGGATCAGAACGAAGACGCCGGGCGCATGAACGCGGGCTTTCTCTCTCATGGTCATGACCTCCTGTGACCTGTTGTGTGGGCATGCATCCTTGCGGTTGATGAATGTGATGTTAAGGCAAACGCCCTGCCGGTTGCAAGGACGAGGCAGGTTCGTGTGCAACCTCCTCGGGGGTTGCCCGTGAGGGTCTCTTCGGCTCCTCTCGAGCCTCCAGGCGTCGGCCGGGTGCATGAGCGCCTCATGCCTGCACGGGGTTCGTGGAGCTGGCCCGCACGAGACGGAGGCCTTCCTCGGCGGCCGCCGGATGAAAGCCTGGAGCCCCTCGTACGATGCTCGCGTACCGGGCGGGCACAGGGTGGAACACCCGGGCCATGCTGATTCATGGGACGAACCGGTATCCCTTCCCCCTGATGCTCACGATGTGCCTGGGATTCCCGGGGTCATCCTCGAGGTACTTCCTGATGCGCGAGACGAAGGTGTCCACGGTCCTCGTCTCGAGATCGGGGTCCAGGCCCCACACGTTCTTCAGCAGCTCCGACCGGGTCACGATCCTCGACTGGTGGGAGGCCAGGTATTGGATGAGGTTCGCCTCGTGCGGGGTGATCCTGTGGTTGACTCCCGAGGGCCCGGTGATCTCGAGGGTGTTGAAGTCCACCTTCCTGTCCCCGATAACGAGGACTTCCTCCGACTTGTACCACTGGTAGCGGTCGAGCATCCTTTTGACCCTGAGGAGAAACTCTTCCAGGTGGAACGGCTTGGTGAGGTAGTCGTCCGCACCCGAGCGGAGCCCCTCGACCTTGTCGTCGATGCCGGAGCGAGCGGTCAGCACGAGGACCGGGAGCTTCACGTCCGACTGCCGGATCCGCTGCAGGGCCTCTATGCCGTCGATGCCGGGCAGCATGAGGTCGAGGATCACGAGATCCACGCTCGAGTTGTCGAGGATCCTCAGCCCTTCCTCCGCGCTCAGCGCGTGCATGACCTCGTAGCCCTCCGACTCGAGGTTGATCCTCAAGCCGAGGGCCAGGGGCTGGTCGTCCTCGATGATGAGAATGCGCCAGGTTACGTTCATGTCTTGGCGAGTGGCAGCCGTATGCTGAACGTGCTGCCGTGTTCTCTGTGGCCCGATCTCACCTGTATCGATCCCCCGTGGGCCTCGACGATGCCCCTGACCACGAACAGGCCCATGCCGGTGCCCGAGCCCCACATGCTGACGGCCTCGGGCAGGCGCCGGAACATCTTGAAGATGTCCTTGTGCCTCTCCCTGGGAATGCCTATGCCCGAGTCGGAGAAGGTGAGGTAGGCCCACCTGTCGTCCTTGGAGATCTCGATCTCGACGCGCGCCTGACCATCCGAGTAGTGCACCGCGTTCTCCACGAGGTTCGAGAATACCAGGTCGAAGGCGTCCTGGTCCACACGAACCGTTACGTCCTTCTCCGCCTTGAGCTCGAGATCGACCCCCTTGAGGAAGACCCTGTGGTTCTCGATGCATGAGGTCACGAGGCCCGCGAGATCCTTCTCTGAGAAGGCGTAGTGCCTTCGCTCGGAGCTCAACCTCGCGCTCTCGAGGAAGTTGTACACGAGCGACTTGAGCCTTGCGTTCACCGCGAGCATGCCCTCGATGAGCTCGGCTTTCGTTTTCTCCGGCAAATCCCTTGATGCCATGGTCTCCAGGTAGAGCTGCATGGTGGCTATGGGGGTCTTGAACGCGTGCGTCACGGACTGGACGATGTACATCTGGGTCCTCATGAGGGAAAGCTGCCTCTGGTAGAGGATGAAGAGCACGTAGATGCCCGCCAGGATGAGGGTGAAGAGGCCCGAGACCTCGGCCAGGATGACCACATCCCACATGCCGAAGGGTTCCATCTTGATCTGGCGGTACTTGACGTACCAGACGACCCATACGGCAACGATGACGATCCATGCGGCCTGGGCCGCAACGAGGACCGCTATGGTGGGCCAGCGTTTCGGTTCTTTCATGTACCCTTCCCATATCATTGCGGAAAGTGCGAGTCCACAGCTTTCGGATGCGCCGGGAAGCGTTCCTTGAGCAAACAGTGCATAAGCCGCGGTAGCCTTCTGGGCCTGGAGGCCGGGAGGACCGAAGGCCGGGAGGCCCCATGGGCACACAAGGGGATTTCCCGGCGGACGCAGGTTCTCCGGTGAACCGGGACAGGAACCGGTGCGCTCCCATCTCTCTCGCTTCACAGCCGGCTGACGTGGGCATTCGTGGGCTGGCCAGGGGGTCTCGGCAGGCCGGATCCCGCCCTGAACGGTTGTGGACACGCCCCTATCCATGGCCTTCAGGGGCGTGTGCACGGTCTCATCATGAGGGTGGGGAGGCGAGCAACTCGCCGGTGAGCGAGTTGGGGTTGGCGCGCGTTATCCTCACCTTCACGATCGATCCGGTGAGCTCTCGCGGCCCATCGAAGTTCACGATGACGTTGTGGGTGGTGCGGCCGTGGACCTGGTGTTCGTGTTTCTTCGAGGCGCCGTCCACGAGGACGTCGTATACTCCGCCCACCCGGAGCCTGTTGTTCTCTAGCGTTATCTCCCTCTGGCGCCTCTGGAGGATATCGAGCCTCCGGGACTTCTCCTCGCCGTGGACGTCGTCCACCAGGGATGCAGCCTTTGTGTTCGGCCTGACAGAGTACTTGAACGAGAAGAGGACGTCGAACCTCACCCTCTCGACGACATCCATGGTCTCATCGAAGTCGTTCACGCCCTCTCCCGGAAAGCCGACGATCACGTCCGCGCTGAACGCCATGTCGGGGCGCGCCTGCCTGAACTTCGAGACGAGTTCGAGGTAGGTCTCCTTCGTGTACTTCCTGTTCATGGCGGCAAGCACCCGGTTCGAACCGGACTGGAAGGGGAGGTGTATGTGGCTGCACAGTTTCGGGAGATCCTTGAAGCACGCGACGAGATCGTCGCCCGCGTCCTTGGGGTGGGAGGTGGTGAAGCGGATGCGGTCAATCCCCTCGATGTCGTGGATCCTCCTGAGGAGTTCCGGGAACGACATGCCGCCTCGGTAGGAGTTCACGTTCTGGCCGAGCAGGAAGACCTCCCTCGACCCGCGCCCGGCGTGGAGCCTGATCTCTTCGAGGACCTTCGATGCATCCCTGCTGATCTCCGGACCTCTCACATACGGCACGATGCAGTACGAGCAATAGTTGTCGCACCCCTGCATCACGGTCACGTACGCCCGGTGGGGTTCGGGGGAGAGCCCGTGGTCGAACACCGTGTCCATGAACGGGACACAGGGCGAGAATCCCGCGGCCACCACAGGCCCCCTCCCGGCCCTTGCCTCCTCCACGAGGGCCTCGAGGAGGTGGAGCTGGTGGGTGCCGAGCACGATGTCCACGTGTCCCATGCGTTCCAGGATGCGGCCCTGTTCCTGCTGCGCCACGCAGCCGGTGACAACGATGACCGCGGACGGTTTCCTGAGCTTGACCGACGCGAGCCTGCCCAGGTTGCTCATGGCCTTCTCGCAGGCCTTCTGGCGGACCGAGCACGTGTTCACCACGATGACATCGGCCTCTCTCGTGGAATCCGTCGGGACGTACCCCGCCTTGGAGAGCTCGGTGTACATCTTGAGGCTGTCCAGGTCGTTCATCTGGCAGCCGTAGGTGAAGATCTTCACTCTGCCTTTCATGAGGGCATCCATATATGCTGCTGTTCTGCGCGTCAAGGACTGCAGCGGGGAGCCTGGGGCTTCCGAACCCCGTGCGGGAGCCTGGGCTTCGAAGGCCGAGGATGCCCGCCCCCGGTTGTCTTTCGGCACGGCCGGGAAGAGCGCGTGCAACGTGCCGGGGGTTTTCGCCATACAGGCCGTCTCCGGTAGGGTAGACATGGTGTGGGCCGACACACGGTTTGAGGCCGCACACTTTCATCTCTTGAAAAGGCCCGATCCGGCCGATACAGTATATGAGTCCTACCCGGAGAAGGAGGTCCTGACATGTGTGCGAACAAAAGGGGTGTGACCCTCATGGAGGTCATCATCACGGTGGTCATCGTGGGGATCATCGCCGCCATAGCGATCCCAGCCTACACGGGGTACGTCAACAGGACGAGGAGGGCGGAGGCGGTGACAGCCCTCGAAACCGTCGCCCTCTACGAGGAGAAGGCCTTTGCCGAGGCGAACACCTACGAGAGCCTGCCTGATCTCATCGCGAACAGGAGGCTTCCGGACCCCAACGCGAACAGCAGGTATTACCAGATAGACGTGGATCCCATCAACGGGGACTATGCCGAGGGATTCATCGCGACTGCGACCCCGATCAACGAGCAGGCGGGTGACGGCATTGTCTTCGGGATCGACTCGAACGGCAACAGGGGCACCGTGTCCGGCGGGGTGGTCGTCCAGAACCAGGACCTCTGGAACAGCCTGAGGAGATGAGCCTTGGGGATCCGAGGACCCGAGGCTGGAAGACTTCAGCCGAAGCCCCCTCTGCCCGGTCGGGCCGCCCTGTCCGCGACCGTCGTCGTTCTTGCGCTCTCGGCGTGCACCATAGCGATGCCCGTCTCCTCGGGCAACGTGTCCACCCCTGTGGACAGGGGGCTTGCAGGCGCCGCAGATACCGAGGCCGTGGTGGTACCCTTTGAGAGCCCGGGGGGAGAGAAGTGGGGGGTGTACGCGGCCGCCATCCTCGCCGAGGAGCTCGGCAAGACCCGCGCGTTCAGGGCGGTGAGCGCCTCGCGAGACTGCGCCGGGGCTTGTCGATACATCGTGAAGGGCTCCATCAATCACCTGTATTACGGCGGCACCGAGGACCCGTCCGCCGTGTTCCTCAAGGTGAGCGTCTCAAGGCGGGAAGAGCCGGAGCCAAGGTTCGTGAGGATCGCGCGGTTGAAAGCGGGGGAGGCGGCCTTCGACCTCTCGCAGCTCAGGATGACCGACCCGGCCTCGCCGCCGGTTGAAGACATGATCGGCCGGCTCCTCAGGGATACGGCCGTCGACATCGCGTCGAGAACGAGACTACCAGCGGTAGAGGACCCCTGAGTCCGACAGGAGGTAGATCAGTCCCTCGGTACTGGCTACCGACTTGACGATCCGGACCGACTCGAGCCCCTCGACAGCCGTCCAGTTCGACCCGTCCCAGCGGTATTTCCCGCACCAGACGCCCCCGGAGATATCCTCGTCGAGGCTGTCCACGACAACGCCGGGCTGTGAGGACAGGGCCACGGCGTTTCTGAACACCTTGCCCCCCGAGACGGACCAGACGACGGTGCCCTCTGCCCCCCCGGCGGCGAGCACGGCGGTGGCCTTTTGGGTGGTGATCGGTACCGTGCCTCCGTCGAGCCTATAAATGCCGTTTTCGGTTGCGGCATACACGTAGTCCGGCCCCTCGGAGAGACCGTAGACCTTCACGGGGATGTATGCGGTCCAGTGGCCGCTCTCCAGGTTGAAGTAGGAGAGGTAGGAATCCGAGCCCACCCAGAGGACCGACGGGTTCAAGACGTCTACGGCGAGCGCGCGGATGACGTCGAAGGCCCCGCACGTGTTGCAGGAGAGCGTCGATGCGGCTTCAGAGGTGAGCATCGTGATCGAGCGTGAGCCCGCGGATGCGCCCCAGATGGTATAGTAGCCTGTCGCCTCGCTCTGGCGCGCCACCATCACGGAGAAATCTTTCTCCCAGATAGACTCGCGACTGGTCTGCGAGTTGAGGTACCTGATCTTCGCCCCACCGACAGATACCCATACCCCGCCCACGTACGAATCAGACTGCTTGGCCAGGCAGAGCGCCGAAGCCCCCTCGGGGAGGAGATCGCTCTTTAGCGAGCGCTCTTCGACCTCGAGGGTGAAGGCATGGGTGGTGGAGTTGCCGTCGCTGTCCGTCACGACCACCCGGATCTCGTATCGCCCGGCACTGTCGGGTGCCTTCCAGTAGACGGCCTGGGGATAGTCTTGAAGCTGTTCGAAGGTCCCCCCGCTCGCCGTCCACGAGTATGTCATCGGGGGGTTGTCCGTGATCGAGTTCACCTCCATGTACACCCGCTGGCCGGTGACGGGCGTGTCGTCGGTGAGTGAGGTCTCGGTGATCTCCGGCCGGGACGTTGAGCACCCGAGGACGGACAGCAGGACAACAAGCGCACACAGTCTCTTGATCACGTCCACCTCCGAGTCTTCGTCCCTGCGAGATTTACCAGATCGATGCCCGTCGCGCAACAAGCGCAGGGGCCCCGTTTGTCCGAAGCCTGTTGAAGTCGAGCTTTCGACCTGTTATGATCGCGAAGAGCGACACGATGCGCCGCCCTTTCGGGTGTCCGCCGATTCCGTGCGGCCCGAGGCGCGGCGGGGAGCCGAGCGTGATCCTGGGAATCGATGTAGGAGGAACCCACACCGATGCCGTCTGCATAGAGGACGGCAGGATCCGATCCTACGCAAAGACGCTCACGGGTGACGACCTCGTCGCCTCGGTGGTAGACGCCATAGAGAGGCTGGATGCGGCCTGCCCGAAGGTCAAGAGGGTGGTGCTCTCGACCACCCTGTCGACGAACGTCATCGTGGAGGGAAAGCACCCGCCCACGGGCGTGGTCTGCTCGGCCGGTCCGGGCATCGATCCCGGGACGTTCTCCGTGGGGACATGCTTCCGCCACGTGGCAGGGGCCATGGATCACCGGGGCAGGGAGTACATCCCCATCGATCCCGCCGAGGTGATGGATGCCGCCTCCACCCTCGAGCGTGCGGGGTGCCAGGGTGTGGCGATCGTTTCCAAGTTCTCCGTGAGGAACCCGGCGCACGAGGATGCGATAGCATCCCTGGTCGGCAGCCGCTTCAGGCACGTCTGCCTCGGCCATACGCTGTCGGGCGCGCTCAACTTCCCGAGACGCATCAACACGACCTACCTCAACGCCGCGGTGATGCCCGTACAGGAACGGTTCATCTCCGCCGTGGCCTCGGCGGTCGAGAGGCTGGGCATACAAGCCCCGCTGTACTTCCTCAAGGCGGACGGCGGCACCTACACCCAGGACGCGGCGAGGCGGTTCCCCGTCGAGACGATCCTTTCCGGGCCTGCAGCGAGCGTCATGGGCGCTCTCGCGCTCGCACCCTCCAGAGACGCCTCCGTCCTGGTCATCGACATAGGCGGGACGACCACGGACATAGGTGTCCTCGTAGGCGGCCTACCCCTCCTGGATACCTGGGGCGTGGCCATCGGGGGTCTCAAGACGCTCGTCAGGGGGCTCAAGGTGATCTCGATAGGCGTCGGCGGTGACTCGTGCATATCGGTCGAGGACGACGGCACGATCGCCGTCGGCCCGAGGAGGGACGGGATGCCCGCGTGCATGGGCGGACCCTCCGCCACCCCCATGGACGCCCTCGTGATACTCGGCGAGTACGCGGGGGATACCGCTCGTGCGCTCGATGCGGTCCGGGCGCTCGCGCTCAAGGCAGGGATGGACATCGAACCCTTCTGCCGGAAGGTGATCGGCGTGATGGTCGATGCCGTGCACGGCGCCGCAAAGGCGTTCATGGAGGAGATCAACGCCCATCCCGTGTACACGATCTACGAGATGCTCCACCCGCACGTGGTGAAACCCGAAGGGGTCGTCCTGGTCGGCGGCCCTGCCGCGTTGCTCGCTGAATACGTCTCCAGGTCGTTCGGCCTGCCGTGCCACGTGCCCGAGCACGCCGGCGTCGCCAACGCCCTGGGCGCCGCGCTCTCGCGGACCACCGCGCAGATAACGCTCCACGCGGATACCGAGCTCGGCGTCCTGTTCTGTCCCGAGCTCGGGTTCAAGGCCGCGGCTCCGAGGTCCATGACCCTGGAGGATCTCAGGCACGAGGGACTGCGCCTCCTGAGGGAGAACGCCTCGTACCTCGGCCTCGAAGACTCGGCCGAGGCCCAGGTCATCCAGCAGCAGGCATTCACCATGGTCAGGGGGTTCTCCACCGTGGGGGCGAACATGAGGGTCAGGGTGCAGAACACGCCGGGTATCATAGATTCGTGGGGTGGCCTCGGATGAAGGCGAAGAGGCGCACAGGGCTCATCTTTTTCCCTGCGTACGACTGGGAGATATCTCCCACCCACCCTGAGCGGAAGGAGCGCCTTCTCTACACGCAGGACCAGGTCCTCGAGGAAGGCGTTCTCGATATCGAGGGCGTCTACGAGTTCAAGGCCGGCGTGGCCTCGGAGCAAGACATCTCGAGGGTGCACTTCTGCGTGCCTGACGTGCCGAGCAGGATCACGGCTTCCCACAACATCTCGGCGGGCGGATGCATCGAAGCCGCACGGCTCGTGCTCGACGGGGTGGTCGACAACGCGTTCGCACTGGTGAGGCCGCCCGGGCATCATGCCATGCGGGTGGTGCAGGGTGCGCGCGGGTTCTGCAACATCAACATCGAGGCGGTGATGCTGGAGTGGGTTCGCACCCATTACCCCGGCGTGAAGAAGATCGCGGTCGTGGACACCGACTGCCACCACGGCGACGGAACCCAGGACATATACTGGCACGACCCCGACGTTCTCTACATCTCCATCCACCAGGACGGCAGGACCCTCTACCCTGGCTCGGGATTCCCGTCCGAGTTCGGAGGCCCCAAGGCCGCAGGCTACACCATCAACATCCCCCTGCCGCCTTTGACCGGCGACGAGGGCATCCTCTGGGCCGTCGAGCACGTGGTGCTCCCCGTGCTGGAAGACTTCGGGCCCGACCTCGTGATAAACTCGGCCGGCCAAGACAACCACTTCACGGACCCCATCACGAACATGTCGTTTTCCGCCCTCGGCTACGCCCGCCTCAACGAGCTCCTCAAGCCGCACGTGTGCGTGCTCGAGGGAGGGTACTCCATCGAGGGGGCCCTGCCGTACGTGAACACGGGCATCATCCTGGCGCTGGCGGGCCTGGACTACTCGTACGTCAGGGAGCCGGACTACGACCCCGAGCGCGTCAGGCAGGACCCGAGGGTGACCGAGTACATACAGCGTCTCTGCGAGCAGATCTATGACATGTGGCGGAACCGCTCGGCCCTCGCGCCGGAGCCGAGGCCCTTCTACGAGAGGTCGAGGAGCATCTTCTACGACACCGATTCCATCACCGAGCGACAGCACGAGACCCTTGCTTATTGCACGGCGTGTAACGGCGCGCTCAGGATAGACTCGCGCGCCTCCACGGGCTACAGGATCCTCGCCGTGCACCTGCCCAGGGGTGCGTGCAGCGCGTGCCGCAGCCAGGCACGCGAGTGGTTCGATCACCCGGGCGGGCCGTATTATGCCGTGTACCTCCAGGATCTCGACGCGGACGAGTTTACCGTGAAGATCATGTGACGAGGGAAGGCATGCCGCTCTTGAGCCGCTGTGGCGCCTGTCGCGCTCACGGATCCCGTCTCGTGGGCTTCCTTATTTAAGTATTGTGTACATGGGAAACACCCGCGAACGACTGGGGGTGCCCCGGACGTCTCGCGCAGGCTCGCCGGTGCAAACCCTCGGGGACGACTTCCCTGAGAGAGGAGGCGGAGCAGGCCGACGCCATGGCCCGGTACGGGACTGCGGTGGTCATGGGAAAGGGAGGGGTGGGGGAGCGCACGTCCAAGGCGCTCGTCGAGCACGGGAACCGCTACCCTGCGGGTGATGCCCCGGCCTGCCGTGGATATGTGTTCCCGGGCTCGTGGAACCGCTCCGTCCATAGGGATTGGTGCAGACCCTTCTGGACAACGCCCGTGGGGGTCGCCCCGGCCCCCGGGAATCCGTGTCCAGGGGCTCGAGGAACCGTTCCATAAGGTTCCCCGAGCCTTGTTGTGAAGGGTGTTTCCCCGATAAGGAGGCGTTTGGCTACTTCGCGGCCATTCCCCCGTCGAGCGGGATCACGGCGCCGGTCATGAAGTCGGACGCCTTTGACGCCAGGAATACGGCCAGTCCCTTGATGTGTTCTTCCTCGCCGTACTTCAGGAGGGGGATCTGTGCGATCGTGAGATCCAGGATAGGCTTCATGTCGGGCTTGAAGATGTACTCCATCATGTCGGTCCTGAAGAAGCCCGGTGCGATGCAGTTCACCATGATGTTGTACCGGGCGAGCTTCACCGCGAGGTTCTTCGTGAGGACCTCGATCGCGGCCTTGGAGGGGTTGTATGCGACAGCCGGGTGCCCTTCCTCGATCGAGCCCCGCGAACCGAATATGGAGGAGATGTTGATGACCTTGCCGCCGCCCTTTTCCTTCATGATGTTCGCGACCTTCTGCGTGAGGATCCACACCCCCCTCACGTTCACCGCGAAGATCTTGTCCCACTTGTCGAGTGGGTACTCGAGGGTGGGGGCGCCCCAGGTGATGCCGGCGTTGTTCACGAGGATGTCTATGGTGCCGAAGGTCTTCATGGTTGCATCCACCAGGTTCTGGATGTCTTCCTCGACGGCCGTGTCGCACTTGACGGCAAGGGTCTTCACGCCGAGGCTTGCAAGCTCGGATGCCGCCTTTTCGCAGTTGGCGACCTTCCGGGACGCAAGCACCACGTCCGAGCCCGCCTCGGCCAAGCCCTGGGCGATGAATCTCCCGAGGCCCCTTCCTCCACCGGTGACCACGGCCACCTTGCCCTTCAGGTCGAACATCTCTTTCACGTTCATCTGCATACCCTCCTTGTTGATGGTGTTGTCCCTCTCAGGTGCGAGGGGGTGTGAGCGTGCTCTCGAGCACCCTCTTGAGCATCGACGCCGACCTGTCGAGGATGTGCCGGTGCAGCGAGGCGCCCTTGCCGTCCATGGTGACGAGGGCCGGCAAGTCCCTCACGCAGAGCACCCACATGGCCTCGGGCCGGCCGAACTCCTCGAGGTACACCCCCTCGACGCGCTCGATGCACGATGCGAGGTAGACGGCTGCGCCGCCTGTCGCGTGGAGGTAGGGGATCCCGTGCTCGACGAGCGCCTTCGACGTGCGTTCCCCCATCCCTCCCTTTCCCATGACGGCCCCCGGCTTGAACCGGGCTATGACGTCCGCCTGGTACGGCTCCTCTCTCATGGAAGTGGTTGGCCCTGCTGCGACGACCCTGTGAGAGCCTGCATCCCCGACGACGATGGGGCCGCAGTGATAGAGCACCATGCCTGTCAAGTCCAAGGGGGACTCGCCTCCTGAGGCCAGGTACCTGTGCACCTGGTCTCGGCCGGTCACGATCCTCCCTGAGACGAGCACGGTGTCGCCCACGGCGAGCGACGCGGCTGTCTCAGGGTCCATGGGCGAGCGTATGCGCCTCAGAGCCATCTCGCGACGCCCCCTGTCTCGTCGAGTTCCACGCTGTACCTCCTCGTCGCCCAGCACGAGTAGCTCACGGTGACGAAGAAACTGGCCGGGTGCCTCCCTGCGGCGTTCAGCGCGCAACCGAGGAGGGTCGTGTTGCCGCCCAGGCCCATGGGCCCTATGCCCAGCATGTTCGCCTCTTCGGTGATCACGGACTCGAGTCTCGCCAGGTCCACGTCGGGGTTTGCCTCGCCGAGCTTCCTGAAGAGGCCTTTCTTTGCCACGAGATAGCCGGACGCGCGGTCGCCCCCTATGCAAACGCTGATGAAGCCAGGCGCGCACCCTCTCCCCTGGGCCTTGAAGACCGCATCCAGCACGCACCTCCTCACGCCTTCGAGGTCCCTGCCTGCCCGAAGCTCGTCGCATGGGAGGCTGTACTGGGTGCTCACGTTCTCGGACCCCCCTCCCTTGAGCATGAAATCCACTCTGATGGGGCCTTCGGAGGGCTCGTAGTGGACCTGGGGGACGTGCGGCCCGGTGTTGTCCCCGGAGTTGGACCCGTTGACCGGGTCCACGCAGTTCTGTCTCAAGACGCCCTCAATGGTGAGGGTCTTCAAGGCGGAGACGAGCGCTCTCGTGATCTCGGCCGTGTCGACGGCCTGGGGCGCCCGGACGACCGCGAACGGCACGCCCGTGTCCTGGCAGATGGGCAGGCGGTTTGCACGCGAAAGCTCCGCGCTCTTGAGGATGATGTCGAGGGTGTTTGCGGCCGTGGAATGAACGGGTTCCCTCTCCCTGGCCTTCTCGAGCGCGCAAGTTACGTCTTCGGGCAGCTCGGTGCTCGTGCGCATCATGAGTTCGTACATGCTCCTGCCCAGCTTCGAGCTGTCCATGGGGATCATATACCATACCGACTCCTGGCAGGCCAGCGCCTCTGGTGTCCACTCCCCCCGTGGTCTCGAGCGGCTCCAGCCAACGGTCAAGGGACATGGCCTTCCGAGAGGGCGGGCAAATCCTTGAACAAGGGTGCATCGACCGTGGGCGCAGGTCGCAAGGTCGTCACGCCTTAGGCCGACCGGCAGGCCGTGCACGGTATCCGGGCCGTAGAGGTGCGCAGCGCACCCCTGGGGACGGGAGGGTGTCCTCGAGCATGGCGGCCTGCGGGTTTTCTTGCCTGTCCTTGTGCTTGCCTCGGCTTGCCACCTCAGGGACGATCGGCTCGGGCATGGCGGCCTACGGGCTTACGTGCCTTTCCTGACGGCTGTTGCCGGGTTCGAGGTCGTTGATCGTGCGGCGGGCTGGGCGCCGTGCTCCGGACGGCCCTGGATCGCCTCTTGGACACTGCCCGCGGTAAAGGTCTTCATGTCGTGAGGGGTGTTGATGTTGGCGAACATGGTGGAGGGGTCGCCGTAGAGCCTGATGGTCTCCTCGGTGACGAAGAGGGTGTTGGCCTGTTGGGCAAGGGCGTAGATGCTCCGCTGCCCGGCCTCGAGAAGCCGTTCAATGGCTTGCAGCAAGGTCTTCCGGTAGACCGCGTGCAGTGGCTCTCTGCCCTGGGACCACACGGGCATGACGATCTCGTACCCCTCGGAAAGGGCCGCGATATGGGAGATGAAGGCGGCGTCCAGGTTCGGCATGTCAGCGGCGCAGACGAAGCACCGGTCGCTTCGTGCGGCCGTCAGGGCGGTGTAGATGCCGCCAAGCGGACCCAGCCCCGGGCGTATGTCCTGGACGACGGTATACCCCTCGAGGCCGGGCCGTGCATGTCCCACCAGGATGACCTCGTCGAAGACGGTCTGCAGGACATGCACGACGTGTTCGACGAGCATCAGCCCGTTGAGCCTCGAAAGGACCTTGTCCGTGCCGAACCTCTTCGATTGTCCGCCAATGAGCACAGCGCCGGTCATGGTAAGAGCTTGTAGATTGTATCGGTGCAAGAGTCAATCGATCTCGGCATCGTCGTTCTGCCGCCCTACCTGCCACGGTTCATACTGTGTACCGGGAAATCCCCCGTACCCGCTCGAGCGCCACCAACCCGGCTCGGTGTGCGTAACCGGGAAGGGACACAAGACATCATGCAGGGAAGCAGTACAAGGGCTGGATCACGCCTCGAAGGAACTCGAAGGAACATGCAGGGGTTCTCGAGCGAAGAGGCTCGGGCGACGGTCCCGCCGGAGGTCCTCGTACACCGTTGGCACCCATGCCCTTTATCCTGCCCGTTCTCCTGGACACATGCCTGCCGACGACCTTCTCTATAGGAAAAGAACGATCATTTTTCCGTATATGATTGGGCGAAGCATCACGTGTTCAATGCACGATGAAGGATGATCCTTGCCGCATCGAGGAACAGGCGATACCCTATTTTCTTGCTTCTTTCGACATCGCGAACTGAATCATGAACCACCATTCAGTTGACCCTTGAAGCGGGCCTTGAAGCATGATAAGGAAAGAGAGCCGTAAGGCATGTCGCACCAACTCGAAAGACTACGCGATAGGGGGTTGACCGTGTCAGCAGTCGAGAAGAGCAAGACGGATCCGGGTCTCGCAGAGTTCACGGCGGAACAGCTCGCGCAGGTGGACAAGATCATCGAGGCCAACAAGGGAAAGCCGGGGTCTCTCATCCCCGTGCTCGAGCAGGTCCAGGAAGTGTGCGGGTACCTTCCTGCGGCGATCCAGAAGGTGGTCTCCGAGGGACTCAACATACCTCTGGCCAACGTGTTCGGCGTGGTGACGTTCTATTCGTTCTTCACCATGGTCCCGAGGGGCAAGCACGTGATCCGGGTCTGCCTCGGGACGGCGTGTTACGTCAGGGGCAGCCAAGGTCTCCTCGATAGGCTGACACACATCCTCGGCATAGAGCCGGGCGGGTGCACCGAGGACAGGAACTTCTCGCTGGAGACGGTAAGGTGCCTGGGCGCATGCGGGCTCGCCCCGGTGGTTGTCATCGATTCCGACACCCACGGCCAGGTCAAGGCCGCGAAGCTCGAGCAGGTGCTCGCGAAGTACAACTAGGAGGGATCCATGGCCAAGTTGACGATCGAAGATCTGAAGAAGATCAAGGAACGCGTGGAAAGGGAAGACCAGTTCAGGGCCGGTTCGAAGCGCGTCAAGATCACGGTCCACATGGGCACCTGCGGCATTGCGTCGGGAGCCAAGGAGATCCTCGACACCTTCATGAACGAGATCAGCGAGAGCAACGCGACCGAGGTGATGGTGACCACGTCCGGGTGCATCGGGATTTGCAGCCGCGAGCCCCTCGCGACCGTCGAGGAGCAGGGCAAGGATCCCATAGTATACGAGTACCTGACCCCGAACAAGGCGAGGCAGATCTTCAAGCAGCACATCCTCGGGGGCGTCGTCCAGACGGAATTCGTCATGGCGAAGGGCTCGGAGCACGACACGAAGAAGGGGGTTGGTAAATGAAAGTCTATCGCGCACACATACTCACCTGCGGAGGGACGGGCTGCCATGCGAGCGGCAGCGACGCGGTCCACAGGGCGGTGGTCCAGGAACTCATCAGCAGGAACCTGTCGAACGAGATCGCGGTGGTGGAGACCGGGTGCAACGGGTTCTGCGCAGCCGGGCCGATCATGGTCATCTACCCCGAGGGGACGTTCTACCAGTACGTGAAGCCGGAAGACGTGCCCGAGATCATCGAGGAGCACATCATCAAGGGACGCCCGGTCAAGAGGCTCATGTACAAGGAGCCCGTGACCGAGAAGACCATCCCCCACATGCTCGACATCCCGTTCTTCGGCAAGCAGAAGCTCATCGCGCTCAAGAACAGGGGGCTCATAGACGCCGAGAAGATCGACGAGTACATAGCGCGCGACGGGTACATGGGCGCGGCCAAGGCCCTCACCCAGATGACCCCTGACGAGGTGATCGAGGAGGTCAAGAAATCGGGTCTGCGTGGCAGGGGGGGCGGCGGGTTCCCCACGGGGCTCAAGTGGTCCTTCGCCCGCAAGTCGCCCGGTGACGTGAAGTATATCCTCTGCAACGCGGACGAGGGCGACCCCGGCGCGTTCATGGACCGCTCCATCCTCGAGGCCGACCCCCATGCCGTGCTCGAGGGCATGATCATCGGCGGATACGCCATCGGCGCGAACGAGGGCTACATCTACTGCCGCGCCGAATACCCGCTCGCCATCAAGCGGCTCACCATAGCCATCGACCAGGCCAAGGAATACGGCCTGCTCGGCAGGAACATCCTCGGGACAGACTACAGCCTCGACATCTTCATCTACCAGGGAGCCGGCGCCTTCGTCTGCGGCGAGGAGACGGCGCTCATGAACTCCATAGAAGGCAAGCGCGGCATGCCGAGGCCGCGTCCCCCGTTCCCCGCGACCAAGGGCCTCTGGCAGAAGCCCTCGGTGCTCAACAACGTGGAGACCTTCGCCAACATCCCGCAGATCATCCTCAACGGGGGTGACTGGTACGCCTCCATGGGTACCGAGCGGTCCAAGGGCACCAAGGTCTTCGCACTCACGGGCGCGGTGAACAACGTGGGTCTCGTCGAGGTGCCCATGGGCACCCCGATCGGTGACATCATCTTCGACATCGGCGGCGGCATCAAGAAGGGCAAGCAGTACAAGGCGGCCCAGCTCGGCGGCCCGTCCGGTGGGTGCATCCCGGCGGAGGCCCTGAACACGCCGACCGATTACGAGGAGATCGTGAAGCTCGGCGCGATCATGGGCTCGGGCGGGCTCATCGTCATGGACGAGGACACCTGCATGGTGGACACGGCCAAGTTCTTCATGGAGTTCTGCCAGGAAGAGTCCTGCGGCAAGTGCACGCCGTGCCGCGAGGGCACCAAGCGCATGATCGAGATCCTCAAGAGGATCTGCGACGGCCAGGGCAAGGAGGGCGACATCGAGCTGCTCGAGGAACTCGCCTACACCATCAAGGACTCGGCCCTGTGCGGTCTCGGCCAGACGGCGCCGAACCCGGTGCTGTCCACCATCAGGTACTTCAGGCACGAGTACGAGGCGCACATCTACGAGAAGAGGTGCCCGGCGGTCGTCTGCTCCAAGCTGTTCAAGTCGCCATGCCAGCACGCGTGCCCCATCGGCATGGACGTGCCCGCCTACATGGCGCTCGTGCGGGCGAACCGCCTCACCGACGCGTTCAAGGTCATGAAGCGCACCAACCCGTTCCCCGGTGTCTGCGGCAGGGTCTGCCCCCAGTTCTGCACGAAGAAGTGCCGCAGGGGCCAGCTCGACGAGCCCATGGCCATCGCCTGGATCAAGCGTTTCATCGCAGACAACGCGAAGAGACCCAAGATCGACCAGGTGCCGGTGACGCGCAAGCAGAAGATCGCGGTCATCGGCGCAGGGCCTGCCGGCCTCACCGCGGCCCAGGATCTGTGCCTGCGGGGGTACAAGGTCACGGTGTTCGAGGAGCTCCCGCATGCCGGCGGCATGATGCGCTACGCCATCCCAGAGTACCGTCTGCCCAGGAACGTCATCGAGCAGGAGGTGGACGACATCCGGGCGCTCGGCGTGGAGATCAAGACGAACACCCGCGTGGGAAGGGACGTCTCCTTCGAGCAGATCCGCAAGGACTACGACGCCGTGGTCATCGCCGTGGGCGCACACAAGAGCTGGAAGCTCGACATCGAGGGCGAAGACTTGGACGGCGTCTGGGGAGCCGTCGAGTTCCTCCGCGAAGTGAACCTGGGCAAGAAGGTCGGCATCGGCAAGCGCGTGGCAGTGGTCGGAGGCGGGAACTCGGCCATTGACGCGGCCCGCACGGCGGTGCGCCTCGGAGCCAAGGACGTCACGATCCTCTACCGACGCGAGCGCAAGGACATGCCCGCATGGGAGAACGAGATCGTGGCGGCGGAGCACGAAGGTGTCAAGATCGAGTACCTCGTGGCCCCCGTGAGGCTCATCGGCAAGAACGGCAAACTCGTGGGCGTCGAGTGCCAGCGCATGAGGCTCGGCGAGTTCGACCGGTCGGGCAGGCGCAAGCCCATCCCCATCCAGGGCAGCGAGTTCACGCTGGCAGTCGACACCATCATCCCCGCCATCTCCCAGAACACGGACGCCTCCTTCATACCGGCGGGCTCTGACGTGGCCCTCGACAAGTGGGGCGGGATAAAGACCGAAGGCAGGGCGAAGAACAGGACGAGCGCCGAGGGCGTGTTCATCGCGGGTGACGCGGCGAGCGGTCCCGCGACGGTGGTCGAAGCCATCGACATGGGCCACAAGACGGCGATCGACGTGGACGCCTACATCAGGGCGAAGAACAACGAGCCGCCTTACAAGGAACCGCCCGAGGAGACCATCGAGATCCCCTTCGAGGTCGACGAGGAGGTGGTGGAGACACCCAGGGCGAAGATGCCGGAGCTCAAGAAATCCGAGAGGATGATCTCCTTCAAGGAGGTGGAGCTCGGGTACTCCAAGAAGGCGGCGCACAGAGAGGCCTGCAGGTGCCTGCGCTGCGACGCGGAGCTGTAGAGGCGGCAAGAAGGAGAAGACACCATGGCAACCGTACAGGTTACGATCGACAACGTGAAAATCAACGTGGAAGAGGGCAGCACCATCCTGAAAGCGGCTCAGGCCGGCGGTATCTCCATCCCTACGTTGTGCGCATGGCCTGAGATCGGGCACACGCCTGGCGCGTGCAGGGTCTGCGTGTGCGAGGTGGAGGGGCAGAGAAACCTCGTGGCCTCCTGCGTGTTCCCCGTGTCCGACGGCATGGTCGTGAAGACCACCACCGAGCGGGTGCGCAAGGCGCGCAGGCTCAACGTCGAGCTGCTTCTGGCCAACCACCCGACGGACTGCAACGTGTGCATACGGAACGGGAACTGCGAGCTCCAGAAGGTCGCCGAGGCCGTCGGGCTGAGATCCGTCAGGTTCGACTACCCTGCCGGGAAGGAGCGGGTCATCGACATGAGCAGCCCGTCCATCGTGCGCGACCCGGGCAAGTGCATCAAGTGCTACCGGTGCGTGACCGTGTGCGAGAACATCCAGACCGCAAACGTGTTGCAGCCCTCTTACAGGGGCGACAAGGTCTTCATCGGGCCGCCGTTCGGGCTTCCCCTCATCGAGACCAACTGCACCATGTGCGGCCAGTGTGTGCTCGCCTGCCCCGTGGGTGCGCTCTACGAGAAGGACGACACCGAGGCCGTCTGGGCAGCGATCGAGGACCCGAAGAAGCACGTCGTCGTGCAGGAGGCCCCGGCCATCAGGGCGGCCCTCGGAGAGGAATTCGGTCTCCCGGTGGGCTCCCTCGTGACAGGGAAGATGATCACGGCCCTCAAGAGGCTGGGCTTCGACAAGGTGTTCGATACGAACTTCACGGCGGATCTCACCATCATGGAAGAGGGGAGCGAGCTGCTCCAGAGGGTCAAGGAGGGAGGCAAGCTCCCCATGATCACCTCGTGCTCGCCCGGCTGGATCAAATTCTGCGAGCACTTCTACCCAGACCTGCTGGATCACCTCTCCACCTGCAAGTCGCCCCAGCAGATGATGGGCGCGCTCATCAAGTCCTACTACGCGCAGCAGGCGGGCATCGACCCGAAGGACATCGTGTCGGTCTCCATCATGCCCTGCACGGCGAAGAAGTTCGAGTGCGTGCGTGACGAGATGGACGACAGCGGCTACCAGGACGTCGACTACGTCCTGACCACCCGCGAGCTCGCCCGCATGATCAGGCAGGCGGGCATCGACTTCGCCAACCTCCCCGACGGAGAGTACGACAACCCGCTCGGCGAGTACACGGGAGCAGGCACCATCTTCGGGGCGACGGGCGGCGTCATGGAGGCGGCCCTCAGGACCGTCTACGCCATCGTCACCGGCACCAACCTCGAGAGCCTCGACGTCACGCCGGTCAGGGGCCTGGAAGGCGTCAAGGAGGCGTCCGTCGAGGTGGGCGAGCTGGGCAAGGTCAAGGTTGCGGTCGCCCACGGCCTCGCAAACGCCAGGAAGCTCATGGACCTCATCCGTGAGGGCAAGGCCGACTACGCGTTCATCGAGGTCATGTGCTGCCCCGGCGGCTGCGTCTCCGGCGGGGGCCAGCCCATCGCGCCGAGCAACGAGAAGAGGATCAAGCGTGCGTCAGCCCTGTACCAGGACGACGCCGCCGTACAGAAGTACAGGCAGTCGCACGAGAACCCATCGGTCAAGAGGATCTACGAGGTCTTCCTCGGAAAGCCCCTGGGGCACAAGTCCCACGAACTCCTCCACACGCACTACACGAAGAGGGGAACCGACGTGCCTCACAAGAAGGTGAACATCAAGAGGACCTGAGACGACGCACCAGAGAAACGACACCTGCGGGGGAGGTCACGAGGCTGACCTCAAGGGTGGGGGAGAATCGACGATCATGACGGTCCCCGCCCGTCTGCGCGGGCAGGGGCCGTCACACTTTTTCAGGAGTCGACATGACTGAGCGGACGAGCATGGTGGATCTGAGAAGGATCGGCGTGGTGAGCATCTTCATCCACGACAGGCTGGCCCAGTCGTCGCGCGTCAACGAGATCCTGAGCGCGCACGGCGAGATCGTGGTGGGAAGGATGGGGATCCCTTACCGGGAGGCCGGGGTGCACGTGATAGCGCTCATCATCCACGGAACCACAGACGAGATAGGCGCACTGACCGGGAAGCTGGGGTCGATCAGGGGAGTGGAAGTGAAGTCGGCGCTGGCGAGAAACTGAGGAGAGGGTCATGGAAGACTTCATAAGGGACGACATCATCGAACAGACCCTGGACAGGGCGAGGAACCCGGAGCCCTCGCGAGTTCGTGACGTGATCGGCAAGGCGCTCGAACTTCAGGGGCTCACACCGGGAGAGGCCGCCGTGCTGCTCCAGTGCGAGGACCCGGAGCTCACCGGGGAGATCCTGGAGGCGGCGCACCGCGTGAAGCTGGAGATCTACGGAAACAGGCTGGTGATCTTCGCCCCGCTCTACATCTCCAACTACTGCTCCAACAACTGCCTCTACTGCGGCTTCAGGAGGGACAACACGGAACTCAAGAGGCGCTCGCTGACCCTCGAGGAGATCGCGGACGAGGTGATGGCCCTGGAGCGCGAGGGACACAAGCGGATCCTCATGCTCTGCGGCGAGCACCCAGGGATGAGCCCGCTCGACTACTTCATCGAGGCCATCGAGACGGTCTATGCCACGACCACGGAAAAGGGCGGGGAGATCAGGCGCATCAACGTGGAGATCGCCCCGATGAGCGTCGAGGACTTCAGGAGGCTCAAGGCGGCGAAGATCGGCACCTACGTGCTCTTCCAGGAGACCTACCACCACGAGACCTACAGGAGGATGCACCCTGTCGGGCCGAAGGCCGATTTCCTCTGGAGGCTCACGGCGCAGGACAGGGCCATGCAGGCGGGGATCGACGACGTGGGGATAGGTGCGCTGTTCGGCCTGTACGACTACAAGTACGAGGTCATCGGCCTCCTCCACCATGCCCTGCATCTCGACGAGACCTACGGCGTGGGACCACACACGATATCCGTGCCGAGGCTCGAGCCGGCCCTCAACGCGCCGGCTGCCATACAACCTCCCTCGCCCGTGAGCGACGACGACTTCAAGAAACTCGTCGCGGTGATCAGGCTGAGCGTCCCGTACACCGGCATGATCCTGTCGACCAGGGAGCCGGCCGAGCTCAGGAGCGTGGTGTTCGACCTGGGCATCTCGCAGATCAGCGCGGGGTCCAGGACCAACCCGGGCGGGTACCGCAAGGGCGACAGCAACGACTTCAGGGCGGCGCAGTTCAACCTCGGCGACACCAGGACCCTCGACGAGGTGATCTACGACATCACCCAGAGGGGACACATACCGAGCTTCTGCACGGCGTGCTACCGCCTCGGCAGGGTGGGCAAGAACTTCATGGATCTCGCCAAGCCCGGCCTCATCCAGAAGTACTGCCGCACCAACGCGATACTCACCTTCGCCGAGTACCTCGCGGACTACGCGAGCCCCGAGACGAAGAAGGCCGGGGACGCCCTGGTGGACAGGCTCGTGGCCGAGACGGAGGAGAAGGCCATGAGGGAACTCCTCGAGGAACGCGTTCAGGCCGTGCGCGGGGGGGCTCATGACCTCTACATCTGAGGCCATGGACACCGGCGATCTCATCGCACGGGCCGAGGAAGGCCTGGGGCTGGCAAGACCCGAGATCGTGCACCTCCTGTCCCTCGACGACCCCGCTCAAGTCGAGGCCCTCTACCAGGCGGCAGACCGAGTGAGACGCAGGTGCGTGGGAGACGAGGTCCATCTCAGGGGAGTCATAGAGTTTTCAAATCACTGCAGGAACAACTGCACGTACTGCGGCCTCAGGCGGGACAACGCCAAGCTCGCCAGGTACAGGATGGAAGACGACGAGATCGTCGAATGCGCCCTGGGCATTGCTGAAGGTCCCTGCGGCACCGTGGTGCTCCAGGCGGGCGAGGACCCCGCCTTCACGGCAGAGAGGCTGTGCGGGATCATAAGCGCGATCAGGGCGAGGACCCCGCTTGCCGTCACCCTGTCGGTCGGCCGTTGGCCGTATGAAGACCTCAAGGCCTTCCGGGACGCGGGTGCGAGCCGCTACCTGCTCAGGCACGAGACCGCGAATGCGTCCCTGTACGAGTCCTTGTGCCCGGGCAGGAGGCTCTCGGACAGGATCGAGTGCATCAGGCACCTCAAGCGTCTCGGCTTCGAGACGGGCATGGGGTGCATGGTGGGGCTGCCGGGCCAGACCGTCGAGGACCTCGCCTCGGACATCCTCCTCATGCAGGAGATGGATGCGGACATGATAGGGATCGGACCGTTCATCCCGCACGGGGATACACCGCTTGCAGGACATCCACCGGGAGATGCGGAGATGGTCCTCAAGATGCTGGCTGTCACGAGGCTGGTGACCAGGGACACGAACATCCCGGCGACCACGGCCCTCGGGGTGCTGCGCGCCGAGGCCAGGAAGAGGGCGTTTTCCACAGGCGCGAACGTGTTCATGCCGGTCTACACCCCGAAGAAGTACGCCCCCGACTACCAGATCTATCCCGGCAAGGCGGTGTCGGTGCATGAAGACATGCCGTTGCAAGAGGTCGTCGACTACTTCTCTTCCATCGGCAGGCCGATAGGCGCCGGGCATGGCGCAAGGAGGAAGAGGTGAGAACGGAGCGTGACGCACTGGGCCCGCTGGATCTCCCAGACGACTGCCTCTACGGTATCCACACGGTGAGGGCCCTCGTGAACTTCGGGACCGGACCCGAGCGTCATGACAGGGAATTCGTGCGCGCCTACCTCCTCGTGAAGAAGGCGTGCGCCCTGGCGAACGCGGAGCTCGGGTATCTCGACAGGGCGAGGGCCCAGGCATTGACCGCCGCCATAGACTCGCTGATCGATCAAGGCAGGTTCGACGACGTTGTCGTGAACCCTGTCTCGGGAGGCGCCGGCACCTCCCTCAACATGAACATCAACGAGGTGATCGCGAACACCGCGCTTGTCATGTCCGGCAGGAGACCGGGTGACTACGGCTACATCCACCCCATCGACCACGTGAACATGCACCAGTCGACCAACGACACCTACCCGAGCGCCCTCAGGATAGCGATGCTGGTCCGCCTGAACAGGCTCGAGGACGCCCTTGTCAGGCTCCAGGGGGCTCTCCAGGAGAAGGAACGGGCATTCTCCGACCTGCTCGCCCTCGGGAGGACGGAGCTCATGGACGCGCTGCCCATGACCTGGGGCATGCGTTTCGGGGCCTGGGCCGAGGCCGTGGGCCGTGACCGGTGGAGGATCTTCAAGGCGCGGGAGCGCATCAAGGTGCTCAACCTGGGCGGCACCGCCATCGGCACCGGGTTCAACGCGCCGCAACGCTACATCTTTCTCGTGACCGAGAAGATCAGGGAAGTCACCAACCTTGCCGTGACGCGTGCGGAGAACATGGTCGAAGCCACGCAGAACCAGGACGCGGTCGTGGAAGTGTCGGGGCTTCTGAGGACATGCGCCGTGAACCTGATGAAGATCTCCGAGGACATGAGGCTGCTCGCCTCGGGTCCCTCGGGCGGTATCGGCGAAGTGGTGTTGAAGGCCCTCCAGGAGGGGTCGTCCATCATGCCCGGCAAGATCAACCCGGTCATGTGCGAGCATGCGACCCAGGTCTGCCTCTCTGTCATGGCCTACGACTGGCTCGTCGCGAACGCCGTCGCGCTCGGGAACCTCGAGCTGAGCCAGTTCCTGCCGCTCGCCGCGCACTCGGTGCTCAAGGCGATGTCCATCCTCGAAGACGCCGTGTCCAGGTTCTGTAGCGGTGTGGTCGAGGGGTTGGGGCTCGACAGGGAGAAGGTCAAGGAGAACCTCGACGACTCCGTGGCCGTTCTCACCTACCTGGCGCCGGTGATCGGACACGAGGCCGCTTCGGAGGTCTACACGGCCATGAGACAAGACAGGCGCAGCATACGCCAGATCCTCGCGGACAAGGGGATCATGACCCCCGAGACATTCGACGAACTCGTGTCATCACATGCTGTGCGCCGGACGGGATACAGGACATGAACTCGACCCCCATAGCCAACAGGATCCACATAGGCGTCTTCGGCAGGCGCAACGTCGGCAAGTCGTCCTTCATCAACGCCCTGACAGGCCAGAGTGTCTCCATCGTGTCGCCGGTCGCGGGCACCACGACCGACCCGGTGGGCAAGGCCATGGAGATATCGGGTGTCGGGCCGGTGTACATCTACGATACCGCTGGCATCGACGACACCGGCGAGCTCGGCACGATGCGCGTGAAGAAGACCCTGGCCGTCTTGGGCAAGGTGAACGTCGCCCTCCTCGTGACAACGGCCCAAGGGCTCGACGAGGACGACAGGGACCTCATGAGACGGCTTTCCGGGAGAGGGATAGTCACGATCGTGGTGTTCAACAAGGCTGACGTCGAACGTCCCGGGAGAGAGGTCGTCGATACGCTCGATCGAACAGGCGTGCGCCACGTCACGGTGAGCTCGCTCACCGGCGAGGGCATCGACCGGGCAAGGCAGGCGATCGTCGATGCAGCGTCCTCGCTGAGGCCCGAACCCCCGACGATCGTGGGCGACCTCATCGGTCACGGCGATTGCGTGCTCCTCATCGTTCCCATAGACCTCGGGGCGCCAAGGGGGAGGCTCATCCTGCCGCAGGTCCAGGTCATCAGGGACATCCTCGACAACGACGCCGTGGCGGTCGTCGCCAAGGAGAGGGAGATAGAGTACGTGATGAGAGGGCTCGCCCGTCCGCCCTCGCTCGCCGTCTGCGACTCCCAGGTGGTTCTCAAGGTCTCGGGCGACTTGCCCCCGGACGTGAGGCTGACGACGTTCTCCATCCTCTTCTCGAGGCTCAAGGGCGACCTGGCGACCTTCGTCGAGGGGGTCAGAGCGATCGAAGGTCTCGCTGACGGCGACAGGGTCCTCATCCTGGAGGCCTGCACCCATCACCCCCTGCCCGACGACATAGGGAGGGTGAAGATCCCCAGGTGGCTCAGACAGTACACCGGCCGGGACCTCTCCTTCGACGTGCACGCGGGGCCCGTGCTCGACCGTGACGTCTCCTCGTACAAGCTTGCCGTCCACTGCGGTGGGTGCATGATCAACAGGGCGGAGATGCTGAACAGGATAGGGATGCTCAAGGATGCCGGGGTGCCGGTGACGAACTACGGGGTCGCGATCTCGTACGTCCACGGTGTCCTCGACCGGGTCCTTCAGCCCTTCCCGTACGAGCGGTCGCTCCTTGCCCGAGTGGAAGAGGGCGGCACAAAGACATGAAACGGGTGATCCCGGTGTTGCAGAACGAGCAGAAATGAGCCTATAAGGTGGGACATATTGATAAGACGTCGGGAAATCAGCCCATGGATACCCCACCATGATGGCTCGGCACGTCCGCGAGACCCCGGGCGATGCGGTATGTATTCTTCAGTGTCCATGGCAATCGATATCGTGGGAGGAAAGGTATGGTCATAACCATCGATGGAAGGGAGTGCACATTCACGCCTGGAAGCACCGTGTACGAGGTGGCCAGGGACAACGGCATCGCCATCCCGGTGCTCTGCCACCACGAGCAGCTCAAGCCCGTGGGCGCATGCAGGGTGTGCGTGGTGGAGGTGCAGGGTGCGCGCTCGCTCGTCACATCGTGCGCGATGCCTGCAGAGAACGGCATGGTGGTGAACACGAAGAGCGAGAGGGTGTTGAAGGCCAGGCGCCTGTCCGTGGAGCTCCTGCTCACCCAGGGTCATCACAACTGTCTCGTGTGCGAACAGAGCGGCGACTGCGTGCTCCAGAGCCTGGCGTATGAACTCGGCATAGACGCACCCAGGTTCAGCGAGCCCGAGGGCTTCAGGCCCGTGGAGCAGGGCAACGAGATGATCGTGCGCGACATGAACAAGTGCATCCTGTGCGGGTTGTGCGTGAGGGCCTGCAACGAGATCCAGGTAAACCAGGTGCTCGACTTCTCGGGCCGCGGCCCCACGGCCGACGTGGGCCCCGCCTTCCACCTGGCCTACGAGGACTCCACCTGCGTGTTCTGCGGCGAGTGCGTGAGGCTGTGTCCCGTGGGTGCGCTCTACGAGAAGCAGGGGCGTTTCAAGAGCAGGGCCGGAGAGGCGCGCAAGGTGCGCACCACGTGCGAGTACTGCGGTGTGGGCTGCCAGATGGAGCTCAACGTGAAGGACGGCCGCGTGGTCAAGGTGACGACGCCCAGGTGGAACGCGCCCGCACCCAACAGGGGCAGCCTCTGCATCAAGGGCAGGTTCGGGTTCGACTTTCTCGACCATCCCGACCGGATCACGAAACCGCTGATCCGCATCGACGGCGAACTCAAGGAGGCGAGCTGGGACGAGGCCATCGCGTACGTGGCCGACAGGCTGTCGTCCATCCGGGACACCTTCGGCCCGGACGCTATCGCCGGTCTCTCCTCGGCCCGGTGCACGAACGAGGAGAACTACCTCTTCCAGAAATTCATGCGCGCGGTGATCGGCACCAACAACGTGGACCACTGCGCCCGGCTCTGACACAGCTCCACGGTGGCCGGTCTGGCCATCGCATTCGGTTCCGGGGCCATGACGAACTCTATCGCCGACCTCGAGGAGTCGAAGTGCATCCTCGTGACCGGCAGCAACACCACGGAGAACCATCCGGTGATCTCCACGTTCATCAAGAGGGCGGTGACCCAGCGCGGGGCGAAGCTGATCCTTGCCGACCCGCGGAGGATCGACCTCGCCAGGTTCGCGACCGTTTGGCTGAGACAGAAGCCGGGGACGGACATCGCCTGGATCAACGGGTTGATGAACGTGATCGTCACCGAGAACCTTCACGACCAGGCCTTCATAGACGAGCGCACCGAGAACTTCGACGCCCTCAAGGAGGTGCTCAAGAAGTACACCCCGGACTACGTGGAGCGGGTCACGGGGATCCCTGCCGAGGACCTGAAGAAGGCCGCGCGACTCTATGCCACCTCCGGCGCATCGGCAATCGTGTACGCCATGGGCATCACCCAGCACATCAACGGCACGGACAACGTCAAGTCTCTGGCCAACCTGGCCATGCTCACGGGCAACATCGGCAGGCCTGGCACGGGCGTGAACCCGTTCAGGGGCCAGAACAACGTCCAGGGCGCTTGCGACGTCGGGTGCCTGCCGGGGACCCTTCCCGCATACAAGAAGGTGACCGAGGACGCCGAACGGAAGCCCTTCGAGGATGCCTGGGGCGTGAAGCTCCTCAACAAGCCTGGGCTCACCATACCCAAGATCATGGACGCGGCGGCCCAAGGCGCACTGAAGGCCCTCTACGTCATGGGAGAGAACCCCCTCATGTCCGACCCCGACATCGACCACGTGCGCGAGGCGCTCAAGAACCTGGATCTGCTCGTGGTCCAGGACATCTTCATGAACGAGACGGCACAGTACGCCCACGTGATCCTGCCGAGCACGGCGTGGGCTGAGAAGGAGGGGACGTTCACCAACACCGAACGTCGCGTGCAAAGGGTGAGAAAGGCGATCGAGGGCCCGGGCGAGGTTAGGGACGACTGGCACATCATCACGGACATCGCATCGAGGATGGGCGCCGCCTGGAGCTACCGGAGCGCGGCCGAGGTCTTCGAGGAGATCGCCCGCGTGACCCCGTCGTACGCCGGCATCACCTACGACCGCATCGAGTGGGAAGGCATCCAGTGGCCGTGCCCGACGCCCGAGCACCCCGGCACGCCGATCCTGCACGCCCACGCCTTCACCAGGGGCAAGGGCCTGTTCTCTCCCTGCGAACACGTCGATGCGGCTGAGCTGCCGGACAAGGAGTACCCGTTCATCCTCACCACCGGCCGTATTCTCTACCAGTACCACACGGCCACCATGAGCAGGCGCTCCAAGGCGCTCGTGTCGCGATCGCCCGGGGCCTTCGTCGAGATCAACCCCGGAGATGCGGGCAGGCTCGGTATCGCGGACGGTGACAGGGTGAGGGTGACCAGCCGCAGGGGGTCCATCGAGGTCTCGGCCCAGGTATCGGAGAGGTGCGACGAGGGCGTCGTGTTCATCCCCTTCCACTACAGCGAGGCGGCGGTGAACAGGCTCACCATCCGGGCCGTCGACCCGGTTGCGAACATCCCCGAGTTCAAGGTGTGCGCGGTGAGAATCGACAAGGCTGCATGAGTGGGCTTGAAAAGAGCACGAACCACGCGCCGCGGTTCCAGGTGGTTTTCGGCCAGCCGGGCGCGTGGTTTCAGGGCTCTATGGATATATGAGTGCCCGAACGATGCAAAGCCATGACCACTCTTGCAAGGAGAAGGCGACTGCGGTATGGAGGGCTTGCCCTCTTGCGGTGTATAATGGTACAAGGGCGCGATCGCAACACACTCGATAATACATGAGAGGAGGCTTCCATATGGCGAACGAGAATCTGGAGAGCAAGCGTTGGGGCATTGCAATCGCAGCTGTCGTCATGCAGCTGTGCTTGGGGACGGTGTACGCCTGGTCGGTCTTCAAGAAGCCGTTGATGGGCGTCCATGGATGGGGAGAGACCCAGACGCAGCTGACGTTCATGATCTTCATGTTCATGGTGGGCACCTCTGCCGCCTTCGGAGGAACGCTCGTCGACAAGAAGGGCCCGCGTTTCGTCGCCACCATCGGCGCCATACTCTTCGGTATCGCCACGATCCTCTCGGGTCTCGCAGACCAGGTGGCGAGCCTTCCCCTCTTGTACCTGTCCTACGGGATCATCGGCGGTCTCGGCAACGGCTTCTGCTACGTCACGCCCATCGCAACGCTGATCCGGTGGTTCCCTGACAAGCGGGGCCTGGTGACCGGGCTCGCGGTCATGGGCTTCGGCCTGGGCGCGTTCTTCATGGGCAAGATCGCACCCGCCATGATCAACGCCTATGCTGGCGGGCTGACCGAGTCAGGCGTGGCCCTGACCTTCTACATCTGGGGCGTGATCTTCCTGGTGCTGTGCGTCGGCGCCGCCCAGCTCTTCAAGAACCCGCCCGCGGGCTGGTTGCCGGCCGGGTTCACCCCCTCGGCAACCACGGTTTCCGCCGCCGACTCCTACACCTTCGACGAGGCCATCAAGACACCCCAGTGGTGGATGCTCTGGGGCATGCTGTTCCTGAACGTGTCTGCGGGCCTCGGTCTCATCTCCCAGCTTTCGCCCCTCGCGCAGGACTACTACAAGCCTCTCGTTTCTGACCCGAACATCCTGAACGACCCCGAAGCGCTCAAGAAGACTCTCGCTGTCGCCGGAGGAACGGTAGTGTCGATCTCTGCGATCTTCAACGGGCTGGGCAGGCTCTTCTGGGCCCGTGTGTCAGATATCAAGGCCATCGGCAGAAGGGGCGTGTTCGGGTTCATGTTCGCGTCCCAGGCGGTGATCTACATTCTCGTGGCAACAGGCGTGATCAGCCAGTACTACATCTTCATGATCGCCGCGTGCTACCTGCTCGCCTGCTACGGCGGCGGCTTCGCCACCATGCCCGCCTTCGCGGCCGACAACTTCGGGCCGGGCTACATCGGCAAGGTCTACGGCTTCATGCTCACGGCGTGGGCTTGCGCAGGTATCGTGGGCCCGCTGGCCTTCGCCCAGTTCAAGGACCAGTCGCTCTATATCGCGGCCGCACTGCTCATCATCGGCTTCGTGCTCGTCCTCGCGTTCAGGCGGCGGGAGCATCACAAGAAGGCTTGATCTCAAAACAAACGCATTGCTTGAGAAGCGAGGGGGGCGGACCGTGACTGCCCCCCTCGCTTCAATCGTTCTTCCACCAGGCGATCCTCGACGTCTCTATGCACGTGGCCTGGAGACAACCCTCTGACCAACTTCAGTCGTACGTGATGGACGGGTTGAAGAGGCTGTATATGCCTGACTCCGGCAGAACCTCAGAGGTTCCGATCCAGTAGTACAACCTGAGCCCCTCATCGGTGAAGACAGCCTCGGCGTCCATGGGGGCGTAGAAATCATCCCCGATGGAAAACTCTCCGATGACAGGCGGGTAAGATACGGTAAAGGTTGTGCCGTCTGAGGATGTCGCCATGTAGATGCCTTTCTGGCGCGAAGAAGAGTTCGGCCCTCTCGTGGCGAAGAAGATACGTATGGCGCCGGATCCGTCAACCACCGCACCCGCTGTCCCGGTCATGTCCAACGTGGGGATTCTGCTGTTTACGGCCATTACCATGGATGGCTCTATCGCGATCCCCTGTTTGGTCCATGAAAGGCCATCGTCCGATACGGCGGTCTTGATCCTGTACACTTCTTCACTGTCCACCGCATCATAGTACATCCGGAAGGTCCCGTCGGGAAGCCTGATCACGTCGGGGTGTTTTATCCCTCCGGTTTCATCGTCTTCGTCCGGGCTCAGACGCGTACCAGACTCGGCTGCAAAGACAAGCCCGTCTTCAGATATGGAGCTCTTCACAACCCCACCCCAGTTGTAGTATATGCGAACCCTCCCGTCGGGAAGCGCTACGGCTGCGGGCATATTGGCTCCCGCCACCCGGGTTCCGTCCTCTTGAGTCCAAATCAGTCCGTCTTCGGAGAAAGCGCTGTAGATATTATGCTCTCCTTGGGAGACTTCCTTCTCGAAATACATTCGGAATCCGCCTTCCTCCAGAGAAACGATGTCCGGGTTGAATGCATAAGGATCCGTGAAACGCACCCCATCCTCTCTCTCCCAGCCATTTGCCAGAGAAATGGAATCTTCGGATCCAGACCCCCCCGAACCACCGCCGCACGAGAAGATGGATAGGGCCAAGATGAACAGTACGGCCAGAATCGAGCTTACCTGCAAGAGCTTGCGATCGTTCTTCATTTCCATGGATCTCCTTTATAAGTGATTAAGATAGTCTTCGGAAAATGCACCGCTCAACTTGAAGAGATGTGACCCACGCTTCGACGCTGATTGATCACAAGACTCGAGTTCATTTGCTGTAAGAACAGGAGCTGAAAGGCGACAGACCTCGTGCGCGGGTTTGTGAGAACCCCCTGGGCGACCTTTCGCCGTCTTAGGTTCAGAGGCACCGTCACTCGTTACCGGGACCTTCTTCGATCTCCTCGGCAGTAGGTTCAGGCGTTCCCGGCAACAGCGAGTACGGGATGAAGGCGAGGTTCGCGATCATTGTGGGGATGACCGCGCTCGCGATCACGCCGGCCACGAGAAAGGAATACTGCTCGCGGCCGACGATGCCATGCGACAGCCCGTACAAGGCGGAGATGGTCCCGAAGGTCAGGCCCGTGGACATCATGAGGGTGTAGTACCACCGCTCGTTCGTCTCCTTCCTGAACATGGATATGAACGGGTAGAGGCCGAAGATCTTGCTCGCCACCTTGCCGGCCAGGAGCGCCAGGAAGACGAGCGGCATTGCGGCTATGGCGGGCAGGCTCACCAGGGATCCCGCCCTGAGGAAGTAGAAGGGTGTCAGGAACCCTATGCACAGGGTCCGCATCCGTCTGATCCACAGCTCGTCCTTCGCCGCGAACTCGGCAAGCACGATGCCCGCCACGTAGGCGGGCAGCACCGCCTCGCTGCCCGACCACAGGGCCAGGGCGCCCAGGCCGAACAGGGTGAACATGACCCACTTGGCCCGGATGGCGGCTGTCCGGTGACCGAATTTCCTGGTGAAGCGCTTTGAGAGCCGGGGAAGGACGGCCAGGAAAACGGCGCTCGCCGCGATGAAGACGAGGGTCTTGGCGGTGAAGGGCGAAAAGAGCAGCCCAAGAGCGATGACCGTACCCAGGTCGTTCACGAAGCATGCACCGAGGATGCCCTTGCCGAACTCGGTGCGGTTGAAACCGGTCTCCAGCATCACGGCATAGACGACCGCCATGGAGGTGGTGGAGAGCGCCACCCCTGCCAGCAGGCTCGCCTGGGGAGACCACCCCAAGAGATAGTGCGCCAGGGCCGCGCACCCGGCAAAGGGCGCCAGGAAGCCTACGATGCCCACCACGGTTACTTCTTTCCACTTGGCGCGCATCACCTGGGGTTCCAGTTCGGCGCCGGCCAGGAAGGTGAGCAGGATCGCGCCTGATGACGCCAGGAAGCGCAGCCATTCGGCATCGGCGCCGATGAGCCCCTGTCCGAGGTAATACTCGCACGCCGCGCCCGCGGCCATGCCCACGCAGATCTCCACGAGGGCCATGGAGATCCTCAGGTAGGAGGCGATGACGGTCGCGATGACCGCGAGCCCGAGCCACAGGGCGGCGATGGAGAAGGGTATGGTCATGGGTATCTCCTTTGTGGTTTTCGTGAATCCCGCCAATCAGGAATCTGCGTGGAAAACGCGTGGGTTGGTCACGACCCGTTCTGCATGGACCTGAGCATGCCGATCAGGTCGTCCAGTTCCTTGGTCCTGCCCTTGGTGTCGGACAGCAGGGCGTCGATGGTGGCGAGTTCCTCTTCGATATAGGCGAGCGCCTGGTCCTTCATGACCTCGATGGCCTTGTTGATCCGCGACTCCCACTGGGCGGCGAGCCGCGACAGGTTCATCTCCACGGCCCAGGCGACCTCGCGCAGGTAGTGCCGTTCGAAGAGCGGCCTGAACACGAACATGGGGATGAGAAACCAGAGAAGATCCCAGTGGATGTCGAATGCGAACAGCACCCGGATGTCCGGGTGTTCGGGCTCGGCCACCTCGATCTTCCAGTCTGCATCCGGCAGCCTGATGCCCAGAACGCGGGAGATGCTCTCTCCCAAAACCAGACGGAACGTCTCGAGGTAGCGCATGAGCGTCCGGTGCGCCTTGTTCAGGGTGCCGAAGAAGTGGACGTTCTCGGCCTGCGATATCCGTCCTATCTCTTCGGTCATGGTGTCGGCGAGCCACTCCTCGTAACGCCTCGTGAGTTTCCACAGGTTGCCTTTCCAGGTCGGCAGCTCATGAGAGAGCCTCGTCCTGATCTTCTCCGTAAGGGGTGCCTCGAACCTGTCCAGGTGGTTCTTCAGGAGCATGCGGGTCTGTCCCTGGATCTCCCGGGTGATGACGGACACCTCCTCCCTGATCCGTTCCATGGCCATCTTCTCGCCCAGGACCTTGTCCCTCAGTGCCTCTCGGTCCTGGTCCGCCTCCAGGGAACTCGCCCGTGCCACCTCGAGGTAGGTCAGGCACCTGCCGAGCAGGGACTGGGTCTTGAAGCGGACGATGCGGGTGAACTCATGGTCGAGGTTGGCGGAGATGCCCGCGAGGAGATCGGATGCTATCCTCTGCCTGAGCTGGTCCGTGCCGGTTCGTGTCGAGTAGGGGTATACCGGGAATTCCCGGTCGAGCTTGTGCTTCAGGGTCTTCCGGAAGAACTCCACCACCTCTCTCTGCTGCTCAGGGGTGAGCAGGTCGGCCTTGGTGAGCAGGATCACGATGCGCGGGGTGTGCTGCGACAGCTCCTCGATGAGGTCAAGGTCGTTCTCTGACAGCGGCCGGTCCGAGCTCACGGCCAAGATCGCCGCTCCCACCTCCGGGAGCCAGTTCCGAGAGGCTTCACGGTGATAGGTGAACACGCTCCCCAGGCCGGGCGTATCCACCAGGCGCAGCCCAGGGTAGGGCTGGAGAGACGGGAGCTCGATATCCACCATGTCCACCTGTTTCTCGTTGGATGGGTTCTCCGTCTCGGAGATGTACTGACCCAACTCCTCGAGCCCGACATCGGTCCGGGTGCCGTCCAGGAAGGTCACGGTTGCATGCTCAGGCTCTCCGTAAGACAGGCGCGTGATCACCGTGGTGACCGGGATGACGCCGACAGGCAGGATGTCACGGCCTGTGAGGCTGTTGATGAACGAGCTCTTTCCCGCCTTGAACTGCCCGAAGACGGCGATGTCGATGAGGGGAGGTCGGGCGAGCAGGTTCTCGCAGATCTCGATCTGGCGGTGCAGGGAGGCGATGCGGAACCGATCGGCGGCCTCACGGACGCTGTCCATAAGTCTCCTGGCGTCAACGTTCGAATGCATAGGCGGTGCGGCGACCATGCGTGGCTCCTTTCAGATCTCTCTGTCAGGAGTCATCAGCCTGCAGGCGGTTACAGGGGGGACTCCATCCCCGCTCGGGTGCCTTCTTCTCTACCGCAGCCCGTGCGAGGCTGTCAATGGAGTCGATGCAGATCACGGTTACCAGAAGGCCCTGATCATTTTTCAATCCGTGCAAGCGATGTTCTCTTGGTGCGGGGTTCTGGAAAGGCCTGGCGAGTTGGATGAAGAGGCGGTACGGCGCTTTTCTCCATCATCCTCATCTTTCCGGGAAACGGCGCTGAGACGAAACGGAGAAAGAACAGGGAGACGATGGGCATCACGGGCACGGACGTCGCCAAGGAGGGATCCGACACGGTGGTCGTCCGGCAGGTGGGAGGCAACGGCTGAGGTGTATGCTGCTCTGGCCATCAGGATGACGTTCGGGGGTTTGCCCGTGTATTCCGGCATACCCTTGACTATGCCCGAGATCCTCGTAAACAGGGACGATTCCCTGCCTTCCCGTCGATTCCCTGTTCGAGCGGCTCGTTTTCGGCACCTGGCATGGCGCATTTATCTGTTGATTTCCACCAGAAAATCTTCAAAGCTCTCTGGACATGGTCTCTGCACTGTTTCTCACTCTCGGCGTCGCCATGCTCTTCGGGGGAGGGGAGCTCCTCGTCAGGGGCGCCTCAGGCGTGGCGCGGGCCTTGCGGGTCTCGCCGCTCATCATCGGGCTCACCATCGTGGCCTTCGGCACGAGCGCCCCGGAGCTCGTGGTGAACCTCGTGGCCGTGCTCCAGGGGAGCAGCGGCGTAGCCTTCGGGAACGTGATCGGGTCGAACCTGGCCAACATCGGCCTCATCCTGGGCCTGGCCGCCGTGTTCAGACCCATCCAGGTGGACGGCACGGTCATCGTCCGGGAGATCCCCATGATGATCCTGGTCTCCGCGGTGGCGGTGCTCCTCGGTCTCGATGGATTGCTGCAGGGCATGCCGGATGTCTTCTCGCGTTCCGACTGCCTCGTGCTCCTGCTCCTCTTCGGGGTCTTCCTCTACTACAACATCTTCGACGCCGTGCGGGCGAGACGTTCCGACCGTTACCTCGAGGAGGTGGAGAAGCGCATCGCCGCACCTGTGGGAGGATCCCTGCTCTCGGACATGGTGAGGACCCTGGCCGGCCTGGCCCTGCTCGTGGCAGGCGGCAAGCTCACCGTGATGGGTGCGGTGGGGACGGCCAGGGGCCTCGGGGTCTCCGAGGGCCTCATCGGGCTCACCGTGGTGGCCGTGGGCACCTCCCTGCCGGAGCTCGCGGCCTCCTGTATCGCCGCCTGGAGGAACGAGCCAGAGCTGGCCTTGGGCAACGTGGTGGGGTCGAACATCTTCAACCTGTGCTTTGTCATGGGACTTGCGGGCGCCATCGCACCGGTGCAGGTCCCCGGCGGCGGGGCCTTGGACCTTACGGCCATGCTCACGATATCGTTGGTGCTCATGCCCATGGCGTTGACGGCGTCCAGGAGGATCACGAGACTGGAGGGGTTCGCCCTCGTTGTCGCGTATGCAGCCTACATCGCCTTCAGGTCTCTGGCCGTAGGGTGAGGGCGCCCGAGGGTATGGGCTACATCCTGTTGTCTTCCTCCACTGCGTGGTAGAGGCGTTCCTGGAAGTCCGGGATTGCGGCGCTGATCCTGGTCCAGGCACTCATCATGGGGATGCCCACGGGGTCTGACACGAAGTTGGCGGTGGCCGTCTTGAGCGATTCCACGAATGCCTCGGAGGCCTCGATCTCGCTGTGGCGGTCGTACGTGAGGCCGTTGATGAGCGACAGGGCGTTGTTTTTCTCGATGGCCATGCGCGACTCCTCCATGTAGGTCGTGAACATGGTCCTGAAGAATGACTGGCTGAGGACGACCCCGTCCTGGCTCAGTATCCTGAAGAGGGCCTCCGCGATGTCGGTCGCCATCCGTATGAGGCCGCTGTCCGGCTTGTCCTTTTCCAGGCCCTGGTGTTTGTGCTCGTAGGTCTCGGCGATCTCCACCTGGCATATCCTCTCGGGCGCGGTCCTCTGGTAGACCTCGTTGAGGAGCGAGATCTCCAGCCCCCACGTGGGCGATATCCTGATGCCGCGGGCGAGCGAGGAGATCATGGCGAACTCGCCTGCCAGCGCGTAGCGGAAGGAACCCAGGTACTCGAGAAAGGTGTTCGTTCTGAGGATCTTTTTCAGGGTGGTGATGAGCGGCAGGTAGAAGAGCCTCGTGACCCTCCCGTAGAGACGGTCGGTCACCCGGGCGTAGTACCCCTTGCTGAACTCATAGTCCAGGGCGGGGTGGACGATGGGGTAGAACAGGCGGGCAACGATCTCGCGCGAGTAGTTCATGATGTCGCAGTCGTGGAGGGCTATGGCGTCCACGTCGCGGTCCGCCAGGATGTAGCCGACGGTCATCCAGACGGATCTCCCCTTTCCCGGTACCTCGAGCCTGAAATCGTTCTTCCTCAGTTCATCGTAGAGGCCCTGGAGCCTCGGCCCGTCATGCCAGACAACCTTCACCTCTGCAGGCAGGAGGGACAACTTCTTCTTGACCGTCTCGAACTGGTCCCAGTCGGCCCTGTCGAGGGAAAGGACGATCTTGGAGAGATAGTTCACTTGGGTCAGCTCGTCGATGATGCGAGGCATGGACGGGGTGTCGAACTCGCTCACGAGCGCGGGCAGCAGGAGCACCATCTTCCTCTTGAGGCTGATGAGTTCCAGTTCCGACTCCATGTTCCCGATAGGCCTGTCTTTCAGTCGCTGCAACGTCGCGATCATGGGGTGTTGGTAGAAGTCTGCCATGGTCAGGGTCTCCTTACTGCCAGATATCGAGCAGGTATCCCTTCATGTCTTCGAACACGCCCGCCTGCTCCTGGAACAATTCCTCGGCCAGGGGCCCGTCTCTGTCCTTGAGCTCGTTCACCAGTGAAGCCACGCGCGCGTAATACAGGGGTATCATCGTGTTGAGGACCTTCATGCGCTGCCTGGGCGTGGAGTGGAACGCAGCTGCACAGCGGTACACCGTGCGCACCCAGGTGTCGATGGGCAGGAAAAAGTCTCTGGATGTGCTGTTGACGAGGCCCTCGTAGACCGCCATATCCTTTTCCTCGAGGATCTGACGCCACACGCCGTTGAAATTGAAATACCCGGTCTGGAAGTACTCTACCAGGTCGTCCTGGTTGATGTCGAAGGGGGCGGGCTCCTCGAGGGGGTACTCTCCCAGCGAGGGGATGTCGCGGGAGCCCTTCACCTTCTTCCAGAAGTCCTGGTACATCTCCATGAGGCGGAAGCTCGTGCCCACCACCTGGCGGTACATGGGGCCCAGGTCTGCGGCAGGGTCCTTCTCGCCGTGGACCTTCACCCCGAGCCTGGCCTGGCAGATATCGAACCCGCCCACGATGGCCGTGGTGGTCATCCAGATGTCGATGCCGAACCGGGCCACGTCGGTCTCCCAGACGTCCTCCTGGTCGAGGTAGTACTTGGCGAGCCGGGGGGAGACCCCGAAGTCGCCGCCGATGGGCTGGCGGATGCGGCGCCCGTACAAGGCCCTGGTGAGGTTGTACGCGATGGAGTTGGTGATGGTGGCGTCGAACTTGTACCGGATGTAGTCCGGCGCAACGAAGTCATAGCCGTTCATGACCGGGTCGAGGATGTTCTTGATCCACAGGGGCGTGATGGAGACGAGGTCCGAGTCGAAAAGGGCGATGGCTTTGGGCTTGAGAAACACGGCCGCCTCGAAGATGGCCCTGATGGCCGAGCCCTTGCCTGGCAGGCCCCGGTAGATGGTGATGATCTTCTCGATGTTGAACGACTTGACGTCGTAGGCCATGGCCGCGTCCCTCGTGTCGTCCGTGGAGCCGCCGTCGGAGACCATGATGAGGGCCTTCGCCCCGTGAAAGTGGGTGTCGAGACCCTTGCGGATGGTCTTGATCACGTTGACGATGGAGTCGTCGCACAGGTACGCGGGGATACCGACGACGATCTCGGCGCTGCCGAGCCTCTCGATCTTCTCCCGTGCATAGTCCCTCAGGGCGGTGGAAAACCTCCTCGCCGTCGTCATACGACCTCCTTTGTGTCGTCCCCTCCGGCCCGGGGAAGCGGTGTGCCCTGCTACAACTCGATGGTGTGCAGGATCTCCATCACCGCATCGTTCCATCCCTTGCTTCCCGGACGGGTCGCCCTCACGAGGCCCGGCAGGTCGACACCCTCGATGGACCCGTCCTCGTGCGGAATGAGCACGGGGATGTCGACTGCCTCGAGCATGGGAAAGTCGTTGGGGCTGTCCCCTATCGCGATGGAGACGATGTCTCTCCCCAGGTTGTGCGAAACGGTCTTGATGACGCGCCTGACGGCAACGCCCTTGTCCGTATCCTTTCCCACCAGGTGGTAGAACCTGCCACCCCTGGTGATCACGAGCCCCGATGCGGCAGCCTCCGCCTCGAGGCCTGACAGGTCGGTTTCACGCTCGATCACGAACGGTTCGGAGAACTCCCGGATGCGCGCGAGCCTGGCTTCTTCGGGATCCAGGCCCGTGAGAAGCGACACCTCGTCCACGCCCATGTCCGCGAACCCCCTCGCGCTGAACCGTTTGCCCACACGATCCATGAAGGACCTGATGAACGCGTACGGCGCGCCGAGCGACACGCACCTCAGACGCCCGACGGGCCGTGCGTCGGGGATGATCCATTCACTGCATGCAGGGGGGAAGAATATCCCGCCCCCGTTCTCCACGATGAAGGGGCTCTCGGGTGAGATCGAGACGAGCACTGTCTCCAGCTCGAAACGTGTCTTGCTCGTGCACACGACGAGGGGCACCGCCTTCGATCGCAGGGCCTCGAGCGCATGCCGCGCACCGTCGATCGAGTAATCCGCGTGGTCCATCAACGAACCGTCGAGGTCCGTGAACACGATGGGCATCCGTCGCCCGCGCATGGTAGGGTTGAGGGCCATGGGTCGAGAGAATCGCTTCCTGGATGGATTGAATGCTCTCAATAATACGTTTCGGGCATGGGTCTGTCAACCTCGCCCCAAGCGGCACCGGCCATGGCCACCGCCTGCCGAGCGGGTGAGCGCATTGATGACCGTCGGAAGCCCTTGTGTGAAACCCTTCACGATACGCCCGTGCAGAGCGCCTGTGTGCACGATCGTCACTCCATGAACGCATGGAGCGCAGTCCATGTGAGGGGCAGGGTCCCCGCCGGGGGGGAGTGCCAGGGTCGGGTGCAACTCGCCTGCGGTTGAGGAGACCGGGAAAGGCGAAATCGCATACACGCGATCAGGACAAAACAGAGGAGGAGGTCCGCAGCCACGGGGCAAACGGCCGCATCAGGGACTCGAGCTTGACTTGCCGGAATCCGATCCTATAAAGGTACTGATGATTACAGACACTCGAGGTCTTCATGTTCAATCTCAAATTTCAGGAAGTTATCGGTCTGCTTCTGGGTCCGGAGGCCCACGGCGAGCGCATCGGCGTGTTCCATCCCCTGATCGACGTATACGAGAACGCTGATGGGCTGTGCATCGAGGCCGAGATACCGGGGGTGTGCCCCGAGGACGTGAGTGTGGAGGTCATGGGCAGGTCGATCGTGATATCGGGAACCAAGAAGGACGCCGTGACCAACCGCGGGGTGAGGTAC
The DNA here is from genome assembly GCA_029552245.1 of Deltaproteobacteria bacterium. GTDB lineage: Bacteria > Desulfobacterota > Desulfomonilia > UBA1062 > UBA1062 > MWEI01. Next base: position 143,584 of record JAKPDW010000004.1, read on the forward strand.
ATACGCATGGAACGGGGCTTCGGCAAGTTCACGAGGGAATTCGAGATACCGGAACGGTTCAACCTCGAGCAGGTGGACGCCCGTTTCATGGACGGGGTCCTCAAGATACGGATCGCCCGCATCGAAGAAGGGGTGAAGAAGGTCAAGAGGATAGAGATATCCTAGGAGAAACTTGATGGAGAACGAGAAACAGACGTTGGAGATACCAGAGAACATACCCCTTTTGCCCATCAGGGACGTGGTGATCTACCCGTACATGATCCTGCCCCTGTTCGTGGGCAGGGGTCTGTCCATCAAGGCCGTCGACGAGGCCCTCAACAAGGACAGGTATATCTTCCTCGCCGCGCAGAAGGACTCGAGCATCGAGGAACCCACGGAAGACCAGATCTACACCGTGGGGACCGTCGCCATGGTGATCCGCATGCTGAAGCTGCCCGACGGGAGGGTGAAGATCCTCGTCCAGGGCGTGGCCAAGGCGCGCGTGAAGAGATTCATCAGGGAAGAGAAGGGGTTCTACAGCGTCGATATCGAGAAGATCGACGAGCCCGAGGTGAAGGAGATAACCGTCGAGGTCGAGGCCATGATGCGCACGGTGAAGGAGCAATCCGAGCGCATCCTGCAGCTCAGGGGTATCGTGTCTCCCGACGCACTGTCCATACTCGAGGCCATTGACGACCCGGGCAGGCTCGCCGACCTCGTCGCCTCCAACCTCAGGCTCAAGGTCGAGGAGTCCCAGCACGTCCTCGAGATCATCGACCCGGTCGAGAGGCTCCGCCACGTCAACCAGCTCCTCTCCAAGGAGATGGAGCTCTCTGAGGTCCAGGCGAGGATACAGTCCCAGGCCAAGGAGGAGATGAGTAAGACCCAGAGGGAATACTTCCTCCGCGAGCAGCTCAGGGCCATCCAGCAGGAACTCGGCGAGGTGGACGAGAAGAGCAAGGAAATCGAGGAATACCTCGAGAAGATCAACAACGCCGGCATGCCCGAGGACGTCAAGAAGGAGGCGGTGAAGCAGCTCGACCGCCTCAAGATGATGCACCAGGACTCGGCCGAGGCGAACATCATCCGGACCTACCTGGACTGGATGGTCGATCTCCCCTGGAGCAGGTCCACCCAGGACCGGCTCGACATCAAGGCGGCCTCGAAGATACTCGACGAGGACCACTACGGTCTGGACAAGGTCAAGCAGAGGATCCTCGAGTACCTGGCCGTGCGGAAGCTCAACCCCGAGAAGAAGGGCGCGATCCTGTGCTTCGTGGGGCCCCCGGGCGTCGGCAAGACCTCCCTCGGCCGCTCCATAGCCAGGGCCCTGGGGCGTGAGTTCTATCGGCTCTCCATCGGCGGCGTCCGCGACGAGGCCGAGATCAGGGGGCACCGCCGCACGTACATCGGCGCCATGCCAGGCCGGATCATCCAGGGGATCAAGCAGGCGGGCTCCAACAACCCGGTCTTCATGATCGACGAGGTGGACAAGATCGGGCAGGACTTCAGGGGGGATCCTTCCTCGGCCCTCCTGGAGGTGCTGGACCCCGAGCAGAACTTCTCCTTCCAGGACCACTACCTGAACGTGCCCTTCGATCTCTCGAAGGTCATGTTCATCACCACGGCCAACCTGACCGATCCCATCCCCGGCCCGTTGAAGGACCGCATGGAGATCATCGAACTGCCCGGCTACACCGACCAGGAGAAGCTCCAGATCGCCAGGCGATACCTCGTGAAGCGGCAGGTCGCCGAGAACGGCATGAAGCAGAGGGACATCCACTTCTCCGACGAGGCGATCCTGGACATCATCAACCACTACACCAAGGAAGCGGGCGTGAGGAACCTGGAACGCGAGATCGGTTCCATCTGCCGCAAGGTCGCCCGCACCATCGCGGAAAAGAACGGCAAGAAGAGGAAGACGTTCAGGATATCGGCGGGCAACGTCTCCAAGTACTTGGGCGTGCCCAAGTTCCTCCCGGAACAGGAGCGCAAGGAACACGAGGTCGGCGTGTCCACAGGCCTGGCCTGGACGCAGTTCGGCGGCGAGATCCTCTACATCGAGGCCGCGGTCCTGCCGTGCCCCGACGGCAAGGGGGGCCAGCTCGTGCTCACCGGCCACCTGGGGGACGTCATGAAGGAGTCGGCCCAGGCCGGCATGACCTATATCCGCTCGCGGGCCAAGCAGCTCGGGATCTCCGAGACGTTCAACAAGGACAACGACATCCACATACACATACCTGCAGGCGCCATCCCCAAGGACGGCCCGTCGGCAGGCATCACCATGGCCACGGCCGTCATCTCGGCCCTCACCAACCGTGCCGTCCGCAAGGACATCGCGATGACCGGCGAGATCACGCTCAGGGGCAAGGTGCTCCCCATAGGCGGCCTCAAGGAGAAATCCCTGGCAGCCCACAGGAACAAGATCTTCGAGATCATCATCCCCAAGGAGAACGTGAAGGACCTCGAAGAGATCCCGCCCACGGTGAAAAAGAAGATCAAGTTCCACCCGGTGAGTTCCATGGACGAGGTGATCGATCTCGTCTTCGTGGACAGCAAGGTTGAAAAGGAGCCCGATCGCAGGGAGGAGAAGACCGCCGTCCCCAGGAAGGCTGCGGCGTCGCTCGCGGGGGACGGCCGGAGCCGGCCCGTCCAGTAGGAGGCGTCTCCGGGTCCAGGTCGAGGGTGCAGCCGGTGACGGCTGTGTCCTGCCTTGCCCGGTCGTGCAGGAGGATGCCCTTCGTCGAGCGTTCCTCCTCGTGCATCTCGTCTCCCGGTATGTCTTGTCGGGGGGTGTTTCATGGCTGCATCGTGCGACCGGGATGCAGGCCCCGCATGGTCATGACCACGTTACCAAGTCCGGGCACCCCCCGTGGAGACGCCCTTGTCGTGCAGCTTGACAGGGCGGGCCCGACGGTGAGATAGGGTCACGAGGAGGTTGGATATGCCCATCGACAGGGAACTGCTGGACGTGCTCGCCTGCCCCAAGTGCAGGGGAGATCTCGAGCTCGAGCCCGACGAGAGCGGCCTGGTCTGCAGGACGTGCAGGCTCAGGTACCGCATAGAGGACGATATCCCGATCATGCTCATCGACAAGGCCGAACCCCTCACGTAGGCCATGGACAACGACAGGAAGGCCCTGGAGGCCCTCGAGGCCTTCGCCGGCATCAGCACAGCGATCATACTCGGGACCGGCCTCGGCGTGATGGAACGCTCCATCGAGATCCGGCAGACATACCCCTACTCGAAGATCCCCGGTTTTCCCAGGTCCACGGTCCGGGGTCACTCGGGCAGGCTCCTCCTGGGACGCCTGGCCGGCAAAGACGTGATCGTCATGAGCGGGAGATTCCACCTCTACGAGGGGTATTCCGCAGAGGAGGTCACCCTGCCTGTCAGGGTCTTCAGGATGCTCGGCGTGAAGACGCTCCTGGTCTCGAATGCGGCAGGCGGCCTGAGAACCGACTTCTCTCCCGGCGACGTGATGCTGATCACCGACCACATCAACTTCACGGGACAGAACCCCCTCCTCGGCCCCAACAGGGAACAACTGGGCCCGAGGTTCCCGGAGATGACCATGCCCTACTCAAGGAGACTGGCTGAGCTCGCAAGGGGCCTGGCCGCACAGGAGGGGATACACCTCTGGGAAGGCGTGTACGTGCAGGTGCTCGGGCCGTCGATGGAAACGGCCGCGGAGACACGGATGCTCGCCCGCATGGGGGCGGACGCGGTGGGCATGTCAACGGTGATGGAGGTCATCCAGGCCGTTCACTGCGGCATGGAGGTGCTGGCCGTCTCGGCCATCACGAACGTGAACGACCCGGACGACTACCGGGGGGCCCCCCTCGAGACCGTCATCGAGAACGCCGAGAAGGCCGGTCCGAAGATCGCCCGCATCTTCAGCGGGGTCGTCGAGTCCTCCTGATCCCGGTCCTCTTCCTCGACCGAATGCGCGATGGACCATCCCCACGTGTTCCACGCGGTGGTCGGTTCCCCCGGCTTCCCGAGCGCGGCTGTCGTCTGGTTCAAGAGGCCCTGAACCCCACTGCCGGTCCCTCCCCGAGCCCTCGGGAAACGCAGGCCCGAAGCAGGTCGGATCCCGTCCGCCTGCGCGGTGGACACGGCCGCCATCTGGACCGGGACGATGGCGGCGTCACTGGTCAGGGGGCGATACCTATTGCCTGATGCCTTGTGGATCGGCCCCAGCTGCGCTTCGTGGTTCACGGCCGGGCGAGGGCGGCATGGCCTGGGGACGTTACAGCCTGCCCCTGAAGTCGGTGTAGCCGAACCTGCGGACAACCTCGTATCCGGCGTCTTCGTGCAGGAGACCTATGTCCGGAAGCGGCATGCCGTTGAAGGTGTTGTTCTTGACGAAGCTGTACTGGAGCATGTCTCCGAACACGAGCCGGTCTCCCGGCTCCAGGGGTTCCTCGAAGGAGTACTCGCCGATAATGTCACCGGTCATGCAGGTGGGGCCCGCGAGGATGCAGGTGTAGGGGAGGACGCCAGGCGCTTGGGCCCCGAGGACGGGCGGGGTGTACGGCACCTCCAGCACATCGGGCATGTGGCAGGCCGCCGAGGTGTCGAGCACGGCTATGTCGGTCTCGTTGTGCACGATGTCGAGGACGGTGGAAACGAGGTACCCTGCGTCCACCACGAGGCCGCTTCCCGGTTCCAGGATGACCTCGACCCCGAAGGTTTGCCTAAAGGAGCGGACGGCGCGAATGAGTTGCCACACGTCGTACCCCTGCTTGTTTATGAAGTGGCCGCCGCCGAAGTTGACCGCACCGACCCTCCTCACGTACTCGCCCAGGGTTTTCCCCACGTGCTCGATGAGGGCTGTCGAGCCGTCATGCAGGGACTCACACAGGGCGTGTACGTGGATGAAGTCAAGGGAATCCCACGGCAGGACATCGAGGAGGTGCCGCCTAACCCCGAAGCGGGACCTGGGCGAACACGGGTCGTAGAGTTCGCCCCCGAGGGTGACCCTCGAGTAGCCGGGGTTCACCCGGATGCCGGCACGGACGCCTTTCCCGCTCTTTTCGACGGCCGGCAGAAACCGCTCAAGCTGGGAGGGGGAGTTGAAGGTGACGTGATCGCACACGCCCAGGATCTCGCCGAAGGTCTCTTCCCTGTAGGCCGGGGAGAAGACGTGCACCTCTTTCCCGAACTCTTCCCTGCCGAGCCTGGCTTCGTAGAGACCGCTCGCGCTCGTGCCGTCGAGGTGTTCGCGCATGAGGGGAAAGACCTCGGGGAGGGCGAACGCCTTGGTCGAGAGGAGGATTCTGCAGCCGGCCTCGCGCCTGATCAGGGACGCCGTCTCCATGTTGCGCATGAGCGCGGCCATATCCACCACGTAGGCGGGTGTGGCGATCGTCGAGATCCGGGAGGCGAGGTGTTCCGGCATGACCGGTCGGACAGACACGGCACCCCCCGTAATCAGAAGGCCTTCAGGGGCGGCCTCCGCCTGGTCGGCAGCGGCCTGTCCAGGGGGTCCTCCCTGCCGGGGCCTCCTGTCTCACGGCCCTGCAGGCAAAGGCAGTGGTAAGGGCTGCTCGTGAAATGGACCGGTCCCCAGCGAGACTCGTGGGCCTTGTTCGAGCTGCGAGACCATGTGCTGCCGCAACAGGGAAGAGGACACCCTTTTCGCCTTCCTCGGGGCCCGGTCGAACAGCTCGAGAGACGTGCCTGAGCTCGGGCTTGCTCATCGATGCGCATCCCATGCATGCGAGGTCACCTCGTCAAGGATTGCCGCTACGCGGTCTCGAAGAGTTCTTTGTACGAGCGGGGGTCGATCTTCCTCACGTGCCAAGGGAGCCCCTGCCTGGCGAGTTCCTCGATGAACGGCTCGGGCGGGAGCTGCTCCACGTTGAACACCCCCGTGCCGCTCCAGAGACCCTTCATGACCATCATGGCGCCGGTTGCGGCCGGCACGCCGGTCGTGTACGAGACGGCCTGGGCCCCGATCTCGCGGTAGGTCTGTGCGTGATCGCACACGTTGTACATGAAGCAGGCCTCCTGCCTGCCGTCCTTGACCCCCCTCATGATGGCGCCGATCGAGGTCTTGCCCGTGTAGTTCTCGGCCAGCGACGACGGCTCGGGGAGGAGCTGCTTGAGAAACTCCAGGGGCACGATCTCCACGCCCTTGTAGACGACGGGGTCGATCCTGGTGAGCCCCACGTTCTGCAAGACTTCCAGGTGCTTCAAGTAATTGTCGGAAAAGGTCATCCAGAAGCGTATCTGCTTGAGGCCCTTGATGTTCAATACGAGCGATTCCTCCTCCTCGTGGTATATGAGGTAAGATTTCCTCGGGCCCACCTCCGGGTAGTCGATCATGCACGAGACGCTCATCGGGTCGATCTCGATCCAGCTGCCTTCCTTCCAGTACTTTCCCCTCTGCGTAACCTCCCTGATGTTGATCTCGGGGTTGAAGTTCGTCGCGAAGGCCTTGCCGTGCTGGCCGTCGTTGCAGTCCACGATGTCGATGTAGTGTATCTCGTCGAAGAGGTGTCTCTGTGCGTAGGCGCAGAAGATGCTTATCACGCCCGGGTCGAAACCGCACCCGAGCACCGCCATGATGCCACGGTCCTTGAATCGGTCATGGTAGGCCCATTGCCAGGTGTAGCTGTACCTCGCCTCGTCCCTCGGCTCGTAGTTGGCGGTGTCCATGTAATGTACGCCCGTCTCGAGGCATGCATCCATGACGGGCAGGTCCTGGTAGGGAAGGGCCATGTTGAGCACGAGGTCGGGTCTTTTCTCCTCGATGAGGGCCACGACCTGCGAAACGTCGTCGGCGTCCACCTGGGACACGGTGATCGGCGTCGCGCATTCTTTCTGCACCTTGAGGCATTTCTCCAGGGTCCTGGATGCGAGGTGGATCTTGGCGAACACGTCGCGGTTCATGGCGCACTTCTTCGCCGCGACGCTGCCTGCAGCGCCTGCGCCGATGATGAGGATGCTGTCCATCGTCTTCCTCCTGCTTCGGATATTCTCTTGGGTTGTACCCCGGCGATGAGGCTCAGCCGCACGCCGGCGCCCTGTGAAGCGCCAGCAGGCTCTCCCGGACGAGCTTCGCGGCGACGACGGCGGAGACGCCCGACGGGTCGAGCCCGGGCGACAGCTCCACGATGTCCATACCGACGACCCTGAGCCTGGTTATCATGGACACGAGCAGGTTCGAGAGCTCCCTGAACGACAGCCCTCCGGGGTCCGGCGTCCCCGTGCCGGGCAACACGGAAGGGTCCAGGATGTCGATGTCGCAGGTGAGGTAACACGGGTTCTCGCCGGCCAAGAGGGAGACCTTCTCGGGCGTCGTCGACAGCCTCGAGGAGAGCTCGTGTTCTTCCCTGGTGCACGACCGTATCCCGATCTGGTGGAGCCGGTCTTGTCCTACGAGATCGAGCACGCGCCTCATGACGGTCGCATGGGAGAGCCTCATTCCAAGGTACTCGTCCCTGAGATCCGCGTGAGCGTCGAGATGGACCACCCTGAGGTTCGGGTACATGCTCGAGGCTGCCCGTATGGCCCCCAGGCTCACGAGGTGTTCCCCGCCGAGCAGGAAAGGGACACCGCCATGCGAGATCACCCGGGCCGCCTTCTGCTCTATGAGATCGAGGGCCGGGCAAGGGTCGCCGAAGGGGAGCTCGAGGTCGTGATCGTCGGTGAACGGGCATTCCTCGAGGTCGAGGAGTTGTTCCGGCGAGAAGGTCTCGAGGGAGTGCGACGCCTCGCGGATGGCTTGCGGGCCGAAGCGTGAGCCCGGCCGGTAGCTGGAGGTGGAGTCGAAGGGCGCACCGAAGAGTACGATCCGCCCTTCGGGCTTGGATGCGAGGAACGAGTTCACCTTCGCTTGCCGCACCGGTTCGGGGACGAGCCGCGCTAATCCCAGAGCACCACGGCCGCGAAGGCCGCGCCGCAGGCCTTCACGGTGTGCTCCACGGCCACGCTCTTGATCTCGCGCACCTCCTTGCCCCTCATCTTCATCCCTTCCTCCGCCATCTTCCGCACCTTCTCCTCGACGTGCTCCTTCGTGTCGCTGGCGGAGTACTCCATGATGAGGCCCGCGTGGTCTTCGTCAGTGGGGAAGGCGATCGCGACCGCCGCTGCGATGACCTCGCCCGGCCTGTCGGACGTGATCGACGCGTAGGCCACCGGCACGAGGGCGCCGTGCGGGAGGTTCACGGAATCCACCTGTGTCGTGTGGGGGGGGCATATGCTGCTCATCTTCACGAGGTTCGTGTTGCCGATACCGGCGGCCATGAGCGCACCGTCGAAAGCATTCAGCTTCGTGAACCCCTCCGACGAACCCGAGGTCATGAAGTACGTGGTAGGCGTCTTGATGATCATGGGTCATCCCCCCTTTCTTTCAGAAACTCGGCGGTGCCGAGATCCAGAGGATCTTCGCCGGCTTGTCCGACTTGTTCTCTATCCAGTGTTTCCTGTTCGCCGTGTAGTAGAACGTGTCCCCGGCCGAGGCCTTGTACGTCTCCTTCCCGATGTTGATCACGATCTTGCCGGTCAGGACGTACCCGCACTCGTCTCCGTAGTGCGCCCTTTCCTGGTAGGTGCTGGCGCCTGGCTTCAGGGTCACGAGCAGGAGGTCCATCTCTCGGTCCTGTGCACCGGCGATGAGCACCTCGCGCTTGACGCCCGGCTCGTCGCCGTCGGTGATGGAGACCCTCTGCGAGCGGTGGAAGACGACGACCTCTTCCCCCTCGTCTGAGAAGAACTCCTTGGGGTTCGTGTCGAGGGCGTTCAGGATGAGCTCCAAGGTGTCCAGCGAGGGCGACTGGAGGTCCCTCTCGAGGAGCGAGATGAAGCCCTTGGTGAGGTCCGCGCGGTTCGCGAGCTCCTCCTGCGTAAGCTCTTGAGCGAGCCTCAGGTTTTTTATCTTCTCCCCTATCTTCATCCGCTCTCCTAAGACACTTTAGTGTACCTTCCTGTTTACTCTAGTAAACCGAGTTGGGGGTCTCTTTAAGGTATCCTGTCCCTGGTGTCAAGCACTTTTTTCGCCCGGGGAGGCAGGGTGTCGGTACAAGGGGGGCCGTGTCCCCAGGCGAGCCGAACGCTCGAGGTAAGGACCCTCCTGCCGGTCTGGTCGTGGCGACCGGGCCGAGTTCCACCGCGTACAGGACCAGCGGTCTCTTCCGTCTTCAAGAATGCGCTGACCTGTGGTATTGTCCGGTGAGATGATTGAGAAGATCCCGTTCATTCACAGGCAGCGCCTGTACAACATCGTGATAGAGGAAGACATCACCTTCACGGCGCTCCACGTTATCATCGACGACCTCATCGGCCAGGGGGCCTTCGAGGCCGAGCGGGACGGCGGCGACCTCTACCTGGTCGAGCACGCCGACGTGCGCTACACGGTGGGTGTCGACGGGATAGACGTGATCATCACCGTCCAGGGCCACTGACGACCTCCCCATGAGCACCTCCATACACCTGTGCCAGCCCGCAGAGAACGTCTCGTGCGCCGCGTGCTGCGGCATCTACAACTATGCCAGGAACAGGAGGACAGAGCTCGTCAAGCGATTCGAGAACCGGACGAGGCTCTTCGGGCTCGTGAGGCAAGGGAAGCTCGGCCTCGAGGGGTACCGCGGCATCGTGAAACGCAGCGAGCACCTCAAGCGTGTCTTCCCCACCATCTACTCCTGCGAGTTCGTCGGATATCTCGACGACGGCCGCAGGCGCGTGGGATGCATGCTCCACCCGGCGTCCAACAACGGCGAGGATCTCAGGGATGCGAGCTTCTACGGCAGGGATATCTGCGACGGCCACTTCTGCCCGAGCTATGCGAAGCTCGAGGACCACGAGGTCCGCGTGATCCTCTCTTGCGTTGACGACTGGTACCTCTACGGCGCTCTCATCACGGACATCGACTTCGTGAAGAACTTCTTCGACTCGGTCCAGAACAGGCTCGGTGAATCCGTGGACCCCGCAAGGGTGTCGCCGGGAAGCGCCCCTGCCGCCATATTCAGGCGCCTGTGCGGCCTGAAGCTGGACTGGCCCTACAGGGACACATCGAGACCCCGCTTCGGGAAGTATTTCTTCGTGGGCGAGGATTACGACATAGCCAGGATAGACTATGCCTCGCTGGGCGCCCCCAGGTCACCCTACGACCCGATCCTTGTGAGCCTCGCCTCATCCTTCAAGAATAAGGATGAACTCACGAGCGCACATCTGATAATAGAGAACCTCGTGGAGGGGTTCTGCAGTGCATACGAGAGATCCCGTGGACAGGATCATCCTGATGGCCCTCGAGGAAGACGGCCGTGACATCACCTCGGAGGCGATATTCCGCGTCCCACAAACGCTGAGCGCAGTCGTGCGGGCCAAGGCCGAGGGGGTTGTTGCAGGTATCGAGGTCGCCAGGCGTACCTTCCTGCTCGTCGACCCGGGTATCGTCTTCGATGCGGCCTGCAAGGACGGCGACAGGGTATCCCGTGGATCCATCGTCGCCAAGGTCAGGGGGCCTGCCCTCGGTGTGCTCAAGGCCGAGCGCGTCGCCCTGAACTTCCTCCAGCGCATGAGCGGGATCGCCACGCTCACTTCCGAGTACGTCAGGAGGGTCGAGGGTACCAGGGCGAAGATCCTGGACACCCGCAAGACCGCCCCCGGGATGCGCATCCTCGACAAGGCCGCGGTGAGGTGCGGCGGGGGGTGCAACCACCGCATGGGGCTGTTCGACATGGCGCTCGTCAAGGACAACCATGTGGACGCGGCCGGGTCCATCGAAGAGGCGGTACACCGGGTGCGTGACGCCTTCCCGGGGGTTCCTGTCGAGGTTGAGGCCAGGACCCTCGAGGACGTCGGGCTGCTGCTGAAGCTGGGGGTCGACCGCATCATGCTCGACAACTTCTCCCTTCAGGACACGAAGAGGGCGGTGGCCTTGGTCTCGGGGAGGGTCCCCCTCGAGGCCTCGGGCAACATCACCCTGGACAGGGTGAGGGAGGTCGCCGAGACCGGCGTCGACTTCATATCCGTGGGCGAGATCACCCACTCGGTGCGCGCGCTCGACATAGCCATGACCATCGAGGTGTCTTCATGAACGCGATCGAACCGGCAGCCGTGATCAGGCGGGCACGGGGTCGTTACGGCCGCAGGCTCCTCATCCTCGCGCACCACTACCAGGCCGACGAGGTGGTCGCCCACGCGGACTTCGTGGGGGACTCGCTGGAACTCGCAAGAAGGGCGGCCCGCGAAAAAGAGGCGGAGTTCATCGTGTTGTGCGGGGTGCACTTCATGGCGGAGACGGCGGCCATCCTCTCGCCGGGCAAGAAGGTGTACATCCCGGATCCCCAGGCCGGCTGCCCCCTCGCCGACAGCGCGCCCATGGATGCCGTGTCCCGTGCGTGGGAACTCATCGCGCGGGGAGACAGGCCCATCACGCCCATCACCTACGTGAACTCCTCTGCCAGGCTCAAGGCCTTTTGCGGCAACCACGAAGGGGCTGTATGCACGTCGGCCAACGCGTCCAGGGTGGTTTCCTGGGCATTGCAAAAGCCGTCGGTCCCCTTCTTCGTGCCGGACATGAACCTCGGCCTGAACACGGCGAGGGCGCTCGGCATCGACAGCGGGAGGGTCCTCATGTGGGATCCCGGGCTCCCGGACGGCGGGATATCCCCGGGCGCCCTGGGCAATGCCGACATGGTGGTATGGAAGGGATGGTGCCCGGTCCACTACCCGTCTTTCACGAGAGAGGACGTGGAGAGGCTCAAGAGGATGAGGCCCGGTATCCGGGTGGTGATGCACCCCGAGTCCTCGCCCGATACGGTGGAGGCCTCCGGCGAGGCGGGGTCCACCTCGCAGATGCTCTCCATCATAGACACGCTTCCCCAGGGCTCCGTCCTCGGCCTCGGCACGGAGACGACCATGGTAAGGAGGGCGGCCAGGGCGATGCGCGGCCGCGTGGAGATCATGCCCGTCAGGGAGGTCTTCTGCGAGGACATGGCGAAGATAACGGTGGAGAAACTCGCGGATACGCTCATGGGGCTGGAAACGGACAAGGGCAGGGTCCAGGTCCCTGAAGAGGTGGCCTTCCTCGCCAGGAAGGCCCTCGACGTGATGCTGAGGGTGTAGGGGTGGGCGCCGCACGCAAAGAGACCGAGTGTCTCGTCATCGGCACAGGGATCGCGGGGGCGACCTGCGCCCTCATGGCGGCCCGTTTCGGGCTCAAGGTGTGCCTCATCACCAAGAGATCCGACATCTTCGCAACGAACACCAACCGCGCACAGGGAGGGATCGTCTACAGGGGGAACGACGACACGCCGGACCTGCTGGTCGACGATATCATGCGGGCCGGCAGGGGTATCAACTCGCTGGAGGCGGTCAGGTTCCTTGCAGAGAAAGGGCCCGAGGTGGTCAAGGAGGTGCTCATAGACGACCTCAAGGTCGATTTCACCCACCTCACGGGGGCGTCGGACGAGTCCTTCGACCTGACGAGGGAGGGCGCGCACTCGGTCAACCGCATCCTGTACTCGGCCGACAACACCGGTGCGGCGATCGAGAAGCGCCTGGTGGATGCGGTCAAGGCCCATCCCAACGTCGAGATCATGACAGAGGCGACCGCGGTCGACCTCATCACCCTCCACCACCACTCGACGGACATCCAGATGACCTACCAGCTCGACAACCGTTGCCTGGGCGCCTATGTCTTCTTGAACCGCACCCGCGAGGTGATCCCGATCCTCGCACAGTACACGGTCCTGGCGACAGGGGGGCTCGGTGACATCTACCTCCATACCACCAACGAGAAGGGCACGGTGGGCGACGGCATGGTGATGGCGAAACGTGCCGGCGTGCGCATGATCAACATGGAGTTCATGCAGTTCCACCCGACCGCCCTCTACGTGCCGGGTGCGAGGCGCTTCCTCATCTCCGAGGCGGTGCGGGGGGAGGGCGCCAGGCTGAGAAACCTCAGGGGCGAGTACTTCATGGAGAGGTACAACCCCGAGCTCAAGGACCTGGCGCCGAGGGACGAGGTGGCCCGGGCCATCTGGGTGGAGATGGTGCACAACTCCGAAGAGTATGTCCTGCTGGACATCGCGGGGTTCGTCGACGAGGACATACCGTCCCGTTTCCCGACGATCTACCAGACATGCAAGGACGCCGGCATCGACATCACGCGCGAACCCGTGCCCGTGGTCCCCGCTGCACACTATTTCTGCGGCGGTATCCACGTGGACACGAGGGGGAGGACCTCCCTGAAGGGTCTGCACGCAGTCGGGGAGGTCTCGTGCACCGGGCTCCACGGCGCAAACAGGCTCGCCTCCACGTCGCTCCTCGAGGGGCTCACCTGGGGCTACTACGCCGCCGTGGACATCACCGAGAGGATCAACAGCGGCAAGACCGTGAGCCCGAAGGTCTTCTCCCAGGTGAGGGACTGGATTCCGACCGGGGGGGTGATGGAGAAGGAAGACCCGGCCCTCATCGCGCAGGACTGGATGGTCATCAAGAACACCATGTGGAACTACGTGGGCATCGTGAGGACCTCTGCCCGCCTCAAGCGCGCCATCGAGGACATGCGCCACATGTACCAGAGGATAGAGGAGTTCTACAAGGAGACCCCGATATCCAAGGACATCATCAGCCTGTTCCACGGGACCCAGTCGGCGATCATGGTGGCCGAGGCCGCGCTGAGGAACCGAACCTCGATCGGGTGTCACTACATCAACGGCCCCATGAACCCCTAGCGGCGGCCGTCCACCGTGACGAAGGTGGATTGACGAGTCATCCTCCTTCACGCCCTCGATGATGAAACGGTGGGTGCGGAGGCCTGCCGGAGCGCCTCACCCCTGTCGGCCTGTCCTGGGCTGCTTGTGGGTGCTGTCCCTCGCATGCCTGCGAATCGCCGCCAGGACCGAGACGCACCTTTGCATCTCGTCGAAGGTCGGGATACCCAGGTCCTCGAGCTCCGATCTCAGGGTCCTGAACGTGTCCCCGACGCCCGCAAGCCAGGCGACGACCGGTTTTCCTAGCTCCTCCTTGAGGCGCGCAAGCTCCGCGAACATGGAGCCGTCGATCATGGAGGTGAAGAGGTGCATGACGAGGCTGTCAACGGCCGGGTCCTCCATGACGGCCTTCAGGGCCGTCTCGTAGACCTTCCTCGGGCCGCTGTGCTCTATGGCGGGCCAGATGTCCGCCGGGTTCGAGGGGCTCATCCACGGCGGGTACACCTCGCCGAGGGCCGCGAGCGTCTGGCTGCCCAGTTCGGCGAGCGGGACGCCGGCCTCTTCGAGGAGGTCTATGGTGACTATCCCGCCTCCCCCCGAGAAGGTGATGACCGCCGCCCCGGTGCCATCCGAGAACCTGCACCGCCCCGACTTGGAAAAACCCCTGAGCACGTCCATGAGCTCGTTGACGTCCGTGACCTCGACCGCATTCGCCTGCCTGAGGGCGGCCCTCACGATCGCGTGGTTGGAGGCGAGGCTCGCGGTGTGACTCATGGCCGCCCTGGCACCCTTGGGGCTTCTGCCCCCCTTGAGAACGACCACAGGCTTGTTCGTTCCCGCAACGAGTTCCATGAATCTCCTCGGTTCCACGATGGATTCCACGTACATCCCTATGACGGCCGTGGTCGGGTCGTCGACGAGATGGGCCAGGAGTTCGGTCTCGTGGATGTCGCACTTGTTGCCTATCGAGCACATCTTGCTTATGTCGAGCAGGCCCCGTTCCAGTATCATCATGAGGAACCCCGCAGAGAGCATGCCGCTCTGGACGATCATGGAAACGTCGCCGGGTCTCATGAGCCTCTTCCACGCATCCGTATACATGAAGGAGAAGACATGGCCCCTGTGCGCGTCGAGCAGCCCCATGCAGTTGGGGCCCCACAGCCGTATGCCGTGCCTCCTGGCGAGGGCCACGGACGTCTCCTGAAGGTTTCTGCCCTCTTGGCCCACCTCGGCGAACCCTGCGGACTCGATGATGATGCCCCGCACCCCCTTTGCGGCGCAGTCCTCGATGACCCTTGGCAGGTTCCCCGCCGGGACGAAGAATACGGCCAGATCGAAATCATGGGGGATCGATCTCACGTCAGGGTAGCACTCGCGCCCCATGATCTCGCCCAGGCGCGGGTTCACCGGGTAGACGGGCCCCCTGTAACTCTGGATGATGTTCCTGAAGAGGTGGTAACCACCCTTGTGCTGATTGTCGCTTGCTCCTATGACGGCGATTCCCCTGGGGTTGAAGAAACAGTCCATTGGCGGGAGTCCTCTCCTGGCTGCGAAATGTGTCGTGCACGAACTGCATAATCGAGAAGGGATGCCTGTGTCAAATGTGGTCTTTTGACCATACTATGGTGCGAACGCATGGACACCCCGCTGCCCACCGGTTCATGCTAGAGACCGGGCCGCAGTCCAACCTCTTGATATCATGGGAACCATGTCGCTGTCCCGGTCTGGCATGGCATTCGCTTATGCCCCTCCTGATGAGCGAAGAGGGGAGGCATCGATGATCAAGGGAACCGATACGCCCCAGGCCTGCAGCGTGTGCGGGACGCACGAAGCCGTGGATTCCTGCAGGGAGTGCGGGGCTTCCCTGTGCAGGAAGTGCCGGGTCTTTGAGGTTGGAAGGGCAGGGAAGGACGAGGTGGAGGTGGTGGCCTTCTGCCCGGCGTGCTTCGAACGTCTGGCGAATCACAGGAAAGAGAGCCTAAACGGCGTGTTCGGCCTGAGACGCATCACCGACCTCGTGAACCAGGACAGGCAGCAGAAGATCGCGAGATTCAAGATAAAGCTCACCTCATGAACGGGGGTCTTCCATGAGATATGGCATCCTGACCATAAGCTGGGTACGGCATCTTTGGTGTCTCCACCATATGACCTGTACCCTGAGCAATATTCGATGACAAATCAATAAGATACAAGATCGCCACGCCTGGCATGGTTTTGGCAAAAAAGTGTTTCAGCCGGGAACAAAGATCCAGGCTGGACGGCTCCCCCAAGATGGGGAAATGGGTTGAGATATGTGAGGCAAGATGCCGCAGGGGTCCCCGGGACCCTCAAGGGGTACAAGGGAAGATACAGCACAAGGGGCTGAGAACAAGAGGGAAGGACAAGAAAAAGGCAATACTCAAGACAAGACCGTAACTGAAACCTCCTTTTAACGCCAGAAGAAGGGACACACCATCCGCAACCGTCCCCACACCTGATTCTTCTGGCTTTTTTTTGCCCTCAGGCAGCCGTCACCGGCCATGGTCGTCCTTGCCGCCCCGTGCGTGGGAATCCCGCCATGACCTGGTACGGCCGCATCGAGCGGCCTCGTTCCGGGAGGAAGGTGATCTTCCCTCCTTGCGGCGGCAGCCAGGTCCTTGTACCCACCCCCATGGCGCAAGGCTGTATCTCGGCCCGGCCACTGGTTCTCACGGCATCAGATCCCACCACCAAGGCGCATAGCTGCATGTCCGGGGTTTCGGCGTCAGCATGGACATGGGGTACGTACACCCACCCCCCGGGCGCAAAGCTGCACGGTCATGGAGGGCTTCGACGCCCGGGCATGGGGCATCCGCGTGCGCCCGATGGTCGCTCCACCCTGGACGTGGGGCCGTCTCGGGTGAGTGCTAGATCTTCTTCCTCCTCATGGGATACTCGTGGCCGATGTGGAGGTCTTCGACGAGGATGGAATGTTCCCGGTGTATGGCCTCGCGCATCCGCTGGAGGGAGCGGACCTCTATCTGTCTGACCCGCTCTCTGGTCACGCCTATGATGCCGGCGATATCCTTGAGGGTGAGAGGCGGGTCGCTGAAGAAGCGCTTCTCGATGATGAGGGCTTCGCGCTCGCTCAGGATGGGCGGGTCGCAGTGCAGCAGGCCCAGGAGGTAGCGGTGCCTTTCCTTGTGGGAGTAGAAGTCGTCCTGGTCGGGGCCCTCGTAGAGCAGGTGGTCGAGGAGGCAGTCCTCGCAGTTGCCGTCACCGGGCAGGGCGCTGTCCAGAGACACGAGCCCTTTTGCATGCGTGAGCCTGCCGGTATGGACCTGGTAGCTCTTGTTGATGAAGTTCTTGATGTAGGCCTTGATCCACCAGATGGCATAGCAGATGAACCGCACCCCCATGTCCGGGTTGAAACGGGTGAGGGCCTTCACCAGGCCCATGTTCCCCTCCTGTACGATCTCGAGCGGTGAGTACCCGAGCTTGAAGTACGGTTGAGAGATCTTCACCACGAACCTGAGGTTCGCCGTGATGATCCTTTTGCCCGACTCGATATCGCCTTCTTTGTACCTCCGGGCGCAGGCGATCTCTTCCTCGGGGGAAAGGAGGGGATAGTCCCTGATCCGACGGGTGTAGTTCTCGAAATCAGAAGAAGGATAACGGCTCCCCATAGACCCTCCAGAAAAGGAGATGATCAAATGTGCGCACTAACTTTCACATTTGTCAAGCCCAAAAACAACATGGGTGCCATACGATATTATTTGTATGAAATCAGATCATTGAACCACGTTCAATGGAACGCCTTGAAATTATATTGCACACATTGAGGATTCATTCAGTTCTCCGCGCCTTGTCATCCAAGATCTTGATAAGAGATCTCTTCCTGTACTGCATGACATACACGACGAACACGAGCGCCATGACGGCGAGCGTTATGAGGAGGGCCTGGTGGGAATACTTCTTCACGAGATCCATGTTGTCGCCCACGACCTTGCCGATGTAGGCGAGGATCGTGACCCACACTGCGGACCCGAGTGCGGTGTATCCCAAGAACGTCGTCATCTTCATCCGGGCGAGGCCTGCAGGGAACGATATGAAGTGACGGAGTCCGGGCACGAGCCTTCCCGTGAACGTACTGATCTCCCCGTGCGCCGTGAAGAAGGCGTTCACCCTCTCGAAGCGCTTGGGTGGGAGCAGGAAGTACTTGCCGTAGCGCAGGATGAGGGGCCTGCCCAAGAGGACGGCCAGCCAGTAGTTGAACAGGGCGCCCAGGATGCTCCCCGCCACCCCGCACATGATCACCAGCACGAGGTTCATCTCTCCTCGGGCGGCCAGGTACCCGGCAGGAGGGATGACGATCTCGCTGGGCACAGGGAAGAAGGTGCTCTCGAGGAACATGAGCACGAGCACGCCGGGGTAGCCCAGCCTGCCTATCGTCTCCACGAGCCAGTATACGAAGTCTTCCATCTTCGAGATTGTAAAGGAACGCGTCTTGGATTGCAATCTCCGGCCGACAGGGTTACATGACTCTCCCAGGAGACGGGATGTCGAGAGAGATTCCCCATCGAGGGTGCAGCTTGAGTGACATCCGCCACGGTCAAGGCACGGCGAGGCTCTCGTGATCATGCATACCCCAAGCGAGGATCTTCTCCTCCACGTCGAGTGCATGACCTACGGCGGCAGGGGGCTCGCGAGACGCCCTGACGGGAAGGTCGTCTTCGTTGACGGCGCCTTGCCCGGGGAGACCGTGATGGCCCGGGTGACGAGCGACAGGAGGGATTTCGCGGAGGCGTGCGTCGTCCAGGTCATGGAGAGATCCCCCCTCAGGACCGAGCCTTTCTGCGAATCGTTCGGCCTCTGCGGCGGGTGCGACTGGCAGCATGCCCTGTACCGACACCAGGTGGAGTTCAAGCGCGGCATCCTCGAGGACGCGTTGACGAGGGCTGTCAAGACCCCGTTCGAAACAGAACCGGACGTCCCCTCACCCCAGGACAGGAACTACAGGTGCAGGGCGACCCTCAGGGTCGTCCTGGGAGCGAGCGGCGGTCTCGGGTTCTTTGCAAGACGTTCGCACGAGGTGGTCCGCATCAGGAGCTGCCCCCTCCTGTCCGACAGGGTACGGGAGATCGTCGCTTCCCTCGAGAGGGAGCTTGGGGCCGTAACGCAAGGCCGTGCCGTGAGCGTGGATGTCGCCGCACCTTCCCGACAGGCCCTGGTGGCTGTCACCATCGACGGCGCACCGGAAAAGGCGGCGATCTCACGTGCAGACAACCTCAGGCGTGCCCTCGGGATCGAGGGGCTCAGCCTCAGGTTCACGCAATCGAAAAAGACCTGGATCATCGGGAGTCCCCACGCATGGTACAGCCTGGAGACGGGCCGCGAACGCTTCACGATGGCTTTCGGCATCGGCGGGTTCGTCCAGGCGAACCCACCCGTGAACACCCTGCTGGTCGAGGACGTCGTCGCGAAGGTCTCCGGTTCTCGCGAGGTGCTGGATCTGTTTTCCGGGTCCGGCAACTTCGCCGTCCCGCTCGGGCCCCACGCATCGAGCGTGGTCGCCGTCGAACACGACGAGACGCTCGTACGGGCGGGGAGGGCGGCCTCGAGCGAAAACAAGTGCAGCAACGTGACGTTCGTCCGCGGGGACGCCCTGCGTACGCTGACACGCCTGAAGCGGGAAGGCCGCAGGTTCGATGCGGTGATTCTCGATCCCCCACGCAAGGGCGCACGGGACATAGCCGAGGTCCTCGACCCGGGTGTCGCCCCCCTCGTCATCTATGTCTCCTGCAACCCGTCGACCCTGGCCAGGGACGTCTCCCTGCTCACGAGGAGAGGGTTCAGGCTGGAATCCACGAGGCTCTACGACATGTTCCCACACACGCATCATGTGGAGACGGTAGTATTGATGTCAAGGCTGTAAGCCTTTATTTTACTAGGTTTCCGGAAGTACATCCAAGTTGTCTACTCAACCTAAAGGTCAAAAATACGTACATGGAAACAAATCGACGAGGTATTTTGGGGTAAAATTTGAGCTCAAAAATAGGTAGGGTTGAGTTGACAGGTTAGATAACAGGTATTTTTCTTAGGGTTGAGGAGACAGGATGGATGTAAAGTATATAAATATTTTTTCTTTTGTCTAGCATGTTTTATATGTTTTTAAAGCTTCAAATTTCCAATATAAAATTTTAGTATTGACATACTAAAATTAAACTGATACACTACTATTAGTGGAAGATTCTCACATCTTGATAGAAAGGAGGAAAAACGTGAATACAGCAATAGATTACTTTATTAATCTTTTTACCATTCGCGGTATAACCTCCAGAGAGCAAATCTTAAATGAAATACTGCGTGTTAAACTTACAGCAAATGCAATAAAATCTCAGAAAAAATCCAATCAGGATGAAGAGCAGCTTTTTGAATTAATGAAGCAGTCTACAGAAAATACAATACTGGGATACTTTCCGGGAGACAGGGATTTTTTCTCTACTGTTTATAAAGTTGCTCATAATGTAGATCTTATTGAGTTCACTCTTAAACTTTATCAAAATGACCGTTTTGGACAGATATTCTCTCCTGCCTATTTGACGGAATATATTTGTAGCATGGCAGAGGAAGTAAATGCTCGGACGATTCTTATTACCGAAGCAGAGAAAAGCCTTTCAGGT
The DNA here is from genome assembly GCA_029552245.1 of Deltaproteobacteria bacterium. Taxonomy (GTDB): domain Bacteria; phylum Desulfobacterota; class Desulfomonilia; order UBA1062; family UBA1062; genus MWEI01. The sequence goes on from JAKPDW010000004.1 coordinate 163,874, forward strand.
CTTAAAAACTTTGTGGATAAACATAAGTCAAGCAACATAGTATTTACCACCTCAAATGCACTAATGTTTATGTTGCTTAAGATGGGATTTGAAGAATACAAGAATGTCAGCATACTTAATCAATCTATATACCAGGAGCTTCTCATTGACACATGTTTTGACTTTATTTATTCCCTGCCTGATTTTGGTGGGAAAATTGAATCTTTAAACAACAATTTCATGTCTTCAAGACCAGATATTATTGCAACACAAAATTTACTTAGACAATTATCGGAAAAAGGTACACTCGTGACTGTGCTACCAGCAAAGATAACATTTTCAAGTGGTTCAGAAGCTAAGCTGCGCGAGCATATTATGACCAATTATCAATTGGAGGGCATTTACAGTCTTCCTGAAGGTACTTTCAGACCATATACCAGTATAAAGACCTGTATGCTCAGAATAGGTGTTGCGAAAAAAGAAATTGTGACTGTAGGTTATTTAGGTTATGATAACGGTCTGTATATCGATAAAGTGAAAGTGGTGGGAGGCAAAGAATTTTCAAGTCATGA
>JAKPDW010000029.1 GCA_029552245.1 Deltaproteobacteria bacterium
GGGCCCTGACCTTCACGTACTTCGAGGGTCAGGGCCGGACCGAGAAGTACCTGTACATGTACCGCGAGACGAAGAACCACCTTCAGGTTCCCAGGGAGTTCTGGAACCCGAACGACTTCGGCTTCGAGGTCGTGGACTGCCGCCCGCAGAAGTACACGAAGACGAAGGTCCGCAGCCGCATCCACCTCGACCACCGCTCCGTCGGTACCGGCCTGGTACCGACGGGGCAGTCTCACCAGCGAGAGGCCAAGCAAGCTCTACTCTCCTCTCGCGGAGGCATCCTCCAGCTCGCCTGCGGCAAGGGCAAGACCGTCGTGGCCCTGGACCTCATCGCGACGGCGCAGGTTCCCGCGCTCATCATCGTGGACAACACGCAGCTCCTGAAGCAGTGGCAGGAGTCGATCGAGATGTTCCTGGAGGTGCCCGGGGGCGTCGGGCTCATCCAGGCGGACGTCTTCGACTGGAAGAAGTCAGTCGTGTTGGCCACCTACCACACGCTCGCGGCTCGAGCGGAGAACATGCCGCAGAAGGTGCGGGAGTGGTTCGGGACCATCATCTGGGACGAGGCCCACCACGTGAACGCCCCGACGTTCTCGAAGACCGCCGACCTCTTCTACGGCCGGCGCTTCGGCCTCACGGCCACACCGAAGCGGGACGACGGACTGCACGTCATCCACGAGTTCCACATCGGGGAGATCCTCTACCGAGACCTCACGCAGGACCTGAAGCCGAAGATCTACTTCCACTGGACGGCGCTCGAGCCCGACTTCACGGACCAGAAGGTCGTGCAGCAGACGCACGCCATCAACGGGGAGCTGAACATCAACAAGCTGGCGGGCTACTACGGTCGGTGGCCCGCCCGCCTCCAGCTCATCACGAACCACATCGCCAAGCGCGTGCAGGAGGGTCGAAAGGTCCTGGTGCTGTCCCTCTCGGTCGACGAGCTCGTGAACCTGCTCACGATCTGGAACGGCAAGAAGGACCTCTACCCCAAGTTCACCGACCTCACGGCGGCGGACGTGGGAGAGACGCTGGACCCGCTCTTCCTCGACCCCGAGGAGCACGAGAAGCTCTCGACACGGCGCGAGCGCATCGAGCGGGACCTCAAGGCGACGCCCCAAGGGCGTCGGGCAGAACTGCTGCTGATCAGGAATGAGATCGACGAGCAGCTCAAACGTCACGCCGTGGGGAAGAAGATCGAGAAGGTGGTGCGCCAGCGGCAAGCGGAGTACCGCCAGTCACTTCTCGCCATGCCGTCGAACGCAGGCTTGATGATCCACAAGGTCGACGCCGACGAGCGCATGAGGATGCTCCGAGAGCGCGACGTCACCTTCGCGATCATGAAGTACGGCAAGGAGGGGCTCGACGAGAAGTCCCTCGACACGGTCATCGCCTGCGAGCCCATGAGCTCGCGGGCGGTGCTTCAACAGGTGATGGGCAGAATCCAACGAGCCAAGGACGGCAAGAAGGAGCCCATCTTCGACATCTTCGAGGACCCGGTCGGACCCATGATCGGGATGTGCAAGAAGATGCGGCAGCACCTCCGCAAGTGGCCCGTCGACGAAGGCGGGCCGTACGAGTACGAGTTCATAGGCTACCCCAACAGCGCAAGGAAACTTCGATGACCAACGCCACCCCCGAGATCAAGAACAAGCTGAACATGGACGACGAGAACTGGGCGCTCGTCCGCACTCCGCAGGGCAGCTACCTGGCCGTCGTGAAGATCACGTCGAAGGACGATGGAAGCCTCGACTTCATCATGAACCCCGCCTTCGACTACTTCACGAGCATCCAGGCCACGCCGGACGGGAAGCTCCAGAAGCAGGCCATCTGCCTGCCCTTCGACACGACCCTGGACCACGTCGACGTGCACATCCTCGCGAGCAACGTGACCATGGTCTGGTTCAAGGACCTGAGCACGGAGGACCGCAAGAAGTACCACGGGCTCGTCAAGCAGGCGGACGAGATGGCGCGGGCGAGCCGCTCCGGCGTCCAGTTGGTGGGGAATGCCGGACGCTAGGAAGCACCTCTCGGTCCTGGCCTCCGAGTGGGAGGGCTGCACGAAGTGCTCCCTTGGAGAACACCGAGAGAAGACCGGAGGCTCCTTCGTGTTCGGCGAAGGGGCCCCTCGGTCCATCATGCTCATCGGTGAAGGACCTGGGCGCGTGGAGGAAGCGGAGGGAAGGCCGTTCTGCGGTCCCTCCGGGCAGCTTCTTCGAGGAGTGCTGAACAAGCTCGGGGTCACGCAGTACTACCTCTCCAACTGCGTGTCGTGTCGGAGCTGCTCCATCGTCACGAACCCCGACGGCACCCCGATGCTGAAGAAGTTCGGAGGGCGCACACCGCAGCCGCTCTACCGAGACGAGCCCCCGACGCCTCCGCAGGTGGCCGCGTGTCGACCGAGGCTGCTCGAGGAGATCTACATCGTCGACCCCGTCGTGATCGTGGCGCTCGGGGCGCAGGCAGCCACCGCCCTCGCACAGGAGAGCGTCGCGATCCTGTCGGAGCGGGGCAAGGAGAGGACGATCGAAGTCCCGGGTGCGGCCTTCAAGGCGTCCCTGACGGACAAGCGAGGGGTCTGGATGCGGAAGTCGGGCGGGCAGACCGCGTACCCCGTGGTCGAGAACACCGTGCGGTACCTGATGATCCCGACCCTGCACCCCGCCTTCATCATGAGGAAGCTCGCGGACCGCGGACAGAACAGCCCGTTCCGTCAGTTCGTGAACGACCTACGATCCGCCGCCCGCGTCTACGAGCGCTACATGCTCGAGGCGTTCGGCGTCGAACCCACCGGAGCGAGCAACGTCTCCGACGACGAGGTCATGCAGGACAACAGCGAACAGGAGAACATCGACTATGAGTAGCCGCCGCCCCACGACCACCCTGCCCATCGAAGAGTGCCCCGCCGTCGCCGCCTACGTGGAAGCGGAAGAGGTCCTCCAGGCGCACATCAAGACCAACCCGGAGTTCTACGAGACGCTCCGGGCGCTCGTAGAGGATCGGAACGCCAAGCTGGAGGCGGCCGACAAGGAGATCCGTCCGACGCTCAACTCCTGCGGCCCCTTCCATCTCGACAAGGTCGCGCAGAAGATCGACGCCGAGAAGCTCTACGAGGAGGTCGGCCTCGAGGAGTTCCAGAAGCTCGGCGGCTACAAGGAGACCGTCGTCGACTACCGCGTGGACCGCGCCCGCTTCCTCGCGGTGGTCGAGAGGGGCGACGTTCCGGACGAGGTCAAGGAAGTGGTCTTGAAGGTGCAGCCCGCCTACAAGGCCCCGAAGCCGTATACGCTTCCCTGATGAAGACCGGTACCGCACGCGTCATCGGGGTCGTGGTCGCCTCGATCGACATGAACTTCCTCGAGACGACCGCACGCATCGAAGCTCAGGCCGCTCTCGTGAACCCGAAGACCGGGGGCACGATCGGCTGGATGAAGGAGCGGAACTGGTCGCCGACCACCATGGAGAAGGTTCGAGAGCTGCGCGACGCCATGGAGGCGGACCTGGCCAAGAACCTTTTCGAGGAGACGACAGGAGACGCCTTCCCCGTCACGCAGGACGCGCCGCGTGACGTGGCAACCGGTGCAGGGTCACCTCCGGTGGGAGGAATCGGCGAGCACCTGGGAGAAGGCGGAGACGGGCAGCAGATCGGTTGACACGCGGATGGCGGTTGTTCATCGTCACCAGTCCGTGACTGACGTTCGCTTGAACGACTGCTCCAACAGAATCGCGCACGTGAAGGGTGCGCGAGAAGCGCCAGGAGAGAAGAGCGGTCCCTTACCGGGGGCCGCTCTTCTTGCCTGTGCTCGGGAACAACAACCGCGTGGGCCGAACATGCCCAGGAGAAGAACATGGCACACGTCGACATGCAGCTCGTTAGCCGAATCGTCCGAACCGGAGAGATCGACAAGGTGCTGGAGTGGGGCATCACCACCGACGACCTCCAGACGACCGAAGGCAACGGGATGTTCCAGTACCTGAAGGCGTACCACGCGCTCCCTGAGACGCGCGGTGCGGTCCCCGGACCGAACGCCATCAAGTCGCACTTCGGCACCTTCGAGCTCTGCGACGACCCGAGCATGACGCTCGAGGCCCTCTGCGCCGAGGTTCGCAAGAACCGCATGGCCAAGGAAGCCGAGAAGGTCATGCGGGAGGGCTACGAAGACCTGTACCGCGATCCGGTGGTCGCCATCGCGACGATGCAACGACAGATGGAGAAGCTGTCGTCGCTCGGTCTGCGGATGCACGACGAGACCTTCTCGTCCGCGATGGACAAGCTCATTGACCGGTACGACAACATGGAGAACGGCATCGGTCTGAGCGACCTGACCTGGCCCTGGGAGCCGTTCCAGGACGCGACCGCCGGGATTCAAGAAGACGACTACATCGTCCTCTACGGTCGACCGAAGAGCATGAAGAGCTTCGTGCTCTCCAAGATGGCCGCCCACTCGTACGAAGAGGGCAAGAAGGTCATGGTGTACACGAAGGAGATGCCGACCTGGCAGATCTTCCGTCGCATCGCGGCCTGCGTGGCGCGGCTGCCGTACGACGAGCTCCGCCTCGGCAAGCTCAAGCCGGAGCAGAAGCGAGCGCTCCTCTACCTGCACCAGGAGGTCAAGGAGCAGGCGAAGATGACGGACGGGCAGCACAACATCATCACGCTGTCCGGGAAGGATGCACCTGCGGGGACCGACAACATCTCCTGGCTCCGCAGCAAGATCCTGAAGCACCGACCGAACATCGTGTACATCGACGGCCTCTACCTCATGAGCGCCGAGGGGAAGGGCGGGAAGGACCACGAGAAGGTCGCCAGCATCTCCCGCGCCTGCCGGCAGATGGTGCTCGACACCGGCGTCCCGGTCGTCGCGACCATGCAGGCGAACAGGCAAGCCGCCAAGCACGAGAAGGCGGAGCTGGACGAGATCGCGTTCTCGGATGCGATCGGCCAGGACGCCACGTGCGCGATTCGCGTCATCAACGAGAAGGACGCCCCGACGATCGGGCTCATCGTCGGCGGCTCTCGAGAGTTCCACCTGCACGCCGTCAGGATCTGGGGCATCCCCTGCTCGAACTTCTCCTACAAGGAGGCCATGAGCGAGAAGGAGATCAAGAAGGCCGAGCAGAACGACGCGAAGACCGAGGAGAAGGAGACGCCCGCAACCCAGGTCCGAAAGCCCATCACGGAGAAGAACCAACAGGCCACGAAGGCCGTACAGGACGCCATCAAGCGCATCTGATGAACTACGAAGAGAGCGAGATCCTCAGCGTCGCAGAGAGGTATCTCGGCCGACTCCAGCGCAGCGGGTCGGAGAACGTGATGGCCATCTGCCCCTTCCACACGAAGGCTGGCGGGGCTCCAGAGCGTTCTCCGTCCTTCGCGCTTTCCGTTACCACCGGGCTCTGGTTCTGCCACTCCTGCAAGGAGGCGGGGAACCTGCGGATGTTGTTGAAGGCTTTCGACGTCTCGTCGGCAGCCATCGAGAACCGCTACGGGCGGCTCATCGAGAATCTCAACGCACACGCGAGAGTCACCAAGACGAAGCCGAACCGCATCGTCCTTGACCAGGGCCCGCCTCTCGAAGAGGGCATCCTGGGCTTCTTCGAGGGCATCCCGCTCGCCCTCGAGGACGAAGGCTTCACCGAAGAGACGATCCGCCACTTCGACGTCGGGTACGACGAGAGGAACATGCGCATCACCTTCCCGCTCCGCGACATGCTGGGGAGGTTGATCGGCATCAGCGGTCGCGCCGTGGGCGAGTGCCAGGGCCCGCGGTACAAGGTCTACGCGGAACGGGAATACGAGGCGTGGGGGATTCCGCCCCGCCACACCGACAAGAGCAGCCTCCTCTGGAACATGCACCGGGTCTACCCGGCGACCTTGTTCGAGTCGCACACGATGGTCGTCCTCGTCGAGGGCTTCAAGGCGTGCATGTGGCTCTACCAGGCGGGGGTCAAGAACGTGGTCGCGATGGTAGGGTCGCATCTGTCCTACCAGCAGCGCTTGTTGCTTGAGCGTATCGGGGCAACGGTCTACGTCTTCACCGACAACGACGAAGCCGGCGATGTTGCCCGGCGACGCATCTCAAAGGAGCTCACCAACGCACTTCACGTCCGAGTAGTCGAATACGAAGGTCATCAACCCACCAACCTAGACCCGGTCTCTCTTCTCGCGGCCCTCGAGGCGTCAGTCGACTACGGGAGATGGGTAATGCGAAAAGGCACTTCATCATGACCACTGGCCCCTTCGGCAAGAACGAGAACGATCTCAACCGCGTGTCGCCCTTCAACGCCGGGCACACGGACTTCCGCCGCCGCACGCGGCAGTTCCAGGACAAGCAGGAAGCGCAGCGGCAGCGCGGAGGAGGCGGAGGAGGCGGACGCTTCTCCAACATCTTCAAGCCGAGCAACGAGGGCTTCGACCGCATCCGCCTGATCCCGGGCGCGTACGAGGTCGAGGTCGGCAACCCCAACGGCACCATCGACAAGATGGTCCTCGAGTACTTCCCGTTCGTGGAGCACTACCACAGCGGGCTCGAGAAGGGCGGCGTCTGCTCTGGCGGCCCGCTCTACTTCCTGAAGCTCTCGGAAGACCCGAGCAAGCCCGGCCGCGCCCCCTGCAAGGGCTGCGATCGGTTCTTCTCCGACATGGTCGTCAACCCCGAGACCGGCAAGAAGAAGAAGGGACCGATGAGCCGCTCCAACAAGACGGCGTTCACGGTCCTCCACTACCACCCGTACCACAAGACCGAGTCGACGGACCGGGACGGCAAGGTGCGGAAGAACGAGGAGACCGGCGAGCCGTACTACGACTGGGTCCCCTGCACGGGTCGCGGTTGCGCCCTCTGCAAGGAGAAGGCGGAGACGAAGCAGGTGCACCGGATGCACTGGCCCGTCCCGAGCACGCACTTCAACCTCCTGACGGGGGAGATCTCCAACGGGATCGGGGAGTCGTGCGCGAACTGCGGCAACCACCGCAGCATCCAGGCCATCGCCTGGCTCTGCGAGAAGTGCCAGGACGCCGTCATCGACATGGGCGAGACGCAGCTCAAGAACAGCGAGATCGACGCGCTCGTGACCAAGGAGTGCAAGTGCCCCAACTGCGGGCACACCGGCTACCTCCAGGAGGTCATCGAGTGCAAGAAGTGCGACAACGCGCGTCGCGCCTCGCTCTTCGACGTCGACTTCGAGGTGAAGCGCGTCGCGACCGGCCAGAACGACGCGACCATCCTGGTCATGGGTGAGCACGAGGTGTGCGACATCTCGAAGGACCTCATCGAGCTGGCGAAGCCGCTCGACCTTCCGAGCATCTACTCCCCCACCCCCATGGAGGTGCAGGAGAAGATCTGGGCGGGTCGCGCCGATGACCGCGGGGGCGGCGGTCGCTCCGGTTCCCGTCCCCTGTCCCGCTGAGCCACTGGCCCCCATCAGCCTCGTGCTGGTGGGGGCCGTGCCCTTCTCATGGCCTGGGACGTATCTATGCCCGACGCCGATTGGTACACGGCGGATTCGGGCCACGACGCCATCCAACGACTCGTGAACTCCGTGTCGGCGGTGAAGCACACCGCGATCGACACCGAGACCACGGGCCTCGACTACATGCGGGACATCCCCCTCTACTGGAGCATCTCCTGGAGAGAGGGCGAGATGCCCCGACGCTCTTGCCTGCGGGCAGACGTGCTGCCGTACTTCCGCGACATCTTCCGGAACGCTGACCGGGAGTGGATCTTCGCGAACGCGAAGTACGACACGCACATCCTCTACAACTTCGGCATCCGGTTCGCGGGCAAGCTCGTGGACACCCAGGTCATGCACGCCCTCCTGTACGAGGAGCAGCCGCACGGCCTGAAGGAGATGACCGAGTCGCTCCTGGGCTGGCGCTGGAAGTCCTTCCAGGAGACCTTCGGGAAGATCGACCGGAAGGACCCGCAGAGCATCCAGAACATGCTCCGTGAGGCCGAGCGGTCGAACCTCGCGGCCCTCGTGGAGTACGCCTCCAACGACGCGTACGGCACCTACGAGTGCTACCTGCGCCTCAAGCGCGAGCTCGAGGAAGCGCGGACCTGGAGCCTCTACCCCGACACGTACGGGACGCTCTGGGACTACTTCTACAAGCTCGAGGTGCCGTTCACGAAGGTGCTCTGGAAGTGCGAGCGCAACGGCTGCTTCGTGGACCTGCCGTACCTCAAGAACATCGAGGGGCCGGTCGCGAAGGAGCTGATCGAGATCGAGCGGGCGGTCAACAAGGCCGCGGGCTTCCCGCTCAACCCGAAGAGCACCTTGCAGCTCCGCAAGTACTTCTTCGAGGTCAAGGGCTACCGCCCGTTGAAGTTCACGAAGGGCGGCGCCTCCGGCGTCAAGAGCCCGTCCGTGGACTACGACTACCTCGACGAGATGAAGGACAAGGACCCCGTCGCGGACCTGCTCCTTCGCCACCGCGACCTCTCGAAGCTCCAGGGCACCTACGTGCAGGGCATCCAGGGGGCGCTGGACAACAACGGGCGCGTCCACACGCACTTCAACCAGGACATCGCCCGAACCGGTCGCCTCTCCAGCTCGGCCATCAACCTCCAGAACATCCCGAAGCCGGAGAGCGACAAGTTCAAGATCCGGCGGGCCTTCATCCCCGAGCCGGGGAACACGCTCATCGTGGCCGACTACGAGCAGCTCGAGATGCGCCTGCTCGCCGCCGCCGCGATGGAACGGGACATGATCCAGATCTTCCTGGACGGGAAGGACATCCACATGGGCAACGCCGAGATGGTCTTCGGCATCCCGTACGAGGATCTCGTCCTGGCCAAGAAGATCGACAAGAAGGTCAAGGAGGGGCAGGCAGACGACAGCGAGTACTCGAAGAAGCTCGGGGGCGGCCACACCGTCCTGGAGTGCCTCGACGCTCGCAACGCCATCAAGGCCATCGGCTTCGGGCTGAACTACGGCATGAAGGAGAACAAGCTGGCCTCCAACATCCGCTGCTCGGTCCCGGAGGCCAAGGCGCTCATCCGCCGGTACATGGACCGGTACCCGACGGTCGAGCGCTTCTACGCGACCTCCATCGACTCGGTTCGCAAGACCGGCTACGCGTTCACGCTGCTCGGTCGTCGACGCTTCCTGCCCGAGATCGTCTCGGACAGGCAGGACGAGCGGTGGCGTGCCGAGCGCCAGGCGTCCAACGTCCCCATCCAGGGGACCGCGGCCGACGTGGTCAAGATGGCCATGCTCCGATGCGACGAGGAGAACCTCCTCGACCGCTTCGGGTTCCACATGCTCATCCAAGTCCACGACGAGTTGATGTTCGAGGGGCCCGAGGAGACCGTGCAGGAAGCCATGCCGGTCATCCGCGAGCTCATGGAGCACTCGCTGCCCGAAGACCTGAAGGTTCCCCTGACGGTCTCGATGGGCAAAGGCCATAGCTGGATCGACGCCAAATAGGGCGTTACTTGCACTCCAGGAGAACCTGAGGTACGGTCAGCGGATGCCGTTCTGCAAGAAGTGCAAGAAGGAGAAGCCGCTGGCCGAGTTCCGAATCAACGGGACTCGGCCAGACGGCAGCCCTCGACCACGCACGATCTGCAAGGCGTGTGGATCGCAGTGGAAGACCGAGTACACCGAACCGAAGAAGTGCGCGTGCTGCAAGAAGATGAAACCCGCTTCCGACTTCCCAGAGAACGGGCACTACTCCTACTGCCGGCCCTGCCGTACAGCGAAGAGCACCGCGTACAAGAAGGGACCGGGGCGCGAAGCCCACAACCGCCGAATGCAGCAGTACAACAAGAAGCGGTACCACACGGACCCCACGTACCCGATGAAGGTCCGAGCCCGCAGCGTCGTTTCTCTTGCTGTTGCTGCGGGCATCCTGAAGAAGCCCTCTCGTTGTCCCGCGTGCCGGCGGAAGGTCCTCATCCACGGGCACCACCACAAGGGCTACGACAAGAAGAACTGGTTGAATGTCGTCTGGCTCTGCGCCCGGTGCCACCACGCAGAAGAAGCGTAGTAGACTTCAACTTCACCCTCACCAGGAGAACAGCCTTGGAAAAGTTCGGAGTCGACGAAGGAACGAGCGAAGAGCTCGAGAAGAAGGCCAGCGAGAACTGCCCGAAGTGCGGATCGAAGGTGGAGGTACACGGGAAGACCCTCGTGTGCCCCCGCTGCGGGTCCGAGCCGTTCGAGCCTGCCGGCAAGTAGTTCGCCTACGGCGGTACAAGACCAAGAGGCCCAACGTCTCGCCCGTCGAGGCGTTGGGCTTCTTTCACCCTGAAGGAGATTCATGACGAACAAGAGCTTCAAGGAAGTGCAGAAGGTGGACCCGAAGAAGCGAACCGCCCTGCTGGCGATGATGAAGAAGGCGAACGAGAAGGCCAAGCACAGGGTCATGGCGTTCGCGGAGGACGTCGAGTCTCCGTACATGCTGCGTCGTCCGAGCGGCGTGATGGGCCTCGACATCGATCTCGCGGGTGGCCTGCCGGCAGGGACCCTGAACGTGTTCTCGGGCCCGGAGGGCGCGGGCAAGACGGCCATGATGTTCAAGTACATGGCCATGCAGCAGCGCATCTTCGGTGACGCGTGCGTGCTCGCCCTGGCCCCCATCGAGAACAAGGTCGACCACTTCTTCATGCGAAAGTGCGGGCTCCAGGTCGCGATCCCCGACGAGGTGATCGAGCAGAAGCAGGAGGAGAGGAAGCGCCTCGGGCTCCCACCGATGGGCAAGGAAGAGGTGAAGGGGCTGAAGACCAAGATCGGCGACTTCATCCTCGTCAACGAGGACACGGCCGAGCAGACGCTCGACCAGGTCATCGAGCTCACGCGCACGAAGGCCGTGAACATGATCGGCGTCGACTCGTTCTCGGCCTTCCAGACCACGGCCGAGATGAACACGGACAGCCTCGGGGACAACCCCAAGCAGGCCGCCATGGCGGGCACGCTCACGCGGTTCCAGCAGCGCATGTCGCCGCTCTTCTCCTCGCTGGACGATCCGCCGAACACCACGACGGTCATCGGGATCTGCCAGGTCCGTGCGAACCGGGAGCGGGCGAACATGAACCCCGCGATCCAGAAGTACATCGCGCCCTACATCCCGAGCATCCCCTACGCCATCAAGCACATGATGACCATGAGCCTGCTCTTCTACCCCGGCGAGAAGATCAAGGAGGGCAAGAAGGGCGAGTCGAAGACCCAGACCGGCAAGGTCATGAAGTGGCGCGTGGACAAGGGCAAGGCCGGTGTCCACGAGGGCATCCAGGGCGAGGTCGAGTACGAGTTCGACGAAGCCATCGACGACGTGGGCTCCGTCGTGACGGAGGCGTACCAGCGCGGCATCTTCGTCGAGAAGAACGGAGTCGTGTCCCTCCACAGCCACACGGGGGACGTGATCTGGAAGGACATCGGGAGCCTCAAGGTCGTGCGCGAAGGTCTCGCGACGGACGTGGAGTTCGAGATGAAGGTCCGCACCCAGATCCTCGCCGCGGCGGGGAAGTCGTGCCTGTACTGGTGAGCCTCGTGCCGGAGCTGGTGGACGGGAAGGTCTACGTCCACCTGTTCCAAGGCACGAGCCACGAGCGCGTCGGCCCTCTGGAAGAGGGCACGGAGCTGAAGGTCCTCTTGGAGCCCGCCGCCCCCGAAGCCCCCAAGGGCGGGGTCTCCAAGAGCCTTCGCCGGGCCTCCAAGAAGGAGGAGCACAAGCTCGCGAGCGACATGGGCGGCAGGCGGCAGCCCGGCTCCGGCTCCACCCCGGGTGCCAAGGGCGACACGCGGCTCCGCGGGAAGTTCCGACAGGAGTCGAAGGTCACGACGACCGCGAGCTACCGCGTGACCTTGGAAGAGCTCGAGAAGATCCGCAGCGAGACGATGGGCACCGAGAAGCCGGTGTTCGTGGTCACGTTCCTGAACCCCCGCACGCAGCGCGAAGTCGATCGCTGGGTGCTCATCCCCTACCAGGACTGGCATGACGCAAACGAAGCTCACTTCAATCGCTGACCTCGAGACCGAAGGCGGCAAGGCCATGCTGGGCGATACCGAGTTCAACCTCGGTCGGATGTTCGAGGAGTTCTTGGACGCGCCCGAGGAAGAGCGTGACGGACGTGCTCCGGGCATCCACGCCTCCGAGCTCTGCACCTGCCTGCGCCAGGTCGTCTACACCCTCTACGGCACCAAGAAGGTGAAGGACAACACGCCCATGATGCGGAAGAAGTTCATGGTCGGGCACGCCATGCACTCGATGCTCCAGAGCTCCTTCCACGCCATGGTGAAGAAGAAGGGCGGCGTCATCACGTTCTCGGATGAGGTGAAGGTCGGGGACACGGAGCTGGCCAGGAAGTACGACATCAGCTCGTCGTGCGACGGCGTCTTCACGGTCTACGCCAAGAAGGGCGGGATGCTCGAGCCGGTCATGCGGATCGGCCTCGAGATCAAGACCGAGTCCCCGGATCAGTTCGCGAGCCTGAAGGAGCCCAGGCCGAAGCACATCGAACAGGCGCACCTCTACATGGCGTGCCTCGACCTCCCGGTGATGTGGTTCCTCTACTGGAACAAGGGAAACGAGAACTACACCACCATGGCGCACCCGTGGCTCCAGACCTTCGACCAGAAGGTCTGGGACAAGCTCAAGGGCCGCGCCGACAAGGCGCTCGACTTCGCCAGCAAGGAGGAGCTGCCGCCACGTGAAGAGGGCTTCCACTGCACGTGGTGCCCGTACGCCCACGTCTGCGAGCCACCGACGGCCCCGAAGGGAGGAGGTCGGTTCCGCAACGTCATCCAGCACCGACCCATCCGAAAGGGAACTTGACCATGCCCATGAAGCAGATGGACATCGACTTCGACAAGCCGACTACCGTGATCGTGACCGTTCCGGACGCTGACCCGAACAGCGTCGGAGCCTTCGTGTGGTGGGCCCTGTCGGGACCGCTCTCCCTCGAGAAGCTGAAGGAGGCGTGGTCCCCCGAGCTCCAGGACATCACGTTGCCCGAGCCCCCGGGGAGCAGCACGGCTCTCCGGCGGGCTGTGCTCGAGCAGCAGTCCAAGCGCCGGCTCGCCAGGCCCCTGGCGGACGACCGCACGGGCTACGCACTCGTGGACGAGACCAACGACGCCGAGAAGGCCCTGGCCTACTCGGTCGAGGTCCAGGTCTGGCTCGAGGACGGCAAGCTCCTCGTGAAGCCCGAGACCCACGCGCTCGCGGATCCGCTGCGGGTCGCGTACGAGCGGCACCTCCACACGATCGGCGCCGACGACACCCGGCACTGGCTCTCGAGCGTGGTGCTCCCGCGGGTGCTGCACCTCCGCCTGCGGGAGGGCGGCGGCGTGTACTTCGTGCCCAACACGTACATCCGGATCTTCCGGCTGGTCGTGGGGGCCATCAAGCACGCCTCGGCCCATCGCATCTTCGCCGTGCCGGCGCAGAAGAGCGAAGACGCGGTCGAGGGCATCCTGGAGTCCATCCAGTCCGAGACCGCTCAGGAGGTCGAGCGGATGAAGAAGGAGCTCCAGGACGGCGACCTCGGGGTCCGGGCCATCACGAGCCGCCTGGTGAAGATCGAGGAGCAGATCCGGAAGACCGGCAAGTACGAGGAGCTGCTCGGCCGGAAGCAGCCCAACATCCAGAAGGTCCTCGAGGAGATGAAGGCGCACCTCGTCGAGGCTCAGATCCGCGCCGAAGCCGAGGCCGCATGAGCAACCCGCTATCTGGGATTCACGTGTGCAGGGCTTGCCTGCGTACCGTCCTACGTGAATCCCTCGACACCTGTCTCATCGACGAGGTCTTGAAAGAGCACTGTGCGCTGGACCGCGAAGTGCCAGCAATCGAACAAAGAGGCAGCAGTCGAAACGCCTTCTACACCTGCTGCACCTGCTCCAGTACGTGGTGGGTAGTGCAGGACTACGACGTCGGAGATCGAGGTACGTACCTCAACGCCGGACATGAAAGCCCTCACAGGGCAGAGCAACAGTTCCTGCTACGAGCAGTCCACCACGCGACTCGTCCGAACTACCCAAACGACTTCGGGGCCCCCGATGACCGACGCCATCTGATGGCGTGGGTGAAGGAGCTTGGGCTAGACGAAAGAGGAAAGGAACCGAAAGCCACATGAGCCGTCCGTCGTTCCACCAGATCTACATGGACTTGGCCGTGAGCCTGTCCAAGCGTTCGACCTGCGCCCGCCTCTCGGTGGGTGCGGTCATCACGAGCCCCGACTTCCGGAAGGTCTACGCGGTCGGGTACAACGGCAACGTGGCCGGCGGCCACAACGACTGCGACCGTCACGGGGAGGAGGCCGTGGGCAACTGCGGCTGCCTCCACGCGGAGGAGAACGCGGTCATCAACTGCGACACGGCCCGCCACCACGAGAAGATCGTCTTCTGCACCCACCTGCCCTGCGTGATGTGCGCGAAGCGCCTCATCAACCTCGGCGGGGTCAAGGAGGTCTACTACCGGACGGACTACCGCAAGAAGGACTCGCTCGAGATCTTCGAGCACCACCACATCCCGGCGGGCTGGCTGTCGGACCCGGACCTCACGGCAGGTGGGGCCCAGTTCGCGGCCAGAGAGTCCCTGTCGAGGTACCGCCAGGAGCGCGTGATGGCCGAGTCCGCCAAGAGGAAGGCGGAAGAAGCCGCCAAGAAAGGAAAGCCATGATCATCGGAGTCGCCGGCAACGCCGGCTCGGGCAAGGACACGGTGGCCGACCACCTCGTCAAACACCACGGCTTCGTGAAGGTCGCGCTCGCGGACCCTCTGAAGCGCATCTGCCGAGAGGTCTTCGACTTCTCAGAGGAGCAGCTCTGGGG
>JAKPDW010000048.1 GCA_029552245.1 Deltaproteobacteria bacterium
CGTGGTGCCTGCGCAGCACTTCAGGGATACCCAGCCGCTTTGCGAGCAGGTGCCTTCGCAACTCCTCCTTGGTGTCCTTCATATCGTCCCGGTGCACGAAGGCGCATGGAAGGGCGGCGCCGCCCGCAGGGAAAACGCTGACCCGACGGATGTACGCCTAGAGTGAAACGTTCACGACCAGGGAACACAACCCTCGAGAGCCTTCAGCGTCACCCGCCTCTCAGCGGCGGGATCGTGGGAATGTGGATGCGGGCCTGGGCCCCCTGTTCGTCTGTACCCGGGATCGGGATGTCACGCTCGGGCCGGGGAGGCGCCTCTCACGGCGATGCGGCCGCTATCCGATCGATGATCCTGGATATCCTGTCGGATACGGTCTCCCTGAGGATCTCCAGTTCTTTACGGGCCTTGGCCACATCGTCCGCCATGTGGAGCATGGTCATGGCCACCAGTTCAGCCGTGGTCACGGCCTTGCCCGACTTCTGGATGTCCGAAACCTTTTCGTTGATATACCTCGAGAGGGACCTGACGTGGTCCCCTTCTTCCCCGGATCGCACCCGGTATTCCTGCCCGAGTATCTGTATGGTTACCGTCTCGTACAAGGTCTTACAGTGCTTCCACGCACCTTATAAGGTGTGCCACCTTTTGTCTGACCTTTTCTTTCTCACCCAAGAGATGATCCATCTCTCGCCTCAAGCCTTGCGCTTCTTCCTCCTTTTCTTTGAGCATTATGAGCAATTCTTCGTTCTTTCTCCTCAATTCGTTGACCGTCTCGACGAGCTCGCATACCTTCTGTTCCAGAATGTCGAGTATCTCCAAGAGAGAGTCTCCTTCCACCGTTGGAAAAGAATTATACATCCATCGTGCCCAGGGAAGTCAAGGCCCGCGTAACAAGGTGGGTTTTCACGAATCACCGCCGCAAGGTACCCTTCGAGCGTGCACAGGGTCACCATGCATCGCGATCGATGCCGTGGTGAAATTCACCAATGACCTCTCGGCGGCCGATATGATAGAATCATGTCGTCAGGGAGGGTTCCGCATGGAAGGTCCTTACCTCGAAACGCTTTACGAGCTGGTCAGGCGGCTCAACCCGTCGCCCGACATCACCGATGTCTTCGAGACCGTGGTGAACCGGCTGCCCCACGTGCTGGACACGAAATACTGCTCGCTGTTCATCATCAACCCCGCCTCGGGCGAGCTCGAGCTCAGGGCGCACAACCACCCCGACATCGGCGAGAACCCCTTCATCTCGGTGGGAAAGCAGAGGGAGAGCATCATGAACCTGGCCCTCGAACGGGGCAGTTCGCTCATCATCAAGGACATCGAGGAGGAGATCGGGCTGCCCAAGAAGGACAAGTACGAGACCAAGTCCTTCATGTGCATCCTCATACGTCGCAACGAAGAGGTGCTCGGGGTGCTGAACCTCGCCGACAAGGCCTCGGGTGGTTTCTCCCGCGAGGACATGCTCTTCGCGACGATCGTCTGCGAGCTCCTGGGAGCGATCCTGGGCCCGGGCCAAGCCCTTTCCTGAGAGGGGCGCCGTGAGCTTCACCTGCGGAATCGTGGGGTTGCCGAACGCAGGGAAGTCGACGCTCTTCAACCTCGTCACGAAGGCCGGCGCCCCTGCCGAGAACTACCCCTTCTGCACCATCGACCCCAACATAGGCGTCGTGAACGTCCCGGACGAGAACCTCGAGGCGCTTGCGAGGATCGTCAAGACGGAGACCGTGGTCCCCACCACCCTCAAGCTCTTCGACATCGCCGGTCTCGTCAAGGGCGCGTCCGAGGGCGAAGGGCTCGGCAACCAGTTCCTGGGCCACATTCGGGGGGTGGACGCCATCGTCCACGTGGTGAGGTGCTTCGAGGACCCCCAGGTGTCACACGTCTACGCGGATATCGACCCTGTGCGCGATCTCGAGATCGTGCTCGCGGAACTCGTCATGGCGGACATGGATCTCGTGGAGAGACGGATGGAAACCCTGCACAAGGGGATGAGGCTCGGCAGGAAAGACATGGAGGCGGGGGAGCTGGAGCTCCTCGAGTCCATGAAGGCCTTTCTGTCCAAGGGGGTCTGCGTCGTCGACTCGGGGCTCGAGTACGACCAGTCGAGGATGAAGGCGTGGGGGATACTCACCGCCAAGCCCTACCTGGTGGTGGCCAACGTGGGGGAGAACGACCTCATCCAGCCGTCAAAGGCCCTCGAGGCGCTCACGTCATGGGGGGACTCCAGGGGCAAGAAGGTGATACCCGTGTGCACCCGGTTCGAGCTCGAGGCCTCGGAGCTGGAAGAAGACGAGCGGAGGGAGTTCCTCTCGTCGATCGGCATCGAGAAGTCTGGCACGGTTGCGCTGATAGAGGCGTGCTACGAACTCCTGGACCTCGTCACCTTCTACACCCCTGTGGGGAAGACGCTCAGGGCGTGGACACTCAAGAAGGGGGGCACGGCCTTCGACGCAGCTGGGCTCATCCACACGGACATCCAACAGGGCTTCATCAAGGCCGAGATCGTGTCCTTGACCGACTTCCTCTCCCACGGGGGTCTCCACGGCGCGAGGGAAGCGGGCTGCGTGCTCACGGAAGGAAGGGACTTCGTGCTGAGGGACAAGGACGTTCTCATCGTCCACTTCAGGTGACCCTGCTTCCCCGAACCCAAGGCACGATCCGCACACCCCGTGCCGTTTGCGGACCCACCTGCGAAACCCTGTTGCATCAATGACCGCACGTGGTTATACTCGATGTCATATCGCCTTACCAGGCACCCCTGAAAGGTGATCGCCGATGGTGCATGCCGCAACCCTGGCAAGGGTCTACCTCCTCGCCGTCCTGCCGTGCCTGGAGACCCTGAGCGAGCTCGATCCCCGGACGCAGGCCATCGCGGGCGCGTGGAACGGGGACATCAGGCTCAGCGTGGCCGCAAGAGGCCCGCACTGTACCGTGGGGATCAGAGGGGGGCGTGTCGCCGTGTTCGACCGGGCGCTCGCAGGCCCGGACGTGGCCCTCTTCTTCCCGCACCCGCTCTTCCTGAACAATCTCTTCAAGGGGAAACACCTCGTCGTCGCTCTGCCATGGAAAGGCCTGACGAGGGTCAAGGGGCTCCTCGTCTTTTCGAGGCTCGCATCGCGCATGCAGGCGGTGCTCGAGGGCCGCGCCGGGTCGCCACAGCTCAGGGCCGGTCTCACGATAGGCCTCCTGGCGCGCTCGCTTGCGGTGGCGGCGACCTGGGACCCCCTGTTCAAGCAGGATGCATCGAGGCTCGAGGGTGTCGCGGAGTTCTCGATCAGAGGCGGGCCCGGCGCGCACGTGCACTTCCAGGGAGGGAAGGCAACGGCGTACCCGGGACATGCGCCCTCGGCCGATTTCATCCTGGAGTTCGCAAACAGCGAGGTGTTCCTCGACGTCGCGGACGACAAGGTCGATGTCATGGCCCGAGCCTGCCTCGGCGACGTTTCCCTGAAGGGAGACCTGCACATGGGCCAGGTCTTGAGCCGGGGGCTGGACGTCGTCGGCAGATACCTTCTCCAGGAGACCCATTCGTGACGTACACGTTCGCCAGATCCATGGAACTCTTCTCGAGGGCGGCCAAGGTCATTCCCCAGGGGATCCCGGGGCACCTCACCCCCGTCTTCACGGTGCCTGGGTCCTACCCGTATTTCTGCAGCCACGCCAAGGGGTCCCGCTTCGTGGACGTGGACGGAAACGAGTACATCGACTACATGTGCGCATACGGCCCCATGATCCTGGGATACGCGAACGAGAAGGTGGACGAGGCGTACCGGGTCCAGGCCGCGCGCGGCAACTGCCTTTCCCTGGCGAACGGCCTCTCCGTGGAGCTCGCCGAGCTCATCGTGGACACCGTCGACTGCGCGGACTGGGTCATGTTCGCCAAGAACGGGGCGGATGCGACGAGCATGGCGGTGATGCTCGCCCGCGGGTACACAGGGCGAGACATCGTGGTCCTCGCGGAGGGTGGCTACCACGGGACGCAAAGCTGGGCCGGCACGAACCACGTGGGCGTGACGGCCAGGGACCGCGCGGACATCGTCATGGTCCCCTGGGGCGATCCCGACGCCTTGAGGCGGGTGGTCGGACGGCACAAGGGTTCGGTGGCGGGAGTCATGCTGACACCCTACCACCACCCGGTATTCGAGGACCAGAGGCTGCCCGACCCCGGCTTCTGGCCGGAGGTACGAAGGATCTGCGACGAGCACGGGATCGTCCTCATCCTCGACGACGTGAGGGCAGGCTGGAGGCTGGACATGAAGGGTTCCGGCCACTTCTTCGGCATCAGGCCGGACCTGGCCTGCTACAGCAAGGCCATGGCGAACGGGTATCCCATATCGGCCCTCGTGGGTGTCGAGCGCCTGAGGATCACCGCCTCCAAGGCCTACTTCGCCGGCTCCTTCTGGTGCAATGCACCGGAGATGGCCGCGGCGATAGCCTGCATAGAGGAGATGAAGCGGATCGATGCTCCGAGAATAGTCAGTGAGCTGGGCGCCAAGCTGACGAACGGCCTCGCCGAGCGCGCCCGGGCCAACGGCCTGGAGGTCGTGATATCGGGACCGCCCGCGATCCCCTTCATGAGGTTCGCAAGCGAGAAGAACTTCCTGCGCTCCCAGCTCTTCTGCGGCGAGTGCGCCAAGCGTGGCGTCTTCTTCCACCCGCACCACAACTGGTTCGTCTCCGCGGCCCACACGGAGGCCGACATCGAACGCACGCTCGAGGTCGCGGACGTGTGCTTCGGGATCGTCAAGGATCGGTTCGGGAGCTGAGGAAAGGAAGTCGAGGCCGAAGAGGAGACGGCCATCCCCGCACGACCCCGCCTGCAGCCCGTTGCGGGACTGTCTCGCGCGCACCGGCCGAAGAGCGGTGACGATCTGGGTGCACCGCCGCCGGCCTTCTCGGGCGGGACCAGGGGTGTGTTGTGGCGGGAAGGTGTACGTCTCGGCCCGATGGATCCTTCCGTGGCGGCGCTCGCTTGGCATGAAGACGTCCGTTTTCGTGATCCCTTGCATCCACCAACCCCGGATACGGCCCTGGAAGGAGGGTTTGCCGCACCTCGGGCGGCACGGCGTCGTCGCCGGGAAAGGCGCCCGGGCCTCTGCCTGTACCTGCAATGAAGGTCATTCCGCCGAAGGACCAGCCATGCAGGCCCCCTGAGGTGAGACCCCGACGGGTGACAGGGCCACCCGCGGCGCCGACGAGGGCATAAATAGATAGCCACGAGAGATCGCAAAGCCTCTGCCGAAATCCCGCCTCAGGGCCCTGCCTTGGCAGGCGAGACCTCCTCGAGCCTGCAGTGGATCACGATACGGTTTTCCTTCACGAGGTACGTGAAGGTCCTGCCTTCCCCGTAGGCGAACCTCACGAGCCTCGCCCTCCCCCTGAACCCGGACTTCGGCGCGAGGCCCCTGAAGGCCGCCGCCACCTCGTCCGCGGTGCATTCCCGCTCTGGTATCCCCACGAGCCTTCTCGCTCGTGTGTGGAAGACGAACACGACCTCGGGGGCGTGTTCCGACGCGCCCCCTTCGGCCTTCCCGTCTTCGCCGGGGGCCGGGCTCAGGGTGAACTCCTGGACGTCTGGCGAAGCGCCCTTCTCGAAGACGCAGGGTCCTGCAGGCACGATCTGCGTCCCCGGCGCGAGCGCGGCGTCCAGGATCGCGAAGGCCTCTTTTCGGAACTGCCTGGCGCACAGGGCGCAGGACTCGGTCCTGGATTTCTCGATGAGCAGGAGGGCGTCTTTGGGTATCTCGAGGCACGCCCCACTGGCCTGCCGGCAGGGAAGGATGACGAGCGCCGCGAGGGCGACTGCGAAGGCCGGGCCCTGGAGGTGTCTCATGGCCCTGCCCCCCGAGCGCCGAGGTGCCGCGACAAAAACGCCCGCACGGACGCCTCGTAAGAGGGGAGGGACGCCCTGGAGAGGGTGTTGTGCGAACCATCTACGGCGACGAACTCCTTGGGAAGCGGAGCCGCATCGTAGAGGACCCTGCCGTGCGAGAACGGCACGATCTCGTCTTGGGGGCTGTGTATGACGAGCAGCGGGACTTCCAGCCGTCTCACCCACGCGAGGGTGTCATGGGAACACCCGGAGAAACACCGCGACAGGATGGGATACCCCATGTCAGACACGAGGTCGGGGATGGAGGTGAAGGCCGACTCGATCACCACGGCCGCAGGTTTGTACTCTGCGGCCGTCCTCGCCGCCACTGCCCCGCCCAGGGACTTTCCCCAGACGACGATCGTCTCCGGCCTCACGCCCCTCACCCTCACCAGGTAGTCCCAGGCGGCAGCGGCATCCCTGTAGGTACCCTCCTCAGAGGGCGAACCGGTACTCCTGCCATACCCCCGGTAATCGAACAGGAGTACGTTCAGGCCCATGCTGTTGATCAGCCGTGCCGCCTCGAGGCAGGTGGAGATGTTCCCGCCGTTTCCATGACAGAACAGGACGGTCCCCGAGGGATTGCGCGCCGGGATCCACCACGCGCCGAGGACCTCCCCGTCGGCGGTCGTTATGGACGCCTCCTCGTGGGGCATCCCGAGCATCCCGGGCGTCGCATGGATGACGTCGTCCGGGACGTAGACCGCCCGGCAGACGCACCCGGCACACGCAAGGAAGGCCGAGAGAAAGAGGGCGGCCGCCGGGAACGCTCGGCCCTCGACCGTCCAGCGCGGTGAGCCTCTCCCTGGTGAAGCCGCCGGCTCTTCCTTCACCCGCACCTTCCGGCCCGTACGCTTGAAGCTCAGAAGAACACGTTCCACGACACCTTCGACTCCCACTGCGGGAAACCTCTCTCCCTCTCAAAGGCCAGGTCTATCCCCAGCGATTCGTCTTTCCCCAGGGTGAGACCCTGGCTGAGCCCTGCCTCGAAGTGGTTGTGCCTGTCCCAGGGACCCAGCGTCAAGCCCCTCGTGAACAGGTGCACCTTCCACTTCAGGGGCGTGGGGAAGGTCTTCAGGACCCCGGCCGAGGCACCGGCCCCGAACAGGCAGTCCTTCTCGAGGACCCCGCCCACGTACGCCGCCGTCTCCACCATGCCGTAGCAAAGGAGCCCCGCAGTCTCCCCGAAGGCCCAACCGGCACCCGGGTTGACGCCGAACACGAGGCGATCCGCACCGTTGCTGTCGGGCACACGGGTGAGACCCGCCTTCACCTTCCAGGAAATAGGCCTGAAAAACCTGTCCCTCGGGCAGAGAGACACGATGTCGATGGCGTCGATTGCCTGGAGGACGAACCTGTCCTCGCCGGGGTACGACCGGAGGATGACGTCCGCAAACACCAGGTGCGCACCCTCCACATAGCCCGTGTCGTCGTCCATGAGGGCGTGGTACGCGGGCCTCACCCTGAACTCAACGAAGGGGTCACCGGTTCTTGCGCCCGCACCGAGGGAGAACCTGTTCGAGAGGTGTCCCTTCAGGGGGTCGGCCCCAGGGGCGGGCTCACCTCGTTCTTCGTCTTCCTGGGGGCCCAAGGCGCTCCGGGCCGTCAGTATCTTCAGGTAGCGCCTCCTGTAGTCGTCACGGGATACTGCCCCCTTCGTGTAGAGGTACTGGAGGTACTCCCCCGCGGCCTCGAGCACCAGGGCGCCCCGTCCCGTGGTCAAACCCTCGTCGTGATGCGTATCCCCGTCGGAGGTGGCCAACGAGTATGCCATTTCTCGTTCCGCATCCGTCATCCGCCCCAGGAAATACCTTATCCTCGTGACCCTCGACGGCCTGTAGGAGACCCCCTCGATCATGCCCGCGCGCTCGATCATCCGAATGGAGTCCAGCGGTATCATCCATCCCCGGACCTTGCCGGTCAGCCTCTCGCCGTCCCGGGCGGCGTCGAGGAGATACATGAGCGAGTAGGAACAGTTCTCGTCGAAGAAGTAGTAGTCCGAGTGTATGTCCTGGAGCTCCCGGACATGGAGGATCATCCTCCTGGTCTCCTCTTCCGTGAGATCGAGCCTGTATTCCCAGATGTCCCGGTGATCCACGTCGTTGTATTCCTGGAGCTTCCGGTAATACGGGAGGACGGAGAAGTAGCCGGGATAGAACCCGAAGATGCTCTTGAGCGCGAATGCCGGCCCGAAGGTCTCGGAGGTGAGAGCCGAGTAGCTCACGGAATAGGAGAGCAGTGCGCTCTCGTTGGCGGTCTGGACCGTGACGAGCGTGTGACCGTACATGGATGCAGGACTGTTGAGGTGCGCCATGGGGAAGGCGAGGGTGGCGGACTTCGGGCGCATCTGTTCCAGGAATGCCATGAAATCAGTACACGACGGGACAGGCAGCCTGCCCGTATCGAGGTCGAGCATGCGCCTGAGCCATTCGTACCTGGCCACGAACCTGCAAACCGCCGGCGTCTCGCCCTGCCCGGGCGCCCTGAAGAACGCCCTTATGGTGGCCTCCAGCTCCGATTCAGGGTTCGTCTTCCCGTCCGGGGCGAGGAAGAACCTGTCGTCGTCCACGAGGCTCCGAAGCCCGAACAGACCGCTTTCGTAGTGCAGCAACACATGCCAGTACGGGTGCTCGTGCAATCTCAAGGCCTTTGCGCGCTCGACCGCCACAGAGGCGTAATCGGACGCCCCGACCGGCGACGAGACGCAGCAGAACACGCAGAGATGCCAGAGCACCCACTGTATCGTGCGGGAAGGGGGGCCTTCTTTCCAAAGGCCTTTTCTCTTCCCCAGCGTCCCCAGCATGGGGCCGGTCTTACATCAGGTTTCCGATGTGATCGAGGACCTCGGCGCTCGTCACGTCCGGTGAGGTATAGATGCTGGAGAAGTTTGCCCTCAGCCTCGAGTAGAAGGCCTGCCTCTCGGTCTCCGGGACCTCCATGAGCACGGCGAGGGTGTGCAGGTACTCTCCGTCTCCTTGTGCGATGTCGTGGGCGAGGTTGTCCATGTTGTCCGCCACGTAGTTGTTGAGTCTCTCCAGGCTCACGATCTTGCTGGGCTTATCGCAAGGTTCATGACAACTTTGGCACGTGAAAAGTGCTATAAGTTGGCTTATGGACAAGGTTAACAGGTACTGTCATCGTTCGCACATTTCCGAGAGGGTTTTTCGTCTTATTGTGAGGTATTTTTCCATGGATCTTGAGGCG
>JAKPDW010000006.1 GCA_029552245.1 Deltaproteobacteria bacterium
CGGTGGGGTTTGACGCGCCTCGTCATACTGCAAGAGCTCGGCCAACGGAGGGGCGGCAAGGCTCGTGCCAACGACCTGGTGTATTGCATTGTGCGTGCCACGTGTAAGCCATTGATATTACTTGTGTAAATCAGTTGACAACGCACTGCGTCGGGCATGCAAGTACGGGGCCAACGAGGGTCGGGCAAGGGGCGTGCCAGTTGACTTACGACGGTCAGTGACTGACGTTTGTCAAAAGTGGGTCGACTCCACCCCGGGGAGGGGTGGTTGATCGGCGGGATATCACTCCAACACCTAGACCAATTTCCGAAATTGATTTTCCTGGCATCGACCTCCAGCATCGATTTCCCGGCCGGGCCCAATTTCCGAAATCGACTTTCTCGGCATCGGTCGAATAGGCATTTTCCTGAATAAAGATATTCGTGGCACGCCAATTGCCGCAATTTACACGCCAGGCGAGCTCGTCCACGAATTTACAACGCGCCGCGTCATGCAGAGGGCTTGACGCCGACCCTCGGGCGTGCACAATGGCGCCATGTCCCCAAGCGAACTGGACACCAAGGCGCCGTCCGTCCCACCCCATCCCTTCAAGGTCGGCGACAAGGTGTGGATCTGGCACCGCTTCGGCCTCCGTCCGATCGAGCGTGCGGTCGTCACGAGCCTGCCGATCGACCACACGGGCCGCTTCCAGGTCGAGAGAAGTGGAGGGTGGCGCGAATGGTGCTCGTCCGACGAGCTCTTCTTCGACACGTCGGCAAGCATCGTGACCCCCGGCAACAAGCTCGAAGACACCGTCAACCACCCCAACCACTACACGGCCGGCACGCTCGAGACCATCGACGCCATCGAAGCCATGGTCGGCCAGGCCGGCTGGAGCCCCGCGACGGGCTACCGCCTCGGCAACGTGCTCAAGTACCTCTGGCGCCATGCGCACAAGGGCGGGCTCGAGAGTCTCAAGAAGGCGCGGTGGTACCTCGACCGTGAGATCGCCGCGGCCGAGAAAGCGGTGGAGAAGGCGCAGGAGAAGAAGCCGTGAAGGACTTCATCGACGCGCTGCACATCACCGTCACCATCTGGCTGCTCCTCGAGTGGTACAAGACGCAGCGCCGGCTCGACGCGACCTGCGGGGCGCTGAGGATCCTCGGGGCCGTGGTGCTGAGCTCGAGCGAGAACACGGAGAAGAAGCCGTGAGCGAGATGAAGAAGGAGGGCCCGTTTGCCATCATCCGCGACAAGGACGGTCGCGTCGTGCACCGACAGATCGATCAACAGGGCCCCCGCAAGAACTGGCGCCAGTACGCTCGCCTGATGACCAACGACGGCCTGGACATGTTCCAGAAGATGGTCTCCATCGCCAAGGGTGAGGCGTTCCAGACCGAGATCACCCTCCCGACCGGCGAGAAGATGCTCAGCGAGCCGATGATTCCGCCCCTCAGCGTGCAGAAGGAGGCCGCGAAGGACGTGTTCGAGCTCATCCACGGCAAGGCCGTCGCGGCGACCGAGGTCGTCAAGGCCGAGGAGGAGGCGAAGGAG
>JAKPDW010000052.1 GCA_029552245.1 Deltaproteobacteria bacterium
ATGATGTCATCCCGAAAGACGATCCAAAGTTCCGTGCCGCGATGGAGAAGGCATACGCGGACATGAAGGCTGGCAATTTGGCACCCGTTACTCCACGGAAGGTCGAACCTGACGTGGTATCTTGATATTCGGAGGTAAGTCAATGGCAGACAACGCCGTAGCTGATGGCGCCCAGACGGTCGCCCCGCCCACAGCGGGAGCCGGTGAAGGGCAGTCGGCCGGAGGGAGCATTCTGGCGGAGCTTGAGGCGTCAGAGCCGAAGGCAGACGCCGGGTCATCTCCTGACCCGTGGGGCGACACTGAGTTCCTCAAGAGGCTGGAGTCCCTGGACTTCAGCAAGGCACCGGAGGCGCTTCGCCGAAAGATCGAGGCCCCCTTTGTGGCTCACTCCACGAAGGGATGGCAGGAGATCGCAGAGCAGAAGCGGATTCTTCAGGCCGAAAAGGACCGCATCTTCAATGTGGCCCTTGAGCGGCTTCAGGGATCAGGCGTCGAAACGCCTTCTCAGGCGGTGCAGGACCAGATCCGCGAACGGCTCGAAGCCGGGGACATGAACGCGATCCCCGACCTCGTGAAGCAGGAGATCGAACGGGAAGTTGGCCCGATGCGTCAGCAGGCGGCGCTCCGAAATGCCCTCGACTCGGCGGTGAAACTCTCGCCGCTCGTCAGGGAAAAGGAGCCGGAAATCGCGGCGATCATCCGCGACAACCCGACGCTTCAGCAGATGGCGACTGCCAATAACTACGCCTACGCTCCGTACGTTCTCGCGGGTCTGGCTGACCGCATCGAGAAAGCCCAGATGGCTCAGCAGATCGAATCGCTCAAGGCGAACTTCGAGGCTGAGAAGAAGGCTTACGCGAGGCGGGCGATTGAAGAGTACCGGACGAGGGGCGCGAGCCTGCCGTCCGTGACATCTCAAGCCGGATCAGGCGGGACGGCAGCGCGAGGCGAGGCTCCCATGTCGCTACAGGAAGCGATGCGGGATGCATGGGTCAAGGCTGGCGGCACGCTCGATCCTCGACTCTGACGGGACCGGCATAGCCCGATCCCGCCACCGGAGGATTGCCGATGGCAGCCCCGACCGAAACCATCAACTACGATACGTTCTTCACGGCGGTCATCAAGAACTACGACACCGAGCTTCGGAAGAACTTCCTTGAGTACCGTCCCGGCATCATGGTGCTGATGGACAACTACGGGAAGAAGGACACGAGCGGTGGACGTATCTGGCAGGGGATCGTGGAGTACGGCTCCAACCCCTCCATCACGTTCTTCGACGGCGCCCAGACCTTCTCGCAGGAGGTCTCCCAGACGGCCCTCCCCATCCACGTGCAGTGGCGCTATCTCGGCGGATCGGTCGGCATGACCAAGGTCGAGATGATGGAGAACCGGGGGCAGGCCGCTCTCTTCAACATCGCCGAGAGCCGCATCCGGCAGGCGACGCGCACGATGGCGACCGTCCTCAACGGCGAGGTCTACTCTGACGGCACGAACTACGGCGGCAAGACCATCACGGGTCTCGCCTCGCTCGTCTCGACCACGCCCACCACGGGCACCGTCGAGGGCCTCGATGCCGCCACCAACCCCTTCTGGCGTAACACCGCCGTCACCTCCTGCGGCTCCTTCGCCGCCAACGGCGTCAAGGGCACCGCGCAGGATCTCGTCCTCACCGCGTTCAACAACGCCACGGACGGCATGACGGACTCCCCGAACGTGATCCTCTCGGATCAGGCGACGCT
>JAKPDW010000064.1 GCA_029552245.1 Deltaproteobacteria bacterium
CGTCGCCTCAAGATCCATGGAAAAATACCTCACAATAAGACGAAAAACCCTCTCGGAAATGTGCGAACGATGACAGTACCTGTTAACCTTGTCCATAAGCCAACTTATAGCACTTTTCACGTGCCAAAGTTGTCATGAACCCAACAAAATATCATACCCCAAAAAGGCAGATCTGTCAATTCGTGCCATTGACTGTCTCAAATAGACTATCCTGCGGCATCTTCGTGGCCGCACCCAGCGTTCTACCGCAGGCATCTAAGCCCTCGACGTCGACGAGGCGACGGGTGGCCGCCGTGAGCTGTACCCCCGCGGCATCATCGAGGGGGTGATCAGGAAACGACCCTCTTGTGGACACCCCATCCCGAAGTTCCAGATCGGGATAGGATGCCTCACGGCCTCAGTCACTGGATTTCTGGCGGGCGTCGCCTCTCGGGCTGCAGTGGCTCCCCCTATTCATCATTCCGCCTGGGGAATCTCACTCCTACGTGCGATGCGGCAGGGGCTGCGGGGCCGCCATGTCCCCTGGTGTTTGCGCGGGTGTTCTCCCAGTTTCGCGCCTTGTCCATGGAAACCCCCTCTCCCTGCAGGAGACAGCTCATGGAGCGGGAGCCGACCGGGCATGAACTTCTCTGGCAGTATGTTTCTCGAGCAGCCCCTGGAACGCGTCGGACCGCTCGTTCACCCAATCTTTGAGGATGAGCCTGTGCCCCTCTTCCCCAGGGCGAAGAGCCCCCTGTCGTAGAAGAGCACGCCGAGCGCGGCCACGAGCAGGGAGCCGTCCCGCAGCAGGTACCACCAAGTGATTCTCTCCGCCGTGGGGGAGCTGCTGAAGCACCCGCAGGCGATGTCGAGGCCACGGGAGAGGTTGAAGCCGAGCGCGAGGGTGAAGACGAAGAGCAGGCTTGAGACGATGAGCGCGCCGCCCGGCGTCCACAGGCCGAGCACCAGGCACGCACCGGCTGTGACCTCCACCCAGGGCAGGACGACGGCCGTGAGGTTCACGAGCTGGGCGGGCAGGATGTGGTAGTTGTAGACCGCCAGGGCGAAGCCCGCGGGCGCGACGATCTTGGTGAGGCCCGCATAGACGAACATGACGCCGAGCGCGATGCGCACGATCGCCACCACAGCCTGGAAACCCTTCGCATCCACGAGTTCTTGCATGACGCGTTCCTGCTCACTCATAGGGATACCCCCTGTCCAGCCAGCCTGTCCAGCCCTCGGGCATGACCTTGATCGGCGAGGCACCCAGCTTGCCGAGTTCCTTGACCACGTCCGCGGCCAGGGGGCAGTCAACGTCGTAGCAGTATGCGATCACGGTCTTGCCGGTCGCGAGCATGGCACGGACCTGCCCGAGCATGCCGGCGGCCTTCCCTGGGGGGATGTTCAGCGCGCCAGGGATGTGCCCCGCTGCGAAGGCCGCTTCCTCCCGTGCGTCCAGGAACAGGGCCCTGCCCTGCGACAGCAGCGCAAAGGCATCGTCCACGTGGATGACTTCCAAGTCCCCCGCGTGCAGCCTCGTCACCGCCTGGGGGCTCCAGTCACCCACGAAGGGGATGCCCGCAGGCCTGACCAGGTTGAACACCACCCCGATGACGGCGGCGAGCGCCGCCATCCAGAAGGCCTGGATCACACCCTGCCTGATCCTGTCCATCATGAAGCTTTCCCCCTTGTGATGAGGGCATGGATCTTTTCCTTGTTCGGGAGCCACTTGCCCCGGTGCACCACCTCGCCGTCCACCTCGAGCGCCGGGGTGAAGGGAAAGCGCCTCATCACGACCTTCAGCTGGGTGACGTGTTCCACGTCCGCATCGATCCCCTTCTCGCCCACCACCTCTTTCACCCATTTATAGAGCGTCTTGCAGAAGGGGCACCCCGGGCCGGTCACCTCGATGTGCATTCTGTAAGCCATGTAACTCCCCCCATTTCAACCCCGGAACCGGTTGGGCATTGTTCAGCCCCAGACTCACGGATCCCTGACAAGGTGAGCGGTCATGAGACACACCCCGAGAGGGATGATCTCCAGTCTTCTCGTGGGCCACTTTCCCGTGGGCATTCCAACGCCACTCATGGGCTCACCTCGTCGATGAACCCTGCCCGGGGCATTCCTCAACCCTTGATCAGGTTTTCGAGTTCGGCAGGCGGCAGGACCTTGCCCACGAGCTTCACCTTGCCGTCCACGGCGAGCGCCGGGGTCATCATGACGCCGAACTTCATGATCTGGTTTATGTCCGTGACCTTTTCTATCTCGTAGTCGATACCCGCCCGCTTCGCCGCCTCCTCGACGTTGGCGGCGAGCTTGATGCACTTGGCGCACCCGGTACCCAGGATCTGGAGTTTCTTCTTCATGACGGCTTCCTCCCCTTTCTCTCTTGGTCCGCTTAAAAGACGGTTCCGTACACATACCCGGACAGTGTCGCCATGACGATGACCAGCGTTACATACACGATTGTTTTCCCCGTGCCGATCACGGACCGGATCACGAGCATGTTCGGCAGCGACACGGCCGGGCCGGCCAGCAGCAGGGCCAGCGCAGGC
Source organism: Deltaproteobacteria bacterium (assembly GCA_029552245.1). Lineage (GTDB taxonomy): Bacteria > Desulfobacterota > Desulfomonilia > UBA1062 > UBA1062 > MWEI01. The sequence goes on from JAKPDW010000064.1 coordinate 2,535, forward strand.
CCCTTGCCCATGCCCGAGCCCATGAGCCCCTGGAGGATGGGCACCTCGGTGAGCGTTGCGAAGTACATGAAGGCGCCGGCCACCGAGGCGACGAGGTTGGCGAACAGGGAATTGCCGCCCACGAGCGAGCTCACCCATACCGAGGGGATGATCCCCTCGTAGCCGGGCCTTCCCAGCAGGAAGCCCGCCACCAGGACGCCGGAGAACAGGATGGGCATGATCTGCTTGGCGAAGCCCCAGGAACCGGAGAACCACTCCTGCATCTCACCCTCCTGGGTGCTCGTGAGGTACGACAGGCCGATGACGCCCACCGCGAACCCCACCGTGGGGGTGTGCGGGAAGGTCAGGGAGAAGGCCGCGGTGACGGCGGCCACGGCCGCCACCTTGACCACCGGCACGGAAAACCACGCCACGAGCATGACGCCCAGGCCAGCCGCGCTGAGAGCCGTGATGGCCCATTTCGATGCGTAGACCAGGTGCCAGATGCCTGTCTCAGACTGGGGCTTGCCCCAGTTGGCGAACACGAGCACCGCGATCATGGCCGCGAAGTACAGCACGTTCTGCCACAGGGGCCGCATGCCGTCGTCCGCGCCCAGCATCATCTTCGGCCCGTCCTGGCCGTCCTTCTCCTTGCGGTAGATCACGTGCATGACGAGCCCGATGACGACGCTGAAGGCTATGGCGCCCACGGCCCGTGCGACACCCATTTCGATGCCGAGCACCCGCGCGGTCAGGATGATGGCCAGCACGTTGATGGCGGGCCCGGAGTAGAGGAAGGCGATCGCCGGGCCGAGCCCGGCGCCCATGCGGTAGATGCCCGCGAAGAGCGGCAGGATGGTGCAGGAGCACACGGCGAGGATGGTGCCGGACACCGACGCCACGCCGTAGGCCAGCACCTTCTTTGCGTCAGCTCCCAGGTACTTCATGACCGTGTTCTGGGACAGGAACACTCCGATGGCGCCCGCGATGAAGAAGGCGGGCAGCAGGCACAGGATCACGTGTTCCCGCGCATAGGACTTCGCCAGGTACAGGCCTTCGAGGACGGCGTTGTCGAACCGGGGCACGCCCACGGGGAGGTAGAACAGCACCAGGAAAACACCTGCAAGCCCGGCAAGCCACTTCCATTCATCTTTCCAGTTCACGGGTATTTCTTTCCTTTCACGAGCGTATGGGAGACCTGAGGCAGCACGCCATCTTCATGTTCTCGTCCGCCATCATGTAGAGCGCCTGGTTGACACACTCGATCATCGAGACGAGGCATGGCAGGGAGTTGGCATAGTACACGTTGAGGCCGTCCTTCCTCGTCTTCACGAGGCGGGCCGACCTGAGCACCGCCAGGTGCCTGGAGACGTTCGCCTCCTTCTCGCCCGTCATGGCGACGAGCTCGCCGACCGTCTTCTCCCCCGAGGCGACGGCCTCGAAGAGACGCACACGCAAAGGATGCGCGAGCGCCTTGAAGACGAAGGCCTTGAAGTCCGCCGCCATCACCGCATTGTCTTGCCGCCTCGCCATGGAACAGGCCCCCTTATGTTTACTAGTTTACTATTTAGTTGATTAGTAGTTCTCGGTCAAGGCCCTACCACACCGCAGTCCGGCTGTCAAGCAAACCCACAACCGCGCCTTGCGCCGGGCCTTGCCTGTCCTCGGGTGCAGCATGGCTGAAAACATCTCGATCATCCATCGCCCGGGGCAATCGGCAACCCCTGCGCTCGAGCATGCATTGCCTGGGTCTCGCCACCAAGACAACCAGGCCCCCCGTCGTACACGTCTGCCGGGTTTCCCCCCGGCAGGTTCACGCCCTCGCGCCTGATGCCCCTGCCAGGACCACGGCCAACCCGTCCACAAGGCGTGTCACGGGATCGGCAACCATCGGGCTCGAGCATGCCCCCGGCTGCCGGCATCCTCGTCCCACGACTTTCACACTTACTGCGGCACCATCCGGAGCAGAGCCTGTGCCTTCGCGTTGTTGGTCAACGTGGGGCACGGGCTTCTCCAGGCCGCGCGAACACGGGATGAACGCGCGGGAGAAGGCGAAGAAGATCGTCGAGATGCCCCAGCCGGCGCGAAGACGGGATGAACGTCGAGGTGCCGATGCCTGCTGCCGGCTTTTCCCCCAGCCCACGCGAACACGTCATGAACGAAGGCCTCCATCGTTACTGACGTCAACACCCAGGGCCAGGGGGACATCCGCATGCAGAATGTTCGCTTGAAGAATCTACTTGACAATAATTTTCGTTTACGAAATATTTGCCTGAGAAAGGAACAGGTACGGACCTCGCATGAAAGACACCAGGACAGACACCTCTCAACTCTACAAGTACTTCTCGTCGAACCCCACGGAGTGCCCCTACTACCTCGTGACGCGCGCCTCCCTAGCAGCCACGTCGCTCTTTAAGAAGGCCTTCGCAGAGGAAGGCCTGACTGACCTCAAGCCCGCCTACCTCGGCACCCTCCTGAGCCTGTGGAAGGATGACGGGCTCAAGATCATCGAGCTCGGCCGCAGGGCGGGCCTCGAGCCCTCGACCATGACAGGCCTCATCGACCGCATGGAAAAGGACGGCCTCGTATCGCGCGTGCCCGACCCCGAGGACAGGCGCGTGATCCGGGTGTTCCTCACAAGTGAAGGCAGGGACATCGAGCTGAGCGTCGCATCGGTGGTCGAAAAGGTGATGGCCAAGATCCTCTCCGGGTTCGAGGACGACGAGGTGGCGCTCCTCAAGGAGTCGCTCAGGAAGATGCTCTCGAACATCCACCAGGAGAACGCCGATGAGTAGACCTATCCCCGGGCACGTGGGATACGCGTGCTCGTACACGCCGCTTGCCCTCGTCCTCGCCTCGGGTTTCACCCCATACCGGGTGCTCCCCGTGACGTCGGGCCCCGACCAGGCGGGGCTTCACCTCCACGACAACCTGTGCCCGCACGTCAAGCGCATCCTCGACAGGGCGCTGGCAGGCGACCTCCCGGACATGGCCGGCATGATCTTCATGAACAGCTGCGACCCCATGCGCAGGCTCGCCGACGCATGGACCAAGGTCAAGGGCGGAAACGTCGCGATGGTAGACCTCCCCGTAAACGGCCTTTCGCGCTCGGTGGACTTCTTCGCCCGGGAACTCGGGCGCCTGGCGGGCATCCTCGAATCGTGGGGCGGCGATCCGGTCACGCCGAAGAGGTTGGCCTCGGGAATCGCCGCCACGAACGAGATCGCCAATGCGCTCGCGGGGCTCGAGAATCACCCGCCGTGCGGCCTCGGCGGTTCGGTCATCTACGAAGCGTACACGGCCTGCGCCACGTCGCCGCCGGCAGAGGCCCTGGCCTTCGTGAAAGGGATCGTGGGGAGCCGTTCGACCAGCATGGCGGATAGTGACGCCCCCAAGGTCTTCGTGTTCGGGAACGTATTGGTCGGCAGCGAGGCAATCAACCTCATAGAGGCCTGCGGCGCCAGGGTGGCGCTCGAGGACACGTGCATGGGGTCCCGCATGTTCAGGCGCATGGAGATGGCAGAGGGCGAGGTGTCGTTCACCGCGCTCGCACGTGCGATCCTCTCGGGAAAGGCCTGCGCCCGCACGTTCGACCCGGCCCGCCCGGGCGGGATAGCCCTGGATATGCTCGAGGCCGCGAGGGGCTGCGGCGCCAGGGGTGCCATATGCCACACAGCCAAGTTCTGCGACCCGTACCTTTCGCGCCTGCCACACATAAGGGAGGTCTTCAGAAAGGAGGGGATGCCCCTGCTGGTCCTCGAGGGGGACTGCACCGCGAGGTCCATCGGCCAGCACTCCACCAGGATCGAGGCCTTCCTCGAGATGCTGAGGTGAAACCATGCTGGGACAGTACTTCGAATCGCTCGAATCCGGGATCCTCTCCTCCATCGAGAAGGACGGCGGCAAGGCCAGCCCGAGGAAGCTCTACGCACTGGAGATCGCGAGGCTCGGCAGGAGGCTGTACGACGGGGGGCACAAGGTCGCCTGGTGCGGGGTCGCGGCGCCCTTCGACCTCTTGAACGCCATGGGGCTCACCTCGTGCTTCGTGGAGTTCGTGGGCGCCATGCTCGCATCCACCGGCATGGCGGGGAACATCATCGAGCAGGCGGACCATTGGGGCTACTCCTCGGACGCCTGCAGTTACCACAGGTCGGTCACGGGGGCGGCGTTGGCAGGCCTCATGCCCGTGCCCGAGATCCTGGTGGGAACCACCTGCCCGTGCACCGGGGGCCTCGGCGTCATCGAGAACCTCGCCAGGCACTTCGGCAAGCCCCTCTTCGTGCTGAACATCCCGCAGAACGACACGGTGGAAGACGTCCGGTACCTCGCCGACCAGCTGAGGGACCTCGTGGGGTTCGCAAGCGGGCATACCGGCATCCCCTTCGACCAGGAAAGGCTCACCCGCGCAATCGAAAACACCAACGCAGCAAGGGAGCTGTTCGTGGAGATCTTCGACCTCGCATCCAGGGTGCCATCTCCCGCCAGCAGCAAGGACCTGAACAACTTCATGATCTCGCTCGCGCTGCTCCTGGGCACCAGGGAGTGCGTGGATCTCGCAAGGGCCTTCAAAGACGAGTTCGCGCGCAGGGTAGAGACGGGCTCGGCCGGTGTGAAGGGGGAGGAGATCCGGCTGCTGTGGATCCAGAACCGCATCCAGTTCAAGAACCCCATCGAGAAGATGCTCGAGGACGAGTTCAGGGCGTGCATCGTCATCGACGAGCTCAACGACATCTACTGGGACCCCATCGACCCTGACGACCCCTTCGAGGGCATCGCCAGGAGGTGCATCCTCATCCCCTTCAACGGCCCGTCGTCCAGGCGCATCGAGCACCTCAAGAAACTCGCGCTCACATATCGCGTGCACGGCGCCATAAACCCCTGCAACTGGGGGTGCAGGCAGGGCACCGGCATGAGGGGGCTCATAGAGGCGGGTCTCAGGGAGGTGGGCGTGCCTGTCCTGAACCTGGAGGTGGACTGCGTGGACGATCGAAAGTTCACCGAAGGCCAGTTCAGGACGCGGATAGAGGCCTTCATGGAGATGATCGGTTCGAACCGGTCTTCCCGGCGCGACAGCTGAGAGGAGGGGACCCGTGTACTACCTGGGCATAGACATAGGCAGCCTGTCCTGCGACGCGGTCCTCCTCGACGGGCACGGGCGTGTGGTCGCCGACGCCATCGTGCCGACGGGGGCGAAGAACGCCGAGGCCATAGCGTTGGCCACCGAGCTCGTCCTGAACAGGGCGGGAGCCACGAGGGAGAAGGTCAAGGCCGTCGTGTCCACCGGTTACGGCCGCGACAGGGTGGAGGGCAGGCTGGCATCGGTAACGGAGATCACCTGCCACGCAAGGGGCATGCGGCACCTGAACGAGAAGGCGCGAATCCTCATAGACATCGGAGGCCAGGACAGCAAGTGCATCCTCATGTCCGAGACGGGCGCCGTCGTGAACTTCGCCATGAACGACAAGTGCGCCGCCGGGACCGGCCGCTTCCTCGAGGCCATGGCCAGGGTCCTCCAGGTGGACATCGACGAGATGGGCGAACTCGACCGAGGCGCGAGGGGAGACGTGACCATAAGCAGCATCTGCACGGTGTTCGCCGAGAGCGAGGTGGTCTCGCTCATCGCCCGGGGAGAGAACATCTGCGAGATAGCGTTGGGGTTGAACCGCTCCATCGCGTCGCGGACGGTCTCGCTCGTCAAGCGCGTCGCTCCCGACATCGACGGCATGGGCATCGCCATGTCGGGTGGCGTCGCGAGGAACAGGGGCGTCGTCAGGGCCCTCGAGGAGGCGCTGGGTCGCCCGATCTTCGTCCCCGAGGCGCCGGACCTCGTGGGCGCCCTGGGCGCCGCCCTCTTCGCCCTCGAGAGGGGGGCCCGTCGGGTTTCGAGGGATGACGGCAGGCATGCCGACGGTCGCCGGGAAGGAGAATGTGCATGAACACAGACGCGAAGGAAAGAATCAAGGAGTTCGCCCTCAGCCTGGGCGTGGAGGACGTTGGGATCGGCTCGGTCAGGGACTACAAGAGCCCCAGGTCGCCTTCCATAGAGTCCATCTTCGCGGGGGCGCGATCGATGGTGGTCCTCGCGTTCTCCGAGCTTTCCAACTACCTCAGCACAAACAAGAGGATCGCCATGGCGGGCAGGATCGATTCCCTCGCGTTCGCCAGGGCGTGCGTGTACCGCATCACCCGGTTCATCGAGAAGGAGTTCGGGGCCCTGTCCATGTCGACGCCCTTCTCGTATCCCCTGAACATGAGCCCCGAGAGCAAATTCGGCCTCATCGCGGACTTCTCCCAGCGTCACGCCGCGGTCGCCGCCGGCCTGGGGACCATAGGCAGGCACAACCTCGTGATCCACCCCCGGCTCGGCACGAGGGTCGTCTTCTCCACCGTGCTCACCGAGCTCGAGCTCGAACCGGACAGTCCCGTGACCGAAGACCTGTGCACGCACTGCAACCTCTGTGTCGAGGCCTGCCCGGCCCACGCCCTCGACGAGGAGGGCAAGACGCACGAGTTCAAGTGCCTGAGCTGTTCCCAGCCCAACGGGCTGGCATCGAGCATCGCGTTCTGGCTCAGGTTCGTCGACAGCCCTCCCGAGGTGCAGAAGCGGATGATAGCCAGCCCCGAGTACATGAGCCTGTACCAGGCCCAGTCCCTCGTGCTCGAGTATCACTGCTTCGCGTGCTACCTGGCCTGCCCGGTGGGGGTCAAGAAGGGCGCATCCGCGTGAGGCGCCATGGCAGGTCAACGCCCCCGTCGCACCGGGAAGAGCCCAGGCGGGCGCGATGGCAGCATGTCGGGAGCGGCCCTTGCAGACCCGGGACGCACCGTGACGGGCAAGAGGGCCGCAGCGGAAGGGGACGAGGATCCCCCGGCGGCCCCCGGTGGCGGGAGCACTCGCAGCCGGCCCGGCATTCATGCAGGAACGCTCGCCCCGGCCTGAAAGACAGGGTGTGTGCATGCACTGGCGACGCCCAGGGATTGCCGCATGCATCGAAGGCCGCCTAGGGGCTGGACGGTCGTCCTGCCTGCACAGGGCCGCGGCAGTCCCCCTGGCCAGGCGTTCATACAAGAAGGCGGGGCGGAAGAAAGAACGGTCGACCTGCAGGCTGGGACCAGGGTGGACGTCGGCACTCCAGGACGAGGGGTTATACGGGGGAACCTCCGGGGCAAACCGTCAGACACCACGGTCGACGGCGGGCGACACCGGACGAGGTGCATAGATCGTCAGCAATGGAAGGAGAAACGCATGGGGGACATCGACAAAAAGACGCTCTACGAAAACCTGGCAAGACACCTGCACCAGGGCGTGATCGGCGCACCCTTGTCGCCGTCGCTCTTGAAGATTCTCGAGATCATGTTCACCGAGGAGGAGGCGGAGGTGGCCTTAAGGCTGCCCTTCGAGAACAAGACCCTGGGCGAGATCGAGCGGCTGATCCCCGATAAGGCGCCCAGGCTCGAGAACATCCTCTCGGCCATGGCGAAAAACGGCACGGTCTTTACCCTGCAGAAACCCGGGAAGAAAAGGGTCTACCGCCTCCTGCCGACGGTGGTGGGCTTTGCCGAGGCGCCCTTCTGGCCGGGTGTCCCCTCGGAGAAGGCCAGGAAGCTGGCCCCGCTGTGGATCCAGTACCGGAACGAGGGCTTCGGAGAGGAGCTGTCGCGGAACATCCCCGCGGTGAGGGTCATACCCATCGACCGCTCGCTGAGGAACAGCTCCGAGATCCTCCCCTTCGACCGCATACGCGAGAAGATGAAAACGGTCAAATACTTCGCGGTGAGCAAGTGCCCATGCAGGCAGATGATGGCCTACGAGGGCAAGGGCTGCAGCCACTCGCTGGAGAACTGCCTGCACTTCAACGACATGGGCCGCTACGTGGTGGAACAGGGCATGGGCAGGGAGATCTCCATGGAAGAGGCCGTCAGGATCCTCGAGGAGGCCGACGGGGAAGGCCTCGTGCACACCGTGGAAAACCTGGACGGCTTCATGTCCATGATCTGCAACTGCTGCGGGTGCTGTTGCGTGTTCCTCCAGACGCAGAAGAAGATGAACCTGAGGATGATATCCTCGTCGAACTACGTATCGAAGGTGGACAGCGAGTCGTGCGCAGGCTGTGGGACATGCTGCCGAAGGTGCCCCATGGACGCGGTGGCCGTGGACGATTCGGGCACCGCGAAAGTGGACGCCGAACGGTGCATAGGGTGCGGCGTCTGCGCCCCGACCTGCCCCACGGGGGCCATCGCCCTGGTCCTCAGGCAGGACGTGTCGGCGCCGCCGGACGTGGGCGAGTTCCTGGCCAAACGCTACCTCGCGCCGGCAGGGTGAGGCTCGTCCGAGCGCCCTGCATGGCTCGGGGGGGTTCGGACGGCTCGCTTCACCGGGACGGAGGGCAGATGCCCGGGAGTTGACAATGCCCTTGCTGGCCGCATTATCCATTACGTTGGCGAGCTTCCACACGGCCCTGCGTGGAGAGTCCATCAACAGGCGCCGTTGAAACGGCAGGGCGGCGCACCAGGTCTCCGTGCACGGACAAAGGAGGGGTCATGGACCGGGAAGGAGAGAAAACCGTATACAGGGAGCTCGGCCGCAAGATCGACGGGATCGTGGTGAGGGCGCCATGGAACGAAACCCTCCACGGGATCTTGAGGGAGCTCTACACCCCGGAGGAGGCCATGCTCCTTGTCAAGATGCCGTACACCCTCTCGACGACAGAGAGGATCGCGCGCGTCTCCGGCATGAACGAACCCAGGGTGCGCCGGCTCCTCGAAGGCCTGTGCGGCAAGGGCCTCGTCATCGACCTGTGGAACGAGCAGGAAGCCCGGTACTACTACATGCCATCGCCCATGGTGATCGGGATCTTCGAGTTCACCATGATGGGGCGGGCGGCCGACGTCGACGGGAAGAAGCTCGCCGCCCTGTTCCACGAGTACTTCGAGCGCTTCTACGAAGCCAACTTCTCCAACGGCGAGCGGATGTCCATCCTGAGGGTGATCCCGGTGGAGGAGACCGTCGATGCAGGGGGGGCGATCGAGTTCCTCGACCACGAGAGGGTCTCGCACATCATCGAGGAGGCGGGCAGGTACGCCATCGGCACGTGCTCGTGCAGGAACGAGAAGTCCCTCCTGGGCAAGAAGGTGTGCGACACGCCGATAGCGAACTGCAGCGCGTTCGGGTACGGGGCGGACTACACGATCAGGTACGGTTTCGCCAGGGAGGTCTCCCGCTCGGAGATGGAGGAGAACTTCACGAGGTCGAGGGAGATGGGCCTCGTGTTCTGCGCAGACAACACGAAGAGGATGCCCACAGTCGTCTGCCACTGCTGCAAGTGCTGCTGCAACTACCTCTCGGGCCTGACGAGATTCGGGTTCACCAACAGCGTGGTCACCTCCAATTACCTGTCGAGGGTCGACGAGTCGAAGTGCACGGCGTGCCTCAGGTGCGTGGATGTATGCCCGGTCAACGCGGCGAGCCTGGTCTCCTCGAACGACGCCATGCACCCCAAGAAGCGAAGGGCGCGGATAGACGCCGGGCTGTGCGTTGGCTGCGGTGTCTGCGTGTCCAAATGCCCGTCGGCAGCGCTCACCATGGCGCCGCGGCCCAAGAGGGTCATCCACCCCGAGAGCGTCTTCGAGAGGATCATGCTGTCGAGCCTCGAGAGGGGAACGCTCCAGAACCAGATCTTCGACGACCCCCAGAGCGTGACGCAGAAGGTGATGAGAACGGTCATCGGGGCCTTCCTCAGGCTCGACAGCGTGAGGAAGGCCCTCGTGAGCGACCTGTTCAGGTCGTCCTTCCTGGGGCTCATGAAGGCGGGCGCCGCCCTGCAGGGCAAGGGGTGGATGACGGAGCTCTAAAGGAAAACGGCCGGGCCACGACAAGCCCTGCGGAAAGCTTTGCGCCGTCCCAAGAAAGAATGACGGAGCTCTGAAGGAAAACGGCCGGGCCACACCGACGATCATGCCCCCTGCATCAAGCAGCCTCGCGATGCAACCCCTCCGGATCATGGGGCGTCCAGACCGCCATGGCCCCACTGCCTGAAGACCTGGATTTCATGTCCTTGAAGGCCCCCTGAAACCCCGTCTCACGGGACACGAGACGCACATGGTCCCGCGCCTCTTTCGGGAGCGAACGACCCTGCCGCGGCCAGGCTTGAGGGCCGGCTTCCACGGCCCACATCCGGGCCGCGCGCCACCACCTCCGCTCTGTACGTCTTGGGCGCCTTCAGGGGTCTTCCCCCGGGTCTTGTCACACAGGGTCCAGTCGCGTCCGACATCCTCGCGCACCGGGCAGCGGCCGACCGGCTCGAGCGATGACAGGCTTCCCGGGCCCGACATCCTCGCGCACCTGCTCGCGGCAGGCCGTGCACGAGGGGCGACCGGGTCGACCGGGCTGCAAGGGGGACGGGCGCGCACCCTTGAACAGGGACCGCACACCCCCTACAGTACGAAGCCCGGCGTGCCGATAAGAATGATTATCCGTCAGGGACGATGGGAAGGAGATCAGGGATGACGAAACGGGAAAAAGAGATCGTGAAGTGCCTCATCCTGAGCCCGTGCTACCTGAGGATCAAGCTCAAGGAACGGGCGAGGCTGGTCAAGAAGCTGTCCTGCAGGAAACCCTAGCGATCCCGCTCAGAGCATGGTGTAGGGATCGACGTCCACCCTCACCTGCACACCGGGGCCGAGGCCGCGGGGATCGAGAGCGGAAAGAGCGCGGTGCAGGCGGCTCCTGTCCTGGGACCTGGTCAGCAGGTGCCACCTGTGGCGGTTCCTGATGAGCGAGATGGGCGCAGGAGCCGGCCCGATCACCTCGACGCCCGGCGACTTCAGGGCGTGCGCCGCCGCCAGTGAGGCCTCCCTTGCGGCCTGCTCCGAACCCGCGCTCACGACGCACCTCGCGAGGTGCGCGTACGGCGGGAAACCCGCCGCCCTCCTCGTCTCGGCCTCGAGCTCGACCATGGCCCGGTAGTCGTGGCCGGCGATCGCCTCGATGAGCGGGTGGTCAGGGATGAGCGTCTGGATGATGACCTGGGTGTCCGACTTTCTCCTGCCAGCCCGGCCGGCGACCTGGACGATCTGCTGGAACATCCTCTCCCCGCTCCTGAAATCGGGCAGGTGGAGGAGCTGCTCCGCGTAGACCACGCCCACGAGCGTGAGGTGGGGGAAGTCGTGCCCCTTGGCGATCATCTGGGTCCCGACCACGATGTCCACCTCCCTCGAGCGGATCCTCTCGAGGGCCCACTCGAGCTTCCGTGCGGTCGTCATCTCGTCCGAGTCCATGCGCAACAGCCTGCCCTCGGGAAAGGCGCGCCTCACCGCGTCGATCACCTGCTCGGTGCCGATGCCCAGGGGCTTCATGTCCAGGCAGCCGCAGAAAGGGCACACCTCGGGCAGCCTCATGGAGAAGCCGCACCAGTGGCAGAGCGCCTCCCCGCGGCCCCTGTGGTAGGTGAGGCTCCGCTTGCACCTCACGCACGAGAGCACCTTCCCGCACCCCGGGCACACGATCGCTGCGGAGTACCCCCTGCGGTTGATGAAGAGCAGCACCTGCTCGTGCCGCTCCAGGGTGTCCTTCATCTCCGAGACGAGCACGTCGGAGACCGGCGCCCTGACCGACCGCATGTCCACCACCCTCACCCTGGGCAGGCCCGCCCCGCCCACCCTGCTCCCCATGACGAGCAGCCCGTACTTCCCGCTCAGGCCGTGCTCGTAGCTCTCAAGGCTCGGCGTCGCCGAGCCGAGCACGACGCAGGCGCCGTGGTTCGAGGCCCTCAGCACGCCGAGGTCCCGCGCGTTGTACGGGACGCCCTCGTCCTGCTTGTAGCTGTGGTCGTGCTCCTCGTCGACCACCACGAGCCCTATGCCCGTGAGGGGGGCGAACACGGCGCTGCGCGTGCCGAGGACGAACCTCACCCCTCCCTGGGCCACCCTGAGGAACGCCCGCGCCCGCTCGATCTCGGGCAGCCCCGAATGGAACACGGCGATCTCCTCCGGGATCCTCCTCCTGATCATGGCCACGGTCTGGGCGGTAAGCGCGATCTCCGGCACCAGGTAGAGCACCGATCGCCCCCTCCTGAGCGCCTCGAGGGCGCAGGAGAGGTACACCTCTGTCTTGCCGGAACCCGTTATCCCGTGGAGCAGGAAGGCGCGGAAGCCGCCCTTCTCTATGGCCGCGCATATCTCCTGGATCGCCCGGCGTTGGTCGGGCGAATGCTCGGGCGCGGGCTCGCCCCGGGGGCCTCCATCCCCTTTCCGTGCGGCCAGGGCATGCAGCGCGCCCTTCGCCACGAGCCCCCTAATCACGGAGGATGAGCCGGGGAAGCGCTTGGCGAGCTCGCTCATGAGCACCCCCCCGTCACCGACGGCGTCCAGCACCTTTTTCTGGACCGAGCCCAGCCGCGAGGGGGTGACCCCGGTCTTGACGAGCACCGGGTCTTCCTCGAGGACGACGCCCCTGGCCCTCCTGAGCGCCGGCGGGAAGGCGAGCGCCATGCAGGGGCCTATCCCCGCGTGGTAGTAGCCGGACGTCCACCTGACGAGCCCTATGAGCTCGGGGGTCAGGAGGGGTCGGTCGTCGAGCACGGAGTGGATGTCCTTGAGGGGCACGACCTCCTCGAGGGCCTCCCTGACCTCGATCACCACCCCCACCCTGAGGGTAGAGCGCACGGGCGCCGTCACCCTGCACCCGGGCATGGCCTCCATGCCCGGAGGTACGCTGTAGGTGAGAACCACGGGGATGTTCGAGAACATGACGACATCGGCAGCCATGCGCGCCATACACCAAGCCTACCACGGGCAGGTGACCCATGGAAGCCCTCTCGTGGTCGTGCTTGACTCTCCTCGACCTTCACCCGTATATTCGAGAACACGGAGTTTTGAGGGGGCCTCTTCTTGAAGGGTATCGCCTTGGACCAGATGCTGAAGGATCTGCTCGACCCGGACCCCACCATCAAGAAGATGGCGGCCCGGGCCATCCTCAGGGAGTCCGACGACCCAGGACAGGTGCTGGCGGGGGCGCTCGACGGGGCCGACACGCAGACCCTCGAGGCCGTGCTCGACGTCCTGTTCAACTCCGACGGCGACTTCACCGAGATCTTCTCCGGCATGACCAGGCACGAGGACGCCTCCATACGCGCCAAGGCGATCAGGTACCTGTTCAGGAAGGGCGCGTTCACCCCGGCCGACGCCGTGGCCTGGCTCGAGGACGCGGACCCGTACGTGAGGAGGAGGGCCATCAGCTACCTCTTCTGGATGAACGACGCCCCGTCGCTGGCCTCGGTCTCGAGGATGTGCACCACCGACCCGGACGAGTCGGTGAGGAAAGACTGCCTGCGCCTGTTGTCGATCTGGGGAGGCGAGAAGGACCTGGAACACGTGATCAAGGCGCTCGAGGACGAGTCCTTCGAGGTGAGGCTCCAGGCGGTGCAGACCCTCAGGAGGCTCACCGGCGAGGACTTCGGCGACCCTGCCGGGGCCGCCCCCGACGAGTTCGAGTGGATCGTGGCCAAGTGGCAGGGCTGGTGGGAGCTGACGAGGAAGCAGCAGTAGACGCATGGAACAGCCGGTATACACAGCAAAGGATTTCGCGACGCTCCTCGGGATAACCAAGCCGCAGCTCCTCAAGATGGAGAACGAGGGGATCCTGCCCGCGCCCAGGACGGAAAACGGGGTGCGCGTGTACTACCCGCACGACATCCCGCTCTACCTCAGGCTCCTGGGTAAGCCGCAGCTGGTCTCGTCGAAAAGGAGGCAGATCTTCCTCAACTTCAAGGGCGGCACGGGCAAGACGAGCATCTCGGCGTTCTACGCCTACAGGCTCGCCTGCCTGGGCATGAAGGTCCTCCTCGTCGATCTCGACCCGCAGGGCCACCTCACCCAGTGCCTGGGCATCGACCACGAATCCTTCGAGGCCACCCTCTACAACGTGCTCATCGAGCGCACGGACATCCGCGACGTGATCATGCCCACCCGCATGGAAAACCTGAAGCTCGTCCCCGCGAACCTGGACCTGTCGCCGGTGGAGCTCGCGCTCACGTCGATGAACGCCAGGGAGCAGCGCTTGAGAAAGGCGCTCGCCCCCATCCAGGACGAGTACGACGTCATCGTGATGGACGCCTCCCCGTCGATCGGGCTCTTGAACCTGAACGGCATCCTCGCGAGCAACGACCTCTTCGTGCCCGTGCTGGCCGACTTCCTGTCCTACCACGGGCTCAAGATCCTCTTCGAGACCCTGGCCACCATCGAGGAGGACTTCGATTTCATCTTCGAGAACATCTACATCTTCCTGAACAACTACAACGCGTCGCACAACATCTGCCAGCGTGCCAAGGAGGCCCTCCAGACCCACTACGACGGCTACCTCATGAAGACGATCATCCGCCAGGACATCAAGATCGCAGAGGCGGCGAGCGTGGGCATGCCCATCCACCAGTACGCGCCCAAGAACAGGGGCTCGGTGGACCTCAACGAGTTCATCAAGGAAGTCTTCCCCAATCTCCCGATTGTGTTTTGACCGGTTTTGTGCTTAATGGAGGTGGTGCCTCCTGGGGAGGTCCCTTGTATTCAATGACCCCGGAAATTGACATGAGGAGCAACTACCCATGAAAGACGGTTTCGACAGGAGCATCGCCGAGCGGATGCCCAAGATGCAGAAACGCAGGCCTTCCAGGCCCTGGAACGTCGATCCGGTACTCATACGGGAACAAACCGACGAGGAACGGGCCGAGACCCAGACCCCCGTCGCCGCAGCCGAGGCGCAGCCGAACCCCGAGGCCTTCCAGGAGGTCGAGGGCGCAAAGGCGCAGGCCGCAGCGGCGACGGCGGACGCCCGGCCCGCACCGGCGCCACAGGCCTCGGTTTCCACGCAGGTGGGCACAACCTCGGTCGACATGGTCTCCATGGCCGTGGAGACCATCGAGGACATCAACGCCGAGTTCTCCCAGATCCTCTTCGAGAGGAGGGATATCAAGCGCAGGCTCGAGGAACACGACCGTATCGTGGAGGAGTACGAGCGCGAGAACGAGAGGCTCAGGGAGAACATCGCCAGGCTCGAGCGCACCGCCGGGGAGCATCCCCACCTGAGCCGGGAGATCACCTTCCTCAACGAGCAGATCGAGGACGCCGACCACTACATCAGGCGCGTCATGACCATGCTCGGCACCGTCAACGCCAGCTACGACTCTGAACTCGCCAAGAGCAGGGCCCTCGAGGAGCGCCTCGAGCGCATGAGCAGGGACCTCAAGGAAAAGGCCAGGCTGGACGTGAAGGTCTCGATCCTCGAGAAGGACCTGAGCTTCTCCACGGCCCGCATCCGCGAGCTGGAGAGCAGGCTCGAGGAGGAGGCCATGAAGAGGAGACCCCTCGAGGAAGAGATCGCAGAGCTCAAGAGCGCACTCGACAAGGTCTACTCCTCCCTCTCGCACATCCGCCTCAAGGCGAAACGCGAGGTGTATGGATCCTGACACCACCAAGAAGGTCGACGACCTGCTCGGAATGGTAGAGGGGATCTCTTCCGAGATCGACGTCAAGGCGGAGCTGGACAGGATCGTGGAGCGTCTGGGAGCGATCGAGCAGAAGGTCGAGAGGCTCGCCAGGCGCGTGGAGGCCCTGGAGCGCGACCAGCGGGAGCGGAAGAAGGCCGCCCAGAAGCTGAAGGAGGAGCTCGAGGACCTCGCCAGGTGAACAGCCCCGCTCGCCGTGGGAGCGGGCGGGGCGTCAAAAGTCCGTGGCGCCAACGATGGGCGCGGGCAAGTCCTTTGCGATGTGGGCGTCACAGCGGGCGAGACGCCGGTCGTTCGTGGCGCCGGGGCTGCACCGCGTGTCGTGCCGGTGAAGTTCCCGCCTGTTGAAAACCGAGGCCGTGTCCCCTAGGCCGCCCCATGCTCGACTGCCGGGCCCGGTGCCCGGTGAGAAAGGGTGCCGAGGGCCGTGGCGTATCCATGGCGCCCGCGGCTTCCGTGTTTCTGGAGACCTCGACAGCCGGGAGGCCTGACCACCCTCTAGGGGGCGAAGAGGCGATCCTTCACCTCGTCACCGCTATGCCGTGCTTCTTGATGAGGTCGTGCAGGGTGGGCCTGCTCACGTCAAGGTCGAGGGCCGCCTTCGAGATGTTCCCGCCGTGGCGCACCAGCGCCTCCCTGATGGCCGCGATCTCCGCCTCGTCCCTTGCCTCGCGGAGGGTCCTCACGGGCCCGGCCCGGGCACCCACCTCCTCGCCGAGGTCGAGGTCGGCGCTCTGGATGTAGTCGCCCTCGGCCATGACGACGGCGCGCCTGATCCTGTTCTGCATCTCCCTCACGTTCCCCTGCCAGGCGTGCCTCGCCATGGCGTCGAGGGCGGAGCTGGAAAACCCCTTGAAACGCGGGCCTATCTCCCTGCTGTACACCTCCAGGAAGTGGCGAGCCAACACGGGGATGTCCTCGGGCCGCTGCCTGAGCGCGGGCATGTGGAGCGGCACCACGTTGAGCCTGTAGTAGAGGTCCTCCCGGAACCTCTTCTCCTCGACCGCCTTCTTCAGGTCCACGTTCGTGACGGCGATCACCCTGGCGTCCACCCGGATGGTCTCGCGGCCGCCGATGCGCTCGATGGTGCCCTCCTGGATGAACCTGAGGAGCTTCACCTGGAGGGGCAGGGGGAGTTCGCCCACCTCGTCGAGGACCACCGTGCCGCCCTGGGCGCGCTCGATCTTCCCGATCTGGCGCGCGTGCGCGCCGGTGAACGACCCCTTCTCGTGGCCGAAGAGCTCGCTCTCGATGAGGGTCTCGGGTATGGCCCCGCAGTCGATGATCACCAGCGGCCGTTCGCTGCGGTCGCTGAGCGCATGGATCGCCCTGGCAAGCCGCTCCTTGCCCGTGCCGCTCTCTCCCTGTATGAGCACGGGGTAGTCGGTGCGCGCCACCTTCCTGACCCTCTCGAAGAGCTCGAGCATGCAGGGGGACGTTGCCACCATGCCGAAGAACTGCGCCTTGTCCTCGACCAGCCTCTCGAGCTCGCTCACCTGGCGCTCGAGCCTCGTCAGGTACAGTGCCCGCTTGATCACTATCCTGAGCTCCTCGAGGTCCACGGGCTTGGTATGGTAGTCGTACGCGCCCAGGGAAACCGCCTTGACCGCGTTCTCCCTCTGGGTGTTGCCCGTGACCACCACTACCTTGAGGCCCGGCTTCCTGCTCACGATCTCCTCGAGGAGCCTGAGCCCCTCTTCCGAGGAGTCAGGGGTGGGCGGCAATCCCAGGTCGAGGATGACGGCCTGCGGATCCCGGCCGTTGATCACGTCCATGGCGGTCGGGGCGTCCCCGGCCACCTCCACCTCGTACAGGTCGCCGAGCCCCCACTTGAGCTGCTTGGCCATGCTGGTCTCGTCTTCCACGATCAGGATCAGGTCTCTCATGTCTTGGGCGTCTCCTCATGGCGTACGGGGTTTCGAGTCCCCCTGCTGCTGCGTCTTGAGCCTCACCGTGAACGTCACTCCCCTGTCCGGGTTGGGCCTGACGGCCACCTGTGCGCCGATCTTCTCGGCCAGGTTCTTCACCTGCCACAGGCCGAGCCCGGTCCCGCGCTTCTTGGTCGTCTGGAAAGGCCTGAACAGCCTTTCCTGGAGGAACTCCTCGCTCATGCCGCACCCGTTGTCCGAGACCCACAGGCAGACCCCTTCCCCCTCCCTGCGGGCGCCGACGACGATCCTCCCCCCCTCGTCCACCGCCTCGACCGCGTTGACCAGGATGTTCTCGAGGATCCTCTCCAGGATCTCCGGGTCCGTGCCGATCTCGAGGCCGTCATCGATCCTGGAGGCGAGCTCTATGCCCCTCATGCGCGGGCTTATCCTCTCCAGCAGGCGCTCCAGGAACCCCCCGAGCGATACCTGGCAGAAGGAGGGCTCCTCCGGCCTGTCCGCCGCGCAGAGCTTCGAGATGACCTTGTCGATCCGGGTCAGGGCCTGGCCGATGGTCTCGAGCATGTCGCTCCTGAACTCGGGGCTGTCCATGTGGCGGGGGGCGTTCTGGAGGACGAGGGAGAGGTGGCCGGCCGCGTTCTTGAGATCGTGGAGCAGGGTGGCGGACATGCGGTTGTAGGTGTCGATCTCCTTGTTCTCCGCCAGCCTCTGTGCGAACCATGCCTTGGCGAGGGCCGAGCTCGCCTGGGAGGCGATGGCCGTGAGGAGGTCCACGTCGTCCCGGCCGTATGCGGTGCCCGGCCTCTCCCTGCCCACGGCCATGAAACCCACGAGGTCGTTGCCCACGAACATGCCGACGGCCAGTTCTATCCTGTTGGCGTCGAGGAAGCGGGCGTGGTCCTTGACGAGGACTCCCCACAGCTCGTCCGCGCCTGCCGGCGGCGTCCTCCTGAGGAAATACCTCCGCGAGGAGAGGAAGACGACCAACGGGTGCGTGCCCTCTACGGTAGAGTCCCCGGTTTCCGAGGGGAACGAAAGCACCCGCAGGTAGTCGCCCTCCCTGTGCAGCCAGATGGAGAGGTCCGAGGTGTACATGCTGTCGAGCACCACCTGGGCGGTGACGTGCAGGATCTGGCGCTGGGTGTTCGCCACCGTGAGGGCCCCGCTGAGCTCCATCCACTCCTTCCGGTAGTCGTACTTGTTGGCGAAGAAGTGGGTGTCTATGAAGAAGCGGAGGCGGGCCCTCGCCTCGGGCGAGAGCGAGAGCACGAAGAACACCACCAGCGCGAGAAAGGCGATGAAACCCGTGACCACCACCGGCGACTTCAGCCCCAGCCGCTGGACACCGAGGATCGCCGCCCCGGTGAGCACGAGGTAGAGCCCCATGCTGAGGAGGGTGAGGGAGTGGTACACCACGTAGCGGGAGACGAACACGTCCAGCTCGAAGAGCCGGTGACGGATGGAAAAGAAGACGAGCAGCGAGGACCCGACGAGGACCATGAGCGAGCCCAGGGCGGTCACCTCCACGCTCAGCGTGCTCGTGGCGAGCCTGTGTATGGCGAGCAGGCAGGATGCGCCGAGGATCGAGACGAGACCGACGGCCGGGAACCTGAACACGGTCCTCGTCCGGCCCGTGGAAGACCTCAGGATGTTCTCGACGAGCCAGACCCCGCTGGTCGACACGAGGAGCAGCGCCACGGCATGCGCCCTGCCCAGCCTGTCCAGGGCGATGGCGCCCTCCGGCGAGAACAGCGCGAAAGAGGCTCTCGTGAACACGAGGATGCACGCGTAGCCCGCGCAGAGCGCCGTGACGCCGACGGATGCGGCCCTCATGAGCCGGCCGCGCGACGCGAGACCCCGCTCCATCCCGATCATGGCGCAGACGAGACAGCCCGCGCCCACGAGCTCGAAGACGGAGGCGGCCTGGGCCGCAAGGATCTGGTTTCTCCCGAGCAGGAACACCGAGTCGCACGCCTGCACGGCGGAGACGGCGAGGAGGCCGCAGGCGAGGGCCCTGCCGGACCTCGCTCCGCTGCGCACGAGGATGATCGCGCCCCCGAGCAGGCACACCGCGGCTGCAGGCAAGCTGAAGAAGAAGTACATGGTACTCGCCTCTCGACCCCTTCCTACCAGATATCGTCAACGGTGTCGAAATAATTTACAGGTTTCCCCCGGGGTGTCGGGATCGGCCGGAACCTCGCACGGCCGATCACTGCACGCAGCTTGCCGCCTACAGGAGACCGCCCGTCGATAGACCTCGAGAAGGCCGCCCGCCCTCAAGGCGGCGCGCACCCTCGATCCAGGCCCGAAGGCGATCCCTGCCCCATGCACCCAGGACCAGACGGGGCGGTGCTGTCGGCGGATTTTACAGTCACCCATTCCCGGCAGCCCGTCATATCTCATAACCATTTGATTTTTATGATTTTCCTGCCATGGCATGATCATTGCTTTCCCCGGGGGACTGAATACTTTTTTCACATGGAGGCTTGCATCATGGCACGAAACGTTCGACTTGTTGTGTTGGCCCTGGCGGTGCTTGCAACGGCATCTTCCGCCTTCGCCATTCCCCTGGGCACGAACATCACGATCAACGACCTCGTCAACGGCAGCTCGAGCTGGTACGGCAGCGCCGCCAACACGAGCGTGGGCCGAGAGGACCAGGAGGTCGAGGTGAATTGCTTGACAGGGCAGTCGTGGGACCTCGAGGCCTTCTTCCTCGACGGCTACATCCTGAGCCTCGTGGGCGGGTTCGACTTCGTGAACGGCTATGGGGGCTACCGCGCGGGTGATATCTTCATCGACATCAACGGCGACGCGAAATACGGCACGGCCAACACCAGCAGCGGATCTGGCAACAGCGTCGTTAACAACACCTTCGGCTATGACTTCGTGATCGCCTGCGACTTCTCCCAGATGAGGTACGATGTCTACCAGCTCTTCGACGGCGTCTCGACGGTCACGGTCTTCTACTCCCAGAACGACGAGTCGAACCCGTGGGTGTACAACGATGGCGGAACGCTCGTGGCCTTCGGCGACATCACCTACTCTAGCGGACTTTCCGATGCGGATGCCGGCTACCTCTTGGGCGGCTCCCACAACGTGGCCCGGTTCGACCTGGGGTTCCTCCAGTATTTCGAGGGCTTCAACGGCAGCTTCCTCGCCCACACGACGCTCGAGTGCGGCAACGACAACCTCATCGGCACAGGCACGGCGCCCGTGCCCGAGCCGGCGACACTGCTCCTTCTGGGCTCCGGCCTGATCGGGCTTGCGAGCATCGGGAGGAGGAAGAGGACACGGTAACAAGGCTCATCTCTTCAAGGACGGCACCTGCGGGGCCCGGCACTCAGCCGGGCCCCTGTTTTTTTCCGGCGGGAAGGATGCCGCCTGCGTGCGGGGGAACGTCACGAGACGAGTGCAGCTGCCGCCTCGTGCCCGGACATCCCTCAGAGAGCCATGGCGCTCATTACGACCATACTGCCGCCGCCTTGTGCCCGGACATCACGCCTGCGGGCGGGGGAACGTCACCGGTCGGGTCGGGCAACCGGGTCCCCCTTGATGTAGACCGTGCCCTGGAACAGGCAGAGGACCTCGCCCGGTTCGTCCATGACCTCCACGAGGTAGGTGGCGAGCCTGCGGTTCCTCGAGACCTCCCGTGCCCTTGCGTAGAGCACGTCGCCGTAGGCCGCCTTCATGAAGGTCATGGTGGTGTTGACGGCCACCGCCGAGAGCCCGCGGGTGTGCGAGGCCACGGCGAAGGCCATGTCCGCGAGCGTGAAGAGGGCGCCGCCGTGGGCCATGCCGAGGCTGTTTCTGTGCCGTTGGTCCACCCGGAGCCTCACGAGGGCGGTACCGGGGCCGGTATCCACGATCTCCACCCCCACGAACGCGGCGAAGTAGTCCTTCTCGAAGTATGCCCTGAGGGCCTCGATCCCGATCGCATCGTGCGCCACGGCCGCTCACCCCCGGGACGCGCCCAGGCCCCGGATGCGCTCCGGGTGGGCGTACACGTTGAAGGCACCGTCCTTGGCGCGGCACACGAGCGTGACCCCGTGCGCCCTCGCCAGGCGCACGCCCTCGTCGGTGGTAGCCGCCTTGCTCACGATCACCGGGATGCCGGCGTTCACGGCCTTGACGACCATGCCGGCCGGCTGCCTCCCCGTGCAGCCGAGCACGCACCCGGACAGGTCCACCCCGGCCAGCACACCGCTGCCGATGACCTTGTCGACGGTGTTGTGCCTCCCCACGTCGCTGCTCTTGGCCACCACCTCCCCGTCCTTGTACAGCACCGAGCAGTGGGCGCCTCCTGTCCGTTCCCACAGCGGGGAGACGATCGACGCCATGACCCGGGCTATGTCTTCCACGTCGATACGTACCCGGGATGCGACCGCGCCCACGATGCGGCCCGTTGACAACCCGCCGCTCGTACCCGTCACCCCTGCGCCCGGCGCCTCGACGGCCGTGCCTCTCACCATGATCCTGGAACCGTCCACCTCCACGTCCTCCACCGAGCGGGCGAGCCCCTCGCTTATCGCGAAGCCAGCCCCCAGCTCCCTCAGCATGCCGGGGCTCGCAACCAGCGCCCCCACCGCAGCGCCGTTGAAAGAGAGGGTGTAGGTCCGCTCCAGGCAGACCTCGTCCACGAAAGCAGAGACCCCTTTCTCGTCCCTGCGCACCGCATCCACGCGGACTAGCAGCGAACCCGTGTCTTCCACGTCACGTCACCCCTTTCCTTGCGGCGAGTTCGAAGAGGGCTATCGATGCGGCCTGCGACACGTTGAGCGAGTTGAACGCGCCCTGCATGGGGATCCTCGCGAGCGCGTCCAGCCCGTGCGCGATCACGGGCCTTATGCCCCTGTCCTCGCCGCCCACGACGATGGCCGCCTTCCCGAAGGAAGGCAACGTCCTGATATCCGCGCCTAAGGTCGCGTCGAGCCCGACGAGCCAGAAGCCTTCGTCCCTGAGGGCCTCGAGCGCCTGCCTGAGGTTCGTTACCCGCGCGATGCGGGTGTGCTCGGAGGCGCCCGCAGAAGCCCTGACCACGGCCGGGGTGACCGGGCACGCCCGGTGTCTCGGTATCACTACCCCGGCGCCTGCCAGCGCGTGCGCCGCCCTGATCGCGGCCCCGAGGTTCTGCGGGTCCTCGACGGAGTCGAGCACGAGGACGACGTCGAGCCCGAAGAGGTCTTCCAGGGCCGCGTACGGATAGTCCGAGACCCTGGCCGCCACCCCCTGGTGTTCCCTCGTCCCGGCTATCCTGTCGAGCTCGCGCCTGTCCACGACCCTCAACGCCTGGTGCCACGGCGTGTCCCGCCATCTCGGGGCGCTTTCCTCCAGTGCGAAGACCTCGTAGACCGTCCTCCTGCCGGAGCGGAACACCTCCTCGAGCGCGTTTCTGCCCGAGACGACCTCTCCCCTGTGACGGTGCTCGGGACCCGAGCGTTGCACGGCGGGCTCCGGGCGCCGCCACGGTTTCTTCGGGGGCCTCGGTTTCATGGCACGAAGCTCGCGACGTACTCCATGGCCCCGGCGCGGACGTCCCCCGACGGGGCGGCGGTGCGCCAGGAGCCCTGGACCCCCTGTTCGCACAGGGTCTGCTCGAGGTGGAACATGGCGATCCCCATGTCCAGCCGCTGGAGGTCCACCTTGGGGAACAGGAGCGAGTACAGGGGCGTCCTCCTGAGGTAGAAGTGGTATGCCCCGTCCTTCACGAGCACCCTCCACGGCTGCCGGTTCGACGAGGAGGGCGCGAGGCGGACCATCTCGAGGGCCGCGAGGTGGGACCCGGCCGAGCGCTCGTTCATGGGGCTTTCGAAATCGTCCATGAAGAAGAGTTCCGCGAAGGGCTTCCTCGTGTGCGACCCGGCCGTGGCCGCAAACAGCCTGTCGATGGTCGAGCGGGCCTTGGCCGGCACCCCCACCGGGCTGACGGCGCAGACCGTCTCTCTCCCGGCAAGGCCCACGGCGTCGGCGAAGGCCGACCTGTCGAAGGTCCCGCCGACCCAGCACGTTCCGTACCCCAGGGAGGTCGCGCACAAAATCACCGACTCGAAGAGGTACCCGAAGTCTTCGGGCCTGGACTCGGACTGGTCCATCGCGCCCACAAGAAAGCTCCTTGCGCCCGAGATCACGCCGTAGGTGCCCTTTACCCTGTCGCCGACTGTATGACCGAGCTCGGCGAGCACGATCCTCACCCTCGAGCCGAACGGCGGCCTGCCGAGCCCGGCGATGAAAGAACGGATCTGCTCGGCGTCCTCGGGCCTGGGCCGGGAGGCCTGGTAGGTCCTCCACGAGCGCCGCGCGCGGATGAGCTCCGTCACCGGCCGTACGTACGACACCATCTCCCCGGCGCACCTCCTCTTGCCATCGGCTTGGACACTCAGAGCAGGGTGACGATCACCCGCCTCGACCTGCGGGGTCCGTCGAACTCACAGAAGAAGATGTTCTGCCACGTCCCGAGCATGAGCCTCCCGTCTTCCACGGGGATGACCTCGGAAGGCCCCACGATGCCCGCCTTGATGTGGGCGTCGCCGTTCCCGTCCTCCTCGTCGTGGAGCCAGGCGCCCCTCGGCACGAGGTTCCTCAGGCAGCCGAGCACGTCTTTCGGGATGTTCGGGTCCCAGTTTTCCTGGATCATCAGCGCCGCGGTTGCGCCCTGGGCGAAGAGCGCGCACAGCGAACACCGCTCGCCGTGCCTGGCGACGAGATCCCTCACCCGAGCGGTGATGTCCACGAGTTCCTCACGGGCGCTCGTGGAGAACTCTATCACGTGACGCATGGTGGGGATATACCACGCGGCCATCCCTGCTTCAAGGAATCCCTTCCTGCGCGACGCCCGCGCGACTCAGGGTACCCGGAGCAGGGCCCGGGACTCGAGCATGCGGTACACCCTCTCCGCCTGGGCGCGGGTGCTCTCGAGCGGCCCGCTGTTGTCGATGACGAGCGTGGCGATCCGCCTCTTCTCCTCGATGGGGATCTGCGCCCTCACGCGCGCAAGGGCCTCCTCCACGCTCAACGAGTCCCTCAGCACGAGGCGGCGGACCTGCTCGTCCTCGGGGCAGTACACCACGATGACCTCGTCCAGGCCCTCGTGCATGCCCGTCTCGAAGAGCAGGGGGACATCCAGGATGACCACGGCGTCGGGCCTGGACGAGGCGACGCCCGCCACCTGCTCGCTCATCCGCTTCATGACCTCTGGGTGCACGAGGGCCTCCAGGGCCCTGCGCATGCCCTCGTCCCTGAACACGATGCGGGCGAGCCGCGCGCGGTCTATGGCGCCGTCGGGACCGAGGATCTTTTCCCCGAACAAGGACACGATCTCCTCGAACGCCCTGCTGCCCGGGAGCACCACCTCCCGGGCGGCCCGGTCCGCGTCCACGATGAAGGCGCCCAGGTCTTCGAGGATGGAGCTGACCGTGGACTTGCCGGTGGCTATAGAGCCGGTAAGCCCGGCAACGAACATGCGTCACCCCCTATCAGCGAGAGGTTCCTCCCCGCAGCCGGGCCGTCCCTCCGGTAGGAAAAGTACGACGCCGTGCAGCAGGTGCACGAGCGAAGGACGTGTATCCGCGAGGGGTCAACCCCGAAGGCCGTCACCTGCCTGAGCGCCACGGCGTGGAGGTCCACCGAGAGGGAGCCCGTGCTCGACGTGGAGGGCTCTGTCCCGAGCGCCCTCACCACCTCGGGGCCGACCGTGTAGCAGCATGGGCCTATGGCGGGGCCGAGACCCACGTGGATGTCTCGGCACCCCATGGACCGCATCAGGTCCAGGCCCTTGGCGACGATGCCCAGGGCGAGGCCACGCCAGCCGGCATGGAGGGCGCCCGATACCTGGAGGACCTCGTCCCAGAGGAGGACGGGAACGCAGTCCGCGGTCCTGATGCACAGCACGGTCGAGGGGTCTGCACTGACCACGCCGTCGGCCTCGGGGAAACCCTCAAAGGGTGCGTCGTCCACCGTCACGATACGGTCCGAGTGCACCTGTCTCAGGCAGACGATGCGGTTGTCGGGGAGGAGCTCGCCGAGCCTCGCCCGTACGCTCTCGGGGCCGCCGTCGATCCCCTCGGTGAGCTCTCGGGAACAGAAAATCCCTGGCATGAAGCCCCTATACCCCACCGAACCCACACGTGACAAGTGAAAGCCCTTGAAATCGAGCGATTCAGGGCCCTTTTCTTTCTTGACATCCATTCTCCCGCATGTAAATACTTACCGCTCAAAATCACTCGATCTCGGAGTACGTCATGAAGCGGACATTTCAGCCTCACAACACCAGGCGCAAGCGCACGCACGGGTTTCTCGTCCGCATGCGCACCAAGGGGGGAAGGCTCGTCATAAACCGGAGGAGGGCGAAGGGCAGGAAGCGCCTGTCTGTCTGATGCCGGACGAGAGGTTTCCCAGCCGGGAGCGACTGCGGAAGAGGGCCGAGTTCAAGCGGGTGGAACAGTACAAGACGGCAAGGATCAACACCAGGCACCTCGTCATCGTCGCCGCACCCAACGACCTGGAACACACGCGTATCGGGATAACGGCAAGCAGAAAGATAGGGGGCGCAGTCTCGCGGAACAGGGTGAAGAGGCTCTTGAGGGAGGTCTACAGGAGGAACAAGCCGTCCTTCCCGCGTGGACACGACGTCGTCCTCATCGCAAAGAACGACATGTCGGACATCACCTACCACGACCTCGCAGGCGAGGTCACAGCCGCGCTCGGTTCTCTCCCATGGGAAAGAAAGCCCTCATCGCACTGATCAGGATCTACCAGGCGATCGTCTCACCCATGCTCGGCCCGGCCTGCAGGTTTCACCCCTCGTGCTCGGCTTACGCGATCGAGGCCATAGACACCCACGGCCCGTTGCGCGGAACGATCCTGGCCGCCTGGAGGATTCTACGCTGCAACCCCTTCTGCAAGGGGGGGTTCGACCCGGTTCCCGGCACGAAGACACCCGGAGAATGCACATGATGGATGAAAACCAGAGGACGATGCTCGCGCTGGCAATCAGCGCCCTGATCCTTGTCGCTTGGTTCGCCTTGTTCGACTCCCTGAACATCGGCCGGAAGGAAGCCCCCGAGACGGCTCCCCAGGAAAAGAAGGCGACCTCGGCCCCACAGACCCTCCAGGGGAAACCCGGCCAGGCGCCGGGCAACCTGCCGGCCGGCCCGGCGCCCGTGCAGGCCGCTGCACCCCAACAGGAAACGGAGCGCACCATCGTCGTTGACACCGACCTCTACCGGGCAACCTTCTCCACGAGGGGGGCCAGGCTCACCTCCTTCAAGCTCAAGAAGTACCCCATCACCATGGAAAAGGGCTCCGACCCCGTCGAGATGATCAAGGCCCCCGTCCCCGGGCTCGACATCGAGGGGATAGGGAGCGATGCGGGGCTCGTCTTCACGACCCCGGCGCGAGACAGGGTGACGCTCAACGGGTCCGGCGGGTCGATCGAGTTCAGGAGGGAGGTCGCTGCCGGCGTCACCCTCGTGAAGACGTTCACCTTCCAGCCGGGGTCCTACCTGGTCGGCTTCCGCGTGGGCCTTTCCAACGCGACCGGTTCCCCCGTGCGGCTCTCGGGAAGGCTCGTCTTCGACAGCGTCTACCCCTTGAGCGAGAAGATCAAGGGCTATGCCTTCCAGGGCCCGGTCCTCCTGAACGACAACCGCCTGGAGGAGTTCAAGATCGACAAGGTCAAGAAGCCGGGGGCGTACCGGGAATTCACCGGGAGCATCGGGTGGTTCGGGGTCGAGGACAAGTACTTCCTCCACACACTGGTCATCCCGAGGCCCTACCAGACGACGGTCACCGTGAGGCGCCTCGATGACCGCGTGGTGGAACTCTCCTGCGCGCTGCCCACCCTCACGGTGAAACAGGCCACGGCCGTCGCGATCGACCATTCCCTGTTCATAGGCCCGAAGGAACTCAACACCCTCAAGGCGGCGGGGAACGAGCTGGCAAGGGCGCTCGACTTCGGGTTCTTCGACTTCATAGCGAAACCCCTGCTCGTGGCGATGAACTGGATCAACCGCTACACCCTGAGCTACGGCATCAGCATCATCGTGCTCACCGTGATCATCAAGATCCTGCTCTACCCGCTCACCCTCAAGAGCTTCAAGTCCATGAAGGAGCTGCAGAAGATCCAGCCGCTCATGAAGGAGATCCAGAACCAGTACAAGGACGACAAGCAGAAGATGAACCAGGAGCTCATGCGCCTCTACCAGGAGCACAAGATCAACCCCATGGGAGGCTGTCTCCCCATGCTCCTGCAGATCCCCATCCTCTTCGCGCTCTACAGGGTGTTCTACCAGGCCATCGAGCTGAGGCACACGCCCTTCCACATCGTGGGCACCTGGCTGCCGGACCTCTCCGAGAAGGACCCCTACTACATCACGCCCATCCTGATGGGTCTCACCCAGTTCGTCCTCCAGAAGATGACGCCTGCGACCGGGGACCCGACCCAGCAGAAGGTCATGCTGATGATGCCGATCGTCTTCACGTTCCTGTTCTTGAACTTCCCGTCCGGCCTGGTCATATACTGGCTCGTGAGCAACCTCCTGTCCATCGTGCAGCAGGCGTACATCAACCGGAAACACGCATAGGAGCTGTGTTATGGAAGACCACGCACAGGAATTCGAGGCCAAGACCGTGGACGAGGCCATCATCCTGGCCATGAAAACGCTCCACGCGGATTTCGAAGACCTCGACATAACGGTCGTCTCGGAGGGATCGAAGGGCCTCTTCGGCATCGTGGGCTCGAAGAACGCGAAGATCCTCGCGCGCAAGAAGGGCCCGGGCTCAAGGCCGGGAACCGACAGGGTCGTCCCGCCGCCGGAGGCCCCGGCCCCGCGGCAGCCGGTGGACACAGGCCGCCCCGGCTCACCCGACACCCAGGCGGCCCCGGCGCAAGACGTCCTCGAGCAGGCAAAGGAGGTCGTCTCGAGGATACTCGGGCTCATCGGGCTGAGAGCGGAGGTCAGGCCTCGAGACGACGGGATGCTGGAGATCGTCGGCGACGGGTCCGGCATCATCATCGGCAAGCACGGCCAGACCCTGGACGCCCTGCAGTTCATCGTGAACCGCATTGTCAACAAGTCGAGGCAGGACCAGGTCCACGTCACCATCGACACCGAAGGGTACCGCAAGAGGCACATCGACCACCTGAAGGCCCTGGCGATCAAGATGGGCCAGAAGGCGAAGAAGACCGGGCACCCGGTAACCCTAGAGAAGATGAACCCTTACGAGCGGAGGATCATCCACCTCGCCCTCAAGGATGAGCGCTTCCTGGACACCAAGAGCATCGGCGAGGGGGTGTACAAGAGGGTCATGATCGTCCCCAAGAGGGCCTCGAGGCGATAAGGATCGAAGACACCATCTATGCCGAGTCCACACCGCACGGCACGGGCGGCATAAGCCTCGTGCGCATCAGCGGACCCAACACGTCCGCCGTCCTCTCGAGGATCTGCTCGAGGCGCTCCTTCGCCCCCCACGTGCAGCACCTCACCGTCTTGCGGGACGAGGCGGGCGCCACCGTGGACCAGGTCACCGTCGTGTTCAACCCACAACCACGCTCGTACACGGGCGAAGATCTCGCGGAGATCGGCTGCCACGCCAACCCCATCGTGGTGGAACGCATCCTGGGGGTCATAGCATCCACGGGGCTCGCCAGGCGGGCCGCCCCCGGCGAGTTCACCATGCGGGCGTTTCTGAACGGGAAGATGGACCTCGTCCAGGCCGAGGCGGTGAGGGCCTTCATCGAGTCGACGACCGACGCGGGGTGCGACATGGCGCGCAGGCTCCTAGAGGGCGGGCTCTCCTCGAGGATCAAGAAACTGAGGGCCTCGATCTCGGAGATCCTCGCGGACATCGAGGCGTCCTTCATCTCCGAGGACGAGGTCGTCGCGGCGGAGGAGCTCGCGGCGAGGATCGAGCCCCTGGCGGCAGAGCTTGCGGGGATGTCGGGAGACGCATGCCGCGGCCTCAAGGTCTACGGCGGGGTCACCACGACCATCGCGGGGCTCCCCAATGTGGGGAAGTCGTCCCTCTTCAACGCCATCGTGGGCAGCGACCGGGCCATCGTCCACCACGAGGAGGGGACGACCAGGGACGTGATCAGGGAGCGCGTCACCATCGACGGGATGGACTTCCTCTTCCACGACACGGCCGGCATCAGGACCACGCCCTCGGGGCCGGAACAGGCCGGGGTGGAACGGGCGATCGCGGCGGTGAAGGCATCTGACCTCCTCCTCTACGTCGTGGACGCGCGCGTGGGGCTCCAGCCGCACGAGTCACAGTGGCTGGGGCTCGGCGGGACCACGATCCTGGTGGTGAACAAGATCGACCTCGTGAAGGAGCCGGCGATCACCGAGACAGGGTATCGCACGGTGATGGTATCTGCCAAGCATTCCACCGGGATCGACGCGCTCAAGTCGGCCATGGTGGAGACGTTCAGGCCGGCGAACCCGGAGGTGTTCCTGGACAGGCACGCCCACCTCCTCTCGGAGGCATCCCGGCACCTCGACTCGTGCCTCTCGGCCCTGTCCCAGGGGATGACCCTGGACGTGGCGTCGATCGAGCTGTCGGGCGCGCTGCGCGCGCTCGGCGCGATCACGGGCGAGTCGGCGGACATGGACATCCTGGAGCAGGTCTTCTCGAGGTTCTGCATAGGAAAGTGACATGGATGACCGTCTCGCCAAGTGGATGGGGGAACTCAGGAGATTCAACCCCAGGCTGCACCTGGTTGGCCCCTCCATGCTCGAGCACCTCGAGGAGGAGGTCGAGGTCACGTCCCGTCTTCTCGAGGGCATCACCGAGCCGGCGATCGCGGATCTCGGTTCCGGTTCGGGGCTCATGGCCTTCGTGTACAAGGCGCTCCACCCCGACTCCATCGTGACGTGCGTCGAGAGGAGCGTGAAGAAGTGCGACTTCTTGAGGCACACCGCGGAGGTCCTCGGCCTCGAGGGTTTCTGTGTCCTGTGCGAGGACCTGCTCGCGAGCGGGCGCCGGTTCAAGGCGGCCATGGCCCGCTCGTTCTCGCCGGTTGCGACCCTCGGGAAGATATGCTCGAGGGTGCTTGTCGAGGGGGGGAGGCTCTACTACCTCTCCTCGTCGAACCCGCAGGAGATGGGAAGCGGCTTCAGGCTCGACGGCATCCAGACGGCCCGGTCGGGCACCGGGCTGACCCTCAACCTTTGGAGATTCACCCGGCTTCGCCCGTGACGGGTATCTTCCTGGACACCCTGGTTTCCAGCCTGGGCAGCGATATCTCGAGGACACCTGCGTTGAAGCTGGCCTCCACCCGGTCGAGGTCGATCGACTCGGGCAGGCTGAACGACCTCCTGAACAGACCGTACTGGCGCTCCACCAGGTGGAAGTTCTCCGCTGCGTCCACGTGATCGCACGGCTTGGTGCCGCTGATGGTGAGCACCCCGTCCGTGATGTCCAGCGCGATGTCCTCCCGCCTGACCCCCGGCAACTCGATCTTGACGTAGAGGGTCGAGTCGTCCTCGTATATGTCCACGCAGGGCACGAACCTCCCAGGCCCTGCCACCATGACGCTGTCCTGCATGCTCTCCTCGAACGCCCTGCTCATCCTCTCCCTCAGAAAGAGGAGGTCGCCCCTGAGCGAGTGTGACGACGCCATGGCCCGTACCGCCTCACTGCAGCATGAGCTCGAGGTTCCCGGCGAGCGCCTTCTTGAGCTTCCCCTTGGCTGCGTTCTCGATCTGCCTCACGCGCTCCTTGGAGATCGAGAAGCGCCTGCCGAGATCCTCGAGGGTCATGGGCTGCTCGGCCATGAGCCTGTGCCTCGCGATCTCCCGCTCACGCTCTGTGAGCTTGGCGAGGGCGGACTCTATCTGCCTTTTCACGAACGCAGACCTCTGCGACTCGATCACCCTGTCCTCGGGGCCCGGCCTCGTGTCGGCGAGAAAGTCGAGGAAGCTCGAATCGCTGTCTTCCGCCATGGGCGTGTCGAGGGACTGGTCTCTCCCCGTGAGCCTGGAGATGATCTCCTCGATCCTCCTCGGGTCGGCGTCGAGCCGCGCGGAGAGCGCCCTTGACTGCTCCCCGATAGGTTCGTGGTTCACCTCCTCCTCGCTGGACATGCGGTTCAGGCCGTAGAAGAGCTTCTTCTGCAGCTTGGTCGTCCCGAGCTTGACCTGCGAGAAGAACCTCAGGATGTAGTCGTGGATCATCGCCTTGATCCACCACACCGCGTACGTCATGAGCCTGTAACCCTTGTGGGGGTCATACTTCTTGACCGCGATCATGAGCCCGATGGTGCCTTCCTGGATGATGTCCTCGAGGGGCAGGCCGTACCCCGCGTAATCCATCGCGATCCGGACCACGTTGCGGAGGTTCGCGGTGATGAGCCTGTGGGCCGCGTCCACGTCCCCCTGTTCCCTGAGCCTCACGGCGAGCTCGAACTCCTCCTCCTTGGTGAGCGCTGGGATCTGGTCGAACTTGGCGACCAGGGCAGCCACTTCATGATGGTAAGGTACTGGAAGATGCATGTCTCCACTCCTTTGTTTTCTGAACCGCCCATGAAAAATCTCAATGAAAATCTATCGGTTCAGCCGGTCCGTAATTTTAGATGAAAAAAAGGGTTGAAGGTTTCACCCGATCCGGGGTATAGGTCTGCCCATTCGGGGAGACATGCTATGATGTCATTCAGGGCAGTGATCATCTCCGGTGTCGTATTCGCTGTCATGGGGTGCTCATCGGGGCTCCACTACACCTACCCCCCGCCACACCACCCGAGTCCTGTACTGGACCTGGCCAAGGTACAGGACATGCAGGAAACGAAACCCAGGGACCATCACCAACCACCCCACCAATCACCAGCAATCCCCACCACGGAAGAGACCAAGGCCATCCCCAGGGGGAACCTCGCCTCTCTCGGCGTGGCACCGGACCAATCGGTTTCCCGACACCCGGCCTCATCCAGCCCGGAGGACGAGCACGATCGAGCCCCGGCGGGCAGGGGCGAGATTCGGGACACGACCACGGCCGGTGAGGCCTTGCCGGACGGGACGTGGCTTCCCGCAGGCGGCCTGAGGCCCAGGGTGAACGCCTGGATCGAGCGGCTCACGGGCAAGGAAAAAGACACGTTCTCCAGCCAGCTGGCGAGGCTCGAGAGGATCCGGCCGACCATCGAGCGCATCTTCTCCGAACAGGGGGTGCCCGCCGAACTCTCCTACCTCTGCCTCGTGGAGAGCGGCGCCAGGCCGGACGCCATGTCGCCCTCAGGCGCTGTGGGCTACTGGCAGTTCATGCCGGACACCGCCCGGAGGTTCGGGCTCCAGGTGAACAGGTACGTGGACGAACGAAAGAACCTCGAGAAGTCGACCCTGGCTGCCGCGTCGTACCTCAAGCACCTCTACGCCATGTTCGGGGACTGGTACCTGGCCATAGCGGCCTACAATGCCGGCGAAGGGACCGTCATGCGCCTCATGCAGGCCCACCGGTTACGCTCCTACTGGGACATCGACGCCGGGATGGCCATCAAGTACGAGACCATCGACTTCGTACCCAAGTACATCGCCACGGTCATCATCGCGCACACCTATGAGCGGTACGGGCTGAAACCACCCTCTTCGCCCTTGAGCCGCGGTCTCGGGATCGCCTCTGGGGGGTATCTCCCGGGGTCCGAGCCGTACGGGCAGTCCTCGCGGTCCCGCATGGCCCTGGCACCGCCTCTGGCCGTCACCGACGCACCCCTGGGAACCAGGACCTCATCGGAGCGCGACGCCCCCCAGGCGGGCGACACAACGGCGGACGCTGGGGGACGGGATTGCTTGCGGCCCCTGACCCACACCGTGAAAAAGGGCGATACCCTCTACTCGCTCGCGAAGAGGTACGATACCACGGTGAAGTCCTTGTGCGAGGCCAACCACCTGAAATCCTCCAGGCACATCCACCCGGGCATGAGACTCGAGATCCCCGCGGCCGGAAAGACCCCTCCCCGGGGGACACCTGACCGGGAACCCCGGGTGAGCGGCGCCGCACAGATGAAGGCGAAAGGCGGGCCGGCCCGCGAAGGAAAGAACACCCCGACCTACACCGTGAAGAAGGGCGACACCCTCTGGTCCGTGGCCCGCCGCTACGAAGTGAGGCCTGCCGACCTGGCGGCATGGAACGACATCGGGCCCGACGGCGTCATCAAGCCTGGAGAACGGCTGGTGATCCGCCCCAGGTGAACCCGGGCGGAAAGGCCTCACGGCGATCCAGAAACCTCGACGGGTCTCCCCGGTGCGGTCGGGACCGCCCGGTAGGCTCGCTTTGAAGATGCAGAGGGCGGACGTTTCCCTGTCCCCGCCCAGGAAAGCAGGATACCCCGATGCAAAGGCCGCTGGAGCCGGTGTCCTGCCGATCCCTCGTGAACAGGGGGGAACCGCGTTCGTGAATCCGTAAGCGCGGAATGGGAGGCGCCGGACCTGCTCGCAGGCGAGCGCCCCCCTGTGCGGGAGCTGCGGGCACACTCCCGGTCTCAGGCGAAGCCGGTCGAGAACCCTCACGGTCTCCTGCAGGATCGATCGCCCCGGCGTTGGCGTCGTCGTCTCCGGTTTTCTTTCGATGCGGGCTTCGGATACTTCGAGCCAGTTCTTCCTCCCGTCGTCCTCATTCACGTTCTCGGCTTTCTCTCCCTTTGCGGTGAACTCTTCCCGCCTTTGGACGCCCGGCCATCAGCCGCACGCCTCACCCCCTTCCCGCCGGGACCGGGATCGGGACGCAACCACACCGCAAAGCCTTTTCTTTTCACCCTTCAGGATGTATTACAACCATGGGAAGGGCCGGAAGGTCCGGGTACGCCCGTCTCGGACCCAGGAAGGCCCGGGGAGGACCAGATGAAGAAGTTGTCTTTCGCCCTCGCATGCATGTGCACCCTCGCCCTGACGATCGGCGCCCCGCGGCACCTCCAGGGGGAAGCCACGTGGTCGCAGGCCTCGTATGTGACCGACGAGGACCTGTTCTGTGTGACCGGGTGGTCGGACGGCGAGATCTATGCCTGCGGGGAGGACGGGGAGCTCGTCGGTTTCGACGGGGTGTCCTGGGACGAGTACCCTGTCCCCAGGGCCTTCGATCTCAGGGCGATCGCCCTGCTCGCAACGGGCGACCTCCTCGTCACGGGCGACATGGGGATCGTGCTCACGGGTTCCCCCGGGGGGGTCCTGGCCGAGGCGTACCCCGTGCTGACGGATCTCAACGCCCTGTGGCTCTCTTCTGACGACGCCGTGATCACCTGCGGTGATCTCGGGAAGGTGCTCGTCTCGGACGGCGACTCGTGGAGCGACATGAGCCCCGAAAACGCCCAGGCGTTCGACCTCTACTGCGCGTGGGGCACCGGGGAGGAGGACTTCTGGGTCGGCGGCTCCTTCGGACGTCTCTGGCACTACCGTTCGGGGAGATGGGCGTCATATCCCATGACCGACCTCACCACGCAGACCTTCAGGGCCCTGTGGGGCGCATCCGAGGACGCCGTGTTCGCTGCGGGGACGCTCGGCCACATCCTCGCCTACGACGGATCGTCGTGGTCCATCGTGCACACGACCGACGGGCTCGCCGTCTACGCCCTCTGGGGCACCTCGGACGACGACATCTTCGCATCCGGGGAGATGGGGTTCGTGTACCACTACGACGGCGGCACCTGGAGCCGTATCCGCAGCCCCGGCACCCTGGACATCTACGCGATCTGGGGCGGGACCTCTGGCAGGGTGTATTTCGTGGGTGAGAATGGCCTGTTCCTCGTGTACTCCAGGGAAGACACGTACGCCCCGTCCGTGGTGCACACAAGCCCCACAGGGGGGTCCACCGGCGTACCGAGGGATACGTCCGTGGTCTTCGTGCTGAGCGAGGAAGTCGATCCCTCGACCGTCGACAACGCCTCGGTCAGGCTCACTGACGGGAACCAAGAAGTGCAGGCGAGGGTCTCGAGCTCGGCGAACAGGGTGACCCTGACACCGGAGGAGGCCCTCGAGCCATCCACCCGCTACACCGCGACGTTGTCCCAGCAGGTGGCGGACCCGAGCGGGAACCGCCTCGGGCAGGCCTACACCATCAGCTTCACCACCGCTGCAACCACCGGGGAAGACGATGGGGGCGGGGGCTCTGGCTGCTTCGTGGCGTGCTGCTCGGCGTACTGACCGAAGCGGGGAAAGACCACGTGTAAAAAATCATGCGGAGCGCTTCTCCCCGACAAGGGGAATCCCCGCAAACCCGGCCTCTGGGCGCCAAGACCGCGGGCAGCCTTTTGCAGCCGTCTTCGGGTTCGTGCGGCCGGCATCCCGGGCGGCCTGCCGTTCGCGCGCAACGCCTGGACAAGCAGGAGAAGGCCTCCTCGGGCTTCCTTCGCACCCGGGGGCTCGTTCGGCCCTAAGCCACGGCGCCGGGCTGAATCGCCGGAGCACCTCGAACGTCCGGGAGAAGGCCGAGGCAGGTTCCTCAACGTCTCACGGAAGGCTTGGCCTGCCCACCGCTCACCACACGATCAGCCTGTAGCCGAGCGATGCGATATACTGCTGGATCACCTGGTCGATCCTGCTCAATAGGATCATGGTGGCGCCGGTCTTGACAGCCGGGATCTCGAGCTCGGCCTTTCCCTGGGCCACCTTGAGCCTGACGGGCGGCCCCTCGAGGGTGAAGCCGAGGCCCGCCAGGACCTCCTGGGGGCTCGCGCGAGACCCGTCGAACACCTGGAACGACCGCTTCGAGAGCAAGGACGCGGTCTGGGCATCCGGTGACCCATCGGCCACGATCACCCTGCCGGACACCACAGGGGCCTTGTACACGATGCGCACGGGTCCGCCGGAGACGAGCTCGATCTCCTTGTCCCTCTCGAAGGGTATGGACAGGGCCTTGAACAGCTCCCTGTAGGAACCGCTCACGCTCACCGGCGCCATGGGCCTGTCCGTACGCACCCTCGGCTCGACGCCCCCGATCTCGACGATGTCGATGCCGAAAGCCTGGACGTAGCGCCTGATGGGCTGTGGGATCTTGCTGTCCCTCTCGCCGAGGAGGTTGATCACGTACACGTTCCTCCGCGAAAAGTCCTTGTATACAAGCCACTTGCCGAACAGGGAGACCTTCTCCTCCGAGCCGACCATCAAGGGGGCCGGGTCCTTGTTGACCGAGAAGAACCCGGACACGCTCAGGACCCTGTCAATGAGACTCTCCATGTCCGCCTCGGGCCCGCTGACAACGGAGATCGACGGGAAGGCCTTCTCTATGTACGATCTCACCTCGGGGGTGATCTTCCCCTCCAGGTCGAGGATGATCTTCTTGCCGGTGTCGAGTTCCATCACGGGGATCTCCCGGGTGTCTATGGCCATGCCGGCCCCACCCGTGACCGGGACGTAGTACGTGCCCGTGCCCTGACTGGACCCCCCCATTGCCTCCAGGGCGGGAAGGAGTTTCCCCTTCACGTCTTTGGCCCGCGCGACCCTGCCTGTTTCGTTTGTGGCCCCTGTCGCCTGGTCCGCACCCGCTCGCGGCCCTGCGTCTTGCCCGCCGTTTTCCCGATCGACCGCAAGGGCCTCGTCCCCTGCAGGACCCGCCTTCCGGCCGTTCTTTCCCTGGCCCTGCTTCGAATCCGCGAGGATCTGTCTCACGCTCGGGATCCGTATCTTCTGGCCCGCGAGGATCCTGTTGGGGTCGGTGATCTGGGGATTGAGCCTCTTCACCATCTCGATGTACCTGCTGAACACGAGATCGTCGGGCACCCCGTAGATCTCCTTCAGGATCTTGGAGAGGTACTCCCCCTGCCTCACCACGTACTCCTCGGCGGAGACCTCTTCCACCCCCAGCCGCCCGCTCGGCGTGCCTGCAGGCGCGCGCTCCCTCCCTGCCACCGAGTTTACGGGTATCTTTATGGACTTGCCCACCATGAGGGAATCGAGGTCCGCTATGTCCGGGTTCAACTGCCTGAATCGGGCGTAGAGGTCTGGAAGATCGTTTTCCCGAGCCCGGTATACCTCCATGAGGATCCTTCGCAGGGTGTCACCCTGCTTGACGACGTAGGTGTCGCCGGGCGGGGGTGCGATACGCCTCGCGTGTTTGACCAGGGTGATGTCCTGTGCATGGGGAGACACAGGGGACAGCAGGACCGCCGCGAGGAAGGCCGCAATGCCCCACCGCATTCAGCAGATCCCCGCAAGCGGTATCATGAGACGACCCTTTCGGGGCAACCAGACCGCAAGACTTCCCTGCATTCAGAAGACCTCCTTGAGGAGCTGATCCGAACTGCTCTGCTCGTCCTGCACGGGCACGGAATCCTCCTTGAAGACCTCGAACCGCGACTGGTCGTCCATGGATTGCTGTACCTTTCCCGTCCGTGGATCCACCCGCGCGAACACCACCCCCTCCGGGACGTTGAAATCCTTCGCCTGCCTGTCCCTGAGGGCGCTCACCATGAAGTCCACGAACACGGGGCACGCCGTCCTGCCCCCTGTCTCGCTGGCACCCAGCGACCTCATGTCGTCGTACCCTATCCACACACCGCACAGGACGTCTGGCGTGTACCCCACGAACCACGTGTCGCGGCTGTCGTCGCTGGTCCCCGTCTTCCCTGCCACCGGCCTCCCCAGAGCCTTCGCCCTCCACCCGGTACCCTCCCTCACCACGTCCTTGAGGATGTCGGTGACGATGTAGGCCGTCTGGGGCGATATGACCTGCTCGTACACGGGGCCCCCCGGCTCGCCTGTTTGGGCCACTTGCCTGATGGGCGGGGGGGCCTGCAGGATCGTCCCCTTGCCGGACTGGACGACGCTCTCGATGAGGTGGGGCTCGAATCTCCGCCCATAGAGCGCGAATACCGCGTACCCCTTGAAGAGGTTGTACGGGGTGACGTCCGCTGAGCCGAGGGCTATGGAGAGGTTGCGGGGGAGCTTCGTCTTCATGTCGAAGCGGTCGATGTATTCCCTCGCGTAGTCGATGCCGATCTCCCCGAGGATCTTGATGGTCACCACGTTCCTCGACAGCACGAGGCCTGTCCTGAGCGACGTGGCGCCGAAGAACTTGTTCTCGAAGTTCTTCGGCTGCCATGGCTCCTCGTCAGCACCGGCGTTGTAGCTCACCGGCGCGTCGAAGACGATGGTCGCGGGTGTCATCCCCTTGTCGATGGCCGCGGCGTAGATGAAGGGCTTGATCGCGCTGCCGCTCTGCCTCTTCGCGAACACCGCCCTGTTGAACTGGCTCTGGGAATAGTCCACCCCGCCCACCATCGCAAGTATGCCGCCCGTGTTCAGGTCGAACGCGAGGAGCACCCCTTGGACCGTCGGCTTCTGGGATATCACGAACCCCTGCGGGGTGTAGCACACCATGATGAGGTCACCCGGTCTCAGGTGCTTCGCCGGGGACCACCTGCCCTTCGGGTTTATCCACTCGTAACTCGCGGGCCCCAGCTCGACCCTCCTGGTCCCGAGCTTCACGACCAGGGGTTCCACCGACACGACCTCCGCCCAGTACAGCTCGTAGGGCTCGTACCCCTTCCACTCGATCTGGTTGGTCTGGAACGAGAACAACCTCTCCTTGTCCTCTATCGTGAAGGGCTTCATGGAACCGTCCGGCTGGATGACGCCCCGGACGGGACCGGCGTACTTCCCCTGCCTCATCTCGAGCTCCATGACGCCCTTGCGGACCGCCCGGTACGCCGCCCGTTGGAGCGAGGGGACGATGGACGTCCGCACGACTATGCCCCTGTCGAAGATCTCCTCCCCCAGCTGCTGGACCACGAGCGTCCGGGCGTATTCCGTGACGTACGGCTCCTCCGTGAACAGCGCCGATTCCTTGGCCACTATCCTCAGCGGTTCTCCGTACGCCGCCCTCGCCTCTTCCTCGGTGATGTAGCCCTCCTCAACCATGCGGTTCAGGACGTACCACTGCCTCCTCTTGCACGCGGTGAAATCGTTCAGGGGCGAGTAACGCGCAGGGGCCGGCGCGAGACCCGCGATCATGGCCATCTCCGAGAGCTCGAGCTCCCGGCACTCCTTGCCGAAATAGCGCAGGCTCGCCGCCTGCACGCCGTAGGCCCCGCTGCCGAGATAGACCCTGTCGAGGTAGAGGTTCAGGATCTGGGGTTTGGTCAGCGCCCGCTCGATCCTGAGGGCGAGCACGATCTCCTTGATCTTCCTGGTCAGGGTCTTCTCCCTGGTGAGGAGGTACGACCTGACGACCTGCTGGGTGATGGTGGAAGCCCCCTGCACGAACGAGTTGGCCCGGATGTCCGCGACGAGGGCGCTCAGGATCCTGCGCGGCTCGAGGCCTATGTGGTCGTAGAACGTCGAGTCCTCGGCCGCGATGATGGCCTGCTTCAAGGTGAGGGGGATGCCGTGGCCGTTCATCACGACCCTGCCCTCGGGTATGAAGTAGCCCAGGACCGTTCCATCCTCGGCCGTCACCTTGCTCACCCTCGTCGACTCGGGGGCCTTGAGGTCCTCTATGGAGGGGAGGTCCCGGAAGATAATGAGGTACGTCCACAGCGAGACGAAGCATACCGTGATGAGGAGAGCCAGCAGGACGAACTTGAGCCATCTCATAGTGATTCCTTTTCTATCAGCCCATGCACGAAATGCAAGCGCCAATACCCCCTTCAAGGGTTCGAGCGCTCTGGACTCGCAAGACCCCGATATGGTAATGATGCGGCAACCATCGCACAGGAGGCGCCAGGATGTCCCGCGAGTACAGTCCGCAGGCCGTTGAGACCAAGTGGCAGAAGATATGGGAAGAGAACAACCTCTTCAGGGTCACCGAGGACCCCTCCCGCAGGAAGTACTACCTCCTCGAGATGTTCCCGTATCCCTCCGGCCGCATCCACATGGGTCACGTGCGCAATTACACGATAGGCGACGTGGTCGCCCGTTACAAGAAGATGCAGGGTTTCAACGTGCTCCACCCCATGGGCTGGGACGCCTTCGGCATGCCGGCCGAGAACGCCGCCATCGCGAGCGGGGTCCACCCCAAGAAGTGGACGTACGAGAACATCGCCTACATGAAGGCTCAGCTCAAGCGCATGGGGTTCAGCTACGACTGGGAACGCGAGATCTCCACCTGCGACCCGGACTACTACAGGTGGGAACAGCTCTTCTTCATCCAGATGTTCGAGAGGGGGCTCGTCTACAGGGACAGGACCTTCCTCAACTGGTGCGACAGCTGCAAGACGGTCCTCGCGAACGAGCAGGTGGAGGACGGCCTGTGCTGGCGCTGCGGCACCCAGGTCTTCCTGAAGGAGCACGACCAGTGGTTCTTCAAGATCACGAGGTACGCCCAGAAGCTGCTCGACAACATCGAGCGGCTGAAGGAAGGCTGGCCGGAACGCGTGCTGACCATGCAGCGCAACTGGATCGGGAGGAGCACGGGGTCTCTCGTCAGGTTCGCCATCGAGGGGACGGGGCAGGACATCGAGGTCTTCACCACCCGTCCCGACACCCTCTACGGAGCGACCTTCATGAGCATAGCGCCCGAACATCCCCTGGCCAAGACCCTCCCGGAAGGCACCGGCCAGGAGAAGGCGGTAAGGGCCTTCGTGGAGAAGACCCTCAAGGAGGACAAGATCACCCGCACCTCGGAGACGTACGAGAAGGAAGGCGTGTTCACGGGGAGGTACTGCATCAACCCGCTGACGGGGTTCAGGATGCCCATATACGTGGCCAACTTCGTCCTCTACGATTACGGCACCGGCGCGGTCATGGCGGTGCCGTCGCATGACCAGAGGGACTTCGAGTTCGCCAAGAAGTACGGCCTGAAGATCATCGTGGTCATCCAGCCGGAGGGAGAGCCTCCCCTCGAGGCGGACACCATGGAATGCGCGTACGAGGGGGAAGGTGTCCTCGTGAATTCCGGCACGTTCACGGGCATGAAGAACACCCTCGCCATGAAGGCCATAACCGACCATCTCCAGTCCATGGGACGGGGCGAGGCCACCGTGAACTTCAAGCTTCGCGACTGGGGGATCTCGCGCCAGAGGTACTGGGGGGCTCCGATCCCGGTCGTCCACTGCGCCCGGTGCGGGGTGGTCCCCGTGAGGGTGGAGGACCTGCCGGTGACCCTGCCCGAGGCGGTCACCATCACCGGGACCGGCGAGTCGCCCATCGCCCAGGTATCGTCGTTCGTGGAGACCGCCTGCCCGAGGTGCTCCGGGCCGGCGCGCCGCGAGACCGACACCATGGACACCTTCGTGGAGTCTTCATGGTATTTCATCAGGTACTGCAGCCCCAACCACAAGGACAGGCCCTTCGACAAAGGCGAGGTGGCCTACTGGATGCCCGTTGACCAGTACATAGGGGGCATCGAGCACGCGATCCTGCACCTCATGTACGCCAGGTTCTACACCATGGTCCTCAAGGACCTCGGTTACGTCGATTTCGAGGAGCCGTTCCTGCGCCTGCTGACGCAGGGCATGGTCATCAAGGACGGGGCCAAGATGTCGAAGTCCAAGGGCAACGTGGTGGACCCCGAGGACATGATACAACGCTACGGCGCGGACGCCACGAGGCTCTTCACCCTGTTCGCCGCCCCGCCCGAGAAGGACATGGACTGGACCGACCAGGGCATCGAGGGGACCTTCAGGTTCCTCTCGAGGCTCTGGAGGCTCGTGATGGAGATCAAGGACATGCCCGGCACTCCCTCGGCCTCGTCGGTGCCCGCATCCATGGCCCCCCTCATGCAGAAGACGCACCAGACGATCAAGAAGGTCACCGACGACATAGAGAAGCGGTTCAGGTTCAACACCGCGATCGCGGCCATGATGGAACTCGTCAACGACCTGTACCGGTTCAAGGAGAAGGCGGGCTCGGGTGAGGAGATCTCCGTGCTCAAGCACTCGGTGGAGCAGCTCTTGGTCATGCTCTCCCCCTTCGTCCCCCACATCGCCGACGAGCTCTGGGAAGCCATCGGCAACCAGGGCATGCTCTTCGACCACCCCTGGCCGAAGGAAGACCCCGCATGGGCGAAGTCGAAGACCTCGACGGTCGCGGTGCAGGTCTCCGGAAAGCTCAGGGCGACCATCGAGGTCCCCGAGGGCTCACCCAAGGAAGCGGTGGAGCAGAGGGCCCTGGAGGAGCAGAACGTCAGGCGCTTCACCGAGGGCATGAAGGTCGTGAAGGTCATCTATGTCCCGGACAAGATCATTAATTTCATTGTTGCTCCTTCTTGAGCTGGCCGGGTGCGCCTATAGCTTCTCTCCCGGGGTGAACCAGGCGACCATGTCCGTCGACCTGGCCCCAAGCGCCAACACAACCCAGCTCGTCGAGGCGGGCATAGCCCTCGACAGGCAGCTCGAGCTCTCCCTCAGGCAGCTCGGACTCCTGTCCAACCCCCATGCCGACCGCGTCCTCCGATGCACCGTCGTGGAGGCACGGACATCGAGGATATCAACGGCATCGCTCGCAGCGACCGACCGATACCGTCTCGCCCTCACGGTCAACGCCTCCCTCATGACCAGGGGCGGGTCCGTCCTCTGGGAAAGGACCTTCACGGACTGGGGCACGTACTCCGAGGGCCAGGCCGCGGAGGCGGCCCTCCATGAAACGTGCGCCAGGATATCCAGGCAGGTCGCAAGCTCCATTGCCTCCCTGAGCCCATGAAGAAGAAGCCGACCTCGTCCGGGCGGGGCCCGAACTACGTGTTCGTGGGCATCGAGGAGTTCCTCCTCGAGGAGGAGCTCTCGAGGATCAAGCAGTCCATAGACGGCGACGAGCTCATGAACTGGAACGTGTTCAACGCCGACGAGCCTTCGAGGATCAATGCCGACGAGATCGTGGCACTGTGCAACACCCTCCCCTTCCTCGCATCGAGACGCGCGGTGGTGATCCGCAACGCGCAGAACCTCAAGGCGGACCAGGCGGGAAGGATCGCCTCGTACATGGACGACCCGTGCGACGCCACGACCCTCGTTTTGTGCCTCGACATGGTGGATTCCGAGCGCGGCGTGGAGGGTGTACTGAGGGCGTTCAAAGGCAGGGCGGACATCGTGAGGTTCGAGCCCATGAAGGACAAGAACGAGCGCATACGGTGGATCCTCGAGAGGGCGAGGGGCCTGGGCAAGACCATGGAGAGGGATGCCGCGGCGATGTTGGCCGAAACGGCAGGCACCTCCCTCTGGCAGCTCAAGGGCGAGATAGAGAAACTCTGCCTGTACGTGGGTCACAATCCCACGGTCACCATACAGGACGTCAGGGAGGTCGCCATGGGCTCGGTGGAACCCGCGGTCTTCGCCTTCCTGGACAGCCTGGTCGAACGCAGGAAAGACGCCATCGTGCGCCTGGGGGATCTCGAGGGCTGCGGGGTGTCGGATCTCGAGCTCACGGGAAGGCTCGAAAACGAGATCATCGTGCACTACGTGGTGCTCACCGGCCAGGACGCCCGCAAGCTGAAGATCCACGATTTCAGGATCCAGAAGGCGTCGCGCAGGAAACACCACTGGAACGGCGACGAACTCCTCGAGCTCCTCGGGGAGACGAGACGTATCGAGCAGGGCATCAAGTCGAGCGCGTCAACGGGCGGTTACGGCGCCCTCGCGGAACTCGTGGGAAGGGTGGTTCTCGGGCACCGGTCCTGAGAAACCGGTCAAGGGGCAAGGCGGTCCGTGCGCCCGCTCACGCGAGCTGGGCGCCGATCTTCTTCATGAGCCTGGAGATCTTCCTGGAGGCCGTCCTCCGGTGGAGAATGCCCTTGGTCACCGCGCTGTCCAGCCTGGAGACCGCTTCCTTGGCGAACGCACCGGCCTTGTCGGTATCTTTCTCGCCGAGCGAGGCGAATATCTTCTTGATGGTGGTGTTGATGGCGGACTTGTAGCTCCTGTTCCTCATCCGCCGCTTACGGCTCTGTCGCTGCCTCTTCAAGGCCGACGGGTGATTGGCCATGGACGCGAATCCCTCCTTCTTTCGTGAATCCGAGG
This sequence comes from Deltaproteobacteria bacterium, assembly GCA_029552245.1. Classification (GTDB taxonomy): domain Bacteria; phylum Desulfobacterota; class Desulfomonilia; order UBA1062; family UBA1062; genus MWEI01. The sequence goes on from JAKPDW010000064.1 coordinate 46,769, forward strand.
TGTTTCTTCTATCCGCTCGATCTCTGCGTGTCAAGCGTTTTCCTGTCGGCGGCCGAAGGGTGTGCCGAGAACGGGCCCAAGCACCCGGTCCTTGCCAGAGCCGCGCATCTTCCCAAGGACACGCTCAGGACCTCGGCCTGCCCGAAGCCGCGTGTGACCCACCGCCATGCGCCAGACCGACGTGAGCGGACTCAGGGCCGGCGCTCACCCGGAGACCTCGGCGCGCGGCCTCAGGCATGTGGCGTTCCGGATCTCCAGGCCTGTGCGCTCGGGCCCGGGGATCAACGCCGTGAGGCAGACTCTCTCTGCACGTGGATGACGATATCCCCCGCACCTTGGCGGGCCCGAGGCCCGCACGACATCCGGATCCCGGTGCGGGGTGCATCGCACGACATCGGCACCATGCGCCCTCGGCGGCTCGAAGGTCTCCCCGCATCATCACCCCTCCCAGCGATCTCGGGGCTTACGGGGGCTGCTCGGACGCCATGGGCGGGCGCGTCCCGACGTTGTGGATCGTGCCCCAGGGGCCGAAAGGTCGACTCCTTCCCTCGTTCTCCGTGATGTTCTCCAATTCCGTCTGGCCGAGCGGGACCGCTCGGGCTCAAGAGGCGTCCTTTCGGTCACAGGAGGTGACAGGCGGCGAAGTGCCCGGGCTTGACCTCGACCAGAACCGGCCGCTCCCTGGAACACCTCGGGCGCGCCCCAGGGCAGACGGCGGCGTGGACGCACCCGGAGAGGTCATGCCCTTCCTGGTCAGGGTCGGGCCGCGACGTGACGGCCGGGGAGAACCTGGGCCCCTCGATGTCGGGGACCGCCTCCAGGAGCGCCTTGGTGTACGGGTGCAGGGGGTCGTCGAAGATGTCCTCGCACCTCGCGAGCTCCACGATGCGTCCCTTTTCCATGACCGCCACCCGGTGCGAGAGGTACCCGATGACCGAGAGGTCATGGGAGATGAAGAGGTACGACAGCCTGAGACGTTCCTGCAGGTCGGTCAGGAGGTTGATGACCTGGGCCTGGATGGACACGTCGAGAGACGAGACAGGCTCGTCCAGGATCACGACCCTGGGCTCGATGGCGAGGGCCCTCGCGATGCAGATCCTCTGGCGCTGGCCGCCCGAGAACTCGTGCGGGTATCTCCGCAAGAGCTCGCCGTCCAGGCCCACCATGGAGGCGAGCTCCTCCGCCCTGCGCCCTATCCAGGCCCTCGGGCCCGTACGGTGCACGATCATGGGTTCTTCGATGATATCGCGGACCTTCATCCTGGGGTTGAGGGAACCGAAGGGGTCCTGGAAGACCACCTGCATCCCCCTCCTGCACTCCATGAGGTCCCGGCCTCGAGCGCGCAACACGTCGCGCCCGTCGAACACCACGCTCCCCCCATCTGGCTCCATCAGCCTCAGCACGAGCCTGGCGAGCGTCGATTTCCCGCAACCGGACTCACCCACGAGGCCGAGGGTCTCGTTCGGGAACAGGTCGAGATCGACCCCGTCGACGGCGTGGACCACACCCCTGGGGCCGCCGAAGATGCCTTTCCTCAGCTCGAAGGTCTTTGTGATGCCCCTTACCTGCAGGAGGGGATTCATACGCCCTCGCACCTCCCGTCGCTTTCGGGCTTCCTTGCGCCTGCCGTGCGCAGCGCGTCACTGGAGGCACCCGCGGTGTTCACGGTCATGCATACCTCCAACACCTGACCACACACCCGGCACCGACCTCGTATGCAGGCGGGGGCTCCTGCCTGCAGACGCCCATCACCTCCGGACACCTCGGGTGGAAGGTACAGCCGCCGGGCATGTCGCTCGGGGTGGGCACGCTGCCCTCGATGGCCGGGAGGCGTTTTCCCCTGCGAGAGCGGCCGATCCTGGGAACGGACTTCAGGAGCCCCTTCGTGTAGGGGTGGAGCGGCTCCTCGAAGAGCCTCCCGGCAGGAGCGCTCTCGACGACGCGGCCTGCGTACATGACCGCCACGTCATCGCAGAACCCGGCGACGATCCCGAGGTCGTGGGTCACGAAGACGATGGACGTCCCCGAGGACGCCCGGAGCTCGTCCATGAGGCCGAGGATCTGTCTCTGCGTGGTCACGTCGAGGGCCGTGGTGGGCTCGTCCGCGATCAACACCGCCGGCCTGCAGGCCATGGCCATGGCGATCATGACCCTCTGCCTCATCCCGCCGCTCAGCTGGTGCGGGTAGTCGTGCACCCTCCTGGCGGGGTCCTTGATGCCGACCGTGGCCAGCATGTCGATCACCAGGGGGAGCGCCTCGCGGTAGCTCCTCGCCATGGTGCGCCGGTGGAGGAGGAAGACCTCCGCCACCTGTGAACCTATGGTGAACACGGGGTTCAGCGAGGTCATCGGCTCCTGGAAGATCATGGATATCCTGTCTCCCCTCACGAGCCTCATCTCGCGCTCGGAGAGGCCCAGCAGGTCCACCCCGTCGAACAGCACCGCACCCTTGACGATCCTGCCCTGCGGCCTCGGCACGAGTCGCATGACCGACAGGGAGAGCACCGTCTTTCCGCAGCCGGACTCACCGACGATCCCGATCGTCGTGCCCCTTGCGACCCTGAGATCCACGCCGTCGAGCGCCTTGACCGTCCCCCCCGGGGTGGAAAACCACGTGTGGAGATCCCGCACCTCGAGCAGGGGCGAGCCTTGGGCTCCGGGAGAGACTCCCTCCCAGGGGGTTCCTTGCGTGTTCACGGTCATGAGGGGTGGTTATAGCAGAAACCGGTGCCTCGGGGTACCACCTCTCGATCGGTGCGATCGCTAAACGCGCGTGGAGACCGGCACGCCCACCCCACGGCCCGTCGGCCTCCCCCTGGGCGGCCTCGGGCGTCGAGACGGGGCTCGTCTTCCCGAGACCGCAAAGGACCCCTGCTCAGTGAGTGACTGCTCCCTCGTGCGGTCCCCGGGAAGGAGTGTCAGCGGGATCATCGGTGGAAGAGGGATAAGGGCGATCGCCTGGTCAAAGGCGCCGAGCGCGGCCCCCTTCTTTCCCGCCAGTCAGCGCCTGGGTCACTGCACGGTCACAGGGTCGACCCAGGGCGGGGTTTCTTTAGAAGAACACGTCTGTCCCCCCGCCGGCGAGGAGGAAATGCACCTGTCCCACGGGTTCCATGGCCTTGAGCGCCTCTGCCAAACCCTTCCTCATCCTGTCGGGGATGCACTCGACCGTGACCGTCTCGTTGCCGACACAGGGCCCGCCGCGCTCATCGTGCGCATCAAGCCTCGATCTCAAGAAGCCTGCAACCAGGACGAAGGCGCATCCAGCCTGACCGCAGCAGGACCTGTCCGTGACCGCGCAACCGACGAGGTAGAGGATCTCCCCCTCGTCGCGACCCAGGACACCCTGTCTGACGAACACGTACCGGCCGCCTATGGCCTCCACCTCAACGCCGAGCGGGGGCACCCTGAACTCCACCACCGCACCTCCCGGAAGGACATCGCCTGTCATGCGCATTCCTCTCCCCTTATGCCCCAACGCCTCGTGCTCATGCAAGGGGCAGGACCTCGCAGCGGGCCGTCGCCTTTCCCATGCCCGGGTGTACCGCCCGGGTGGACGCGGAGGTGCCGGCAAAGTGTGCGGCCCGAGCGCTCGTGTCCCTCGACCGGTCCGGTATCGAGCCAGGGTCCCGTGCGGTTCACGAACGGGGTCGGTCGTGCGCTTTCTGCAGGGGTCAACCCGCCTGTGTGGTTCATCCGCCACCCAAACAGCCCTTCATCGGGGGCGTCACGGAGAGGACGACCCCCCTTTTCCTTCTTGTAATCCCTTATCCTCCCAACTAAAGTTTGCATACTGTAACACCGATGAGCCATATACGCACTCGGGGTGTCGCTGAGTGCGTACGGTCCTCGGAGAGGGTTGAGAGAGAATATGAGCCTGTTCGATAAGCTCTTCGGCCGGTCCAAGCTGTCGAAGGAGATCTCCGCCTGCGAGTCGGCCCTGGAGAAGAGACCAAACGACCCGGTCATCCTCAAGAAGCTGGGGGATCTCTACCTCAAGGCCGAAGACATGAAGAACGCATCCGAGGTGTACGTGCGCCTGGGGGAAGTCTACACCACCAGGGGGTTCTACCCCAAGGCGGTGGCCCTGTACAAGCAGGCCATCAAGATCAACGCCTCGTGGGAAGAGCCGTACGTGAAGCTCGCCGAGCTCTACCAGATGCAGGGGTTCATCCGCGAGGCGGCCACCCAGTACATGAGGCTCTCCGAGATGCTCGCCAAGAGCGGGGACAGCCTGGAGGCCACCATGTACATGCAGAAGGCCGCGGAGCTGGACCCGGCCATAACCCAGGTCAGCAGGCAGGTCCACTCCTTCAAGGTCAAGGAAAAGGCCATGGTCGAGCCGGTGCCCGGCTCTTCCCCGAGACCACAGGTCGAGCGGACGGACTTCTATGACCTCACCAAGGAACTCGAGGGTCATTTCGACTCCGCCCTGGAAGCGGCAGCCCAAGATCATCCCACCGACGGCGGGGAGGTCGAGGACACCACGGGCGTCGAGTCGGTGTTCAAGGCCATCGAGGAGAACGCCGCCAGGGAAGGCAAGGACGACCCCCTGTTCCTGTACAACATGGGCCTCGCGTACAGGGAGACAGGCCTCCTCGAGGATGCGGCGGACTCGTTCAGGAAGGTGCTGCTCTTGGGGGAGAAGCTCCTGGACGCACACATCATGCTCGGCATCACCTACAGGGAGTTGGGGCTCTTCAGCGAATCGCTGGATACGCTCAAGCAAAGCCTCGCCCTCGAAGAGGCCTCCCAGGAGATGAAGATGGGGATCCTCTACGAGATCGCACAGACATACAAGGCCATGGGCGACAACGAAAACGCTCTGTCCATATTCCGCGAGATCCAGAAGGATCATCGGGATTTCAAGGACGTGGAGCTCGAGATCATCAGGCTGGCCGGGGGAGGATGACATGGCGGTGATCAACTATTCCAAGAAGGAGATCTCTGCGAAGATCGTTTATTACGGACCCTCCCTGTGTGGAAAGACCACCAACATCCAGTCGATCTACACGAGCATCAAGCCCGAGCAGAAGGGGAAGCTCGTCTCGCTGGCCACCGAGGCGGACCGCACCCTGTTCTTCGACTTCCTTCCCATAGAGATCGCGAACATCCGGGGATTCAAGACGAGACTCCACTTCTACACGGTCCCCGGCCAGGTCTACTACAACTCCACGCGGAGGGCGGTCCTGACGGGCGTGGACGGCATCGTCTTCGTCGCCGACTCCCAGCGGGACAAGATGGAGGAGAACGTCGAGAGCCTCAACAACCTGGAGGAGAACCTCAACTACTACGGCAAGAGCATCAAGACCCTGCCCATGGTGTTCCAGTACAACAAGAGAGACCTCCCCGACGTCTCGTCGGTCGCCGAGCTCGAGCAGATCCTCAACCCCTACGGGTACCCCTTCTTCGAGGCGGTCGCGACGACAGGCGAGGGGGTCCTCGAGACCCTCACGAGGATAACCAAGCTGGTGCTGCAGCACATCGAGATGGGGACGAGCGGGAAGCAGCAGAGGCCTTCGTCCGTGCCCTTCGGGACGGCCCCACGGGGCATCCCCGAGCCCCCCGACGTCTTCCAGCAGAGACCCGCGCCTGCCGGGCCGGGTCCTGTCGAGCCCCCGCGGCCTCGCGACCTCGCTGGTCCTGAACCGTTCGAGCCCGGCCGTGCATTCCAGGCCGAGAAGCCTTCCCGCCCGCTTGCTCTGGGACCGGAGGACGGCTCGATCGCAGCTCGCACGACCCAGGAGACAAGCGCGGCTGTGCGGCCCGTCGGCCAGGCCACCCCCTCAGACCTCCTCTCGGAGGCGGGGCCTTCTGCAACCTACGGAGAACTTGCCGAGCCCGCCGGTGTCGAGCGGTCAGGGTACCCTCGCGAGACAGGCGGGCTGGAACCCGGTCTCGCCGCGAAACCGCTCGAGACCTTCCAGGACGACACCGCCCGCGTCATGGAACAGGCGCTCGGCAGGATCCAGATCGTGGGCACGGAAAATGCAGAGATTCTGTCCGCCAACGCGCTCTGCATACCGATCAAGGTGAAGATAGAGGGGGATCAGAAGGTGTACAGGCTGGATTTGGCCATCAAGATAGACGGCCTCAAGCCGTAGGGAGGCAGATTGCAGGCGGATCGCTTCCTGACCGGCTTCACCCCGGACGTGACGATCCTCGGCACGGGCCTGTCATGGCCCGTGGTGAACGCCGTCCTGGGAAACTGTTACCTTTTCGTGATCGTCGTGTCCCTTTTGTGCTTTGTGATCGTGGGTGTCTTCTGCCTGGTCAAGTACGCCCCCCTCATGCTCCACGACATCAAAAACATCACCAACAACGAACTCCCACAGGCCGGGCTCGTCGCCTGGATGTGCCTCGTCTTCGCCCTCCCCCTGTTCTTCGACGTGGGCGCAGGCATACTCGTGGCCTGGTGGTTCCTCGTTCTGTGGAACTACCTGTTGGCATCCGAGAAGCGCATCGTGTATGCATTCATCTTCGTCGTGCTCATATCGGGGTGGCTCACCCACGTGGCGGCGGGCTTCATAACGTACCCCGAGACACAGCTCAGCAGGGAGATGTTCTCGGTCCAGAACCGGAGCGCGACCCAGGCCGACCTCGACTCCCTCGCCTCGTGGTCGCGCCAGCACCCGGACGACGCCGAGCCCTTGAACGCGCTCGCGCTGCATGCCATCGCCAGGTCCGAATGGCAGGAGGGGATCAGGCTCCTTGAGGCCTGCATAGACCTGGAGCCCGCGAACCCCCGCTATTACAACCATCTCGCCGTCGCCCTCATGGGAACCGGCAGGACCAAGGAAGCCCTCAAGGCGCTCGACTACGCCGCCAAACTGAAGCCGGACTCCGTGATCTATTACTACAACATGAGCAGGATCTACCAGTCCACCTACAACTTCTACGAGAGCGAAAGCGCGATCGCACAGGCGAGCGGGATAGACTCCAGGCTCGTCAGGCAGCTCCTTGACACAGAGAACAAGGTAGGCAGGACCCGTCTCATCCTCGAGAAGACCCCGGTCTCGAGGTACCTCGCCCGGCAGATGAGGCCTTCCCCTGTCCTCGGGGAGGCCGCGGACGCCTTGTGGCACTGGGTCTTCGGGCTGATACCGAGACGCGCCTCGGCCTTCTTGGGAGCGGGGTTCTTCGTCACCCTCCTCCTCATGAGCTTCATTCCCAGGGACAAGTTCTCGAAGCAATGCGCCCGGTGCGGGAAGGTGTACTACTCCGGCACGTTCACGAAATCCGGCAGCCCGATGTGCCTGCAATGCTCGTGGCTCGACTCGAAGGCCAAGAAGCAGGAAGTGACGATCGTCCAGCACAAGTCGGAGGACATCAGGAGTTTCAAGGCCCAGAGCTTCCGGAAACTCCTCAGGCTCGACATGGTCCTGCCGGGGCTGGGCTGCTTCATGGCCCACCGCACGGGCACGGCCCTCATCAGGCTCGTCGTCCTGTGCGCATGCCTCGCGGCGCTCGCCATGGGCAGCGGCGTCATCGTATCCTTCGTGCCGGTCCACGTAAACGCCGGGCTTGCGATTCGAACGGCTGCCGTAGTCGTCTGGGCGTCACTCCTGCTGAGGGTGTACAGGCGCCCTCCCCTCAGGTTCGGAGGCTGACATGGCGCTTCTGGGCACACTCAAGGGTTTCGGTGTCACGGAGATCTTCCAGCTGATCTCCCAGCAGATGAAGACGGGGTCTCTCGTGCTCACCTCGACGAAGGCCACGGTCACCATCAACTTCGAGAACGGGGTCATCGTCGGTCTGAGTTCGAACACATGGGAACGAGACCCCATGGCCGACGTGCTCATGAAGGCGGGGTTCCTCCAGGAGAAGGACTTCAAGGCCGCCCTGGAGAGCGCCAAGAAGAACTCCCAGCCCTGGTACGAGATCCTCGTATCCAAGGGCCAGCTCAAACGGGTGTTCGTGGAGAGGGCGTCGAACACCGTCATCAGGCAGACGCTGCTGGAGATATTCCAGTGGCCCGAGGGGGGCTACCGGTTCGAGGACTGGGAAGGCGAACACGAGAGCATGCTCACCTGCCACATACCCACCGAGAGCGCCATCCTCGATACCCTCCGCATCATCGACGAGTGGCCGACCATCAAGCAGAAGATCCCGCCGGTCGACTACTGCCCGGTGACCGTGATCCCCATCACGGAGGAGATCGTCAAGCACCACGAGCTCTCGGAGGTCGACCTCCACATCTACGACCTGATCGACGACAAGAGGACGGTCGAGAGGATCGTGCGCGAATCCCTCGAACCGCCGTTCGAGGCCCTCAGCTCGCTCGTGAGGCTCATGGACCTGGGCCTCGTGGAGGTGTTCCCCCAGGGCGCATCGGATGTCAGGGACTCGACCATCGCCCGCGGGAAGACCATCGCGGGCCTGAAGAAGGCGGCCCTCTACGGCGCGTTCGTCCTGTGCTTGGCCGCACTCGCCTTTTCGGGACAGTCGAGGCTGCTGCACCAGGACCTGGTGCCGAAGGTGATCGTCTCGCACCTCGAATACCAGCACAAGCTCGCCGCGACGTTCAGCGCGCCCGGGCCAGGGCCTTCAGGGACAGATACAGGTAGTGGTGGCCGTTGAGGCGCACCTTCACCGGCGTGAACGCAACGTCGAGAAACCTGCCCCGCTCGTAGAGATCCTCCTTGAACGGCGTCTTCAGCGTGTGGAAGAGCCGGTTGGAGTGCCTGAGAACGAGCTTCGCCAGGCCGTCTTTCGCGACCCTCGCATCCACCACCTCCATGGCGGGGATGAGGAACACCGGTTCGGGATTCCCCTCGCCGTATGGGGCGAGGAGTTCCAGCTCGTCCATGAACGCGGGCGTGAGGTCGAAGGGAGAGATCTTGAGGTCCACCTCGTAGGGGCCGTCCTGCCCCCACTCCACCCCTTCGAGCGCCTCCCCCAGCGCGGAGGCGAGATCCGGTATCTTCGGCGCGTCCAGCGTGAACCCCACCGCCATCCTGTGGCCGCCGAAGGTGTTCAGCAGCGATGATACCGAGCCCAGGGCGCGGTGCAGGTCCACCCCCGCGACCGACCTCCCGGACCCCGTGCCCTGTGCGCCAGACACCGAGATGACGATCGCGGGCCTCGACAGGATTGCGGCCAGGCGCGATGCGACGATCCCGAGCACACCCACGTGCCAGCCCTCGCCCCACACGAGGGCCACCCGGGGGTGCGGCGGGTTGTCCCTCAGCATGTTCAGGGCGTCCTCGAGGACCTTCTGCTCGTGGGCCTGCCTGGACCTGTTGAGGGAATCGAGCTCCAGGGCGAGCCGCCGGGCCACGCCGGCGTCATCGGTGGTGAGGAGGTCGAACGCCTTGCGGGCGTCGGCTATCCTGCCCGCGGCATTGATCCTCGGCCCGATGACGAAACCCAAATCCCGCGTCAAGAGCCCCTTTCTCAGCCCGGCCACCTCGGCGAGCGCCGAGATGCCCGCCCGCGAACGAGAGTTGATGACCGTGAGGCCCTCTTTCACGAGTATGCGGTTGACACCGGAAAGCGACACGGCGTCCGCGACCGTGGCCATGGCCACGATGTCGAGTTCCTCCTTGAGGTTGGGCAGGGCCGTGTGACCCCGCTCCCTCAGCGCCTTCCTCAAGGCTATGATGAGGTGGAAGACCACGCCCGCACCGCAGAGATCCTCGCCGAAGAACAGGCAGTCGTTCTGCTTCGGGTTGATCACCGCGCACGCATCGGGAACATCCCCGTCCGGCTCGTGGTGGTCGGTCACGATCACGTCCATCCCGAGGAAACGGGCGTAGGCGACTTCCTCGCGGGAGCAGACGCCGCAGTCGGCGGTGATCAGGAGCGACACCCCCCGCGCGGCGAGTTCGTCGATCCCCCTCCTGTTGAGTCCGTAGCCGTCGCTCGACCTGTCGGGGATGAAGACCATCGGCGGCTTCGCCCCGACACCCACGAGAAACCTGTGGATGAGAACGGCGGAGCTCACCCCGTCAACGTCGTAGTCCGTGAACACGCCGATGGTCTCGTCGCGCTCGAGCGCGCGGACGATGCGGTCGCACGCCTCGGCCACCCCTTTCATGTCCACCGGGTCCCTGAGCTGGCCCAGGTTCGGCGTGAGAAAACCCATGACCTGGTCTGGATCGACCATGCCCCGTATCTTCATGAGGGAACGGAAGGCCGCCGTGAAGTTCAGGGACTTCAGGGCCTCCTCGTCAACGCCCCCGCGGATCACCCACGATCGGGCAACGCGTACCATGCCCCCTGTGTATCCCCAGGCACCCCCCAAGTCAAGGGGGCTCGACCCGGGGCCACCCTATGGATTCACGGCATCGCGGGAGCACCCGCGGGCCTCGTCACTCGATGCACCCGAGGAGCGCCTCCCTGGTCCTGGGCATGTCGCAAAGCGCCACCTCCATGGTCACGGTGGAGTCGTACCCCGAGGCGACGAGGGCCGCCATGATGGTGCGGTAATCCACCATGCCGTCTCCCAGGGCCAGGTGGAGGTCGTCCTTCACGCTGGTCCCGCCGTGGTTGTCATGCACGTGCACGTGGGCTATCCTCTCCCTGCACCGCTCGATGAAACCGAACGAGGTGTTCGTCCTGCTCAAGAGCTGGGCGTGCCCGATGTCGAGCGTCATCATGAGCCCCGGGATGGCCCTGAAGGCGGGTTCGAAGCTGTCCACCCGCTCGCTCAGGTTCTCTATGCAGATGACCACCCCCTTGCCCTGCGCGTGCTCGACGATCTCCGCAAGGATCTCGAGCTTCCTGGACACCAGATCGACGCCCGCGAAGCGGCCGTCGATCCAGAAGTGCACGGTCGCCTTGTGGATGCCCAGGCCCGGGCACAGGTCTATGAGCGACTTGATCCTCGGCAGGAAGCCCGCCCTCAGGACACCGGCGTCGAACGGGTTGTCCTCGTTGGGGAAGTGCGCGAGGAGATCGATGCCGTACTCGCTCCTGAGCTCGAGGAGCCGCGGTGTGTGGGACGTGACGAGGCCCGGGTCCTCGAGGGATACCTCCACGAACGGGTATCCCATTGCGGCGACCTCCCATGCCTCCTCGAGGGTGTGCGCCCTGCCGCCGATGGTGATCACGGGTTGCCCATCCTTTCGCTCCATGCCGATCCCGCAGGATTCTCTCTCCTCTCCAGGCCGCCTACCGGGCGGATGCCCGCCAAGTCAGGCGCAGTGAGCACCTTACCGGTCACGCCCCGGGGTCAAACGCGCCCGGCCGCTCGATGACACCCGCGAACAACACGTCGCCGTCCTCGTCGGAGAACACGGCGAGCTGCCCCGGCGCGACGATGCCCCCGAACTCCACCCATGCGCCGCCCCCCCTGAGCGGGTGCACGACTGCCGGCTGGGCCTCCTGGCGGTAGCGGACCCTCGCCAGCGCGGCGATCGGCCCGTCGAGCGAGCCCGCCTTCATGAAGTTCAGCTCGTGGATAAAGAACCCGGGGTGCACCCACTCGGCCTCGTCTCCCACGACCACCGTGTTCGTTCCCGCGTCCACGGAGAGCACGTACGTCCTCGACCCCCTTGCCAGCCCGAGCCCTTTTCGCTGTCCCACGGTGTAGTGCGTCACCCCCCTGTGATACCCGAGCACGACCCCCCTCACGTCGCGGATGGGTCCGGGTCTCGCATCCACCCCCGTGCGCCTGTGCACGAACCCCGCGTACCCCCTCCTGGATGCGAAGCACACGTCTCTCGACCTCAACCGACCGGGGTCAGCGATCCCCGAACGCCGGGCGATCCTGAGGGCGTCCTTCTTCGGCACATTCGCAAGGGGGAACACGGCGCGGCCGAGCGCCTCCTGGGAGAGCATGGCGAGAAAGTACTCCTGGGACTTCGTCTCGGCGGCACGCGAGACGAAGAACCTGCCCAGGCCTGTCTTGCGGGAGGCGTAATGCCCCGTCGCCAGGGCGTCTGCCCCCTCCGAGAGCGCGAGCCTCAAGAGCAGGCCGAACTTTATCTCCCTGTTGCACTCGACGCACGGGTTCGGGGTCCTCCCGGAAAGGTACTCCCTGCAGAAGTAATCCTTGACCTGTTCGAACGCCCCGCGCGCATCCACCACGCGATGGCCTACGCCCAGGCGCCGGCACAAGGCCCGCGCCGCCTCGACGTTTGCGGGCGGCGGGACGTCGCCGTCCAAGAGGAGCGTCAGGCCGAAGATGCGCTCGCCGGACTCGTGGAGGAGCACCGCCGCGGCCGTCGAATCCGCCCCCCCCGACAGGGCGACGGCGATCATGGCATGTCACCGCCGGTGGTGGCGCGTTCGCTCACCTCGAGGTTCAGCCCCCTCACCCTCGTCACCACGACCCTGTCGTCCGGCCTCAGCGACGCCGGTCCCACTGCATCCCAGTACTCACCGTGGCAGAAGACCTTCCCGGTCCCGTCCGCGTTCCACACGGCCACGCGTGCGGTCTCCCCGACGAGGCTCTCGACCCCGCTGCGCGGGGCTGACCTGTGCGCCTTCACCACGAGGAAGACCGTCAGCGCGATGAACGCCGCGAACACGACCGTCACGGGAAGGATGACGCCGAACGAGACCTGGGCGGAGATCTGTGGGTCCCTGAAGAGCAGCAGGGCGCCGAGCACCATCGACACGATGCCCCCCACCGTCAGGAGGCCGTAGCTCGGCACCTTGATCTCCGCGATGAACATCACCGCTGCGAGCAGGATGAGACCGAAGCCAGCGTAGTTCACGGGCAGGGACTGGAAGGCGAAGAAGGCGAGGATCAGGCAGATCCCGCCGACCACGCCCGGCAGCACGGCCCCCGGGCTCGAGAACTCGAAGTAGATCCCTGCGAGCCCGATGAGCATGAGGATGTAGGCCACGTTGGGGTTCGCTATCGCCGCGAGAAAGCGCTCCCTGAAACCCATCGGCCGCTCGACGAGCACCGCGTCCTTCGTCTTCAGGGTGAAGACCGAGGAGTTCTTCTTGATCTTCCTGCCGTCCAGCTTGGCGAGGAGGTCCTGCATGTCTTCGGCAACGATGTCGACCACTCCCTTCTCGAGGGCCTCGCGTGCGGGCGTCGAGACGCTCTTTCGCACGATATCCTCGGCCCACCCCTCGTCCCTGCCCCTCTCCCTGGCTATGCTGCGGGCGTAGGCGACGGCGTCGTTCGTGACCTTCTCGGTCATGGTCTTTCCCTCGCCATCGCCGCCGCCGTCACCTCCCCCCACGCTCACCGGGTGCGCCGCCCCTATGTTCGTGCCCGGCGCCATGGCCGCCACGTCAGAGGCCAGGGTGATGAGCGCCCCCGCGGAAGCCGCGCGGGCGCCCTTGGGGTACACGTACACGATCACCGGCACTCTCGCCCCCATCATCTTCTGGATGATCGTCCGCATCGCGTCGTCGAGACCGCCGGGGGTGTCGAGCCGTATGATCACCGCGGCCCTGTTCGTCTCGATGGCCTCGTCGATGCCCGACACCAGGTACTGCGCCACGGGGGGGGTGATGGCGTCCTTGACGTCGAGGACCATCACCTCCGCCGCAAGGGAGAGGCTCGGCGCGAGGAGGGCTACGACCGCCCAGGCGAACCACGCTGCACGCGCTTCAATCCCAGCACGTACATGACCTTCTTCATGTCTTCCCATACGTCCTTCTTTCTCGCCTCGTTCTGGAGGAGGTAGCTTGGGTGGTAGGTCGGCATCAGCGGGATATCCCCGTACCTGCGGAAGGTCCCCCTGAGCCTGCCGATGGGGGTGGTCTCGTCCAGGAGGGCGTGGGAGGCCACCCTGCCCAGGGCCACGATGACCTGCGGGCCGACCAGCCGGATCTGGTCTTCCAGGTAACCCATGCATGCGCGGATCTCGTCCGGTTCGGGATCCCTGTTGCCGGGCGGGCGGCACTTGACCACGTTCGCGATGTAGACGTCCTTCCGGTCGAGCCCCATGGCCGCTATGATCCTGGTGAGGAGTTCACCGGCAGGGCCCACGAAAGGCCTGCCCGTGTCGTCCTCGACCGCACCAGGCCCTTCCCCTATGAACATGAGCCGGGCCCTCGGGTCCCCCTCGCCGAAGACCGTGTTCTTCCTCGTCGCCGCCAACCGGCAGGCCCTGCAGGTGCGCACCCGGAGCTCGAGGCTCTCAAGGTCGAGCCCGGCGGCCGGGTGTTCCGAGGAAGGGTCTCCGCTGTTTTGCGGCAGTACGAGGAAGGGCCCGCCCCATCTCAGTTCGTCCATGAGGAGCTGAACGATGTGTTCCCTCACAGCCTCTCTTTCACGAGATCGAGTATCCTGTGGGCAAGGAGGTCCTTTCCCATGTTCTCGAAGTCGTACATCACGCCTTCGGGAGAGAGGATGACCCCGCTGTTGGTGTCCGAGGCGAACCCGCTGTCCGCGTCCCCGACACGGTTCGCCACGATCATGTCGAGGCCCTTCCTCACCATCTTGTCCTGTGCGTAGGTCTTGAGGTTGTCGGTCTCCGCCGCGAACCCCACGAATACCTTTGACTCCTTGAAGGGTCTTATGGTGGCGAGGATGTCCGGGGTCGAGGTGAGCTCGATGTGGGCCGTCTTCTCCCCCTTCTTGATCTTCCTGGTCGAGTAGGTGTGCGGAGTGTAGTCGGCGACGGCGGCAGCCATGATGAGCACATCCACCTCGCCGAGACAGTCCTTGACCGCGTCCAGCATCTCGCGCGCCGATCTCACGCTGGTGATTTCCGCCCACGGGGCGTAGTCCACGGCCACGGGGCCGCTTACCACCTTGACGCGCGCGCCCCTGATGCACGCCGCCTCCACCAGGGCGGCGCCCATCTTCCCGGTCGAGCGGTTCGTGATGAATCTCACCGGATCGATGTCCTCGCAGGTGGGGCCGGAGGTGATCAGCACCCTGATGCCCGAGAGGTCGTGTTCGCTCATGAGCATCCTCACCTCCTGGACTATCCGTCCGGGCTCCGGCAGCCTCCCCGCGCCTTCCCAGCCGCACGCGAGCTCGCCCGTCGTCGGCTCGAGGACGTGGAAACCCCTCTGCTTCAGCCTATCCAGGTTTTCCTGGGTGACCCTGTTCTGGAGCATGTTCACGTTCATGGACGGGCACACGAGCACGGGCGCCCTGGTCGCGAGGATCGAGCATGACAGCAAATCGTCCGCCATGCCGCATGCGAGCTTCGCTATGAAGTCCGCCGTCGCCGGCGCGACGAGGAAGAGGTCGGCCCTGTCGGCCAGCGATATGTGGTCGATCTCGAAGCTCGAACCCATGGTCTCCGGGAACATCTCCACGTGGACCTCGTTTCCCGTGAGGGTTCTCATCACGAGGGGCGTGACGAAGTGGAGCGCGGCGTGGGTCATCACGGCGTGCACGTCCACGCCGAGGGCCTTCAGGCCCCTCGCCACAAGCGGGGCCTTGTACGCGGCTATCCCGCCGGTGACGCCGTAGACGACCGTCTTGCCTTCTAGATCTTCTCCTGCGGTATGACCCATATCTCCACCCGCGTCGACAAGGGATCCTCGGTCACGAGGATGGTGGCGAACCTGTCCGGCTTCTTGAAGAAGAGCTTGGTGGAACCCTGGAACTTGTACTGGTTGAGGGAGACCCAGCCGTCCTGGTTCATGGAGGTGAGGAAGAACTGGGCGAGGGACTCGGCCTGGACCCTTCCTGAGACGACGAGCCTTCCGAACCCGTTCGAGATGAAGCAGTCCTTGTTGACCCGCTGGAGCTCGCCGGGAACGAGGACGTCGGAAAAGTCGAGGAACCGCGGCGCCGGCCTGGCCTCTTCGCCCGCCGGCTTTTCCGCGCCCAGCCCCATGGACTTCATCTGGGCGCACCCGGAAAGCAGGAGTATCACCGCAACGATCGCCGGTAGTGTTCTGCGCATCTTCAACCTCCCACCAGGAATGGATTGTACCTTCGTT
The DNA here is from genome assembly GCA_029552245.1 of Deltaproteobacteria bacterium. Classification (GTDB taxonomy): domain Bacteria; phylum Desulfobacterota; class Desulfomonilia; order UBA1062; family UBA1062; genus MWEI01. The sequence continues at coordinate 62,585 of JAKPDW010000064.1, forward strand.
CGGCGCCGAGCGTGGTGGCGGGACCGTGACCGGGCAGCACCCTCACGTCGTCGCCCAGCGGCAAAAGCCGCCTCTTGATGGAGTCGAGCAGCGTCCGGTAGTCGCCCCCCGGCAGGTCGGTCCTGCCGATGGATCCGGCGAACAGCGTGTCACCCGCAAAGCACGTCTTCCCGTCGGCGGTGACCAGGGATATGCCGCCGGGCGAGTGTCCCGGCGTCTCTATGACCCTGAGTCCCAGGGAATTGCCGAGGGATATCTCGTCGCCCTCGGCCACGAAGCTGTCAGGGTCGCCCGGCTGCTCGACGCGGATGCCGAAGAGCCTCCCCATGCGAGAGGCGGCCTGGTAGAGGGGCAGCTCCAGCCTGTGGAGCATCACCGGTGCGCCGGTTTCGGCCTTGATCTCGCGGACGGCCCCTATGTGGTCCACGTGTGCATGCGTCATGATCACCGCGGCCACCTCCATGCCGGCGGCCTCCACCTGCTTCATGATCTTCCCGGCTTCCCCGCCCGGGTCGATGATGAAGCATCTCCCCACGTGCTCATCCCCCAGGATGAAGCAGTTGGTCATGAAGTCGGTGACCACTACCGTCTTGAGAAACATTCTCGCCTTTTCCTCCTTCGCACAGCCCGCGAGGCACTCCCGAGCGGGCCCGGCTTCACCATAGTATACCGCCTTGATCAGGTCAACAGCGAGGGCTTTCTCCGCGCCGGGAGATGATTACAGAATTGTAAAGTTTGCGGTGCGACCTGCCGATCACTACATCACCCATGGCACACATACTCATAGTCGAAGACGACATCAACCTGGGGCAGGTCATCTTCCAGGAGCTGAAGCGTCACAACCACGAGGTCGAGCTGGTCGAAAACGCTGAAGCCGCCCTGGTGAGGGTGAACAAGTACATCTACGACCTCATGATCACCGACCTGAAGCTCCCCGGCATAGACGGCATCGAGCTGCTCAAGAAGGTGAAAGCCACGAACCAGGGCACCATCGTGCTCGTCATGACCGGGTACGCCTCGGTGGACACGGCGGTGGTGGCCATGAAGCACGGGGCGCAGGATTTCATCCAGAAGCCCTTCGGGCTCAGCGAGCTCGTGCAGAAGATCGACGACGCCCTCTCGATCAAGCGCATGCGGAACGAGATCGACTACCTGCGCCACGCCCAGGAAGACATTATCTATCGCACCAGCGACATCGTGGGTGTGAGCTCGGCGCTCAAGAAGGTCCTCAAGATGGCGGAGAAGGTGGCGAAGGCGGACTCCACCCTCCTCATCACGGGCGAGACCGGGGTCGGGAAGGGCCTCATCGCCGGCGCCATCCACCACAATTCGTCACGCGCTTCCAACAACTTCGTCCAGGTCAACTGCGCGGCGCTCCCGCACAACATCCTCGAGAGCGAGCTCTTCGGGCACGAGAAGGGCGCTTTCACCGGCGCCGTCCGCACGAGGGTGGGCAGGGTCGAGCAGGCGAACATGGGCACCATCTTCCTCGACGAGATCGGGGACATGGACATCGGCCTGCAGGCGAAGATCCTCAGGGTCCTGGAGGACAGGGAGTTCGAGCGCGTCGGGGGCGAAAAGACGATCAAGGTCGATGTCAGGGTGATCGCCGCGACGAACCAGGATCTCTTCTCGCTGGTCAAGCAGGGCAGGTTCCGCGAGGACCTCTACTACCGCATCAACGTGGTCAACATCCACATCCCGCCCATCCGCCAGCGCAAGGAAGACATCGAGCCTCTGGCCAACTACTTCGCGAGGAAGTACTGCAGGGAGTTCAACAAGCCCCGGATGGAGATCGCCCCGGACGCACTCAGGGCCCTCATCGAGTACGACTGGCCGGGCAACGTCCGGGAGATCAGGAACTGCATAGAGCGGGCGGTCCTGCTCGCCGAGGGCGACCTCATCAGGCTGCAGGACATCTCCATCCTGAGACCGAACAACGCCGTTGCCATATCCGCGAACGAGACACCCTCCGCCCAGAACCAGAAGAACCTGTCGACCCTCGCGCTCACCGAGAGGGAAATGATCCTGGATGCGCTGCGCAAGAACGACTGGGTGCAGAAGGACGCTGCCGCCATGCTCGGCATCAGCAAGAGGGTGATCCACTACAAGATCAAGAAGTACGGGATCACGCACCCGCGCTGGATCAAGAACCGATGACGTCCACGCGAGCCGTGGGGCCGCTCGCGAGGCCGCCCCTGCCCGTCACCCGGCCGGTTCAAGAGCCGATAACGTCCACGTAGAGCGAGACGATCTCAGGGTCCAGGCTCTTGCCCGACATGGTGCAGAGTTCCCTGAGCGCTTCCTTGAAGGGTATCTTCGGCCGGTGAAGCCTCGGGGTTACCATGGCGTTGAAGGAATCGACGACGCGCATGGCCCGGGCCGAGAGCGGTATGTCCTCTCCCCTGAGCCCCCTGGGGTACCCGGTCCCGTCGAAGTTCTCGTGGTGGCTGGAGAGGAGGTCGCCGTCGAGGTCGAGAACCGCCACGTCCTTGAGGATGCGGGTCGTGATCACGGGGTGCATCGTGATCTTCTTCCTGTCGAAGGGCGTGAGCTCCCCCTTGGTGAACAGGGTGGTCGGTATACCGAGGTAACCGATGTTCGCCACCAGGGACGAGGTCGCCCATTGGGATGCGATCACGTCCCCCACCCCCATCTCGCGTGCCAGGGCGTAGACCTCGTCGGAGATCTTGAGGGAATACCCCATGGGACAGCCGGCTCTCAAGTCGCTCAGGAGGGAGGCCGTGCTGAGAACCCCATAGTACCAGTCGGAGACATCGGTGTTCATGCCCAGCACGAACGCCCATGCAGGGGCTATGCACGTGGCCACCCAGTCGCATATCTCCTGGGAGAGCCCGGCATGCTGGATGTAGCCGAGCTCGTTGCCTTCCCAGGTGATGAGCTTCCCGGGCGGTTCGTACCTGAGGCAGACATCGTCCGCCTGGCACTGGATCTTGACGAGGTCCAGCAGTTCGTCCAGCGCCGTCGAGCAGGGCCCTGCGTGAAGGATCCGCTTCAACCTGAGTTCCAGGGAGCTGTTCACGTGCCTGACCATCTCGGTCTGTGCATAGGTCGCTATGTGGAGGCCCTTCTTCCTGGCGTGCGAGAGCACCTGGTGCGCCACGTGGATGATCCCCTTGGCGTCCTGGGCGTCGTCAGGCATGGTGGCGACCGCAATGGTCATCGTGTCCGCGAGATCGGCCCCGAGCCTCAGAGAGGCCTTGTGCAGGGCCGTGACGGCCTCGGTGGGGCTGCACCCGGGTAAGATCACGAAGAAGCTCAGTTCCTCGTAGCGCAGGACCTTGTCGTAGCAGCGAAGCCCCTCCTGTATCCTCTTGGCGAGGTTCTTTATCGTCCTTATGCCCTCGGGTATGTGCTGATAGAGACCGAAACGCTCCGGGTCGTCTATCTCTATCAGGGCGACGGCCAGCGGGAAGCCCATGCGCCTCGCCAGCTCCTCGTACTGGTGGAGTACATCGAGAAGGACATGGCGCTGGGGTACATCGAGCCTGACGTCGAGCACCTCGTCGTACTCCCTCTCGGAAGAGAGTACCTCCCGTATGACCCTCTCGGAGCTCAACAGCAGGTGCTTGGTCAGGATGAGATCCTCAAACGTGAACGCTTCGGATCCCTTCCTGAACAGCTCGAGGCACCCCACGACCTTCGTGTCCTTGTAGATGGGGAGCCCCATCACCGAGGTGCAATGGATGGGCAGGTCACGGGGGTCTACGCCGCACGAGGACACGTCTTTGATCAAGAGAGGCTTTGCCACCTCGCGTATCATGCAGGTGAATATGTCCCCCGACTCTATGCTGTCGGGGATCTCTCCCTGGAGCCCCCTGCAGAACCAGACGTTCTGGGGCTCCCACATGTACACGAAGGCCACGTCGTAGGGTGTTATGCGGTCCAGGAAGTTCAAGAACAAATCCGAGATCTTCTCGATCCTCACGTCCACGTCGGACAGGAGGGAGACCTGGAAGAGCACCGGGATGACGTCCGCCTTGTTCCGTATGAAATCCGGGGTGAGTTCGAGCGTCTTGTCTACGATATATTCGTTCAGTCGTTCAGGCCACATACAAGATCCCGCCCTCTCCCCACCTCAACGCAAGGCAAGACAAGCATCCGGGTCCCGGATTCATCTTGCGCGGTAACGCTGGGAAAACCAGTAAGACTCGAATTCCCTGCAGGCCCTCTTCAGCTCGGCAAGGGTCCTGATGCCCATCCGTTCAAGCTGTTCGAGTATTTCCCTTCTCGTGAGGTACATGTCCCGGACCCCCATGCGACTCCGCTGTATGACATGATGAGGTAGCAAACATGATGCCACGGATCCCCATGTTTCCAACGTGCTGTTATTCCATTGAATATCTGAGGAAAAGAGACATGAGGATCGATTCATCCGTAGATCTTTTGTTACTCACGAAAAGAAATATATTTCATACCCATACGCGGCTATACTGGCATATGGACATTTTCATCTTCCTGAGCCTTCAAGGACCTTTGCGGCTGACGTGTATCTTTAACCCCTTCAAGCCGTGTCCTTGGGGCCGGCAGCTCGAGCCTTCACGACCCCTTGCGGCCGACGAACCGACGCAACCCCGAGGCGCCGAGCATCCATGCGACCAGGAAGTACACGAACGCCCCGAGCAGGATGGAGACGGCCAGAACACCCGCCGCCTCCGCCCTGGGACCGCCGGACCACAGGTCGAGGAGCGCGAACGGCACGATGAGGGCGCCCATGGCGATGGAGGCCAGGACCATCTTGAAGACGTCCATGACGAAGCCCTTCGGCAGGCGCACCCCCAGCTTCGCGAGGTAACGGTGCTGCACGGCCAGCTGGGCGAACACCGAGAGGGTGCTCGCAAGCGCTATGCCGGAATGTTTCATGAGGGGCATCAATGCGAGGCAGAACGCGATGTTCACAACCAGTGTCACCCAGGATATGTTCACCGCGGCCTTGGCCTTCTGCATGGCATAGAGGGCCTGTGTCTGTATCCTCGTGATCCCCACGGCCCAGATGCCCGCCCCGTACATCACCAGGGCGTAAGAGGCCTGCCTCGCGTCGGCGTACGAGAACTCACCGCGCACGAACAACACCGAGAAGATGGGCTCGGAGAGGATGACCGCCCCCACCGTCGCCGGGATCGTGAACAGGAGCACCGCGAGCATACCCCTGCCCATGAGCCCGCAGAGCCGCTCCATCTCCATGCGGGCGGAGGCCGCGCTCATGGAAGGCAGCATCACGTTGCCAACCGCGAAGGCGAACACGCCGAGCGGGAGCTCGAGGATGCGGTTCGCGTAGTAGAGGTAAGAGACGCTTCCCCCGGGGAGCAGCGAGGCGAGCAGGGTGCCGGCGAGCACGTTGATCTGGTATATGGATGCCCCGACCGAGGCCACGCCGACGAGGCGGATCACCTTCCTCACCCGTTCGGACCGGAAATCGGGCGCCGGACCGATCGGTATCCCCCGCATCTTCAAGGGGGGTATCTGAACGAGGATCTGGGCCACCCCGCCGGCCACGACCCCCCACGCCAGGGCGTCCGCGGGTGAATCGATGAGGGGGATGTACACATGGAAGGCGACGGGCACGCCGACCATGAACACGTTCATCAGGATGGGCGCCGCAGCGGGCATGGCGAAGTGCCCCACCGAGTTCAGGACGCCCATGAGGAGGGCGGCGACGCCTATGAGGAGGATGTAAGGGAACATGATGCGCGTGAGGTGGACCGTGGTCTCGAACACCGGCTGGCCGATGAACCCCGGCGCGATGACCGAGACCAGAAGGGGCGCCGCCGCCACGCCGACCACGGAGACCACCCCGAGGACGAGGAACATGAGGGTGAAGACCTGGCGGGCCAGCACGAAGGCCGTGTCCGTCCCGTCGCGTTCCTTGACCTCCTGGAAGACGGGGACGAACGCCACGCTGACCGCGCCCTCGGCCATGAAACGCCTGAGCAGGTTCGGCAACCTGAAAGCCACCACGAAGGCGTCGGCAAGGGGGCCGGCACCCAAGAGCCACGCCATGACCATGTCGCGGACGAAGCCGAGGACCCTGCTCGCCGCCGTGAGCGACCCGACCGTCAGGACGTCCTTCCTGAACCCCCCTCCCATGCGCGGCCGCCGTCCCCTGAGCCCGAGGCCGCCTCAGTCCTCGGTCACCGAGGCCCGCACCTGCACGGTCTTGACGCCCAGGTTCTCCCTGTCGGTCTCGATCTGCACCAGCCCCAGGAAGCTCCTGTCCGGGGATGGAGGCCTGAACGTCACCTGCACCGTCACGGTCTTTCCAGGGTCGACCCGCACGTCTGCGTTCGGCGACACATTCAGGGCATGCCCCGGGAACACGGAGACCTTCCTGATCGTTATCGCATCCTTCGTCTTGTTCGTGATCGTCAGGGGCTTGGAGTTCTCGCTCCCGACCCTTACCTTCCCGAAGGCGACCGGGTCCGGCCGAACGACCAGGATGTCCTTTACCGTGAACTGCAGGGTGATCCTCACGACGGGCTTGTCCGGGTCGTTGGTCTCCACCTCCACGGTCTTGTGGTACGGCTCGCGCGACCGCACGTACTTGGTGGGCACGGTGAGGACCACCTTCTGCGATGCGCCGGGGGCGATCACGGTCTTCTTGTCCTCGGTCTGCCGTCCGCCCGGGACGGCCACCGTGGCGCCTCAGCAAGGCCTCGGCTTGATCACGAGCGGTGCGTCGCCTTCGTTCGTGATCAAAAAACCGTGTGACGCGTCCTGCCCTTCCAGCACGGTGCCTATGTCGACCGTGACCTTGTCCACCTTGGCCCTGGGCTGGGCATGTCCGTCGGAATAGCAGGCGCCGAGGATGAGGGCGCACATGGCGACGACCCACGAGAAAGACATGCAGCCGTACTTTCTCATACCTTTCCCTCCTGTTTTTTGGCTATCACAGAAAAAGGGCTTTTTCCACACCCACCTGACCCGCACGCCTCGAACAGGTTGACTTTTGGTCACCCACGTCATACATCCAAGTCATGCGCGGCAAACTCGAACACCCAAGAGGACTCATCGAGCTCATATCCGTCGAGGTCGAGAGGATAGATCCCGAGTACAGCGAGCTGTGGCTGAGCTTCGAGTACACCTGCCCGGGGGGCCAGTACAAGTCGGCCATGGTACTGCCCATCGGCAACTCGAAGGACATGGTGAACTTCTTCTTCAAGGAGCTCATCGCCGAGGCGAAGCACCTCTCCGAGATCGAGAAGAACGACGCGTTGAGCGTCGGCCTCTTCGTCTCGAACAAGACCGACACCATGCTCACCATCAAGAATCTCTGCCAGAGGGTCATAGAAGTCCTCAACACCGACGAGGACCTGAGCGAGAACAGGGAGTTCATAGACCTGTGCACCTCCGGTTTCCACTTCAAGGACCCTTCGAAGAGCCTGAGTTCCATGGACTTCGACGACCGCTACCGGATATTCATGAGCAGGGCCACGGAGAAGATGTCGCAGGGATACTACACGATCGCGGCCGACGACCTGGAGAAGGCGAACATCCTCTGCTCGACGAGCCCCCTCATCCACAAGCTCCTTGGCGTCTGCCACCGGGAACTCGGCCACCTGGACCTGGCGATCGACATGTTCAACGAGGCGCTCGACCTCGGAGACCGCGAGAAGGAGACCTACCTCTACCTCTCGGAGATCTACTTCTTCCTGAACGAGATGGAGAACGCGAAGGATGTTCTCCTGGAGATGCTCGACGAGTATCCCGACGACGTGAGGGCCACCGTGGAGCTCGCGAACATCGAGTACCAGCTCGACAGGGACTACCTGCCCCTCCTCGACAAGGCCTTCTCCAAGGACCCGGACCTGACCAAGAACGTCATCATGCAGACCTTCGTCTTCAAGAAGGTCGGAGGCGGAAAGAAGAACCGCATACCGATCGAGGAGGCCTCGCGCCTGGTCGGTATCCCTGCGCACGCCATCAGGCAGCTCGCACAGTCGAACAGGATCCCGGTCAGGGCCTTCCCGGACAACGACGAGCTCGTGCTCGACGAGAACGAGCTCAAGGCCTGGGCCCAGGTATACAGGAGATACAATCTGCTCGCCGATGATCTCGAGAGAACTGAAACTCAGCAGGGGGGGGATACCCATCAGGGCATGGCTCTACTTTCCTGAGCCCAAGCCCACGAGACTCCTCGACGTCCTCCTCTTCTGCCACGGCATCCCCGGTTCGAAACCCGACCCCAAGGACAGGGGGTATCTGCCCCTGTTCGAGGAATTCACGGCCCGGGGGTATGCATGCGCCACCTTCAACTTCAGGGGGTGCGGCGTCTCGGGCGGGAACATAGACATGAGGGGCTGGCACGAAGACCTGGACGCGGTGCTCGACGCCGTCACTTCGTGCCCGGGCGTCGACCCTCACGCCGTGCACTGCATAGGGTTCTCGGCGGGGGGCGCGGTGGCCGCCAAGGAGGCGTCTTACCACCCGGAGGTCAAGAGCCTCCTCATGGTGGCATCGCCCGCGGACTTCTCCGAGATCCTCCCCAAAGACCCGGACGTGCTCAGGAGACACTTCCTCGGGCTCGGTCTCATACGGGACGAATCCTTCCCCGGAGACCTCGACGCCTGGTACAGGGGCTTTCTCGAGACGAACCCGGCCCGATGGCTGCCGTTCGTGCACCCGCGTCCGGTGGGCATCGTGCACGGAAGCGGAGACGAGACCGTGCCCGTTAGACACGGCCACCTGCTCTACGGCGCGGCCTGGGAACCCAAGAGGCTCTTCGTGCTCGAGCAGGCCGGGCACCAGCTGCGGAAGGACCCCAGGATCGTTGGGATCATCGCCGACTGGCTCAGGGAGGTGGCCTGAACACGCATGCCCGAGACACACAACCCCTACTTCCCCATCTTCGTGGACCTCAGGGGCAGGACCGTGGTCGTCGTGGGAGGCGGCGCGGTCGCGGCTCGAAAGGTGGAATCCCTGGCGAGGGCCGAGGCACGCGTGAGGGTGGTGGCCCCCTGGGTCTGCGACGAGATCGCATCCACCCCCGGCGTGGAGGTGTGCTGCCGGCCCTACGTCGAGGACGACCTCGAGGGTGCGTACCTCGTGGTGGCGGCCTCGAACGACCCCGAGGTGAACCAGGCGGTGAGCAAGGACGCGGCACGACGAGGGGTCTTGTGCAACGTGGTCGACACCCCGAGGCTGTGTTCCTTCATCGTCCCGTCGGTGGTGGAGAGGGGTCCCATCAAGGTGGCCATATCCACGGGCGGGCTCTCTCCCGCCCTGTCAAGGAGGTTGCGCCTGGTCGTGGGGTCAGCCATCGGAGACGAGTACGTGACGCTCGCCAAGGTCCTCGGTGCCATCCGCCCCATCGTCACGTCCCAGCCCGGGTCGCCTGACGACCACCGGAGGGTCTTCGAGGTGCTCATCGACTCGGAGCTCCTCGATGCCGTGCGCGCAGGGGACAGGGGCCGCGCGGAGCACATCCTCTCGGCGGCCCTGGGCAGGCCCATAGACCTGCGGGAGATCATGGGGTGATGCACGGACTGACCCTGACCCTCTACGCGCTCGCAGGCCTGGGTTTCGTGGTCCAGCTCATTGCCGGAAACACGAGGTTCTTGGGCGTCCTGAGGGTCCTCTACCTGCTCGCGGCCTCCACCCTCCTCTCCTCGTTCGTCGCGGCCTGGGTATCGTCGGGCCTTCCGAGCGCGGCCACGCCGCAACAGGCGCTCTCCATGCTCGTCCTCTTCAGTTCCCTGGCCCTCGTCCCGCTCGTGTTCAGAGAACGCACCGCGGCCCTGGCGGCCTTCTTCCTCCCCGCCGCGGCGATCGTCCTGGCGTTCTCGGCCCCGTTTTCCGGCCCTCCCGGACCGGTGGCCCTCGCCCCTCACAGGATGTGGTACGTGCTCCACACCGTGAGCGTGATCGCGGGCGAGGCCCTGCTCTTGGTGGCCTCCGTCTCATCGGGCGCCTACCTCCTCCACGAGCGCATGATCAGGCACGGGGACATCCACCTGAAGATCTCCAGGCTGCCGCCTTTGACAGTGCTGGACTGGATCACGGCCGTTTCCCTGGCATCGGGGTTCTGCGCGATCTCGGCGGGCATGATAACGGGGGGTCTCTGGGCGACGGCCACCCACGCAGGGCTGGCGGGTGTCGCGCCCAAGGCGGTCTCGGGAGGCATCATATGGTCGGTGTGCGCCCTGTGCGTTCACCAGAGGTTCGCCGTGGGGTGGAAGGGGAGACGGACCGCTATCATGGTCCTGTTCTGCCTGGCGCTCATGGCGGTGCTCTTCGTCGGCATGAACACCTTCTTCCCCTTCGCTCACGGGGTCCGGCTCATCTGATGGAACGTATCAGGTGCATCAGCGTCTCGCACAAGAGCGCCCCCGTGGACGTCAGGGAGCGCATCAGGATGGACGGCGAGTCCCTGAGGGAGGTCCTGGACCCTGACGCGGAGTGTTTCTGGCTGAACACCTGCAACCGTTCCGAGGTGTACTGGACCATCAGCGGGCCTGATGCCGTCTACGGGCTTCTGTGCCGGCTGTCGGGCTTCGACAGGGCCCGCATCGAGGCCATGAGCGTCTACCTCGAGGGCAGGCACGCGGTAAGCCACCTCTTCTCGGTCGCCTCGGGCCTCGATTCCATGGTACTCGGCGAGACACAGATCCTGGGCCAGGTCAAGGACGCCTACCGCGAGGCCCTGGCGGCCGGATCCACGCGAACCGTGCTGAACAAGGCTCTGCACAGGGCTTTCCGCGCGGCCAAGCGGGTGAGGACCGAGACCGGCATCGGCGCCTACCCCGTCTCCGTGGCCTCCCAGGCCGTGGAACTCGCCGAGCACGTCTTCGGCGACATAACGGGCAGCACCGTGCTCGTGGTGGGGGCGGGCGACATGGCCTCCATCGCGGCGAGGCGTCTCAGGGACCGGGGCGTGAGATCGCTGAGGATCGTCAACCGGACATACGAGACCGCCCAGGCGCTGGCATGCGAGCTGGGGGGGGAAGCCGGCCGTTTCGAGGATCTCGAACGAGAGCTCGCATCGAGCGACGTCGTCATCACCTCGACCGGGGCGGCCAGGCCCATCATAACGAGGGAGATGGTGCAGCGGGCCATGGGCATCAGGAGGAACAGGCCCCTGATCATCGTCGACATCGCCCTCCCGAGGGACGTCGACGAGGGCGCGAAAGAGTGTTACAACTGCTACCTGTACGACATCGACGCGCTCCAGGCCATCGTGGACAGGCACTTCGCCGAGCGCGAGGCGGAGGCGGCGAGGGCCATGGCCATCATCGAGGAAGAGGTCGCGACGTTCGAGCGGTGGTTGCGTTCCCTGTCCGCGCAGGCGACCATCAGGGATCTCTATGCGCTGGCCGACGCGATCGCCGTGGAGCAGGCGAGAGAGGTCTCGAGCAAGGTGGACGCGACGGTCGTGGAACAGGCGCTGCGGACCTCCTTGAGGCGCATGCTCCACAGGCCCGTGAGCTTCCTGAAGGAGCACCCCGACGCCAGGCACATAGAGTACGTACGGAGGATATTCAGGCTGGATGAGGATCATGAGGATCGGCACAAGGGGTAGCAGGCTCGCCCTGGCGCAGACGGCGCTCGTCATGGACGCGCTCGGGAAGAAGGCGCCCGGGGTCGCCTTCGAGGTGGTCCGCATCAAGACGACCGGGGACATCCTCTCGGACAGGCCGCTCGACGTCATCGGCGGGAAGGGGGTGTTCGTGAAGGACATCGAGCGCGCACTGCTGGATGGGTCCATCGACATCGCGGTGCACAGCCTCAAGGACATGCAGGCACACCTCCCGGACGGCCTCGTTATCGGCGCATACCTCGAGCGGGAGGATCCCAGGGACATGGTCTTCTCCTCCTCGGGACTGGGGCTCGAGGAGCTCCCCGAAGGCTCCAAGGTGGGGACCTCGAGCCTCAGGAGGAAGTGCCAGATCAGGAACGCAAGGCCCGATCTCCAGGTAGTGGACATCAGGGGGAACGTCCAGACGCGCCTGAACAGGCTGGGCAGGACGGTCGACGCCGTGGTCCTCGCGGCCGCGGGCGTGGCGAGGCTGGGGTTGAGGCCTGGTGTTGCCCTCGACCCGGGGGTCATGGTACCGTCACCCGGTCAGGGCGTCATCGCGGTCGAGTGCAGGGTGGGCGACGACGAGACGATGGGTCTCCTGTCGTCCATAGACCACGCCCAGACGAGGACGTGCGCCCTCGCGGAGCGCGCCTTCCTCGCCGAACTCGGCCAGGACTGCAGGCTGCCCGCAGGCGCCCTGGCGCGGCTCGAGGGCGGCTCGATAGCCATGGTCGGCATGCTCGGCTCCGCGGACTGTCGCTTCTGCACCCGGCGCGAGATGGAGGGCGACGGGCCCCGGGTGGGTGCCGAGCTCGCCCGCGCGCTCCTGGTGGATGTCAAGAGAAGAGGTTCGATGGATGCCTGACAAGGTCTCACCCGCAAAGGTTTACCTGATCGGCGCCGGCCCGGGAGACCCCGAGCTGGTGACGCTCAAGGCGACGCGCATCATCTCCGGGTGCGATGCCGTGGTCTACGACGACCTCATCGCCCGCGAGATCCTTGCGCTGGCTCCCCAAGGCGCACGGAGGATCTTCGTCGGGAAGAGGGGCGGCAGGGCCTCCATGGGCCAGGACGAGATCAACGAACTCCTCGTGGGGCTCGCGCGCGAGGGCCTGGTGACGGCGAGGATCAAGGGGGGCGACCCGTGCGTCTTCGGCAGGGGCGGAGAGGAGGCCCTCTACCTGGCCGAAAGGGGTGTCCCCTTCGAGTTCGTCCCGGGCGTGAGCTCCGCGATCGCCGCCCCGGAGTGCGCCCTCATCCCCCCCACCCACCGGGGCGTCGCGGCATCGGTGACGCTCGTGACCGCGCACGAGGACCCGTCCAAGGAGGGCGGTTTCCTCGACTGGGCCCACCTCGCCGGGGACCCGGGCACGCTCGTGTTCCTCATGGGGGCGAGCCGAGCGGCATCGATCGCTGACCGGCTCATGAAGGAAGGGATGGACCCCGAGACGCCGTGCGCGATGATCCAGGATGCGACCCTGCCCGGCCAGAGGACCCTCGTCTCCACGCTCGCCTCCCTGGGAGCCGACGCAGAGCGCGAGGGCATGAGATCGCCGAGCGTCATCGTGGTGGGCCGGGTCGTGGGCCTGCGCTCGAGGCTCGCCGTGGAGGCTGGCCTCCCGCTGAAGGGCAGGTCCGTCCTCATCACGAGGCCCGCTCACCTGGCAGGCCCCACCTCGGCGCTCTTCGCGTCCAGGGGGGCGCGCGCCCTGGTCTACCCGCTCGTGGAGATCAAAGAGATGCCCTTCGAGCTCCCGGAGCCGGGCTCGATCGACGTGTTCGTCTTCACCTCGCAGAACGCGGTGGACCTCTTCTTCTCGAGGATCCGGGCCGAAGGCAGGGACGCGCGCTTTTTCGGGGGGGCGCGGGTTTACTGCATCGGGCCCAAGACCAGAGACGCCCTCGCGCGCTACGGGATCGCCGCCGACGGCATGGCCGAGGAGTTCGTCGCAGAGGGCCTGGTGGAGCTCCTCAAGGACATGGACCTCGAGGGGAAACGGGTGTGCCTGCCGCGCGCGGCGGGGGCGAGGCCCGTGCTCGCAGAGGCGCTGAGACACAAGGGGGCCGTTGTCGAGGAGATCGTGGTCTACGAGACGGTCATGCCGAAGACCGCGTCTTGCGAGGGTTTCGTCGAGGCCTTGCGCGAGGTGGACACCGTGGTGTTCACGAGCCCTTCCGGCGTCCGCCACGCAGCAGAGCTCCTGGGAGGCGGCACGGACATGCTCGCCGCCAAGACGATCGTGGCGATCGGTCCGGTCACGGCCCAGGCTTTACGCCGCCTGGGCATGAAACCGGCGGTGACGGCGGCACGGTACACCGACGAGGGGATCCTCGAGGCTCTTACGGGGGAGGGGTCATGATCGGCATCTCGAAACTCTACTGCGGCACCGTGGAGGCATCCGACCCCCTGCGCTACGGCCGTGCGTCCAGGGAGCTGCCTTCCCACCTGCTGCAGTTCTCGGCCGACAAGAAGCCGGTGGTGGTGTGGAACGTGACCAGCGCCTGCAACCTTCGCTGCGTGCACTGCTATGCCTCCGCCGGGAAGGCGGCTCGGGAGCTCTCGACTCGACAGGGTCTCGAGCTCATTGCACAGCTTGCCGATTACGGGGCCCCCGTGATTTTGTTCTCGGGCGGCGAGCCCGTGCTCCGCGAAGACCTTCCCACGCTCATCGATGCCGCCGTGAAGGCCGGCATGCGCGCGGTCATCTCCACCAACGGCACGCTCATTTCCCGGGATACGGCCATGAGGTTCGCGGATCTCGGGCTTTCGTACATAGGGGTGAGCCTCGACGGCATGGAGGAGGTGAACGACAGCTTCCGGGGCGTTCAGGGCGCCTTCGCCCAGGCTCTCGGCGGCATCTACAACGCCATGCGCGAGGACATCAAGGTGGGCCTGCGCTTCACCATGAACCGCCGCAACGTCGCCGAGATCCCGAAGATCTTCGACCTCATGGCCTCGGAGGGGATCCCCCGGATCTGCTTCTACCACCTGGTGTACACGGGGAGGGCCAGCGAGCTCATGGAAGAAGACCTCACCCACGGGCAGACCCGGCAGACCCTCGACCTCATCATGGACCGCACCAAGGAGATGATCCAGGCAGGCCGCGACGTGGAGGTCCTCACCGTGGACAACCACGCGGACGGGCCCTACGTGTACCTGAGACTGAAGCGGGAGGGCAGCCCACGGGCCGGCGAGGTGCTGGAGCTCCTGAAGATGAACGCGGGGAATTCCTCGGGCCTGGGGATCGGGTGCGTCAACTGGGACGGGGAGGTGTACCCCGACCAGTTCTGGAGGACCAGGGTGCTGGGCAACGTCACACAAAGGCCCTTCCCCGAGATCTGGGACGACCCGTCGAACGAGTTCCTCATGATGCTCAAGAACAAGAAGGATCACGTGCAGGGCAGGTGCAGGGCCTGCAGGTGGCTCGACGTGTGCGCTGGCAACTTCCGGGCCCGGGCCGAGGCGGCCTCCGGCGACCCCTGGGCCGAGGACCCGGCCTGCTACCTCTTAGACGAGGAGATCGCGTAACCCAGGCATCTCTTCGCGGAGACGACCCCGGCGGACCCGAAGAGCCGGACATGTTCTTTCGTGCGCCCGGCGCGGCGTGCCCCTCTGTTACGATCCGTCCTTGCACAGAGTGCCGGGTGGGAGTATTCTCTCATCAGAAAATCACACACCCCGCAAGAAACCGCACCCTTTTCATTCTCATTCCAAGGAGGTAGTCCCATGACGAAGAGACTCCTGGCGGAATTCTTCGGCACGTTCTGGCTTGTTCTCGGCGGATGCGGCAGCGCGGTCCTGTCGGCCGCATTTCCCAACGTGGGCATCGGGCTCCTCGGCGTGGCGCTGGCCTTCGGGCTCACCGTGCTCACCATGGCATTTGCCGTGGGACACATCTCGGGCTGCCACCTGAACCCGGCGGTCACCTGCGGACTGGTGGCAGGCAAGAGGTTCCCGGTGAAAGACCTCGTCCCATACGTGGTCTCCCAAGTGCTGGGGGGCATCGCCGGCGCCTTCGTGCTCTTCATCATAGCCTCCGGCGCGGCAGGGTTCGACGTGGCCGCGGGCTTTGCCAGCAACGGATACGGGGAACATTCGCCGGGCGGTTATTCGCTCCTGGCGGCCCTGGTCTGCGAGGTGGTCATGACCTTCATGTTCCTCCTGGTCATCATGGGCGCCACGGACGAGCGGGCGCCCAAGGGGTTCGCGCCCATTGCCATCGGGCTCTGCCTGACGCTCATCCACCTCATCAGCATCCCGGTGACGAACACCTCGGTGAACCCGGCCCGGAGCACCGGTGTCGCGATCTTCGTGGGCGGGTGGGCCGTGGAGCAGCTCTGGCTCTTCTGGGTGGCGCCCATCGCAGGCGGCGTGCTCGGCGGGATCGTGTACCGGGTCATGGGGAGCCCGGACAACTAGCCCCGGCCCCCCATCGGCACGAGAGGCTCAGAGGATCTCGACGATCCGCTGCTGGAACCCCTTGAGGACATCCCCGACGGCCAGAGACCCCGGCGGGAACACGGTGGAGAACAGGGCCATGCCCTCCCAGAAGGCCACCATGGCGATGCTCACGTTCCTGGCAAATGCCTTGTCCTCGATGTGCCGGGAGATCATCTCCCCCAGATCCTCCACCCACCGGGTGTAGGCCTCACGGAGCTTTCCGCGGACCGCGGGGTTGTACAGGGCGATCTCCCAGATCTCCACGAAGATCCGCGAGAGCGACTTGTTCAGGGTGATGCGGTTGTTGACGAAGGCGAACACCTCGTCGATGAACTCCCTCTTGGTGGAGTGTTCCAGGTCACGGCCGCCCATCCATTCCCGGGCCTGGGCCCGGTAGTCTTCGATGACGTAGTCTATGTAGTTCAGGAGGATCTCCTCCTTGCTCTTGAAGTAATAGTGCAACACCCCGTGGTTCACCCCCGCCTCGCGGGCGATGTCCTTGATGGAGGTCTTCTCGAAGGACTTCCTCTGCAGGCAGGCGTCGAGGGCCTTCAGGATCTGGAGCCTCCTCTTTTCCTGCACCTTCCTGCGCGCCATGGTCATGTCCTTTCCGTGACGGGTCCCGGTCTCATACGCGCCGGGTCCGGCCATGCACCCAAGCCGCGGTCATCGAGACGATCACCTGCGGGTTCCCCCGGGTGGGGCCGGTCCTTCAGAGACCGGCCAGTATGGTTCTCACAGCCTGCACGATCCTGTCCACCTCGTCTTCGGAGACAAGCAGGCTCGGCCTGAAGAGGACGGTCGAGGTGTCCACCCTTCCCGTCTCCACCAGGAGGCCCTCCCGCATCGCCCGGGCGCAGAAGGCCTTCGCCGCCGGTTCCCCGCCTGCAAGCCTGAGCGAGAAGAGGAGCCCCCTTCCGGCGACCGAGGCCGCCTTGTCCGGGAACTCCTGCGCGCATGCATGAAGGCCGGATGCGAGCCTCTGACCCATCATGCGCGCGTTGACCCAAGGCTCTGCCAGCTCGTACTCGTCGAGTGCGGCCATCGCCACGACGCAGCCCAGATCGTGTCCCCCGAAGGTGCACAGGTGTATGAGGGGGTGTATGTCGAAGAAGCGCTTGAGCTCAGGGGTGAAGACCATGGCGGTCATGGGGAACATGCCCGAGGTCACTGCCTCGCCGATGACGAGGATGTCAGGCTCCACGCCCAGCTGTTCGAAGAAGAACCTTGTGCCTGTCCTCCCGAACCCGGTTTGCGTCTCGTCGAAGATGAGCACTGTCTTCGTGGCGTCGCACAGGCGCCGTATCCGGAGTGCGTATTCACGGCTCGACTCCCTGCAGTGGTTCTCCGCCTGGATCGGTTCCATGACGAATGCCGCGGTCCTGTCCGTGACCGCCCTTAAGGCCGCGTCCTCGTCCCCGAAGGGCACGGCGAGGACCTCCGGGATCAGGCCGCCGAATTGCTCCTTGCCCGCCTTGGCCGTCAGGGACAGGGCGAAACCCGTCTCACCGTAGCATCCACCGTCGACCGTGACGATCCCCGGCCTCGAGGTGGCTCCGCGCGCGAGCTTGCAGGCCGCATCCATGGACTCGCCCCTGGTCACCCCGAACAGGACGCAGTCGAGCCTGCCCGGCACGAACGAGGCGATCCTCTGCGCCAGGAGGGCCTTGTAGTCGGAGGGCATGACGAAGTTTCCCTGGTCCGTCTCGTGCACCGCCTTCATGAACCGACGGGCTATTGCCCGGTTGCGCCTGCCCAGGTTGTACGTCCCTGCGGAGGCGTAGCAGTCGAGATACCTCCCGCCCTGCGCGTCCGTCATCCACGAACCGTCCCCCTCCTGCTCGATGACGTCGTGCCCCTTCTCCCTGAGCAGGTTCACGTAGCTTCGGGAAAACACCTTCTCCGCCGTGTCGAAGAGCCCTCGTGCACGGTTGTGCGAACCGTCCGCCTTCTTCATGTCACGCACCTCCCCTCCGGTTCATGATCTTTCCGACGAACTCCTCCAGGTCCCTGACCAGGTTGAACGCCCAGATCTGGAGATGAACATTGTTCAGGAGCGCCCCCACGAAGGGGATCCTGGCCAGTGGCATCAACAGGACGAGGTACCACCGCATGGCGTCGAACGCCGCGCGTATGCGGTCGAGAAGATCATCCACCTCGTGGCCGCCGATCGTGATGGGGACCTGGAAGCGCATGACCTGGGGGGCGTTCCCGGAGTAGACCGCCCACACACCCTGCCTGGCCAGGCACTCCGCCATGAGCGCGCCGATGAACTCGTGCACGTACTCGATGCCGATCATGAGGCCCAGGCCCCTGACCTCCTTCACGCAATCGCGGTTCTTCGAGGCGATCTCCTGGATGCCCTCCTTGAGACGCGCGCCCATGGCCGCCGCGTTCTCCCAGAGCCTGTTCTCGACGATGTCGTCGAGTACCGCCTGGGACACGATGCAGCCGAGGTCCGAGCCGCCGCCGTGGGAGTCGTGGAAGAGCGGGTTCTTCTCCACATAGCTCACGAGCGGCTCTATGGCCCTGTACACCACGGCGCCGTTCGGGTAGAGCCCCCCGCTTATCGACTTCGCCGTGAACATGATGTCGGGTATCACGTCGTAGTGTTCCATGGCCCACATGGTACCGGTACGCCCGAAGCCGGTCTGCACCTCGTCGAAGATGAGCATGACGCCGAGCTCGTCGCAGAGCTTCCTGAGGCCCGTCATGTACTCCTTGGTCGCAACGTGGATCCCGCCCTCGCCCTGGACCGGTTCGAGGACCACGGCCGCCGTGTTCTCGGACGCGACCCGTCTCACCGCATCAAGGTCGTTGAACTCGACCACGTGGAAACCGGGCATGAGGGGCAGAAACAGCTCCTTGTAGTAGTCCTTCCCGTTGGCCGACAGGCTGAACCCCTCGTGCCCGTGGTACGCCTTGTTCATGGTGATCACGTCGTTTCTGCCCGTGGCGCCCTTGGCGAGCTTGATGGCGCCAGCGCAGGCATCCGCCCCGCTCGCGCAGAGCACCACCTTGTCGAGGTCTCCCGGGCACAGGGAGGCCAGCCGTTCGGCGAAGCGCACCTTGTGCTCCGACAGGAGAAGGTGCGATCCCATGTCGTGCCTCGCGAGCGCATCCTCGAGCGCAGCCTTGACCCGTTCGTTGCCGCGGCCCACGTTGAAACATCCCGCCGAGCTGAAACAGTCGAAGAAGCGCTTTCCCGTCACGGCATCGACGAAGCACGCGCCCTTCCTGTCGCGCTCGTACACGTCGAGGTGGGCGCACCTGAGGTAGCGTACCTGGCCCATCGAGATGTGTTTGCCGAAGAGGTGCTGGACATAGTCCCTCTCCTTTCCATCCATCATCCTTTCAACCTTTGCCGGTTTCATGGAATCCCCCCTGTGCTTGATGAGAAAACTCATGCCACGTTCTTGAGCCGAAACGCCCTGTAGCCCGATCATCGGGCCTGCACCCCGTCTATCCACGTCTGCACGACCTTGCTGGTATCCTGAAACGGGTCCCCGTCGACGACGCAGAACGTTGCGGGCACACCCTCGACAAGACCCTGCCAATCTATACCCAGAGAATGCGCAGCCCCCTCTGTCCCGGCCGTGAGCGCCTCCTGCGCAGAGATGCGTTCACCGGGATCGAACACCGTGCCGTCGTCCTTTTTCCTGTCCACGGCACGCCGGATGTTGTGGAGCGGGTCATCGACCCCGCAGGGCCCGTCCGAGCTCACGCACACCTTCACCCCCCTGTCGAGCAAGCTCCTGAGCGGAAACGCCTTGAGGGTGGGAAGCGCGCCCTTCTTCTCGATGGTGCGGGCATAGGACGGGATGAACCCGGGCTGGAGGGACGCCGTCGCGCCGCAGCCGGCGAAGTCGTCCAGGTCGTCTTCTCCCATGATGAGGAGGTGCTCCACCGAGGCCCCTGCAGGCCTCAGGCGCCTGACGACATCGGCCGCCTGCCTGGCCGCCACGTTTCCCAGGGCGTGCATGACGAGCCGGTATCCCTTCTCCGCAAACGGTCGCGCCTTCTCGACGAGCTCGGCGGTATCCGGAAACCTCAGGTACGGCATGACCACCCTTGTTCCCTTGACGACGATCTTCTGCTCGAGGAGGAGCCGCATGGGCCACAGGCTCCGCTCGTTCAGGCAGTCGCGAGCCGCCCTGAGGCCCGCCCTGACCGCACCTGCAAGCGGCATGGAGGCCGCCGTCCGGTGTGCACCGTCCAGGAAGAACTTCACGCTCTTGGGTGCATGCCCGCTCTGAAGGGCATGCTCGAGGTCTCGGGGCCCGGGAGGAGCGAACATGCTCTCGTGCGCCGTGACAGACCAGCTGATCTTGAGCGGGGTATACCCTTGGACGTCCTCGAGCAGCTCCTGGACATCCGAGGGAACGCCTGGATCGTGCACGTGCGTGAGGCCCATGGCGAGGCACCTGCGGGCCTCACGAAGAACGACGTTGCGTTTTTCCTCCCTGCCGAGCGGGCTGAACGTTTCCCGGTAGAAGGCGGACGCGACCCTGCCGAATGCATCCTCCCACACGGTACCACGGGGTGAGCCGTCTCGGAGGGTATCGAGGTCGCCCTTGACACGCAGCGCCTGCGGGTCGACCCCTGACCTGAGCAAGGCCTGAGACGAGACAAGGCCTCGATGAAGGGTGGTGTCTGCGACCAAGACCGGCGTTTTTCCGGCGACCGCGTCTATTTCCCGCAGGGACGGGGGATCGGGAACCCTCCATGCGGTATGGTCCATGCGGGAAAAGAGCACCCATCCACCGGGATCCCGGTTGGACCTGCACGCCTGGTCGATGGCGTCGAGGGCATCCTCCTTCGACTTCCACGTCGAGGCATCACCGTGCATGCTCATGAAGGCGGTCACGAAGAAATGCCGGTGCGCGTCCATGAGCCCCGGTATGACGTGCATGCCCATAAGGTCTATGACCGTGCCGCCCGGGTCACCCTCCTCACCGTGGCGAAAGATCCGCGCTATCCGACCTTCTCTCACGCGCATCCCCCCTCTGAAGCACTGGAGCGGGCGGAAGGCCCAGAGGAAGGCGTTGGTGAGCGTGACATCCCGTGGGCGGTCCATCCTTTCCCTCCTCGTTCGTGTCACGCCGAGCGGTATACCACGTATTCCATGGCGAACGCCTCGGCCACCTTCCGGTTCGTGACGGCGCCGTCGACGACATTGAGTCCGCGCGCGAGCGCAGGGTTCTCTTTCAAGGCGCCCTGCCAGGTTTTGTCCGCAAGCAGGAGCACATAGGGCAGGGTGGCGTTGGTGAGCGCGAGGGTGGATGTCCGGGGGACCGCCCCGGGCATGTTGGCCACGCAGTAATGAACGATACACTCTTCCACGTAGGTGGGGTTGTCATGGGTCGTGGGCCTGCTCGTCTCGGCGCACCCGCCCTGGTCGATGGCTATGTCCACGAGCACCGAGCCAGGCTCCATCTTCCTCAACAGGTCCCTGGTGATGAGGTGCGGGGCCTGAGCCCCGGGTATGAGCACGGAGCAGATCACGAGGTCTGCATCGACGACGCTCTCCTCCACGTTTCCCGCGTTGGCCAAGAGGATCACGGCGCGGGAGTGGAAGATGTCCTCCAGGTAGTTGAGCCGCTGCTGGTTGATGTCGAGGACGGTCACCTGGGCCCCGAGCCCTATGGCAAGGTGGGCGGCGTTCACACCAGAGACCCCGGCCCCGATGATGGCCACCTTGCCCGGCCTCACGCCGGGCACGCCGGACAGGAGGATCCCCTTGCCCCCGTGCGATGCCTCGAGGCACGCACACCCGACCTGGACGGCGAGTCTTCCCGCGATCGCACTCATGGGCGCGAGCAGGGGCAGGGAACCGTCGTCGAGCTGGATCGTCTCGTAGGCGATAGCGATGACCCTCCTTGACATGAGCTCCCGGGTGAGCGCCTCGTTCGCCGCCAGGTGGAGGTAAGTGAACAGGACGAGGCCCTCGCGGAGGAACCGATACTCCGCCTCGACGGGTTCTTTCACCTTGACGATCATGTCCGAGCCCGACCATACCCGGTCCGCGCTCTCCACGACCAGGGCCCCTGCCTGTTCGTACGCGGCGTCGGGGATTCCCGAGCCGAGCCCGAGTCCGCTCTGAACGCACACCTCGTGCCCGTGGTGGACCAGGGTCCTGACACCCACCGGCGTGATCGCCGCCCGACCCTCTCCAGGCTTGACCTCTCTCGGAACACCGTCCTTCATGTCTCTCCCCCCCCATTTTTAGTCAGTTGACTAACTTAATAACAGAACCGTGAAGAAGCTGTCAAGGGTTTTTTCCCACGGAATGGTACGACGAAAGACCGAGCCTCTCTCCGCGGTGATGACGACGGGCTCACAGCGACCTGGGGTCGCCGCCCGGGCCCAGGCAGGAATCCCTGTCGGCGGTCACACGGCCAGTGCCATGAAGGGTATCCCCCCATGAGACCTTGCCCGATGCCATCGTGGGCCCTTCTCCTGGGAGATGGAACGCCCGCTGCAGGAAGACCCTGCGCTCGGCATGATGGCGCTCGGCATCGAGCACGGCGGATCCACCCGTCTTCCCGAGGGTGCGCCTCGAGCCCACCCTAAGCAGACAGCCTCAGATAGGCCTTGTCATGCCAGGGACGTCTTGAACCTCTTCACGTCCTGGGCCAAGACAGAGGCCGCGGTCCTCAGGCTGTCGAGGGTGCTCGCGAGTTCCTCCACCGTGGATGCGTTGTGCTGGGTGGTTGTGTCGATCTGGGAGATGGCCCGGGTGAGCTCGCCTATGTTCTGGATCTGCTCGGTGCTCGAGGTGTTGATCACGTCCATCATCCTGAAGAAGTATTCCATCCTGCTCACCAGGTCCTCGATGGAGGTCGAGGTCTTCTGCATGACCTCATCGCCTTCCCTGATCCTCTTTACCGTCTCGTTTATGAGCTCCTTGATCTGGCCTGCGGCCTGGGCCGAACGCTGCGCGAGCGACCGCACCTCGCCTGCCACCACCGCGAAGCCCTTCCCGTGCTCCCCTGCGCGGGCCGCCTCCACGGATGCATTCAAGGCGAGCAGGTTCGTGTGGAAGGCCACCTCGTTCACCGTGAGCACGATGTCGCCTATCTTCTTCGAGTCCCTGGAGATCCCGTCGATGGCCCTGGCGAGTTCCCCGAACACCTTCTTGCTCTGCTCGATGACCGCCGTGATGGCGTGAGAGCTCTCCTGCCCTTCCCGCACGAGTTCCTCGTTGCTCTTGACGGACCCGTTCATCTCCTCGATGGACGCGGATATCTCCTCCACCGCCGCAGCCTGTTCCTGGGTGGCTTGTGCCAGCTGCTGGGACCCCTCGCTCACCTCCTCGATGCTCTGGTGCAGCTGGAGGGACAGATCGCGCACGTGTGCAACGATGCTCTCCATGTCGTCCATGAACTCGTTGAACCAGAAGGCCAGTTCGCCGAGCTCGTTGAGCCCCGTCACGTGGAGCCTCTTGGTGAGATCGCCCTGTCCATGGGCTATGTCCTGCAGCATGACCGACATGTTCCCCACCGACATCCGGATGCCCCGTGCGAGGAGGTAACCGTTGATCAGGGTGAGCACCAGCGCCTCGAACAGGACGATGTAGAACCCGAGCTGGATCTCGGAAAGATCGAGGCCGGTCATGATCGAGAGGCAGATGGTGCCGATGATGATACCCAAGGGCGGCAGTGCGGTCAGGACCATGGTTGCGAAAAGCTTCTGGGAGGTGCTCAGGCTGAAAGGCCGGTGACTCGAATCCAGGATGCCCTTCATGCTGCAGCGCCTGTAGAACGGGAGGAGGCTGTTCTCTGATGCGAGGTAGAAGAACGGCACCACCAAGAGCGCGGTCATGAGCAGGGCGATGGTCCCGAACACGGCCTCGTAACCGGAGATGAGCCCCTTCATGTAGAACGTGCCGATACAGATGGGGATCGCAGACGGCGCCCACCTCACGAACACGACCACCGCCTCCACGAGGGGGAGTATCGACGTGGATCGTACGGCCGCGGCGACCTCCTCGTCCTCCCAGTGCTCCTTGTTCATGAGATCCACGGCCGGCTTCACCAGCACGTACTTCGCAGCCGCCCCCATCACGAGGCCGACGATACCCGCCAGCGCCGCGACCGTGACCGCAAGGCCAAGGTTGTCATGGATCCCCTGCGCGGTCTTCAAGAAGAAGAACAGCAGGGTCGGTATGAGAACGACCGCGGTGATGTTCTCCTGGAACAAGAGCGGCCTGACGAACAGCGTCTTCGTACCCTCTTTCATCGATGCCCCCCAAACGTTTCCCCGGTACAGGTCGTCTCGATCGACAACCGTGAGGTTGTGCTCCTTATCGGCTCCCAACCCCCTTTTCTTTATGGTTTTTTCGCGGTCATGGGGCGCACCTTGGGGGGTCGGCCTTGACGCGCGGGGATGCCTGGTCCAAGATGGTCTCGAGCAGTTATCCAAGGGGTGATCGATGAAGGGGCCCGGCATCGCTGAAGGTACAGACGACACGGTGAACGCGCCGCCGGCCCCCTCGCGGGCGTTCGTGCCCGCATGCGCACTCCTCGCTTTCACGCTTTCATGCCTTCCCCTTGAGCTTTTCGCTTACGGTCGTGGACTGATGAGCCTCGAGACCCCCGCCTTCACGGTGAGGTACAGCCCGGGTCTCGAGCATGCTGCGGAGGCGGTTATGCGCCTCTACCCCGCGGCTGCGAACCAGGTTTCTTCGCGGTCGGGCATCGCCGTGGACTTCAGGCCCACCATCGTCGTCGTCGCCGACAGGGAGGTCTTCGAACGCGCGACCTCGAGCGGCCGCACCGTCGCCTATGCCGTTCCGGCAAGCTCGCTCGTGGTGATCGACTACCCGAGGGCGAGCGCAGACCCTTTCGGCACGAAAGGGATCCTCGTCCACGAACTCTGCCACCTCGCCCTCCACAGCCGCATCCCGGGCATCCCGAGGTGGCTCGACGAGGGGGTCGCCATGTGGGCGAGCGAGGGGGTGGG
Organism: Deltaproteobacteria bacterium; assembly: GCA_029552245.1. GTDB lineage: Bacteria > Desulfobacterota > Desulfomonilia > UBA1062 > UBA1062 > MWEI01. The sequence goes on from JAKPDW010000064.1 coordinate 87,526, forward strand.
TGAGCTCCTGGGCGGCGCCAAGAGACGCCCGCTCTCCTGGCTCGCGGTAAGCGGGGCTCTGCCGAGGCTTCAATCACTCGAGTCGTCGTTCCCGGGCGACGAGGACGGCCTCGCCCTCGCCTACGAAATGAGCAGGAGTTTCGTCGATTTCCTTGCGGCAGGCCACGGAAAGGACAGCATCCCCAACCTGCTTTCAGCCCTCGGCTCCGGGATGGGCCTGGAAGAGGGTTTCAGGGTCTCCTTCGGCGCGGGGGTGCACGAGCTCGAGGAAAGGTGGAGGCAGAGCCTGGCCACGCCTTCGGCTATAGCCGGGTTCCTCTTGAAGGATACCGCCGCGATCCTGTTGTCCGTCTCGGCCATCGTGACCGTCTTGGCCTTCGTGCGCTACCGGTCGAGAAGGAAGGCGCTCGGGGAGATGGCCGAGGACGAGGCTGACAAAGAGGTAGACGGGCACCGCGGCCTGTAGCCGCTGAGAGTCGGCCGGACGCCCGGGCTCGACCCGTCCGTCGACCCCTTCGCTCCTTAGCCGCCGGGCCTCCTGCCCGGGCCGATCGGGGTCCGCCCCCTTCGGGGCCGGCCCGTCTCCGGGCGGAACGAACAGCCGGGGGAGTCTCTTACCCGAGCTCACGCCTGGCTCGAGCCAGGTCGATCACGTCCAGGTCCACGGCCACGACCACGTCATCGTGGAGGGCGCGCGCCTCCCTGAGGAATCCGTCGGTGTCCGTGTAGCGCTGGGAGTAGTGCGTGAGCACCAGCCTCTTCACGCCGGAGGCCTTTGCGATGCGGCCGGCCTGGGAGGCGGTGAGGTGCCCGTACTCCGAGGCCGCACGCTCCATGTCGGAGAGGTACGTGGCCTCCATGACGCACAGATCGGCCCCCGCCGCGAGACCATGGGCGGCCTCGCACACCCTCGTGTCCATCACGAACGCGAACCTCTGGCCCCTGCGCAAGGTGCCGAGTTCCTCGACCTTGAACACCCTGCCGTCTTTTTCCAGCGACCCTCTGGACTTGAGGAGCGCCGCTTCGGCGCCTGCTATCCCGGCTTGTGCCAGCCTGGCGGGGTCGAGCGTGAACGAGTCCCTCTCGTCTATGCGGTACCCGAAGGTATCCACCGTGTGATCGAGCCTGAAGGCCCTTACCGTCATCTTCGCGTCCTCGTGCACGACGCCCTCGTCGCATACCGCCCGGGCGTGGATGCGTGCCGCAGGGAAGTAGATGCAGGCGTTTTGGAGCCTCTCGAAGAACACCTGGCCAGAGGCCGGGTAGAAGACCTCCACCTCGTGAGGCACCCTGTCGAGGGAGATGCGCTGGATGACGCCTGCGAGACCCAGGCAGTGGTCGCCGTGGAAGTGGGTGATGAAGATCTTGGTGACGGCGCTCGCGGGGATGCCGGCCAGGAGCATCTGTCGCTGCGTGCCCTCACCGGGGTCGAAGAGGAACCCCTCGTCGTCGAAACGGAGAAAGTACCCGTTCTGGTTCCTTACGCGGTTGGGCACCTGGCTCGCCGTCCCCAGCACGATGAGCTTGCGTTCGGACATGACCCGATCACCTTCCCACAAACACCGGCCGAGCGCAAGCGCGCAGGGCCCCCGGCCCGGGCTTCGCTCGAGGTGCATGGGGGGGTCGGGGATCAAGGTACGATCGAAAATGTACTTGACACCCACTCCTCGGCGTTGTGTATATCCAGCACCCACGAAACTCAGCCAGGGAGGAACCATGCCCGACTACACGCTCGACAAACCGGACAACCTCGTCGACTTCCTCGAGGAAAGCGTAGCCGCATACCCTTCGAGCCCCTTCCTGGGAACCAAGAAGGCCCCGGGCCGCTACGAGTGGATAACATACCGTGATTTCGGCGCGAGGGTCGACAGGGTCAGGGCGGGCCTCGCCTCCCTGGGGGTCAAGAAGGGCGACGCGGTGGGCATCATCGCCAACAACCGCACCGAGTGGGCCATCTGCGCGTACGCGACCTACGGGCTGGTGGCGCGCTGGGTTCCCATGTACGAGGCGGAACTCCCGTCCACGTGGAGATACATCGTCTCGGACAGCGGCATCAAGGTTCTCTTCTGTTCAAACCGGTCCGTCATGGACAAGGTGAAGGACTTCCCGAGCACCATCCCGAGCCTCGAGAGGCTCATCCTCATCGAGGGTGAGGGCCCCGGCTCACTCCAGGAGCTCGAGGAGATCGGCGCGAAAAACCCTGTGCCCTCCACGAAGCCCGACCCGGACGACGTGGCCGCCCTCATCTACACCTCCGGGACCACGGGCGACCCCAAGGGCGTGCTCCTCACCCACGGCAACTTCACGAGCAACTCTCTGGCAGGCCAGAAGTTCTACCCCGAGTTCAAGCACGGGGACGTGCTGCTCAGCATCCTTCCGTGGGCCCACTCGTACGCCCAGACGGCCGAGCTCTACACGGTCACCCGCCTCGGCGCTCAGCTCGGCATCATGGGGGGCATCGACACCCTCGCCGAGGACATGCTCGCGGTGAGGCCCACCTTCCTCATCGCGGTGCCCCGCGTGTTCAACAAGATCTACGACGGCATCTTCGCGCGCATGGGCCAGGAGAAAGGCCTCAAGAAGAAGCTCTTCTTCATGGCGGTGGAGAGCGCGAAGAAGAGGCGCATGCTCAAGGCCGAGGGCAGGAGGGACCCGATCCTGGACCTCAAGGTCGCGCTCCTGGACAGGCTCGTGTTCTCCAAGATCAGGGAACGCTTCGGCGGGAGGCTCAGGGGCGCCATGACCGCCAGCGCGGCCATGAACCCCGAGATCGCCGGGTTCTTCTTCGACATCGGCATCCCCACCTACGACTGTTACGGCATGACCGAGACCTCGCCCGCGGTCACGATGAACTGCCCGTCCGCCTACAAACTGGGAAGCGTCGGCAGACCCATCGACAAGGTGAAGGTCGTCATCGATTCCTCGGTCGTGGAGGAAGGCGCCGAGGACGGGGAGATCGTGGTGTACGGGCCCAACGTCATGAAGGGCTACCACAACAAGCCCGAGGCCACGGCAGCGGTCATGACGCCTGACGGCGGCATCCGGACCGGCGACAGGGGCAGGTTCGACAAGGACGGGTTCCTCTACATAACGGGCCGCATCAAGGAACAGTACAAGCTGGAGAACGGCAAGTTCGTCTTCCCGGCCGCCCTCGAGGAGGACATCCGCCTCATCCCGTACATAGAGAACGCCATGGTCTACGGCGAGAACAAGCCGTACAACATCTGCATCGTGATCCCCGACTTCGCGGTGCTCGGCAAGTACGCCCGCGAAAACGGGCTCCCGACCGAACCCGAAGAGCTCGTGAGACGCAAGGAGGTCTACGACCTCATCGCGGACGAGGTGAACAAGGCCCTCAAGGGAAAGTACGGCGGTTACGAAATACCGAAGAAGTTCCTGATCCTGAGCCAGAACTTCTCGGTCGACGACGGCACCCTGACCCAGACCCTCAAGGTCAAGCGCCGCGTGGTGATCCAGAGGCTCAAGGACTCGATCGAGGCGCTCTACGAGAAAAAGTGACGGCCGGAGGCCCCTCTCGGGTTACACGGACACGCTCGAGCGAGACCCGTCACGGCGGCCCCTTTCGCCTGCGCCGCCGGCTATCGTCCCAGGGCGGTGCATCTCCACCCCCCCGGCCGCGGCCGGGCAGAACCACCGCCCACAACCGGCGGCGCGCACGCACACAGGCCTTAAGCCCCTGCCTTCGCCCGGCCGGCAGATGACCATCCCCATGCGCCGTTCAACCCCGAGGGTCTCGAGGGTGGGTAGGGTCGTCGCGCCCTCTCGTGTTCGACCCTGCTCTCGAGACATGCCTGACGGTACGTCCTAGTCCTTCCCGAGGTACTTGAACGAGAGGCTCAACTTCGTGCGGTAGTTGACGACCTTGCCATCCTCGATCTGAAGGTCGAGTTCCACCACCTCCGCGATCCTCAGGTCCTTGATGGTCTTGGACGCCGTCGCCACGGCGGCCTCCGCGGCCTTCTCCCAGGAAACGGGGCTGGTCCCTATGATCTCGATCACCTTGTAGACGCTCTCAGCCATGACACCCTCCTTTCACGAACCGTCCAGCCGGTACGACCCTTCGTTAGCGCAGGCGCCCATAAAGACCCGGCGGCGGCCGTCTCACCACCGGGCCCCCTTCTGGTGATACTTGGGGGTCAAGGAGAAGATCATGTGATACCTGAAGGAAACCCTCAGCCTCGCTCTAAAGAGCGGCCTGCCTTCTTCGTCTGCGTGCATGTCCAGCCTCACCACCTCCGCGATCCGCAGGTCCGTGAGGGTCTCGGACGCCTCTGCGACAGCCGTCTCAGCCGCTTTCTCCCATGAAACCGGGCTCGTGCCCACAAGCTCGATCACCTGGTATTCTCGCTCAGCCATACATGGCTCCTTTCGGTCTGCCACGCCAGGGCGCGAAAGCGCCCCGCCCTCCTCCCACAACGCCGCCGTCTCTCTCGAAGACCTCCCGGAGGATGCCGTTTCCCCGGCAACGGGCCCGTCCCGACCGTCCTCCTCGAGTGCGCCGCCTCCTCTGTCATTCTGAATAATAAAGGCCTTCCTCGCAGAGGCAATATGCGAAACGTTTTCTGAATGAAATTGACCAGGATTTCAGGTGTCGATCGCGTTTTTGGCCGGACCGCTCATGACCGGCCCGGGAGGGGACATCGGATGGGTGTCGCCAGTCCCTCAATGTATCCGGAAGCCCGATCGTGCCCGGCCGGTGCAAACCCTTGTCCGGGGCACCAGGAAACCCGCCTGCCCCTCGAACACCAAGGAACGCCCGCGTCGCAGCATCACCCCCCAGGGGATCACCCTCGGCGGACATCCCGCTGCCGACGATGCGTGGGTGTACCTGGAGCGCGGGCATGTCCTTCCTGGGGCCTGGGCGCTGCCGGACCGGCCGAGCCCCTACATGCCCGCAGGCCGCTCGAGCTGGACGCGCACGCTCGATGGGACCCAAGGGCCCGGGCCGGACGGAAGGGGGGATCTGCGGGGAGCGAACAGCCGCGCCCCCGTGCGGGTACGCACGATGGAGGCCGTTCTCCCCCTCACGCGCCCCCGGGGTCGTGATCCCTCGCCGCCGCCCTCATCCTCTTCTTTCGAGCCCTCGAGCGCTTCTCCTCGAGCCTCGCCATGCGTGAGGAGGCGGGCGGCCCGGTCCTCACCCTGCGCCTCGGCACGCGCTCAGCCTCGAGGATGAGGTCCTTGAGCCGAGCGAGCGCGTCCTCGCGGTTCTTCTCCTGGGACCTGAAGCGCTGGGCCCTGATGACGAGCACGCCGTCCGCGGTCATGCGCCTTCCCGCCAGGCGCGCCAGCCTCTCCTTCACGCCGGGGGCCAGGGACGGGGAGCCTGCGACGTCGAACCTCAACACCACGGCGCTCGAGACCTTGTTCACGTTCTGCCCGCCCGGCCCGCCTGCGCGGCAGAACTCCCAGCGCAGTTCCGATGCATCGATCGTCACGTCGCCCCTGGTACCCTCCATGACCGAAGGTCTTGCCTCCCCCGGACCGAGCCGTGCCCGCCGCTTGTGACCTACATCATGGCCCTGACGAACTCCAGGGCGTCCCGCACGTCCTTCCTGAAGAAGCAGTTCAGCGTGTCCTGCCAGTTCTCCGTCCTCAGGCGCTCCCTGATCCTGTCTGCGACGGGTTTCTTCAGCCCTTCCTTGAGCTTGATGAAGGCCCGGCCAGGGTTGTCGATCCACGCGGAGATCACGGCCTTGGCCCTGGGGATGAGCTGGTCCTCTTCCACTATCTCGTCGACGATGCCCATCTCGAGCGCCTCGTTCACGTTCATCATCCTGCCGAAGTACATGAGGTCGCGGAACTTCCTGTCGCTGTCGTAGCCGAACCTCATGACGCCGGACTGGGCCAGTGACAGGGGCAGCCCGATCCTTATCTCGGACATGCCTATGGTGATCTTGGGGTGGTTCTTCACGATCCGGTAATCCGCGGCCATGGCGAATATGAGGCCGCCGGCCACTGCAGCCCCGTTCATGGCGGCGACCACGGGCTTGGCGCACGTGAACAGGTCGAGGAGGATCTCCTCTTCCTCGTGGAAAAACCCGATGATCTCGTCCACGTTCTTGAAACCGAGGAACATCGGGAGGTCGAACCCGCTGCAGAAGACCCTGCCCGAGCCGGTGAGCACGATGCCCTTGACGTCCTCTTCCGTGTTGGCCTGTCTGACTGCATCCCGTATGCCCCGGAGCACCTCCATGGTGATGGAGTTCGTCTTGCCGTGCTCGAACGTCGCCACGATGATCCCGTCTTCCCTTCTCTGGTTCAGCATGTCACCCTCCTCGTGGGAACTTGAAATCAAACCATGCCTATAACTCATTCCCCGAACCTTGTCATGGTTCAATCGTCGCGTTCGGGCACGCGCCGCGCCGTGGCGCCAGCGTGGCTGCAGCCGCCCCTCGGGCGCCCCCGGGAACCGTCACGCCGCCATCACCCTACCCGGCCCAGGAGCCCCATGACGGCAGGGCCCCTTACGAGCCCGTCGATCCACCGCCGGGGGATCGCCTGCATCCCCAGGTGTGCGCCCAGGAGCATGCCCACGATCATCCCCCTCGCCGCCGAGTCACCGCCGGCCATGACGTTCTGCACGAGCGCCTCCTCGAGATCGTCCTGGTACGAGGCCACGATGTGCGCCACGGACGGCAGGGCGTGCGGGCTGTGGCAATCCTGCCCGAACCCCTTTACCGTCTCGATGGTGTCTTCACCCCTCGTCGCCATGCCCTTCGCGACCGCCTCTGCCAGGGCGGTACCGGAAAACCTGCCACCTGCCAGGAACTCCATGGCCTCACGGGGTCCCGCCCCCCTGAGGACCATGTGGGCAGCCCTCGCGAAGAACTCCGAGGCGGCCACGGTGAGGGCGTCCGTGTGCGTGAGCATGGCCTGTGTCCTTGCCGCCTCGGCCAACGCCTCCTCGTCGCTGTGGAGCGCGTAGACGAGCGGGGCGACGCGGGAGGCGGCCGAGAGGTCGTTCGAGGGCGAGCCGGCCTCCAGGAAAGGCACCCCCCGCGAGAGGTTCTCGAGCGTGGTCCTCGTCGCCTGGTCGAGATACCCGTCGTAATCCTCGAACAGCCTCCGCCATCTCCTGGAGAAGTCTTCGGCGTCGAACGCGCCCGAGGATGCGACCGATTCCAGGAGAACGTAGGCCTGGTCCCCGTAGTGGGAGAACTCCCCCTTCTTTCTCGTGCGGTGGTACGACCCCGGCCCCGGGTCGAGGTAGGAGTCCACGCGGCCGAACTCCTGCCTGAGCTTCCTCGTCGAATACTCCCAGTGCACGCCCAGCGCGAGCGCGTCCCCGATGAACGACGCCATGACCGACGCCGCGGCCCTGTCCCTCATGGTTTCCCTCCCCTTCCTCTTTTTCCGCCTTCGGCGTCCATGACCTCTCCTCACGAGACACCGCGGGCATGAGCGATCCATCCCTCACAGAACAGTAAGGTGCAGATGCAAGAAGGCAACCCCGGGCACACCCCCGTCGTGCGTCGCACGTGCTTCCTACCCCCGCGAGGCCATGGCCATCGCGACTCGCCGCCCGGGCAGCCCGCTCTGCACGCCTCGGCATGAACCCTCCCGAGCGTGCAGCCGCACCCAGAGACATGGTCCCCCGTGCCCCGTTGTTGCCGTGCACGTACGGGGCGGGGCCACGCGCAACCCCCTCCACGCGAGCCCTCCCGGACCATGCCGGGTGCATGCCTTCCCGATGGGTGCATCGGCACCGCCGGCGGGTCACGGGGTACCCATGACGTCCCAAGCACGGGCGAGGACCGGGCCGCACCAGTCGGAACACAGACGCGGCCCGAGGGGGCTTGACCGAGCCCCGGCCACCGCCCGTCTGCACCGCCTCAGACGGACAGGAACGTACGCAGGCCGCTCACGGCGAAGACCGCGGCAAGCACCACCAGGAACAACGAGCACAGGGCCACGATCACCCGGTACGACCGGTCGCTCATGAACCGCCTCCCCCTTCCCACGGCGAAGGAAAGGGCGCTGTACCAGGCGAGGTCGCCCAAGAGGTGTCCCGCGAAGAAGAGGGCCACGCCCGCGTTCCCGAGACGCGCGCTGTAGAGGATGTAGGTGAGGCCGATGGTGGACCACCAGAGCGTCCAGTAGGGATTCGAAAGGCTGAGGACCGCCCCTGCGGCCACGAGCCTGGACATGCCGCCGCCCGAGGCTTCCCGGCTTAAGGTGAGCCCGGGGACCTTGAGGAGCATGGAGACGCCCATGCCTGCCAGCATGAGGGCACCGGCCATCGCTATGACCGCGAAGACCATGTCCTGCTTGAGGAAGGGCGCGAGACCCAGCATGAGCAGGATCACGAGCAAGAGTTCCAGGATGCCGTGGCCTGCCACGAGCGCCGGGCCCGCAACCGGACCCCTGCGTGCGCTCTCCCCGATCGTGGCGGTCATGAGGGGGCCCGGCATGGCTGCGCCGGAAAAGGCCAGGAAGAAAGAGGAAACGGTTATCGCCAGGAGGTCTGTCACCGGGTTCCCCCATGAAGCGTTCCCTTCGGACGCACGGTGTCCATGAGCGATCTCGGGCCTCCTCCCTTGCCGCCGGGCATATCGATGCGGCTGTTCACAAGAGGCAAAGAGAGTGCCTCCACGACCCGCCCGCCTGCGTCTTTGTACCGGGCCACAGGCGGCACGCGGTCCCTCTCGTCAGGCGGGGGGTAAGGGGTGATCATGCCCACGTTCGCCACGGCCCTCTCCAGGGTGCACCCATGCCGCACGGCAGGTGATGAGAAGGGGTGAGAGACCGGCCGGACACCGTCATGTCTCTGCACAGGGCGACCTCAGGGAGTGGTCGAACCACCCGAGGATGGCGTCGTTCTCCTCGCGGGGGTACGCGTGGGCGAGGTCCTGGATGATCCTGAGCCTGACGTCACAGCCCGCCCTCGAGAGCTCCTCGCAGGCCCTGGCAGCCGTGCCGACCGGGAACATCCAGTCGAGCGCGCCGTGCACCCACAGGATGCGCCTTGACCGCGCGGCCTTCAGGTCCACCCGGGGCAGCACGCATGCCACCGGCGCGATGTCCGGGGCGGAGAGCCAGTCCCCCAGGCCGAGGCCGAGGGCGAAGGTCCCGCCGTCCGATACCCCGGTGAGGAGCACCCGTGTCCTGTCCACCTGGTGCTTAGAGCATACCTCGTCTATGTGGCCCGCGACCCTCTCGGCATCCCTGGCAATGTCGTCGAGCGACCAGGTCCTGCCCGAGGAGGTCGGGGCCATGAGGATGAACCCCCTGCTCCTGGCCTCCCTGAGCCATGTCCACAGGAAATCCCTCCCATGGCCGGAGCCGCCGTGCATGGCCACCACGAGCGGCACAGGCCGCCCTCGACCCGACGAGGGCACGAACAGGGAGTACCCGCCGCGGCCGTAGGGGTCATCCCCGAGCGAGGTCTTGTGGACCAAGAGGTCTTCAGGGCCCGGGCGACCACCACGGGGTGCCCCCGGCGTGCATGCGGCAGCCCCCTCCTCGAACAGGGATCTGAGGGTGGGGATGCTCGAGGCGAGGGGGAAGAGGAGTTCGTGGGCCCTGCAAAACGGCCTCACCGACTGAAGCGCTGCGAGAAAGGCTCGTGCCGGGTCGTCCCCGTTGCCGAACAGGGAGATCGCGTCCATGAGGAGTCCCGCTGCATCGGCCATGCACCTGGCCTCGTCCGAGCGGGCCCCCGCCGCCTCCGCGGAGAGGGTCTTGGTCACGGATGCGAGGCCGCCTGCGCGCAACAGGAGGCCCTCCCTGAGCGCCCCGATCGATGCGGGGTGAAGCCTCCTCAGCGCCCCCTCGAAGGCGCAGATCGCTTCCACGATCACGATGGCCGCTGTTTCCAGTCTCTGGGACGCCTCGTCTCCCATGGTTTGGGCCTCCCCCTCTCTAGGGTGTCGGTGTTCGTACCTCCGTGGGCCGACTGCAGGGCGACAGGTGCCCCTTGAGCACCACGGGGTAGTAGAGTTCTCTGTCGTTCAACAGGGTTTCTGCATCCAGGGTGTTCACCACGTAGGTGAACGCCAAGGACGCACCCTCGAAAACCTTGTGCGCCTTCCCGGCGTAGATGACAATACCCTCCTTCCCGGGCCTCGTAGGGTCGTGGAGACAGGCGGGTTCCGTCCACCCCCGCTCGATGGCCGGGGAGAACCTGACGGCGAGACACGGGTTGGCGAGCGTGAGGGTCTGCACCTGGATGAATCCCTTGAGATCGGGCTCGAAGTGGATGGAGAACTCGGTCTGGGCGCCCACGAACACGGGCCGGGGGTTCAGGGTCCCCCTCGGGGAGGAGGCCCACCCGGCATCTGGTCCCATCCACCATTCGGGCGACGAGAGGTCGCCTCGAGCTGCCCGATCCACGGGCCACCTGAGGGCGTGGACTTCCGTGCCCGACGCGTCGCTCCCAAAGGCGTAGAGGTATCCCCCCTCGACCAGGGCGCACGCGGAACCCACGAGTATCCGGCGGCGACCCGCCGGTGAGGCCCGCAGATGCGCCCAGAGCGAAGGCGGGTCGTCGGGATTCGGCACGATGACCGCCTTCGACCCCTCCGCGGAGAAACCCAGGGGGTTCTCCGCCCGGCGCACCTCCACGAGGAACACGATGAGGATATCCCCGAGCCTGACGCCCGACCCGGGCCAGAACCACGAGCCGTCTTCCTCCCTGAAGTACGACCTGGGCCTGTTGCCGAGCATCTTCCAGAAGAACTCCATCTTCGCCGACTCCGGCTTCTTGCCCTTCTGCAGGGCGACGCTGTTGCGCACGAGGGATGCGTTCAGGCGCGAGGAAGACCCGCCCGGATCCACGAAGCTGTCGCCGAAGAGCCAGAGGACCCTCTCCCCACCCAGGTCGACAGACGACGCCCCGTCACCGCCCAGCCACCTCGGGTCCGACCTGAAAAGGGCGCTGGCCTCCCCCCATGGTTCGACCTCGACGCAGAACCCCGTCTGGGGTATGGCGGTCTGTGCGAGGACGGCCGCCGCAAGGCCGAGCACGGCCGCACACAAAGCCGACGTCGCGATGAGCCTCTTCAGGAAAGACACCTCGTATTCTCCCGGGTTCGGGCCCTGCCTTCGTTCACGAGCGGACTTCCTCTTCCCCCGTTTCTCGGGCCGCAGGCCTCTCAGTATGCCTGGGTGGTCTTGTCCACGTAATCGGCGATCTCACCCATGATCTCGCCGATGTCGTCAGGGGTAAGCCCGAGCATCCGGGCGGCATCCGGGTGCACCGTGTAGAGCAGCCCGTCGAGGCCGGCACCTATGCCGCTCATCATGGCGACGGCGTCCGCCATGTGTACGACGAAGCAGAGGAGGTCGCCGTTGGAGGGTGTCGGGTCGTGGTGACAACCCACTGCCCGGGCGATGTGTTCAGGTATGCGCCAGCTCTCGCAGGCATCCCAGGCGAGCCTCGCGTGGTCGAACCCGAGGATGCCCTGCTCGGCGCTCAGGAACGTCTTGTCACCCCTCTCGACGAAGGCCTTGAACTCTTCCTTCCTCTCGAGGATGTGGGGGTCGAGGATGAGTTTGCCAGCATCGTGTATCAGGCCGGCGGAGAACGCGTCCTGCTCGAGGGCCTTGTCCACCTTGAGAGCTATGATCCTGGAGGCTGCCGCGACCGCCAGGGAATGCTTCCAGAGCTCGCCCGCGTCCAGGTCGTAGCCGGGCAGCCTCTGCCCGAGGATCTCGGAGGAGCATGCCAGGTTCAGTATCTCCATGAGGGTCTTCGTGCCGAGGATCACCGATGCGTGCTGCACGGATGAGATCTTCCCGGAAAGGCCGTAGAAGGGCGAGTTGGCGATCCTGAGGATCCGGGTGGCGATGGCCTGGTCCGTCTCGATAACCATGGCCAGGTCCTTGAAGCTGGAGGACGGGTTGGCCACCACCTCCCGCGCCTTCTGTGCCACCTGGGGCATGGCCGGGAGATCCTTCATGGTCTTCAGGATGCGTTCCTTGAGCGCGTCTCCCTCGAGGCGCTCCCTGCCCCCCTCCATCGCATGCCCGCCGGTATCCTGTGGGAGCTCGACCGTGATGGGCGCCTTGCAGCTGGGGCACGGCAGGGTTAGGGTTCCTGAAAAGGCCTTCAGGCGTTCGTCGGGGATCTCGTATGCTCTTCCACAGGCCGTACACCGGATCTTCATGGGGCTTCCTCCAGGGCTCGATTCACGTGATCTTGATCTTCCCCTCGTCTATGTTCAGGATCATGGTTCTCATTTTCGTCCCACCCACGCTCTCGAGCTTGATGTCCAGCTTGCGCGCGGCGAGGATCTCCTTGACCTGGTTCACCAAGACGGTACCCACTTCCTGCTGGTGTGTGCCCGACAACAGCGTCGCCCCGCCTGCGATCGCCACGGAGACCTTGAGCGGTATGCCCCTCTGCTCGAACTCTTTCACGGCGTGCTCGAGCGCGGTGTCAGCGAAATACCCGGGGTTGTCGACCTTCGCGCCGGTCGACTTCCCCCTGAGGACGTGGAAACCCACCGCACATCGGTATTCCGGGTTGTAGAGGATGACACCGACGCCGGTTGCGATCTTGTCTATCCACAGCATGCCCTCGTCGGCAAACTCGCATTTCATCGGTTTGACCGCAGTGGTCTTCATTAATCTCTCTCACCTTCCCTGTCCGAATCGGTCCGTATCCAATGATCAAAAGATTGGACCTATGGCCTACCACAATCCATACCCGAAGACAAACCCCGCAGGACCATGATGCGTCACGGTCGTCCTCGGCCCTCCCCTCGACCTGGTCTGTGGATCGTCTCGCGAGAGAACTGCAGGACAGCCCCCGCACGCTTTCCGCCTGTGCTCCGGTACCGGGGGATCCTGCCCTTGCCGTGACGCTGCCCCGAACTAACCCTCTGGTTGCCGGATCGTACGGGGATGGGGGGTGGCACATCCCCCTTGAAGCCCGCCTGCACCTGGTCCGGGGTCGTACATGCGCTGGAGGCCGCCCTTGCAGGACCCTTGAGCAGGCCAGGTCTTCACGATCGGCCGCGGTCGTTGCCCGGCAGCACGATCGGCTCTCTGCCCGCCTTCGCCCGTACCCAGTCGACGGCGGAGCGCACCGACTTCCTCCTGATCAGCATGAGCTCGAGGGAGCGCTTCTTCGGAAAGCTCACGAGGGTTATCCCCACCAGGATGGTGAGCACCCCCTGGCCGGGCAAGACGAGCATCGCTATGCCGCAGGCGATGAAGACCACGCCCAGGAGGTTCTTGACCACCACGGTCAGCAGGCTCCAGGCAGGGTGCATCTTCCGGTACCTCGCGATCTCGGACCGGTCGTAGAGGAAGTAGTCGGCGGGCATCCTCGCCACCATCACCGGGATCAAGACCAAGGTGCCGAGAAAGGTGACCAAGGACGCCGCGGAGAGCCACGCCACGACGATGGGGTGCCCGTCGGAGAACCGCAGTACTCCGTGGTAGATATCGATGAGCCAGCCGACGGGCGTCATCACGCGCACCCGGTCCGCCGGACAGCCCACCGTATACTCGGTCCAGAAAGACGCTGGAAAGAGGGTCTCACCCGGCATCCGGGCGCTGTCCCATGTCCAGGGCACATTTTAAGAACCAATCCCCCCTCGTCCACTTCCATCCTTGGGTCTCGCATGATCGCCCCACGGTCCTTGTCCAGATGACCCGTCACGGCCGGGCCTAGGGCATCCTTTCGGCAGACCGCCCGGCCCATTCTCCATCAACCTGCCCGGTGACTCACGGTGCGAGGGGTTCACTGGAGCCCGGCCGCTCTCCCCACCACCCCGGCCCCTGTCCAGCTCCGGGGGGCCCCCTTTCGGCCGCCTTTTCTCAGGCGGCGGATTCTCCATGGCCTGGGCCGGCTTTCCCGAGACGGTTGCTTGACCATCTTCCAGGACAGCCCGGGGCATGTCAAGACCGCATGCGGCTTTGAGACCGACAAACCACGATCGAACCTCCGGCGACGCCCTGGCGGGGAGGGGCTGTGTGCCAGGCCCTCGTCGGCGGGACACCCAGGCAGCCACCGGCTGCCCCCTCACACCCTTAAAGAAGCTCGAGCGAGCCCGGACCGCCACACCAGCCACGCCTTGACGGCTCATGACGACTCACCATCGCGGACCACCGACTGGGAAATACCTGCATAGGGATGTGGCTGATTTGACGGCTCATGACGACTCACCATCGCGAACCACCCGCGTGTGTCCTCAGGGACATGCCTTTCGTTTCCATGCGACGTTCACACCGCCGGTGATGCATCGAGGCGAAAGCGGGCCTAACGGAAGGGGTGGGGCAGGTCAGGCGCCGAGACGCCCGAGGTGAACCGACCGCTACCGGCGGCGGGGCACGGCCCGGCCTGGTCGGGCCTTGGGAGTTTCATGCCGCAGCGCCCCCTTACGTCACCCGCCATGCATGCGCGACCGTTCACCCTGTACCTGCGCCCCGATCCAGGCGCCGATCACAGCGTGCCCGACATCCCAAGCCCGGCATCCCTCGGCAGGAGACACCCGCACGCGTGATCCGGCTTGGTTGCATCCGCGCACCCAGGGACTTACGTCTTTCCCCGCATTGTGGTGTGCCCAGAATCATGGTGCGTCCGCACACCCAGGGACGTGCGCCCGTCACCGGCTCCCCGGGAAGGACACCCCCCACGGCACTCCCCACAGAAGACCGGCCCCTGGCACGTGCGTGGCCTGCACAGACGCTCGAGGCTCAACGTCGTATAGGCGCACGGTGCATCGCTGCCCTTCCGAGATCCCCTCACCCCGGTTACACTATCAGCACACGCGTGAACCAAAATCGTAACCGAGCGTTTCCATCTTGAACCTCAACACCCCGATATCCGTTTCTTTTTTGTAATGGCCCGAAAGTTGCCGGTGCTTGGGCATCCTGCACCCATGCGAGGTATCCGCTTGAGAAGACTCGTTGTGTTTTTCACGATGGTATTCATGGGCATAACCGCGATGGTTTTCCTTCCTCAGGCAGACCTTGACGCCGCATCCCTCCTGGTGACCTGGAACCGGAACCCGGAGACCGACATCGCCGGGTACCGCGTCTACTACGGGACACGAAGCGGGGCGTTCGATCATGTCGCCAAAGCCGGGAACGCCACGAGCCACACGATCCAGAACGTGGCGACCGGTGTCACCTACTACGTGGCGGTATCGGCCTACGACACCTCGGGAAACGAGTCACCGAGATCGGCCACCCTGAGCGTGTACGTGCCTTCGACGAGCCCGTCACAGCCGTCCGGTTCCACCGGCTCGACCCAGGCAACCAACCCCGCCGGCGCCGCGACCTCCAACCCTTCGAGCAGCGTCGCCTCGAGCGGAGATACAAGCCCCAACCAGTCCGCGGACCCCGACCCCGGCGACGCAGACGACACGCAGTCACCGCCTGAGACCCTGCCGAGGCCGGTGGTCGTCTCCCCCCTCGACAACGAGGCCGACGTCGAGCTCACGCCCCTGCTCGAGGCCACCCCGCCTCCCGGTGACCACTGGTACGGCCAGTGGGAGATCAGCAGCGCCTCGGGTGATCTCGTCCTGGCCGCCACCGTCGCCTCGCCGACGGATGGATTCCAGGTGCCCGACCTCGTGCTCGAGGGCGGCACCGAATACTATTGCAGGGTAAGGTACCACGACGGTTCCGGGACATACACCGAGTGGTCCGAGCCCACTCTGTTTATAACCGCACGGGACGACACTGAGGATCTCGATGGAAACGGCGTGCCGGATGACCAGGAACCCCCGGCAGGCGCCAGGGTGGACCTCGACAGGAACGGGGTCTCGGACCTCGTCCAGGAAGGGATGCTCACGATCCTCACCACCGAAGGCGGGATGCCGTTGAGCCTCAAGGCATCCACGAACTGCAGGGGGATAAAGGTGTTCAAGGCGCTCGACACCGCGCGGGGTGAAGGCTTCGAGACCAAGCCGGCATACCTCCCCATCGGGATCGTGGATTTCAAGATGGAACTCGATCGGCCCGGCGACCTTGCCGAGGTGATCGTCTACCTCCCCAGGAAGGCACCGGTGGGTTCGAAGTGGTACTTCTTCGACCAGAGAAACGGCTGGAGGGAGTACCCCCACGCCGTGCTCAGCGAAGACCGGCTCAGCGTCACGCTCACGCTCAAGGACGGTGATCCGGATTACGGAGACTCAGACGGCGCAGCCAACGGCGTCATCGTCGACCCGGGAGGACTCGGCGTGGACGGGGAGGCCGCTTCGTTTGACGAGTCGCCTCGAGATCAGCACCTCGGATGCTTCGTGACAGCCACAGACACCGACAGGGGGATGCCCGGCGCGAACACGCCGTCTTGGCACCTCATTGCCGGAATGCTCTTGGCTGTCTGTACAGCGCTCGGCGCGCGACGAGGGAGGGCCTCCCTTGCGACCCGGGGTATGCGCGGGTCTTCCTCCAGGTCCACTGCGGGGTCGTAGTCCGCGGGGCGGAAGCCACCCGTGCACGCGTGGCGACGGTGGTCACACCGGCCTCCTGCATCTTCTCGCCCCCTTGGGCGCGGCCTTTCAACCGCCGCTCTTGCGCGCGGCGGCCCGTCTACAAGGCATCCCCTGTCACCGGGATCGGGAAGGGTTCTCCAGCCTGTACCGAGGCCTCCGGCCGGTTCGAAAGGCCCCGCGACAGACCTGTCACCAGGCGCCGCCCAGACCGTGCTTCAGGTGGAGGTCATGCCCTTGTCTTCCCCAGCGATGAACCGGGCGAGTGGCCCGAAAGGGTCACACCGCCGGGGGCCTGCGTTCTTGAATGCCGGAGGGAAAAGGGGCGCATGCCCGCAAACACGAACCCCGACCGCGCTTGAATGCCTGCCTGGAAGAGACGCTCGTCGAGAGGGCGGGCAGACGGTGAGGGACAACGCGCAAGGCCTTTGAAAGGAAACATCCGAGGAGGTTTCACTCCTCGGATGTGTTGGTGGGCCATCCAGGGCTCGAACCTGGGACCTACTGATTAAGAGTCAGTTGCTCTACCTGTTGAGCTAATGGCCCATGTCCCGTTTCTGGTATAGCGTGGCACGCCCGGGGCGACTCGAACGCCCGACCTGCGGATTCGAAGTCCGACGCTCTATCCGGCTGAGCTACGGGCGCATCCGTCGTTCGTATCTGGGGTGAGTGAAGGGGATCGAACCCTCGGCCACAGGAGCCACAATCCTGCGCTCTACCAGCTGAGCTACACTCACCATATGTTCTCTGGCACGCCTGAGAGGATTCGAACCTCTGACCTACGGATTAGAAGTCCGTTGCTCTATCCGACTGAGCTACAGGCGCCCACGTCGCCCCTGCCTGGTCGGGGCGAGAGGATTTGAACCTCCGACCCCCTGCTCCCAAGGCAGGTGCGCTTGCCAGGCTGCGCTACGCCCCGTAGACGAGCCTTATAGCAGAGGGTATATGGCATGGCAAGCACTTTTTCCCCGGGCCATGCAGCTCCCATCTTATCGATTTGCTTATTGATTTGCCCCGGATGCGAACGGTGGGACCTTCATGGGCGCGCCCCAGAGACCCGCCTCACCGCCGAACCCAAGCTCGGCGCCGACGTCTCCCGGTTCGCCCCCCGGCCACACGGACAGGAGCGTGGAGGCCCTTCGAACCTCTCTGGGATCTCCTGGTCACATGCTCTCTCCCCACCGAGCGCACAGGGGTAACTGGGGATGACATGGGGAGCCT
This sequence comes from Deltaproteobacteria bacterium, assembly GCA_029552245.1. Lineage (GTDB taxonomy): Bacteria > Desulfobacterota > Desulfomonilia > UBA1062 > UBA1062 > MWEI01. The sequence continues at coordinate 105,159 of JAKPDW010000064.1, forward strand.
GAGGTCTCCTGATCAGGTCTTCTCTCCCCACGGCCCGCGTTCCCGGGTCCCCATGGCGGCCCCCCGGGCATCGCGCTCACACGTCATACCCAAGAGGCAAGAAGCTGGGCTTAAGAGATGGGGCTTAGCAACCGCGCACCGGCTCTTGGATCCACCACCGAGGCCGTTTGGGCTTCCCGGTCGTCCTCCCCCTAGGGGGACGGTCCTCGAGGGAGAACGTGTCGCGAAACCCAGGCCTTCTGAACGTGCAGTTTAGCGACGGATCCGTCGCGGAGCCCGATGGAGAACATGTGCCAAACCCAGGCCTTCCGAACTCTCCAGCCCTCGCCGAAAAGCGCCACGGGGTCCTTTGCTATCCCCAGCGCCTCCTCCGGAAACCCTGGGCGCCTCACTCGTTCTTGCCGCCAGATATGGCATGGAGGACCATGCGCTCGGCCTCTTCCATGGCGAGGGCCTCTTCCTCGGTGACGTCCTCGTGGTTGAACCCCGCAAGGTGGCAGATCCCGTGAACCAGGAGCTGCCTGATGCGCTCGTTCGTGCTCATGTGCGCATCCCTCGCCTCCTCGGCGGCCCTCTCCACCGATATGACGACATCGCCCAGGTGGTTTCCCGCCGGCCCCTCGCCTTCCTGCTGGGGAAAGCTGATGACGTTGGTAGGCCGGTCCCGGCCGAGGTAGTCCCTGTTGAGCTCCCTGATCCTCTCGTCGCCCACGAGGACGACGCACAGCTCGACCCCCTCCTTGCCGAGAGCGGCCAGCGCCTCCTGCGCCCACCTGCCCACCTGGTCCGCCTCGACCAGGTTCCTGCCGACCTCGTCGATGACGTCTATGAGATTCATCTCCCGTTCTTCTCGTAGGCCCTGATGATCTTGGCCACCACCTTGTGACGCACCACGTCGTCCTCGGTGAAGTAGACGAAGCCCAGCTCGTCTATGTCCTTGAGGATCCTGGACGCCTCGACCAGCCCCGACATGACGCCGGGCGGGAGGTCTATCTGCGTGACGTCCCCGGTAATGAGCGCCTTTGAATTGAACCCGATGCGGGTCAGGAACATCTTCATCTGCTCCGAGGTGGTGTTCTGCGCCTCGTCGAGGATGATGAAGGCGTCGTTGAGGGTGCGGCCCCTCATGAAGGCCAGGGGGGCGATCTCGATGGTGTCCCGCGCCAACAGCCTGAGCACGTGGTCTCGCTCCAGCATGTCGTACAGCGCATCGTACAGGGGTCTCAGGTACGGGTTGACCTTCTCCTGGAGATCGCCCGGCAGAAAACCGAGCCTCTCTCCCGCCTCGACGGCCGGCCTCGTGAGCACGATCCGCTCGACCTTCTTCTTCAGCAGGTAGTGCACACCCATGGCGAGGGCGAGGTAGGTCTTCCCCGTGCCCGCAGGGCCGATGCCGAAGAGGATGTCCTTCACGCGCATGGCGTCGATGTACCGCTTCTGCTGCAGGCTCTTGGGGACGATCACCTTCTTGGTGGAGGAGATGTAGATGCTGTCCTTGAAGACCTCCTCGAGGTCCACGGTCCTGTCCTTGGCTAGCATGCGCACGGCGTACCAGACATCGTCCTGGTAGACGGGGAACCCGCCCTTGATGAGCCGGTAGAGGTCTCTCAGCGCGTGCCCGGCGAGCTCCACGCTGAAGCTCTCGCCCGAGAGCTCAATGGTGTTGCCCTTGAGGGAGCACTTGACACCGGTCGATTCCTCGAGGATCTTCAGATGCGAGCAACTGTCTCCGGCAAGCTGCCGGAGGATGTGCGTGTCTGCGAATTCTATGGTAGGCATGTCGTTTCCGAGCGGGGCGATCCCTCCCTCGACTCTCTGGATAGCTCAATTCATCACCGCGCACAAGCGTAATCAGCACCCCTCGAGGCGCACGGCTCATCACTTGTGCGGGGTGAGGGCGGGAATGTCCAGGGTCCTGCATCCCGTCTCTCCCCCTCCAGGCGGGATGCAGGGCATCGAGACCCTGGCGCTGTCCGAAGCCCCGCGTGCAGGCGCGGCACCCTGACCGGGATGCGAGGTCGCATGGAGCCCTCGGCCCGTCTCACCCGCGCACGGCCGCAGGGATTCTTATGGGAATCCCGGAAGGCTGAGCGATTTGTTTAGCATGACCGGCAATGCGAGCACGGCCGCAGGGCCCCTTATGGGAATACCGGGATCGCCCGTTTCCCGCGCACCCCTTCACGCCGACCCCGGAGGCCCGCCCGTGGAGTCGGCAGGACCCCGATTCCCGGATGGAAATGCATGTTGCCACGCCATGAACGATGTATTATGACACTCGGCATGTTCAAGGTCAAAGTGCTCACAACCTTCAGCGCGGCGCACCACCTGAGGGGGTACCGAGGCGACTGCGAGCGGCTCCACGGCCACAACTACCGGGTCGAGGTCGCGGTCGCGTCGAGGGAGCCGGGCCCGACGGGCCTGGTCATGGACTTCCGCGAGCTCAAGGACGTGCTCGAGTCCGTCGTCGAAAGGCTCGACCACCGGCTGCTCAACGAACTCGACTACTTCAAGGAGAAGAACCCCTCGGCGGAGAACATCGCGAGGTACATCTTCGAGGCCGTGGGGAAGGCCCTGGGTTCGGAGGTCTCGCTCGCTGAGGTGACCGTCTGGGAGAACGACACCTGCTGCGTCACGTGCACGCCCGGGCCCCAAGATCGATCGCCATGAAGGACGTCCAGAAACTCATGCCCGAAAACCCCCTGAGGATCGAGAAGGTGGGGGTCAAGGGCATAAGCTACCCCATCGTGGTGTCCGACAGGAAGAAGGGCACCCAGCACACGGTCGCGTCGATAAACCTGTACGTAGACCTCCCGAGGCACTTCAAGGGCACCCACATGAGCAGGTTCATCGAGGTGCTCAACGAACACCGCGAGGAGATCCACATCAAGAACTTCGAGAACATCCTCGAGGAGATCAAGAGGGCGCTCGAGGCCGAAAGCGCGCACATGGAACTGGAGTTCCCCTATTTCATCGAGAAGACGGCGCCTGTGAGCAAGGCCCAGGGGCTCATGGAGTACAGTTGCTCCCTCGTGGGGATGGTCGGCCCGAGACGTGAATTCAAGGTGGGCGTGAAGGTCCCGGTCCAGACCGTGTGCCCCTGCTCCAGGGAGATCAGCGACTTCGGCGCGCACAACCAGCGCGGCATCGTGACCGTGGTGGTCCGCTACGAGCGCTTCTTCTGGATAGAGGATCTCATCGAGCTCGTGGAGTCGTGCGGGTCGAGCCCCGTCTACCCGATCCTCAAGAGACCGGACGAGAAGTACATCACCGAGCAGGCTTACAACAACCCCAGGTTCGTGGAAGACGTGGTACGCCAGGCCGCCTTTCTCCTGAGCCGAAAGAGCGAGTTTTCGTGGTTCTCGGTCGAGGCCGAGAACTTCGAGAGCATCCACAACCACAGCGCATACGCATACATCGAAAGCGAGCTGGGCCATGGCCGGTGAACCCCTGCCGCTGGGGAAGCTCCCCATACCGCTGCTGAGGAGATTCCTGGAGGAGGTCGGCAAGAACCACCCCGACGTGGTCGTCGGTCCTGGCATCGGGGTGGACGCGGCCGTGATCAGGTTCGGCGAGACCATGCTCGTCTTCAAGACCGACCCCATCACCTTCGCCACCGACGACATCGCCTGGTACCTCGTCACCGTCAACGCCAACGATATCTGCTGCATGGGCGGCATCCCCGAGTACCTCCTCGTCACCATGCTCCTGCCGCGCGGCTCCACGACAGAGCAGAGCGTCCACGACCTGTTCGTCTCCCTGAAGAGGGCGTGCGACGCGAACGAGGTCACGCTCGTGGGCGGGCATACCGAGGTCACGCACGGCATCGACAGGCCCATAGCCGTGGGGTTCATGGTGGGCTCGCTCTCGCAGCACGGGGTGGTCCGCGCGTCGGATGCGGGACCGGGAGACGTGATCCTCATGAGCAAGGCCGTCCCCATAGAGGCCGTCTCGCTCCTCGCTCGGGAGTTCCCCCACAGGCTCGATATCGACGAGGAGACGCTCGCGAAGGCTCGAAACCTCATTTACGACCCGGGGATAAGCGTGAGGAAGGAAGCGCTCATCGCCATGAGCGTGGGGGGCGTCACCGCCATGCACGACCCTACCGAGGGGGGCATCGCGACCGGGCTCTACGAGCTCGCCTGCGCCACGCGGTGCGGCATACGGATCGACGGCGACGCGATACCCGTGATCGAACACGCCCGCGCCATCCTCCCTGTCTTCGGCATGGACCCGTTGGGCGCGCTCGCATCGGGAACGCTGCTCGTATGCTGCAGGCCCGAAAGCGCTCAACGCATCCTCGATGCCTGGGCCAAGGCCGGCATCCCGGGCACGCTCATCGGAACGCTCACCGCCAGGCAGGAGCACACGATCGTCAGGCAAGGCAAGCAACAGGAGCTCACCGCCTTCGACGCGGACGAGGTGACAAAGGCCTTCTCCTGAAGCACCCTCACGGCTCTTCCATGCGGGTGGAGGCCTGGCGTCCAAGGCCCCAGGTTCCCTTCACGACCCGGCGCCGCCACGAAGGGCCCCTGTTTCGTGGGACGGGACGATGCGCCCGAGCTCGCCCGTGGTTTTCCTTGGCACCGACAGGGTATCGTGCCCGGGCAGGGCTCTCGGGGATCGTCGTCGAACAGGGTCCGGGCGGCATCGCCCCGGGATCAGAAGAGGCACGCGCCGGACATCCCGGCCGGATGCGAGGCCCCCCTTCTCTCTGCGCCGGTGACGGGGTGAGGTCACCTGCCCACGACCCGGTGCACGAGCGAGGTGTCGCCGTTCCCTTCCTGGAACTGCTCGTGGGTGATGAGTTTCCTGAGCAGGGGGAGGTTCGTGGTGATGCCTTCTATGACCGTCTCGTCGATCATGCGGGTCATGCGCTTGAGCGCCCCTTTCCGGTCGGTGTCGTGGGCGACGAGCTTCACCAGGAGGGGATCGTAGAACGGGGTGACCACGCACCCCTGGAAGAGGTGGGTATCGATCCTGGTCCCGGGGCCGCCGGGGAGCCTGAGCCTCGTGACGGTCCCCGTGGTGGGCATGAAGTTCTTGGACGGGTTCTCGGCGTTGACCCGGCACTCCACTGCATGTCCCTCCTGCTTGACATGCTCCCAATCCAAGACGGCGCCGGCCGCCACCATGATCTGGTCCCTGACGAGGTCCTTGCCGGTGACGACCTCGGTCACGGGATGCTCCACCTGGAGCCGGCCGTTGATCTCGAGGAAATAGACCCGTTCCTGCTTGTCCATGAGAAACTCCACGGTGCCGATGCCCGTGAACCCTATGGCCCTGACGATCTGCACGGACCACTCCCAGAGGTTTTTCCTCAGCCCCTCGTCGATGTTGTGGATGGGGGCCTCTTCGATGATCTTCTGGTGGCGCCTCTGGATGGAGCACTCGCGGTCGCCGTAGACGCGGATGTTCCCGTGGTTGTCGGCGAGCACCTGCACCTCCAGGTGCCTCGGCGAGGAGATGTAATGCTCGATGTAGATCTCGCTCCTGCCGAAGGCGGCGCTCGCCTCGCTGCTGACGCCGGCGAACTGGCTCTTCAGCTGCTCCTCGTTGGAGGCCACCTTCATGCCCCTGCCGCCGCCTCCGTAGAGGGATTTCAGGATCACCGGGTAACCCAGCTCCCTTGCCAGCGCCAAGCCGTGCCCGATGTCCCCCACCATCCCCTGCGAACCGGGTATCGTGGGGATGCCGAGGGAGCGCGCGACCTCCTTGGTGCGGGACTTGTTGCCGATGGTCCTCAAGGTGGCGCTCGAGGGACCGATGAACTGTATGCCCTGTTCCTCGCAGAGGGACGCGAACTGCGGGTTCTCGGAGAGGAACCCGTAGCCGGGGTGGACGGCATGGGCCTTCCACGTGAGCGCCGCGGAGATGATGGCGTCCATGTTGAGGTAGCTCTTGGATGCCTGTTCGGGACCGATCTTGACCGCCTCGTCCGCGAGCCCGAGGTATTCCATGTCCCTGTCCGCCTCGGAGTAGACCACGATGGTCTCGAGGCCGAGTTCCCTCGCGGTCCTCAGGATCCTCAGGACCACCTCGCCCCTGTTGGCTATGAGAATCCGCCTCATGGCGTGGTTGTATGACTCCGCCTTCGGCAAGTCAAGCAGGGCTTGCACCCGCCGGGGCACCCCGGCGCCACGGTCTCGCCGCGACGGCCGGGCCCCCTGCACAAGGCCCTTGTGCCCGGGTGACAAACGGTATACACGCATCGCCATGACCATGGCGCGAACACTGGCGGCCGCACTGTTCATCATTGCCAGCATCCTCGCATCCTGCGCGCACACGCAGGGCGGTCCGAAAGCATCCGTTGAGCCCAAGGCGGGCTGCGGACAGGCGGCTGTCGGGCCCCCTGCACCGGCGGGGACGGGCGGCGGCGAACCCTCGAAGGCAGGGGACGGGCCGCAGGCCCCGGGACCGGACGCACAAGGGTCCGCCTCGCCCCAAGGCCTTGCATCCCACCTCCGGGAGAAGGTCGAGGCCGTTCTCGTCGAGGGCGGCCTGGAGGAGGGGCAGGCACGGGCCCTCGCGTACGACCCCAGGCTGGTGCTCGACGAGGCGTTCATTCTCAGGAACCTGATCATCGCCCCGCCCAAGGCCTCGCCGAAGACCCCTGGCGTCATGGCGTACGACCAGGCGTACATCTCCAAGGGGTGCACGTTCATGTCCGAGAACGAGGAGTTCCTGGAAGCCTTGCGAGAGCGGTACGGGACGTCACCGGAGGTGCTCACCGCGGTCCTCATCGTGGAAAGCAGGCTCGGCACGTATCCCATGCGCTACAAGGTGGCCTCCGTGCTCGCCAGCATGGCGCTCGCGAAGGACCCGGCCTTCATCCTGGAACTCAAGGAGCGCAACCCCGGGCTCGGCGAGGCCCTCGTCGACGCCGATTCCCTCGACAAGGCCGTCTTGAAGGCCAGGTGGGCCGCTCGGGAACTACCCGAGCTCGTCACGCTCGCAAGGGAGCTGGACATGGACCCCATCGAGATCGACGGCTCGGTGTCCGGCGCACTCGGACCGGCGCAGTTCATTCCTTCCACGTTCAGGAAGTACGGGGTCGACGGCGACGGCGACGGGAAGCGAAACCCCTTCGCGATGAAGGACGCGATCGCGAGCATGGCGAACTACATCAGGCTCGCGGGCTGGCGCGAGGACGCGGACGAGGGCAGGATGAGGGGGGCGCTGTGGCACTACAACCACAGCGAGGTCTACGTGAACACGGTCATGCAGATCTACCGCGAGCTCTCCCGATGCCGGACCGACGACGTCGGCGCGGCTGCCGCGAAGTGAGCAGCAAAGAGCGCCTTCGGCCTCAGGCGAGCGGGCCGTGCACGAAACGTTCCTCCGAGCGCCCGGCCGCGGGCGAAGCTCGCCTGCCCCGAGACTTCTTCTAGGACCCGTGGCCCGAACAGAACTCAGGCGGCGCCGGGAGACGAAAGATCAAGAAGCCAACCGGCCTCGACACCCCGTCCTGCACCAAGCCGCACCGTACGCCATGGACAAGACGGTGCGCGACCTCCGGGGTCACGGCGGTTTCTAGAACGTCTGCACCTGGCGGCGCCCCCCCGAGTCCATGGGACCTCAGCCTTCTCCGCAGGGTCTATACCCATGCCGCGGCCTTGCGGGTATACCCCAAGGCCCGCATCACCCGGGGCGCACGCGGATGCGCGGCACCCCGGGCGGCCAGAAGAGGGGCCGGCACGACGAGGCGCTCCCGATCCAGGATGTTGAAGATTGCACACGTGCGTGCTATTGCCTGGAAAGAGGTGCCAACGCATGGAAATCGCATCGCTGCTTGCCGCATGGAAGGCCGAGTTCGACACGTTCCTCGAAGACTACATCAACCGGGCCATGGCCGGCCCCGGGCTGTCCCAGGCATGCGCATACAGTCTCAAGGCCGGCGGCAAGAGGCTCAGGCCGGTCCTCGCCATGATGGCCGCGGAGGCGGCCGGGGGTCGGCGGCGTGCAACCCTTGATGCCGGCCTCGCAATCGAGATGATCCACACCTTCAGCCTCATCCACGACGACCTGCCCGCCATCGACGACGACGACACGAGACGCGGCGTGCCCACGTGCCACAGGGCGTTCGGGGAGGCGACCGCCATCCTGGCCGGCGACGCGCTCATCTTCCAGGCGTTCTCGGTGATCTGCACCTCTGCCTACCCTCTCGAGGTCAAGATCGACCTCTGCTCCGCCATGGCCGAGGCATGCGGCGCCGACGGCCTCGTCAAGGGCGAGTACGAGGACGTGGCCGCCGAGGGCGCAAACCCAGGGATAGAGTCCATCGAGGGCATCTACGAGAGGAAGACCGCTGCCCTGTTCGGGCTCAGCATGTACGCCGGATCCCGGGTCGCGACCGACGAGAGGGACGTGGTCGCCTGCCTGCGCCGCTACGGGAAACACCTGGGCATGGCCTTCCAGGCGATGGACGACATCCTTGACGCCACGTCCGACGCCGAGACCTTGGGCAAGGCCTCGAGAAAGGACGCGTCCAAGGGCAAGGCCACCCTTGTCCGCGTCATGGGGGTCGATGCCTCCCGGGCATGGGCCGAACGCCAGACCGCCCTGGCCGTGGAGGCGCTGGACGGCCTCGGGAAGACCCGGACGGAGGCCCTCAGGGAGCTCGCGCGCTGGCAGCTCGAAAGGGTGAGGTAGTCATGGCAATCCTGGAGACGGTTCACTCCCCCGACGACCTCAAGGACCTCGGCATCGCTGAGCTCGAGCTCTTGGCCAGCGAGATCAGGGGCCTCATCATAGAGACCGTGAGCTCCACGGGCGGCCACCTCGCGTCGAGCCTGGGCGCCGTGGAGCTCGCCGTGGCCCTGCACCACGTGTTCAACACCCCGAGGGACAAGATCGTCTGGGATGTGGGCCACCAGGCGTACGCGCACAAGATCATCACGGGAAGGCGCGGCGCCTTTCCCACCCTGCGGCAGAAGGGGGGCGTGAGCCCCTTCATCAACCCCTTCGAGAGCCCGTACGACGCGTTCGTCTCCGGCCACACGGGCAACGCGGTCCCGGCTGCAAGCGGCATCTGCGAGACCATGGAAAAGGCCGGGGCATCGTGCAAGGTGGTCGTCGTCATAGGAGACGGGTCCCTGTCCAACGGCCTCACCTTCGAGGGGCTCAACTTCGCGGGCATGAGGAAGCAGAACATGCTCGTCGTCCTCAACGACAACACCATGTTCATCTCCAAGCGGGTGGGCGCGCTGGCGGACTACCTGAGCCGCATCATGACCTCCAGGCGGGCCAAGGACGTGCGCGAGGGGATCAAGCACGCCCTCAAGGGGGTCCCCCTGGTGGGCAACGCCCTCTACAGGGCCGCCAAGATCCTCGAAGGCAATATCAAGGGGGTCGTGACCGAGGGACTCCTGTTCGAGGAAATGGGGTTCAGGTACGTGGGTCCCATCGACGGGCACAACATGGCCCACCTGGTAGAGGCCCTCAAAAACGTCTCGGCATGGAACGAGCCGATCCTCCTGCACGTGATCACGCAGAAAGGCCACGGGTACAGCCCCGCCATGAAGGACCCCGAGCACTTCCACGGCGTCGGCAGGTTCGACCTCGAAAACGGCGAGAGCGCGTCCGTCCACGCCCCGACCCAGGAGACCTACTCCGACGTGTTCGGCCGATCGATCATGGAGCTTGCGGAAAGAGACCCGCGCATCGTGGCCTTGAGCGCCGCCATGACCACGGGCACCGGGCTCAAGGCCTTCTCGAAGAGGTACCCCGAAAGGTACTACGACGTGGGCATAGCCGAGGGTCACGCCGTGACCATGGCCGCGGCCATGGCGCTCTACGGCCTGCGGCCCGTGGTGGCCATCTACTCGACCTTTCTCCAGCGCGCCTACGATTCCATCGTGGTGGACGTGGCCCTCCAGCGTGCGCCGGTGCTCTTCGCAGTGGACAGGGCCGGGCTGGTGGGGCCCGACGGCCCCACCCACCACGGCGCCTTCGACCTGGCCTACCTCAGGAGCGTCCCGAACCTGACGCTCATGGTGCCCAGGGACCAGCTCATGCTCAGGCTCATGCTGGAGACGGGGCTGTCTTTGAACGCGCCGGCGGCCCTCAGGTACCCGAGGGAAAGCGTGGTGGAAAGGCCGATTTCCGGCCCGAGACTCGAGCACGGCAGGTGCCAGGTCTTGAGGCCGGGCTCGAGGGCGGTGGTGTTCTGCGCCGGGCCGCTGTGCTACACGGCGCTTGAAGCCCTCTCGGACGTGCCCGACGTGGCCCTGGTGGACCTCGTCTACGCGAAACCCTTGGACGCGCACGCCGTCCGTGACTTGGTCGGGAAAGCGAACGGGAGGTTCGTCACCGTCGAGGACGGTTGCGTGCGCGGCGGGGTCGGCTCGGCGATCCTGGAGACGCTCGCCGACACCGGGGTGCCCCTGAGGTTCAGGATGCTCGGCCTGCCCGACGCCTTCGTGGAGCACGGATCCATCGGTGAACTCAGGCGCCTGGTGGGCCTCGACCCTGCGGGCATCAGGCGCGCGGTGGAGGAAGTCCTGTGAGGGAGCGCCTTGACAGGGTGCTCGTGGAACGGGGCCTCGCGCAGACGCGAGCCAAGGCCGCAGCGTTCATCATGGCGGGGCTGGTGTTCGTGGACGGCAGGCCCGTCACCAAGGCCGGGACGCTCATCCAGCCCGGCGCGGACATCCTGCTGAAGGCCTCGGAAGGATACGTGAGCAGGGGGGCTTACAAGCTCGAGGCCGCCCTCGACGCCTTCCAGGTGGACGTCGAGGGCCTCACGGCCATCGACGTCGGCGCGTCGACCGGCGGTTTCACCGATGTCCTGCTCAGGCGGAAAGCCGCGAGGGTATACGCCGTGGACGTCGGTCACTCCCAGCTCCACTGGAGGCAGAGGCGCGACCCGAGGGTGGTGTGCATGGAGGGACTGAACGCACGTTACATCTCCGGCCTGCACATCCCCGAGGCGCTGGACCTCGCGGTGTTCGACGTCTCGTTCATCTCCCTGAGGCTCGTGGTGCCCCCGGTGCTCGAGCTCATGAAAAGACCCTCCAGCCTGATCGCGCTCGTGAAGCCGCAGTTCGAGGCGAGCAGGGACAAGGTGGCGAAGGGCGGCGTGATCAAGGACGAGGGGGTGTGCCTCTCGGTCCTCGGTGACATGACGCTCTTCTTCGAGTCGCAGGGGTTGTGCGTACGGGGGTCGATCCCGTCGCCCATCAGGGGGGCGAAGGGCAACCGGGAATACCTCCTCTACGCCGTGTGGAGGGAAAAGGACTCAGCATGAAGATCACGATCGCCAGGAACGCCGGCTTCTGCTTCGGCGTGCGCAGGGCCATAGACATCACCTTCAAGGTGAAGCAGCGCAACAAGGACAGGAGGATCTTCACCCTGGGGCAGATCATCCACAACCCGCAGGTCATCGATGCGCTCACCAAGAGGGGCATCGGCATCGTCCACAGCATAGAGGACCCTCAGCTCAGGCCCGGAGACATAGCCATCGTGAGGGCGCACGGCATTTCGCCGGACAAGAAGAAGGCCCTCACCGAGCGCGGCGTGGAGGTGATCGACGCGGCATGCCCCATGGTGCTCAAGCTGCACAGCGTGATCAAGAAGGCGTGCAGGACCGCCGACCTCATCGCCATCGTCGGCGACAAGGACCACCCGGAGATGGACGCCCACATGGGGGTGGCGAAGGGCAAGGGAACGATCGTCGAGAACCTCGAGGACGCGAAGAGGCTGCCCCGGGTGAAGAGGATGGCGGTGGTCGCCCAGACCACCTTCGACGTGGCCCTGTACAGGGAAATCGTGGAGGTGCTTAAGGAAAAGGCCGAGATCCTCGACGTGTCCGACACCATATGCAGGTCCACCGTCGACCGCCAGACCGAGGTGAGGGAACTCGCCAGGGACCACGACACGTTCATCGTGATCGGCGGCCGGAATTCCGCGAACACGAACAGGCTCGCGGAGATCGCGGCGAAGGAGAACCGCCACGTGATCAAGGTGGAGTCGCCGGAGCAGCTCAGGGACATTGACAGGTCGCGCATGAAGCGCGTGGCCGTCATAGCCGGGGCGTCCACGCCCCACTGGGTGATCGAGGAGTGCATCGAGGAGCTCAGGAGCGCCCACCCAGCCTCCACCATCGAGACGACCGTCCTGGACACCCTTGCCGAATCGCCTCTCCTCCCCTCCCTCGGGGCCCTGGGGGTGGCCATGGCGGCGTTCGTGTTCAGCGGGCAGCCCTACCGTTGGGACGTCCTCACGGCGGTCTTCTTCCTCGCCTTCTCCTCGACCGCGCACACGAAGAGGTGGAGACAATGGCCCACGTGGGCCATCTCGACGGGCATCGCCCTGTCGCTGAGCCTCGTCGTGAGCGGGCTCCCCGGCGGCCTCATGTTCGTGGCCATCTCCCTGCTCAGGCCCCTGGTGGATGTCATGGACACCGCGGAATACATCAAGAGCGTCATCGGCGGCCTCACCTTCATCCTCATCTCCATCGTGGTACCCCTCGCACTCACGCAGGCGGCACCCACCCCCGGGACAGGACTCCTCGCCGCGTACACCTTGACCCACTACCTCGGCGCCGAGATCCTGATCGGGCTCAAGAACATGGAGAAGGACGCCATCATGGGAACGATGAGCCTGGCTAGGTACATCTCCGAGGATCGCGCCGTGACGCTCATGGAGTACACCATCATGGGGCTCGCCCTCATGCTCTTCTTGAGCTTCCCCCTCAAGGTGGCCCCCGCCCTGGCCTACGGGCTGCTGCCGTCCTTGTTCTTCCTGGCCAAGGGCATCGACTTCCACCATGACCAGAGGATCTTCGACAACCGCATGTACACGATCTACGTGATGGCGCTCTGGGCGATCATCCCCGCCATGGGCCTCCTTTGGCTGGCGACCATGATGTGAACACCCGCCCTGGCCCCTGGACCCCCTCGCGGACGAATGGAAAGGCTCCCTGACGGGCCGGTCTGTCGCGGGCCGGACCCAGGCGCGCGGCGCCCGCCCCTGCGGGCGGTCGACGGGCGGCCCCCCACCCCCGGGAGCTCGGATGCTCGAGGATCACAGGGCGGCAAACGGTGCAAGCAGGCGACCGTGCTAAGCGGGCAGGCCTCCCGCAGAACCTGTGGCGGTGCATGTCGCGGAGCTGAGCCCACACCCGATCAAAGCGATCTTGCCGTCCTTCGTGCCTGCACTGCCCACGGCGACGCAGCTTTCTGCCCACGCGCAGGGTGCGCCCTCGAGGGCGAGCAGACCCGGCCGTGTTGCCTTTGCCCCTGCACCGCCTTATGTTAATACCATTCCACCGAGGAGGTTTTGCATGGGAGAGAAGGATCTCGGTTATTACATCGACCTGGCCATCCAGCGCGAGGAGGAGGCCTACGCGTTCTACGTGGACCTCGCCGCGAAGGTCGCCGACCGCTCGGCGAAGGACGCGCTCGAGCTCCTCGCCGGAGAGGAGCGCAAGCACAAGGCCTTCCTCGTGACGTACCGGGAGGGGGGGTACGAGGAGGGCGCGCTTCGCATGAACCACCCCATCGACTACAAGATCGCCCAGCACATGGAGAAACCCGATATCGACAAGGACATGAAGTCCAAGGACGTCTTCCTCGTCGCGGCGCACCGCGAGCTCAACTCGTACAACTTCTACAACGAACTGGCCGGCCTGCACCCCGAAGGAGAGCTCAGGCAGCTCTTCCTCAAGATGGCGAGCGAGGAACTCAGGCACAAGGAGAAGGTCGAGTACCTCTACTCGAACGTGGCCTTCGCCCAGACCGACGGGGGCTGACACCAGGCCGGAGCCGCCGCGCCTTGGGGAGACGACGCGCACCAGGGCGGAGAGCCCCCGCTCAAGGAGCAGGTCCGACCCCGGTCGTCCCGTCCCGCCCGGGCGTCATGGGACGATCTCACCCGGTAGCTATTTGTGAGGTGCCGCCCAACCCCGCGTACTTTCAAAGGGCATTCTTCAAGTTGCGTGCAGGCGCCTCCGAAAAGCCACCTTGACGGCGCGTCTTCCCGGCTCCATTATGAAGGCCAAGGTCACGGGCAACTCCCCTGAACCCGCCTTCAGAGAACCCGGATCGCCGCCCGAGCCGCAAGCCGGCAAGGGGATTTCCTCGAAAGGGGGTATCGAATGTGAAGGAGAAGGAAAAGGATAGGGAGAAGAACTACTTCGCCGCGCTCTACGAGGTCGTGCGCATGGTCCACGGCTCCCTCGACGTGAGCACGGTGCTCCAGGAGATCGTCAAGGCCGTGACGGAAGCCATGGGGGTGAAGGCGTCCTCGATCAGGCTCCTTGACTCACGCAGGCGCACCCTGGTCATGGGCGCATCGTACGGGCTCTCCAAGGGGTACCTGAAGAAGGGGCCTGTGCTCGTCAAGGAGAGCGGCATCGACCAGAAGGCGCTCAAGGGTGAGCTCATCTACATCAAGAACGCGCAGACCGATCCCGACTTCCAGTACTCCGCGGGGGCGAAGGCGGAGGGGATCAAGTCGGTGATCGTGGCTCCGCTCATCACCAAGAAATCGGTGATCGGCGTCCTCAGGGTCTACTCAGACAGGATCCGCGAGTTCTCTGCCCAGGAGACGCGCTTCCTGGAGGCGGTCGCGAACCTGAGCGCGCTGGCCCTGGAGAACGCCCGGTTCCACCAGGCGCTCCAGACGAACTACGACCTGCTCGTGGCGCACAAGTACCGCCTCGACGACAACTGAGCGTGAGGAGGCATGATATGATCCGTGTCGGTATAAACGGTTTCGGCCGCATAGGCCGCCAGGTGCTCAAGGCGATCATGGAACGCGCCGGCGATACGCTGCAGGTTGTGGCGATCAACGACCTCTTCGACGTGAACACCAACGCCCACCTCTACATGTACGACACGAACTACGGCACGTTCGGGGGGTCGGTGAAGGTCAAGGGCAACTCGTTCGTCATCAACGGCAACACCATCAAGAGCTTCGCCATGCGCGACCCTGCGAACATCCCGTGGGACGACGAGGGCGTCCAGATCGTGATCGAGTCCACGGGGCTGTTCACGTCCAAGACCGACGCCATGGCGCACATCTACGGCGGGGC
The DNA here is from genome assembly GCA_029552245.1 of Deltaproteobacteria bacterium. Classification (GTDB taxonomy): domain Bacteria; phylum Desulfobacterota; class Desulfomonilia; order UBA1062; family UBA1062; genus MWEI01. Next base: position 120,193 of record JAKPDW010000064.1, read on the forward strand.
CAAGAAGGTCATCATCACCGCGCCCGCCAAGCAGGAGGACATCACCGTGGTCATGGGCGTGAACCACACCAAGTACAGCCCGACGAAGCACCACGTCATCTCGAACGCCTCGTGCACCACCAACTGCCTGGCGCCGCCTGCCCTGGTGGTACACAAGGCGTTCGGCATCGAGAAGGGTTGGATGACCACGGTCCACGCCTACACGAACGACCAGCGCATCCTGGACATGCCCCACAAGGACCTCAGGCGCGCACGCGCCGCAGCCATGAGCATCATCCCCACCTCCACGGGCGCCGCACGGGCCCTGTCCCTCGTCATCCCCGACCTCAAGGGCAAGGTCGACGGGTTCGCCCTGCGCGTGCCGACACCCACGGTGTCTGTGGTCGACCTCACGGTACAGCTGAGGAAGAACACCACCACCGACGACCTCAGGGCCGTCCTCAAGCGGGCGTCCAAGACCACGCTCAAGGGGATCATGGGCTGCGAGGAGAGACCGCTGGTGTCCGTGGACTTCAAGGGGAACGAGCTGTCCTCCATCGTGGACATCGAGTACGTCAGGGTCATGCAGGACAATCTCGCGAAGATCGTGGCCTGGTACGACAACGAGTGGGGCTACTCGTGCAGGGTTGCGGACCTCGCCCGCTACATCGCGCTCAAGGGCATACCCGACTAGGCAAGAACCCGACGACCATGCAGGGCGGGTCGATACTCCCCGCCCTGCATGTGCCTGCCGGGAGGTCTTGCCCGAACATGCTTTCCGCCCGAGCCTTTTGCCTCTTGCCCGGCTCGAAGTCCCTCCCCGACACCGACCGGGCCTGATACACGCGTCCATCCGTCTCTTCCCGGCCGTCCGAACGTGAGCCCCCCGGGCTGCCGAGATCCTCGAGACGCACACCCCTTCTTGAACCTTGACCTCACTGCACCCCTTTATTTAT
>JAKPDW010000008.1 GCA_029552245.1 Deltaproteobacteria bacterium
CGCCTCGTCCATGCCGGGGAGGCCACCGTGGAGCATGATGCCCGGCAGGGCCGCGCTGACCTGATCGGGCGTCAGGTCGTGATGTTTCATCAGTCGTTCGTAATGCTGGACCGATTCGGTCTTGGACATGCCGGCCTTGCGTAGCACAGCCATGCAGCCCAGGATCATTGCCTCCGGCGTATGTGTCGTGATTAATCCCCCTACATGTTAACAACATCATGTTAACATCCTGTGTAGAATAAGGGGAGTCGGTAATAAAAAAGGGATAGCTGGTCTGACCAGCATAGGGTTTTAAATAGTGGTTTCCTCGCCGCTCTCGTCCCGCTCCAGCGCCTCCTCGACCGACTGGCTGATGGACTGGCCCAGGAGCAGCTTGCGCCGCACCAGGCGGTCATAATGGTGTCTAGGCACGTAGATGGTCAGGCGGGCGTATCCGGGCTTGGGCCTCATCGCTCTCCCTCCTGCCGTGCGGCAATCAGTTGATTTCCGTGCGTGCCAAAATCAGGGGGCCAGCCGGTCATGCGCGACCTCCGCAGGGGTGGGCAAAAGAGGGGGGTCGTTTGTTTATATGCATCCCCCCTCTTTTTGAGGGTGGGCCAAGGAGGTGGATTGCCCACTCCCTAGCAGCTCCTCCTTGAGGTCTCCGAGCTTGCGCCGGAGCGTCTTGCGGTCCATGCCGGTGCGGCGGGATAGCTCCGACCATGAGATCGCCGGGTCCTCGCGTATGAGCCGCTTCGCCTCCATCACGTCCTCGGGCTTGAAGGTCGGGGCGCGGCCGATGGGAAGGCCCGACTTGGTGCCCTTGAGCTTCGCCTTGTCCATGCCGTCGATGATGCGCTCTCGTATGATCTCCCGCTCCCACTCGGCAAGGGCTCCAAGGATGGAGACCATCAGCCGGCCGGTCGGTGATGAGAGGTCGATCTGCTGATCGGTGGCGTGCAGGCCGACCTTCCAATCCTGGAGCTGATTGAGCACGTTGAGCAGGTTGGACAGGGAGCGCATGATACGATCTATCCGAACTACCAGGATGGTGTCGAACTCGTGGCGATAAGCGGCCCTCATCATCTTGTCGAACTCCGGCCGGGAGTCGTCGGCACCGCTGGCCCGGTCTGCATACTCGGCGACGACCTCCCATCCGTGATTTGCCGCGAAACGGCGGAGTTTGATGAGCTGTACCTCAGGGTCCTGCCGCTTTACCGCTTCGCCATCCTTGTTTTTCAGGTCCTTCTCGTCCAGGTTGGTGCTCACCCTGGCATACAGCGCGACCCTCATGGCGTCGTCCTCCAGGCGCGTCGAGTCGTCCGGTAGCAATCGGCGCAGATCCACCAGGTGACGTATCGGTCCACGTAGCGGCGATCCTCGTCGCGGGTCGGCCGGCCGCACCAGGAGCAGGGGGTGCCGCTCAT
>JAKPDW010000079.1 GCA_029552245.1 Deltaproteobacteria bacterium
CGGCCACGCCCACGCCCTGGCCGTCCTTTCCGCAGGTACCTATGCCGTAGCCCATGTCGTTGCCCACGAGCTCGATCGACTTGAGGATCTTGGGCCCGTTCCCGATCAATGTCGCTCCCCGGATGGGCTCTCCGATCGTTCCGTTCTCGATGAGGTATCCCTCCGAGACGTTGAACACGAAATCACCCGTGACGGTGTTGACCTGGCCGCCGCCCATCTTCTTGACAAAGATGCCGGTGTGCGCCCGGGCGATGATGTCTTTGGGCTCGAGGGTGCCGGGCAGGATCATGGTGTTGGTCATGCGGGGGATGGGCCGGTTGCGGTATGATTCTCTCCTGCCGTTGCCGCTGATGGGCAGGTCGAACTTGATCGAGGTGATGAAATCGGTGAGGTAGGTCTTGAGCACGCCGTTTTCAACGAGCACAGTCCGCTCGGTGGGGTTGCCCTCGTCGTCGTAGCCCATACTCCCCCGAAGGCCCTTCACGGTGCCGTCGTCGACCACGGTGATGGCCGGGGAGGCCACCATTACGCCTACCTGCCCGGAGTACACGGACAGCCCCTCGCCGGCCAGGTCCGCTTCGAGCCCGTGGCCGATGGCCTCGTGAACCATGGTCCCTCCCGACTCGCTCGAGAGGACCACCGGCATGGCGCCGCCAGGCGCCCGCCTGGCGTGGAGGGTGCTGAGCGCCCGGGAAAGGGCGCGTTCGGCGATGAGCTCCGGCGGGTCCTCGTCCAGGAGCTCGAAGCCCCGGGCGCCTCCCACTGGCTCGTAACCGGTCTCCATGAGCGAGTCATGGGCCAGTACGCCCTGGACCACGAACACGATGGATTCGCGCCGGTCCTCGGCCATGAAGCCCCGCGAGTTGGCAACCAGCACGTTCCTGAGACCGTCGCCGTAGATCACCCTCACTTGGACCACGCTCTTGTCGAAACCCCAGGCCCGCTTTCCCGCTCGCTCCACCATCTCGATCTTCCTGCCGGGCTCGACCTTCATGGGGTCCACCGAGGAGAGTACGAACCCTCGAACAGGCCTTTTCTCCAGGGAGATCTCCGAGGCGAAACGGCCCTCGTCCACCGCCGCGGCCACGGTGTCTGCAAGCTCGTCCAGGGAAGACAGGTCGTTGGTGTAGGCATAGGCGCTGCGGTCCCCGATCACCACGCGCAGCCCCACGCCGCCCTCGACGGTGCTGACGAATCGCTCGATCCTCCTCGCCTCGGAGACGATGGAAGTGCCCTGCTTGTGCTCGATATAGATCTCGGAGAAGTCTC
>JAKPDW010000087.1 GCA_029552245.1 Deltaproteobacteria bacterium
CGGAACGGGGTGATATCGGACAGCGCACTCGAGTCGCTTCTCGCGTTTCAGGGGCTCGGGCAGGCGGATATCGACGCTCTGATGGCGGACACGGCCCTGAAGGATTCTGTCAAGGCCTGGCTGAGTGCCAAGCTCTCTACGACCCTGAGCACACGGGCCGCCGGAGGGGATGCCTCCATGGAGGCGATACGGTCGCTCGCCGTCTCCGACGCCCAAGCCCTTGAGGCCCTCGTCGCCAGCCTCACGGCGGGCATGCCGGATGCGGGAGGTACCATGAGCGACCAGGCCTTTCCCGGTGTAAATGAGCCGGCACCGGGGGGAGGCCTCCCGGCGGCTGATGTGATCCGGCAGAACATCTCGAGCCTGACCGCGGAGATCAGCGTCCTCGTGGCGGACGCCCTCAGGCAGGGCAGGGCCATCCGGAACGCGGCGCCGTCACGCGGTGCGGCCCCTGAGGCCGTGAACCAGGCAGGCCTGGCAAGGAGCGCGGAGGAGATCTTCGGCGTAAAGAGCGAGGTGCTCTCCGACCTGTTTTTCTCCTCGGACGAGATGGTTCGCAGGCAGGCGGTCGAGGAGGTCACCTCACGGATCAACGCCTTCCTGAAGGCACGGGAAGGTCAGGGACTTACCCCCCGCGAGGCAGAGGTTCTCGCATTCCTGAAATCCGCCATGAGCGAACAGGAGTTCGTGGGCATCGAGACCTCGCTTAAGCTCTGGCAGCCGGGTGCAGTCCTGCCGGAGATCCGGGCCGCACTGGGCAGGGAGGGCTTCGAGGCCCTTGCAAGGAGTCTGGGCGGGCAGAGGCCCGAGACCCTCCTTGAGCAGCACATGAAGGGCGTCATGGACCAGCTCAGGCAGACACTCCCCGCCCACGTGAAGGACGGCGGGGGAAGCGTTACGCTCAGGCTCAACCCCCCTCTGCTCGGGCGGGTCGAAGTGAGCATGACCATGCACGACGGCCGGCTCGAGGCAGTGTTCAAGACCGACCAATCCGTGACCCGCGACATCCTCGTGCAGAACATGCACACGCTCAGAGAGGCACTGGCCGAGCAGGGCATCCGGCCTGTCCAGCTCACGGTGAGCACCGGCATCGACC
>JAKPDW010000089.1 GCA_029552245.1 Deltaproteobacteria bacterium
CTTCAACCAGAACCCGATCGGCAACCCGTCCGGCGATCCCTACGGCCTCGGGTTCACGAAGTACGGCCCGAACACGACCACCTCGTACCCGTTCACGGGCGGGTACGCGCCCGACGGCACCTTCAAGGGTGGGATCGGTCCTGGGGGTGGGAAGTTCGCGGGTGCAGGCTTCGGCGGTGGCTTCGGGGCTGGTGGCGGCGTCGGGAAGGGCGGCTCGGGCATCTTGGGTGGCGGCGCGAACGTGAACGCGGTCGCGGGCTTCGGAGTCGGGATCAAGGGCACGGGGGCCTTCGGGATGCAGTCGGTGCCCGGCTCGCTCGACCCCACGGGGCAGGGCGGCGGGAGCGCGAACTGCGACAGCAACGCGACCAAGAAGAACTCGGCTACCCTCTGACCCATGCCGATCGTCGGTCAAGGCGGGCAGCTCAAGATTCGGTTGTTCCTCGAGGGCATCGAGGTGCCGGTCATCAGCGCCCAGATCATCAGCCAGCCCAACGCACCCGCGCAGGCGGCCATCCAGATCCCACCGGCCTCCCTGGCCACGCGTCTTCTGCCCCGCACGGTCGTGCATCTCTTCTTCGCCGACCCCTACGAGGCCACGAACCCCTTCGTGACCTTCCGGGGGCCGGACCAGCGCCCCACCCAGCAGGAGCCGACCGCGCACCAGAAGCAGCTCCAGGACGCCAAGGACGCGGGGGTGATCGTCCCCGAGGAGGACGCGAACTTCGCGGCCGACTCCAGAAACGTGAAGTACAAGCTGCTCTTCGCCGGCGAGATCGTGGGGTTCCAGTGGACTAAGACCCCCACGAACCGCTCCATCGTCCTCCAGTGCGTCGACTTCTCGAACTACTGGGACTACGCGTACCAGTTCAACAACACGGACCTGTTCGGACCGGGCCTGAAGGCCGTGTTCTCCGGTGGGTCCACGAACCTCCTGACCGACTTCCTCTCAAGCCCGGGGGAGATCATCGCCGGGCTCCTGCACCAGAAGAGCGCCCAGTACCCCGGCATCCCCGGCCTCCTGAGCGGCCTCATCCGCATCCTCGAGGCCATCGGGGGCTCGTACTTCTACGACAACAAGTTCCAGGGCCAGAACGTCTTCTTCAGCCTGGCGGAGCTGCGTCTGCGCATCACGCAGATGATCACCGCGTTCCCGTCCGACAACACGGCC
>JAKPDW010000014.1 GCA_029552245.1 Deltaproteobacteria bacterium
ACGGTCACGAAGCCGATCCCGGCCCCGAAGCCCATGGGGATGCAGGGCATCAAGATCGGCAGCCTGGGTGAGGCCCTGGCGAAGATCGCCACCGAGCTCACGACGGCGGGCCGGGAGCACATCAAGGACAAGAACTTCGCGCTCTCGAGCGAGCAGTCCGACACCGGCAAGCCCGCGTACCCGATCCACGACAAGGCCCACGCCGCGAACGCCCTCGCGCGGGTCAAGCAGTTCGGGTCGCCGAGCGAGAAGGCCGAGGTCTACAAGGACGTCGCGAAGAAGTTCCCGGGTCTCGCGGCCAAGAGCTCGGTGCCGGCCGTTCGCGAGAAGGAGAAGGACGCCGACATGGGGATGCCGAGCACGACCGGCGCTCCGCCGGCCAGCCCACTGCCGGGGATGGCCCGCGGGGGCTCTCCCGTCACGGCTCCGCCCGGCAACATGTCCCAGGGGGCCACGTGAACCTCGCGGCCTTCCGGGACGAGCTCGAGGGCCTCCTGAAGTCGGCGGCCGTCATGGACGCCGTCAAGGGCGTGGCGCGGCAGGTGCACCACCTCGAGGACCCGCTCGAGGTTGGGGGCCTCGGGATCCTGGGTGCGATCGGGGCTGACCGTCTTCAGGCCCATGCTCGTGCGGGCGCGGGCGCCGGTGAGCACGAGATCGAGAAGAAGCAGCTCCTCGGCGAGTCCGGGCACGCCGCCCTCGACACCGCGGGTCTCGGGATCCTCGCGGCGCCGCTCGTGGCGAAGAGGATCGCCACGGGGAAGTGGGTCTGACCATGTTCGGTGCGTGCTTGGACGAGCTCTCGAAGCTCGGGGAGGTCAGCCCCCAGGAGGCGCGGCGTGCGCTCGAGCGGCTCGAGTCCCTGGAGGAGAACAAGCCCACCGGAGAGCAGGTTCTTCGGTACGGCGCCCTCGGGGCCGTGTCCGGCCCGGCCATCAGCGCCCTGGGGGAGCTGGCAGCCGGCAGGAAGCCCTACCGGGCTGCCACGAAGGGCATCCTGGGGCTCGGGAAGGCCGTGGGGTCCTCCCCGGTCCGTGCGGTCGCGGGAGACGCCCTCAAGGGCGCCCTGACGGCGGGCGCCATCCCGCTCGTGCGGTCGGGCCTGGACCGCAACGCCGAGATCGGGAAGCTGAACCGCTTCATGCAGGAGTACCAGGCCGAGAAGGCTCCGGAGCCCGAGGTGCCGATCATCCACAAGGTGGGCGGTGTCGGGCAGGGCGCGGCCATGACCGTCAGCGAGTACTCGGGGCCGACGGGCGGCGGAGGCTTCAACCTCGTGAGCGGGCTGCCCAACAAGGCGCCGCCCGGTCTCCAGAGCGTCGTCCAGAAGGCCGGGGAGTTCGCGAAGCTCGGCTTCATGGAAGCTCTCATGGAAGCCATCCACGCTCTCGGGGGTGGGGCCGAGATGGTCATGGACGGCGCCGGGAACGTGGTCGAGACGGCCGCGGCCTTGGCGGGTCCGCACGTGGGCGAGATGGTGCGGGAGTCGGCCAAGACGATCGTCCCCGCCATCGCGCCGGCGCTCGTGCACCGCGACCAGCGGATGCTTCAGGACCAGGTCTTCAAGGGCGCGGAGCTCCTGGCCCCGAAGGCCAAGACGCCGGGCGCGGTGCTCCGGCAGGCCCAGAACGTCGGGACGTCCGCGCACAACCAGGCGCCGGGGCCGAGCATCGACCAGACCGTGGGGCGAGTGCAGCCGCCGGCCTTCAAGGCACCGGGGATGCCGAAGCTGCCGGGGTGGGGGAAGCCGACCATGGGGGCCACGAAGGCCACCGAGGGTGTGCGCCGAGCCTTCACGAAGTAGTCGTGCCGGTCGGTCCAAGCGCCATCACCCGGCTCCTCGAGCGAGCCGAACGCCTCGGGTTCACCCAGAGGACCTTGCCGGTCTTGGGGCAGGCGTTGCTCGTGAGGCAGTACGACCCGAGACGCTACATGGAGCTGGTCAGGAAAGCGCGAGCGTTCCTGGACGCTACCGACCGCCACCACCACCCCGACCGACCGCCTCGATCTGGATGATGAGCTTGCCGGTCTGGTTGCCTGCGAAGCTCGTGGCTTCGATGAGGTAGTAGCCGGGCACAGAGATGTCGGGCGTCAGGACCGCGGAGCCGTACGGCAGCTTGGTGTTGTGATCCGCGTAGTAGGAGAGGCCGAAGTTGTACGCGAGGTCTCGCGTGGCGTACGTGCCGCCCTTGAAGACGTACATGTACGTGTCGCTGATCGCGAGGTCGCCCGTCTCCTTGTAGACGTAGATGTTGACGTTCGAGGCGACCAAGGCCGCGTCGAACTTGTAGTAGACCCCGTAGGCCGTTTGGGCGAGGTCCGTGGACCGCTGCACGGCCATGACGCCGTTGGAGACTTCGTACTTCACGTACGAGCCCTTCGTGGTCGTCATGGCCGCGACGTCGAGCTCGAACGGGTTCGAGTCCGTGCCGTTGCCGGACAGGATGAACTCGTTGGTCTTGTCGACCATGAACGGCGGGCTGCGACCGAGGACGTCCAGCCAGAAGGGTACCCGCCCCTGGCCGTTCCGCTGGTTGAGGAGGGTCTGGACGTCGGCTTCGGTTCGTGCGGGCATGTGGTACTATCCTTCTCCGAGGAACTCGCCATGAGCCTACACCATCTCCAGCAGGCCGTTGCCAAGATGCAGGGCATCAAGCTCGCCCAGAGCGCCGACGCCAACCCCGGACGTCTCGAGGCGAACGAGAAGAGCATCGAGGGCACGAACCACGTGAACCGCGCGGCCTCCGAGACGGTCGGGATGGACGGCAGCCCGAAGGGCTACCGCTGGAGCCAGGAGCTGCCGCCCGACCAGCCCGCGACGTCGGGCAGGACGCCGGGCCTCGAGACGCTCACGGAGAGTGCGGAGGCAGGCGCTCTCGACGAGAACCTGACGATGCTGAAGCGCCTGTTCACGAACGACGGCGCCGATCGCGCGGCCGACCAGGAGCTGATCGCCAAGAGCTTCGTGCACGGCAAGCCCGGGCAGTACGTCACGCGGTCCAAGACCCTGCTCGAGAAGGTCGGTTCGGTCCTCGGGCGCTGACGCAGACGCGCAGGCTCTTGCGGAACAAGAGTCCTGGAGGACCAGCATGGCTCATCAACCTCTCGACGAAGCCCTCGAGGAGAAGTCCAAAGAGGCCCAGGTCCGCCAGGTCCGCGAGCTGTCGCACTGGCACACCTGGAACAACAACGGGCGGCAGCCCGACCACCTCGACCCCCTGCTGGACGCGTACAAGCCGCTCATCCAGCGCAAGGCCGTCGAGTACGGCGGCGGACTCCCGATGGTGCCGAAGACCGCCCTCGAGGCGGAGATCACGAAGCACGTCATCGGCGCCTTCCAGACCTACAACCCCGACCGCGGGGCGTCGCTGCTCACGCACGTCTACAACCGCATCCCGAAGGCCAAGCGCTTCGTGGTGCAGCACCAGAACCTTGCGTACATCCCCGAGGGCAAGGCGTACGAGATCGGCCGCATCCAGCGCGGCGCCGCGAACCTCCAGGAAGACCTGGGGCGGGAGCCCACGGCTGAGGAGCTCTCGGGGCACCTCGGGATGCCCTTGAAGCGCCTGACGAGCATCCAGGCCGCGATGGTGAAGGACATCCCCTCGAGCGCCCTCGAGAGCGACCCGTTTCCGAAGCTCGGGCCGCGGCACGATGAAGTCCTCTCGCTTCTCCCCTCGGTCCTGACCGACCGCGAGAAGAAGGTCTTCGACCTCGTGTACCACCCGACCAGCCCGGTCAGGAGCACGACCGAGCTCGCCCGAGAGCTCAGCCTCAACCCTTCGCAGGTGTCGCGCTTGAAGGCGGGCATCATCGCGAAGATCAACAAGTACAAGTGAAGGCTCCGAAGTGCGGTCTGTGCGGGGCACCGCACGGACCCTTCGAGTCCTGCTACTTCCCGAAGGCGGTGTACTACGTGTGGGCCTACGAGTGGCTCACGGTGCACCCGAACGAGGGAGGGCAGTACGAGATCTGCTGGGTGGTGCCGCTCCAGGAGAAGCCGAGCTGGGACCGCCCCGTCGAGGACGACCGACTCCTGAGTCGGTACTTCCGCCTCATGATGGGCGTTCGTTGCACGGGCGGCAGCGTCGCGCCGCCCTCGAAGTCCAGGACCAACTACAAGGTCTTCAGCGGCGGCACCGACAGGATCGCGTGGACGATCATCTACCGCTGGGCGCCGGACATGCTCGAGGACGCCCGGCGCTACCGCGACTGGTTGGCCGAAGAGCAGGAGCGGCGCCTTGACCGGCCAGGTTGAGCGGTGCGACTGGTGCGGGGAAGAACATGACGTAGAGGACCCGTGCGAGATGCTCGGGGCGCACTTCTACTTCCAGTTCACGGACTTCCCCAAGAACTTCGACTGGGCCAACGGCGTGGTCGAGAGCTACGTGGTGCCTTGCCACGACCAGAGCGAGGTCGATCTCATGACCGAGTACGTCAAGGTCGGTCTCGACCTCGCGGCCTACTCGTCCTCGAAGCTCCGTCCCCTGGGCGTCTCGGTCATCGAGGTCGCGTCCGGTGGTACGGGAGTCACGTTCATCAAGCGCTGGGCTCCGTCTCTCTTGCGGGAGGCGTACGCCTGGTACGACACCGGTCAGAAAAGGAAACGAAGAAGATGATCAAGGACATCGGCGCCACCACGAAGCGCCACAGCAGCAAGAAGCCGAACATCGCCGACGTGCCCAAGAGCGAGAAGCCGAAGTGCGAGGTCAAGACCGAGTTCTGCTCGGGCTCGCTCATGGCGAAGTTCAAGGGAACGAAGAAGGGCGACCCCGAGTTCTGGTGTTGCGGGGCCTGCATGGGCATGCTCAAGCGCCAGGGCCTGAAGAGCAGCAGCCTCGAGAGGATCGGATGACGCTCAGCCCCAAGGAGGAGCGTCGTCGCGCTCGACGTCGGGGCATCTACGTTCGCGGGCCGTACGTTCGTGTCGCTCCTCCTGCGTCCTGCAAGGACCCGTCGGAACTCTTCTGGGAGAAGGTCGACAAGAACGGTCCGAAGGTACCGGGCGTGTTGGGCTGTTGCTGGACCTGGACGGGCGGACGCGACAAGGACGGCTACGGAAAGTTCCAGGTCAGCGTGCCCGGAGAGGACAAGCAGAGGCACATCAGAGCGCACCGATTCGCATGGGAAGAAGTCAACGGCCCTGTTCCCGCCGACTTCTACTTGTTGCATCGGTGCGACAACCCTGCGTGTGTTCGTCCCGGCCATCTGCGTCCTGGAACGCAGAAGCAGAACAGGGAGGATTGCGTTCGTCGTGGACGAGAACCGCGAGGGTCGAAGAAGCCAAACGCGATCTTCACCGAAGAGCTGATTCGATCGGTGCGGGATCGCGTAGCTTCGGGCGCCGTCTTGGCGGACATCGCTCGAGAGCTGAAGGTCAACTACCTCTCGCTTCACAACGCCGTTACGAAGAACTGGAGACACGTATGAGACAGGTGAAAGGACATGTGCTGGTCGCGGACTGCCCCTGGAGGTTTGGGGACAGCCTCCCCGGAAAAGGGCGCGGTGCGGCGAAGCACTACGACACGCTTTCGGTAGAAGAGTTGAAGAGCTTTCCTCTGCCGCCCTTGCACGACGACTGCTACCTCTTCCTCTGGAGGGTGTCGTCCATGCAGCAGGAAGCGCTCGACGTCGCGAAGGCGTGGGGCTTCACGATCAAGTCCGAGATCGTCTGGAAGAAGCTCACGAAGAACGGCAAGACGCACTTCGGGATGGGGCGCACGGTGCGGCTCTCGCACGAGGTGTGCCTCATCGGCGTCCGGGGCCGCCCGGAGCCGAAGGTGAAGAACATCAGGTCCATCCTGGAGGCGGAGGACCTGACGGACTACCCGCCCGACCAGGTCATGGAGGCCCAGGTCGGCCCGCACTCCAGGAAGCCCGACGAGTTCTACCGGCTCGTCGAGACGCTCTGCTGGGGTCCCTACAAGGAGCTCTTCGCCCGACGCCAGCAAGGCCCGGAGTGGGAGTGCTTCGGCAACGAGGTCAACAAGGAGGTCTAAGATGGCCGCCAAGAAGAAGCGCCCGCTTGAGGGAAAGAAGATCCCCAAGGAGCAGTTGCGCAAGATGGGCCCCTCGCGGGACGTAGAAGGTGACGAGCCCTACGTCGTGAGCGAGGGGTCTTCTTCGTTCGAGAAGTCCTACATCGATCGTCGTCGTGAAGCCGATGACGTTCCGTTCCTGACCAAGAAAGACCTCTGACCATGGCCTACGCAGCGAAGGTCATCCTCGACAGCATCAGCTCCGCGGGGCACCGCCTCACCTCGTTCGAGATCACGCTCCCCAGGATCGTCCTGGCGGAGTTCAACACCCATCGGATGTTCTCCAGGAACTCGGCCTCGAGCCGCGCCATCCCGGTCGAGAAGATGATCCGGATGGTCGAGGAGGACCCGTACATCCCCGACACCTGGGGCAAGAACCAGAAGGGCATGGTCGCCGAGCAGGACCTCTCGCCCATCGAGCAGCAGACGTGCGAGAACGTCTGGCTGAAGGGGCGTGACGAGGCCGTCGTGACGGCCAAGCGCCTGCTCGAGATCGGCGTCCACAAGCAACTCACGAACCGGCTGCTCGAGCCGTTCATGTGGCACACGATCCTCGTGACCGCGACGGAGTGGAGCAACTTCTTCAACCTCCGAGACAACAAGAGCGCCCACCCGGCCATCCAGAAGCCGGCGGCGATGATGAAGGAGCTGTACGGGGCCTCGCGGCCGACGCTCTTGCAGGAGGGCCAGTGGCACATGCCGTACGTGTCCGGCACCGAGGACGAGCTCGCGTTCTCGGACCAGGACCCGGCGGCGCTCCCGCGCGAGGACGCCAAGAAGGTCTCGTCGGGGCGTGCCGCTCGTCTCAGCTACCTCACGCACGACAAGCGCCGCGACCTCAACGAGGACGTCCGCTTGCACGATGGCCTCCTGACCGGCGGTCACATGAGCCCGTTCGAGCACGTGGCTCGTCCCATGACGCCGGAGGAACTCGACGTCTACCGGATGACGCACGTCGTACTCGAGGGCGGCTTCCGAGCGGACACGCGAACGGTCGGCTACCAAGCCGGTGACACGGTCATGTTCCGTGGCATCGTGCGCAAGGTCATCTCGGTCCGTACGACGCACTTCTGCGGGAACTTCGACGGCTGGATGCAGTACCGGAAGGAGATCCCGTACGAGGAGGACATCCTTGCGTCGCGAGCATCGTGAACTCCTGACGCCCCAAGGGGCCAAGGGCATGATGTACGCCCTCGGGAACGCGAAGCTCCGCGAGGCGTTGAACATGTCGCATCTCACGTTCGACGACCTGGCGTTCGCGGAGCTGGAGTTCGTGGTCCCGTGCGCCAGGAAGAAGCACACGATCAAGACCACGAAGAGTGGTCGCATCTACTTCGTGGACCATGGCATCTCGGACCCCAGGGCCATGCTGGCCGAGGGTCAGCTCCGACTCAGGGACCCGGAGGAGAGGAACACCAAGGTAGGGACGACCCTGCGCGGCTGCGCCTTGGTGGCCTACATGATCCTGCACGAGCGGGACGCTCGCGAGTTCCAGTACAACGGGCGTGGACGGACCAAGAAGATGCGCGAGATGCACGACGTCGGGATCCCGGACGTGTTCATGACGGACTTCCTCCTGTCGGCGATCCGGAGGAAGGGGATGCGGTCTCTCTCGAGGAAGAACACGGACCCGCTGCGGCACCCCTTCGTGGGCCCGCCTCCGTCCATCTCGTACGGAGAAGCGAAGATGGGGCCGCGTATCGAGCTACTCTACCGGAACAAGAAGGACGCGCTGCTTCGTACGTTCTCGGGCGCCGTCGAACGCGCCCGCTTGCAGAGGGGCATCTCGACGAAGTAGAGTAGGAACTCTCAAACCGGCAACCTCTCCCTTCCCCTGAGGGAACACGGTTTTTTGGAACTCGAAAGTTGCCTAGAGGACCACCTCAGACCAGCAGAGGTAGAAGAGGCGAACGTCAACGCGAAAAAGCTGGAAGACGAGACGGCCCGGAGAGACGGGCATCTTCGGGGCCGATCGGTTTCGACGTTGGAAGGACAGCAAGAACTGCGTGCAAGAGCGCCCACTCTCTCCAAGAGGGCAACCCTGATCGCGAACGACAACGCGGTCCCGTTCTTCGCCCTCACGGGCTGAACGGCGCTCGAACGAGAGATCGTCCTGGTATCGGTAGAGCGTCAACCACAAGGGCTGGTTCACCGAGAGGTCTTCTTCAAGTAGGTGAACGAGGAGCAGATGAAGGAGTACGCGGCTGAGCCGCACCCGTGTCCGTGAGGTTCACGGACCACGCACGTGGATGAAGTTCTTGAAAGAGTTCTGACGGACCGGGGTTCGATTCCCCGCGGCTCCACACCCGATGGTGCGGTCCCTGGTTGCTTCAGGGACGACCTAGGGTTCGACAGGGAGGAGAGACTCCTGGAAGACCCGCCGCTCACGTGGCGGGTCTTTCTTTTAGCGCCGTGGTAGAAGAAGACCGCGCACGGGAGCCGCCCGGTCCCCGAGATTGCGATGCGCTGCCGGCCGCCGCTCCGGGTCAACGGCACGGCGTGCGAACACGAGCCCACGGGACGCGACCGAAAGGGCAACCGGGTGTAGTATTCCGGCATGAGCCTGGACGCCGATCGCAAGAAGGCCCGCGACCAGCGGATGGACGACCTCGTGAAGCTCACGAAGAGCTGGTCGGCGTCCACGCAGGCCGAGTACAACGCCAGGGTCAAGATGTTGAAGGCTCTTCTCGCGGGTCGTGGGGTCGGGCAGGTGGCCCAGACGACCGTCGGGGCGGCCTCGCAACTTGTCGTGGACGAAGTCAACGACTTCCTGACAGGATGAGCCACATGAAGAACGCCAAGCAGCTCTCCGCGGTGGACAAGCTCCGCGTGGACAACCTCCAGCTCGAGCACGAGAACATCACCCTCAAGACCCGGCTCTGCCAGGACGAGCTCGCCCGCCTCCAGACCGCCGGGCAGGAGATCGGCAAGAAGCTCGTGGACCTGCGGACCGAGTTCGCGGGCAGCTACGGGATGATGGCCGAGAGCATCACGATCCGCCGCGACGGCCTCATCGAAGGGGAGTCCGTCGAGCCCGTGAACGCTACCGGCGAAGTCGCGAAGGCGTGACATGAGCGCGGCATCGATCTTGGGCCAGGTGGTCACGCTCCAGTTCTCGGCTCCCGAGAGCGAGTGGTCTCCCTCGCGCTTCGATCGCCTCGAGGTCTGGAGGTCGATGTCGGGACCGAACGGTCCGTACGAAGAGCTGACGAGCGCCGTGTGGTCGGGGCCTCGTCTTCCTCAAGGCGCAGGTGACCCGCCTGCGGTGCCCGTGATGGGCCGCTACGAGACGATCGTCGGCAAGACCCTCGAGGTCCTGCTGGACGAGCGCGACCGCATCACGACCACGTTCACGGGAACCGACCCCATCCAGCGAGGGACGATCGCGGCTCAGATCACCTCGCAGTCAGCAGGACGGCTGCGCTCCTACGTGCTCTCCGACGGCAGCATGGTCGTCGAGAGCCTGGAGCCCGGCGTGCAGGCGATTCTTCGGATCCTACCGAGCGAGGGCGCGGGGATCTTGGGCCTGCCGTCCACCGAGCCGGAGTCCTTCACGTTCGGGCACGATGCACGGCTGGTGCTCGTGCCCGGGCAGGACTCGTACGCGTTCACGGACCCGCACGGGTCCGAGTCGGCCTTCTACAAGGCGCGGTACCGGAACGCCGAGACGGACGAGGTCAGCGACTTCTCGGCGCCGATCCCGGCCCAGACCGTCGTCTCGCTCACGGACCTCGTGGTGGGCTTTCTGGACCTCGTGGACACGTCGGGGCGCCCCCTGCCGAATCGCGAGGTCCGCCTGGAGGGGGCGTTCAACGGGCAGCTCGTGGAGGGCCGTACGGTCGTGCCCTCTCCGGGCCCCCAGACCTCGCGGCTCACGGACAAGAACGGGCACGTGGAGTTCTTGCTCGTACGCGGCATCAAGGTGACGGTCGGGGTCTCGGGGACGAACCTCGCCCGAACGGTCACGGTGCCGACCGACCCGAGCGTGAAGAGCTTCAACCTCTTCGACCCCGCGATGGGCAAGGACGACCTCTTTTCGGTGGCCGTGCCGGACGTGGACTTCGCGTTCAGGAGCACGCTGTGATCCAGATCAAGTTCCCCGGTCCCGACCCGACCGAGGGCGGGTGGGTCATGCACGAGCTCGACTTCGTGCCGGGGAAGCGCCTTCAGTACTACCTCCGCGACGTGCGCCTCATCGGGCTCGCGAAGCGCTCCGCCGTCAGGGAGGAGCACTCTCGTCGGCCGGTTCGCATGACGGAGGCGCTCACGGACGAGACCAGCATCGTGCTTCAGCCGGTGGCCAAGGGAGGTGTGGTGTTATGGCGTACGAGGCGGTCAACATCGTCGTGCGGGACACCTCGCCCTTGAGGCTCCCGATCGCGGGCGTGGTCGTGCGGCTCTTCACGCTCTCGGGCCAGCCCCTGACCGAAGCCCAGACGGATGTGAACGGGGTCGCGGGCTTCTTGCTGCCACCCGGCAACAGCTTCGAGGCTCGCTTCTACAAGACTCGCGTGGCCTTCCGGCAACCGCAGCAGTTCACGGTCTTGGCGGGCGGGCCGAACACCTTCGAGGTCTCGGGCGACCTCTTCGTGCCACCGGTCACGACCGACCCGCGTCTCTCGATGGCGTACGGGTACTTCAGGGACGTGACGGGTGCTCCGGCCGCCAACGTGGCCATCATCTTCATCGCGAAGTTCCTGCCGGTCTGGCTCGACGGAGCCGCGGTCCTGACGGAGCGACGCGAGGTTCGGACCGACTGCCATGGCTACGTGCAGGTGCCGCTCATCCGCTGCGCCAAGTACGACGTGACCGTCACGGGGTACGAGGACCTTCTTCGTCTGGTCGCCGTGCCGGACGCCCCGAACGTGAACCTGCCCGACCTTCTGTTCCCGATCGTGCAGCTCATCACGTTCGACACCCCGGGCCCCTACACGGTCGCGGCCGGGCAGGAGATCGACGTCACCCCAACCGTCTACACGTCCGACGGCAACAAGCTCGACGGCAACGGGGCGCAGAGCGGGGACGTCCAGTGGTCGAGCTCGGACGCGACCGTGCTCGCGGTCATCCCGGGGCCCAACAAGGTGACGCTGCGGGGGCTCACGGCCGGCACGGCAGAGCTTCGGGCGGCCCGGGTGGACCGCACGATCGTCCACATCCCCGACGCTGGCATCCAGGGCGTGCCCCAGCAGGTGACGGTGACGTGAACAGGCTTGACCTGTCTTCACGCGTCCTGCTGGCTGAGATCCTTCGACGCGCAGCCTACGACTGGGTGCTCTACCGCTCGAGCCGCCGCCTGCGTGATGCCGAGCTCGCCCGCGACGCGTACGTGTGGCTCTTCGAGGAGGGGCCGGGGCACCCCAACTGGATCGAGCGAGAGAAGGACGGGTGGGCGGTCTTCTCGTTCTTGACCATCTGCGACAGCCTCGACATGGACCCGCAGGCCGTGCGGGAGCGCATCAAGAAGATGACCCCGAGCGACGTGACCTCGATCGGTCGTCCGCCGGTCCGACGAAAGCGGTACCTCGAGTCCACGTCCAGCGACGTCTCCATCATGACGCTCACCCATGCCCCGACGATGCGCTTGTTGGAACAAGACCTCGGGGACCTCGAAGAAGCTGCGGTGGAGTGGTAAGAACGCGCTTCTTGCCGGCATAAGAACCTCGAGGCCGTTCTGGTCTCTGGAGGTCCCATGGAAGAAGACGTCTCGAACATGACCACGAAGGAGCTGGTACGCACCACGCTCGAAGAGAACAGGCACCTGCTCATGCAGGTCACCACGCTTCAGCAGCAGCTCGGAGAACAGCTCGACGAGTTGCGGGCTGAGAAGAAGGCCAACACGGAGCTCACGGCCAAGCTCTCGGCGCAGGCGGGCGCCGTGAAGGCGAAGATCGAGCTCGAGATCGACCGCATCGAGAAGAGGCTCAGCAAGATCGCGTACGGCGGCCCCAACCCCGCCACCCGGTCGCTCGAGGACTGCTACGGCAGGCTCGAGCAGATGGCGCGGTTCTGGTTCGACAACCACAAGATCAAGGAGGCGACGCCGTGACCAAGAAGAACGAAGACGAGGACAAGGAGCAGTCGAAGAAGAAGTACCGGGTCGAGGTCATCCAGTTCGGTACGTTTGGGCAGGGCTTCCCGGACGCGGAAGAGCTCGAGGACGCGCTCAACACGTTCTCGTCGGAGGGCCGCAAGGTCGAGATCATGACCATCGGCCAGAGGGGTCTGCTCGTCCTGGGCACGAAGCCGGACCCGGACCCTCTCGCGAGCCTTCTGGGCCTCTCGCTTGACGAGGCACCCTCGAACGCGCCGGCGGCGGTCTCTCCGCAGATCGGCTTCACGTTCGCGAAGCTCCTCCAGGAGTTCAACGAGCAGCAGCAGACCAAGACCCAGGAACAGGCTGCCGAGGTCGCGGTCCAGACCATGATGAAGCACGTCGACCTCGAGCTCGCTCGGCAGGTCGCGAGCTACATCGAGACGCAGAGGAGCGCCCACGCGGAGCAGCACCCGCCTGACCAGCCCTGCCACCTCGTGAAGGACCTCGAGGTCCTGCACGCCGTCATCACGAAGGCCATCAACGCCAACGTCAGCTAGGAGAACCCCATGTCGAGGAAACAGCGTCGGGCCCAGGAAGCAGTCGGGCGGAAGTACAACGAGAAGATGAACAAGGTCCTCTCGGACGTGAAGAGCCTGGCCCGAAAGGTCTTCGGGCTCGAGGCTGCCAAGCTCACGGACATCGACGTCGTGATGGGCAAGGTCGAGGCCGGCGTTGTGGTCGCGATCCAGTACAACAAGCAGGTGTACGCACAGGTCGCGGCGCCCCATCAGGACGCGGGGCTCCTGAAGCTTCGCGAGACGCTCCGGAAGGCCAAGCCTCCCAGCATCGAGTCGAAGATGACCGAACAGGGTATCATCCAGACGATCGGCTGAGGCCGGTCGTCCCCTCGACGGGCCCTCACGGGCTCGTCGAACTTAGCCCCTCGGAGCGACATGACGCAGAACACCGGCTACACGGACACCGAGATCCAGAGCGCGACCTCGTCGTTGATCCGCACGACCGTGCGTCGACCCATCGACTCGCTCGGGGTGCGGTCCATCGAGGTCACGTTCAACGACGTCCAGGAGGCCGCGAGCGGGCTGTTCCTCCTGAACCCGACCGCGCCGCTCTACGTCATCCAGCTCGCTGCCTCTCGGCTCCTCGAGGCCGTCAGGACGGAGGCGGGGCTGGTCACGCAGCTCCAGGCCGCATTGGTGGCGACGGGCCGGAAGGTGTTCCCGATCACGAACCTGAGCCCGCTCTCGAACGCGAAGGCCGCCTTGTTCGAGCTGAGCGGCGCCGTCTCGAACCGCTCGAGCTCGTTCAAGAACATCGAGTCGACGCCGGCCTTCCAACGCTTCGCCTCCAACGTGGATGCGTTCTTGGGGGAGAATGGGGCGAACATCAAGGACTCCGGGAAGGTCGTCCAGACCCCGCAGGGTGCCCGGACGCAGATCCGTGTCCTGCTCCCGCAGGTCAAGGCCGCGCACGAGGAGACGAAGCGCCGGGCCCTCGTGCTCCAGAACGCCCTCGACGACTACAACGCCCTGAACCTCCCGACCCTGGCGGCCTCGGGGGCGATCTCGCGCTCCCGCGAGACGGTGGCCCGCATCGTGTCCTTGCTGTCCCCACAGGAGCCCCTGGCACGTCTCGAGAGCCTGCGGACCGTGGTGCTCGCGCTCCTGACCACGAAGGCCGTCCTGCGGGAGATCGGTTCCTTCACGGGGCCGGGTCCGTTCTTCCCCCTGACGGGCTCCGGGCAGGCGTACTCGGACGAGGCGCACCTCGCGGCGCCCGCGACCCTGAAGGCGGACTTGTTCGCGCCCTACAACGTGAAGGGCTCGCCGGTCGTGAACGTGTCCCTGAACGGCGCCGCGCCCTTCGCGTTGACGCTCTCGGACGCGCTCTACGCCGAGGCGAACGGGCTCTTCACGCACGCGTTCCAGCCCGCCACGACCGTGCTGGGCACGAAGCCCGGGCCCTTCAACATCGTCCTCGGCCAGAACGACTTCCTCCAGCTCTACCTCTACGACCCCATCGGCCTCGCGTACGTGGACGTGACGGCTATCCTGTCCCCGAACCCCGCGGCCACGGCCGCGCAGATCTGCATTGACATCAACGCGGCCATTCTGGCGGCGGGCCTGGCGGCCTCGTACGCGGCCACGCCCGTCGGAGCGCAGGTGCAGATCGCCGCGCTCTTCCTGGGTCCCAACGCTCGCGTGGTCATCGGTGGCGTCAAGGCCACCAACACGACCCTCGGCTTCACGCAGACGGGCGGGTACAACTTCACGCAGGCGCTGGGTGCTGGGCTCGTCTCGAGGAACAGCGGGCCCTTCAACACGCTGGTCAACAGCCAGTTCCAGCTCTCGCTCTTCCACCCGCAGGCCAAGCAGTCGGTCTACCTCCAGATCACGCTCACGGTGGGCGCGGCCGTTCCGACGGCGCAGATCATCGCGGACATCAACGCGGCCATCGCGTCCGCGGGACTCCAGGCGAGCTACCAGGCGTTCCCGATCGGCGCCTCCCAGCTCACCATCAACTCGCTCTTCGTGGGCCAGTCGGCCATCGTGACGATCGGCGGCGGGAACGCGAACACGGTCTTGGGCTACGACCCCGGGGAGCAGAAGGTCGGGGTCGACGAGAACCGGCTCCTGACCATCGTGGTGCCGGGCGCTCCCGGCTCTCCGTACTCGGTCACGTTCACGGCCCAGACCTACAGCGCCCCGGAGGTCGTGGCGTTCTTGCAGCCCGTGCTGGGCCCCGACTTCCTGGTCTCCGTCTCGGGCAGCGAGGACAAGGCCACGGTCGACATCCGGTTCGTCGGGAACGTCCCCTCCACGTTCACGGCGAGCATGACGTTCCCGTCCGACCAGCCCAACTCCGCCTGCGACATTCTGGGCTTCCTGAAGGACGTGCCGTACTCGGCTCGCTCGAACACGGCCCGGCAGGTGGCCCAGAACCTCCGACAGCTCTCCCAGGACCTCACGGCCGCGGCGGAGGTCGTCCCGGCGCCCGCGGGGGCGCTCTTGAGCGCCAGGAGCGATCCGACGGACGGCTCGAGGCTGGTGGTCTACCGGTTCCGTGGTGCCGTCGTGGCAGCCGTGGCGGGACCCACGGCCATCTCCCTGACCCCAACCGGGACCGACACCTTCACGGGCCTCGTGGTCGGTGACGTGGTGTCGATCGTCGACGGCGTGAACACCTTCAGCGCCTGGACCATCACGGCCGTGACCCCCACGTCCCTGACGGCCTCCGGGGCCTTCCTGCCTGCCGCCGGCGCCTGCACGGTCGAGATCGGGCCGAACCTGGGTGCGCTGCCGGGGTGGGTGGTCGAGATCCCCTCGGGGGTGAACAACGGCATCTACACCATCAACGTCGTGGGCCCGACCTCGCTCGCGCTCCCGTTCGAGTTCGAGCTCGACGCGGCGCTGCCATCCCCGAAGGACCCGAACCTCCAGTCGGTCTTCTTCACGGCCAACGTCGGGCAGGAGCGCCTCACGGTCACGTCCAAGGACCGGACCATCAACTCGTCCGTGAGCATGAGCGGTCCGGGCGCCTCCTTGTTCTTCGCGGCGCCGCCGGGCTTCGCGGCCGGCACGACGCCGTGGCTCAAGCTCCCGATCGTCGTTCGGGGCCTGGGCACCGACGACCTGCTCGAGGCGTACCTGACCGACTACGCGACCCCCGACCAGGTCTTCACGATCACGAGCGTCGAAGGGCAAGTCATCGGAGTCACCCCGAACCTCTCGTCCACGCTGGCGATCTCGTTCGACCCCGACGTCCTCCCGCCCTTTGGGCGTCTGCGCAGCACGTCGTACAAGAAGTTCTTCGCGATGCAGACCGGCCTGGTCACGTGGGCGACGCTGCCCGCGAACAGCACTCGGTACTTCCCCGAGCTCGACCGCCTCATCAACATCGTCCTGGTGGAGAGCAACCCGACGTCCGTGCAGATCGGGGACGCGGTGAACCAGCTCCAGCAGCTTGTCGACATCCTTCTTCAGGACGGCTCCACGAATCCTCCCGGCACCCTTGAGGCCATCCTGAGCGCGTACCAGGTCCCCAGGGTGGACTCGATCGACGAGCTCGTCCGGACGTACCGGGAGAAGGGCAGCGCCCGCGCGGTCGACATCTTGCTCGAGGCGCAGTTCAGCACGTTCTTCGGGCTCGACGTCTACGGGGTCTCGTACTCGGGGGCCATGCTCGGGAAGCTCCGGGAGATTGCCCAGCAGGACATGCCGGTCCGGAAGGTCAACCGGAAGGTCTCGACGACCTCGCAGCTCCAGAGCACGTCCGAGTCGCCGAACTTCGAGTACGACACGGCCGACGCCGACACGTCTCCGAAGCCGGATGTTCCGACCTCCTTCGAGCAGGTCCCGCACGGCCCTGACCCGACTGACGATTCCTGAGGACTTCGGGAACAAGGTCACTGGAGGTGACACTTGGCCACTGGAATGCTGCCCGACAGAGGCACCGAAGTTCGTATCCTACAAGAGCAGCTCAACATCCTTGGGAAGAGGAACGAAGAGCTGCGAAGGCAGGCGATGGACACGACCGAGGCCCTTCAGGGCTACGACGGGCACCTCAAGGCGCTCGTGGACTTGATCGAGTTCGCGGTGAAGCAGGCCGACGAGCTCTCGATGTCGGTCAACATCCTCCGGCGCGACGTGGAGCGTGGGGCTGCTGCCGCGAACCTGCTGCCCTTCTGGGAGCGCGAGGCCGAGAAGGCCGTGGTGCATCGAGACCGTCTCAAGGACGCTCTTGTGTCCCTACGGGCGCTACACGCGGACGTGGGCTTCCGGTCCCACTCGAGGGCCCTGCTATAACGGGCGGATGCCGACGCCTCTCGAGAGACGCAGTGCTGAGGTTCTTCTGGACCTCGCGCAGCGCATCGAGAAGGTGGAGAAGCTTCTGCTCTTGAACGCCGAGGCCCTCGAGGCCGGCAACCTGTCGCCTAAGACCGCGGCGGAGCGCATCCGCTCTATCGCGGGGTACTTGGGCCTCGACCACGACTACGACGACGCCGTTCGCGCTCTGCTCGCTGAAGCGGCGCTGCGCGGGGAAGGACCACATGAAAGAGAAGACGATGCGGATTCGGGTCATCGTGACCGACCACCGCGGTGAAGTCGCCCACGAGCAAGACTTCGTGGCGCTCGGACACGCACCCGATGACTGGCACCAGGCGCTCTTGGCGCAGTTGTCCGACGGGTCCGAAGAAGGAACGGTGGCGGCGCTTCTGCGGAACCGCGTGCATCTCTACGCGACCCTCCGGGCCATGCACCGCGCCTACAAGGACCTCTGGGACATCCTGGACGAGCCGTCGTACGAGAGCCTACGCAAGTTCAGGGAGTTCGTACGGGACATCGGGGTCCCGGAGGCCAAGGCGGTCTTGGCTGAGGCAGAGCTACAGGGCATCGACGAGAAGACCCTCAGGGAGATCATGGAGCCATGACGGACGAAGACTTGCTGGCACAACGAGACGCTCTTCAGAAGAAGCTCGAGAAGGAGACCAGAGCCAGGAAGGCCGCCGAGGAGAAGCTCCAGGAGGCCACGCGGAACGTCCGGGGCTACGTGGACGAGCTCGAGAAGATCGCCCAGGCGTCGGCGGTCCTGGTCGAGCAGTACGAGAAGGAGCAGGCGGCCGGCGGTCGGCTTCGCAACCGTCTCGGCAAGGTGCAGGCGGTCTACGAGGCGCTCGAGCTCTTCGTGTCCGCCCAGAAGTCGCTCTTGGCGGACGACCCCGCGCTCAAGGAGTACGAGCGGGTGTACCATCAGGCCAAGCTCGCCCTGGAGACCCCCGATGGCTGACGACTCCTTCTTCGGAACCGACCCGCTCTACGGGACTGACCCGTCGTCCGGGAAGCCCAAGTCCCCGCTCAACGAGGACCTGGCTTTCCGCCTTCGACGGGTGGTCTCGAACGCCTACGCGTTCGTGCGCGGCCGAGAGACGGTCGCGAGCTTCAGCGCCATCACGTTCGAGGACTTGGCCCAGGCCCAGATCGATCGCCTCTCCGGCAAGGGCACGCCCACGCGCCCGAACGCCATCACGAGAGTGAAGAACATCGAGGCAGACCTGGTGGCCGCGGCCGAGCGCATCAAGCAGACGCCTCCCGATGCCTTCTTGCCCCCCGATGAGGGCAAGGACGTCAACACGCCGATCTAGTGTCTTGCAACCGCTTGCGTGTGTGATACAACGCAACGCATGACGAAGAGCGGCCCTATCGACGCCGGGATGACGACCGTCACCGTTCGGCTCCCGAAGAAGATGATCGACCGCCTCGACGCCTACGCGGGGAAGCACAGGACCAGCACCATGGGCGCCCCGTACACGAGGTCTGACGCCGTACGGGACCTCATCCTGGAAGGACTCGAGCGAGCCGCGAAGTCGGCGGGGAAGAAGGCAGACTGATGGCGCTCATCATCGATCAGACCTGGGTGGCCGACTGGATGTCCGGCATCATGACGCCCGAGGAGTTCGGGTACATGAAGACGTGGCTGGTCGGCACGCCTTCCGCTTCAGCGAAGCTGCTGACCCGCTTCCCGCCCATGGCCCTCGTGCGAGGCAAGACGCCTCTCGAGGTCCCATACCCGTTCTCGGTGGGCATCGTGAGCGGGTACCGCGGCCAGAATGAGGTGGGCGTTCAGCAGACCCCGAAGGACGAGATGGTGTACGTGCCCGCAGACCTCCTGGAGGTCGTGGGCTTCTGGAAGTCGTTCAACGTCGTCAACGTGGCCGAGATCCTCCGCACGAGGTCCCTCGGCCGATAGCCGAGGACCCATGCACGAAGAAGACGAAGATCTCGAAGAAGAAGTACCGGACGCGCTCGAAGAAGAACGAAAGACGCGTCGAGCCGCAACCCTGCCAGACCCGGTCACGTACGTCGACGAGGCGTTTCGGACCGGGGGCTGGCTCTCGCGGTCGTTTACGGGCTACCAGCCGCGCAGCGGACAGGTGCAGCTCGCGAACCGGATCGCCAAGGCCCTCTTCGATGGGGTGCACCTGGTGGCCGAGGGGCCGACGGGCACCGGCAAGAGCGTGGCCTACGCGATCCCGGCCATCTACCACGCAGCCGCCACCAAGCGGCCGGTGGTCATCGTGACGGCCAACATCGCCCTTCAGGAGCAGCTCATCACCAAGGACCTGCCGATGCTCCAGAAGGTCCTGCCCTGGGAGTTCTCGTTCTCGCTCATCAAGGGGCGCGGGAACTACCTCTGCCAGAACGCCGCCTCGCAAGTGCAGGGCGACCTCACGATGGGCAAGCTCCGCTCTCTCAAGTTCGAGGAGCAGGAGGAAGCTCGGCAGATCCTGGAGTGGGCCAAGCGCACGACCGAGGGCGACGTCTCCGAGCTCAAGACCGAGCCCAGCCCTCGGGTGTGGTCCAGGTTCTCGGTCTCGGGCGAGGACTGCCTCGGGTCGAAGTGCCGGTACCGGAACGACTGCTTCTCCCAGAAGGCCCGGACGACCATTCGCACGGTCGACGTGATCGTGACGAACTACCACTTCTTGTTCGCGAGCCTGGCGGCCCGGAAGCTTCTGCCGCCCTACCAGACCCTGATCTTCGATGAGGCGCACAAGATGGTCGACATCGCCCGCGACTTCTTCGGAGCGCGGGTGAGTGAGTTCTTGGTCCGGTACGCGCTCTCGAGCCTTCCCCAGGAGTACGTGTCGGCGGGCCCTGGGCGTCGGCCGCTACGCGCTCGGCTCGAGCACGCGTCGTCCGAGTTCTTCCAGCAGCTCTACGACTGGGGGCGCTCGCCGGCGTACAACATCCGGCTCCGTGCCACTCCGCCCGTGGCCTTCGAGCCGTTGCTCGAGTGTCTCCTGGAGGCCGCGAGCTACACCGCGAAGGCCATGAAGAACGTGGTCGACCAGCACGAGCGGGCCGTCCTGGACCTGGCCAGGAAGAGGTTCGAGCGTATCCACTCGACGCTCGTGAAGAGCCTGTTCCTGCCGGTCGAGGACTTGCTCGAACCGCACCAGACCTCGGACAACGAAGACGAGTACGTCCACTACCTGGACTTCAACCACGAGCGAGGGGCCGTGGCGATCTGCTCCAAGAAGTTCAGGGTCGCGGAGGACCTTGCTCAGGCGCTGTTCGACCAGAAGACGGTCGTGGCGGTCTCGGCCACCCTGAGCGTGAACGGGTCGTTCGACCACCTCATCGAGGAGTCGGGCCTGCCGCCGGAGCGGACCCGCACGTTCGAGGCCGAGACGCCGTTCTCCTGGAAGGACCAGGTCACGCTCGTGATCCCTGGCCGCTTCCCGGAGCCCAACACCGAGTTCTTCCCCAGGGCGCTCGCGAGCGGGGTCATCGAGGTGGTCAAGATGGCCCGGGGGCGGACCCTCGGGCTCTTCACCTCCTGGAAGTCCCTGAAGCTCGTACGGGAGGCCCTGCTGGCCGAGAACCTCCCGTACCGCATCCTGTCCCAGGGGGACGCGCCCAAGACCCGTCTGGTCGAGGAGTTCATGCGGGACCGGTCCTCGGTCCTCCTGGGTGTCGAGTCCTTGTGGCAGGGCATCGACGTGCCCGGCGAGAGCCTGTCGTGCGTGGTCATCGACAAGCTCCCGTTCCCCCACCTCCACGACCCCATCCTGTCGGCCCTGGACGACGCCGGCGAGCGGGGCTTCCAGACCTACTCGATCCCGAGGGCCATCATCGCCCTCAAGCAGGGCTTCGGGCGCCTCATCCGCACCACCACCGACAAGGGCGTGGTGGTCATCTTCGACAACCGCCTCAACAGCAAGGGGTACGGAAAGCTCTTCCTGCGATCCCTCCCCGACATCCCCCTCAGTCACACCCTCGACACCGTAGAAGAAGTTCTAGGAGAACCCTCATGAGCCAAACCATCAAGCAGCTCGTCGCCGACTCGTACCAGAACGCCAAGGACAAGGGGTGGCACGATCCCGGCATGGAGAAGAGCGTCGGCGACGACATCGCCCTCATGCACTCCGAGCTCTCGGAGGCCCTCGAGGACTTCCGGGAAGGGCGCGGAGTGCGCGAGGTCTACTACCAGTACAAGAGCGGCGGCATCGTGGTGAGCGTCTCGGCCCTGGAAGCGGAGGAGATGAAGGAGCGCGGTGACACCACGTCCCTGAAGCCCTGTGGGATCCCGATCGAGCTCGCCGACGTGCTCATCCGCATCTTCGACTTCGCCGGGAAGCACGGCGTCGACCTCGAGGCCGCCGTCGAGAAGAAGATGGCCTACAACGCCACCCGCCCGCACCGCCATGGTGGCAAAAAACTGTGAGTCGGACTTCTGGCAGCGGGTGATGAAAAGCGCCACCGGCTGTTGGACGTGGTCCGGGTGCACGGACAAGGACGGCTACGGGTTCTTGCGCTTTCGCAGCCGTCGAGTGAAAGCGCACCGACTCGCGTGGGAGCTGATTCATGGCTCCATCCCTCAAGGGCTGTTCGTGCTCCATCGCTGCGACAATCCGCCTTGCGTACGGCCCGATCATCTCTTTCTCGGCACCAACGACGACAACATGGCCGACATGGTCAAGAAGGGTCGAGCGGTCAGCGGATCCAAGAGGCATCCAGAACGGATGCCTCGTGGCGAGGCTCATCCACGAGCTAAGTTGACCGAGGAGGAAGTTCGACGCCTGCGTGAGAAGTACGGCGCTGGAGGAGCTTCTCAGCAGCGGCTGGCGGAGGAGTTCGGAGTTAGTCAGTTCATGGTCAGCGCCATCATCCGTAGGAAGCGCTGGGCGCATGTTCGCTAGTAGTTCTTGTGCAAGGCGTCGCTTTACGTGTTACAACACAACGCATGGAGGCCATCCCGCCCTTACGCCAGGAGAAAAGCCATGTCCCTCTTCAAGATCGAGAGTTTCCACCCCGCCGTGAAGTCTGTCTCCAAGTCGGGCATCTTGCCCGAGACGGAGGCGTACATCTTCGCCGAGAGCTGGAACAAGGCGCGTGCTTGTGCGGCGAAGCTGTTCGGCGTTCCGCAGGAGGATGTGCTGGTCTCGTCTTACCCGGGGCCGGCTCCTGTGGACGCGATGGTCATCGACGCCGCCGAAGCTGCATGAACAAGCCGGAGTGGGCCGGACGTCTCTTTGATGGAGACGTCCGGCGCCTGTTTCCCGACTCGCTGCTCCCACGGTTCCTCGTGGGGGCGGATGAAGTCGGTGCCGGGGCATGGGCCGGACCGTTCACGGTCTGCGCCGTGCTCGCGCCCCTGGAGTGGAACTTCGAGGGGCTCAAGGACAGCAAGAAGCTTGGGCCGAAGCGCTGCGTGAAGGTGGCGCAGGCGATGCTCAAGACCGGTTCATTCCGGTACGCCGTGCGCCACACGTCCAGCGTGGTCATCAACGCTGTCGGGCCGCGGCTCGCGCTCCAGCACACCTTCGAGGATGCGGTTGGGGCGGTCTTGCTTCAGGTCGGGCCGGAGGTGCTCTCGACCGTACGGGTCGTGCTCGACGGCGAGGCCACGATCGCCCGTACGGACGTCTCGAGCGTGAGCCTGGCCAAGGCCGACTCGAAGGTTCCGCACGTCATGGCGGCCAGCGTGATCGCGAAGTCCCAGCGGGACACCGTCATGGCCGAGCTGGACGAGCTCGTGCCGGGGTACGGGTTCTCAAGTCACTCAGGGTATGGTACAAAGAAACACCGTGAAGCCCTTGAGCGCCTTGGCCCCTCCGATGTCCACCGCTTCAACTACGAACCCATCCGAAGGCTGTTGCGTACTGGGAAGTGCTGAAGCGGCGTACTTGGCCGGGCTCTTCGATGGGGAAGGATGCCTGACGCTGCTGTTCCGCCCTAGGTCACGAAAGCACGACGGGATGGGCTACTCGCTGGGCCTCGCGTTCGTGATCGCGAACAACCATCGAGGCGTACTGGAATGGGCCCAGGCGCAGACGAAGTGCGGGCTGCTGGTCTCGACTCGGCAGGGGAGGCACCACCGCTACGTGGTTACGGGTAGCCTGCACCTACTTCCGCTGCTTCAGCAGTTGGAGCCGTACCTGATCGTGAAGAAGGAACGAGCGCAGTGTGCCATCAAGTTCTTTCTTCTTCGGCGCCACCGCCCGAAGGGCGCTCACTTCTCTGATGAAGAGTTGTCCTTGCTGTTTCGTGTGAGGTCCATGAACTCTCCGAATGGGGCGTTTCGGCGCGGCGGTCGAGAGCTGTCGTTGGATGAGTTCATTGCTCTTGTACGCGCCACGCGTAGCGGGCGCCGGGTAATCGAGTGGACGCCGGAGATGGATGCAAAGCTGGGTACGGCCTACGACAGGTCGGTCGCCAGGCTTCTTGGGTTGAAGCTGCATCAGGTGCAGGCAAGAAGGACTACGCTGGGTATTCCTGTATGGAAGAAAGGAAGATGATCATGAGCAACGACACGCACGCGGCCGTCATGGCCGAAGCCAAGAAGATCCTCGAGGAGCTGAAGGAGTGCCTCAAGGAGACGATCTGGACGCGGGCGCCGGCGCCCCAGGGGGCCGAGGAGGGCTGGGAGTTCTGGCAGGGCCAGGTCCCCAACCGGATGGCCTTCACGGTCGTCGGGAACCCCACGACCCGCCAGTACGAGGGCTCGGTCGTGAAGGGCTCCACGGTCGTCCGGATGACCGCCGAGGTGGCTGAGGCCGTCTTCGCCACGAGGCCCGACAAGTGACCCTCCACCGCCTTCCGCTCGCGCACAGGGCCGTGGCCGTCGACCGGATGGCCGGCCAGCTCCTGAAGCGCAGCCAGGGTCTCCTGAAGGCCCTCCAGCAGGAGAGGAAGCGGACCCGTGCCTCGGCCCGCGGCTCGAAGAAGTAGCCCCTGGGCCTGGTTGATCCTCAGCCTCGTGAGCGCTGGGATCGCCTACCAGGTGTACGCGACGCGGGTGCCCGAACAGGCACCCGTTGTCGTTTCAGCCCAACCTGCTCCTGTGCCCTCGGCCTTGCCACCGGTCCCGTCGGAGTGGCCCCCGGTTCGTCTGCTCGAGCTCGTGCAGGGCACGTGGGATGGGGACGGGGTCACGATGACCCTCGACCGCAAGCCCAAGACCCGGGGCAAGGAGTGGACGGCGGTCATCCGGAAGAACGGAGACGCCGGGCAGCCCTTGCAGGTCACCTGCGCGTTCTCACCGGAGTTCAGCCACGGCGGCTTCGGGGGCACGTGCGACAACAACGAAGAGATCTACATGCGCCTGCGCATGGGCCTCGAGAAGAAGCTCCACGTGGAGTGCTTCTTGTTCGAGGCGGTCATGAAGAGGAGAGAGCCATGAAGGACTTGGACCCGGCCCTGCTCGCGCAGGCCATCATCGAAGCCAGGAAGCGGCGGGCCGCCACGGCCCTGCTGAGCCTGGGCAACAAGACCGAGGACGAGATCCACGATCTCTTCCGGCAGCAGCTCCAGGCGAGCCAGACGGCGCTCGAGCAGGAGCTGCACCAGGGCGCCGTGAACATCGACACGCTCGCGGACGTCCTGAACCACACCAGCCTCCTCCTGCTCGCCGAGGAGGTCGTGACGCCTGACCTGGTCCTCACGCTTCCCCGGGAGGTGACCGAGTTCCCGCTCGTGACCTCCAGCGTGAAGGGCACGGGTCGGATGCGAGAAGGCGAGCGGCTCGTGGCGCCCGTCGAGCTCGGGGAGTACGGCACCCTGCACTTCGACGTCTCGAGCGGCTACCCGGAGCTGCCCATCCGGTACGGCGGCATCGCGTCCTCCCAGGAGGGCGGGATGGAGTTCCTGTTCGACTACGTCATCGACGCCAAGGGACGGCCCTGGCTCGACAGCCTGGGACGCCAGAAGGAGACGCCGAACAGCACCTGCCTGGTCCCCGTGTCGGAGTTTCAGCTCCTACACGCCCTCAAAGGGACGCCAGAGCAGGCTGTAGTGCGCTCGTTCTTGCACCCTCCCGAGGGGGAGGTACAGGGGCTTGTTCCACCCGTTTCAGGGAGCCAGAAGCCGTGAGCGACGATCCCATCTACGGTCCCACGAAGGCGTACCTGGAGGCTCTCCAGAGCACCGTCGGCAAGACCGCCTCTCTCGATCTTCTTCCCAAGCGCCTGCTTGCGGTCGCGGGGCTGGAGATCTTCCGTCGTGTGCCGGAGGTCATCCGGACGCACATCTACACCACCCTGACGTTCGTGGTGGCGCAGCATCCGGAGATCGCTCCGGAAGAAGCCGCGCCCATCATGAGCCTTCTTCGCGGGCTCCTGCTGCCCGAGAAGACGGACGGGTGGGCCACGGCCCTTCAGGGCGACACGCTCGTGCAGGCTGCCCTGAAGGCCGGCGAGCGCAACTACATGCGGACCGTTCACTCCTTCGAGATGAACGCCAAGAAGAAGGAGCAGGAGAAGAAGGAGTAGGACCCGGGGGCGCGTGAGCGCCCCCGGTCGTTTCCACATCTCGCGTGGCATGTCTTAGCCCCGGTCGGGGATAAGAACTCTAGGAGGTCTACTACATGCGAGACTTTTTCAAGTACCCGCGCCGGGCATTCGAGGCGCACACGGCCGCCATGGCCCTGTGCCTCAAGGCGTGGGAAGAGAACATCTTCAGCAGCAGCGGCTTGTTCTTGCTGGTGCTCTTGGACCCGCGCCTGACCGTGTGGGTCTACCTTCTCGTGGGCTACGGCGTCCCCATGGAGAAGATCGTCATCTTGACGCCTGACGCGGAGCTCGGAGCGGAGCTCTTCACGGGTCGAGGGTCCTTCCCGGGTCTTCGGGTCATCATCGGAGACCCGCTCGAGTCCCTCATGGAGTTCCGTCAGAAGGCTCGGTTCGTGTTGTTCGGCAGCACCCTCGACGGGTTCGTGCCGGACCTCGCGAAGATCCGGCGCTTCTCCGAGATCACCTTGATGGACAACGGGATGCTGTTCCTCGACTACCCGTCGACGTTCATGTACGTCACGCCGGCCTTCAAGGACGACGTCCCGGACGTGACCGTGGACCCGTACGAGCGCTTCACGCAGATCGCGCGGGAGTACGACATCGCGAAGCCCGATGGTCCCGACAACGCGTACAACACGCTCATGACGGCGTCGGGCCAAGACCATCTGGGCTTGCTCTACGATCATCTGGACCAGGGGTTGCCTCGGGTGGGTTTCGTGGCCACCACGGTCCTGATGAGCCTCGACGTGCGGCCGGATGGCTTGTTCGTACCCATCGCCCTCACGGTCCTGAACGTGCGGAGGATCTCGATGAGCAAGTCGGTCAAGGCACTTCGCCAAGACCGAGATCGCATCCGCCGAGAGGACTCTCCGGTCCGAGTGACGCGCATGAGGCCGGACGACCTGCCCGTGCAGCAAGAACCCGCAACGCCCGAGGACCTCTGGATCCTCCGAATGCAGATCGGTCTTCACCCCGACGAACGGGGGATGGACCACATGATCCCTCCCAGGGATCGGAGAAAGGACACATGAACGTCATCGTCTACACGAACTTCCCCGACAAGATGTTCGAGAAGGAGTTCCTCCCGAAGCTCCAACGTCTCGACCTCAACATCCTCAAGACCGTCAAGACGGACCGCGGCACGAGCGCCAGCGTCGATGGAGCAGACCTCCTGATCGCGCTCGTGGCCACGATGTCCCACTCCCAGTTCGAGAGCCTCCAGCGTCTCTCGAAGAACACCGGGGTGCCTCTCGTGCCTCTCGCTCGGCAGTCGTCCGAGTGGGCAGGGATCCTCGAGAGGTACCGCAAAGGCAAGAAGACCCAGGACCAGACGAACAACGACCCCAAGACCGAGAAGACCGAGGAGACCGACATGAACATCCCGAGCGTGCCGTGGGACATGGTGCCCCAGATGGCTGACACCTTCAGGCGCCTCGTGGACCAGGGCGCGGGAGAAGACACGCTCCTGGCCGGTCTTCGTCCTTTCTGGCGCGGGAGGCCGCTCCAGAACATCCATCAGCTCGACGGGTACATCCGTCGGTTGAGGGTCAACGGCCGTTGCCCGGCACCGCTCAAGGATTGGCTCGAGGCGCGAGAGAAGGAGAGCTTCAAGAACCGTGACGAAGCTCCGCCGGTCACGGTCTCCCGTCCTTCGGAACCGCCGGAGGACTCGGGGGCGCTCCTGGAACAGAAGACCGAGGAGATCGCGAGCCTGCACGTGCTCCTCGAGGAGGCGGCCAAGAAGGAGAGAGCACAGGCCGACGCGCTGGAGAAGCAGCACGCCGAGATCACGACGCTTCGGCAACAGCTCCATGCAACCGAAGTCCGGTACGCGGATGACCTCAAGAGAGCGAACGAGTCAATCGGCCGCCTTCGCGATCTTGCGGCTGCGGCCGAGAAGCGCGTCGAGGAGCTCGAGCGCCAGCTCGCCGGCAAGGTCAACGGTCACGTGAACGGCCACGACAACACCAAGAAGGCCCTGGTCAGTCTCGTGGGCCTGATGGACATGGGCCTCATGACCTCCGAGGAGGCCATCGCGAAGCTGCGCACGCTCGTGCCCAGTTGAGGAACAAGAACCCCAGAGGGGCCTGCACGCCATCTCGGCGTGCAGGCCCCCAAGGAGGTCACATGAGCCACATTGTTCTTTCGCCCCAACACGGGGTGAATCCGTCTCTCGAGCTCTGCTTCTGGTGCCAGAAGGAGCGCGGTCTCGTGCTCTTCGGTCGGCTGAAGGGCGATGTCGAAGCGCCCAGGAGGGTCACGATCAACAAGGAGCCCTGCGACGAGTGCAAGGGCCACATGGAGAAGGGCATCGTGCTCATCAGCACCCGTGACCCGGCTCCGTCGCGCTCGCACAAGTGCCTGTCCTGCCAGCACGGTTGGCGGGCCCGGGTCGAGAAGTCCGAGCACACCCAGAACGTCTCCGGGGAGGCCACGCCCTTCTGCCCGAAGTGCAACAGCCGGAGCATCTCGAGCTCGCCGGTCGAGGAGGACGACCCCCAGAACCCGTACCGCACGGGAGGCTGGGTGGTGGTCACGGAGGACGCGCTGCGCCGCTGGGTCCGCACGCCCGAGACCCTGAAGCACATCCTCCAGACCCGCGTGGCCTTCATGCCCGACGAGGTCTGGGACGCGATCGGCCTCCCAAGGACCAAGGGCGCATGATGGTCGGTCTTCCCGACTTCTTGCTCGACGAAGACACGAGGAAGAGGCTCGAGGAGATGCGACAGCGGGGCATCGAGGACCGGTGCCGGACCGCCGTCCCGTGGGACCCCGAGATGCCCTGGAAGAAGCACCTGACCATCCAGGCGTCGACGTACCGACCCCTGTCACTCTTCCCGAAGCTGCCGGTCACGGAGTGCATCGATCCGAACCGGATCTCAGAGGAGCAGCGGGTCGTCTCGGAGGATCGTCGGTGGCTCTACTGCACCAAGAGGCTGCCTCGGGGTGCGTCCCTCATGACCACGTACGGACGTCAGAGAGGGACGGTCATGTTCGATGGCCCCGTCGAGATCCCCGTCCTGCACTACTCCCACGAGGACGAGGGCCGGTGGGTGCGGGCGCCCTTCATGAGCCTCGCGCCCATGGAGTACTTCAGCCTGCGCATCGGGACGCGTCTCGCTCGAGGTCACACGATCGTGGCCGGTCTCGGGTTGGGACACCAGCTCATCGAGGTCTCAAGGCGCAAGCAGGTGAAGAGCATCACGCTCGTGGAGAAGAGCCAGGCGCTCGTGGACTTCATCTTGCCTCGAGTGCGCCCCCACCTGCGTCCCGACGTGCCGCTCTCGGTCATCGTGCAAGACGTCGAGCAGGTGATCAGCAAGCTCACGGGAGATGTGGCGCTGATCGACATCTACCCCGTGTACAACGGCCACCGGTCCCAGAAGGAGCGCATCTCGTCCTTTGCGTTCGGGATCAAGAAGGTCTGGCACTGGGGTACGATGGGGTGGTGAAGAAGCACGCCCCTCGCGTTCCCCTTGATGGCAGCCCTTCCTGGCTCGCCCTCTCGGCGCCGTTGCTTCGTTTCCTCGAAGAAGGCCCGAAGACCTGGCCCGCCCTCAAGGTGTGGGCCAGGTCGGTCAAGATGACGGGCGACCGGCTGCGGCACGCGCTTGCCTGGGCAGAGGGGCGCAACCTCATCCGCTACGAGGACGGCCGGTGGGCAAGGACGCGGGCTCCGGAGGGATAAGGGTCATGGAGGACCAACATGGCCACCGAAGAAGCGAAGAAGTGCATCACCCTCCAGGACCTCAGGAAGCTCATGAAGGGGCATCCCAGCAAGGCGAAGGTTCAGCTCCGCGTCACGGACAGCGATGACGGAGTCACGACCATCTTCGCCCAGCACGCCTTCGTGACCTGGGACGCGGAGGAAGGCGAGTACGTCCTCCAGCTCGAGGCGGACGCGTCCCATGCGTTACCTCGTGGCGTGCGAGGAAGAAGGTCTGTCTCCCGAGGTCGTGGAGGCAGATGACTTCGAGGAGGCCGCAGAAGCGGCCATGGAGCAGTGGGAAGAGGGCGGGTCCTTCGCGGGCGACCCGATGCCCGGCTCCCTCGTGCTCGTGGTTGTCCGGGACGAGGACAACGAGACCAAGAAGGTGAAGGTCGATGTCGACTGGGAACCTGTGTACTACGCCCACGAACTGGAGACCTGATGGCAAACAACTACCAGCAGTGGTCGCAGACGATCGCGCTCAACAAGAAGAAGGAACGCGCCTGGTGGGAGAAAGCACTCAGGGGCGCGGACGGTGACGCCGAGTCCCGGCTTCGGTCACTGGGCATTGAGGACGAGGCCCCCACGGAGGTCGAGGAGGCGTGGGAGAGCTGGCCCCCGCTCGAGTGGGCCATCCTCGATGATGGGACGGCTCTGTGGGTCCACTCGTCGGAGTCGGGTGACCTCGCGGTCTTGGCGTTCTTGGTGCAGCAGTTCTTCCGGCAGTTTAGGAAGAACGGGGTCTTCCGGCTCACCTGGGCGGATACCTGCGACAAGCCGCGCGTCGGCGAGTTCAGCGGGGGCGCTCTGCACGTCGACGCCAAGAAGACCCTCTGGCACACGCCCGAGCACTTCTTCGACCAGATCGACAACGGCATCATCACGTAGGAGACCTGATGGGAAAGAAAGATGGAACGTACGAGCTGACCTGCACGGCGGTGTTGAAGAACACCGGCAAGGCGCTCCTGTGCGTCACGAAGGAACACGGCGACATCTGGGTGCCGCAGTCCCAGATCCACGAAGACTCGGAGGTCTTCGACGTCGACCAAGACGGCAAACTGATCGTGACCGAGTGGTTCGCGATCCAGAAGAACTGGGTGTAACCATGGGCGAACACACGTACAACACAGACCACGGCGTCTTCCGGATCAAGAAGGAGAACGTCCCGGCCTGCATCGCGGCAGTCATGCAGCACGTCACGGAGCCGGACCCTGCTGACGAGTACATGAGCCCCCTGTCCGACAGGGAGAAGGAGCAGGCGCGTTTGGACCCGCCCGACATCACGGACGCGCTCGGGTTCGTGGGACTCGGCTGTGGGGAGTCCGAGGAGGGCGACGTGATCGACATCTTCCTGGAAGAAGGCAGCTTCCCGGGGGTCGAGTACACGCTCACGAAGGTCATCGCGCCCTTCGTGGAGCCGGGCAGCTTCCTGGTCTTCGCGTACGGCGGAGCGAATGGATGCTGGTCCGTCGAGTACACCCAGGACCCTGCTACCGGCAAGACGTTCGGGAACGTCGGGGACGTGGTGGTCGTGCGGCACGACGACCTGCTGCTCATCCTCCGGACGCTCAAGAACGCCGGCCTCTCGCTCATCTACGAGGAGATGCGTAAGAAGTACGGGGTCTCCGATGCGGCAGAGTAGGCTCAACCTCCTGGTCGCGCTGTTCCACACGCCCAGGAAGTACCGGGACGTGCCGGGGCAGCCCATGGACGAGGTCGGTCTCGACGCCGCGGAGGTCGAGGCCAAGATGAACGCCGAGCGGGTCACGGAGGCCCAGAGGACTCGGGAGCGCATCGAGCAGGCCACCAAGAAGGGAAGGACCTGATGCCCTTCCACATCTGCTCCGAAGAGGTCGCGGCGCTCTTGGCCATCGTGCCGGGGGCGGCCGTGGTCTGGCGGTGCATAGCGGTGCCGACGTTCCAGTGGGTGCGAGGTAAGCTGTGGGGATGAAGAAGACCTCCAAGACCTCCGTTCCCGCCTGGACGGTCGAGTACACCGTTGACCGCCCCGAGCAGCAAGCGGTGGTGATCGTAGTGGTCGCGAGTGACTGGTGGGAGGCGAGGAGGCTCGCGGTGCACCGCCTCGCCCTCGCGTCTGAAACGGTCTTCTCGCCGGCGCTCCTGGTCAGCAGGAAGCCGTGAGCTCGAGGCCGCCCGCAGAGCTGACCGCGTACGGCCTGAACGTTCTCGATGCTTGGGAGGACGTTCAGGATGCGCACTTCATGGCGCAGTTCGATGGCGGACTCGGTGAAGCCGTGGCCTACCGAGGCTCCAAGCAATCAGCTCTTCATCGCCTAGCCGGGGCCATGAAGGAGATGGACGACGAAGCCAAGTTCCGAGGCACGTACGAGGATCCTCCTCTCCCGGCTTGGCTGCTCAACAGCAGTACCACCCTCAACAAGAACAGGTAGACCATGAGCAAGGGCAAGAAGCACGAAGGACGGCCGAACCACAACAACCAGGGCGGCGGCCAGGAGTGGGTCCGGGAGTGGGCGGAGGACAAGGTCTTCCGGACCGATGACGGGAAGATGGGGCTCGTGCTCCAGAAGAGCAACGACCGCTTCCCGCTGTTCCGGTGGGAGCTGGCGGAGTTCAGCCCGGACGGCAAGAAGTACAGCCGCATGAAGGTCGTGTGTGCGGGTCGCCGCACGGGCACGATCTCGGTCCCGAACATCGCGGGGGACGTGGCCAAGCTGTTCGAGGCCGCGGGAGAGTACGTGCAGGGCGTGCTCCAGGTGGCCGAGGACCAGTTCATCGAGCGCGACCAGCAGCGCGGTCAGCGCCAGGAGAAGGCCCCGACGGGCATCAAGTCCTGGGGCAAGCGTGACCGTGAGCGTCGAGAGCGGCACAGCGAGAGCTGAGCCGTTGAAGAACGCGTCCCTCGTGGGCGCGTTCTTCTAGCCCTTCTTCGGGTACAAGAACTATGGAGGTAGTTCATGCCTATGAAGAAGACCAAGAAGATCTGTGAGGCGTGTGGCAACAGGTACACGCCGGGACAGGAGAAGCTCGAGGAGCATCGGCCCAACTGCGAGATCCGCCTCGAGGCCGAGGACGACATCAAGGCCATGAACGAGGGCCGCCCGACCAAGGGCTCCCTCGAGACCATGAAGCAGCGCGGTGGTCGGTGGGCCGCGTACCAGAACAAGGCGCTCGACAGTCACAACGCGGGCCACATGCAGTTCCTGAAGGTCGGGGAGGACTGCACGTACAAGGAGCCACCGGCCCGGTACCCGATCGACAACAGCCACGGGATGGGCTGGCGGTACTTGTTCGTCGGCATGGTGGACCTCAAGACGGGGCTGGTGACGTCGTGAAGGACGCGTTCAAGCCGGGCGTTCGCGTGAAGGCCAAGGCCCCGCTCGAGAAGGCCCCGTGGGCCGAGCGCGTGTACATCAAGCGCTACAACCGGGAGGGCTTCTACGTGGTCGAGCGTCCGGGCAAGTCGGACTTCATCGTCCATGAGGACGACATCGAGCTCGCCGAAGAGGATGTGGACCTCACGGGGGTCATCGACCTCGCGACCTTCAAGCTGCTCCTCGAGGCCATGCAGAAGGGCGAAGCGTTCGAGCGGTACGAGCTCAACGGTGCACAGGTCGAGACCCGTGTGACCCGAGATGGCGGAGAGCTGAAGATCGACAGGACCATCACGCTCCAGAAGCCCGTCGAGTACATCCGCCTCCGCACCATCGTGTAGCGATGCACATCCTCGGTGCTCGCGCCCGTGAGCTGTACGAGCGAGCAGTCGGGAAGCGCCACGCGGCCGTGTACGTGCGCGTGGTCGCGCGGGACACGCTTCAGCTCGACTGCCCCGAGAACCAGAAGTTCCCGATCGTCGTCCTCAAGGCCGACGCGCTCATCGTTCCCTTGCCGGAGAAGATCCGTGTCCTCGACCCGGACGGCAAGATCCTCAAGCCCTCTCGGCGGTTCTACATCACG
>JAKPDW010000027.1 GCA_029552245.1 Deltaproteobacteria bacterium
GACGCTGGGCATGGCGCCCAACTTCACGCTCGTGGGCCTTGTCGCGGGCGTCTGCCTCGGCTTCAAGGGGTTCGTGGAAGAGGTCATCATCGAACGCAAGGCCAAGAGGGCCTGAGGGAAAGGGCCACCACGGCGCACGGAAGGTCGTGCGCAGGGGTGACCCTCTTCCTGAGGACAGGCTGGAGGCACGGCTGCCCGCATGGCGCGGACACTGGCACGCCTCTGCAAGCCTCGATCGAACGTTCAGCGTCTTCCTCGTCGACCTCTTCTCAAGATGACAACGGCCCGCACCTGGATGCTGCCCGGGTTCCCACTTGTGCCCGTCCGGTCCGCACGGGGCCTGGGCCTTGTGCGCAGACGCCCTGTGTCTCCCCGTGAGAGAGGCCCCTCCCGGCGAGCCAGGCGTCCCGTGCCCGTCCTGTCCCCATGGGGCCTGAGCCTTTGTTGTGCATCCCCGCGAGAGCGACAAGTCCCAGCGGGCCCGGAGGCCTGGTGGAGCTGGGCGTTCAAGCGCCCGGTTGTGTGTTCCCGCAGCGAGGCTGTTCCCTATCCCCGGTGTTGTTCCCTGGCAAGGTGACGGGAGTTGCCCGCCTGCCTGGTCGCAGCGAGGCTGTTCCCCATCTTCGTCGGTGCTCGGGGGCGGGCCTGGGCACAGATCTCGTCTCCTTGTGTTCGTGAGCCCTTGCAATCGGGAGGGGCGGACCCTACGAAGCGTCTTACACGGAGAGCCGAAGGCTCCCTGGCATGTTCCTCCAGGTGCATGGCGGTGTGCGCGGCTGCCGCAGGCCTGCAGGCCTTAACGCCAGGGCGCGCGCGAAGCCCATACAGGGCTCCTGCGGCCGTGGCCCCTGCCGGCCGGCATCGCCGTGGCCCCTGCCAAAAGGGGACGTTCATGCAGGTGCGAGGGCTGCAGGGGGGAAGGGAAAAGGGGATGTTCACGAAGATCATGAAAGGGATGCTCCTCATGCTCATCATCACACCGACCACAGGCGGCACGACAGATGCGAAGTACGAGACAGCGACCTTTGCCGGGGGCTGCTTCTGGTGCATGGAGGCGGCCTTCGAGGAGGTGCCGGGCGTCATCGAGGCGGTCTCGGGATACACGGGCGGGACCACGAAGAACCCCACCTACGAGGAGGTGTCCTCGGGGACGACCGGGCACGTCGAGGCGGTCCGGGTGACCTTCGACCCGGCCAGGGTGACCTACGCTCAGCTGCTCGACGTGTTCTGGCGGCACATCGACCCCACGGACGACGGGGGCCAGTTCGTGGACCGCGGGTCCCAGTACCGAAGCGGGATCTTCTACCACTCCGAAGAGCAGAGGAAACTCGCCGAGGCATCCAGGGCTGCCCTCGAGAAGTCCGGGAGATTCGGCAAGCCCGTCGTCACCAGGATAGCGAAGGCCGGGGCCTTCTACCCGGCCGAGGACTATCACCAGGGCTACTCCAGGAAGAACCCCGTGCGGTACAGGATCTACAGCCGCAACTCGGGACGCCCCCGGTACCTTGAGGAGGTGTGGGGCGGCAGGGACACGGGCACGAAGAAACAGCCGCCCCCTGCACCCGGCACGTACCGGAAACCCGACAGGGCCGTCTTGAAGAAGATCCTGACGCCGCTGCAGTACGAGGTCACCCAGGAGGGGGGCACCGAGCCGCCCTTCAGGAACGAATACTGGGACAACCACCGCGAGGGCATCTACGTTGACGTGGTCTCCGGCGAGCCCCTGTTCAGCTCCCTGGACAAGTTCGACTCCGGTACCGGCTGGCCGAGCTTCGTAAGGCCGCTCGTGCCCGAGAACATCGTGGAGAGAAAGGACACGAGCCTTTTCATGACCAGGACTGAGGTGAGGAGCGCTCACGCCGACTCCCACCTGGGGCACGTCTTCGACGACGGCCCGCCTCCCACGGGGTTGCGCTACTGCGTGAACTCGGCCGCGCTGAGGTTCGTCCCGAGGGAGGACCTTGAAAAGGAAGGCTACGGCCGGTTCGTGAAGCTCTTCGAGAAGGGCGGGAGGCATCGGGAGTGATCCCGCGGGGCGGCCGGGCAGGGATCGCGCGCCGGGTGGTGCCTGCGGCAGGCCCTCACCGAGGTGACGTCTGGCGGAGGGAGTGGGATTCGAACCCACGGTACCAGGACGGTACATCGGTTTTCAAGACCGACGCCTTCAACCGCTCGGCCATCCCTCCTGTAGGCACGCTGTCTAGCGCACGCCCGCTATGAGGTCAACCCCCATGTACGGCCTGAGCGCCTCGGGCACGACCACCGAGCCGTCCTGCCTCTGGTAGTTCTCGAGGATCGCGGCCACGGTCCTGCCCACGGCGAGACCGCTGCCGTTGAGCGTATGGCAGAGCTCGGCCTTCTTGCCCTGCCTCGACTTGAAACGGATCTGGCCCCTGCGCGCCTGGAAGTCGACGAAGTTGCTGCAGGAGGATATCTCCCGGTACACCCCCTGCGCCGGCATCCAGACCTCGAGGTCGTAGGTCTTGGCCGACGAGAACCCGAGGTCGCCCGTGCACAGCACCACGACCCTGTAGTGCAGCCCGAGCTTCTTCAGGATGTCCTCCGCGTCCGCCGTGAGCTCCTCGAGGTCGGTGAAGGAGCGCTCGGGGTGCGCGAAACGGACGAGCTCCACCTTGTTGAACTGGTGCTGCCTGATGAGCCCGCGCGTGTCCTTGCCGTAGGAGCCCGCCTCCCTCCTGAAACAGGGGGTGTAGCACACGAGCTTGACCGGCAGGTCTTCCTCGGCGAGCACCTCCTCGCGGTAGAGGTTGGTGACCGGCACCTCGGCGGTGGGAACGAGGTAATAGTCGTCGGTCCTGAAGAGCTCCTCCTCGAACTTGGGGAGCTGGCCCGTGGCCGTCATGCTGTCGCGGTTGGTCATGAACGGCGTCCACACCTCGGTGTAGCCGTGCTCTTGCGTGTGCACGTCGAGCATGAAGTTGATGAGCGCGCGCTCGAGGCGCGAGCCCAGGCCCCAGCTCACGGTGAAGCGGGCGCCGGTGATCTTGGCCGCACGCTTGAAGTCGAGCACGCCCAGGGCCTCGCCGACATCCCAGTGGTCCTTCGGGGGGAAGTCGAACACGGGCCTCTCGCCCCAGGTGCGCACCACCTGGTTGTCCTGGGAGCCTTCGCCCACGGGGACGCTCTCGTGCGGGATGTTGGGGATCTCCAGGACGAACGCCTCCATCGCGGACTCGACCTCCCTGATCCTCGCATCCAGGTCCTTGATCTCCTCGGAGATCTTCCTCATCTCCGCCTTTCGGGCCTCGAGGTCGTCGCCCTTGCCCTTGGAGCGCGCGATCTCCTGGGAGAACTGGTTGCGCCTCGCCTTGAGGTCTTCGGTCTTCTGGATGAGGGTTCTTCGTTCGGCGTCCTTTTCCAGGAGGGTGTCGAGGGTCAGGCTCGACCCCCTGTTCGCGAGCGCCTGTTGCACCAGGTCCTCGTGTTGCCTGATAAATTTTATGTCGAGCATGTCACGAATGTACCACCCGGTGGGTGCATCGTCAAGGACGGCACTCGGAAGGCGTGCTCTTTACGGGTGTTCTTGAGGGCTTGCGTTCGGGTCGCCGCATGTTCTATGGAGGTGGTGTCGCCGGTCGTTCGTGACAGGGGGTTGGTGCCCGGGGGATGAACAGGACGCTCAAACGGCTCGCCGTTGCCTGCCTGGCAGTGACGATCATCGCCTTCGCGGTCATGGCGGCGGGGACCTACGTCATATCGAGGTCGCCCGCCCAGGTGGCCTCCGCGATCGAGCGCCAGGTCAAGGACGCGCTCGACATGCCCGTGGCCATCGGCAAGGCGAGGTTCGAATGGAAGAGGGGGCCCCGCGTGATCCTCAACGCGGTGGTCGTGGACCAGCCGGGCGCACTGAAGCTCGAGATCCCGAGCGTGACCGCCTACCTCTCGATCCCGAGGCTCATGCTGGGTCAGGCGCGGCTGTCCAAGGTCCGCCTTGTGAACCCGAAAGGCTGGGCCGACCTGGACAACCTGCAGTCCTTCCTCAAGTCCGAAAGTGCGCGCGAACGGCCCGTGCTGGTCATCTGGAAGGGCCGCGTGAGAATCTCCGCCTGGGGCGTCGACCTGGAGCTCGACGAGTTGAGCGGACGCATCACGAAAGACTGGCTCAACCTCAGGGCGCGCACCCTGGGCGGCAGGGTTCTCCTCGAGACCGACCTCGAGGCCCCGGGCAAGCTGATCTTCGACGCCTACGACGTGGACCTCTCCGCCGTCGACGCTTCGGTGCGGGGCAGGGCGTTCGTGAACACAGCCCTGTCGATGCGCGAGGACGGGACCACGGGCACCGCGTCCTTGAAGCTCAAGGGACTCGACACCCCCTGGACGAGGCGCCCTGTGGACTGGGTGAACGCCTCAGCCGCGATCGGCCTCTCGCGAGGATATGCCTCTGCCACCGACATCGTCGTGGGCACACCGGTGGTGGAGATCAAGGGCAAAGCCGCCGTGAGGCTGCCCGCAGGGAAAGGCTCGTGGGAGGACGCGCAGGCCCAGGTGGACGTGTCGTCGGGCTGGTTCTCCCACGATGAGCTCGTCTCCTACCTCCCCCTCGAGAAGTTTCCGGACTGGTTCGCAGACCTCCTCGGCAGGCAGGTGCGCTCGGGACGGTCGAGATTCGTCCGCGCCGTCTACGGCGGGCCCGTAAAGGCCCTGCGCTCGGGGGTGGACCTGCTGGACAGGGTCCGCGTGGTCCAGGAACTGGACGGACAGAGCTTCACGGGCAGGCCCGGCGGCGAGACCATAACCGGCATCACGGGCAGGGTCGTCTACGCGGGGGGCGACATCCGGTTCGAGCGCCTGCGGGGGACCGCGGGGTCCTCCGTCCTCGACCGGGTGGACATCGCCTTCCCGGGCGCGCTCAGGCCCT
This sequence comes from Deltaproteobacteria bacterium, assembly GCA_029552245.1. Lineage (GTDB taxonomy): Bacteria > Desulfobacterota > Desulfomonilia > UBA1062 > UBA1062 > MWEI01. The sequence goes on from JAKPDW010000027.1 coordinate 4,880, forward strand.
ACATGAGGGTCGGCGTGAACGCCGAGCTCGACATGCCGGCGCTCGATTTCATGCGCGCGTGGAACACGGCCGTGCGTGATACCGGGGTGAGCGACCTGCTCGGCCCGGTATCCGGCGTGAAGGCCGGCAGGGTCGTGTACAGGCTCTCCACCTACTACGACGAACAGGCCAAGGACCCCTTCTCGTTCAAGGGGGGCGTCGAGGTCCGCGATGCCGACTTCTCCTGGGCGGGGGCCCGGGTCAGCCGCTTCCAGGGCTCCCTGAAGGCCCACCGGTTCGGCGAGCCGCTCGTCGTGAAGGCCTCCGGCCTCTTCTCGGGCACGAGGGTCAGGTCCTTCGATCTCAGGCTGGCCTCGCCCTTTAAGAGGAACGAGTCGCGCTTCGCGCTGGAGGCGGACCGGCTGGCGCCCCAGGCCGGCGTGTCACTCGAGAAGCCGAGGCTCAGGGCGGAGGGGAGCGGCAGGGGCGGGAACCTCTCGGGATCCGTGCACCTGGCGGCCGAGGCGGTGGTCGCTCCCGCAGGGGGTGGCAGGACGGTCCGCGTGGAGGGGGTGCAGGCGGCGTCCGACTTCACCGGCACCCTGGACAGCGGCCTGAGCCTGTCGTTCACGAAGGTGGCCGTCAGGACGAGGTGCGGCTCCCTCTCGGGCACGGCGGGCTCGACGAAAGACGGCCTGAGCGCCTCTTTGTCCGGGGCCGTGGACCTGGGGTGCATGAGCCTCACCGGTGCAGGGGGTGTCCAGAGACTGTCGGGAGCGGTCAAGGGGTCGTTCCGCTTCGCCTCGAGGGGGACGACGGCGTCCCTGTGGGCGGATATGGATCTCGACGGCGTGGAACTCCCCCTGGAGACAGGCGCGGTGAGGCTGGACGGCAGGCTCGGCGTGGAGCCCGGACGCCTGGCCATGCGCCGGCTCGCCGCCCGGGTCGAGGACGCGACGTTCGTCCTCGACGGGACGCTCGAGTCTTCGCCGGGAAAGAGGTACTTCGAGGGCTCGGTCGACGTGACCGGTCTCCATGCGGGCGAGAAGCAGGCAGGCGGGGGCCTGCAAGGCCTGTGGGGTCCCCTTTCCGGCAGGGCTGACCTGCGCCTGCACGCGTGTTCATTCCACGGCTTCTCCGTGGACGAGGCCACGGCGCTCGCGCGCCTCGAGGGCGGCAGGCTCGTTCTCGACAGGTTCGAGACGAGCGCCTACGAGGGCAGGGCGACGGGAAGGATCGAGCTCGCACCCGGGGGTGACGCGCCGTTTGCGGCAGCTCTCAGGCTCTCGGGGGCCAGGCTCGACAGGGTCCTCAAGGCGGCGCTCGGCTCCTCGTCCGCAAGCGGCACGCTCGACCTCGAGGCGAGGCTCGAGGGTGACGCCGGCGGCGTCGAGGGCACGGTCGAGGTGAACGCGACCAGGGGCGAGATCCGCAAGTACGAGCTCGTGTCCAAGGTGTTCCAGCTGCTCAACGCGTACAGGATAGCCATGGGCCGCGACGTGGAGCTGTTGAGCAGGCGTTTCTCCTACGAGCGGATACATGCCACGTTCGCCATTGCCAGGGGGAAGATGACTTTCGACGACTTCTCGCTCGAGAGCGACTCTCTCCAGGTGTTCTCGGCAGGCACCTACGACCTCGACACGAGGGCGATCGACGCCGTCGTGGGCGTGCAGCCCCTGGAGAGCCTGGACAGGACCATCGGCATGATACCGGTGGTGGGGTGGGTGTTCACCGGTGACTCGGGCAGGTTCATCGTGGTGAGCATGCGGGTGAGCGGGACCATGGACGACCCCAAGGTCGCGCTCGCGCCGGTGGACACCCTGTCGAACACCGTGGTCGCGACCATGTTGCGCTCGCTCAAGCTGCCCTCCAAGCTCGTGGACGACTCCATCGAGGCCATCCAGAAGAGGCTGCCTAAGTGAGAGGGCCACGGGTGCACACCCCCCGCGAGGACCTCCCCTTGCAGAGGCCCATGGGAGGCCGCCCTAAAAGACGGCGCCGGGGCAGGGGCCTCCCCTCAGGCGGGGGTGTCCAGGAAGCAGGCCTCCACGCGCTCGATGAGGGGCCTGAGCGACGACCTGTCGAGGGCCGAGACCGCGACGCCGCCGTAGCGGGACGCCCACTGCGCGGCCGCCTGCTCGCCCACGCGGTCGGCCTTGTTGAAGACCTTGAGCCTGGGCTTCTTCGCCAGCCCCAGCTCCCTGAGGATCTCCTCGACCGCCTCTATCCTGCGCTCGATGTTGGGGTCGGACAGGTCGATGACCTCGAGGAGGAGCTGGGCGTCCTCGAGCTCCTCCAGCGTCGCCCGGAAGGCGGCCCTGAGGTCGGAGGGGAGGTCGCGGATGAAGCCCACCGTGTCGGTGATGATCGCCTCGGTGTCCCTCGGGAAGCGCAGGCGCTTGCTGGACGGGTCGAGCGTGGCGAAGGGCATGTCCGCGGTCAGGACGCCGCTGTTGGTGAGCGCGTTGAGGAGGGTGGACTTGCCGGTGTTCGTGTAGCCGATGATGGAGATCACCGGCAGCCTCTGGCGTGAGCGGCGCGCTCTGGTGAGCCTGCGCTTGAGGGCGATCCTCCCGGCCTCGCGCTCGAGCCTGTCCATGCGCTCCTTGGCGCGCCTGCGGTCGATCTCGAGCTTGGTCTCGCCGGGCCCCCGCGTCCCGATGCCGCCCGCGAGCCTGCTCAAGAAGGGGTTCTTGCCCACCAGCCTCGACATGTTGTAGCGCAGCTGGGCGAGCTCCACCTGGATCTTTCCCTCGCGGGACCTCGCCCTGCGCGCGAAGATGTCCAGGATGAGCTGTGTGCGGTCTATGACGCGGATGTCCGTGATCTCCGTGATGGACCTCGCCTGCGAGGGCGTGAGCTCGTGGTCGAACACGAGGAGGTTCGCGTCGGAGGCGAGGGCCCTCAGCGACAGCTCGTTCACCTTGCCCTTGCCGATGACGTAGCGGGGGTCCGGCTTCGGTCTCCTCTGGACCACCACGTCCACGACCGTTATGGACGCGGCCTCAGCCAGGGCCCTGAACTCGTGGATCATGTCCTGGAGCTCGTCTGCGGGCGCCGCGGAGACGACCACGAGGATCGCGCGGTCCTCGTGCGCGCCCTTGACCAGGGTGTCCTGCGTCCGGTTGATCTCGTCCTCGAGCGAGGAGATGAACTCGTCGAAGGGCATGCCCACGCGATGGGTGGGGACGGGTTCCATGAGCTTCCAGAGGCGCCCGTCCTCCCCGCGGGGCAGGAGGTGGGCGCCGTAGGCGAGTCCGGGGCCGCCGTCGGGCCTCACCTCGACGGCGTAGACGAGGTCGAGCCTGAGCTTCGCCAGGTCCGTCAGGTCCTCGAAGGAGAGCGGCGACCCGTCCAGGTGGGTGTGGATGAGCCTCAGGCCCTGCAGCCTTCCCGGGTGGGTCCTCATGCGCTCGAGGGGGGGGATCGATATGCCGGTGGCGGTGCCGGCCATGACGTACTCCACGCCGCCCAGGCGGTTGAGGATGACGCCGACCTGGACGCCGGCCTCGAACGAGATGCGGCAGAGCTCGGTGCACAGCTCGTGGGTCAGGGCGGCGTCCGGGGGCACCCGCCTCCGGTAGAGTCTCTCCAGGGCCCTTTCCTGCGAGGCCTTCAGCGTCTTGCTGGTCCCGAAGATCTTCCTGATAAGCCGGCCTCCCCGCCTGCTCTCAGGCCTTCTCGATGATCGACGGGTGCACGAGCACCTTCGCGCGGTTGTTCACCATCTCGATGAGGATCCTCACCCTCCCCTCGTCGGAACCCCATTCCTCGAAGATCCCGACGATGTCCTTGAGCGGCCCCGAACGGATGCGGACCAGCTCGCCGGCCGTGAACTCGACCGGCTTCTTTATCACGCCCGTCTCCTTGTCCTGGAGGTTCATCAGGGAGGTCACGAACTCGTCCTGGATCGAGACGGGCTGGTAGTTGTCGATGAGGATCTTCCTCACGCCCCTGCTCCAGCGGACCTTGTGGAAGTCCTCCTCGACGGGCCGGATGTGCACGAAGAGGTAGCCGGGAAAGAGCGGGTAGCGCTTGAGGGTCTTCTTCCTCGCGTGGAACACGAACTTCTCCATGTACGGCTGGTACACGGCGACCCCGTGCTGGGTGAGCACCGTTGACGCAAGCTGCTCCTCCCTGGGGTTCGTCTGCACCACAAACCACTGCGACTCGCTCACGCGGCTACCTATACTGCAGTCGCGGCCGGGCAGTCAATCCGCCGACAACGGTGGGGCCGAGCGGGCCGTCCGTCCCCCTTTCCCAGGAGGGCGCGGCCCGCCGCAGGGAAGGAAAGGGTCGCACGGTCACCGTGCAGGCGCACGCAATGATGGCGTCGCCGACCATCGTGGGCAGGAGTGGACGGAAAGGGGTTCGCGGTCGCCGTGGCCGGCGCACCCCGGGGGGTGGCGTCACGATGCGTGCGCTACCCGCGAGGCCGTGGGCGGCGCGAAGGGAGGGCATGCAAGGGAATCCATGGTCTCTCGAGCGCTACCCGGCCGGCCGCATCCGGCGCCGGGCGTTGCCGGCTCCCCGGGGGGGCGGTCATGGGGGGTACACAGCCCTTGCACGGGCGGGCGGCAGTCCGGCGCTCGTTCGCGCGCCGGGCCGGAGGCGGGGCCTCGCCCGGGGTGGCCATGCCCCGGGAAACCCCGTCGGCGTCAGGTCCGCCCCGTCGTCCGGGCCCGTCCCCGTCGCCGGTCTCCCTGCGTCACCATGACGCAGCGCCGTGACGAACAGGGGCCTTCTCGCCCGCCCACCCGTTCGGGCTTTCGGCCAGCACCGAGACCCTCACCACCTCGATGCCCTCCTCGACGAGGCGCGGGACCTCCCGCTCGAGGGTCCTGACGGTCGCCTCGTGGGGGTGGCATATGCCGATGGCGCTGCCCTTGACGAGCGCCTCTTCCTCGAGCTTCTTGATCTGGCCCGCGATGTAGGCGTCGTCCTGGACGTTGTCGAGGAACACGTCCCTCGATGCGAAGGGTATGCCGGCTGCCGCGGCGGCCTGACGACACACGGACTCGTTCGTCGTGAGGCTGTCCACGAAGAAGAGGCGCCGCTTGCCCAGGACGTCGAAGAGGGCGTCCATGGTGGGCCTGATCCTCGTGACCGCCGACCCCATGTGGTTGTTCACGCCCACGGCGTAAGGCACCTGGGAGATGGAGTCCTCGAGGATGGATGCGGCCTCGGCGGGATCGGTGGAGGCGTAGATGGCCCCGGGGCCGGGGTTCACGCCGTTCTTGCCCTCCATGGGCTGGTGGAGGAGGATCTCCCTGCCGCGCCTGTGGAGGTAGCGGGCCGCGTCCTGCGTGTAGGGGAGGTTGGGCAGCACGCTGAAGGTGAGGTCGGCGTCGATGGCCGCGAGCCTGCGCACCGGCGCCATCTCCTGGCCGATGTCGTCGACGATGATCGCGACGCGCGCCCGGGTCTTGCTCATCGGGGCCGCCCCCTCGAAGATCACGTCCCAGGTGTGGCCGTTCATGGTGATCACGAGGAGCCCGGGGTGTTCCATGCGGACGGACACCCCCTCCAGCTCCTCCAGGGGGGCGAACGCCTTCTTGATGCGGGACTGGGAGGGCGGCTTCGTGACCCGCACGTGCACTGTCCTGCCCTTGGTGCCCACGTTCTCCCTGGGGATGCCCAGCTCGTAGAGGCAGCCCAGGACGAGGAGCTCCTCGGCCGCTATCCTGGTCGTGGAGACAACCCTCGTCCTCTCCGACGAGGGAGCCGGCTGTCCTGCCTGGTGTGGGCCCTGGCGTCTCTCGGTGTAGATCATCACCGCCGAGATCACGAGGATGAGGGCTATGAGCACCCCCACGACCGCCGTCACGACGACGGTCTTCGGAGGTTTCCTCCGGGGCTTTCGTCGCCTTCTCATGTCGCCTTCTTGGCCCGGTTGAACACCCCCCACGTCTTGAGCAGGTCGAGGCCGTACTTGAGCTGGTAGTCGTTCTCGGGCCTCGCCTTGCCGTCCGGGGCCTGGGCGGCCTCGGGTTTCTCGGCGTCGGGCGGCTCGAGGTGGGATTTCAGGTCCTTCTCCCGTATGAAGCTCTGGCCCTTCTCCGGCAAGAGGACGGCCTGTTCGACGAAGACGTCCGGCTCGATGCCCTTGGCCTGGATCGAGCGGCCCGAGGGCGTGTAGTACCTGGCCACGGTGAGCTTGAGCGCCGAGCCGTCACCGAGCTGGCGGATGGTCTGGACGGAGGCCTTGCCGAAGCTCTTCACCCCCACGATGACGGCCCTCTCGTTGTCCTGGAGCGCACCTGCGACGATCTCGGCCGCGCTCGCCGTACCGCCGTTGATGAGCACGACCATAGGGAAGTACTCGAACGTGCCGTCCTTGTGCGCCCTGTACTCGACGTGGTCTTCAGGGTTCCTGCCGTCGGTGTAGACGATCTTGCCCGCCTCCAGGAAGAGGTCGCTCACCGCGATGGCCTGGTCCAAGAGACCTCCCGGGTTGTACCTGAGGTCGAGGACGAGCCCCTGCAGGCCCCCGGCCTTGAGAAGCTTCTGGACGGCCTTCTTGACCGCGTCCGCCGTGTCGACCTGGAAGCTGCGGACCTTGACGTAACCGTAGCCCGGCTCCAGGGTTTGGGACACGACGCTCTCGATGTGGATGGTGGCCCGGGTGATGGTGAGCTCGAGAGGCTTGTCCAGGGATTCCCGGCCCAGGGTGAGCGTCACCTTCGTCCCCTTGGGACCCCTCAGCAGCTTCACTGCCTCCTCGAGGGTCATGTCCGTGGTGGACTGGCCGTCGATCTTGAGGATCTTGTCGCCGGGCTTGATGCCCGCCTTGAAGGCCGGGGTGTCCTCGATGGGGGTGATGACCGTGAGCTGGCCGTCCTTGATGCCCAGCTCGATGCCCAGGCCCCCGAACGACCCGGTGGTGCTGATCTCCATCTCCTTGTAATCCTCCTTGGAGAGGTACGCGGAGTGGGGGTCGAGCGTGGAGGTCATGCCCTTGATCGCGCCCTCGATGAGTTTCCCCGGCTCCACCTTGTCCACGTAGTACCGTTCGATGAGGTCGAGGCAGTCCGTGAATTTCTGGAGGCTCGGCAGCATGGGCGAGCTCTCCGCCATGGCGTGCGGGATCGTGTGCAGCGCGACGAGGAGTACGAGCCCTGCCGCTACGAGGCCGGGCAGGACGGCCCTGTGTCTTTTCATGGGTTCCTTTCCCCTGGGGCGTGTGGTGTCGATGACCGACCTATAGCACAACTCATGCGGCCGGAAAACACCTGCGGTTCGTCCCTGTTCCCCCGGTCGGGGCCCTTGCCCGAGGCGCCCTCGGTCACCCCCGCCGAGGGCCGGGAGGCTGATGAAACCCCGGGTGCCGGGCCCTCGGGCGGGAGGGCCCCGCGTCCTTGGGCCGTGGGACACGGGCCCCCGCTCGTGTGGAGACGTAGCGCATCGTTCGTGCGCAGGGCCATCTCCTGGTCCACGGTCCACAGGGCCCCGCTAGCGTGGAGACGCCTTGTATGTCGTGGGCGGTGTTACGGCTATCAACCACAAGCCTCGATCTGTGGAGACGCCGAAACCACGGCCACGGGCCTCGGGGATCAGAACGCCCGCATGCCCCCGCTCGTGTGGAGACGCCGCCCCATCGCGGCGATTACGACCTCTTCTGGGACGCATGCCCCCGCTCGTGGGGACGCCCCTGGACCAGGACCCGGCGGGGAGAGGTCGCTCTGTTCGGCCGCGAGGCGCCGGCCCGGAGCCGACCCTCGTGTCATCGCCAGGGTGGAGACCCTCGCGGGGGATGTCGTGTGCGGCCCGTGCCTGCGCAGCGGGAGGAGGGCTCGACGGGACGGGCGGGGTCGCGGTCATGAAACCGCCCGGGTTCTCACCGCTTGGAGGAGAGCCACCTGACAGGGTCCTGGGGCTTGTCCTTGTACCTGATCTCGAAGTGGAGGGTGGGCCTGGAAACGTCGCCGCTCGCGCCCACGAGCGCCACCTCCTCCTGCGCCTTGACCTCTTCCCCCGCCGCCTTGAGCGCCTTCATGAGGTGCCCGTAGACCGTGAAGAGACCGCCCCCGTGGTCTATGATCATGGTGTTGCCGAACTTGGGGAGGGTGTCGTAGAAGGCGATCCTGCCCGAGTAGATGGTCTTGACCGGGGTGCCCTCCTGGGCCTCGATGTCCACGCCGTTGGAGATCTGCGCGTACCCCATGTCCCTGCTGATGCCGAAGCCCCGGACCAGGGACCCCTTCACAGGCCACGGCAGCTCGCCGATCCTCTTGTTCATCCCCCGGTCGGGCAGCGCCGTCGGCCGCTCCCTGAGCTTCTTCATGAGGGCCTTTATCCTGTTCTCGCAATCCCTCTTCTGGGCGTCGAGAGACGCGATGAGCCGGGTCTTCTCGTCGTGGCGCTCGTTCAGGTCCCGTATCGCCCGGTCCAGGTCCCTGAGTGCCGCCTCGTGCTGGAGCGTGATCCTGTCGAGGGCATCCCTCTGTCCCTGCAAGTCTTCCTTGGTTTTCTGGTAGGCCTCGATTCGGTCCAGGTCGTGCGCGATGACCGCGTCCACGTACCCGGAGTACTCGGGGTGCGCGGCGAGGATGTCGACCATGTCGAGGTAGGCCCCCTTGTAGAAGGCCGCCCACTTGCGCCTGAGCATCCGCCGGGCCTCCCTGAGCGTGCTCTCGGAGGCCGCGATCCTGGCCTTTTGTTCCTCCATCCGCGCCTTGAGCTCCTTCGACTTCTTCTCGGCCTCGAGCATGTCCCTGCGGGTGAGCTCGATGCGGCGGTCGATCTGGGCGAGTCGCCGGTGCTCCGTCTCCTTCTGCTTCTCGATGGCCTTCACCTTCCTGCCCAGTTCCTTGATGTCCGTCTTGGGGTCCGCGGCAGGGGCACAGGGGGAGATCAGGGCGATGACGGCCGCCGCTGCGAGTGCCGCCTTCAGCAGCCTACCCATTCCCGCTCCTCGAGGCGGCCAGGGCCGCGCTGGAAACGCCGCATGCGAACCCGAACAGGATCACGGCCAGGGCGAGCCGGTATACGTCCGGTTCGAGGAGGTGACCCAGTACCGGGAAACGCACGACCGCCGCACCCGCCAGGGCCAGGGCGGCCCCCAGGCCTGCGGCGGCGCCCAGGGCCCCGTAGAGCGCGCCCTCCACGACGTACGGGGCGAAGATGAAGGACCCGGGTGCGCCGAGGGTTCTCATGACGGCCACCTCCTGCGACCTGGACGCGATGCTCGTCCTGATCGAGAGGAAGACCACGAGGCCGAGGGTGAGGCCGAGGGACGCGCCGAGGGCCAGTGCCGCGGCCGCGATGTCGTCGTAGGAGGATGCCAGGACGGCGATGAGGCCCTTCCTCCAGCGGACGTCCCCGATGCCGGGGATCGCCGCGACGGCGCGGGAGACGTCCTCGGGCCTGTGCGCGTATTCCCTGCCGAGGGTGATCTCGAAGGCGTCGGGGAGGATCTCCGGGTCCACGTCCTCGACGAGCGGGCTCTTTCGGCCGAGCCACGACCGCATCTTCTCGAGCCCCTTCTCCCTGGGGACGAACGTGAAGGACCTGACCTGGGGCAACGAGCGAAGGGCCTTCTCCATCTCGGGGACGCGGGTCCTCGGCACGCCCTCCTTCACGTAGGCGACCATGGAGCCGGAAGACACTGGCAGGCTCGCGGCCTTCTCAGCCGCGCCCACGGCGAGGAGGGCGAGGGCGAACAGGCACGAGGCGAACGAGCACGCCCCGAGCGTAAGCAGGCTCCCCAGGGGATGCGACCGTACCCCGCGGCCTATGAGCCTGATCACCGTGAGCACCCTCGTCATGCCTTTGACGCCCCCTCACTCGAGGATCCGCCCGTGTTCCATGCGGACGATGCGCGCGTGGTCCATGAGCGGGTCGCTGCGGTGGCTTGCGATAACGATCGTCGTGCCCTTCCTGTGGAGCTTGTAGAACACGTTCATGAGGTACCTCGCCGTGGTCTCGTCCTGGCCTCCCACGGGCTCGTCGGCAAGCACGATGTCAGGGTCGTGGATGATCGCCCGTACGAGCGCCAGCCGCTGGCGTTCCCCGCCGGAGAGGTTCCTGGCGCGCTCGTAGACCTTGTGCGTAAGCCCGATCCACTTGAGCATCCGCCAGACTCGCGACCTCACGTAGAGAGGCGACTTGCCGAGGATCTCCAGGGGGATCGCCGCGTTCTGGTACACCGTCCAGTCCTCGACGAGCCTGTAGTCCTGGAAGACGAACCCCGTGTGGCGTCTTATCGCCTGGAGCCGGGACCTGGGGATCCTCGAGAGGTCGCTGCCGAAGACGCTCACCGTGCCCTCCGAGGGTCTCTCGAGCCCGTAGACGAGCTTGAGCAGCGTCGTCTTGCCGGCCCCGGAGGGGCCGACGATGAAGCAGAGGGACCCCTTCTCGATGACGAGCGAGATGTCCCGTACGGCGTAGACGGTGTCGTGGTAGACCTTGGTGACGTTCTCGAACGTTATCATGGGACGCCTGCCGCCCCGCCAATGCCGGCGCTTTGTGCGAGGGGCCGGACCACCTCGCTCAAGCGAACCGCGCCCTGATGTCCAGAAGCAGGTCTATGTCCTCGCCCACCATGGCCAGGTATCTGGCGATGGAAGGATGGTCGTCGGCGAGCTCGGCCGTGTCCATGAGGATGAACCTGAGCTCCTCGAGCTCTTTGTCGATGAGCCTCACCAGCCTCGACACGTGGGCGTCCTCGAGGGTGAGCACGTCGCCCGCGTAGGGTTCCTGCTCCGCCTTCTTTCCCGCGGCCTTGGACGGGTAGATGCACGCGGTGAGCTCATCCGTCGAGACACCGAGCGCCTCGCTGATCTTGGAGAGGGCCTTCCTGCTCGGCCGTGCGGGCGGGTTCTTCTCGTACTGCGAGATCGTCTTGGCCGACACGCCGCTCAGCTCGGCCAGCCTGCCCATGGTGAGCCCCTTCGCCTTGCGGAGATCCTTGAGAGTCTTGGCGGACAATGTGTACCTCCATCGAATGGTGTCAGTCGAAACCGCACGATGCTGATCGTCATCCCTGTTATTTGCACAAAACGCCGGGTTTCACAACTCTTAACAGCGCGTGTAATCAGAGGGTTCGGCTGCAGGGTGCCCTGACGCGACTCCCGCCGAGGGCGTTCTCCCTGCAAGTGACGGAAATCGCGGGGGGTGGGCTGCAGGCGCCCCGACCCTCTCGCCGTGCCCGGCCGTGATCCGCTGAGAGAAACGCAGCCGGGTCCGGGCGTGGTGCATGGCGGGTTCCCGGCGGCGGGGGCAGCCTTCTCACCCTGGGTGACAGAGAGGGAAGGGGAGGCGCCCTCGTGAGCGCGGGGGCTGGTACGGTTCTCGCATTCACACCCCGTATGCCGAGCGAGAACGAGAACGGCCAACAGCGTACCGAGCAACCTACATCGAAACGCCTGAGAGAAGCCAGGGAGAAGGGCCAGGTGTGCAAGAGCGTCGAGGTGTCAACGGCCCTCCTCTTCCTGGCCTCGGTCGTGGCCTTCTACCTCTACGTGCCGACCGTCGGCAGGAACCTGCACGGCGTGGTGGCCGAGTACGTCGGGAACACGTCCATGTGGGACGGCTCGAAGGAGTCGGTCGTGTTCATCTTCAGGCGTGCGTGCCTGGAGCTCGGCCTCATGACGCTGCCCCTGCTCGTGGCGTTCCTCGTCGTGGGGCTTGCGTCAAATATCCTGCAGGTGGGGTTCGTGGCGAGCCCGGAGGCCATCGTCCCCAAGCTCTCGAAGCTCAACCCGCTGAAAGGATTCAAGAACAGGTTCATGTCCACCAGGAGCCTCGAGCAGCTCCTCAAGACGCTGGTCATCATGGCGGTCGTCGTCTGGGTTTCGTACCGGGCGCTACGGCGCGAGATGGCGGCGTACCCGCCCCTCCTGAACGCCGACGCAACTGTCATTGTTTTGACGTTTTTCCGGTCGACCATGAGGTTCCTCCTGGATGTCCTCTGGGTGTTCGTGGTCATCGCGGCGGCCGACTACGGGTTCCAGAAGTGGCAGTTCACCCGCGACCTCATGATGACGAGGCAGGAGGTCAGGGACGAGTTCAAGAACACCGAGGGCAACCCCCTCATCAAGAGCAAGATACGGTCCATCCAGATGCACATGGCGAGGCGCCGCATGATGAAGGCGGTGCCGAAGGCCGACGTGGTGATCACGAACCCGACCCACCTGGCGGTCGCCCTCGTGTACGACCGCACGAGGATGGCGGCGCCAACGGTGGTGGCCAAGGGGGCGGGTGAGGTGGCGCTCAGGATCAGGGAGGTGGCGCGTGGCGCCGGGGTTCCCGTGGTCGAGAACAAGCCGCTCGCCCAGACCCTCTACAAGTCCCTGGACATCGGGGACGTGATCCCCGAGGAGCTCTACAAGGCGGTGGCCGAGATCCTCGCATACGTCTACAGGCTCAAGCGGAAGGCGGTGATGTGACATGGCGACCCAGGCGTTTTCGATGAGGCTTCCCGAGAAGGTATCGGCCGACGTGTTCATGGCCGCAGGGGTCCTTGCGGTTCTCTTCATCCTGCTCGTCCCCCTGCCGACCTTCGTGCTGGACATCCTGCTGACCTTCAGCATCGCCATGGGGATCGTGATCCTCATGGTGGGCATGTACACCACCAACCCGCTGAACTTCTCGGTGTTCCCCACGCTCCTGCTCATCGTGACCCTGTACCGGCTCGCGCTCAACATAGCCTCCACGCGCATCATCCTCCTCCACGGCTACGAGGGGGAAATGGCGGCGGGGAAGGTGATCCACACCTTCGGCCAGTTCGTGGTCGGCGGCAGCTACGTCGTCGGCGCGGTGGTGTTCTGCATCTTCGTGCTCATCAACTTCGTGGTCATCACCAAGGGCGCCACCCGCATAGGCGAGGTGACCGCCCGGTTCACCCTCGACGCCATGCCCGGCAAGCAGATGGCCATAGACGCGGACCTGAACGCCGGCATGATCACCGAGGAGGAGGCCAGGCAGCGCAGGGAGCGCATCGCGCGGGAGGCGGAGTTCTACGGGGCCATGGACGGCGCCACCAAGTTCGTGCGGGGGGACGCCATAGCCGGCATCGTGATCGTGATGATCAACATCGTGGGCGGCATCATCATCGGCGTGCTCCAGAACCAGATGACGTTCACCGACGCGCTGAGGACCTACACCACCCTCACCATCGGCGACGGGCTGGTCGCCCAGATCCCCGCCCTCATCATCTCCACCGCCGCGGGCATCATCGTGACCCAGTCGGCAGCGGACAAGTCGGTGGGCAAGCAGCTCTCCGACCAGCTCTCGTTCCAGCCCATGGCCCTGCTCACGGCCGCGGGCATCATCTTCTTCTTCGGCCTGTTGCCCGGCATGCCCCACGTGGCGTTCCTCACCATGGCCACCGTCATGGGCGCCGTGGGGTGGTGAGCCTCAGGGTGAGGGAGGCCGCGAAGGAGGAGGAGGTCAAGCCGGTCGAGGCGGCGCCGGGCGACGTGTCTGCGGAGAGCCTCCTGCCCATGGACATCCTCGAGTTCGAGGTGGGCTACGGGCTCATACCCCTCGTCGACACGGCGCAGGGAGGCGACCTCCTGAGCAGGATCAAGGGCATGCGCCGGACCGTGGCCTCTGAGCTCGGCATCGTCGTACCGCCCATCCACGTGAGGGACAACCTCGAGCTCAAGCCCAACGAGTACCGCCTCCTCCTCAAGGGGATAGAGGTCGCACGGGGTGAGGCCATGGCGGACAGGCTCATGGTCCTCAACCCGGACAGGGTGGAGATCGACCTGCCCGGCATACCCGTGAAGGAACCCGCATTCGGCCTGCCCGGCCTGTGGATAAAGAAGGCGGACAGCGAGCGGGCGCAGATGGCCGGCCTCACCATAGTGGATGCGGCGACCGTGGTGGCCACCCACCTCACGGAGGCGGTCAAGGCCAACGCCCACGACCTGCTCGGAAGGCAGGAGCTCCAGTCCATCCTGGACGCGGTCTCGAGGACGCACCCGAAGGTCGTGGACGACCTCGTCCCGCAGGTCCTGCCCGCCGGGGTGGTGCTCAGGGTCCTCAGGAACCTCCTCAAGGAGAAGGTCCCGGTCAAGAACATCATCACCATCCTGGAGACCCTCGCCGATTTCGGGCACATGACGAAGGACCCCGATATTTTGACGGAGTACGTCAGACAATCCCTCATGCGCATCGTGAGCGCCCCGTACGTGAGCGGGGGGACCTTGAGCGTACTGGCTCTGGATCCCGCTGTGGACGGGATGATCTCCAACGCGATCCAGCACACGGACCATGGTTCGTATCTTGCATTGGACCCGGAGAAGTCGCAGCGGATCCTGGTGGCTCTGAACAGGGAGGTGACCAACGTGAGCAAGAAAGGCGTCGTACCGGTTCTGCTGACCTCGCCCATCAGCAGGATGTACGTGAAGAGGCTCACCGAGAGGTACATACCGGACCTCGTCGTGCTCTCGCACAACGAGATTCCACCGGAGGTCACCATAAAGAACCTGGGCTTGGTGAGGATCGATGCAAATTAAGACCTACAAGGCGGTTTCGATGCGCGACGCGCTGGCGCAGGTCAAGGCCGAGCTCGGGCCGCAGGCCGTCATCGTCTCGACGCGCGAGGTGAAGGAGAACGCCTACGGGCTCATGGGCAGGCCCATGATCGAGGTGGTCGCCGCGGTTGATTACGACGCCGAGGCCCACCGCAGGACCCTGGGCGCGCATCAGGGCTCGCGGCCGAGACCGCAGGCCGAGGAGGCGGAGAGCCGGGCGGCCGTGCCCGACAGGCTCGGGCAGGAGATCGTCGAGCTCAAGGAGATGGTCAGGCGCCTCATGGAGAAGAGCGAGGTGAGGGAGCCCCACCCCTTGAGGGACAAGCTGCTTTCGAGCGGGATCCGGGAGAGCCTCGTGGACCTGGTCCTCTCGAAGCTCGGCGCCAAGGGCGGCATGGACGAGGTGAGGGCTCTCCTGGCGAAGCTCCTCAAGGTGGAGGCGCCGCCCGAGAAGAGGATCCGTGTGTTCCTGGGGACCACGGGCGTGGGCAAGACGACCACCATCGCCAAGATGGCCGGCCACGCGGTGCTGACCGAGGGCAGCCGGGTCGCCCTCGTCACGCTCGACAGCTACCGTATCGGCGCGGTGGACCAGAGCAGGATCTACGCCAGGATACTGAACATCCCCTTCTTCGCCGTGACCACGCCCGGCGAGTTCCGCTCCGCGCTGTCCCAGCTCGACTCGGTGGACCACGTGCTCGTGGACACCGTCGGCCGGTCGCCCTTCTGCAGCCAGTACATTCGGCAACTCGAGGGGTTCTTCGAGGGTGTGGATGCGTGCATGTTTCTCCTCATGCCGGTGGCCACCCGTGACCCGGAGATGGACACCGTCACGAGGGCCTTCTCGCCTTTGAAGGTGGACCGCATGATCTTCACCAAGGCGGACGAGGCGAGCGGGTTCGGCGGCGTCGTGACCCACAACATGATCCACCGCATCCCCATTTCCCACATCACCACAGGTCAGCGGGTACCCGAGGACATGGAGGAGGCCCGCCTCGAGACCGTCATCGCACGAACATTGGGAGACGCTTGATGAAGGACCAGGCGCATACGCTCAGGAAGATATTCAGGGAGGGAACGCTCAAGGCCCCCGAGGTCATATCGGTGACCTCCGGCAAGGGCGGCGTGGGCAAGACGAGCCTCGTGGTGAACATGGGGATCCTCCTCGCGCGGCGGGGGAACAAGGTGCTCATCCTGGATGCGGACTTGGGGCTCGCCAACGTGGACGTGATGCTCGGCATGGCGCCGAGGCTCACCATCAAGCACGTCCTCGACGGCCGGTGTTCCATCGACGAGGTCGTCCTCACGGGCCCCGGCGGTATCAAGATCATCCCCGCCTCATCCGGCATCCAGGAACTCGCTGACCTCTCCCCGGAGCAGCAGATGGGGCTCCTGGACGCCCTCGACCAGCTCGAGGACGACTTCGACTACCTCATCATCGACACGGGTGCGGGCATCTCGAGGAACGTGACCTACTTCAACGCCGCCTCCCAGAGGGTCATCGTGGTGGTCACCGCGGAACCGACGTCCATAACCGACGCGTACGCCCTCATCAAGGTGCTCAGGAAACAGTACGGGATCAAGCGGTTCGATCTCGTGACCAACAACGTGAACTCGAAGCTCGAGGGAGACCACGTGGCGCAGAAGCTCGCCACCGTCTGCGACCGGTTCCTGGGAGACGTCGCCATCGAGGTGCTCGGCTCCATCCCCCACGACCCGTCGGTCCCGGAGAGCATAAAGGCCCAGAAGGCCTTCGTGGAGATCGATCCCCGTGCGGATGCCTCGCAGAGGCTCCTTGCCGTCGTCGAAAGGCTGGCCAAGACCTCCCGGCCGTCCGCGGGAGGCAACATCCAATTCTTTTTCAGGCGGGTGCTCTTGAATCAGGTGAAAGGAACGAGCCATGCAGGACATTGTGTACTCGGAACTTACTGAGGATCAGAAGCTCAACCCCAAGGTCCGCTCGAGGATCATCAACGAGTTCGCTCCGCTCATCAAGTACATCGCGAGCCGCATCGCGATCAGGCTTCCTCCGCACATCGACCTGAACGACCTCATCAACGCCGGGGTGATCGGTCTCATAGACGCCATCGAGAAGTTCGACTCCTCCAAGCAGATCAAGTTCAAGACCTACGCCGAGTTCAGGATCCGGGGCGCGATCCTGGACGAGCTCAGGTCCATGGACTGGGTACCCCGTTCGGTGAGGCAGAAGGCGCGCAAGGTGGAGGACGCGATAGCCAAGCTCGAGTACGAGCTCGGCAGGCCGGCCACGGACGAGGAGATCGCCAGGGAGATGAACGTGGACATGGAGACCTTCCACAAGCTCCTCTCCGAGACCGCCTCCGTATCGCTCCTCAGCCTGGACGACCTCGGGGAGGACGAGACCGACCTGTCCAAGCGGAACATCCTCGAGTTCATCATCCAGGACGAGCGCGACTGGCCCTCGCACAGGCTGCGCACGGCGGAGATCAGCACGCTCGTGGCGAAGGCCATCCAGTCTCTGCCCGAGAAGGAGCGCATGGTGATCTCGCTGTACTACTACGACGAGCTCACCATGAAGGAGATCGGCCACGTGCTCAAGTTCACCGAGTCCCGCGTGTCCCAGATCCACACCAAGGCGGTTCTCCGCCTGAGATCCAAGATGCAGAAGATCCTGAAGGAGATCTCCATGTAAAGATTTGGGCCCAACGGTACGATGATACTGGAAAAGAGACACCGGCGGAGGTTCCCATGGCTCTCGACAAGAACATGAAGATTCTCGTGGTGGACGACTTCTCCACCATGCGCAGGATCGTCAAGAATATTCTCAGGCAGCTCAACTTCGTGAACATCATCGAGGCCGACGACGGGTCCACCGCGCTCGACGTGCTCCAGCGCGAGAAGATAGACCTGATCGTCTCCGACTGGAACATGCCCAAGATGACGGGTCTCGAGCTGCTCAAGGCGGTGAGGGCCGACGACGCCCTCAAGCACATCCCCTTCCTGATGGTCACTGCGGAGGCGCAGCAGGAGAACATCATCGAGGCGGTGAAGTCGGGCGTGAGCAACTACATCGTGAAACCCTTCACGGCGGAGACGCTCAGCCAGAAGATCAACCAGATTTTCAGCAAGTAGGCGGGTGACGACATGGCAGGGGAAAAAGCGAGGAAGGCCGACCTGGACAAGGAGGGCATCGTCCTCGGCGACACCTCGAAGGCCGAACTCGACAAGGAGGGGATAACCCTCGCCCAAGAGGTCGACCAGGATGGGGCGGTTGGGGATGAGCCGGGAACGCCGCAGGCGGAAGGGAAGTCCGAGGGCGGCCAGGAGAAGGTGCTCGGAAGAGGTTTCTTCGCGAGGTACCGGCTCGCCGTCGCCTGCGGCGGGGCCGGCGCCCTGCTGGCGGTGGTCGTCGCCGCGGCCGCGCTCATCATGTCCTCCTCCCCTGAGCCCGTCTCCCCCCAGACGCACAAGGCGGTCCACAGGAAGGCCCAGGACGGCATCGTGCTCGACCCGTTCATGGTTTTCTACGAGACGCACGAGGACAACCGCCCGGGTATCCTCGTGGCGCAGGTCAGCCTGAAGGTCGACCCGTCGGTGGTCCCGACGGTCATGGGCAACCTCTACGACATCCGCAACATCATCTACCGGAGGCTGGCGGGGGCCGCGAGCGCGTACTCCCAGACCGAGATCGCGCTCATGCTCTCCGACGACCTCCTGGACTATCCCATCAAGGAAGTCGCCTTTCTCCAGTACCAGGCCAGGTGACGGGTTCGGGGTGGAATGATCCCTCTTGAGACCGGGTGTGACGGGGACGAGTGAACATGGATTTCTCGGAGATTGATGCATTGATGTCCTCCGCCGATTCCTCGGACAGGCGGGCCGCCGCGAACATGCTCGGGGACATGTGCGGTGAGGGGACGGTCGAGAGGCTGGTTCGGCTGCTCAAGGACACGAACAGCGGCGTGAGGGACGCCGCCTACAACGCGCTGATGTTCACGGGCGGCAGTGAGGCGGTGGAGAAGGTGGCCCCCCTGGTCGCCGAGACAGACCCAGGCGTGCGCAACGCCGCGATAGACATCCTGCGGGCCATCGGCGACGACGCCATCGATGTGCTGCACCGGCTCGCCCGGGACGCGAACGACGACATCAGGCTCTTCATGCTGGACATCCTCGGCACCATCGGGAACCCCTCGAGCGTGGGGGTGCTGATCGAGGGGTTGAGGGATGCGAACCCGAACGTGCGCAACGCGGCCGTGGTCTCGCTCGGTCTCCTGGGGGACCCCGAGGCCTTCGAGCCCCTGGCTGCTCTCATCGACGACGAGGAATGGATCCGTTTCAGCGTGATCGAGGCGATATCGCACCTCAACCACGAGAGACTGCCCTCCTTCATCAAGGAGCAGATGGGCAGGTTCAGGAACGACGACCTCACCATGTGCGCCCTGCTGGAGGCCTCCGGCGCGAGCGGGTCCCGGGAGTTGGCGCACTTTCTGGTCGAACTGCTCGAAGAGGCGTCGATGACCATCGAGTGCGAGGTGGTGGGCGCGATCCTGAGGCTCCTCAGCCCGGAGGAGATAGCCGGGCTTCATGCTGACAAGGCAAGGGCGGTCAAGGAGGTCATCGAGCGGCACGTGGGGTCCGTGGACGGAGACCTCCAGCTCTCCATGTTCAGGGCGCTCGAGGCCGTGGGCGACGGGCGGAGCGTCCAGGTGCTCCTGGAGGTCGCCCGCTCGTTAGACCCCGACGCCAGGCCGGAAGTCTTCGATGCCATCGAGGAGACCATGGCCGCGATCGGGGACGTGGAGGCGGTCTCGAGCCTCCTCGAAGGCGAGGAGAAGATCGTCGTGCTCGGATCCAGGGTGCTGGGACGCATCGGCGGATCGAGGGCGTCGAAGATCGTGGCGCAATGCATCCCCGCCAGCCAGGGGCCGGCCAAGAGGGCGCTCGTGGACGCGCTCGTGGAGATAGACGTCCACGGAAACCGGGAGACATTCAAGGCCCTCCTTTCTGACCGGGACGGGCACGTCCTCAGGTCCAGCATCACGGCGCTCGGCCTGTGCGGCGGGCAGGAGGACATCGCCTCCCTGGAGCCCTTCCTCTCCCATCCCTACCCGGACGTGAGGGAGGCGGCTCTCGGGGCAATCGTGGAGATCGACACGGACCAGGCCCAGCAGGTCTTCACCCGGATGATGGGGAAGGACGATCCCGAGTCGCGCAGGATGGCCCTTGACGGCCTGTCGAGGTTGTCGAGCCCGCTTATCGGGAAATACGTCGTCGAATGCCTGAGAGACCCGAGCAACGAGGTCCGTCTCATGGCCGCCACCATCGTCCGCGACCGGGAGATACCCCTCGACACCGAGGCGATGAGGGACCTGCTCCGGGACCCGAGCGACGCGGTCAGGTGCGTCGCCATCGACATGGTGGGACAGAGAAAGGTGGAGGGACTCAGGCCGGTCCTGGAGGAATGGATGGAAGGCGACGACATGAGGATCGCGTCCCACGCGCTCGATGCGCTCGGCGCCTTCGGGGACGACCGTGCGGTGGAGTCCCTGGTCCGGGTCGTGAGAAAGGGCTCGGACTTCCTGAGGATATCGGCCGTCAGGGTGCTGGGGGGCCTCGGCAGGGAGGATATCGTAGGGGAGATCGAGGCGTTCGTGGACGACCCCAACCCGGATGTCGCGAGGGCCGTCATGGATGCGATGGACAGGCTCAGGGGGGAGGGCTTCTGACATGGAACCGCCGGTGCTCGAAAGGCTCAAGGCGATCGATGACCTGCCCACGCTCCCCTCGGTGGCGCTCGAGGTGCTCAGCCTCGCGCACAGGCCGGACGTGACGATCCAGCTCGTGGCCGAATGCATCCACAGGGACCCCCCCCTGGCCGCGAAGGTCCTGAGGATGGCCAATTCCTCGTTCTACCGCCGGGGGGACCGCCAGGTCGAGACCCTGCACAGGGCGATACTGTTCCTGGGGCTGGCGGAGATCATCAACATAACCACCTCGCTCTCGGTGTTCTCGGCGCTCACCTCCAGGAGGGCCGTGGAGGTGTCGATCCGGGAACAGTTCTGGGATCACAGCGTGGCCACGGGTCTCATGGCGAGGCACGTGGACAAGAAGCTCCAGATGCGGTCGCTGGGGAGGGAGTTCGTCGCCGGGCTCCTCCACGACGTGGGCAAGATCATCCTGGACCAGTATTTCCACGAGGAGTTCATGGCGGCGTACAACCTCTCGAGGGAGCAGGACAGGCCCATGTACGAGACCGAGATGGCGACGTGCGGGACGAACCACATGGAGGTCGGATACTACATCGCCCGGAAGTGGAACCTGCCGCCGTACCTCCAGGACGTCATCCTGTGGCACCACAAGCCGTCCAGGGCCGCCTTCCCGGACATGGCGGCGGTCGTCTCCGTGGCCGATCACATGGCCAGGGCGGCGCAGTTCTCGTGCGGCGCAGACACGATGCCCTTCGTGCTCGCGGACCAGGACGCGTGGGCGGTGCTCAAGGAGAGGGGCGTGGACGTCAACGGTCTCGACGTCGAGCGCATGACCTTCGAGATGGAGGCGATCGGGCACCAGGTGAAGGAGTACATAGAGACCGTCATGAACCCCGAGGAAGGGGGGCGCCGGGATGGATGACCGCCTGAAGAACCCCGGCCCCGTCATGACCGACGAGACGTTCGTCCTGCTCAGGGATTTCATCTACGAGCAGTCGGGGATCTTCTTCGCGGACAACAGGAAGGACCAGCTGGCCTCGAGGCTGGCCTTCAGGCTGAAGGCGAACAACCTGTCGGACTTCGAGAAGTACTACTACCTGCTCAAGTACGACCAGAACGCGGCCCGGGAGCTCAGGGCCCTGTTCGACTCCGTGACCACCAACGAGACGAGCTTCTTCAGGAGCCCTCCCCAGATACAGGCCTTCCAGGACAAGGTCCTTCCCGAGATCATGGCGGCCAAGGAGCGCCGGGGCGAGAAGACGTTGAGGCTCTGGTCCGCCGGGTGCTCGACGGGGGAGGAGCCGTATACCATGGCCATCGTTCTGTCACAGGTCATGAACGGGAGACGCGACTGGGACGTGAAGGTCGTCGCCAGCGACATCAGCGAGAAGGCGCTGCGCTCGGCGAAGGAGGCCGTCTACGGCGAGTATTCCCTGCGCAGCGTGCCGCCCGAGATCAAGAGGGACTTCTTCGTGGCGGCAGGTTCCTCGTACAGGATCGTGGACGAGGTCAAGGACATGGTCGAGTTCCAGTTCCTGAACCTCAGCGACACCAGGCGCGTCCAGCTCATGCGGGGGTTCGACGTCATCTTCTGCAGGAACGTGCTCATCTACTTCGACGACCAGGTGAAGAAGCGGTTCGTCTCGCAGCTGTACGACTGCCTCAACCACGGCGGGTACCTCTTCATCGGCCACTCGGAGTCGCTTCACAACATATCGCGCGCATTCAAGCTCGTGCATTTCCCCGGCGCCCTCGCGTACAAAAAGGAATAGCGGAGAGTCCCATGGAAAAGATCCTCATCGTCGACGATTCGAGCACGGTGCGGAAGTTCCTCGCCACGACGTTGAAGACGAAGAACTTCAGGTGCGTCGAGGCGTCCGACGGGTTCGACGCCCTCGAGAAACTCGCCCAGAATCCTGACGTGAGACTCATCATCTCGGATCTGAACATGCCGAACATGGACGGCATCGAGTTCATATCCGCCGTCAGGAAGGACCCCCAGTTCAAGGACATCCCCATCATCATGCTCACCACGGACGCGTCGCCCGAGAACCGCAAGCTCGCCTTCGAGACGGGGGCGAACCTCTACCTCGTCAAGCCGTCGCCTGCGCACATCATCCTGTTCAAGGTCCAGAGCCTCCTCTACGCCGACAAGTGACCACCGCTCTCCCGGGCGCATGACGCCCGATCCTCCTGACCGTCACGCCGGTCGACGAGAACGGTTCACCTTTTCTCAATCGATACCCGAAGCGGAGAAGAAAGACCCACCCGAAGGCGTGGCCTCGCCCGTACAAGACATCCGCGAATTCCCTATCCCTGGCGCTACGAGAAGAAAGAGCCCCCCGAAGACGCGGCCTCGCCCGAGCCGCCCCCCGCCAAGACACGACCTGCCCCCTGGACGACGAAGAGCACCCTGAATGCCCGAAGGGCGATGGCCGTGGACGGGCCGGCCCCCGTGGTGGGGTCAGGGGCCTGAGGCAGGCAGGCCCGGTCCCCAGGTACCTCCCGCGCACCCCCATGTCCGTCTCTCGGGGCGCAAGGCCCCGGGACTCAGTCGTCCGCCTCGTCCGGGAGGGCCTCGGGGGGCCTTCTCAGGGAAACCCCAACGGGCTCGAGCCTGCAGGCGGCGTCGTCGACCCCGGGCGCGGTGAGCGACTTGAGCCTGTTCGCGGACGGGACGACCCTCGACTCGAAGGACCCGACCGCATCGTTGTACGCCTTTGCCGCGCTCTCGATGCCCGTCCGCATGCGTTCGAGGTGCCCCACGAACACCCTGAGGCGGTCGAAGAGCTCCCGGCCGGTCTCCCAGACCCTCCTCGCGTTTTCCTGCATGCCGTGTTCCTGCCAGCTCATGGCCACCGACCTCAGGAGCGCTATGAGGGTCACCGGCGTGGCTATGAGGACCTTCTTCGCGATGGCGTCGTCGATGAGGGAGGAATCCTTCTCGAGGGCCGCGGCGAAGAACTGCTCGCCCGGGAGGAACAGGACCACGAAGTCCGGCGTGGGCGTGAACTGCTTCCAGTACTCGCGGGAAGAGAGGGCCTGGACGTGGTCTTTCACGGAACGCGCATGTCGGGCCAAGAGCGCGTTCTGGCTGTCGGGGTCGGCCGCCTCGTAGGCGGCCAGGAACGCGTCGAGGGGGGCCTTGGCGTCCACCACGATGCGCCTGTTGCCGGGCAGGGTCACGACGAGGTCCGGCCGTCTCCTCCCGTCCTCGGTGCCCGTGCTCACCTGCTCGGTGAAGTCGCAGTGGGCCGACATCCCCGCGAGCTCCACCACGCGCCTGAGGGTGAGTTCCCCCCAGCGGCCCCTCGCCTTGGGTTCCTTGAGGGCCGTGGCCAGAGACCTCGTCTGGTCCGCGAGCCTCTCCTGCATCCTGACGAGCTCGCCGATGTGGCGGGAGATGTCGCCGAAGGCCGCCTGCCTGGACTGCTCCATGGCCTGCACCTGGGCCTCGTAGCGCTTGAGCGACTCTTCCAGCGGCCTCACGACGGCCTCCACGGCTGCCTGGCGCTTCTCGAGGTCGCCCTTCATGTCCGAGGCCACCGCCTCGATGGCCTTCTGTGCCATCTGCATGAAGGCCGAGCCGCTTGCATGTAGGGCATCCAGGGAGAGCGCCTTGAAGGTGTCCGCGAGCCTTGCGGATGCCTCTTCGATGAGCCTGCGCTGCTGCTCGAGAGACGCCTGGGCCTCCTCGAGCCGTACCCGGTCCTTGGCCTGCTCTATGCGCTCGCGCTCGAGCTGGTCCCTGGCCTGTGCGACCTGGGCCGCCAGGGCCTCTTCCCTCGCCCTGAGTTCTTCCAACGAGCTCCTGGAGGCCTCGAGCGCGCCTGTGTACCTCGCGCGCGCTACAAGGAATCCCGCGGCGAGGCCTGCAAGCAGCGACAGCGCCACGATTGCGGCTGTGGAATACTCCATACAAAACCCATGTCAGCTCGAGGCGTCGATGTCAAGGGCCGGCTCGACCGGAAAGGGCAGTGCGTCTACCGGCCCGAGGCATCGTGCGGGTGCCTCGGGGGAAGCTGCCGTCCTTCGGAGCCCGTACCAGCCGCCATGTCGCGCTCCACCGAGAGGCCCCGGGCGCCCAGGAGTGACCCAATGCAACCAGGCGCCCAAGATGCCCGTGTCCCCCTGGAGGCAGGCACCCACGTTGAATGTCGGCGCCTGCCCCGCTGCGGCGGCGCAGGGCTCCGCGCCAGCCCCGGGATGTCGACCGCCGGGGTACAGGCGCATGCTCCAGGGAGGGGGGCAGAAACGAGCGCGTCGAGGGGCGAGGCCGCAGGGCATGGCGGGAAGAGGGCGCAGGGGACGCCATCGAGAAGGCGGCGGGAACGGGGCAAGACGGTGCCGCCCGCGGTCTACAGCTCGCGGCCGAGGGAGATGCTGTAGATACCCCTGGCGGTGACCACGAGGTGGTCGTTGAGGGTGATGCCGACGCGCGAGCAGATCTCGGAGAGCTCCCGGGTGAGCCTCAGGTCCTGCTCGGAGGGCTTGAGGGTGCCGGATGGGTGGTTGTGCACGAGAACGAGCGAGACGGCGTCCGACTCGATGGCCGTCCTCAGCACCTCCCTGGGGTACACGTACGCGCCGTCGACCGTGCCCTCGGAGAGGACGGCGCGGTGCACGAGCCTGCCCGAGGCGTCGAGGCACAGGATCATGAAGCGCTCGCGGGCCTGCCCGCCCATGGACGTCCTCAGGTAGTCGGCCAGGCGCTCGGGTCTCGAGAGGACGGGTGCGGCCTCGTCGAAGGGCTCGAGGTACCTTTCCATGAGCGCCTTTGCGAGGCGGATCAGGGTAGAGGCCTGCCGGCCGATCCCCGGGTACTGCTCGAGCTGCTCGGCAGGCGTGTCCAGCACCCGCCGCAAAGACTTGAACCTTTCGAGGAGCCCCTTGGCGATGGGCTTGGTGTCCTTCCTCGGGATGGCGTATCCCAGGAGGAGCTCGAGGAGCTCGTAGTCGGCCAGCGAAGCGGGGCCGGACGTCCTGAACCGCCCCCTGAGCCTCGAGCGGTGCCCCTCGTGGTGAGGCCTCCTCGGCCGGCCGTCGTCACGTTCCACGGCACGCACCTCCACGGGGGGGTCCCGAGATGAACGACCAGGGGAGCACCTCGTCCTCGTCCCGCGGCCTGAGCGCGAAGTAGTCGGGGTTCACCGGCCAGCGCTTGAGCGCGGCCGTCCATCCCTGCTCGTCGCTCCCGGCGAGCCTCACGAGGAGGTCGTGGACGCGCCTGTCGCCCCTGGCGACGACGGCCTGCAGGTACGACCACTTCGGCCCCTCGTGCGTCACGCGCACGTTCGACTCCCTCTTCAGGCCCTGCTCGATGCGCCTGATGCGGGCCCTGGCATCGTCGACCGTGATCATGGGGCTCCGCTCGAGGGGGGTGCCGGGCTTGGGCACGAACGTGCCTATGCTCACGCTCACCGTGCCTATCCGCCTGTTGCCGCGGGAGACCTGGATGAAGACCTGCCGCACCCTCTTGACGAAATCCACGGTGGCGTCCAGTTCCCTCGGCCCCTCGCCCGGCAGGCCCACCATGAAGTAGAGCTTGATGTCGCGGACGCCCGATGCCACGAGCGCCCTGATGTCCTCGAGGATGGTCGCGTCCGGTATCCGCTTCCCCAGGGCCTCCCTCAGGGTCTCGGACCCGGTCTCGGGCGCGAGGGTGACCCCCTTGACCCCTGATTTCTCGAGCGCCCCCAAGAGCCCCTTCGTCAGGATGCCGGACCTGAGCGAGGGGGGGGCGAGTTTCAGGCCCCGCGCGGCGATCTCCTCGAACAGCCTTTCCGCCTGCGGGTGGGTGTTGAGCGAGGTGCTCACGAGGCCCACCTTCGACCTGTGCCTGGATGCCTCGTCGAGGATGCGGGCCACGGTGTCCACCCCCGCGCACCTGTACGGTGAGTAGATCTGCCTGGCGCCGCAGAAGGAGCAGGAGAACGGGCACCCCCTGGCCGTCTCGACGAGGAACATGTCGCCGAAGGCCGTGTCTCTCGTCACGACGGAGGTGCGCGCGGGGTCGTCCAGCGTTTCCGTGACGGCTCGCATTACCTGTGGCCCCTCGAAGGCCTCCAGCGTGCCTCCCTCGATGACCGGGCGCGTCCTCGAGGGGAGATACACGCCGCCGGTTTGCAGCATGCGCTCGAGGAACTCCTCACGCGAGGAGCTCTTCGAGAAGGCCTCGTAGAGCGGCTGGACGATCACCTCCCCGTCGCCTGCGAAGCAGATGTCGCATGCCGGGGCGAGCGGTTCCGGGTTCATGGTGACCGCGGCGCCCCCGGCCATGACCAGCGGGCCCGTCGTCCGCCTCTCCGCGTGAGGGTCCATGCCGTTTGCGCACAGCATGCGCACGGCCTGGACCGCGTCCAGCTCGTACGACACGGAGAAGGCGACGACGTGGAAGTCCGAAAGGGGCCTCCCGCTCTCCACCGATCTCGGCGCGTCGGTGAAGAACCGCTCGCACAGGATGAGGGGGTGGGCGTTGAGAACCCGGTACATCTGGTGGAAACCGAGGTTCGACATCCCCACGTGGTACGTGCCGGGGTACACCAGGGCGACGTTCAGCTTCCCGCCCTTGTCCTTGCGTATGGCGCCGCTCTCACTCCACATTGATCCCCAGGCTCTTGATCTTGCGGTGGAGGTTGCTCCGCTCCACCCCGATGAGATCGGCGGTCTTCGAGATGTTGTTGCCGCACAGGGCGAGCTTGCGTTCTATGAAGATCCGCTCGAACTCGGCGCGCGCGTCCTTCAGTTCCTGCATGTTGAGGATGCGGTCGAGGTCGCTCGTCGCGGTGACGCCCAGGGGGAAGATGTCATCGGCGGTGATGGTGTCACCCGGGGTCATGATGACGAGGCGTTCGATGATGTTCTTGAGTTCCCGGACGTTGCCCGGCCAGTCGTGCTGCATGAGCTTCTCGACGGCCCCCTCGGTGATGGTCTTGCGCCTGTTTCCCTTGTCCTGCGTGAAGAGGTGTATAAAGTGTTCCACGAGCAGGGGTATGTCCTCCCGGCGTTCCACGAGGCGCGGGACGTACAGGGGGATCACGTTGAGGCGGTAGTACAGGTCCTGCCTGAACCTCCCTTCCGCGATCTCCTGCTCCAGGTTCTTGTTCGTCGCGGTGAGCACGCGCACGTCCACCTGGATGGTCTGCGACCCCCCCACGCGCTCGAAGCGTTGTTCCTGGAGGATGCGCAGGATCTTCGCCTGGGTCGCCATGCTCATGTCGCCTATCTCGTCGAGGAAGAGCGTGCCGTTGTTGGCCAGGTCGAACTTTCCGCGCTTGCGCTCGGTCGCGCCCGTGAACGCGCCCTTCTCGTGTCCGAAGAGCTCGCTCTCGATGAGCTCCTCGGGGATCGCCGCGCAGTTCACCTCGACGAACGGGTAGGAACTCCTCCTGCTCTTCTTGTGGATGCGCCGGGCCACGAGCTCCTTGCCCGTGCCGTTCTCGCCCAGGATGAGGACCCACGCGTCGGTGGGCGCCACCCTGTCGATCTGTTCCTTGAGCCTGAGGATGGCGGGCGAGTTCCCGATGATCTCGTCGTCCTTCTCCACCTTGTGCCTGAGGAGTGCGTTCTCCTCCTCGAGATCCTTGAGGTGGAGGATGTTGTTCACCGTGATGATGATCTTGTTGAGATCGAGGGGTTTCTCCACGAAGTCCAGTGCGCCCAGGCGCGTGGCCTTGACCGCGGTCTCGATGGTGCCGTGGCCGGACATGATGATCACGGGCAGCGAGTAACCGTTCGCCTTCAACTCCTCGAGGACCTGGAGGCCGTCCTTTCCCGGCATCCATATGTCCAGGAGCACGAGGTCGACCTCCTGTTTCTCGATGATCTTCAGGGCCTCCTCGCCCGAGGGCGCGGCTATGGTGGCGTAACCCTCGTCCTCGAGCCCCCCCTTGAGGGAGATCCGTATGTTTTCCTCATCGTCGACTATGAGAATGGTCCTCTTCATGCTCACTCCTTGACCGGCAGTTCTATGCTGAAGACCGTGCCCGAAGGCTCGTTGTCCCTGACCCTGATGTACCCGTTGTGATCCGCCACGATGCGGTTCACGATGGCGAGCCCCAACCCCGTGCCGCCCTTGGTCGTGGAGAAGTACGGCTCGAAGATCCGGTCCCTGGCACCGGGCGGGATGCCGGGCCCGTTGTCCGCGATGTCCAGGACGGCGATCTTGAGTTCGGGGTCGAAGCGTGTCCTCACCTCGATCTTCTTGGGGTTGTCCCCGTTGTTCTCGATCACGGCGGTGGTCGCGTTGTCCAGGAGGTTTCCCACGGCGCGGTTCATCTGTGCGTGGTCGATCTCGATGGGGGGCAGGTTCTCGTCCAGGTCGAGCAGGTACTCCACCTCGGCGTGCGCCTGCCTGTAGAGGGCCACCGTCTCCGACACCACCCGGTTCAGGTCGTCCGGCCGGAGCATGGCGCTCGGCATCTTCGCGAACGCCGAGAACTCGTTGACCAGGCGCTTCATGACGTCCACCTCGTTGATGATCACGCGGGTGCACTCCTCGAGGACCTCCGCGTCGTCGCCCAGCTTGTCGAGGTACCTCCTCCTGAGGCGCTGGGCGGACAGCTGGATGGGGGTGAGCGGGTTCTTGACCTCGTGGGCGATCCTCCGGGCCACCTCGCGCCATGCCGCCATGCGCTGCATGCGCATGAGCTGGGTGAGGTCGTCGAACACGATGAGGATCCCCATGCTCTCGCTGTTCTCCGCGAACAGGAAGGAGGCCTTGCACATGAGGGTGAGCCTCGTGGCCCCCGCCTGCACGTTGATCTGCCTGGACACGACCCCGTGGCCCCTCGACGTCCTCAACGACTGCACGAGCTCGGTGTAGAGCTGGGAGTATTCCCCCGAGAGGACCTCGGAGGCGGGCTTTCCCGCCACCTCGGCCTGCCTGAGACCGAGGAGGGCCTGGGCCGAGGGGTTGACGAGGGCGATGCGGTCGTCCCTCGTGATGGTGATGACACCCGTGGAGATGGCGTTCAGCACGCTCATGGTGTAACGGTTCCTCGCCTGGATCTCGTTGTAGGCGCTCTCGAGGTTCCGCCTGGATTCCTTGAGGTCCTCCACCATGGCGTTGAAGTCGTTCACCAGGATCCCGAGCTCGTCCTCTGCCTGGACGTCTATGGTGAAGCCCAGGTCGCCCCTGGAGATCCGCTGGGTCCCCTCGACGAGCTTCTCGATGGGGTTGATGAGGCCTTTCGCGGTGTTGATGCCGAACCAGATGGCGGAAAAGATGACGAGCAGCGTCACCGAGGTGAGGATGATGATGTAGTTGGTCTTGATGGGTCCCTTGAGCCTGAGTATCTGGGAGTAGTCCGAGAAGGACCTCTTGATGAGGTTGAGGCGCTCCGAGAGGCTCTCCGGGATGTAGTAGTCAGCCACGAGCACGCCCACGACGTCCCTGGGGTTGAAGGACGACCTGATGGGCACGATGCCCTCGATGAAGTCCGCCTTGCCCTTCCTGACCACCATGGAGAGGCTCCTGCCGTCCATGGCCTTCTGTACCGTCGCGGATTCCAAGGTCGGCATCCTGACGTTCTCGAGGCCGGGGGAGGTCATCCTCACGAGCTCTTCCCCCTGGGCGGAGAACACCACCACCGAGGAGAACCTGAACAGGTCCATCTTTTCCTTGAGGGCCGACCTGAGGAAGGGGAGGTTCTCCTCCTTGAGGAGCCTCCGCTCGGTGATCTCCCCGGATATGGACGAGGCGTAGCGGATGGCGTCCGCCGACGCCTCCCGGTAGTACACGTTTGCCACGTTCATGGACTCCGCTATGGCCTTCTCCACCTCCGCAGACAGCCAGCCCTCCACGCTCCTGCCGATGAACACCACGCTCGCGAAGAACAGGACCGTGGTCGGGATGATGGTGAGGGTGACGAAGGCCACCACGAGCTTCGTCCTGAGCCGCGTCCCGAGAACCCCGCGCCTGCGCTCGAGCATGAGCTTGACCACGTTGCGGGTGACCAGGAAGACCACGAGCACGAGCAGGATCACGTTGACGCTGATGATGGTGAAGATGACGACGTTGCTCGTGGGTACGTGGCCTATGGTGTCGAGGTTCGTCTTCAGGACCCACATGAGGATCATGGCCACGAACATGGCCCCGACCACGATCATCTCCCTGGTCTTCTTGTTCATGCCCTTTCCCCCCGGTGCTCTTCGAAGAGGGCCTTTGCGAGCCGCACGTGGAGTGCGTGACTCGCCTTCCAGGCGGTGATGCGGGCCTTGAGGGGCGCCTGGAGTGACCAGAGATCGCCCAGGAGATCGAGGATCTTGTGCCTGACGAACTCGTCCTCGAACCTGAGGCCTTCGGGGTTGACCACCCCGTCGCCGTCCACGACCACCGCGTTGTGGAGGCCGCCGCCCAAGGCGAGGCCGGCCGCCCGCATGGCCTCGACGTCCTGCATCCTGCCGAACGTCCTGGCCGGCGCTATGCGCTCGGCGAACCCGCGCCCGTCGAAGGTGAAACGCATGCGGCCGATGGCGGTGTCCGGGAAGTCTATCTCGTAGCTCACGGAGAAATCGCCCGGGCGGGCCTCGATCCAGGAGGCGCCGTCCCCGAAGCGGAGCACGCCCCTCGGAGAGATCTCCGCCGCCGCGACCCCCAGGGGAGACCGTCCCGCATCACCGAGCGCCTCCACGAAGGGGAGGGCCGACCCGTCCATGGCCGGGATCTCGTCGCCTTCCACGACGATGTCCAGGTCCGTCAGGCCGAGGCCGTAGAGGGCGGCCATGAGGTGCTCGGTGGTGCCGACGCGGACGTTTCCCACCCCGTAGGTGGTGTTCAGGCGCGTGTCGACGATGTGCGGCGGGGTCGCGGGGATACGGGTGCCGTCCTTGATGAAGGCTATGCCTCTCTCGGACGGCTTCATGCGGAGTCTCGTCCCCAGGCCCGAGTGGAGCCCGACGCCCTCCACCTCGACCTCCCTGGCTATGGTCGTTCGATCCATGACAGGCCCTAGATTAGGTAAGGCGCTCCCGTTAGTCAAACCATATTGCGGCCCTTGGGCAGCCCTTCCCGAAACCACCCCCGGGCGACGCGCCCGCCCACGGCGAGGCCCTTGGGGGGGCGGGGCCCGGCAAGGCGACCGTGGGCCCTAAAAAGCCCCCGTACGGTTTGTATGCCGCTTTGCGGCCGGCCTCCCCGACCGGCGACGAAGACCGCCGCCTTCGGGCCAGGGGATGCGCTGCATATTGCGCCGCCATACGACTCGAAGCCGGCCATTCGTCCCGGACCATGGGCCGCGCTACCCAGTGAAGATCTCTCCCGAAGGCGAGTACCCGCCGCCTTCGGGCCTTGGCCGCGCTCATGGTGCGCTTCGAGCCTGCCCGGGGTCGCCCTGGCTCGCCCGTGAGATTTCTCTTGACAATTGGATACAGCCACGGTGTGAATAGACGATCTCGGCAGGCGACTGCAGGGAATCGAACACAAAGGAGATTCCGTGCCAGAACTCGGAACCAGATACAAGTGCTACAGGTGCGGCACCAAGTTCTACGATCTCGGAAGGCCCCAGCCGTTGTGCCCTTCCTGCGGTGAGGACCAGAACAACGAGGAGACCAAGCGTCTGCTCAAGCGCAAGAGGAAGCGCGCTATGGCCAAGGTGAAGCCCGAGGCCAGGGGCCTGATCGACGAGGCGGCGCTGCCCCTCGAGGCGGACGAAGAGGTCGAGGAGTACGTCCTCGACATGGAGGACATCGTTCTCGAAGAGGGGTCCGACCTGGAGCACCTCGAGTGACAAGGCCGCCTGCGGCCTCGAGCGACGGCCCCTGTCATTTGACGATGACGATCCTGCCCGTGGTCTTGATGTAGGGCTTCATGTGCTCGGGCACGAAGCCCATGACGAGCACGAGGGCCTTCTTCGTCACCGGCAGCGTCTTCGACTTGACGAACACCGCCGAGTCCTTCGGCAGGACGACCTGTGCCATGGCCACCACGAGGAGCGCGCCGATCACGCCCTTGGCGAGGCCGAAGGCGCCCCCGAGCGCCATGTCGAACGGCGCCAGGACCGAGGTGCTCATGATCTTGTGCGTCAAGTGCAGGAGCACCTTTATGGCGACGAAGAACAGCAGGAACGCGGCGGCGAGGCCGAGGACCCCGCGCGCGTCCTGCACCTGGAGGATCGCGAGACCGTGCGAGATGTCCAGGGCGAACCTCTTGGCCAGCAGGAGGCCGCCCACGAGCGCCACCAGCGAGGACGCGCTCTTGATGAACCCCTGGTAGACGCCCAGGCCCGTGAACACCACGACGAGGAGGATGGTGGCCGCGTCGATCGCGTTCACCGTGAGTCCTTCCTCACGATGTCGATGCTCGAGACGTCCTTGAGCAGGATCTTGTAGGTCCCGTAATCGGTTTTCCCCGAGACCCTGGTCGACCCGCCCGCCTTGAGGCCGCACATGGTCTTGGCGTCCTTGAACGTCACGCAGAGATCCCCGTCCTTCACCTCGATCCTCGAGATGTTCTCGAGGGGGATCTGCACCCTGCCCTTCCCGAGGGTGACGCCCAGGGTCGTGTCGCCGTCGAAGGTGACCGAGGCGAGGTGGACCTTGGTCCTCGAAGCGTCGGTGATGTTCGCGTCGAAAGGCGAGTCGGCGGGCGTCCGTGAGACGCCCGGGGCCTGGCCCATGCCCATGGCGAAGACGAGGGTGAGCAGCAGCGGGCACGCGCGTAGGATACCTGTGAACCTTCTCGGGCGGTTCTTCATGAGCTATGCACCTCCTTGACGATCCCCTGGACGCGAAGGTCCTCCACGAGATCGAGCACGGTCGACTCCAGGCTTGCGGGGTAGGCGAGCCCGAGCAGGCCTCTGGACGCGTCCAGGGTGCTCACCGTGGCGAGACCTTCGTATGCCTCGATCACGTAGTGGACGAACGCGATCTCCCTCCGGGCGACCTTGATCGACATTTCCCGGAATTCCACCATGGTTTCCTGAGTTATCACACACCGTCTGCGAGCACAACATTCCAGAAGGAGCCTGTTTTTGTCGTGCACGCGATCGGTGACTGTGCGCGGCGCCCATCCTTGGGGATTTATCCCCGTGCCCAAGATCATGCCCCGGGGTGGGGGTGCGGCGCCAGGCCGCCACCCGCCTGGTCCACGGGCTGGGGCGTCCCCGAGGCGGCGCTCCCGCAGGCCCGAGAGTCCCTGCCTGCGGAGGGGGGCAGAAGGCACAGGGGAAAGGTTTCGTTCGAGAAACGAAAGTCCCTGCCTGGGTATAGGAACAGGCCTTCGTACCTGCCGGCGGACCCCGGCATGCGTTCCTCCCATGGTGCGGTGAACATGGTTCTCGGTCCGGGAGCGGGTTTCGGCCGTCAACAAAATTCTTGACATGAACGGATGCGCGGTGATAGTGGAATTGGGTCTGAATGAGTGAACAGCCATTCAGTCAGGGCCGTCGTGGGTGATGCGCACCGACCAAGGGGTGGAGACAGGTTCGTGTCGGTGGAACCGAATGGTCTCCTGTCAGGGTTCGGGTGCCGGGCCCGGCGGTGACTCGTCGGAGGACGGCCGCCTCCACCAGGGGCAGCTTGGGACGGAATGACAAGGGGCGAGCTTGTCGGGCGTTTCGCGATCCTGAGCCTCGAGCATGGTTCCGTCTCTGGTGGAAAGGTGGGTTCCCTCTCGGACCAACGTCGAAGGAGGCTGGTTTTGATAGAGATAAACTTCACCCTTCTGATCCAGGCTGCCAATTTCCTTCTCCTCATCTTCCTGTTGAATGTGGTCCTCTACAAGCCTATCCTGAAGATCCTCGAGGAGAGAGAGCACAGGATCGACGGCCAGCAGGCCGAGGCCAAGAAGATCACGGATGACAGCCAGGCGTTGATCGATGAATACAACCGGAAGCTGCACGAGGCCAAGATCGAGGCCATGAACGCGAAGAACGCGGCCAGGAGTCAGGCATCCGAGGAGGCGGGCCGCATCATAGAAGAGGCCAGGAAGAAGGCCGAGGAGATGGTCGCCCAGGTCCAGCGGGAGATCGCCTCGGAGATAGCGCAGGCCAAGAAGGAGCTCGAGCCCGAGCTCGGGGTCATGGCCGCGACGATAGCCGAACAGATCCTGGGGAGGAGGGTTGCATGAGGAGGCGTCTTGCTGACACGGCTGTTCGGGTGGCCCCGGCCCTTGCGCTCTTCGTTCTCGCGGCGGCCGGCATCGCCCTCGGGTCCGAGGGGGGCGGCGGCCACGGTGAGGGCGGCACGACCAAGTGGCTGGACCTCCTCTGGCGCACGGTCAACTTCATCATCCTCGCGGCGCTGTTGTGGAAGCTCCTGGCCGACAAGGTGAAGAAGTATTTCATAGAGCGCAGGGAAGAGATCGCCCAGCTGATCGAGGAGGCGGACAGGGCGAAGGCCGATGCCCAGGCGCAGTTCGCCGAGATGAAGAAGAAGCTCGCGAACGTGGAGAGGGACATCGAGGAAATCAAGACGGCCATCATGGGAGAGCTGGACAGCGAGAAGGCCCGGATCATAGAGGAAGGCAGGCTCGCGGCCGAGCGGATCATCCAGCAGGCCAAGTGGACGGCTGACCAGGAGGTCGTCAAGGCCCGCAAGGAGCTCAAGGAACAGGTGGTGGACATGGCCGCGGACCTTGCGTCCGGCATCGTGACGAAGAGCATGACCCCCGAGGATCAGAAGCGGATACTCGAGGAATATCTCGATAGGGTAGCGAGGTGACCTTGAAAGACGACATCGTTGCACGGCGATATGCGAAGGCCCTCTACGACCTGGGGAGGGAAGAGGGGCTGACCGACGTGTTTCTCTCCGACCTGGAGACCGTCCTGTCGGTGATGGCCGCCAGCGAGGAGTTCAGGTCGGTGATGGAGAGCCCCCTCTACGACATCGAGCTCAAGCGGAGGATCCTGTCCCAGGTCGCATCCGAGGTGAAGGTGCACGCTTACACGAAGAGCTTTCTCGACATACTGCTCGAGAAGGACCGGTTCGTGTACGCCGACTCCATACTCGAGGCGTACCGGCAGATCATCGACGAGTCTTCGGGCAGGGTGAGGGCCGTCGTGACGAGCGCGACGGAGCTCGGCAAGGAACAGCTCGACAGGATCAGCCAGGCCCTCAAGAAGGTCGTGAAGAAGGACGTCGACATCGAGGTCTCCGTGGATCCTTCGCTCATCGGCGGTATCATAGCCGAGGTCGAGGGCATGGTGTACGACGGCAGCGTCAGGACCCAGATAGCCAGACTAAAACAGAGTCTAAAAGGGGAGATGTAGGATGCAGATCAGGGCGGAAGAGATAAGCAGGATCATCAAAGAACAGATCAAGGGGTACGAGAAGGAGATCGATGTCGCCGAGACAGGCACGATCCTGTCGGTGGGCGACGGTATCGCCCGTGTCTATGGTCTGAGAAACGTCATGGCCAGCGAGCTCATCGAGTTTCCCCACGGGATCATGGGCATGGCGCTCAACCTCGAGGAGGACAACGTGGGGTGCGTGCTCTTCGGTGAGAGCACGGGCATCAAGGAGGGGGACCAGGTCAGGCGCACCAAGAGGATCGTGCAGATCCCGGTGGGCAAGGGGATGCTCGGCCGCGTGGTGAACGCCATCGGCCAGCCCATCGACGGCAAAGGCCCCATCGAGGCCGAGGAATACCGCACCGTCGACATCAAGGCCCCGGGCATCGTCAAGCGCCAGCCCGTGAAGGAACCCCTGCAGACCGGTCTCAAGTCCATCGATGCCATGACCCCGATCGGCAGGGGGCAGCGCGAGCTCATCATCGGCGACCGCCAGACCGGGAAGACCGCCCTCGCCGTGGACACCATCATCAACCAGAAGGGTACCGGCGTCATCTGCATCTACGTGGCCATCGGCCAGAAGCAGTCCACGGTGGCCCAGGTGGTGGCGACCCTCGAGCAGTACGGGGCCATGGACTACACGGTCGTGGTTGCGGCCACCGCCTCCGAGCCTGCCCCCCTGCAGTACATCGCCCCTTACTCGGGCTGCGCCATCGGCGAGTACTACCGCGACCGAGGCGGCCACGCCCTGTGCGTCTACGACGACCTCACGAAGCAGGCCCAGGCGTACCGCCAGCTCTCGCTGCTCCTCAGGAGGCCCCCGGGACGCGAGGCCTTCCCCGGCGACGTCTTCTACCTCCACTCGAGGCTCCTCGAGCGCGCGGCCAAGCTGAGCGACGCGCTCGGAGGCGGGTCGCTCACGGCCCTGCCGGTGGTCGAGACGCAGGCAGGCGACGTGTCCGCCTACATCCCGACGAACGTCATCTCCATTACCGACGGCCAGATATTCCTCGACACCGACCTCTTCTACTCCGGCTTCAGGCCCGCCATCAACGTGGGCATCTCGGTGTCCCGCGTGGGCGGCAACGCCCAGATCAAGGCGATGAAGAAGGTCGCCGGCTCCCTGAGGCTCGACCTGGCCCAGTACCGCGAGCTCGCCGCGTTCGCGCAGTTCGGTTCGGACCTCGACAAGGCGACGCAGGCCCAGCTCACCAGGGGCGAGCGCCTCATGGAACTGCTCAAGCAGCCGCAGTATCAGCCGCTTCCGGTCGAGAAGCAGGTTGCGATCATCTACGTGGGCACCCAGGGCCACCTCGACGAGTATCCCGTCTCGGCCGTGAAGAAGTTCGAGGAACAGTTCTATACCTTCCTTGAAAGCAAGCACCCCGAGATCCTCAAGACGATCCGGGAGACCGGCAAGCTCGAAGCCGACACCGAGAAGGCACTGAAGGACGCCATCGCAGAGTTCAAGAAGATCTTCGTGGTGGAATAAAGACGGTTAGGAGCTCACATGCCAAGTCTCAAGGACTTACGCAAGAGGATCAACTCGGTCAAGAAGACGAGGCAGATCACGTCGGCGATGCGGATGGTGGCCGCGGCGAAGCTCCGCAGGTCGCAGAGCGACATCATCGCCGCACGGCCGTATGCCATAAAGACCAACGAGGTCCTCGTGTCGCTCGTCACGAGGACGAACCCCGACATGCACCCCCTCCTCAGGGTGCGTGAGCCCAAGCGCGGGGTGGTGGTGGTGATCGCCTCCGACAGGGGGCTGTGCGGGTCGTTCAACCAGAACCTCTTCCGCAAGGCCGAGACCTTCATCAAGCAGAACCGCGACCGGTACGAGGACATCCAGATGGTGCTCATCGGCAAGCGTGCCGGCGACTACTTCAAGCGCAAGAACGTGGCGAAGCGCGCGGTCTACACGATCGGCACGCCGAGCTACGAGCTCGCGAGCGAGATCTGCGACGACCTCATCAAGGGCTACGTGAACGCCGAGTACGACGAGCTCACCATCATCTTCAACGAGTTCCGCTCGGCTCTGACCCAGGTCATGCACGTTGACAGGGTGCTGCCCGTGGAGCCCATGGAGGCCGAGGACGACATGATGAACGTCGAGTACCTCTACGAGCCGTCCGAGGACATCCTGCTTGAGGCGCTGCTGCCGCTCAGCCTCAAGGTGTTCATGTACCGGGCGTTGCTCGAGTCCGCGGCATCCGAGCACGGCGCGAGGATGACCGCCATGGAGAGCGCCTCCAAGAACGCGGGCGAGGTCATCGGGAAGCTGGAGATCAAGTACAACAGGGCCCGCCAGTCGGCCATCACCACCGAGCTCATGGAGGTGGTGGGCGGTGCCGAGGCACTGAAGGGATAACAACCTTGGATCCTAATCGGGAGGATTGATCGCATGAATATTGGCAAGATCTCACAGATCATCGGCGCGGTCGTGGACGTTGAATTCCCCCAGGGAGAGCTGCCGAACATATATAACGCCCTGCTGGTGACGAGCCCCTTCTTGTCCGACGAGGAGGACAACCTGGTGCTCGAGGTCGCCCAGCACCTGGGGAACCGCACGGTCCGCACCATCGCCATGGACTCCACCGACGGCCTGGTGCGCGGCATGCCGGTCAAGGATACCGGGGCGCCCATATCGGTGCCCGTGGGCAACGCCGTGCTGGGCAGGATCCTCAACGTGGTGGGCAAACCCGTGGACGAGGCAGGCCCGGTCAATACCGACAAGTTCTACCCCATCCACCGCGAGCCCCCCAAGTTCATCGAGCAGAGCACGTCGATCGAGTCGTTCGAGACGGGCATCAAGGTCATCGACCTCCTCACCCCCTACATGAGAGGCGGAAAGATCGGCCTGTTCGGGGGCGCGGGCGTAGGCAAGACGGTGTTCATCATGGAGCTCATCAACAACATCGCCAAGAAGCACGGCGGCTTCTCCGTGTTCTCGGGCGTGGGCGAGCGCACCCGCGAGGGCAACGACTTGTGGCTCGAGATGAAGGAATCGGGCGTCATCGACAAGTGCGCGCTCATCTACGGGCAGATGAACGAGCCCCCCGGAGCCAGGGCGAGGGTGGGCCTCTCGGGGCTGGCGGTGGCCGAGTACTTCCGCGACGAGCAGAACCAGGACGTGCTCCTCTTCATCGACAACATATTCCGGTTCACCCAGGCGGGAATGGAGGTCTCCGCTCTGCTCGGCCGCATGCCCTCGGCGGTGGGATACCAGCCGACGCTGGGCACCGACATGGGCGAGCTCCAGGAGCGCATCACCACGACGACGAAGGGGTCCATCACCTCGGTGCAGGCCATCTACGTGCCCGCAGACGACCTGACCGACCCGGCGCCAGCGACCACGTTCAGCCACCTCGACGCCACGACGGTTCTCTCGAGGCAGATCGTGGAGCTGGGCATCTACCCGGCCGTGGACCCGCTGGACTCGACCTCGCGCATCCTCGACCCGAAGATCGTCGGCGTCGAGCACTACACGGTGGCCCGCCAGGTCCAGCAGATCCTGCAGAAGTACAAGGAACTCCAGGACATCATCGCGATCCTCGGCATGGACGAGCTCTCCGAGGACGACAAGCTCATCGTGTCGCGCGCCCGCAGGATCCAGCGGTTCCTGTCGCAGTCCTTCCACGTGGCGGAGCAGTTCACGGGAATGCCCGGCAAGTACGTCGAGCTGAAGGACACCATCAAGGGCTTCAAGATGATCGTCAACGGAGAACTCGACGACCTGCCTGAGCAGGCGTTCTACATGGTCGGCACCATAGAAGAGGCGATCGAGAAGGCGAAGAAGCTGGCTTCAGACTAAGGGAGAGACGGCATGGCCGAAGAATACATTCAGGTGGACGTGGTCACCCCGGAGAAGGCGGTGCTCAGCCGCAAGGCCGTGGAGGTGGTCGCGCCCGGCAGCCAGGGCGAGTTCGGGGTGCTCATCGGACACACGCCCTTCCTCACCACGCTCAAGCCAGGCCAGATCATCGTCCGGACAGAGGACAGGGATATCTATCTCGCCTGCGGGGGCGGTTTCGCCGAGGTCATCTCCGACCGCGTGATCATCCTCGCCGAGACAGCCGAGATGGCCGAAGACCTCAAGGCCGACGAGCTGAAGGAGGAGGTCGAGCAGGCCAGGGAGAAGCTGCGCCAGCTCGGCAAGGAAGACCCTGACTACGAGAAGTGGGAAAAACGCCTCCTCAGGGCCGAGATCAAGCAGCGGGTTCTCGAGAACTGGGAGAAGAACAGGTAGAAGGTCGTCCCGATCGCAAGGTTCAGGGGAGGGGCCTCACGCGGCCCCTCCCCTTGTATTCGGTGCGTATTGACTCCGCAGGAGAATCTCTCTATAAGCGTGAGAGTTCGAACCGAGGCGTGCGCCCATAGCTCAGCCGGATAGAGCGTTGGACTACGAATCCAAAGGTCGCAAGTTCGAGTCTTGCTGGGCGCACCAAACACCAAGGGCACGAGAGACCCACTCCTTCGCCCCGCTCGTCCCCGGTCCCGAAGCGCCGGGAGCAGCCGGAACGCGGGCCTGTCGCGTTACGCCGCCTTTGTGCCGCCCCCTTTGTTGCGCGGTGGAAGAAACACGGTCGCCCTGTCCGTGGTGAAGAGACATGAAGAAGATCTTCCTCAGACTCATCCCAGGCGACGGCATCGGCGTCGAGGTCACCCGAGAGTGCAGGAGGATCCTCCGCGTGCTCGAGGAGATCCACGGCGGGGTCTCGTTCACCCTGGAAGAACATCCGTGGGGATGCAGGTACTTCCTGGAAAAAGGCGTCATGATGCCCCGTGACGGCCTGTCGATCCTGTCGGAGTGCGACGCGATCCTGCTCGGGGCCGTGGGGTACCCCGGCGTGCCCGATCACGTGTCCCTCCAGGGGCTGCTCCTGCCCATCAGGCAGGGCTTCGACCAGTACGTCAACCTCAGGCCCATACGGCTCCTCGAAGGGCTGCCCTCGCCGCTCAAGGCTGCCTCGGACCGCGGGATAGACTTCGTCGTGATCAGGGAAAACTCCGAGGGCGAATACTGCGGGAGGGGGGCGTTCTTGGACGTGGGGACGGAGGAGGAGGCGGCGGTCCAGGAGGCGCGCTTCACCCGCAAGGGTACCGCCAGGATCGTGCGCTACGCCTTCGAGTACGCCATAGGGCACGGTCGCACGAGCGTGATCAGCGCCACGAAGTCGAACGCGCTCAACTATTCCATGGTCTTCTGGGACAGGATCTTC
Source organism: Deltaproteobacteria bacterium (assembly GCA_029552245.1). Taxonomy (GTDB): domain Bacteria; phylum Desulfobacterota; class Desulfomonilia; order UBA1062; family UBA1062; genus MWEI01. The sequence goes on from JAKPDW010000027.1 coordinate 45,481, forward strand.
GAGGAGACAAGCAAGCGCTACCCGGGTATCGACTCGAGGAGCGTGCACGTCGACGCACTGGCCGGGCTCATGGTCCTCAGGCCACACGTCCTCGACGTCATCGTGGCGAGCAACCTCTTCGGCGACATCCTCACCGATCTCGGCTCCGCCCTGCTCGGGAGCATCGGCGTCTCGCCGTCCGCCAACATCAACCCTGAGGGGCGCCACCCGAGCATGTTCGAGCCCATCCACGGGTCGGCGCCCGACATCGCCGGCAAGGGCATCGCGAACCCCGTGGGCATGATGTGGTCCATGGTGCTCATGCTGGAGCACCTGGGCCTCGCTGACCTCTCGAGCCTCCTCATAAAGGCGGTGGAGTCCGTGATCGCGTGCGGGCGCGTGCTCACGCCTGACCTGGGAGGGACCTCCACCACGGCGGAAGTGGTGGACGAGGTCTGCAGGGCGCTCGGCGGGGGAGGGGAGCCCCTTCGGCAGGGATGACGACGACTGCAGGGCGGGACGGTGACCCCCTTCCCTGCGCGGGGCCGTGCCGGAGGCGGTCGGTCGAGGAAGGCAGCGACCTGGACGGGGTGGGGCGGGGTTTGCCGGGCGGCTGGCTGGGCCCGTTCTCCTGGAGGATCCATGCGCAAGGACGCCAAAGAAACGCGGCCTTGCGCGTGGGAGGAGAGGCCGGGGTTCTGCCTGCGGGCGGGCCTCCACCGGGTGGGTGCTCATCCAGCCCTGCCTGATGCCCGTTCCGACTGCTGCATGTGCAGCCGGGAAGGGCCGCGTTCGGACGTGAGACGCGGCCCGGCCGCGCCTTGGGCCTCGAGGGCGGACCTCATCGAGGGCATCACGGCCTCTGGCACGCTTGAAACATCCCGATCGCGGGTGTACGATGCAGGCAGGGGGAATCGCCATGGGTATCCTGCTCAGGTGGATCATCATGACGGCGTCGGTCATGATCGCGGCCTACCTCCTGCCCGGTGTCACGGTGCAGGGCTTCTGGGCCGCCCTCATCACTGCGCTCGTTCTGGGGCTCGTCAACGCCCTGCTCAGGCCCGTGCTCATCCTGCTGACCCTGCCCCTCACCGTGGTGACGCTCGGCCTCTTCATCTTCGTCGTCAACGGGCTGCTCGTGCTGATGGCCGCCTGGATCGTCGACGGCTTCCACGTGGCCGGGCTGGGGTGGGCGATCCTGTTCAGCATCGTCGTGTCCATCGTGAGCTTCGTGTTCCACCAGGTGTTCGGCTGAGGAAGGCTCGGTCCAGGCCCTCACCGGATCCCTGCGGTGGCTCGAGGGGCGTTTTCGGCCTGCACGGCGGCGCAGCGACCGCGACACCCTGACCGGTGGCGTAAGGCACTTCCGAGGGAGGGCCATGCCCCTCTCCAGCCTGTCATGGGCGAGGGGCTGTCGGTCTGCCCCGGTGGCCCCACGCCGGGCGCCGCCTCACCCCCTGCGTTCGATGCCCTGCCAGAAGCGGTCCTCGATCTGCCTCTTCATCATCTTGCCGTCTATGTGGCGCGGCAGGGTCTTCACGAACTCGATGTGGCGGGGGATCTTGAAGCTCGTGAAGGCCAGGGATTTCAGATGCTCGACGATCTCGGAGGCGTCGATCGACTGGCCGTCCTTGGGCTGGATGACCGCGGCGGGCACCTCGCCGAGGTCGGGGTGGGGGTACCGGACCACGGCAACGTCCATGACCTTGTCGTGGCGCTTGATCGCCGACTCGATCTCGGTGGGGAATATGTTCACCCCGCCGGTTATGATCATCTCCTTGACCCTTCCCGTGAGGTAGAGGAACCCGTCTTCGTCGAGGTGGCCGATGAGGCCGTCGTCGAACCACGGCAGGCCGTCGACGATCCTGAAGGCCTTCTCGAGCTTTTCCGGGGAGCCCATGTAGTCGAGGTTGACCGTGGTGAGGCTCCTGGTGAGGACGAGACCGTCTTTCCCCGGCTGGCACCAGGTCCCCGTCTCCTCGTCGAAGATCCGCGTATGTGCGCAGCGGACCCTGCCGACGCTGGCCAGGCGCTCGGGTTTCTCCTCGTAGTCGGCAGGGACGAGCACCGAGCACACGCCCGTCTCGGATGCCCCGTAGAACTCGTGCAGGACGTCGCAGGGGCACCCCTGCCTCCTGAAGAGCTCGTTGGCGGCCGCCTTGAGCTCCGGGGTGGCCGGTGCGGCGGCGCAGATGAGGGAGCGCATGGAGCTCAAGTCGTAGGCGCTCCTCTTGCGCTCGGGCAGGGCGAGGATGCGCTCGAGCATGGTCGGCACCACGAACACCCAGTTGATGCGTTCTTTCTCCACGAGCGCGAGGAAGTGCTCCGCATCGAAGGACCTCATGGTGACCCCGGTCGCCCCCAGCAGGAGCACGGGCACCCATCCCGCGATCGTCCCCGCGTGATAGAGCGGCCCGGGGATGAGACACCTGATGTTGCCGGTGACGGGGTCCTTGACGCTGGAGCCGCCGAGGTAGTGGAGGAAGCTGAACTGGAGCACGAGGAAGCGCAGGTAATCGGCGAGGCTTATGGGCGGCTGTTTCGCGAGATCGCTGAAGGCGTAGCCTATGCTGTCGTAGTAGTTCACGTTCTTGGGCGTGCCCGTGGATCCGCCCGTGTACGGGTTCATGGCCACCACGAGCCTGCATTCGGGCATGGTCTCATCCGAGCCGGCCATGAGCCCCTCGTACGAGTTCATGCCCCCGGGGACACGCGGGCCCACCACGATGAAGTGCTCCACGCTTTCCAGCCTGTCCTTCACGGCCTCGATCTCGTCCAGGAACTCCTCGTGCAGGATCAACGCCTTGGGCCTGGCCCTGCCGATCGCCTCGGCGAGCTCCTCGCCGTGGAGGTGCCAGTTCAGAAACGGCATGGGGCAGCCGATGAAGGAGCAGGCGAAGAAGGCCTCGAAGAACTCGTTGCCGTTGTAGAGCAGCTCCGCTACGCGGTCGCCGGGCCTCAACCCCAGGGAGACGAGGGCGTTGGCGAGCCTGAAGACGCGGTTCTTGAAGTGGGAGTAGGTGAACCTCCGCCCTTCTGAGACGAGGATCTCCCTTTCGCCGAAGGTCTCCCACATGCTCGTGATGAAGCGGGGTGTGATCTCGGACAGCCTGAAGGCGGCCAGGTCGCGGATCGTCCGAAGCGGGCCGGTCCTGCAGGCGGTCTTGGCGAGGATGCCCAGGGCGGGGCGCCACCCGAGCTGGAAGGAGAACGTCCTGAGCAGGCCGCGGGCCTGCTCCGTGCCCGCGAGCGAACAGAGGGCCGAGGCGACCTCGGTGAACTTCCTGTCACCCATGCGAAACCTCCCCTGAGACAGTGCGTCTTCGGTTGTCCGAACCCTCAGCCAGCGGCGCGTACCCGCCGATGGAGGCCCCTTCGGCCCGCGGTACCGATGCCGCCATGACAAGTCATATGAAAAGATTATAATACAACAATACCGGTTCCGGGACAAGGGAGAGACCCGGGCACCCTCCGCCCAGGTCGGTCTCTTCAGGATGGCACGCGGGGAGAACGGGCGCCGGGTGGTCTTGGCGGGTTGGACGACAAGCCGAGGGCTTTCTCACGCGGCGTGAGACGGCCTCGCACGGTGTGGGACGTGTCCTCGGGGCCTGCGCAGGGAGCTTGTGGCGCGAGGAGCTCTTCGTGCCCTCGCACGCGGCGAAGAAAGATGCGGGCCCGCAAAGGGGCCCGCTGAAACCACCCCGGAGTTGTCAGGTGGTGTCGGGAAGACGGGGATAGGTTCGTGCGCCTCGTTACGAGGAGGCGCCTTTTTCCGCGAGCATGGACCTGATGAGTTTCTTGTCGATCTTGCCCACGCTCGTCTTGGGGATGTCCTCCGTGATGATGCACCTGTCCGGAACGCCGTACCTGGGTATCCTGCCCTGCTCCGCGCACTGCCGCATGAATTCCCTGAGCGCGTCCTCGGTGACCCCGTTGTTCCGGTACGGTGGTTTCAGTGCGACCAGCAGAACGGGCCGCTCGCCCCACTTCGCGTCCGGGACCCCGACGGCGGCGGCCTCCAGCACCGCCTCGTGCGAGCTGATGGCGTTCTCGAGATCGAGGGACGAGATCCACTCTCCCCCTGTCTTTATGACGTCCTTGAGACGGTCCGTGATCTGGAGGTACCCCTCGGCGTCCATGTGGCCCACGTCCCCCGTGTGCAGCCACCCGCCGCGCCAGAGCTCGCCGCTCTGGGCTGGGTCCTTGAAGTAGCCGTGGGTGAACCACGGCGCCCTCACGACGATCTCACCGGTGCTCTCGCCGTCGGTCGGCAGGAACGTGCCGTCTTTGTCCACGATCCGCGCGTCGACGAGGGGTATGGGGATGCCGGTCTTGATGACGATGTCGCTCTTCGCCTCGTTGTCCAGGTGCTTCATGGAGGGCTTGAGCGACGAGACGCTGATCACCGGGCAGGTCTCGGACATGCCGTAGCCGGCCATGACCTGTATGCCGAGGTCGAGCGCGGCCTTGGCCAGCCCCTTGGGGAGCCTCGCGCCCCCGATCACCACCTTCCAGGACGAGAGGTCGACGGTCTTGGCGATCGGGCTGTTCACGAGCATCTGGAGGATGGTCGGCACGCAGTGCGAGAAGGTCACCCGCTCCTTGAGGATGAGCCTGACGAGGGTTTCCGGTTCGTACTTGCCCGGGTAGACCTGCTTGATGCCCATCATGGTCGCGATGTAGGGGAACCCCCAGGCGTGGACGTGGAACATGGGCGTTATGGGCATGTAGACGTCCGACGTCGAGAACCTGAGAGGCGTGTCGTGGCAGCTTACCGTGATGCACACGCTGAGCGTGTGGAGCACGATCTGCCGGTGCGAGAAGAACACGCCCTTGGGCAGCCCCGTCGTGCCCGTGGTGTAGAACGTCGTGGCCTTCGTGTTCTCGTCGAGGTCGGGGAAGTCGTAATCGGGGGACGACGAGGAGAGCATGGGCTCGTACTCGGCATCCACCGGGAAGTCCGCCGCGTGCGGCTCGTCCCTGTCGCTCATGACCACCACCTTCCTGACCGTGGACAACGTGCCGCGGATGGAGGAGAAGAGGGGCAGGAAATCGGCGTTGATCAGCACCACGTCGGCCTGTGCGTGGTTGATCGTGTACTCTATCTGCTCGGGGGAGAGCCTCCAGTTCACCATGAAGAGCACGGCGCCCATCATGGGGACCGCGAAGAAGCACTCGAGGTAACGGTGGGAGTCGTAATCGAACACCGCCACCGTGTCCCCCTGCCTGACCCCGAGGGCCGCCAGCCCGCTTGCCAGCCTGCCTATGCGGTCGAGCAGGTCGGCGTAGGTGTAGCGGACCCTGTCTCGGTACACGATCTCCTGCCTCAAGGCCTGCGTCCTCGGGCTGTGCAGAAGGTCCTTGATGGTAAGCTGGAAACGGTACGGATTCCCGTTCAACGATCTCCTCGCCATGGCTGCCTCCTTTGTGAAGAGTCTCTCGATACCGGCATGATCGGACTCTTCGCGAAAGGAGAACATCGGCATCGAACCGGTTTTTCAGTAAGAAGATGGACCAAAGTGGCCTCGGTCGATGACCTACCTCGAGGAGGGGGCTCATGCCGTCTCAGGGATGTCCCCGTCCATGGCCGGCACGAGGCGGCGCTCCCCCTTCTCTCCGGGCGGGCGTCCCCGCCGGGCGGACCCCTCCCGCGGCCATGGTCCGTGAGCCTGTCATGCGGCGGGATCCGGCGGGTACGGCAAGGTCCGGACCTCGGCCGGGCCGCAAGGCGCCGCGCCTTCCTGCATCCCGGCGCGAGGCGGGACCCGCCGGGTTGCGGCAGGCTCACCTACGAGCCCGAGACCCGCTCCTGTTCCACCCAGTGCAGGGCGTAGCGCAAGAGCTCGGTCGCGCTCTTGAGGTTCAGCTTCTCCTTGATGCGCTCCCGGTGGGTGCCCACGGTCTTCACGCTCAGGTGCAGCCGTCTGCCGATCTCGCTGATGCTCAGGCCTTCGCCTATGAGCCTGAAGATCTCGAGCTCCCTGTCCGTGAGCCGGTTGAGCGGGGACTCGAGGGGCTCCGAGGTCCCCTCGAGAAAGCGTCTCATGATGTCGTCGGTGATGCGGTGGCTCGTGTAAATGCCGCCCGAGAGGACCTTCCGGATAGCGGATATCACGTTCTCGGATGCCTCCTGCTTCATGATGTATCCCCTGGCCCCGGCCCTCAGCGTGCGTTCCGCGTAGAGCGTCTCGTCGTGCATGGATATGACGAGCATCGGCATCTCCTTGAACCGCCTGTGGATCTCCTTGATGAGCTCGATGCCGCTCGTCTCCTTGAGCGTTATGTCCACGACGATCAGATCCGGCAGGAGTTCCGATGCCGCTTTCAATGCGTCGTGATAGTCTTCGGCCTCCCCGCACACCTCCAGGTCGTCCTCCTGGGAGATGAGCTGGGCCAAGCCGTGGCGGAATATCGGGTGGTCGTCCACCACGAGGATCCTGTACCTGTGGCCCGGGCCCCTTCTAGGAGTCTTCATTTCCCTCGGTCCCCTCCTGGGTGAAGGTGCAGGTCACGAGCGTGCCGCCCGATGGTTCCGATTCTATCGTGAGCGTCGCGCCGATCATGCGTGCCCTGTGGTTCATGATCTTGATCCCCATGCCGTCGGCCTGCCTTGGGTCCGTCATGCCCATGCCGTTGTCGAGAACGGACAGCGAGACGGTGCCGCTGCTGTTCAGGAGCTCGATGGCCACCTTGCTCGCCTGGCCGTGTTCTATGGCGTTGTGGACGGCCTCCTTGGCGATGTAGTAGAGGTGGGTGGACAACGTGTTGTCCCTGATCGGGACGTGCCTCGGGCAGCTGAAGGTGCACGAGATGGAGAAGATGTTCGAGGTCGAGCGGGCGAGCTCCTCGAGGGCGGACTCGAGGCCGAGCGAGGTGAGATCCACCGGGCAGAGGCCCCTGGCGAGCATCCTCGTCTTCGCGATCGCCTCCTTGACCAGGGCGTTTATCTCCGAGGCGTACGAGGCGTCCTCCGGGGAGACTGCCGCAAGCCTGTTCGTGAGCACCTTGGTCATGAACTCTATGCCGATGAGGTGCTGGCCCAGGTCGTCGTGGAGGGCATAGCCTATCTTCAGCCTCTCCCTCTCGCCGATGTCGAGCACCTCGCGCTCGAGCTTCTTCAATGCGGTGATGTCCACCATGGAGGCGATGCTCTGCTTCGTCCCGGGGACCATGGAGATGGTCATGTAGATGTGGAGCAGGCCGCCGTCCTTGTTCCTGATCTTGAACTCGTAGTTCCTGGGTGCGGCTCGAGGGTCTATCCTGCGCAGGCGGTGGTATTCGAGGAGCCTCGGGATGTCGTCCTCGGCCACGTAGTGCGTCCAGCTCTTCCCGAGCACCTCGTCCCGGGAATAGCCGGTGAAGTTCGCGAAGTCCGAGTTCAGCATGGACACGGTGGTGTCTTCCTCGATGAGGATGGTCGCCGTCCCGGAATTCTCGAAGAGCGTGCGGTAGAAGTTCTCTGACTGGATGAGCTCGGCCTCGATCCTGAGGTAGCGTCTCGCCTGTTCCTCGAGCCGGCGCACCTCGCTCCTGAGAGAGGCGAGCTCCGCCTCGAGCCTTCTTACGTCGTCGGTAGAGTCTTTCACCGTGCCGGTACCCCCCGCGTCCCGGATCGTTGTACCCGAAGACACCCCCGCGTGTCGAGGCGCCCGTGCGTCCTCGCGGTGTCAGGAGGCGGCTCGGCGGGGGTCGGACGCCAGCCTCACGGGGACGCCGTTGTCCTTGAGGAGTTCCTTGATGCCCCCCACCGTGTACCTGCCGTAGTGCACCATGGACGCGATGAGCGCCGCATCCGCCCCCGCTTCCACGAGGACGTCCCTGATGTGCTCGGGTCTTCCCGCACCCCCCGAGGCGATGACCGGTATGGTGACGCCCGAGGACACGAGCCTCGTCACGGTGAGCTCGTAGCCGTCGTTCGTCCCGTCGGCGTCGATGGAGTTGAGACAGATCTCGCCGGCGCCCAGGTCCTGAGCCTGCCTGGCCCACGCGAGCGCGTCGATACCCATGGGGGTCCTGCCGCCGTTGATGTAGACCTCGTAGGCCGAGGGGATCTTCTCCGATGGGCCCACGCGCAACACGTCCATGCCGAGGACGATGCACTGGCTGCCGAAACGCCTGGCGCCTTCGGAGATGATCTCCGGGTTCAGCACCGCCGCGCTGTTGACGCTGATCTTCTCCGCCCCGGCATCGAGGACGCGGTACATGTCGTCGAGCGTCCTGATGCCACCGCCGACGCTGAAGGGGATGAAGATGTTCGCGGCGACCGACCTCACGACGTCGATCATGATGTCCCTGCTCTCCGAGGAGGCCGTGATGTCGTAGAACACGAGCTCGTCCGCGCCCTGGAGGTAGTACTCCCGTGCCATCTCCACGGGGTCGCCGATGTCCACGTTGTCGAGGAACCGTACGCCCTTGGTGGTCTTGCCGCCCTTCACGTCCAGGCAGACGATGATGCGCTTGCTGAGCATGAGAACGTTCTAGGACAAAACAGGACTCGTATCCAGAGGGATCTTGCCCTGGTGCCGAACGGCAGGCGCGATCTCGGGTGGGCCTGGGCCGCATCCCCGGATCGGGGCAGGGGATGCGCCGGCGCGACCACCTCCGGGGGGTTGGAAACTCCCGGGGGCGTGCCGTCTCGGGGAGTTCCCCACGGCACGCCCCCGGCGAGAGGCGTCGTCTTTTGGGCGTTTTCCTAGAAGCCCTCGTCCGGGATCTCCATCATGGAGAGGTCCTTGCTCTTGATCGCCTTGGCGGCGGCCTCCACCTCGGGCAGCACGTTCTTGATGAAGTAGCGCGCAGCCTTGATCTTGCCCTCGTAGAACGCCGCGTCCTTGTTGTCCTTGAACAGGGAGGCCAAGGCCGATGCATCCGTCATGGACACGCCCTTGGCCCGGCAGATGGCCTCGAGCTTCTCGCGCGCCACGCCCGCCTGCCAGAGCAGGAGCCATGCGCACACGATCTTTCCCATCATCATGAGGAAGGGGTACGCGTTGCCCACGGGCACGAGGTATTCGCCGGACTTCCCGCACGATGCGAAGAACATCCCGATCTCGGCGAGCGTGTTGACACCCGCCTGGACGTCCAAGGCCAGGTCCTTCAGCTGCTCGACGCCCTGGTACTTGGACACGGTCGCGCCCATCTCGCCGAGCAGGGTCATGAAGTACGCGCCCTTCTTCATGCCCATCTTCCTGCCCACCAGGTCCAGGGCCTGGATGCCGTTGGTGCCCTCGTAGATGGTCGCGATCTTCTCGTCGCGCATGAACTGCTCGATGGGGTACTCGCTGCAGTAACCGTACCCGCCGTAGCACTGCATGGCCGTTTCGATGACCCTGAAGCCCATGTCCGTGCAGTAGGCCTTGACGATGGGCGTGAGCACCTCGACGATGCCGAGCCACTTCTCCGCCTCCGCGGGATCCTTGGAGCTCGCCGCCCTGTCGCCGCAGACGGTGGCGTAGTACATGAGCGCCCTCATGCCCTCGACGTTGGACTTCATCCAGAGCAGCATGCGCCTGACGTCAGGGTGCTGGATGATGGGGACTCGGGGGGCATCCGGGTTCTTGAACTCGAGCAGGGAAGAGCCCTGGAGCCTCTCCTTCGTGTACTTGAGGGCGTGCAGGTAGGCGACGCTCGCGCTGCCGAGGCCCTGGAGGCCCGTGGCGATCCTGGCCTCGTTCATCATCTGGAACATGATCTTCATGCCCTCGCGCTCACCCCCGAGCAGCTCGGCGTAGCATTCATTGTTGTCGCCGAAATTGATCAGGCAGGTCGAGCTCCCGTGTATGCCCATCTTCTCTTCGATCTTGGCGATCTCGTAGTCGTTGCGCCTTCCCAGCGTGCCGTCGTCGTTGACGAGGTACTTGGGGACGAGGAAGATGGATATGCCCTTGGTTCCCGCAGGGTCGCCCTCGATGCGTGCGAGCACGGGGTGGATGATGTTCTCCGTCAGGTCCTGGTCGCCGCCCGTGATGAATATCTTGGTGCCCTGTATCTTGAAGGTGCCGTCCGGCTGCCTCACGGCCTTGGTGCTCAGGTTGCCCACGTCGGATCCCGCGCCGGGCTCGGTGAGGCACATGCTCCCGCCCCAGACGCCGGAGACCATCTTGGGCAGGTACTTCTTCTTCTGCTCCTGTGTCCCGTACACCTCGATGAGGTGCGCGGCGCCCTCCGCGAGGCCCGGGTAGCAGGCGAAGGCGAAGTTGTGGATGAACCATTCGTGCGCCGCGATCCTCAGGATGAAGGGCAGGCCCTGCCCGCCGGATTCCTGGGGGAACGACATGCAGTTCCAACCCGCCTCGCAGAAGAGCTTGTAGGGTTTGTGGAAGCACTGGGGCACGTATACCTGCCCACCCTCGAGCCTGCACCCTACCTTGTCCGACTCGGCGAGCGTCGGGAAGATCTCCTCCTCGGCGAACTTCTGCGCCTCGGTGAGGATCATGTCGAACATGTCCACCGAGAAGTCCGCATACCTCTCGAACTCGCAGAGCTTCCCGATCTCGAGCACCTCGTTGAGCGCGAACCTCTGGTCCCTTTCGTCGACGATCAAGCTGGCCATGCATCCCTCCTCTCGGATTGGTATCGAAACTCACACCCGGAATCCCTCTCGGTTCCTGGGACCTCCCGGTGGGCTTGCCAGGGGCTGTCTGTCGCCCGTCCTCGTCCGTTTAATGTATTACAATATGAGATTCATACAAACCAGGTGAAACGGAATCGTACCCGGGAAGCCTCGCGCTTGTCAAGTCGCCAAGGGTCCTACACCCGGGGGAGCCTGTCGGGGAGGGCGCGGCGTCATACCGAAGACCCGGGTGTGCGCTGTCTCTCGGTCAGGGGAGCGAGGGCCGTCCTGTCGCCTCGAGGAGACGCCCGGAGGGGATGGCTGCGCGCCCCTGCCCCGCACTCTGCGCCGCGGCGTCATGGTCGCAGCAGGGGCTTGCCCGACGGGCGGCCGGTCCACCTCTTGCGGACCCTATGACACGCGCCGGGGATTGCATCTTCATGGCGATGGGGCACACGGGCTGACGGTCCACCTCTTGCTGACCCTATCACGCGGGTGGGGCGACGTCTTCCTTTCCCGGCGCGGCCGTCCTGTTCGACCCCGCATGCATGCCGGGATCTTCCCCCAGGGCGATGCGCCTGAGGCGGGCGATGGCTCTGCGGCCGAGGAGGACCTCCTTGCGGAGGAAGTGCACCTGCGTGGCCAGAAACCCGAAGGAGAGTATCTGGACGCCGCCGAGGAGGAACAGGACCATGAGGGTGATGAGGGGGCGGTTCGGGTTCAGGAGACCGTGCGTGTAGAGGTAGACCACGTACAGGCCCAGGATGATCCCCGTGAGGACGGCCAGCACGCCCAGGAAGCCGAAGAGCAAGGTCGGCCTCTCGAATATGGTGAAGAGGAGGTGGGAGACCGCGGTCGACCTGAACGAGAACTTGGAGGACCCCTTCTTCCTGGAGGTGAGCACGGCCGGTATCTCCCTGATGTGGTACCCCATGGCCAGGGCCTTGGAGAGTATCTCCAGGTGGATCTCCTTGCCGTCCGACTCGAGGTCGAGCGAATCGAGGACCTCCTTCCGGTAGCATCTCACGATGCACGTGAGGGTGTGGATCTTCTGGGGCATCGCGAGCTGGAGGACCTTGTTGCCGAGCCAGGAAACCAGGAGCCGGGCCGCCGGTACGCCGACCGCCTTCCCTCCCTCCATGTACGGGCTCACGAGAACCATGTCCACGTCGTTTTCCTCGTCGAGCACGCGGGCCATCTCGAGGATGTAGAGGGGGTCGTAGGAGAGATCCGCGTCGATGGTCGCCACGTAGGGGCACCGGGCCGCCGCGAAACCGTACCTGAGCGCCTTGCCCCTCCCCCCGTTCTTCCAGTAGGACACCACCCTGACGCGCCCGTCCTCCTGCGCGAGCCTGTCCAGCACGTCGAGGGTCCCGTCCGTGCTCCCGTCGTTCACCGTGACGATCTCGAACGGGCGGCCCGCCTCCTCGAGGAGTTTCCGGACGCGCGAGACGGTCTCCCACGCGTTGGCCTCCTCGTTGTACATGGGGATGATCACGCTTATCGCGGCCTTGACTCCCTGCCTCGCGGGCACCTGCATACCGTCTCGAACCATGGGGGGATCATAACCGAGAACGGTCCTTTTGTACACCTCTTCCCCGTCTGGGCGAGCGGCTGGAATGTATCCGGCGGGTGCGGGCGCTCGACCTCCCGCGCGAGGCCGGGCGGCCGCGGGCAAGACCACGGGGGCGGCCCTGTCGGGCGGCGGCGAGGCTCGTTGAGGTCCCCACGGGGTGCCCGCCGGTCACCCGCGACGAGGCGTCGTCAGATCAGGCTCGTGGAGAAATACCTCTCGGCCCGGTCGGGCAGGACGGTTGCAATGATCTTGTCCCTGCCGTACTTGTTCGCCATCTGCACGCAGGCCCAGACGTTGGCGCCCGAGGATGTCCCCACCAGGAGACCCGCCTTCCTGGCCAAGAGCCTGCTCGTCTCGATGGCGTCCTCGTCCGTGACCTCCACCACCTCGTCCACGATGGAGGTGTCCAGCACAGGCGGGATAAACCCGTCCCCGATACCCTCGATCCGGTGGAGGCCGGGTTCGTGGCCCAGGAGCGCGGACACGTTCTTCGGTTCCACCGCCACGACGACGGTATCCTTGTTGCGCTCCTTGAGGAAGGAGCCGACTCCCTGCAGCGTCCCGCCGCTTCCGAGCCCGGAGACGAAGACGTCCACGTGATGCCTGAGCTGCGACCAGATCTCCGGCCCCGTCGAGAGGTAGTGGGCGAGGGGGTTGTTGGGGTTCTCGAACTGCTGCGGCACGTAGAGGTTCTTGATGTCCCTGCGCAGGTCGTCGATCACCCGGATGCACCCCTCGAGGCTCTCCTCTGCAGGGGTGAGGATGAGTTCCGCCCCGAGCGCCCTGATGATCTTCTTTCGCTCCTCGCTCATGTTTTCGGGCATGACGCATATGACCCGATGGCCCATGATCCCGCCCACGAGCGCCATGCCGATCCCGGTGTTGCCCGAGGTCGGCTCCGCGATCACGGCGCCGGGCTTGAGCACGCCCTTCCTCCTCGCCTCCTCCAACATGAACAGGGCGACGCGGTCCTTGATGCTGCCGCCTGGATTGAGGTGTTCCGCCTTGGCGAAGATGTTGGCGTTCAAGGCGTTCTTCAGACACACGATGGGGGTGTTTCCGATCTGGTCGAGGACGTTCTTGGAAAACATGCTCCAGTGCTCCCGAGTGGTCTCTCGATGCGGATCCTTTGGCGGCAGGAGGGCCCCGCACCTGTTGCGCCCTTGGTACAGCCCTACCCGATAGACGAGAAGGCGCCCCGTGTCAAGATCAAACGGGTCCGCTCCAGGGTCCTTGCGGCCTGAAGGCCGCAAGGGTCGCCGCGATGCCCTCCCCGGCGTCTCGGGACGTGCTTCCACCCTGCGGGCGGGATGCACCCGGGTATGACCCCGCGAGGCAGGCTCTCCCTGGGGGTGTGCCGCGGCGTGACCTCGAGGGCCGTCGCGATGCGTGGAGAAGGGGTCCCGGATCATGGCGGGCTGCAGGAGGCCTTGCGTTGCGGGTTTTCGGGTGGAAGGCGCCGGGACTTCGGTTCGGGCCATGCTGGCGGAGAGGCCGAGACGCCCGGACGACGTCTCGGGGCGTCTTCGCCGCCTCACGGGCCGGTGATGCCGCCCACGGTGCGGCATGCCTTCCGGGTCGTGTGTCATAGGCCGGTCTCAAGGCGGCGCCGTGGCTCGCGCCGAAGACGTCGGCCCACCCGTGCGCCCTTCCGGCGGGCACGTTGCCCCCACGACATCGACTGTGCGTGACGGCCCTCGGGAGCGGATCCAGGCGGCAAAGCGCGTCCCTCGACACGCGCGGCCTCCGTGCAGGGGGCGGCCCCGCGGCCCGGCCTCACGGCGAGGCGATGCTTCAACCACCGAGGCGGGCCAGGAAGGCCTCGAGCCTCGACTCGTCGATGCCCACTGCGCCGATGGGGCACTCATGGTCTTCCAGGCCGTGGTAGTCGCTCCCGCCTGTGACCAAGAGCCCCAGGGCCTCCGCCATGCCGATGCAGTGCGCGGTCTCGCCCGGCCCGTGATCGGGGTGAAAGGCCTCGATCCCCTCGAGGCCCGAGCGCGCGAGGAAGCGCACGAACCTCCTCAGTTCGCCGCGGTCCATCCCGAGGGAGGACGGGTGGGCGAGCACGGGTATGCCGCCGTGATCCCTGACGAGGGCCAGGGCGTCGCGTACCGACGGCTTGGCCTTGGGGACGTAACCGGGCCTTCCCCGCGCGAGAAACCTGTGGAACGCATCGTCGACGCTCGATGCGAACCCCTTGTCGACGAGGACCCGGGCGACGTGTGGCCTCCCGGGGACCGCGCGGGCGGCGTACGTTTCCACGTCTTGCTCGGTTATGTCCATCCCGAGGCCTCTGAGCCTGTCGACGATCCTGGGGATCCTCTCCCTGCGGGCCCTCTCGAGGGATGCGAGCTCGGCTTCGAGGCCCGAGGGCCAGCAGGGAAAGTACCCGAGGATGTGGAGGGTGCCCCGTGGCGATCGGGCGCTCAGCTCCGTGCCCGCGACCACGGAGAGGGAGGTGCCCCGAGATGCCGAGAGCGCCTCGCCGATGCCGCCCAGGGTGTCGTGGTCCGTGATCGCGACCGCGACGATGCCCGAGGACCGGGCTCTTTGGACCACTTCCGTCGGGCTGTGCGCGCCGTCGGATGCGTTCGAGTGCACGTGGAGGTCGGCCGCGACGCGCATGCAGTCTTCACGCGGGGACGTTCGTCTCCAGGACCTGCGCGATCTTCTTCTTGAGCTCGGTCATGTCCGAGGACTTCACCACGTACGCATCCGCCGCTATGGACTTCAGGTCGACCTTGTAGCTCCCGTACGCGCTGCAGAGGATCACGGGGAGGTTGTAGTAGGTGTTGCGGATCTCTTGGAGCACGTCCAGCCCGTTGGAGGAGACCATCTTGATGTCCAGGATCACCACGTCCGGCTTCTCCTCGGCTATCCTATCCAGGATCCCCACGCCGTCCGACGCGGTGGCGACTTCGTACCCCTCCTCCTCCAGCTCCTCCGTGTAGAGGAGACGAATGTGCTTTTCGTCGTCCACGATGAGGATCTTGGGCATGGTCACCTCCTTGGGGTTGCTAGTGTTACTTCTGGTCCCACCGGTAGGTGAGATACGGCTTGTTCTGCTCGAAGACGAGGCACATGTCCTCGAGGTACTCCTCAGCCTGCTGGTGCGACATGCCCTCGGTCTTGTTCACGTACGACAGGATCATGCCGAAGTGCAGCGACGCCAGGACGTCCAGTATCCGCGCCGGTTCCATCACGCGCCTGTGGTACCCGATGGCGCAGTCGAACAGGATCCTCGCCCAGACCGTCACCGGGATCTCGAAGTGGTCCAGGTCGAGCGAGGCGATCTCCCGGATCTTCTGGAGGTTCTCGCCCGCCAGCAGGGCGCGGTAGAGGTCCCACTGCGAGTTGAACCCGTCCCTGAACTTCGTGTAGAGCCGCTCCCTGTTCACGGTGATGGGCGGGGGGGGCTCGATGTCCTTGAGGTTGAACCCGAAGATGGCCGTGGGCTTGCTCCACTTGGTGGTGGCCCACTTGTCCTTGAAGTGACCCATGAGGTTGAAGAGGGTGACGACCATGTTCCTGAACATGGGCCCCATGTCGAGCGCCGGGTCCCTGGGCTTGGTGGTGCTGATCTTGGGCCTCCCGAGAAAGGCCTGGCAGATGGGGACCCCCTCGTTCACCGCGAGCGTGCACATCCAGAGGTCTATGCCGAACTGGCTCACGTCCTCGTCCCAAAGCGTGCTCTTGAGGAAGGTGTGGGCCATGTCGCCGGAGAAGGCGCAGTCCCCTCCTATGGGCTGGCGGACACGCCTCCCGTAGAGACAGCGCGTGAGCGGGTAGGCGATAGTGGTGGCGACCGGGCTCTCGTACTTGTGCCTCACGTACAGGGGTGACACGAAGGAAAACCCCTTGAACACGGGTTCGGCCAGATTCTTGACCCAGACAGGGCCCACGCTCTTGAGGTTGGCCTCGAGCACCACCACCGCCTTCGCCTCGAGGTCCACCGCCTTGCGGAAGAGGTTCTTGAGGTTGTTGCCCTTGCCCCTGATCCCCCTCGGCGTGGAGATCACCATCTTGGGAACGCCGTGATCCGGCGCCTCCATGAAGGCCTGGGGCGTACCGTCGGTGCTGCTGTTGTCGCAGTTGATGATCACGGACCTGAGGTTTGCGAAGTGTTCCCTGAGCCCCAGGGCCGCCTGCTCCGCGGGCAGGGCTATGGCCGCCGCCTCGTTGCAGGACGGGATGCCCACCACTATGTCCGCCCGGGTTATGCCGCCGGGGTTCACCTCGTTGAAAACCATGCCGACCTGGCTCCTTGTCTAGGGGACGGGCCTGCCTCCCCGCCTTCATATATTGGGACATTTATCGCCGTGCGGCAACTGGAAAAACCTTCAGCCCCTTACGCAACGGAAAGAGAGGAGCGGGCGCAAAAGGTGAGAACGTGGTCGAGGCCGCCGCGGAAAGGCCGCCGAGGTCCCGGGTTTGAGCCCCTGGGTCGCCAATTCTCCCCTTGCCTTTTCGAGGGTGCTGTGTGATCGTTTATAATTCGATGCAGGCAAGCGACAAGCCGCTCATCATACAGAGTGACGGGAGCGTCCTCCTCGAGGTGCATTCCGAGGCGTACGACGAGGCGAAGGATGCGATAGCGCCCTTCGCGGAGCTCGTGAAGTCCCCCGAGCATGTCCATACCTACCGGATAACCCCCCTCTCCTTGTGGAACGCCTCGGCCATGGGGGTGACCAGGGAAGAGGTCATGGCGGCGCTCGAGAGGTTCTCGCGCTACGAGATACCGCATACCGTGGCCAGGCGCATCGGGGAGGCCTTCGAACGGTGGGACGCCGTGCGCCTCTTCGAGCACGACGGGGACACCCTGGTGGCAAGGATCAAGAACGGGGAGATCCTGTCTCTCTTGAGAACATCCGCCGAGGTCTCCAAGATGATCGTGGGCGTGGACGAGCCGCTGGGGCTGGTCATGCCCAGGGGGGTCCGCGGGAGGTTCAAGCACGCCTGCATCAAGATGGGCTACCCGGTGAACGACCTCGTGGGGTATGAGCCAGGCGACCCTCTCCCCATGGACCTCAGGCCGGTCACTTCCTCAGGCGAGCAGTTCAGGCTGAGGCCGTACCAGGAGGAGGCCGCAGACAGTTTCTGGGCCGGGGGAGGGCCGGCAGGCGGCCAGGGCATAGTGGTCCTTCCCTGCGGGGCGGGCAAGACCGTGGTGGGCATGGCCGTGATGGCCAGGGCCCGGACGCACACGCTCATTTTGTGCACCAACGTCTCCGCGGTGAACCAGTGGGTCTCGGAGCTTCTGGACAAGACCACGCTCTGTCCGTCGGACATCGGGGTGTACATAGGCGGCAGGAAGGAGATCGCCGCCGTGACCGTCACCACCTACCAGATGCTGACCTACCGGAGATCGAAAGACGGCCCGTTCGAGCACATGAACCTCATGATGGGCCGCAACTGGGGTCTCATCGTCTATGACGAGGTCCACGTCATGCCCGCGCCCGTCTTCAGGGCGACCACCGAGCTCCAGGCGAAGCGGAGGCTGGGGCTCACGGCGACGCTCATCAGGGAAGACGGGCTCGAGGACGACACCTTCTCGCTCGTGGGCCCCAAGTGCTACGACGTGCCGTGGAAGGAGCTCGAGCAAAAAGGGTTCATCGCCCAGGCGCTGTGCTGCGAGGTGCGGGTCCCGCTTGCATCGGAGAAGGTCCGCGAGTACGTGAGCTCGCCCGAGAGGGTGCAGTTCAGGATCGCCTCCGAGAACGGAAACAAGGAACGTGTCTTGACGGCCATCCTGAAGAAACACATGGACGAGCCGGTGCTCGTGATCGGCCAGTACCTGAGCCAGCTCAAGAGGATCGCGGCGAGGCTGAAGGCCCCCCTGATCACCGGTTCGACCAGCAACGCCCGCCGTGACGAGCTCTACGAATCGTTCAGGAGGGGCGACATACCCGTGCTCGTGGTCTCGAAGGTCGCGAACTTCGCCATCGACCTCCCGGACGCATCCGTGGCGGTCCAGGTCTCCGGGACCTTCGGCTCCCGCCAGGAGGAGGCCCAACGGTTGGGCAGGATCCTGCGGCCCAAGGACAGGGTCTCCACCTTCTACACCCTGGTGAGCAAGGAGACCTCCGAGGAGGAGTTCGCCCACAAGAGGCAGGTCTTCCTCGCGGAACAGGGGTACCGGTACCGCATCGAGGAGTGGACGGTTGAAGACCTCGACACATGACCTCATCGTCGGCATACCCACGCCCGTGGTGCCCCTCGTGTCCATGATGGTGGTGGGTGACAGGCTCGACCGCAAGGAACTTGCGGAGAGGCTCTCCGACGAGGGGTACCTCGCCGGGACGGTCTCCTCGCTGCCCGAGCGGCTCTCGGAGCTCCTCCTGAGCCTCCACGAGGCGGGGGGTGTCGCCGAGGAGGACATGCTCGCGCGGGTGATGGGGTACGATGCGGACGAGCTCAAGTCCTCCCTGGAGCAACTGGGGCGGAGGGGGCTCGTTTTCCAGAGCGGCCTGAGCGGCAGGGAACCGCTCCTCATCCTGCCTTCGCTCTGGCCGGTCATGGAGGCCCTCAGGTCATCCCGGTGCAGGGACCCGGGCACCCTCGAGTGGGAGGCCGTGAGGTCGGACGGGCTCTGGCCCCACCTCACACTGATAAACGCGGTCGCCACCTTCAGGATCCGGTGCAAGGGCGGGCTCGAGCCGTTCAAGAAAGGGTGGGAGCTCCTCGAGGCGAAGCTCTCCCATGCCATGGACCTGAGGAGGGTCTACGCGGAACTCGTCGAGCTCGGGTGCCTCAGGGAGAAAGACGGGTTCTTGGTCCCCGTGCAGCGCCATGTCGTCTCGCTCGCCATGGGAGGCGCCCTCCGCTATCGCGTCTGGAGATACTACCGTTCGTGCAGGGGTCGGCCCGGGCTCGACTACAAGGTGTTCCTCGCCATGGGGGACCGTGCCCTGCAGAGGGACCACCTCCTCCGGGTCGTGCTGCTCCACGTGTTCGCCATGGAGAGGTCACTCCCGGACAGCGAGAGGTCCGAGATCGAGGCGCTCGTGGACGAATGGACCGGCGCGGGGATCCTCGAGCAGGACGTGTCGGGGGCGTGGCTGAGGTTCGCCCCGGACGTGTTCGAGGCCCTCAGGACGGGCAGGGCCGAGACCCCGGCGCGTTTCTACTCTGACGAGGCGATCGTGCAGCCCACCATGGAGATCCTCGTCCCCAGGGACTTCGACCCGGTCGACCTCGTCAACGTCGGCGAGGTCGCCGACCTCGTCCACGCGGACGTGGTGAGCATATACCGCGTCACGAAGGATTCCGTGGCCAGGGCCGTCCAGGCGGGCTGGGACCAGGACAAGATCGTGAGGTTCCTGGAGAGGATCTCCCGTCACAGCATCCCGGAGGCGCTGAGGATGAACGTGGCCGGCTGGTGCCGCCTGCATGCCGAGGCCCACCTCATCAGGGGGACGTTCCTCGTGTTCGGCGGCGACAAGGCGGTGCTCCCGAGGGGGCTCGACGAGGTGCTTCCCGGCATCTTCCGCGTCCCCAGGAACTGCGAGGAGGAGATAGGGGCCTTCCTGGCGAGGAAAGGGGTCGTCCTGAGGGACGTCGATGCTGAGGCGGAGCACGACCACGAGTTCGACTGGGGGAGGACGGGCCCCATAGCACCACCGAGACCGACAGCCCAGACGCGCATCGTCATGAAGGAGGGCGTCTTCCCCTACGGCATGGTCATCCCCATGACGTTCGGGCCGAGGCGGGAGTCGCTCTTCGAAGAGGCCCTCAGGATGCACAGGGACATCGTCATCTTCTACCCCCGGCAAGGCTACGGAGAGATGCAGGTAAGGAAGGTATGTCCCCTGTCCATCTTCCGGAAGGGGGGCGTGCATTTCATGGAGGCCTACTGCGACGATACCAAGGAGGGCGAGGTGTTCGACCTCGGCAAGGTGAGGGCCGTGCTCAGGCACGCGTGAGGGCCGCCGCCCCCGGCCACGGCCTTTCGCCGTGTCCTGGAGGGGTGCTCGAGGTTGTGGGGTGTGTCTGTCCGGTCCCAGGCCGGGTGTGCGGCCTCAGGTCCCCTCGCATGCGTGCACAAGGGGGTCTGCGTCATCCTCGTCCCCCGGCCCACGCCTGTGCCGGCCTCCCGGTCGATCCCGAAGGCGTGGTGCCTCGGGCGTGAGGGGCCTTCAACGGGCGGGCTCCTCCGGGCTTTTCTCCCGAGAGACTATGAACATCACAGGAGCAAGGATGCGTCCAGGCCTTCGACGGGCGGGCTCCTCCGGGCTTTCCCTCCCGCAGCCGGGCATCGCCGCTCTGTCGGCACGTAAGCAGGGCCTCGAGCAGGCGGGCTCCTCCAAGCTTTTTCTCCTCACTTGCGCTCAGAGGCTTCCTGCCTGAGGGCCTCCCTCATCTTCTCGAGCTCTTCGGCCACCCCCTGGGGGAGTTCGTCCCGTCTCTTGAGCGCCTCCTGGATGTGGAAGAGCGACGGGGAGCGGTTTGCCGACCTGAAGAAGTAGCGCGCGAACGATACGTGCGAGAGGGCCTGGTTCCCCATGCCCTCGTAGAGGACGCCCAGGACGTAGTCTGCCCTCGGGTTCTGGCCGCTGTAGGGCTTGAGCAGCTCGATGGCCTCCGCGTACCTGCCCCTGCCCCTGAGGATCTCCGCCTGGGCTGTCCGCGCCGACGCGGTCCTGCCGTACGAGGAGAGCAGGGGGTAGGCCTCCTCGCTCCTCCCCATGGCATACAGGACCAAGCCCTTTGTCGCGCGCGCGATGTCCAGGTCGATCCCTTCCAGGAGCGCCATCGCCCCGGCATAATCGCCGGAGCGGTACTTCACGAGGGCGATCGCCAACGACCTGTACGGCTCCGGCAGGGTGGAAGAACGCAGGGAGGCCTCCTGTGCGGGGAGGAGGAGCCCGAAGATGCACGCCTGGAGCCTCAGGTAGGTCTCGTCCGGGCGGGGAGACCCCGCGTCCGTCGCGATGGCCGCGACCCTCT
Source organism: Deltaproteobacteria bacterium (assembly GCA_029552245.1). Classification (GTDB taxonomy): domain Bacteria; phylum Desulfobacterota; class Desulfomonilia; order UBA1062; family UBA1062; genus MWEI01. Next base: position 66,537 of record JAKPDW010000027.1, read on the forward strand.
TGTCGGTAAGCGGGTGTGTGAGGAGGTACTCGGGAACCCCAGAGGCACCCGACGTGGCGTTCAGCCTCGCAAGAAAGCGTGTCATGGCGGACGGGTCGATGCCCGAGGACTTGAGGATGCCCGCGCCGAACTCGTCCGCCGCGAACTCGTGCTGCCTCGAGTAGGCGAGCTTCAGGTTCTCTCCGCCGCCGAGCGACGAGAAGATCATGGCCGCCCCCGCCTCGGGGTTCTTGGAGGACAACAGGGTCCCGGCGAGGATGCCCAGGGCTGTGGCCGCGGTTATCTTCGCCTGGGTCTCGAGCGTCTCCGGGATGTGGCGGAGCTGGGCGTGACCCATCTCGTGGCCTATGACCGCGGCGATCTCGTCCATGTCCCTGGCGAACATGAGGAGCCCCAGGTTCACGAAGATGTGCCCGTCCGGGATCGTGAAGGCGTTGACCGAGCGGTCCCTCACCACGTGGAGCCTGTAGCGGTAGAGCGGGTTCGGCAAGCGGTGGGCCAACCGTTCCAGAAGGATCTGGACCGGCACGGTGATCTCCTCGTCGTGGATCACGAGATTGTTCCTCTCGAGGAGGTCGACGAACTCCTGGGCGACCTGCCTCTCCTCGGCGTAATCCATGGCCTGGGCCCAAGGCGTCACCGCGAGGATGAAAGCCCAGCATAGGACCATCGAGCGGGTCATGATGGGTGTGTTGTAAGCCCCCCGGTCCGCTTTTTCAAGGGCGATCCTGACCGCCGCGCTCACCGCGCGGACCCCGGATTACGCATGTGTAACCACGTGTACAAAACTGTGGGGACGATTACGTGCGGGAACACTCCAACATGATGATAATACAAGACTATATCCCTTGGTCTCCGTCTTGCCTGAGGGAACGTACGCACAGGTGACGACGGAGGTATCACCATGAGACATATCCGCACGATCTTCTTGATGACGCTGGCTTTCATCTCCCTGTTCCCGGCGCAGTGCCTCGCGGCATCGCTGCTGGTGAGCTGGAATGCGAACGGAGAAGCGGACCTCGCCGGTTACAAGGTCTACTGCTCGACGCAATCCGGCGTGTACGGACAGGGCGTCGACGTGGGGAACGTGACCTCGTACTCCATACCGAGCGTCCAGGCCGGCACGACGTACTACGTCGCCGTGTCAGCCTACGACACGAGCAACAACGAGTCGGAGAAGTCGGCCGAGGTGAGCGCCTCCATCCCCGTCTCGGACACCACCCCCCCGACAGGGTCGGTCGTGATCAACGCCGGCGCCGCGCGAACCTCGTCGAGGACCGTGACGCTCACCTTGAGCGCTTCCGACACCCAGGGCGCGGTGACCGGCATGCGGTTCAGCAACGACGGGTCCACCTACTCCGCGGAGACCGCCTATGCCACGACATATACGTGGACGCTGTCCTCGGGTGACGGCGTGAAGACCGTGTACGCCAGGTTCAAGGACTCCTCGGGGAACTGGAGCTCAGCGGTGAGCGACTCCATCGAACTCGTGACCGACACCGACGGCGACGGTATGCCCGATGCCTGGGAGAATACCTACGGGCTCAACCCGTCGGCGAACGACGCATCGGGTGATCTCGACGCAGACGGCGTGTCCAACATCAACGAGTACCTCATGGGCAGGAACCCGGCTGACCCCTCGGACAACGCGCCGGTTGCCAACGCCGGGGCTGACCAGAACGTCGCCCCCCAGCGCGTGATCCTCGACGGCTCTTCCTCGTACGACAGAAACGGCGACAGCCTGAGTTTCGCGTGGACCCAGGTCTCGGGCCCGGTCACGGTGATCATCGAGACCCCGAACCAGAGCGTGGCGAGCTTCGTGGGCATCAAGGCGGGCACCTACACCTTCCGCCTGAACTGCTCTGACGGCCGCCAGACCTCGACCGACACCATGAGCGTGGTCATCAGGAACGTGGCGCCCACCGTCGACGCAGGCCCCGACAGGACCGTCAGCGCGGGCTCCAGGGTTACGCTGCACGCGACCGGGGCGGACCCCAACGAGGACAGCCTCAGCTACACGTGGACCAAGGTGAACGGGCCGAGCGTGACCCTGCCCAGCCTCTCGCAGCAGGACATCACCTTCACCCCGACCATCGCGGGCCAGTATACCTTCTCTGTCCGCTGCTCGGACGGCGTCAACACCAGTTCCGCCGACCAGGTCGTGGTGACGGTGAACGCGACCAACAGCGCGCCCACGGCGAACGCCGGCGTCGACCAGGACGTGAGCGTGGGCACCGTGGTGAGGCTCGACGGCTCGGGTTCCACCGACCCGGACGGGGATGCCTTGAGCTATTCCTGGAGCCAGGTCTCCGGGCCCTCGGTCGCGCTCTCGAGCGCAACGGCCCAGAGCCCGACCTTCACGGCGGCCTCCGTGGGCACCTACGTGTTCCAGCTCGTGGTCTCTGACGGCAAGGTGTCCTCCACGGCCGACCAGGTCACCGTTCGTGCCGTCTCGGCCAACACGCCGCCCGTCGCCGACGCGGGTGACGACATCCGCGCCCTCGTGGGCGACGACGTGATCCTCGACGCCTCGAGGTCGTACGACCCCGACACCGACGGGCTGACCTTCGCGTGGTCCCAGGTCTCGGGCGCGACCGTCCAGATCCACAACGCGACCACCATGAGGGCGTTCTTCACGCCCACCACCTCGGGCGTGTACACGTTCAAGGTGAGCGTGAGCGACGGCCAGGCGACATCCACCGACACCGTGAGCGTGACCGTTGACAACGCGAACCAGGTCCCGGTGGCCGTTGCAGGGGATGCGATCGTCGCGGTGGTGGGCCAGACGGTGACGCTCGACGGCAGCGCCAGCTACGATCCCGACGGGGACGCCATCTCGTACGTGTGGTCGCAGGCGGGCGGGCCTTCCGTGACGCTCTCCGCTTCCAACACGGCCAGGCCCAGTTTCGTGGCCGCGCAGGCGGGCGTCTACGTCTTCGAGCTGAGGGTGTACGACGGCGAAGACACGAGCAGCGCCTCGAACGTGACCGTGACGGTGCAGAACGCGGCCGGCCAGATCACGCTCGTGAGCCCGACGAACGGGGCCGTGTGCTACTCGAGCCCGACCCTCGAGTGGGCCGGGGAAGGCTTCAAGAGTTACAAGGCGTACATATCCATAGACGGAAAGCGCTACAGCACCGTCTACAGCGGGACCGGCACCTCGACCACCCTCCACTCGGTGCTCTGGAGGTGGTTCATCCCGGCCGGCACGACGGTGAGGTGGTACGTGGTGGGCACCACCTTCGACGGCCGCACGGTGAAGAGCGATACCCAGACGTTCATCAGGCGTTGACGGCCGGGAGGCGAGCCCGGCGTGACAGGGGCGGCTTCGGCCGCCCCTTCTCTTTTGGGAATACCGGCTTGTGGTGGGCGTCCTTACCACCCCGGGCGCGCCCGTGAACCCGGGCACGGAAGGCGAGCCCGGGGTCAGGCCGCCGCTTCGGTGGTTCCCGAGTACATCCTCGGCACCCGCCTGCTCATGTCGCAGATCACCTCGTAGGGGATGGTGCCCCTCCACGACGAGAGGGTGGCGGCGGTGATGGAGGTGTTCCCGAACAGCACGACCTCGTGGCCCTGGGGGTAGGTGTCGTCACCGAGGTCGACGAGCGTCTGGTCCATGCAGACCCTCCCGACCACGGGGTACTGCTTGCCGTCGATGAGGACGAAGGCGTTGTTGGAGAGCGAGCGGGGGTACCCGTCGGCATACCCAATGGGGAGCGTGGCGATGTTTGTGTCTTTCTCCGGGCGGTAGGTGAGCCCGTAGGACAGGCCCGTCCCCTTCTTCACGCGCTTGGTGAACATCACCGCGGTCTTGAGCGTCATGGCCGGGATCACGTCGAGGATCCTCGGCGTCTCCTCGGAGGGGTACAGGCCGTAACAGAGGATACCGGGCCTGACCATGTCGAGGTGCGACTCCGGATGGTTGATGATCCCGCCCGAGTTGGCCAGGTGCTTCAGCCCGCAGGGGATGCCCGCGCCGGCCAGCCGGTTCGAGAGGTCTATGAACCTGGCTATCTGTTCCGACGTGAAGGGGTTGGACGGTTCGTCGGAGACGGGAAAGTGGGAGTACAGGCCGCCGATGGTGATCTCGGGAACGGAGGAGAGCCTCATGAGCACCGCGAATGTCTTCTCTGGAGGCAACCCGAGCCTTCCCATGCCCGTGTCCGTCTTCACGTGGACCGAGACCTTCCTGTTCCATCTCCTCGCGCCCTTGACGAGCGCGTCCACCGGCTGGAGGTCCACGACGGTGGGTATGAGGTCTTCCGAGAAGACGGCCTCGATCTCGTCGGGGCTGCCCGTGAGGAGCCCGAACACGAGGATGGGCAGGCGCACGCCCGCGGCCCTGAGCTGGAGGCCCTCCTCTATGCAGCTCACGCCGAGCATGTCCGCCAGGGCGTTCTCGGCGACGAACCTCCCGACCGTCTCCGCGCCGTGGCCGTAGGCGTCGGCCTTGATGGCCATCAGGACGCGGTTCTTGGTGAACTGCTTGATGAGGGTCAGGTTGTGTCTTATGGCCGAGAGGTCTATCTCTACACGCGTCGGCCTCATGGGCCTCCCTCAGTCCGCCTTCTTGCGTAAGAACGGGGGGAACTTCGCCAGTTCCTGGTCGAGGACGCTGTCGTCCACCACCATGCCGAGCCTGATGACCTCCTTTTCCTTCTCCTCCTTCTTGCGCATGTACGCCGGCTTGCTGTAGTCGACGACGGTGGCGCTCTGTGCGTCCCTCTGGGTCTGGTGGACCTTCCCCTTCTCGATCCCCGAGGACAAGACCACGGGCTTGCTCGCGAACCCTGTCGCGATCACGGTGATGGACATCTCCTCTCCGGCCGCCTCGTCGATGACGACCCCCCACTTTATGTCCGCTTCCTCGTGCGCGGCCGCCCGTATGATGGAGGACGCCTCGTGCACCTCGTTCATGGTCAGGCTCTGGTCTGCCGTGATGTTGATGAGGATGCCCTTTGCGCCGTGGATGTCCATGTCCTCGAGCAGGGGGGAACTGATGGCCGACTGCGCGGCCTCGGCGGCGCGGTTGGGGCCCGTCGCCCTGCCTATGCCCATGAGCGCCTTGCCCTTCTCCTTCATGATGTTCTTCACGTCGTTGAAGTCGACGTTGACGAGCCCGGTGTTGCTCATCACCTCGGAGATGCCCCTGACCGCGTCCAGGAGGATGTTGTCGGCCGTCTTGAACGCGTTCATCATGGTTTGGTCACCGGCCGTGGAGAGGAGCCTGTCGTTGGGTATCGCGATGATGGCGTCGACGCTGGCGGCCAGCTCCTTCTCCCCCGCCTCGGCCTTGGTCATCTTGAGCTTGCCCTCGAAGGAGAACGGCTTGATGACCACCGCCACCGTGAGCACGCCCATCTCCCTGGCCACCCTGGCGACCACGGGCGAGGCGCCGGTGCCTGTCCCGCCGCCCATGCCGGCCGCTATGAAGATCATGTCGGCGTTCTCGATCGCCGCCCTGATGTCCTTCTCGTTCTCGATCGCCGCGTTCTTGCCGACCTCCGGGTCCCCCCCGGCGCCGAGGCCCTTGGTGAGCTTCACCCCGAGCTGGATCCTGGACGTGGACAGCGACGATCTCAGGGACTGTATGTCGGTGTTGCACGCGATGAACTCCACACCCTTGATCTTCGCGTTGATCATGTTGTTCACGGCGTTGCAGCCGCACCCGCCGACCCCGACGACCTTTATGAGCTGAGCGCCCTTGCTGTCTATCTTCTCGAGTTCGAACATTGCCCCCCCCCTGACGTTAAAAGGATTCCCTGAACCAGCTCATCATCCTCTCGAGGATCCTCTCGAAGATTCCCGCACCCCTGGGTTTGAGACTGTGCGCAGGTTTCGACGCCTCGTACACGCACAGGCCGACGGCCGTGGCGTACGCCGGGTTGTTGACGAGTTCCACCAGCCCCTTCACGCCCCGCGGCATACCGACGCGTACCGGCATGTGCATGACGCTCTCGGCGAGTTCGGCAACCCCCTCCAGCATGCTCGTCCCTCCCGTGAGAACGAGCCCTGCGGACAGCATATCCGAGTACCCCGTGTTCGTGATCTCATTATATGCGAGTTTGATGAGTTCTTCCACTCTCGATTCGATGATCTCGGCCAGGATCCGCCTCGGCACCATGTTCACCGTGTCCCCGCCTATGGAGGGGACCTCGATCTGTTCCTCTGACGACACCTTGGAGGAGATGGCGTGGCCGTACCTGATCTTGATCCGTTCCGCCTCGGCGATGGGGCAGCGCAGCCCCACCGCGATGTCGTTCGTTATGTTGTCGCCGCCCAAGGCCAACACGGACGTGTGACGTATGGAGCCGTCGTTGAAGACCGCTATGTCCGTCGTCCCCCCGCCGATGTCCATGAGTATGACGCCGAGCTTCGTCTCGTCGGGGGTGAGGGTCGCCGCGGCGGAGGCGATCTGCTGGAGCACGATGTCCTTCAGGCCCAGGCCGGCCTTCTGCGCGCACTTGGTGATGTTGCTCACCGCCGAGATCGACCCCGTGACGATGTGCACCTTGGCCTCGAGCCGGGACCCGGCCATGCCCACGGGATTCACGATCCCTCCCACGTCGTCCACGATGAATTCCTGCTGGAGGACGTGGATGATCTCCACCCCCTGCGGCTTGGCGAACTCCTTCGCCTGGTCCACGACCCTGCGCTGGTCTGCCTCCGTGATCTCGTCGCCCTTGATGGCGATGACGGCGCCCGTGCTGATCCCCTGGATATGACCGCCGGCTATGCCCGTGTACACGCTGTCCACGGTGATCCCGGCCATGCGCTCCGCATCCTCCACGCAGCTCTTGATGGCCTTCACGGTCTGTTCCATGTTGACCACGAGCCCCCGCCTGAGGCCCTTGGACTCGGACACCCCGAAACCGATCACCTCCAGCTCGCCGGTCTCGTTGACCTCGGTGATGAGGCAGCAGATCTTCGTCGTCCCGATGTCGAGACCCACAATGATGTTATCCCTCGCCGCCATGAGCACCCCTTGTCCGCAGCACGATCTTGTCTTGGCATCTCAAGTCCATGATAGTCCCCTCCACGGGTTTGATCGCCTTGATCACCTTCAGGGCCCGGTCCAGTGTGACGGGGTTCGGCGCGCCGAACACCGTGAACACGAGCGAGTTCTTCAGCCTCATGTTCATGAGGAACCCGGGTTCTATGGCGACGTCGAGCACGTCGAGCCCCCTCGACCCGGCGAGCCTCGCCCACGCGAGCGCATGCTTTATGGCATCCGAAAGCCCGCTTCCCATCTCGTCTTTCGTGAACCCGTCGGCGTGGATCACGAGGCCGTAGAAGACCTCCGGCGAAGCGAGGAAAGGCACCCCGTCACCGGTGACGAGATACGGCTTGTCCTCGAGGATGAGCGTGGCCTCGGGCCTGCGCTCGGTAATCTCCACCTCCAGGGATGCGGGGAGGAAGGACCTGGAGATCCTGACCTTCTCGATCCAGGGGTGAGCCTCCAGCATCCTCCTCGCCTCGTGCATGTTCCTGGTGAGGATGTTGTCTCCCTCCCCGATGTCCATGAGCCCGAGCGCATCGTCGGACTTCACGTGGAATGCGCCCTTGATCGTTATGTGCCTCACCGAGAACAGGGCAGAGTTGGCGAGGTAGGCGGCCGCGCACACGACGATGATGGCGACAGACACGAGGACGCCCGCCCAGATGCCGAGCCGCAGGCACAGGTTCACCTGCTGCACGGTCCTCTTCCTCGAGGTGACCCTCAGCCTGTGGGAGAGATCGCTGAAGTCACTGACCAATGAACCTGACCTCCTCGTGGAGCTCTATGCCGAACCTGTCGAACACCTGTCGTTTCACGAGGGCTATGAGCGCGGCCACGTCCGTCGCGCTCGCACCCTCGTCGTTGACGATGAAGTTCGCGTGGAGCTCCGAGACCTTGGCCCCGCCGACCCTCGTTCCCTTGAGACCCGCCCGGTCGATGAGGAGGCCCGCCGGGGCCTCGGGCGGGTTCTTGAAGACGGATCCCGCGCTCGGGCCTCGAGGCTGGTTGCGCCTCTTCTCCAGGTGCTCCAGGATCCTCGCCCTCACCTCGTCCGTCGTCGACGGCTCGAGGGCGAGAACCGCGGCCGTCACCACCGTGCCGGGCTCGATCCCGCCCCTGCGGTAGCCCCAGGGCAGGGAGGACGGATCGATCGTCCTGGGGCCCGAGGCGTCCACCGCCTCGATCTCGCGGACCACCTCCATGATCCCCTTCTTCGCGGTGCCCGCGTTCATGGCCAGGGCGCCTCCCAGGGTGCCGGGGATGCCCGCCATGAACTCCATTCCCGTCAGGCCGTCCTTGACGCACCGTGACAGGATCTTCTTCACGTGGGTCGCTCCTCCCGCGCGGAGACCCCCGTCGACCGTCTCGATGAAGTCGAAGGACGGGCCGAGCCTGATCACGGGCGTATGGATGGTGGTGTCGGCGAAGATGGTGTTCGTGCCTGCGCCGAGCAGGTGGAACCCGGCCGGCGCGCGGATCAGGCCCTGCAGCTCTTCACCGCTTTCGGGTTCGAAGAGCCTCGCGATTACGCCGCCGCAGCGCATGGAGGTGAGCGTCGATGCCGGCACGGATTCCATGGTCTTCATGCGAGCCTTTCCAGGAGCCTGAGCCCCTGCCGCCACACGTCGCCCGCTCCCAGGAACACGACGACGTCTCCCGGCCTGAGCACGCCCGAGAGCGTCTCCGGCACATCGTCCTTGTCCGGCACGTAGAAGGCGTCGCGGAAACCGTGGCTCTTGATCTCCTCGAAGAGCCTCTTACCGCTGACACCCTCGATCGGTTTCTCCGATGCCGGGTAGATCTCCGTGATGTAGAGCATGCCCGCGTCGTAGAACGCGTTGACGAACTGGTCGAAGAGGTCCCTCGTCCTCGTGTAGCGGTGCGGCTGGAACACCGCGACGATGCGCCGGTCCGAGAAGGCGGACCTCAGGGCCGAGAGGGTCACCCTGATCTCCGTCGGGTGGTGTCCGTAGTCGTCCATCACCATGATCCCGGAGGCCTCACCCCGCACGTGGCATCTCCGCTGGACCCCGCTGAACCCGGCCAAGGCCTCCCTCACGGTCTCGAAGTCGATGCCGAGTTCCAGGGAGACCCCGATCGCCGCAAGCGCGTTCAGGCAGTTGTGAACGCCCGGCACCCCCAGGCTGACCTCGCCGAGCGTGGCGTCTTTCCTGTGCACCAGGAAGCGGGAGTTCAGCCCCTCGAACGAGGGTTCGGAGAACCTGTAGATCGCCTGCGTGTGGGACCCGTACGTGAAGACCTTGCGCTCCAGCTGCGGCAGGATGTGCTGCACGTTGGGGTCGTCGAGGCACACCATGTCGAACCCGAAGAACGGCACCTTGTTGAGGAACTGCACGTAGGTCGACCGGATGTCCTCGATGTCGTGGTAGCAGTCCATGTGCTCTTCCTCGATGTTCGTGACCACGGCGACGACGGGGTACAGTTTCAGGAAGGAGCGGTCGCTCTCGTCCGCCTCGGCGACCAGCAGTTCACCCTCCCCGAGCCTGGCGTTGGACCCGAACATGTCGAGCTTGCCGCCGATGACCGCGGTGGGGTCCTTGCCGGCATGCGCGAGGATGGTGGCGAGCATGGACGTGGTCGTCGTCTTGCCGTGGGTGCCCGCAATGGCTATGGAGTGCTTCATCCGCATGAGCTCGGCGAGCATCTCCGCCCTGGGGATCACGGGGAGCGTCCGTGACCGCGCGGACACGCACTCGGGGTTGTCGAGGCCGACCGCCGACGAGTAGACCACGACCTGGGCGTCCCCGACGTTCTCGGGCCTGTGGCCGATGTGGACCGTCGCGCCCATCGACCTCAGGCGCTGGACGGAATCTGACTCGGCCACGTCCGAGCCGGTCACCGTGAAGCCCAGGTTGAGCAAAAGCTCGGCGATCCCGCTCATGCCAATGCCGCCGATGCCAACGAAGTGTATCCTGGTGATGCCCCTAAACATCAGTGATCTCCCTTGCCACTGCCTGCGCGTCGGTGCCGAGCCCCAGTTCCCTCATGCGTGTCGAGGCGGACTCGAGCCCCTCGGGGTCGGCCAGCCTCGCTGCGATCTCCCCGGCGAGACGTTCGGCGGTGAGGTCCCGGTCGAGGATGAGCCAGCCTCCCCCCTTGTCCGCAACGTAGGCGCCGTTGAAGAGCTGGTGATCGTCAGCGGCGTACGGGTAGGGCGACATGATGGCCGGCACCCCCGCGTGCGAGAGCTCGGCCAGGCTGATCCCGCCGCAGCGGCACACGGCGAGCATCGCCCTGCTGTAGGCCCCGGCCATGTCGTCTATGAAGGGGACGACCTCGGCGTCCATGCCCTCGTATTCACCCTTGAGCCACCCGTAATCACGTTCTCCGCACTGGTGGGTCACCGGGAGGAGGATACCCCGTGACCTCAGTATCTTCACCGCCCCGGCGGCGGCCCTGTTGATGCTCGTGGCGCCGAGGCTGCCGCCGAGAACGAGCAACCTGTCCGCCCCGGGATCCCGCCTGACGCCCAGGAGCTCCTTCCTGAGCGGGTTTCCCACGATCCTGCACTTTGCGGGGGGGAAGCGTCGCCTGGCGTCCGGGAAGGACAGATACACCCGATCGACCAGGGGCGCAAGGATCCTGTTCGTGAGTCCCGGCACGCTGTTCTGTTCCTGGACGGCGAGCCTGCACCCCAGGGCCTTGCCGGCGAGCATGACCATGCCGGTGACGTACCCGCCGGTGCCCACGACCCATCCCGGCCTGAAGTCCGCCAGGATGCGCAGCGCCCTCGCAAGAGACGCCGTGTTCACGAAGAGGGCCCGCACGAGGTTCGCAATCGACTTTCCCTTGACGCCCAAGGCCGGGATCCCCCTGAACGCCAGCCCGTAGGAGTGGGCTATGCGCCTCTCCATGCCGCCGGTGGTCCCCACGAAGAGGATCTCGGCGTCCGGCCTCACGTCCCGGACCGCCTGAGCGATGGCGACGGCCGGCATGACGTGGCCGCCCGTTCCCCCCGCTGTGACGACGATCCTCATAGCCTGGCCCTCCTCGACACGGACAGGACAAGCCCGCAGAGCGACATCGTCGAGATGAGGGTGGAGCCGCCGTAGCTGAAGAAGGGGAGCGGCAGGCCCTTGGTCGGGAGGAGGCAGAGCTCCACGCCCATGTTGATGATCGCCTGGAGGCCTACGAGGCTGACCGAGGCCAGCGCCGCGTAGTACCCGAACGCGTCGTTGGTGGCCTGGGCGATGGAGAAACCCCTCCAGATCCAGAGCCCGAAGAGGCAGGTGACGAGCAGCACGCCGAGGAAGCCTGTCTCCTCGCCCACGACCGCGAGGATGAAATCCGTGTGCGGCTCCGGCAGGTAGAAGAGTTTCTGGCTCCCTTCGCCGAGACCCGCACCGAGGACGCCCCCGTTCGCGAACGCCACCATGGACTGGATGATCTGGTAGCCGGAGCCCAGCATGTCCTTCCACGGGTCCAGGAATGTTATGATCCTGACCCTCCGGTAGGGCTCCCAGAGCAGCCCGACGAGGCCCAACGGCAGGACCGTCCCGCAGAGGACGAGCAGGTGCTTGAGGGGCATCCCGCCCATGACGAGCATCCCCAGAGACCAGAGGCCTACGGTGGCGGCCGTCCCGAAATCGGGCTCCGCGAAGATGAGCAGGCAGACGACGGCCACGACGAGGAGCAACGGGAGGGCCCCGCGGGAGAAGTCGTGCATGAGGCGGCTCTTGCGCGAAAGGTGGTAGGCGAAGTACAACACGAGCGAGAGCTTCGCGAACTCAGAGGCCTGCACCACGAAGAAGCCGAGGTCGACCCACCGCTTCGCGTGTCCGCCCGCGCGGCCGATCCCGGGGATGAAGCAGCACACCAGGAGGATCACGGCGCAGGCGACCAGCGCGTAGACGAGCTTGCCGCGAGCGAGCCTGCGGTAGTCCACGGCCATGGCCGCGATCATGGCGACGGCGCCGACGACCAGGTGGGCGAGGTGCCTGGCGAAGAGACCCAGCCCGCTGCCCAGGCGTTCCTTGGAGATGAAGAAGCTCGACGACAGGATCATCACCGTGCCCATCATGATCAGGACCACGGTGACCAGGAAGAAGATCACGTCGAAGTCTATCTCGAGGACGTGTGCAGCCTGATCCCTCGGACGCATTCCCTGAACACCTCACCCCTGTGTGCGTAGCTGTTGAACATGTCGAAGCTCGCGCAGCCCGGGCTCAAGAGCACCGTGTCGCCCGGCCTGGATGCCTCGTATGCCAGCCTGACCGCCTCCTCCATGTCTCGCGCCCTGACGCACGGCACGATTCCGCCCATCTCCCGCGATATGCGATCCGCCGCCTCGCCCATGACCACCGCCATCCGTATGAGCGGGCGGTACCTGAGCGCGATGTCCGAGAAGTCACCCCCCTTGTCCTTGCCTCCCAGGATGAGCGTCACGGGGGTGCCGAGCGTGGACAGGGCCTTGTCCAGGGCCCCCACGTTGGTCGCCTTGGAGTCGTCCACGAAGGTGACGCCGCCTATGGTGTCCACGCGCTCGTAGCGGTGATGGATCACCTTGAAACCCATGAACACCCGTTCCATGACGTCGACGTCCACCCCGAGGTACCTGCCCGCGATCGAGGCGGCGAGCATGTCTTCGATGACCCCCGAGCCCACGGCCTCGGCCGGCGGGACACGCGGACCGCCCCCGGCGATCGAGCCGGTGAACACGATCCTCCCCCCGTCCACGTACGCGCCGTCGCCTTCTGGGGCGCCGAGCGTCGAGAAGACGGCGGTCTTCGGCCTCAGGTGGAGCCCCTTCAGGTATGGGTCGTCGCCGCTGATGACGGCGATGTCGTCCGCAGTCTGGTTCTCGAAGATCCTGAGCTTGTAGTGTACGTACTCTTCCATGCTCCGGTAACGGTCGAGGTGGTCGGGCGTGATGTTCAGGCACACCGCGATCTTGGGCCTGAAGTTCTCGATCCATTCCAGCTGGAACGAGCTGATCTCGACGGCCAGGTAGTCCGGGTCCCTGTCGACCAGGGATATGAGCGGTGGCGAGATGTTGCCGCCGATGCCCGCGTCGTACCCCATGGCCTCGAGGATCATGTGGACGAGGGTGGTGGTCGTGGTCTTCCCGTTCGTCCCCGTGACGCCCACGATGGTGCCCCTGAGCATGGACGATGCGACCTCGATCTCCGAGAGCACCCTCTTCGCAGCGGCGAGGAGAGGGTGGTGCCTGGGTACCCCGGGGCTCGGGATCACGAGGTCTGCCTCTGCCATGTCGCGCTCGGTGGGGGGCCGCACCTCCATCCCGACATCCCGCGGGGGAGGCGACTCGTCCACGAGGATCACCTCGTGCCCCCTGGCTCTCATCACGCGGGCCGTCTCGAGCCCGGTGACGCCCGTCCCCCACACCACTACGCGCATGACTTCAGCCCCTCCAGCCTCTGCGAGATCTGGGCGATGATGGTTGATACCAGGGGGTCGGCCTGGTCCTGGTAGATGAGCAGGAGCGCCTTCAGGTAATCGATGGCTTCGGCGGAGTTCTGCATGGTCTTCACCTCAGTTTCAGGGTGGAGATGGCCACCATTGCCAGGAATATGGATATGATCCAGAACCGCACGATGATCTTCGGCTCGGGCCAGCCCTTGAGCTCGAAGTGGTGGTGGATCGGGGCCATGCGGAAGATCCTCTTGCCGTTGGTGACCTTGAAGAACCCCACCTGGAGGATCACCGAGACCACCTCCAGGAAGAAGACCCCGCCCACGATGAGCATGAGCATCTCCTGCTTGGTCATGACCGCCACGGCGCCGAGGATCCCCCCGAGGCCGAGCGACCCCACGTCGCCCATGAACATCTGCGCCGGGTAGGTGTTGTACCAGAGGAAGCCCATGCCGGCGCCGACCAGGGCCCCCAGGAACACGCTCAGCTCGCCCACCCCCGGGATGAACGGTACCTGGAGGTAGGTGGCCGCCTTGAAGTTGCCCGTGACGTAGGCGAACGCGATGTACGTCGCGGCCGCGATGGTGCAGGGGCCTATGGCGAGCCCGTCCAGGCCGTCGGTCAGGTTCACGGCGTTGGCGGTGCCCACGATGACGAACATGACGAACGGGACATACAGCGGCCCGAGGTCGAGGCGCACGCGCTTGAAGAACGGGATCGCGATGGTGTCGTCGAAGCCGGCGGTGGAGACGAGCGCCACCCCCACCGCGGCGGCCACCGCGAACTCGATGGCGAGGCGCAGCTTGCCGGGCAGGCCGCGCATGTTCCCCTTGACGGTCTTGATGTAGTCGTCGATGAAGCCGAGGAGCGCGTAGCTCACGAGCACGGCGAGCCCGAGCCACACGTATATGCTGGATGGGTTCACCCACAGGAGCGTGGAGACGACGATGGCCGACGCTATGAGAATGCCGCCCATGGTCGGCGTCCCCGACTTTTCCTTGTGGGTCTTCGGCGTGTGGCCGTTGATCCGTTCCCTGAGGCTCAGCTTGGTCATCTGCTCCATGAACCAGGGCCCGAGCAGCAGGGTGATCAGGAGGGCCGTGATGGTGGCGTAGATCGTCCTGAACGTGATGTACTTGAAGACGTTGAACGCCGTGAACGTCGTGTGGAGGGGGTAGAGGAGGAGGTAGAGCATGTCAGGCCACCTGCTTGAGCTGGTTGACCACCTGGTCGAGCTCGAGGGCGCGCGAGGCCTTCACGAGGACCATGGCGTCCTTGTCGAACACGTCCTGGAGGTTGTGGAGGATCTCGCTCTTGGTGTGCACCCTGAAGACGTCCCGGCCCGCCATGCCCGCGGCGACGGCGGCGGAACACACGACGTCCGCCATCTCGCCTATGCACACCAGGCGGTCTATCCCAAAGGCGGCCACCCACCTGCCGAGCTCCTCGTGCCAAAATGCCGCGTCGCCGCCCAGTTCCAGCATGTCCCCGAGCACGGCCACCTTGAAGGTGTGCGGCGACTCGGCGAGCATGGACAGGGCCGCCTTCATCGAGGCCGGGTTCGCGTTGTAGCAGTCGTTGATGATGGTGAGGTGGTCGGAGATCACGATCTCCGAGCGCATGCCCGGGAACCTCGCCGTGCGTATCCCCTCGGCTATGACCTCGGGGTCCATGTTGAGCGCGACCGCGCAGGCGCAGGCCCCGAGGGCGTTGATCACGTTGTGCATGCCAGGCAGCGGCACGTGGACCTGGATGGGTTTGCCCGCGAGGTCGACGTCTATGTCCGAGCCGTCGAGACCTCTGTGCCTGATCCCCGTGAGGGAGATGTCGGCCTTCGTGGTGTGCGAGAAGGTGATCCGCTGGAGCTGGGGCGGGATCTCCACCCCGTCCATGTACTCGAGCGAGGGGTTGATGACCGCACAGCCGCACTTGGCCGTGTTCCTGAAGATGGCCTGCTTCTCCCTGATGATGCCGGAGATGCTCCTGAGCCCGCTCAGGTGCACGGGGTTGATGTTCGTGATGATGGACACGAGGGGCCTCGTGATGGAGGAGAGGCGGTCGATCTCGCCGAAGCGGTTCGTCCCCATCTCGATGACCGCGAACTCGTGGTCCGGCCTCAGCGAGAGCAGGGTCAGGGGGACGCCCACGAGGTTGTTGTAGTTCTTCTCCGTCTTCAGGCACGGCCCTGCAAGGGACAGGATGGACGCGCACAGCTCCTTGACCGTGGTCTTGCCCGTGGAACCGGTGACCCCCACGATGGCGACGTCGTGTCGCCCCCTCACGCCTGCCGCGATGTCGCCGAGGGCCTGCAGGCTGTCTTCCACGGATATGATCACCCCGCCCGCACGCGGTATCTCCTCCATGACCACGGCCCCCGCGGCCCCTCTCTCCAGCGCCTGCGACACGTACGCGTGCCCGTTGAACCGCTCTCCC
This sequence comes from Deltaproteobacteria bacterium, assembly GCA_029552245.1. Taxonomy (GTDB): domain Bacteria; phylum Desulfobacterota; class Desulfomonilia; order UBA1062; family UBA1062; genus MWEI01. Next base: position 82,363 of record JAKPDW010000027.1, read on the forward strand.
CTGAGCGCCACGAAGAGCTCGCCCGGGCCGATGCTCCTGCTGTCGGTGGACACCCCCGTGAACACGGTGTCGATGTCGCCCGAGAGGAGATACCCGTCCGTGAAGGCGACGACGTCCCTTGCGCTTATGCCGTTCATCGATCTTCCTCCCCGAGGAATGACCTCACGCACGCGCGGTCGTCGAAGGGGATCTTCGTCGTTCCCACGATCTGGTAGTCCTCGTGGCCCTTGCCCGCGATCACGAGGCAGTCGTCCGCACGCATCTCGGAGACGGCCCGCGCGATGGCCATAGCGCGGTCTGGCTCCACGTGGACGTTCGAGCCGCCTGGGATCCCGGCCAGGATCTCGCCGATGATGGCCTCGGGGTCCTCGGTGCGGGGGTTGTCGGAGGTGACGAAGACCAGGTCGGCCCTGCCTGCGGCGATGGAGCCCATGACAGGCCTCTTGGTGCGGTCGCGGTCGCCCCCGCACCCGAAGACCACGATGAGCCTGCCCTTCGTGAAGGCCTTCGCGTCCTTGAGCACTGTGTCGAGCGCATCGGGCGTGTGCGCGTAATCGACGAGGATGGTGAGTCCCCTCCTGTTGGGAACGGGTTCCATCCTCCCGGGCACGCCCGTCAGCGCCGCGATGCCCGCGGATATGCCCTCGTTCGTGCACCCCATCGCCTGGCACGCGCCTACCGCGGCCATGATGTTCGCCGCGTTCATCGCGCCCCTGAGCCGGCTTTTCAGCGCGATCTCGCCCCTCGGGGTGGCGAGCTCCAGGGAAAGGCCTTCGGGGGTGTTCTCCATGGAGACGGGGTGGATGGGGGCATGCTCGTCGAACCCGAATTCGACGGCCTGGGGGATCTCCGAGGCGAGCCGTCTCCCGTACGGGTCGTCCCCGTTGACGACCGCGGTCCCTTCCAGGTGCTCGGTGAAGAGCCTGCGCTTGGCCGAAAAGTAGCTCTCCATGTCGTGGTGGTAGTCGAGGTGGTCCTGGCTGAGGTTCGTGAACACCGCGCACTCGAACGCGATACCCAAGACCCTGTCCTGGTCGAGCGCGTGCGAGCTCACCTCCATCACGCACGCCTGTGCGCCCGAGGCCGCCATGCCGTCGAGGAGCTCGTACAGGTCCACCGGCCCCGGCGTCGTGAGCGTGGAAGACAGGCGGCCCTGCGGGTGTCGCACCTCGATGGTGCCGATGAGACCGCACGGGATGCCCTCCACCTTGAGGATCGACTCCACCAGGTAGGTGGTGGTGGTCTTGCCGTTCGTGCCCGTCACGCCGATCATCCTCACCCCCTTGGCGCGGGGGTGAAGCAGGCCGAGGATGGTCTTCAGGGCCACCTTCGTGTCCGGCACGGTCACGAAGGTGGCGCCTCCGAGGTCCTCAGCGCGGCCGGCGTTGCATACCACGAGCGAGGCCCCGCGGCTGACGGCGTCGCCGATGAACAGGTGGCCGTCCGTGGTGCTCCCCTCGAGCGCTATGAAGGCGTCGCCCGGGGCGACCCTCTTGGAGTCGGCACGAAGGGCGCCAAACGGTACGTCCGGGCCCGAGACCACCGCGTCTCTCAGTGCCGCTGCAAGCTCGGAAGCCCTCATTGCCCGGCCTCCCTCCCGGCGACCCGCATGTTCGGGTTGAGCTCCATGATGGTGGCGCACTGGGTCACGATGTCCCTGAAGAGCGGGCAGGCGACCACGCTCGCGTAGTAGCCGCCCCGCGGTTCGTTGATGCAGACCATCATGGTCACCCTCGGCCTGCCCGAGGCGTCGATGACCCCGCCGATGAACGACGAGACGTAATCACCCTTGACGTAGGTGCCCGTGAGCTGGTCCACCTTCTGCGCCGTGCCTGTCTTGCCGAAGACCTCGAAGGTCGGCACCGCTGCCGCTTCCCCCGTCCCGCCCTTGGAGGTCACCGACTTCATGACCCCCAGGATCTGGGCGCTCGTCTGCTCGGAGATCGCCCTGCGCAGGAGCAGGGAACTCGTCTCGGTGACGACCTTGTGCTTGGCGTCCGCCTTCTTCGCGACGAGATAGGGCCTCACCACCATCCCGCCGTTGATCATGGCGTTGAATGCGGTGAGGAGCTGTATCCCGGTGACCGCGAACCCCTGGCCGAAGGAGATGTTCGCCTTGTCGACCGCCCTCCAGGAGCCGGGATTGCGGATGGATGCCCTCGGTTCGCCGGGGAAGTCGATCCCGGTGGGGTCGACCAGGCCGAACTCGCTCAGGCACTCGTACATGTCGGACGCCCTGAGCTGGTCCGTGAGCTTGGCTATGCCGATGTTGCTGCTGTACTTGATGATGTCGGTCACGCCCAGCCATCCGTATTTTTCGTGGTCGTGGATGGTGACCCTGTGGAAGGTGTAGGCGCCGTTTTCGCAGTAGATGCTCTTGGAGAGGTCGAACAGCTTCTTTTCCAGCCCCCAGCTGACCCAGAGGGGCTTTATCACGCTGCCCGGCTCGAACACGTGGGTTACGGCCATGTTCGTGTGGCCGGCAAGGCTCCTGAAGCTCGTGAGGTTGGGGTCGAAGCTCGGGTAGGAGGCCAGCGCCAGGATCTCGCCGGTGATCGGGTTGGATATGATGACGAACCCCGACTCCGCGTTGCGATCGACGACGGTCTTCTTCAGCATCTCGTAGGCCACGTGCTGGATCCTCCGGTCGACGGTGAGCCAGAGCGTTGCGCCGTCCTGGTTGTTGTCGGGCGCCACGCCGCGGGCGTAGATGATCCTTCCCTTGCCGTCCTTGTTCACGGTGATCCTGCGATCCTGCCCCCTGAGGGTCGAGTCGTAGGAGAGCTCGATGCCCTCCAGGCCTTTCCCGTCGATGCCCACGATGCCTATGAGGTTGGCCATGGACTCGCTCTCGGGGTAGAAGCGCTTGGCCTCGTCGAAGAAGGAGAGACCGTCGATGCCGAGCTTCTTGACCTGCTTCGCCACACTCGGGTCGACCTGCCTCTTGATCCACGTGAACGCCTTGTCCTGGGAGAGTCTCTTCTCGAGCGAGCGCCTGTCGAGGGAGAGGATGCGCGCCAGGCGGGCCGATGCCTCCCTCGGGTTGGTGATGGCCTTGGGGTTCGCGGCGATCGACTTGACGGGGACGCTCTCGGCAAGCGGCTGGTTGTTCCGGTCGAAGATGGCCCCGCGGTTGGGGGTGAGCTCAACGATGCGCTCGTACTTCTTGTTCGCCCTGTCGATGATCTCCTCGGAGCGCACGACCTGGAACTCGAAGGCGCGGATCGCCAGGATCCCCAGGGTGGCGAGCATGACGGTCTGGATGATCCTCACTCGTTTGACCATAGGTACACCACCTGCTCCGGCCTGGGGGGCGTGAGCCCCAGGTCTTTCTGCGCGATCGCCTCGAGCCGCTTCGGGCTCTTGAGCGTGGAGATCTCGATGCGCAGCGCCCTGTTCTGGCTCGCGAGCTGTTCCATGCGTGCCTGTTCCCGGCTGAGCGCGTAGCCCAGCTCGATCACCTGGTGCCTGGACCACACGTGCACCGACGCCCAGAAGGCCAGCGACGAGACCATCACGAGCAGGGGGCCGAGCATCCTCTTGAGGTCCGCCGACGTCATGCGACCCTCCTGGCGGCCCTGAGCTTTGCGCTGCGGGCGCGGGGATTCGCCGCGATTTCCCCGGGGGAGGCGGTGACCGGCTTCTTCGTGACCCGCTCGAGGGCGAACCCGGCGGCGTCCGGTGACACCGGCGGCCGCCTGCCGGGGAAAGGCCTGCCCGCCTCGGGGGACATGAACCTCTTGACGATGCGGTCTTCCAGGGAATGGAACGAGATGACCGCAAGCACCCCTCCCGGGTTGAGCAGGGACGCCGCCTTGGGGAGGAACTCGCTCAAGTTCTCCAGTTCCGCGTTCACCTCCATGCGGACGGCCTGGAACGTCTTCGTGGCGGGGTGGATCTTCCTCGGCCAGGAAGATCTCGGGATCGCCTCGCTCACCACCGATGCGAGCGTCGCCGTGGTCTCGATCGGCCTCGCCTCCACGATCCTTCTCGCGATCCTCTTGGCGAAGCGTTCCTCCCCGTATTCACGGATGATGCGGGCGAGCTCGCGCTCGTCGTAGCGGTTCACCACCTCGTGTGCCGTCACGCCCCTCGAGCGGTCGTACCTCATGTCCAGGGGGCCGTCCAGGGTGAACGAGAACCCCCTTTGGGCGTCGAGCAGGTCGCGACTGGACACGCCGAGATCGACGAGTATGCCGTCGAGGCCTTCCCAGCCCAGGCCGCTTGTGATCCGGTCGATGGACGTGTAGCTGCCGACGAAGAGGTGGGCCCTGCCGGCGTACCGGCCGAGCGACCTGCCCGCCCTCTCGACGGCTTCGCGGTCTACGTCGCAGCCGGCCAGCTCCCCGGACGGCGAGCTGGCCTCGAGGATGGCCGAGGCGTGGCCGCCATCCCCCAGGGTGCCGTCGAAATACCTGCCTCCATCGAAGGGTGCCATCAGCTCGATGACCTCCTTGAGCAGGACGGGGACATGGACCATGGTCCTACAGGCCGAAGGCCGCCAGGGCCTCGCGCGAGTTCCTGAGCTGTTCGAACGCGCCGGACGTTTCGACGTCGTAGGTGTCGTTGTTCCAGATCTCGATGCGGTTGATCAGCCCGACGATCAGGCACTTCTTCTTCAGGCCCGCATACGATCTCAGGCTCATGGGTATGAGGATCCTTCCCTGGGCGTCCACGGGGCAGTCTTCCGCAGACCCCACCACGTGCCTGATGAAGGCCATCTGGAGCCTGTCCATGGTGGAGAGGCCGGAGGCTATCTTCTCGAGCCTCTCCCAGCCCTCGGGCGTGAACACCCACAGGCAGGGGTCGACGCTCTTGGTGACGACGAAGTGGTCGGCCCCGCTCTCGTTCAGGAGTTCCCTGAACCTGGACGGTATGCTCAGCCGACCCTTCTCGTTGATGGTGTTGACGTGGTGACCTTTAAACACCCCCATCCCCTCGCATTGACACAATATGACACTTTATGTCATATAAACGAAACACCTCATGAAGTCAACATGAAGTTGGTCGGTGGGGGAAGGGGTCAATGCACAGAATATAGCGCAGAATGGGTGTGCATGGGAAAGTGGAAAAAAGTGTCATGGAAGACATCGTACTGGATGTTTGCACGCCCTTTGGCTATATGGGCTCCATGAACCTGGAGACCTTCAGGGAGGTGTTGGAGCTCGCCCCCGTGGGGGTTCTGCTTGCGGACGAGCATGGTGGGGTCCTGTGGGCGAACGGCGCTGCGCTGGAGTTGTTGGGCATATCCTGGCAGAACCTTCCCGAGCTGAACGTGGACGGGCTCATGGACGCCGACTCCCCCCGCAGGGAGACCATGACGCGCACCAAGGGGAACGAGCACGTCACGCTGAGGCTCATGAAGCGGACGATGAAGAACGGCATGTCGGTGGTGTTCCTGAGCGACATATCAGAGGTCCACAGGCTTCAGAGCGAGATCCTGAAGATGGACAAGCTCGCCTCCGTGGGCGAACTCACCTCGGGCATAGCGCACGAGATCAGGAACCCGCTGGCCGGCATCAAGACGACCGCCCAGGCACTCGACCGCGAGCTCAACCCGCAGGATCCGCGCCGAGCCTATCTCTCGCGGATCATCGCGGAGATCGACAGGCTCAACAAGCTCCTCACGGGGTTCTTCGACTTCGCCAGGCCGCGCAAGCTGGCCCTCGTCTCCTGCGACCTCGCCAAGGTCGTGGAGGCCGCCCTGGGCATGGTGAAGGCCCATGCGAGAGAGAACAGGGTGAGGACCCTCGAGTTCTACCCCCGGGCGGAGGTCGCCGTGAAGGCCGACCCGAACCTCCTCCAGCAGGTGTTCATGAACGTGTTCCTCAACGCCATAGAGGCCATGGAGTTCGGCGGGAGGATGGAAGTGCACGTCCTCGACAGGGGGAAGCACGTGGAGGTGGTGGTCTCGGACACGGGCAGGGGGGTGCCCGAGAACGTGCAAGGCAAGATCTTCGATCCCTTCTTCACGACCAAGCCCAAGGGCGTGGGCCTGGGGCTGTCCATCTCGTACAGGATCGTCAAGCAGCATGCGGGTGACATCACGTTCGAGTCATCGCCCGGCGGGACGACCTTCATCATCACCCTGCCCAAGGACCCGGGCAAGGCGGGGTGATCCGCGTCGGGGGTCTCTTGGCAAGGTATTGAACAGCACAAGGAGGAATGACATGCCGCCTTTCGAGTCGAACGCTTATGCAGCAGGAGTCCAGTTCAAGGGAGGGCTCGCCACCATGATCGTGGACGCCGATCCCGTGGTAAAGCTCGTGCTGCTGGTTCTCGTCGTGTTCTCCGTCTTCTCGTGGGGCATCATCATCCAGAAGTGGGTCACGCTCTCGCGGGCAAGGAAGAGGGCGCACGGCATCCTCGAAGCCGCGATGGGCGCTTCCGGCCTGGCCAAGATCAAGGACGCCGCGACCAAGGCAGGGGAGTGCCCCCTGGCCCACGTGCTCGCGGAGGGCATGGACGAGCTCGCGAGGCTCACGGCCAGGGCGGGCGCCATCAGCCAGCCCATGCTCGAGAACGTGGACGCCAGGCTCATGAACGCGTCTGCCAGGCAGGTCATGGCCCTGTCCCACGGTCTGGGTTTTCTGGCCAGCATCAGCAACGCGAGCCCGTTCATCGGGCTGTTCGGAACGGTCTGGGGCATCATGGACTCGTTCAGGCACATCGGGATCATGGGGTCCGCCAACCTCGCCACCGTCGCGCCGGGCATCTCCGAGGCGCTCGTGGCCACAGCGGCGGGCCTCTTCGTGGCCATACCGGCCACGCTCTTCTACAACTACTTCACGAGCCTCGTCACGACCTCTTCCGGCCAGATGGACCAGTTCCGGGTCGATCTCGTGAACCTCCTGCGCAGGGGGGCCTTCCATGCAGACAAATAAACCCAGGACCTTCCTTGCGGAAATCAACGTCACGCCGTTCGTCGACGTGATGCTCGTGCTCCTCATCATCTTCATGGTGTCCGCGCCCATGATGAAGGAGGGCATGAAGGTCGACCTCCCCGAGGCGGAGGCCAGGGCCCTGGGCGAGACCCAGGACCTCGTGATCACCGTGGGGCCCGAGGGGACCATAGACATCAACGGGTCCAAGGTCGAGCTCGAGCGTCTCGGGATGATCCTCGGCCAGGTGAAGGAGCAGAGGAACGTGGACGCGGTGTACCTCCAGGCGGACAGGTCGATCCCCTACGGCTTCGTGGTGAAGGTCATGTCCGTCGTGAGATCCGCGGGCCTGACGAGGATCGGCCTGGTGACGCAGCCGCCTGTCGGTCAGCGGTGAAGGCGACGGGGTGCGATGGGGAGATACCTTGCCATCTCGGTAGGGTGCCACGCCGTGATCCTCCTGGCGTTCTTGGGGTTCGTGTGGTCGGGCCCCTCGGCCGACTCCCAGGGTGTCTACGAGGTGGAGATCGTCGCGGGAGGACCTTCGGGCGAGGCTGCGGCGGACCTCGGCGGGGCGGCGGCTGGGGCGCCCGGCAAGAGGTTCGTCTACTCGAGGACCGGCAGGGCGGTCTCGATCGGCGAGGTGGCCAAGGAAAGGGCAGGGAAGGAGAAGGGCCCGGAACTGGACGTGTCCCGTGAGGTCCCCCGGTCGGCCGAAGGCCCGGAGGATGCGGGCAACGTGTCGGACCTCATCAGGACCCCCACGGGGTCTCAACCAGGCGCAGGCTCGCCGGGGCCCGCAGGCGGTGGAGGGGCGGCGGCCATCGCCGTGTGGAAGAGACGGGTCAGGGGGATGGTCGAGGCCGTCTGGAGGACCCCTCCCGAGATAGAGGCGGTGGACGTGACCCTGAAGACCACGTACCTTCTCAGGGTGGACCGCTCGGGGGAGCTCATCCAGAAGAGGCTTTTGGTGTCGTCGGGGAACGCGCCGTTCGACCGCTCGGTGCTCGTGGCCCTGGGCAGGATACAGAGGCTGCCCCCGCCTCCTCTCGCCCTCATCGCGGGCGGCGACTGGGTGGAGGTCACGATGTCTTTCACGCCGCCGAAAGGAGCGCAATGAAGATCGCCCGAAAGAGCAGGATCGTGTTTTTCTTGTTCCTCGTTGCCTGTGCGTTGCAGGCCACGGGTTCGGCCCAGCAGGTGCACATCGACGTGGAGGCGCCCGGGTTCGCGAGGCTCAAGGTCGCGATGCCGCCGTTCGCCGGCGACCCCGCCACGGCGCAGTCCCTCTGGAAGGTGTGCGCCAGGGACCTCGCCATCACCGGGTTGTTCGACGTCATAGACCCCGCGTCGTACGTGAACCCCGCACCCGCACCCAGGATAGCCCTCCAGTCGCTCAAGGACTACGCGCTCATCGGCGCGGACTACGCGGTGGCGGCCATGGTCACCATCCAGGACGGGGCCGTGCGCGTGAGATTCCACATGGTTGAGGTGTCCACCGCCACCGTGGTGGACGACACCCTGTACACGGCGAGCGCAGGTGAGCCCCACCGCGCCGTGCACGCCTTCATGAACAGGCTCCTGAAGGAGAAGTTCGGCCTCGAGCCGTTGTTTGCGAGCAGGATCGCCTGCATCAGGAAGACGGACAAGGTCAAGCAGCTCCACCTCATGTGGTGCGACGGGACTGGCCAGGTGACGGTCAAGGGAGGCGGCGGCCTCGTGCTCAACCCCGCCTGGTCGCCGGACGGCCGCTCGATCGCGCTCGTGAGCTACTACCGCAACAACCCGGACCTCTTCCTCTTCGACAGGGCCTCCTACAGGCTCAGGCTCGTATCCGGCGAGAGGGGGATCAACACCTCGCCCGCGTTCCACCCCTCGGGCGCCTCCCTCGGGGTGACCCTGTCCGTGGACGGCAACCCGGAGATCTACCTGCTCGACCTCGCGACGAGGGCGAGGACCAGGCTCACCAACAGCTGGGCGACCGACACCTCGCCCTCGTTCTCGCCCGACGGTTCTATGATGGCCTTCTGTTCCTCGAGGGCGGGCAACCCCAACATCTTCATCATGAACCTGGCCACCAGGGATGCGAGGAGGCTGAGTTTCGAGGGGAAGTACAACACGGAACCCTCGTTCTCGCCCAAGGGGGACCTCGTGGCGTTCTCGCACCTGGGCTCGGACGGAAGGTACCGGATAGCCCTGGTGAAGCCCGACGGCTCGGGCTTCAGGGTGCTCAAGGGATCGGGCAGGGGGGACGAGTCGCCGTCGTTCTCTCCCGATGGGAGGCTGATCGCCTTCGCGTCCGCGGATGGCAACATATACGTGACGGACCTTTCGGGATCGATCGCGATACCCCTGACCTCGGGCGGGGGTTACTCGGAGCCCTCGTGGTCGCCGATCCTGAAGGAGTGATGGTCCCGAGTGATTGGTTCTTGACCTAAGGCGGCGTTCGGATAGAGTACGATCATACATCGAGGGGGAGGAACACGGATATGAACGAGAAAAGGAACGGGAAGAGGACGGCGGCGGGAACGGTGATCCTTGGCATCCTGGCGGCGCTTGCCGCAACGCTTCTGCTCACGGGGTGCCCCAAGAAGGCGGTGGCGCCCGTCGCCCCGGAGACGCCCTCCGCCGTGCAGCCGCAGGCCCCCGAGGAGGCCCCGGGCGAGCCGGTCATGCGGGTGGAGCCGGCGCTCGAGGGCGCGGGCAGGGCGGCCGGGACCACGAGCGCCCAGGCCGTCTCCGCCATCGAGGAGACCGACATCTTCTTCGAGTTCGACAGCTTCGACCTCTCACCCACGGCCAAGAAGACGCTCGCGGACAAGGCCGCCTACCTGAAGGCCCACCAGGGTATCAAGGTGCAGATCGAGGGCCACTGCGACGAGAGGGGCACCGTGGAGTACAACCTCGCCCTGGGAGAGAGGCGCGCGAAGGCGGCCTACGAGTACCTCGTCTTTCTCGGGGTCGACCCGAAGAGGCTCTCCATCGTCAGCTACGGCGAGGAGAGGCCGGTCGATCCGGGGCACAACGAGGAGGCCTGGGCGAAGAACAGGCGCGCCCACTTCGCGGTCAGCCAGGGGTATTGACCATGAATCGGCTCTTGGTTGCGGCGATCGTTGCGCTCGCTGTAGCGGGCTGCGCCACGCAGCGCGACCTCGACAACCTGAAGTTCCAGGTGGACACGCTCCAGTCGCGCCTGAGCGCGGCCGAGGCCAGGCTCGGCGAGAAGGAGAAACTGATCGACCAGAGCCTCAGGCAGCAGGGCGAGCTGCAGAACAGGTACTCCGAGCTCCAGAACCAGATCTTCTCGCTCGAGGGTTCCCTGGACGAGGTGAAGGTCTCCGCGGGGCTGACGCCCGCAGGCGGCGGCGAGTCCAGGATCTCGGCGCTCGAGAAGGAGGTGCGTGCGCTCAAGGAGATGGTCCAGGGCGGCGCGGCGGTCCAGCAGCAGGGGGCCGCCAGGAGCCTCTTCGACACGGGCATGGAGAAGTTCACCTCGGGGAAATTCCAGGAGGCGCTGGCCGATTTCAAGGCATTCCTGGGCAAGAACCCCGAGCAGTCCCTGGCGGGAGAGGCCTACTTCTTCATGGGGGAGGCGCTGTTCTCGCTCGGCAGGTACGACGACGCGGTCTTGAGCTACGACACCGTGGTGAAGAAGTTCAAGAACAGCGGCAGGATTCCCGATGCATTGTACAAGGAGGGCCTCGCCTTCGAAAAGATGGGCGACAGGGAGACGGGCGAGATCATCTGGCAGCAGCTCCTCAAGGAGTATCCGAAGACGGAGGCCGCATCGAAGGCGAGGGAGGCAATGAAGGCCAGGAAGCCCGGCAAGGGGTAGGCCGCCTCAAGGCGCCGGAGGTGAAGGGGCGCCCTGCGTGCGCCGTGGCGTTGGGTTGGAGTGTCGCCCGCGGGAGGGTTCCCCGGGTGACGTTGAGAAGGGAAGAAAGGGGGTTTCATGAAGGTCAAGTCCTTCAGGGTGGTGCCCACCCTGCCTGAGACGCTGGGTCCGATCCTCAAGCTCGCGTACAACACGTGGTACTGCTGGAATCACAAGGGGTTGCGTCTCTTCCAGCACATGGACCGCGACCTGTGGGAGGAGACCGGGCACAACCCCGTGGACATGCTGTCGAGAATATCCCAGGGCCGCATCATGGACCTCCTCGAGGACGAGGGCTTTCTCTCGCAGATGAAGAAGACGGTCGAGGAGTTCGACGACTACATGGAAGAGAAGGGCGTGTACTCGTTCCTCCTGGCCAAGCCCGTCGACTTCACCGTCGCGTACTTCTCCATGGAGTACGGCCTGACCGAGAGCATCCCCATCTACTCGGGGGGGCTCGGCATCCTGGCAGGCGACCACCTCAAGAGCGCGAGCGACCTGAGGCTTCCCCTGTGCGGGGTGGGGCTGCTCTACAGGCACGGCTACTTCACCCAGTACCTGAGCTGGGACGGGTGGCAGCAGGAGGAGTCGACCAACAACGACTTCTACCACATGAGCCTCGTGCTCGAGCAGGACAAGGACGGCAAGCCGCTCAAGGTCTCGGTGAGGCTCGCGGAGAGGGAGTGCATCGCCCAGGTCTGGCGCTGCCAGGTGGGGCGCGTGCCCCTCTACCTCCTGGACACGAATATCATGGAGAACCACCCGGACGAGAGGAACGTCACGGGCGGCCTGTATGCAGGCAACATAGAGGACAGGCTGAGGCAGGAGATCGTGCTGGGCATCGGGGGGGTGCGGGCGCTCACGGCCCTCGGTCTCGACCCCATGATCTACCACATGAACGAGGGGCACTGTTTCCTCGTGGCGCTTGAGCGCACCAGGGCCCTCATGAAGAAGCACGGGCTCGACTTCAAGACCGCCAGGGAGCTCGTCAGGGCGTCCCTCGTGTTCACGACCCACACGCCTGTGCCCGCCGGAAACGACGTGTTCGACATCGGGCTCGTGGAGAGGTATCTCAGGCCCTATGTCGACGAGATCGGGGTGCCGTGGCAGGAGTTCGTCGCGCTGGGCAGGAAGAACCCCAGGGACGAGGGGGAGCCGTTCGGCGCCACCGTGTTCGCGATCAAGAACTCGGCGTTTCGGAACGGGGTGAGCAAGCTCCACGGAGAGGTCTCCAGGGACATGTGGAGGGACATCTGGCCGCACGTCCCGAGGGAGGACGTCCCCATATCCTCCATCACCAACGGGATCCACATACCATCCTGGATCTCGGACGAGATGGCGGAGCTCTTCGACCGGTACCTCGGCCCGAAGTGGAAGGAAGACCCGGACAACCAGAAGGTGTGGGAGCGGATCGACGAGATCCCCGACGCCGAGCTCTGGGCCACCCACCAGAGGCGCAGGGAGCGGCTCGTGGCCTTCGCCCGCAGGCGGCTCCACCGGCAGCTCGCCTCGCGGGGCGCGAAGACCAAGGACCTCCAGCGCGCCATGGAGACACTGCACCCGGACGCGCTCACCATCGGGTACGCGAGGAGGTTCGCCGAGTACAAGAGGGGGCTGCTCATCTTCAGGGACATAGAGAGGCTCAAGGCGATCCTCTCCGACAGGGAACGCCCTGTCCAGCTCATCATATCCGGCAAGGCCCACCCCCGCGACAACGAGGGCAAGGCCATCATCCAGCGGATCATCCACATCTCCCGCGAGGAGCCGTTCAAGGACAGGGTGGTGTTCCTGGAGGACTACAACATGAACATCACGCGCTACCTCGTCGAGGGCGTGGACGTGTGGCTCAACAACCCCCGCCGCCCCATGGAGGCCTGCGGCACCTCGGGGATGAAGGCGACGGCCAACGGCGCGCTGAACCTCTCGGTGCAGGACGGCTGGTGGGTCGAGGGATACAGGCCGGATCTCGGCTGGTCCATAGGCAACGGCGAGGTGTACGACAACCTCGAGTACCAGGATCACGTGGAGAGCAAGGCGATCTACGACCTGCTGGAGCGCGAGATCATCCCCCTGTTCTACGACAGGGGCCTGGACGGCCTTCCCAGGGGCTGGATATCCATGATGAAGAAATCCATGCGCACGCTGTGCCCCGTGTTCAACTCCAACCGCATGGTTGAGGAGTACACCGACCGCTGCTACGTGACGGCATCCCTCACCCTGAAGCCGCTGGTCGCGGAAGGGTACAAGAATGCCCGCCAGCTCGTGAAGTGGAAGGACACGATCGCCTCGAGGTGGGCGGAGGTCGCGGTCCTCGACATGAGCCACGAGGGGGGCGACGAGGTGTCCGTCCACAGCGAGATGACCATACGGGCCGAGGTGAAGCTCGGCGCCATCAGCCCCTCGGATGTGAGCGTCAGGGCCTACTACGGGACGGTCGACGACGCCGGGAACCTCTCGGCCGCCAAGGACGTGCTGATGGACCACATGAAAGAAATGGGCAAGGGCGTGCACCTCTTCGAGACGCGCATCACCTGCGACACCACGGGCAGGTTCGGCTACTCGGTGCGGGTCCTGCCCTCGCACCCGAGCCTCATCCACCCGGTGGACATGGGGCTCATATGCTGGGCATGAGGGTCCCCTCCTGCAGGACCAAGATCGTCTGCACCATCGGGCCCGCTTCCAGCGAGCCCGCGATCCTCGAGCGGCTCGCCGAAAAGGGCATGAGCGTGGCGAGGATCAACTTTTCCCACGGCGATCTCGACCGCCATGCCAGGGTCATCGAGGCCGTGAGGGAGGCGGAGAGGAGGACGGCACGGAGGATCACCGTCATGGCCGACCTGCCGGGGCCCAAGATGCGCATCGGCCGTATCGCCGACGAGCCCGTGGAGCTCGTGGCGGGCGCCCGGTTCACGCTCACCACGGAAGATATCGTTGGGGACGGCCGCAGGGTGTCTGTCAGCTTCCCTGAACTGCCCAGGGTCGTCAAGCCCGGGGACACGCTGTTCATCAACGACGGGCTCGTCCAGCTCGCGGTGGACCGCGTGGAGGGCGCCGAGGTGCGCTGCACGGTGGTCGTCGGGGGCGAGCTCAGGTCGCGAAAGGGGCTCAACCTGCCAGGCGTCTCGCTCGGGATAGACCCGCTCACGCCCACTGACCGCACGTGCCTTGGCTTCTGCGCCGCCAAGGGCGTGGACGCCGTGTGCATGTCGTTCGTCTCGCGGGCAGAGGACGTGACGAGACTGCGCGGCGAGGCCGCCGGGATGGGGTACCACCCGTTCGTGGTGGCGAAGATCGAGCGCGCCTGCGCGCTCGATGACCTCGAGGGTATCGTGAGGGCCTCCGACGGGGTCATGGTCGCCAGGGGCGATCTCGGGGTGGAGGTGCCCATCGAGCGCATGGCCGTGGTGCAGAAGCAGATCATCCACCAGGCGGTGGTGCTGGGCAAGCCGGTGATCACGGCGACCCAGATGCTCGAGTCCATGACCTCGAGCCCCCGCCCCACCAGGGCAGAGGCCACCGATGTCGCGAACGCGGTGCTCGACGGGACCGACTGCGTGATGCTCTCCGGGGAGTCGGCCATGGGCCGCTATCCCGTGGAGGCCGCCGAGATGCTGGCACGCATAGCGGGCGCCACCGAGCCCTTCGGCCCTGGCTACAGGCTCAGGGACAGGCTCAGGCAGGCGCGGGAAGGACAGGCCACGGCGGTGTCCCAGGTCATTGCCATGAGCATCGACGAGGCAATCAGGCACACGAGGCCGGCGGCCATCTTCGTCCCGACCGCAAGCGGCGACACCGCCAGGGACATCGCCCGGTTCAGGCCGCCGGTGTGGATAGTCGCGGTGTGCACCTCCGAGCGGGTCTGCAGGACACTCGCGTTCACCTCCGGGGTGCTGCCGGTGCTCGAGCCCGAGCCGCCTTCAGACTGGAAGGCCTACTGCAGGGCCTGGCTCGACAGGCACGGGCTCGAGGGCGATGTCGCGATCCTGGCTGCCGGCCCCTCCCCCGCAAACCCCGGCGCGAGCCACCGCATGGAGATCATCGACGTCTCGAAGCCGTGACCTGCCTGGCGCATGGGCCTTGGCCCTGGGTGACAAGCCGGGCCCGCGGCCCTTCGTCCAGAGTGATCGACCGTGCCCGCGACCCTTGACCCCGGCATACGAGAAAGCGCTTCTCGTCCACACCCACCCCGACAGGAATGAGAACGGCCCTTAGCCCCGGCGCACGAAAGCACGTCTCGCCTACACCCGATCAAGCAGGATTGACGATACCCCACGGCCCTGGCTCACGAAAGGTCGTCTCGCCTACACCCACCCCGATAGGAATGAGGGCTGCCCACGGCCCCGGCGTGCAAAAGCGTGTCTCGTCTAGGCTCCCCCTGCAGGAATGAGGACGCCCCACGGCTGCGGCGCACGAAAGCTCGTCTCGCCTACACTCACCCCGACAGGAATGAGAACGCCACACGGCCCCGGCGTGCTTTAGGACCCCCCTTCAGGAATGAGGTCGCCCCACGGTCTCAGGCGTGTGAAAGTGCGTCTCGTCAACACCCCCCCCAGGCAGGAATGAGGATGCCCCGCGCGGCAAACCACAAGGGGCCGGGCCTCGATGCCCATCGCTGCAGGTCGTCAAACACCTGTTCGTGTCAAGAGGGTCGTGACGAGAGTGTACCCCTCCAAGCGTGAGACAATGGACTGGGAGGGGAGGGCGAGGTCGAGTGGGTATGGACAAGCCCATGTCCGTGGATATACTATCCCTGCTCGTGCGAGAGTGGCGGAATTGGCAGACGCGCTGGACTTAGGATCCAGTGGAGCGATCCGTGGGGGTTCGAGTCCCTTCTCTCGCACCAATGATTTCATCGATCTGTTCGGCGGCACGTCCATCTCCTGCCACCCTGGATGACCTGAAGTGTGCCTGTTTTATGCCCGCCCTCCGCCTTTTTTCAGGACAGCCGCGTTCTTCTCATGGATGAAGGAGAGGGAGGTGCAGCCATGTTGAAGGCGATTCATGCGCAAGAAGACCATCGCAGGCGGCCAAATAAGGCGGCACAGGCGTCAACCCGTCTGAACGTCTGGACGTGTGAACGTGATGAAGCCGACTTGAGCGGCCAGGCTGGTTATAGACGGCAGAGAAGAGACGCTGTCGTACATGTCCTTTCCCCGGGAGTAGTGGCTGAGGATCCGGACGAACAATCCCATAGGCCCATGCTGGTGGTGAAGCAGAAAGACGGCGGAGGTATGGCCACCATAGACCTCAGACAAAGGGATATTGACTAAAAGAGGAGGATCTCCTCCGAAGGACAGAGACCTGAATCAAAAGTGCGAAACATTGTTGACACTATCATGCCCCTCCTTTGGCCTCCCGGGGTGATCTCGTGGAGCGTGCCCATCGTGAGCCATCAGGAATAGACCGTAAAGGTTGCCTTCTAAACCATATTCATTTTTTGCGACATAAAGCTGTCGCGGTGATCTTACCTGTATCGAAAAACCGGGGTATGATCATTTTCCCCTGGATGGGTGCCACACCCAGGCGGATGGAGAAGTAGGCCATCATGGAACATGTCATGAAGGGCAGGATTCAGAGCGTACAGTTTGGCAGGGTTCAGCAGTTCGGGAACGTGTCGGTCTTCCCCCTGTTCCTGGAGGCCAGGGCAGTTGTGGTTCACCTGGTCCTCGAGAAGCAGGTGGATGAGGGGGCGTTCAAAAGAAGATCCAGGAGCTGCGGGAGGAGCTCAGAAAGGAAGATCCCTCGGGAAAGGAACTGCAGGAAAAGGAGTGATGAGCCCGGAAGAAGGGAGGTCATGAAACGACTGTTCTTCATGATGCTCCTTGTCATTGCGGAATGCAGAGGTGAGGATCCGTGCGACCGGTGTTATCACGACGATTATCACTAAGAGCACCCGTATTACTGCCAGGAGTGCCTGCAGGAGAAAGACGACACCGAAGAGGAGGAGACCCCATGAAGGTTGAGGACACAAAGAGAACCCACTCGCCTGACGACATCACGAAAAGACCGTTCCCCCGCTCGTACTGGGTCGTGCCGGGCATGCTCTGCGCCGGCGAATACCCTGGGACCCGGATGCGAAGATCATGGAGAAGAAGCTCTCAGCTTTGCTCGACTGCGGGGTCTGTAGCGTGGTGAACCTCATGGAGGTCCACGAGGTGGATCACTACGGCAGGCACTTCCTCGATTACAGCCACAGGTTCGTCTCTCTGGCCCTCAAGCGGGGAATCGAAGCGTGCGTGGCGAGGTTCCCCATCAGGGATATGGGCATACCCTCCCGGGCGCTCATGAAGGACATACTGGACGCCATCGATGCGAACATCGCCCAGGGCAGGCCTGCCTATGTCCACTGCTGGGGAGGCAAGGGCCGGACCGGCACCGTTGTGGGGTGCTACCTCGCGCGGCACGGGATCGCGACAGGGAGCGCTGCCCTCGAAATGATACGTCACCTCCGCCGGTTCGATCCCAAAGCACATGAACCTTCACCTGAGACCAGGGAACAGTGTGCCATGGTCACCTCCTGGAAGCTGGGGGAGTGAGCATGGAGCCGGCGGATCGATATCAAGGCGGCATGCTTGGTCTTGCATGCGGCGATGCCAAGGGCAAGAAGCTCGATTGCAAGCCGAGGGGGGCCTTCGAACCCATAACCGACATGGTGGGTGGCAGGCCCTTCAACCTTGAGCCCGGCCAGTTGACGGATGACACCTCCATGGCACTGTGCCTTGCAGAGAGCCTCATCGAGAAGAATGGCTTCGACTCCCTGGATCAGATGGGACGGTATGTGAGCTGGTACGGGACAGGGTATCTCAGCGGCACCGGGATCTGCTTCGATATCGGCGGCACGTCGGTCTCAGCGCTGAGGAGGTTCGAGAAGACCCGAAACCCCTTCTCCGGACCCACTGGCAACCGCAGCGCCGGGAACGGGTCGCAGATGCGCCTTTCGCCTTTGCCCCTGTTCTTCTTCCCGGAACGGGACGCCATGATCTTCCATGTCGGCGAGAGCTCCTGGGCCACCCATGGTGCTCAGGAATGCATAGATGCCTGCCGTTTCTTTGCCTCGATCTTGCACAATGCCCTGTCCGGCATGGACAGGGAGCGGGTGCTGTCCGATCACGATGAAGCGGAGATAGAGTTACTGGCACTAAGGGAAATCCTCAGAGGTTCGTATACGGGAAAAACAGAAGATCAGATCAACAGCACTGGCTATGTGGCGAAGAGCCTTGATGATGCTCTGCGGTGCTTCTGTACGACAAACACATTCATGGATGCAGTCCTGAAGGCTGCCAATCTCGGAGATGACGCGGACACGACTGTAGCGATCTGAGGGCAGATTGTGCGTGCTCATATAGAAAAAGACGGGATTCCAGGTTCATGGATGAAAAAACTTGGGATGTCAAAATTAAATCGAACTCCGTGCTCGAAACCAGTGCACGATAGGGAGCGAGAGGAGTATGTCTGAATGATTCAGGCAAATCAGTGTCGGTGATGTATAATCGAGGATGTAACACGTAAAGAGGACTTTGCATGGCAATATATGAACTGCGACAGGATTCCATCAGGCTCGTCCCGGAAACCAACTTCAAGGACGAAAATATCAGAGAGCGCTACGACCTCCAGCGGTTGCTTCGTGACAGGATCGAAATCATAGATCCTCACCTCATGGTCATCGCGGAAGAGTTCGGCAACTGGGAAGACAGCAGGCGCAGGATCGATCTTTTGGCCCTGGACAAAGATGCAAACCTTGTGGTCGTGGAGCTGAAGCGCACCAAGGATGGAGGATTCATGGAGCTCCAAGCCGTGCGGTATGCAGCCATGATCTCCACCATGACCTTCGATCAGGTTGTGGATACCTATCAGGATTATCTCGCGAGAAGGAATGTGGACCAGGACGCACGCCAGTGTATTCTCGACTTCCTGGAGTGGGACGAACCAAAGGAAGACCAGTTCGCCCGAAACGTGCGTATCGTCCTTGTCTCAGCTGAGTTCTCGCGTGAGCTCACCACAACTGTGCTCTGGCTGAACCAGCAGGGTCTTGATATCCGTTGTGTTCGATTGAAACCCTATACCCTCGATGGCAAGGTGATTATTGACGACCAACAGGTCATACCACTTCCCGAGGCAGAGGAGTATCAGGTCAGGGTAAGGGAAAAGGACCAGAGGCAGAGGGCGGCTCGTGCGTCAGAGATGAGCATGCCTGAGGTCTGGGAGGAGTTGAACAGAAATTGCTCGAAAGAGGTTGTATCGACAGCCCGAGATATCGAGGCCTGGCTGCACGATAAGGCGGATGAGGTCTTCCCTTTGTCACATGGGTTTGCACAGGTTGTTCGTGCGAGAGGGAACAACTACTATTTCTTCAAAGTCACCACCGACGGGAGGGTCCAGGTATGGTTTCAATATTTGTCAAGAAAGCCACCTTTCTCGGATGTATCGTTGCGGCAAGAGTTGAGGCAAATGCTGTGCGCTATTCCCGGGGTGACAATCGATGAAAGCAAGATCACAGGCAAACCGAGCTTCCATTTACATCTGCTCACAAGCAAAAAGGCGATGGATATGTTCATCGAAACCATGGAATGGGCTTTCGAAAAGGTGCTCTCGGAGAAATGAGGGGTTCCGTCCCTAAAGTTCTGTAAAAAGGAAGAAGCGAGCCAAGGGCATCTCCGATAATAGGCATAGCGACCAACTAACGCTTATTAAGGAGGTGCGAATGGCTCGTGGAGGAGATGTTAAGGGGTTGTTGGGCATATGGCAAGAGGCGACCGGTGAGGGGGAAGACGGTTTGTTGAAGTTGATGGAGCATGTAGTGCAGCGGGTGCTGGAAGAAGAGCTGACGGCATACCTTAAGGCAAAGCCTCACGAGAGGACGGGGGAGCGGGCAGGTTACCGGAACGGGTACAAGCCGAGGGTCCTGATGACCAGGCTGGGGCGAATGGAGCTCATGGCGCCCAAGGACCGTGAGGGGCGGTTTCAGACGGAGCTGTTCGAGCGTTACCAGAGAAGCGAGAAGGCGCTGATGCTGTCGTTGGTCGAGATGTACGTGCATGGGGTGTCAACACGCAAGGTGAAGGCCATCACGGAGGCCTTGTGCGGACTGGACATATCGAAGAGCCAGGTATCCCGCCTGGCAAAGGACCTGGACGAAGACATTCATGCCTGGCGGTTCAGGAAGCTGGAGAAGGAGTATCCCTACCTTGTGGTTGATGCCCGGTACGAGAAGATCCGGATCAACCACCAGGTAGTGAGCCAGGGGGTGCTCCTGGTTGTAGGCATAGGCTCGGACGGGTACCGTGAGATCCTGGGCACATGGGTTGACGACTCGGAGAATGAGGCGAGCTGGTCGGAGGTGTTCAAGGAGCTCAAGGAACGAGGCCTGCAAGGAGTACGGTACGTGGTCTCTGATGACCATGCCGGCCTGGTGAAGGCGATCGGTCGTCATTTTCAGGGAGCGCTCTGGCAACGCTGCCAGGTGCATTTCGTACGAAACCTCTGTTCCGTGGTGAGCAAGAAGGACCGATCCAAGGTCGTGGAGATGCTCAGGGAGATCACGACGGCTCGAACGTACAGCACGGCCAGGAAACGGATGGACGAAGCGATCGATGCGCTTGAGAAGAGTCATCTACGGGTTGCTCGGATGCTGGAGGAGAACGGGGAGGACATCCTGACCGTCTCTCAGCTTCCGGCATGGCAGCGCAGGGG
>JAKPDW010000071.1 GCA_029552245.1 Deltaproteobacteria bacterium
CATGCTGGTGGTGAAGCAGGCCGACGGCGAAGGGATGGCCACAATCAACCTCAGACAAAGGGATAGTCACTAGTACAGGAGGATCTACTCCGAAGGACAGAGACCTGGATCAAAAGTGCGAAACATTCTTGACACCACCCCTCGACCGGGGCGCGGAGGGATTTCACCCGGTGGCGGGTGACCGTCGTGGGAGAAGGCCAGACCGAGGCCGGCGGTCAGCCATGACCTCATCGGCCGGGGTGCGCTTTCCCTCAGATGATCTCCTCCAGGTGTTTCATCACGAGCTCGGGGGATATCCCCAGCATGCAGAGCGGGGTCGCGCACTTCCTCCTGTTGCATGGCATGCAGGGGAGGTCCAGCCTCACCACGCTCCCCCTGAGAGGGCCCGTCCTTTGGGGATTGGAAGGTCCGACAAGCACGACGACCTTTTTCCCGAGGGCCACGGCCAGGTGCATGGGCCCGGTGTCACAGCTGACTACCGCCCGTGCCCCCGCGAGGACCTCCTTGAGCTCGGGGATGCTCGTTTTGCCCGCAAGGTCGACCACGTATCCGCCTGCCAGGGATGCGATCCCGCCCGCCATGGGGACGTCTTCGCGACCCCCGGTGAGGACGGGGGTCATGCCCAGTCTCCGCCCGATCAGGACCGCGAGGCGCGCGAACCCCTCGGGCGTCCACCTGTTGGCCGGCTTTGTGGCGCCTATGTTGAGCACGATGTAGTCGCCGGTGATCCCGAAGGGCACCCTGCCTGCCACGGGGATGTCCCAGCGGACCTCGTGTTCGTGAACACCCAGGTGGGTCGCGAACTCGAGGTACTGGTAGACCATGTGCTTGGCGGGATCGCCCGCACGGATGCGCTCGAAGGGCAGCATCCACGTGAGTTCCTTGCAGCGGGCCCTGTCGAAGCCGATGCGTCTGGTGCTCGACGATGCCGTGCAGAACAAACCTGACTTGAGGGTGCGCTGGAGATCGAGCGCGATGTCGTAGCGCCGCTGTCTGATGCGGCTCAGGACGCCGGGAAGGGCCCTGGGCCAGCGGTTCTTGTCGAAGAGGACGACGTCGTCGACCGCGGGGTGTCCTGACACGACGGCGAGGCTCAGCGGTTCCACGAGCCAGTGGATGCGGGCGCCCATGCGCTCCTTGAGCGTGATTGCCAGGGGGAGCGTGTTGATCACGTCTCCCAGGGCCCCCAGCTTGACGAAGAGTATATTCATGGGGTGCCTTTCCATGTCTCGTTCTCCTGTCCGCCCCAACGTGACCCCCTCGAACGGGAGCGGGATGTGCACCGGCCTCGCGTTCTGGAAGCGGAGACTATCCGGACGATACCATGGAGAACAGGGTCGGTCTCCTGGTACGAGGCGTGGCTTTCAATCGAGATCTCGGGCCTTTTCATAGATGAAGAAATCTGACCAGGAACTCTTCCTGTTGTTCGCATCGTACGGGTACCTGTTTTTTATATGCCTCGTCAATCTCCACTCCGGTTTCCTTTTCTCGACCCATGAAGTGAACTTCCTGTGTTTTACATGTCGAGAATGATTCGCGCTGTTGTCGTCCGTGTTGGATGAATAGATGATCACGAAGCGCTTCGAGGCGTTAAACAACATGTCCATGTGGTCATGGAAGACATCGTCTTCCGTGAGGTGGTAGATAACATCCAAAGACAGGGTCAGATCAGCCTTTTGACCGGAATACTCCTCGAGGAGGAAGAAGCGCTTGTTTTCATCTTGCTGGAAGATCCTCCTGCATATCGAGACCGCTTCCGGGCTTATGTCGAAACCCAGGTACGAAGGGTAGCAAGCGTATCTCAGCTGATTGCCGTCACCACACCCGAACTCGATGACGGTCTCTATGTTGTGTTCTTTCACGAACCCATTGAGAACCTCTGCCTTGAACTCGGCCAGCTCGTTGTATGAACCGACCCCCGATCCTCCCCCCTTTCTGTATCTCCTCACCCAGTACGCCCTCGAACCCTTGAAACGGCCGAGGGCCAATGGTATCGCAAAAGAGGAGAGTTTCCTCATCGGTACCGTGATCAAGGCAGGTATGATCCTGAGAAAGTCTATAATCTGCATGCCGATCTCCATCCGCACCCGTTTTTCGTGGGCCCCGCTTTCTTGAGGGGTGTCCAGCCACTCGCATGCTTGCATGGGCTTTCTTGTTGAACATACCACGCCGACTTGGTACATGGAAGGCCGGTGCCAGGAAGGGCCGGGAAGGACGATAAGGAGGGAGCGGGTCCCATGGCGCGTATCCTCGTGACAAACTTTCACAAGGGCCCAGGCACAGGGCACACGACGTACATCAGGACGCTCACCAGGCTGTCCGGGGAATCCGAACACGTCGTGGGTGTCGCCGTCGCGGAGAGGTCGAGGCTCTACAGGCTGCTGAAGGAGCACGGTCACCCCCACCTCTTTGCCTGTGAATTTCCCAACAGGGTGTTGAAGCGCAAGAAGGACTTCCTATCCAGCATCAGGAGGTTCAGGGACATCGTGAGGGAATTCAGGCCGGACATCGTCCACACCAACGGAGGCGCCGACCTCTTCGTCAGCCTCTGGAGCCACCCCGTCGCAAGGCCGTACCGGGTCGTAAGGACACACCACGCCAACCGGAAGATACGGAGCGACCCGTACCATCGGCTCGTCTACGGCCGCCTGACAAGCGCGAACATCTTCGTTTCGGACTCCGCGTACGAAAAGGCCGTCTCGAGGGGGGTGGTCCCCCACAACGCACTCGTCATAAAGAACGGTGTGGATGTGGACAGGTTCAGGCCCATGGCCAAGGACGACGGGCTCGCCCGCAGGTTCGGGATCGACGAGGGAACCTTCTGTTTCGGCACCAGCGGCGGCACGAAGTTCTACAAGAGGGTGGACACCATCATCAAGGCCGCCTCCCTCGTGAAGACCCAGAGGAGATTTGCGATCCTGGTGCTCGGCGGTCCGAACCCCGAGCTCGAAGAGATGGCACGCGCCCTCATCCCGGGCAAGTTCGTCCACCTGGGCTTCCAGGAGGATGTCGTCCCGTACATCTCGCTCTTCGACGTCGGGTTCATCCTGAGCGATGCGATCGAGACGATCTCCTTTGCTGCCAGGGAGATGATGTCCATGGGCAAGCCGCTCATATCGAGCACCTACTCGGGCCTGAAGGAGAACGTGATCCACGGCACAAATGGCCTTCTCGTCGAGCCCGGGGACGTCCGGGGGATAGCCGAGGCCATGGGCGCCTTTCTTGCAATGGACGTGGAGACGTTGGGGAGGTTCTCGGAGAACGCAAGGCTGCACGCCGTCGAGCACTTCAATGTCCGCGATCAGCTCCTCTCGCACGCGAGGCTCTACGATGCACTGGCCCGGCCGGGAAAGCCCACCCGAGGCCTCGTCGGCGCTTGATGCCCGAGGTGCAGCGAGGCGGCTCTCACCAAGGCGGCACGAAGGACTCGGCGGCAGAGTCCTCACCGTTTGTGCAGGCCGTCGGCCGGAATCCCCTTGGTGCCCGGGCCTCGAACAGTGGGTGGCCGCCCCCACGGCGCCCAAGGTAGGCGATGCCGAAGGGGCGGGTGCAGAACGAGAGGCGCTGCAACAACGAGAAGGAGCGGGGGATACTTCGCCCTTGCCTCCGGGCGCTTCTTGGCCCGGCCCGGGCGGAAGGGTCACCACGTGCACAACGGACGGCGGCCCCGCAGGGACGATCCCGTCGAAGGAAAGATCCCGCCGGCGCCCATCGAGGTTGCGCGTGGAGAGGGCACATGCGGGTGGATATTGCGGCGACGCTCTGGTATATGGCAAGAGCCCAGGCTGGGGTGCCTGCCTCGAGAGCGGGCCGTACGTGCGTAGAGCGGGAACGCCCCAGGGGCCCGGCCCGGCGCCAGACAAAAGGCGGCGTCTTGCCCGGACCTACCCGCGGTGTCGTGCTGCGGATGTGAGGGCGGGCGCTTTGGTGAGCGTGCCGGGATGGGAAAGCTGACGGCAGAGGTGCACACACATGCCGAACAGGTTGAGCGTCATCGTCCCCTGCTTCAACGAGGAGCGCAACATCGAGGCCTGCCTCCAGAGCGTGACCTGGGCTGACGAGATCCTCGTCGTCGACTCGTTCAGCACCGACACGACGCTCGAGATCGCGAGGAGGTACACGGATCGCATCCTCCGGCACGAGTACGTCTATTCGGCTGCGCAGAAGAACTGGGCGATACCGAAGGCGTCGAACGAGTGGGTGCTCGTCGTGGATGCGGACGAGAGGGTCACTCCCGGCCTCAGGCAGGAGATCGCGGACCTGCTCGAGCAGGGGCCCTCCTTCGACGGGTACTGGATCCCGAGGAGAAACTTCCTCTTCGGCAGGGAGATAAGGCATTCGGGATGGGGCTCGGACAGCGTGCTGAGGCTCTTCAAGAGGGACGTGGGGAGGTACCGGGACAAACGGGTCCACGCGGAGGTGGAGATCAGTCCCGCAGGCCGCCTGAGGCACCATCTCGAGCACCACAGCGTCCCATCGCTTGCGGACTGGGTCGCCAAGATCAACAGGTATTCGACCTGGAAGGCCAGGGACAAGCACGAAAAGGGCATGGCCGCGCCGCTCGTGCACCTGGTGGTACGGCCGCCCGCCAGGTTCCTCAAGGACTTCGTCCTGAGGAGAGGGTTCATGGACGGCTGGAGGGGTTTCGTCATCGCGTCCTTGAGCGCGTTCGCAGAGCTCGTCATGGCGGCCAAGGTGATGGAACTCAGGATGGAGGAGAGCGAACGAAACCCCGGTTCGGGGAAGCCCGGATGAGGATCGTTCACGTGAACCTCGAGCGCACCTGGCGGGGCGGGGAACGGCAGGTCGTGTATCTCATGGAAGGGCTCGCCCGGCTTGGCCACGAGTGTCATCTCGTGGCGAGGAAGAACGGGCTCCTGGCAGGGCGGGCAAGGGAGAAGGGCATACCGGTGCTGGAGGTGCGTAAGCCGTTCGTCGCCCGGGGCTTTGTGCTCGGAGGGTTCGACGTGGTTCACGCCCACGAGACGAGGGCTCTGCAGATGGCCGCCCTCTGGAAGGGGTGGAACACATCGCCCGTCGTGTTCACCCGGAGGGTGGACAACCCCCCATCGACAAACCCGGTGACCCGCCTCGTCTATGGAAAGATAGACAGGATGGCCGTGATCTCCCGCAGGGTGGGCGAGGTCATGGCGAGCTGGGGCTTCGATCCCGGCCGCACGAGGGTTATCCCGAGTTCCGTCCACCCCCTGGGGGATCCGGACGATGCGACGGTCAGCGGGCTCAGGCGAAGGTTCGACGGCAGGAAGGTCGTCGGCTGCATAGCGGCCCTGGAGAAGCGCAAGGACCACGCGACCCTCCTCAGGGCGGCATCCGTGGTCTCGTCCCTAAGGGACGACGTGGTCTTCGTGCTCGTGGGCGACGGTGACATGCGGGCGGAGCTCGAGGCCGAGGCCAGGGCGTTGCGCCTTGCCAACGTCGTGTTCGAGGGGTACAGGGACGACCTTGCCCCCTATTACCGGGTGTTCGACGTCTTCCTCCTGACCTCGCGCCAGGAGGGGCTCGGCAGCTCGATACTGGATGCGATGGCGTGCGGCGTGCCGGTGGTGGCGACGCGGGCGGGCGGTATACCCGAGATCGTCCACGACGGCGAGACTGGCCTGCTCGTGGATGTCGGCGACGCCGAGGGCGTCGCACGGGCGGTGCTCAGGATGCTCCACGACGAGAGGCTGAGGCGAGGTTGCATCGATGCGGGACGCCGCATGGTACGCGAGGGGTACACGGTGGAGGCCATGGCGAAGTCCTACCATGACCTCTACGCGGAGCTCGTCCAGGGGGCGTGACGTGGGACCTGGCCCGGCCCGCGACGACACCCGGCAGGACCCCTCGGCATGGGCTGAGGGGACAGGGAAGTGATGAGCCCTGTGCCGGACATGGCACGGTTGTGCCGGTTGTTGACCGGGTGGCCGCCCGGTGGTGCCGAGCTGCTCCTGGGGACCGTGTCGGGACGCTCCCACCCGCTGCCGCGTGCGGCCTGTTTCCGGTTGTGCCCCAAGGCGCGGTGAGCAGAGAGGCCGGGGCATCCGAGGGCGATGGCCCGTGGAGATGTCGTGCCTCACCGCAAAGGGCGGGGGCGCGCACGTGCCCCTTGGGCGCCGAAGGAGAGAGACGGGGGGCGGCGTCCGGGGGACCGATACCTCAAGACGACGGGGAGGGCGTGAATGCCCAGGATCATGGTCTTCGGCAAGTCGAAGAGGAAGACGAGGAAGGTTGCACACATTGCGAGGGCCTTCAGGGAGCTGGGCAACGAGACCCTGTGGATCAATGCCCAGAAGACGAGGAGGTTCTTGGGCCCTCTTTCCGAGCCGTACCTCCTCATGAGGATCCGGAGGTTCGACCCGGACATCGTGTTCATCCACAGCATGGACCTGCCGCTCACGGTTCTCGAGAGGATTTCCGGCGGGAAGGCGGTGATCGTCATGTACTATCACGACGGCTGGAGGCTCGACCAGATCGAGAAGGTGGGGATGTGGGGCAGCAAGGTGGATCTCTTCCTGGAGAACGCCGAGGGTATCCACGACAGGTTCCGAGAGGTGGGCATACGCGAGCCCGTCTTCATTCTCGAAGGCTGCGACAGGCATGATCACAGGGTGAGGAAGGCCTTGCTCCCCGTCTGGAAGTCCGACGTGGCGTTCGTGGGTGCGGCGCGGGAGGGGGAGGCACGGGTCAGACTGGTAAGAGAGCTCTCGCGGATATGCGAGGTGAAGGTCTACGGAAAGGGCTGGAGGAAGTTCGGCATCAAGGCGACCCTGCCGGAGGTGCGGCCCCGGGGGTATGCCAAGGTGTGCTCGGGGGCGAAGATCGTCCTCGGCGTCGATGCGGTCACGACCATCAGGGGGCACTGGACGAACCGGCTGTGGTTGACGCTCGGGTGCGGCGGGTTCCACCTCACCAACTACATCCCGGGCATGGAGGAGGTGTTCGAGAACAGGACCCACCTCGTGTGGTACCACAGCGAAGAGGAGTGCGTCAGCCTCGTGCAGGAGTACCTGTCGAAGCCCGAGGAGAGGAAGAGGATCGCCATGGCAGGCTACCGGTACGTGCACGAACACCACACCTTCCACCACTTTGCGCAGAGGGTGCTGGACCTGTGCGGGAAGGTTTCGAAGCCTACAGGCGAGCGGGGGTAGTCTCGAGGGCTCGACCCCGAGACCGAAAGGACGGTGTCGGACAAAAGCGAGGGAGAAGCCAGTGGATACCGCTGTTGACCTCAGGCCGAAGCTCTCCCGCGTATCGAGGGTGCACATGGGCGGGCCGTTTCCCGAGCCCGTGCCCCTGGTCGTCCCGGGGCTCGGCGTCGTGAGGTGCTCGAAGATACTCCAGGTCTACGAGCGCAAGAGGCTCACGTGCCTCGGTCTTCTCGACAGGCACCGCAACGGCGGCACGCAAGAGGACAAGGTCGTCGTCAAGCTCTACTTCGCGAGAATGCGGGCGGCGAGGCAATGGAGGAAGGGGGACCGGGGGTTCAGGGTCTTCATGGAAGGCGGCGTGGCCGCACCTGCAGTGCTCTTTTCCGGGTACCTCCCCGGCCATGGGGTCTACGCCGCTGTGTACGAATACCTGGAGTCGGCCGAGAACCTGGACGAGGTGCTTCAAAGGACTTCGGCCGAACGGGACAGGCGCCCCATGCTCGAGGCCCTCATCGAAGCGGTGGCCCTCCAGCATGCATCCGGCGTCGTCCAGAAGGATCTCAGGGCGTCCAACTTCATGGTGAGGTCGGGAAACGTCTACGCCATCGACGGCGACCTCGTGAGGGGTTTCACAGCACCATTGGACCGTGAGACTTCCCTGGAAAACCTCGCGTGGCTTTTGGCCAACAACCGGGCCTTCTTCGGAGACCATGTCCACGACTGGTACACCCTGTACTGCGTGAAGAGGGGGTGGGAGGCTGAACCCCGGGAGGAGAGGCGCCTTACGGGGGAGATCTTCCGGGTCAGGAGGAGGAACTTTAAGAAAACCCTCCGTAAGGTGTTTTCCTCGAGGGATGTCTTCGTCTCAAGAAAGGAGAGGGGCCTTTTCGTGCTCCACCGGAGGGACAGGCCCTGGCTGGGGCCGAAAGAAATCCTCTCGCTCATCGAGGGCCTTCCCGCCGCCAAGGGAGAGAGGGATGGCTCCCTGTCCCGATACGAGGTGCGCTCGAATCACGGCGGATTGCTCGTGTTTTGTTCGGCAGGGTTCCTGTTTTCCGGGAGGAGGGGCTTCGGGAAAGTGGGCGGGCTGTGGAGGAACGCCTACATGTTGCGGTGGCTGGGCATCAAGGCCCCGTCGCCCCTGGCGCTGGTACGAAGCGGCGTGCCCATGGGGAGATGCGTGAGCTGGGCGGTCTTCGAGTGCGTCGAGGGGGTGCCTCTCGGCAGCTTCCTCCGTTCGCCCGGTGTCTCAGAGAGAGAGATGTCGCAGGTCCTCCCGAGGCTCGCCCGTACCCTCTCGACCCTGTTCAGGTTCGGATTGGGGCTCGAGCGCCTGAGGTCCGACGAGATCATGGTCATGGACGACGCGGTCGCGCTGTCGGCGCTGGAAGCGGTGCGCATGGCCGTGAGGACGGAGGCGGCTGTGAGAAGGCTCTGTTCCGACTTCTTGACCGAGTGGGAGGACGCGCCTGAGGTCAAGTCGGGGATTGAGGCCTCGTTGAGGAGCGAGGGCCTTTTATGATACCATCCCTTCTCGCGGCCATGCCCCACCAGGCATGACGCTATGCCCCGCGCATGGACGAGGAGCGCCTCTCGAGGCGGCCTTTCCCGGCCGCCCGCAAGGCCTCCGGAGCCTGTGCCCCGGGAAAGGAGATCACGATGGACCAGGGCGAGTCGGAGGGGAAAGGGCGGCTGAAGGCGGTCGCCGTCATCGCGATCGTCACGTTCCTGGCAGGCGGGATCCTCGGGTACTACATCTGGGGGTACCGGGGGCATCACCCACCGGATTACAAGGAGATGCTCAGGCAGACCATATCCTACATCTCCGCGCTCGAGGAGAAGAACCGCGAGCTCGCATCCCGCGTGAGCGGCCTGGAGAACGAGACCGCCTCGTTGAAGAAGAGGCTCGGCGAGGTCCCGGCCCAGGGCGTGCAGGACTCTGCCCGGACCGCCGAGCGGGAGCGGGAGTACGCCGAGCTCAAGGCAAAGGCCCAGGAGCGTGACGAGCTCCTCAAGGAGAACCAGCTGCTTCGCGAGAGGGTCCGATCCCTCGTGGAGGAGCTGCACGCGTCCGGCAGGCAACAAGGCGCCGCAAACACCTCTCCCTGAGCCTCCCTCGGGCAAGGGCGCGATCGTCATTCCTCGTCCGCGTCCTGCGACAGGGTCGTGACGGTGGCCGGAACCGGGCCCGGGGTCCGGCTTCCGATGGTATCCACACCGCTTGGCGTCCTCGATCCCGCTGCCGGAACCCGTCCCTCGAGGGAGACAGGCCCGTTCGCGTCACCACCCCCCCAGCCTTGCGCCGATTGTGTCAAGCACGTGTTCCACGGTCCTCCCCACCGCCGAGGCGGTCAGCCGGCTCGCGCGTGTGACGCCCGAGGCCCGGGCCTCTCCCCTGGGGATCCTTTCCCCATGCCCGACGGCTGCCCGGTGCCAGGGCGGGCCCGGTCAGGTGCGTGCGGGTGCGCCTTGTGGCATCGTGCTCACCGGCAGGGGCCCTTGGGTGTGCTCGAGCGCGCTGTCGGCGCCTGCCTGGGAGAGCTCGAGGTGCGTGACGGCTCGAAGTCGGTGAGGCTCAGGAAGGAGCGCCCTGCGTCCAGCCGTGCGGAACGCATGGTGCTCCGGGGAAGAGGCCGGCCGACTCCAGGCCGGGATCCCGGCGGGAGATGTACCTGATTTCCCCGGGTCGGAGACGGGGTGTCGATGCTTGGGGCCTGTCCTCGGGCAAGAAGGCGGCAAGGTGCGACGCGGGGGACCCCTACCTTAGAACACGCCGATCACCTTGTGGAGGAAGAGCCTGGCGAGCTCGGGGTCGAACTGCGACCCCGCGCACCTGGTGATCTCCTCGACCGCCATCCCGACGGCCAGCCCCTTGCGGTAAGGCCTGTCCGAGGTCATGGCGTCGTACGCGTCGGCGATGGTTATGATGCGCGAGAGGAGGGGGATCTCGTTGTCCCCGATGCCGGCGGGGTATCCCTTCCCGTCGTACCGTTCGTGGTGATGCCTTATGATCTCCGTCTCGCGGTACATGGGCGGAAGCTGCTTGAGGATGTCCGCCCCGATATCGGGGTGTTTCCTGATGATGGTGAACTCCTCCTCGGTGAGCCTGTCCGGCTTGAGGAGGATGCTGTCCGGGATGCCCACCTTGCCGATGTCGTGCAACGACGAGGCGATGTAGAGCACGTCCCGCTCTTCTGCCGACAGCCCGAGGGCGTTGGCGATCGCGATGGAGAAGTTGGTGACCCTGGTGGAATGCTGGGACGTGTGAGGGTCCCGTGCATCCAGGATCTTGGCCATGCTCCTCAAGGTGGAGAGGATGTTCTCGTAGAGCCCCTCGTAGAGGGCCACGTTCTCCATGCGCTCGGCGGAGCGGTTCAGCAGGTAGAGGATCTTGGTCTCGGCCTCTTCGTCGAGGAGGGTCTCGGTCCTGACGTCGAGGGCCCCGAAGACCTGGCCCTCGATCGTGAGGGGGAAGAGCGTCTGGAAATGGCGCTCGCCGTCGAGAAACGAGTTGTCGACCCTGACGATCTTCCCGGCGAGGAGCTCGTCGGGCACCTGCAGCTCCGGCATGGGGCCGTTGTCGCGGGAAGGCTCGGGCAGTCCTCTCACGGGGTAGAACTTCACCTCCGAGTTTCCGATCAGCTGCTTGGAGACGTCCACGATGGCGCCCACCAGGTCCCTGATGCCCTTGAGGCTCACGATCTTCTCGGATATGGCCTTGAGAGAGCTTATCTCCCTCGCCTTGTCCTCGAGCTGGCCCTTGAGGTTGTCTATGATCCGGTACAGCTGCAGGGTGTCGGAGAACCTCCTGTTCTCCTCCAGGATCGTCTTCTCCCTCCGCATCTTGTTCAGGAGGATCTGGATCTGGCTCATCTTGAAGGGCTTGGGGAGGAAGTCCGAGGCGCCGCACTTCATGGCGTCGATCGCGATTTCCAGGGAGGCGTAGCCCGTGATCACGATGATGGGAATGGAGATGTCCCGGGCCTTGATCTTCTTTATGAGCTCGAGCCCCGTCATCCTGGGCATCATGATATCCGTGAACACGCACAGGTAACGCCTCGACTCGACGAGGCCGAGCGCCTCCTGGCCGTCCGGAGCCGTGTCGCAGGCGTACCCGAGGTCCTCCACGATGCTGCGGATAGTCTGGCGTATCCCCTGGTCGTCGTCCACTATGAGCACGCGGTCTTCCATCAGACTATCCTCTTGAGGATCTTCCCCTTGTACTCGCCGAACTCGCTCTCGGTGATGAGGCCGTCGTTTTTGAGCCGCCCCAGGTATTCGATCGCGGCGAGGGCCTTGTTCATGTCCAAGGATGAGTGAACAGGCTGCATGGGCTGGGCGAGCAGGAAGGGGGTGCCGACGTCCTCCCCGCCCGTCTTCATGCGCTCTCTGAGCGCCTCGAGCTCCAGCGTGAGGCTCCTCACCTTCTCGACGAGGTCCTGGCGCTGCCTGACCTTCCGTACGACGATGCGTATCTCCTCCATGTTGAACGGCTTCTTGATGTAGGAGAACGCGCCCTTGTTCACGGCCTCAATCGCGGAGTCCAGTGATGCGTAGCCCGTGATGAGCACGAAGGGGACGTCGACGCCCGCCTTGGACATCGCCTCCAGGAGCCCGAGACCGGACATGCCCGGGAGGATGAGGTCGGAGATGACCATGTCGTAGCGCTCGGAAACGATCGAGGCGAGGGCCTCCTCGGCCAGGTGGAACCTCCTGCTCGTAACGCCCTCTTCCTCCAGGATCTGTTCTATGATGTCGAGGATGGAGTCGTCGTCGTCCACGATGCATGCGCGTACTTCGGCCATGATCTCCCTTATCGAACGTGAGGGTGCGCGACTTTAGAAGAGAGGTCGGCCGCCTCGAGGGCCTGTGATCCCCGAGATCGCTCGGTTGTGCTCCTCGATGGTGGCCGAGAATACGTGGGTGCCGTCCCCCCTTGCAAAGAAGTAGAGGTAGTTCGATCTGGCGGGCCATAAAGCCGCCTTCAGGGAATCTTCCCCGGGGTTGCATATGGGCCCGGGCGGCAGTCCCTTGTGCAGGTAGGTGTTGTACGGGGATTCCCTGAGGAGGTCGACGTGTCTGATCCTGCCCGTGAACCCGTCGATCCCGTAGATCGCCGTAGGGTCCGACTGGAGGCGTATGCCTCGGCGTAGGCGGTTATGGAAGACGGACGAGACGAGCGGCTTCTCATGGGCGACCTTCGCCTCCTTCTCGATGAGCGAGGCCAGGGTGACGGCCTCTCTCATGGAGAGCCCGAGAGTGCGCGCACGTTCTTCCATCTCCTGCGTGTAGACCTGCTTGAAGCGGCCGACCATCTTGGCCATCACCTCGAGGGGTGTGGAGCGGGGGACGAGGAAGTAGGTGTCCGGGAAGAGGAAGCCCTCCATCGATGGGGCGTCTATGCCGAAGAACGAGGCCGTCTGCGGGTCCCTGGCCTTCGCCAGGAAGGCGTCCCTCTCCATGACGCCTGTCTGCGCCACGGCATGGGCGATCTGGAAGATCGTGTATCCCTCGGGTATGGTGACACGGTGCCTGAGGGTCTTGCCCATGAAGAGGATATCCATGACCTCGAGGGGCCTGTGAGCCCCCTCGAACACGTAGATGCCCGCCTGGAGCCGTCTCGCCTTTCCCGTGGCGAGCGCGAGCGCCATGAACGTCGGCGCGTCCGAGACGACGCCCTTCTCTTCGAGGGTGCGCGATATCTGCCACGAACCCGAGCCGCGCGTGATCTCGAGGAGCACGGTCTCGGGCGGCCTGACCTGGGTCGAGACGAAGGACAGGGCGTGGCCGGCCAAACCCACGGCCAGAACCACGATCGCCGTCGTCACCGTGTGCGCTTTCGGGCTCATGTCTTCTGCGAGTCCAGGTATCCCTGGAGGATGATCCCAGCGGCTATCTTGTCGACGAGTTTCCTCATCCTTTTCGGGCTCACCTCGTGACCGGCGAGCAGCTCCTCGGCCTCGAACGACGAGAGACGCTCGTCCCAGAACACCACCGGCAGGCCGGTCAGCTCGGCCACACGCTCGCCCCAAAGGCAGGCCTCGCGGGCCTTGGGGCCCTCGGTCCCGTCCATGTTGTACGGGAGGCCGACCACGATCTTCTCCACCCCGTAGCTTCGAGCGATGGCTTGTATCTCGAGGAGGTGCGAGTCGTCCGGCCTCACCTCGAGGACCTTTAGTGGATGGGCCATGATCCCGGCGGGGTCGCTGACCGCGATGCCGATCCTCTTCGTCCCGTAATCTATGCCGAGGATGCGCATGGTATCACTCTGGTTCGGGGGTGTGTTTCGACTGCATGCTCCCGGTCCGGCCGGACGGTGAGGCGGGGGGGGGGCTGTCTCACTGTCTCCAACGGATATCCTTGACCTCCACCTGGTACGACGAGGCCTCCCTCGCCGTCTTGCCGAAGAAGGCGACGGCGAAGGGTATGTCGCCTCCCGGCAGCGTGGAGCCGGGGGTGGCGGGGTCGGAGGTGAGGAGGGCGTCTATGTCTGCCCGCGGCTGCCTCACGAACTCGCTCGTGTCGGGCACGATGCCTGCATACGCGATGCGTTTTTCCATCAGGGCCCCTGCCCGGTCGTACACCCTGGCCTCGACCATGACCGATTCCACCGGCACTCCCGAGATCTTTCTGAGGGTGCCCCTGATCACGAGCACCGCTCCTTCCTGCTCGTGCGTGAGCAGTTCATGGGTGACGTTTCTCTCGTCGATCTCGAAGAACGGCCCCGCGGTCTTGGGTTGGGAGGGCAGGCCTTGGTCCTGCCTGCCGGAGAGGGGAAGGATCCTGTCCTTGAAGAACCACCCGAGGGCCGCGGCGATCACCACGATGCAGGCGACGGCGGCCGCCGCCTTCAGGACGGTCCTCGTGCGGGAGGTCTCCTCGACGGCGACGGGGGCTTCCTCCTCGGTTACGGCCGTCTCTTCCGCCGCACCCAGGATCGAGTCTATCTCGCGCATGACCGATTCCGTGGGGGGTTCCTCACCCTCCACGTGAACCTGGGCGCCTTCCTCGACCGCTTCGGGGACATCCCCGGGCGTCTCCACGATGCCTTCCTGTTCCGTGGGCCTCAGGGTCGGTGACTCCTGCTCCTTGTCCTGCCGTGTGCCCGCCTTCTGGACGAGGAGGTCGAATTCTTCTTCCAGGGAAAGGCCTTGGTCGATCGTGTGCTCGAAGACGTGCCTGCATACGCTGCATCGCATCATGTACGTCGTCTTTGCAGGGTCCGGCTGGACGAACCTGAACTTGGAGCGGCAGTTTGGACACTCGATGACGATCACGGCATGGCCCCTCGTATATCCGACGCATCGAGCACGTAGAGCTCGGGCAGCGTCCGGTAGCTCTCGGCGTAGTCGAGGCCGTATCCCACGACGAACCCTTCCTCGATCCTGAACCCGAAGAAATCCGGGGAGATCGGGGCCTCCCTCCTCGCGGTCTTGTCGATCATGGTGCAGATCTTCACCGATGCGGGGCCCATGCGCTCGAGGTGACGTTTGAACGCGAGCAGGCTGTGGCCCGTGTCCATGATGTCGTCTACCACGAGCACGTGGACGCCCTGTATGTCTTCGTGGACGTCGTCCACGATCTTCACGTCCCCCTCGGGGCTGTCGGACTTGCCGTAGCTGGACAGGCGCGCGAAATCGATCCTCGTGGGCAACGAGACGGCGCGTACCAGGTCGGACATGAACATGAAACCGCCCTTGAGGATCCCCACGACGAGAAGCTCTTTGCCCATGTAGGAGCGGGATATCTCTTCGCCGAGCTGAGACACCTTCCGGGATATGGCGAGGGCGTCGTAGAGCTTCCTCATGCCATGATCTATAACGTATCGACGGGGGGGTGTCAACGACACTGCCTTTACAGGCGCCCACTTTCCTCTGTTGGGCGGGCCGTGAGGCAAGACATCGCCGCTTGGTGCGTCTTGCACTTGCTGGTTGCCGTGGGATGGAGGGGTACGGCCGGAGGGGGGCAAACGTCGTCGGGTCTCCGCGAACCGGGACCGGATACCGTGGAATGCACGCCTTCCTGGGCCGGGCGTCGTCTGGGACCCTTCACGTTCGCCCTGCATCCGGGTCTGTCCACGGTGGACATCGGGGGCCTGCGCGGAGATATTGTCACGAATCGAAGAGTGGGGTAATCTTTCGAGAGAGGCGGTGGGATGAGATGAAGGACCGCAGGGCGCACAAGAGGGTGAAGGTGGACTTGCGGGCTGCCTACAAGGACGACGGGTTCGTCCTGCGTACAGGCAGGGTGCTGAATCTCGGCAAGGGGGGCATGTACCTCGAGACGGGCCGCGGTGTGGCGCTCGGGGGCTTCGTGGACGCCAGCATAGACGACAGGGAGTTCGGCAAGGTCATCTCCGTGAGGGGGAGGGTGGCCCACAAGACGCCCGATGGTGTGGGGGTCACCTTCGTGCGGGTGGATAGGCTGGGGCTCATGAATATCCTCACCTATCACGGCGCGCCCTTCTGAGGGGCCGCTTGCACGCCCGGGCAAACGCCGTTCCCTTCGCGGCCGTGCCGGGGTATCCATCGCGGGTGTGAGGACCGGGTCGACCCCGGGCGACGAGGTTGATCGAGCCCTACGTCCCGATCCTGCTCGCCCCCCATGGGGAGGGGACGTTCTTCCTTGCGCGGGCTGCGAGGTTCATCGAGTTCCGGGGCTTATTCCCGCTGAGGGTGGAGACCGTCTCAACCCCTGGGCCCTCGTCGCATACCCTGGGCCGATACTCACTTTCGGCCGAGAACCAGCGCACCCTTCTCGATGAGCTCCTTGGATTGAACCACGAGCCCCATGGAAGACGAGTCCAGGGACTGGAGCACCACGATGACGCCTATGGGATCATGGAACGACGCGGCTTGCCTGTTTGCATCACCGCCCAGGGCGTCGGTCTTCCTGTAGACCGACAGGAGGGCTCCCTTTTCCACCCCCTGCCTCGTGCCGGCGTTCACGAAGACGAGGTCGAAGGTGGCCCCGCCCACGACCCCGCCGTGGTGATCCATGACCACCCCGGAGATGCCCGATGGTTCGGATATGTCGAGGGCCACGGGTTTTATGGGCGGGATGTCGTCGAAGATGATGCTGCCGATCCGCGATTCCTGGAGAGAGTACGTGACGGTGGCCTTGACGAGGCCGCCCACGACCTCGTCAACCCGCGCCATCCCCGTGATGCGGTAGAGGTACCCTGCAGAATCGCCTTCCTCGTCAACGATGTCCTGGATCTTGGTCACGATGGTGACGACCTGGTCTTTCTTGAAGGCGGAGCCCGAACTGATGACGATGTGGTCGTTCTCCGAGATGAGCTCGCCGTTTTCGACCTTCCTGACGATCTCGCCGGAGCCTTTGAGCAGGTTGGGGCTGAACATGTACAAGGCGAACTGGGGGGCCAGCACTACCGACTTGTCCTTGACTGAGGCGATCTCCCGGGGTGTGTAGAAGACGGCCTCGCGCTCTTCTCCCCCTCGTTCAGGCGAGGGGATGATCTTCAGGATCGTCCTGCCGCCCTCGGTCGTGATGATCACCCTGTCCCCGGGGTATATGAGGTGGGGGTTCGTGATGTCCTGGTTGTTCGCCCAGACGAGAGGCCACTTCCACGGCGTCTTGAGGTACTTCATGGAGATGTCCCACAGGGTGTCCCCCTTCACCACGGTATGGGTGGTTTCCTCCGCCCTCAGGTCGGAGGTGCCCCTGAAGGCCAGGAACACAACGACTGCCAGGAAAACGATGGGAAGGCTCGGCTTTCTCAAGGCGGATCCTCCTTTTGCGATCATCTGAACGGACGAGCACATCATTTGTTTCTTGATCGGATATGTCAAGGTCATTCTTGAATCATGCCTTGTATCGTCGCGGCCTTTGGACTAGAGTGACCATTATGTTACCGCGAGACCTGTACTCCCAGGCCCACCTGTTCGTGGCGGCCGTCAGGGTCCACGAGCACGTGCACGGTCGGCCGCCCTCCCTGGGGGACCTCTCGGGGATCCTCGGGGTCTCGGAGGAAGAGCTCTCGCTCCTCTCCAGGAGGCTCGAGGAGCGGGGCATCGTCCGCGTGATAGCGAGCGGGGGCCAGGAGCGGTTCACGACGGGGGATCACACGAGGATCGAAAACCTCCCGAGGTCCGCCGAGGCGCCCGCGCTCGAGGACGAGATATCGAGATTCAAGGCGCGGCAGGAGACGCGCATGAGAGACCTCGAGGCCGCTCTCAAGGGTTCTCCCGACAAGAGGAGCGTCTTCTCCGAGATCGAGAAGGCGCTGAAGGACCCAACGCTCGCGAAGAAGAAAAACCCCCTCGATTAAAGGCCTTCTTCCCCGCATACACCCCAAAACCAGGTAGGTATAGGGAGGAAGGGGCACACACCTCCGCCTCCCGGTGGAAGGCGCGGCTGAGTCTCTCCCGACCCTCCCTCAGCCGGGCGGTCAGGGCCGTCTATGCGTTTCCAGAGGCCCATCCCGGGCAGGTATTATGGTCTTGTGTTTTGGAGGTCACTATTGTATAGGATCCCAACTCATTGAGGTACAAGGAACGACGGAACGGGGGAAGGAAACTATGGTGAGCGTGGACGAGACCAAGAACGGGCCCAAAGACGAGGGCCATGCGACGCAGGATGTTTCGGCTGGTGATTCCGAGGTGAATGAAACCGGAGGTGCGGACTTCGAGGCCCTTTACGAAGAAACCTTCGACAAGCGCATAACGCCCGGTTCCCTGGTGACCGGAACGGTGGTCCAGATCGGAACCGACTTTATCATGATAGACATCGGCAGGAAGATCGACGGTCAGGCACCCATCAGCGAGTTTCTCGGCGAGGACGGGACGCTCAACTGCTCGGTGGGGCAGGAGGTCGAGGTCCTGGTCGAGAGCATCAACACCACCAAG
Source organism: Deltaproteobacteria bacterium (assembly GCA_029552245.1). Taxonomy (GTDB): domain Bacteria; phylum Desulfobacterota; class Desulfomonilia; order UBA1062; family UBA1062; genus MWEI01. Next base: position 18,017 of record JAKPDW010000071.1, read on the forward strand.
GGCATCATCCGGCTCAGCAAGCAGAAGGCGGAGAGGCTCAAGGTCTGGGACGATGTCGTCAAGGCTTCCCAGGAGAACACCTACCTTAGGGGCAGGGTGAAGGAGAGGATCAAGGGCGGGCTCATCGTTGACATAGGCCTGAACGCCTTTCTCCCCTCGTCGCAGGCGTCCCTCGGCCCGGTGAGCGATGCCGAGCTCGAGAGCATGATCGGCCGGGTCATCGATGTCGCGGTCATCAAGTTCAACCGCAAGAAGAACAACGTGGTGGTGAGCCACCGCGAGGTGCTGGAAAAGCAGCGCGAGGAGAACAAGAAGCGCCTGCTGGCGACCTTGGCCAAGGGCGACGTGGTGACGGGCAAGGTCAAGAACATCATGAGCTACGGCGCCTTCGTGGACATAGGCGGCATCGACGGGCTCCTCCACATCACGGACATGTCCTGGGGCAAGCTCAGGGATCCCAAGGAAAAGGTCTCCACAGGACAGGAGATCAGGGTGAAGGTGCTGGAGTTCGACCCCGAGACCGAGAAGATCTCCCTGGGCATGAAGCAGCTGCAGCCGGATCCATGGGAGGGGCTCGAGTACAGGTACCCCATCGGCAAGAAGGTCCCCGGCAAGGTCACCTCGGTGACCAACTACGGCGCCTTCGTCGAGCTCGAGGACGGGGTGGAGGGACTCGTCCACATCTCCGATATGTTCTGGACCAAGCGCATGAGGCACCCGTCGACCATCCTGAGCGAGGGACAGGAGGTGGAAGTGGTCGTCCTCGGTGTGGACCTCGCGAACCGCCGTATCTCCCTGGGCCTCAAGCAGACCATGCCCAACCCATGGTCCCAGATCAGGGAAAACTACCCCGAGGGCGCCGTCGTGAACGCCACGGTCAAGAACGTCACGGACTTCGGCCTGTTCGTGAGCGTGGACGAGGACATCGACGTGGACGGCCTCATCCACGTGTCGGACATCAGCTGGGACCCGAAGGTCAAGAACCCCAAGGAGCTCTTCAAGAAGGGTGACGTGGTCAAGGCGAAGGTCCTGGCGGTGGACCCCGAGAACGAGAAGTTCTCCCTCGGTATCAAGCAGCTCCAGCCGGACCCGTGGCACGAACTCGCCATGGAGCACCCGGTGGGGAGCGTGGTCAAGGGGAAGATCACCTCGCTGACAGATTTCGGCGCGTTCGTGGAGATCAGGCCCGGGATCGAGGGCATGGTCCACATATCCGAGGTGAGCAGCGACAAGATAAGCTCGCTGGCGGACGTGTTGTCCGTGGGCCAGGAGGTGGAGGCCGTCGTCCTCAGGATCAACCCCGACAACAAGAAGATAGGCCTTTCGATCAAGGCCCTGGAAGAGGGGTACCACAGGAGATCTGCGCCGCAGCAGGAAAAAGGCCCGGAAAAGGTCGGGACGAACCTGGGAGACCTTCTCAAGGGGTTCAAGGAAGGCAAGAAGAGTTAGGGTCTCCGGGGGAGAGGGCTGCGGCTCTGCGCGGGCCCGAAGGACGGGGCGCGCGCCTCGCCCGGACAGCGGGGAGACCGTGCGGGGCCACCAGGCACCCTGCGGCGGTCACGGTTGCCGCACGTGACCCCGTGCAGGTCTTCGAGGCCGGTGGACAACCCGGAGAATCTCCTATATAGTCTTTGCATCCCCGTTGCGGGGCTCGGCGAAGACGCCCTGCGTCTACGGGGTCCTGAAAAAGGCATTCGCCCATTCGATCGAGCGAGGCATGAAACGCAGGACTACATGGATCCTCATCATCCTGGTCATCCTCATCCTCGCGGGGTGGGGTGCCGGCCGCGCGTTCAAGGCGCTGAAACCCGCCGTGGGCATCCTCGAGATAGACGGCGTGATCACCGAGTCCGTCGTGTACCTGGATGCCATACGGGATTTCGAGCGTGACGACACCGTCAAGGCGGTGGTGGTGAGGCTCGACAGCCCGGGAGGCAAGGTGGGACCGTCGCAGGAGATACACGCCGCCTTAGCGTCGCTCAGGCGCAAGAAGCCGGTCGTCGCGTCTTTGGGGGCCCTCGGCGCATCGGGGGCCTATTACATAGCCTGCGCCGCGGACACGGTCTATGCGCTCCCCGGCACCATGACCGGCAGCATCGGGGTCATCATGGAATTCTTCGACGCGAGCGAAGGCCTCAGGCGGGTAGGTCTCCAGGCGAAGAGCGTCACGTCCGGGGCCCTCAAGGACGCGGGCTCGCCCTTCAGGCCCATGACCGACGCCGAGCGCGCCTACTTCAAGGACCTGGTGGACGACGTGCACGCACAGTTCGTGGAGGCCGTCTCGAAGGGGCGCAGGCTGAAGCCGGAGAGGGTCAAGGCGCTTGCCGACGGGAGGATCTTCACGGGGCGGCAGGCCATGGGACTCGGGCTCGTTGACAGGCTCGGCGGCCTCGACGACGCCGTGAGGGAGGCCGGGAGCAGGGCGTCCATAGAGGGCGAGCCCAGGATCGTGAAGGCCGGGGACCAGAAAGGGGCCTGGGACATGGTCAAGAGGTTCCTCAAGACGACGGGGCCGGCCCTGCCCGGTGCGGTCCGCCTCTTCGAGGAAGGGCGGACGAGGGGGAGCGTGAGCCTCGAGTACAGCATACCGTAAGGAGACGTGAACTCATGGAGAAGATCCTCGCTGAGGCGTTGACGTTCGACGATGTCCTGTTGCTGCCCGGCAAGTCAGACGTGCTCCCCTCCATGGTCGACATCACCACCTGGTTCACGAAGGGGATCAAGCTGAACATACCGCTGGTGAGCGCCGCCATGGACACGGTGACCGAGGCCGCAACCGCGATCGCGATGGCGCGCGAGGGCGGCATCGGGATCATCCACAAGAACATGACGCCGGAACAGCAGGCCGTGGAGGTGGACAAGGTCAAGAAGTCCGAGAGCGGGATGATAGTTGACCCCATCACCATGAGGCCCGACCAGACCATCGGCGAGGCCCTCAAGCTCATGATGCACTACAGGATATCCGGCGTGCCCATCACGGAGGAGGGCAGGCTCATCGGCATCCTCACGAACAGGGACCTCAGGTTCGAGACCGACATGAGCAAGCCCATAGAGCAGGCGATGACCAGGGAGAACCTGATCACCGTCGAGGGGGGCATAAGCCTGGAGGAGGCCAAGAAGCTCCTCCACCGTTACAAGATCGAGAAGTTGCCGGTGGTGGACAAGGACTACCGCCTCAAGGGGCTCATCACGATCAAGGATATCGAGAAGGCGCAGAAGTACCCCAACTCGGCGAAGGACTCAAAGGGCAGGCTCCTGGTGGGTGCGGCCGTGGGGGTGATGCCGGCGGACGAGCAGCGGCTCCACGTCTTGATGAAGGCCGGCGTGGACGTGATCGTGATAGACACGGCCCACGGGCACAGCAGGGGCGTGATCGATTCCGTGAAGTTCATCAAGTCGCTCTACCCTCAGGCCCAAGTGGTCGCCGGGAACGTTGCCACGGCCGAGGCGACCGCCGACCTCATCGCCGCCGGGGCGGACGGCGTCAAGGTGGGCATCGGCCCCGGTTCCATCTGCACGACCCGCGTCGTGGCCGGGGTGGGCGTCCCCCAGATCACGGCGATCATCGAGTGCGCCAAGGTGGCGAGGAAACACGGGGTCCCCCTCATAGCCGACGGCGGCGTGAAGTTCTCGGGCGACCTGACCAAGGGGCTGGCTGCCGGGGCCTCGACGATCATGGTGGGTTCACTCTTCGCCGGGACGGACGAGGCGCCGGGCGAGAGGATCATCTACCAGGGAAGGACGTACAAGGCCTACCGCGGCATGGGTTCGGTGGAGGCGATGCGAGCGGGGTCGAAGGACCGCTACTTCCAGGAGGACGTCTCGGATACCGAGAAGCTCGTGCCCGAGGGGATCGTGGGCCGCGTGCCGTACCGGGGCCCCATCTCGGAGAATGTCTACCAGCTCCTGGGCGGGCTCCGTGCCGGCATGGGGTACACGGGGTGCAGGACCATCGAGGAACTCCAGACCAAGGCGAAGATGATCAAGATCACCTCCGCCGGGCTGAGGGAGTCCCACGTGCACGACGTGATCATCGTGAAAGAGGCGCCAAACTACAAGCTGGAGTCCTAGGGAAGCACCATGGGCTTCGTGCACCTCCACTGCCATACCCAGTACAGCCTCCTGGACGGGGCCGTGCGGATCGACGACCTCGTCAAGACGGCGTGCTCCTTCGGCCAGGAGGCGGTGGCGGTGACGGACCACGGGGTGATGCACGGCGTGGTCGAGTTCTACGACAAGGCCGTCGAGGCTGGCATCCGGCCCGTGATCGGCTGCGAGGTCTACGTTGCGCCCGGGGACATGACGGCAAGGGAGAACATCCCCGGGCTCCCCGGCAGCTTCCACCTCATCCTCCTGGCCAAAGACAACAAGGGCTACGAGAACCTCATGAAGCTCTCCTCCCTCGCGCACACCAAGGGCTTCTACGACAAGCCGCGCGTGGACAGGGCGGCCCTCGAGGCGCTGAGCGAAGGGGTCATAGGCCTGTCCGCCTGCCTCAAGGGGGAGATCCCCTACTGGCTCCTCAGGAACGAGGAGGCAAAGGCGAAGGAGGCGCTCGACTTTTACCGGAGGATCTACAAGGGCGAGTTCTACCTCGAGATCCAGCACAATGGCCTGCCGGACCAGGACGCGGTCAACCCTTTGATCGTGGAACTGGGAAGGAGAACCGGCACCGGGGTCGTGGCCACGAACGACTGCCACTACTTGAGGCCCGAGGACGTCGAGGCCCACGAGGTGCTCTTGTGCCTCAAGACGCAGAAGACCCTCGGCGACGCCTCGAGGATGACGTTCTCGAGCGACCAGCTCTACTTCAAGCCCACCGACGTCATGGAACGCGATTTCGGTTTTCTCCCCGAGGCCGTCTCGCTGAGCGGCGAGATCGCGGCCAAGTGCGACGTGGCGATCCCCAAGAACAGGTACTGCTTCCCCGTCTACCCGGAGGAATCGGGCAGGAGCCTCGAGGAAGTCATCGAGGAGAAGGCGAGGGCGGGCCTCGTGGAGAGGATGGGGCCCGAGGTGCCCGAGACCTACGTGAAGAGGCTCGAGGAAGAGCTGGAGATCATCAAGAACATGGGTTTCGCAGGCTACTTCCTCATCGTGGCCGATTACATCCGCTACGCGAAGGAGCACGGGATACCGGTCGGCCCCGGCAGGGGGAGCGCGGCCGGGTCCCTGGTCGCCTACTGCCTGAGGATCACGGACATCGACCCCATCCGGTGGAACCTCCTCTTCGAGAGGTTTCTCAACCCCGAGCGCAGGAGCATGCCGGACATCGACGTCGATTTCTGTCAGAACAGGCGGGACGAGGTCATTGCATACGTGAGGGACCGCTACGGCGCGGACTACGTGTGCCAGATAACCACGTTCGGCAACATGAAGGCGAGGGCCGTCATCCGCGACGTGGGAAGGGTCCTCGGGATTCCCTTCGGCGAGGTCGACCGCATCGCCAAGCTCGTCCCCCCGCGTCTCGACATCACCCTGGACGAGGCGCTCCAGGAAGAACCGAGGCTCGCCGAACTCATGGAGAAGGACCCGAGGGTGAACAAGCTCATGGCTGTCGCGCGGGTCCTGGAGGGCCTGAGCAGGCATTCCTCCACCCATGCGGGAGGGGTCATCATCTCGGACAGGCAGCCCCTCACCGATCACATCCCAGTCTACGTCGACAAGCACGGGATGCTCATCAGCCAGTACGACATGAAGCGCATCGAGCGGGTCGGGCTCATCAAGTTCGACATGCTCGGGCTGAAGACCCTCACCGTGATCGAGAAGACGCTGGCCATCCTCAAGGGCGAGGGGATCGAGCTGGACCTGTCATCCCTCCCCCTGGACGACGAGGCGACGTACCGTCTCATCGGGGAGGGCGACACCACGGGGGTCTTCCAGCTCGAGAGCTCGGGCATGAGATCGGCGCTCAGGCAGCTCAGGCCGGAGAAGTTCGAGGACATCATAGCCGCGGTGGCCCTCTTCAGGCCCGGCCCCATGGAACTCATCCCGTTGTATGCCGACCGCAGGCACAAGCGGCAGCCGGTCGAGTACCCCCACCCCGCGCTGGAGGACATCCTCAAGGAGACCTACGGCATCATCGTCTACCAGGAACAGGTCATGCAGATAGCCCAGCAGATGGCGGGGTACACACTGGGAAGGGCGGATCTCCTGAGGCGGGCCATGGGGAAGAAGGACAGGGTGGAGATGGCGACCCAGCGCCAGGCCTTCATCTCCGGCGCGACGGCCCGGGGGGTGGACGAGGCCAAGGCGGGCGAGATCTTCGACCTCATGGAGAAGTTCGCCGATTACGGGTTCAACAAGTCGCACGCGGCCGCCTACGCGCTCGTCGCCTACCAGACGGCCTACCTGAAGGCCCACCACTTCAAGGAGTTCATGGCCGCGAACCTGACGCTCGACGTGAACAACAGGGACAAGGTCGCCAGGCACCTTGCCGAGTGCCGCAACAAGGGGGTCCAGGTCCTCGGCCCCGACATCAACGCCAGCAGCTTCGAGTTCGTGGTGGGACCCGAGGGCATCCGCTTCGGACTGGGGGCGATCAAGAACGTCGGCCGCACAGCGGTCGAGGCGATCCTCGAGGAACGGGACAGGTCCGGGGAGTTCTCGGACATCGCCGAGTTCATGGACAGGGTCCCCCTACTCAAGGTCAACAGGCGCGTGGTGGAGGCCCTCGTGAAGGCCGGTGCATTCGACAGGCTTCACCCGAACAGGCGCTCCGTGTTCGAGGCCTTGGACGAGCTCTTCGACAGGGCGCAAAGGCGGGCGAGAACCACGAACGACGCCCAGATCACCCTCTTCAGCCTCGACGAATTCTCCCCCCAAGACGCGAGGACCCCCGTCCGTCTGCCCGACATCCCCGACTGGCCCGAGCCGGAGCGCCTCAGGATGGAGCTCGATGGCATGGGGTACTACCTGTCGGGACATCCCCTGGACAAGTACGCCCACCTCGCACGCAAGTACGCGACGGCCACCACCGCGGGCCTCGAGGAGGCGTCGTCGCCGGTGACGCTCGCCGGGGTGCTCACCGAGGTGAAGGTATCGAAGACCAAGAAGGGCGACACGATGGCGAGGGCGAGGCTCGAGGACCTGGAGGGGTCGGTGCAGGTGATCTTCTTCCCCCAGGTCTTCGCCAGGCACCAGGATCTCATCCTCAAGCCCGACGACCCGGTGCTCGTGAGGGCCGCGCTCAAGGTGGAGGAGGATCAGGAGAACGGTGAGGCGGAGCAGGCGAGCATCGAGCTCATCGCCGAAGAACTCTGGAAGCTCGAGCATGCCGAGGAAGCCCTCGCGAGGCGTGTCGTGGTGAAGGTTCGCCGGCCGCTCTCCCGCAGGGAGATCGAGGAACTCAAGGCCTCGGTCCTGAGCTGCAAGGGCGGGTGCGCGCTCACCTTCGAGGTGGAGACGGAGGAGGCCTTGGTGGCCATCGACGCGGGGAAGGATTATTCGGTCATGCCGGGCAGGGAGTTCATCGAGCGCGTGACCGGGATCCTGGGTCGCGGGGGGGTGGAGCTGCAGTGAAGACGAAGGACCGTTTCGTCGACATCGACCGTGCCCTCAAGGACCTGCAGGAGAGCATATCCCGCATCAGGGGCATAGACACCTCCGAGATAGAGCGCAAGGTGGATTCCTTCCGCCGGGAGCTCAACGAGGGCATCTCGCGCTGGTCGTGCGTGGAGCTGTCGAGGCACGCCATGAGACCGGGCGTGGACGATTTCATCGCCGGGATCTTCACCCGCTTCACCGAGCTGAAGGGGGACCGTTTCATGGAGGACGACCCGGCGGTGGTAGGCGGCCCGGCCTTTCTCGACGACACGCCGGTCATGGTGGTGGGCCACCGGAAGCGAACGCCGGGCAAGAAGGATTACGTCCACTACCATTACGGCATGTCGGGCCCTTCCGGCCACTACAAGGCGCTCAGGCTCTACAGGCTCGCCGAGAAGTTCTCGAGGCCGATCGTGACCTTCGTGGACACGCCGGGCGCCTACCCGGCCCCCGAGGCCGAGGAACGCGGCCAGGCCTTCTCCATAGCCCTGTGCATACAGGCCCTCTCGTCCGTGAGGACACCGGTGGTGGCCTGCATCATAGGGGAGGCGGGTTCCGGCGGGGCGCTCGCGCTCGGCTACGGCGACAGGATCATCATGCTCGAGAACGCCTTCTACAGTGCCATAAGCCCCGAGGGCTTCTCGTCCATCGTCTTCAAGGACGCCAAGAGGAAGGAGCTCGCGGCGGAGACCCTCAGGGGGACGGGGAGGGATTTGTATGCCGCCGGTATCGTGGACTACCTCGTCAAGGAGCCGGTGGGCGGGGCCCACAACGCCCCCGGGAAGGTCGTCGAGGAGGTGGGCAAGGCTCTGCGCCGTTACGTGGCGGAGCTCGCAAGGATGCCCCTGGAGGAGATCATGAGGGCGAGGGACGCCTTCATCGAGAGGCTCGCTCCCTCTTCGCCGTGAGAGAAGGCTTGAGGCCGGACATTTTTTCCCCTCCCGGGTCAAAGCTTCCACCGCTTACGAGGGATCGACCCGATGCCGACAAGGGAGGTGGGGACTGGCACCGTCCTTGCTTTGAACGGGGAGGGAGGAAAGATGAAGATAGACCCGAACATGATCATCGGCGCGGTTACGCCGCAGGCGGGCAGGCCCGCCAAAGGGGCGGGGGGGTCTTTCGAGGAGATCCTGGGCAGTGTCCAGGAGAAGCGCACCGAGGGTGCCGTAAGGATCGGCGGGCCCCTTCCCGGCATGCCGGTGGACCCGGTCGCCCTCAACGCACTGAAGGCCGGGGAGGAAGCCCTCGACAAGCTGGAGACCTACAGGCGGGCCCTGGAGAACCCCGCCTTGGGGCTCAAGGACCTCGAACCCATGGTCGTGGACCTTTCCCGGATGAAGGACCGGGTGGAAGAAGCCGTCTCGTTCCTGAGCGATGCCGACCCGCTGCGGGCGGTCATGTCCGAGATGGCCGGCGTCCTGGGGGCAGAGGTGGCCCGTTTCAGGAGGGGGGACCTGGTAGGCTGACATGGCCCTCCTCGTAGCGCTTGCGGGTCTCCTCGTGGGGAGCTTCCTGAACGTCTGCATTTACCGCATTCCGAGAGGGGAGTCCGTCGTCTGGCCCTCGTCGCGCTGCCCCGCCTGCTCGACCCCCATACGGGCATGGGACAACGTCCCGGTCTTGAGCTACCTGGTCCTCGGCGGGAGGTGTCGTGCATGCGGGCATCCCATTTCCGTGCGGTATCCCCTGGTCGAGCTCCTGAGCGCACTGCTCGCCGTGGGCATGCTGTACCGGTTCGGGCCCGGCCCCGCCTTCGTCATCTACTACGCATGGTCGTGCGTGCTCGTCGTGATCACCTTCATAGACATAGACCACCGCATCATCCCGGACAGGTTCTCCCTGGGCGGCATGGCGGCGGGGATCGCGCTGGTCCCCTTCATGCCGATCTCTTACACCGACGCCCTGGCGGGCCTCGCGCTCGGCGGGGGGCTTCTCATCGCCGTGATCTACGCGTACTACCTGCTCACGAAGAGAGAGGGGATGGGCGGGGGGGACGTGAAGCTCCTGGCCATGATAGGGGTGTACACCGGCTGGAAGGGGGTCCTCTTCACCATCTTCGCCGCCTCGCTCGCAGGTACGGCCTTCGGCATCCCCTGGGCCTTGTCCAGGAGGGAAGGGGGCAGCGCCATGAAGGCCGCGGTGCCCTTCGGGCCCTTCCTGGCGCTTGGCGCGCTCGTTTACGTGTTCTTCGGCGACCGGATCATCGAGTGGTACTTCGGTTTCCTCGCATGATCAGGTCTGGTGCCTCACGGGGCGCCTGAGACCGGCGCGTCATCCACGGTAGGCCACGCACGAGATCTCCACGAGCACGTCCCTGGGGAGCCTGGAGACTTCCACGGTCGTGCGCGCGGGCCTCGGCTCCGCCGTGAAGAATGTCGCGTATGCCGCGTTCATGCCCGCAAAGTCGTCCATGTCCCTGAGGAACACCTCGGTCTTCACGACGTTCTCGAGGCCGAGCCCGCAAGCGTTCAGGATGCATCTCGCGTTCTCGATGGCGCGAGCGGTCTGTTCCGCGATACCCCCCTCCACGACCTCGCCGGTTGCGGGATCGAGGGGGATCGATCCTGACACGAACACGAACCCGCCCGCCGAGACGGCCTGCGAGTAAGGGCCCACGGCCCTCGGCGCGTCCTTTGCGTGCACGGCTTCAATGTCTCTTCCCATGGTCACCTCCTGGTCAAATAGAACGAGCGTTCGATATATTTATGTTGAGTTTCCCCGCGTGATGGATTATGAGATCTGATCATACCCAGGTCAAGGAGACGATGCATGGACGAGCTGAAGCACCTCCTCGAACCGATAACCGTCAGAGGATTGACGATACCGAACCGCGTGGTGATGCCCCCCATGGGCACGAACCTCGCGAACAAGGACCAGACGGTGAGCGAGGCGCTCCTCGCCTACATGGAGCGCAGGTCCAAGGCGCAGCCGGGACTCATCATCGCCGAGATCGCGGCGGTGCACGAGACGGGGCTGCTCATAGACACAGAGCTCGGGATCTACGACGACCGGTTCATCCCCGGCCTGAGGAGGCTCTCCGAGACGATCCGCCGGGGTGGGGCCAAGGCCGGCGTGCAGCTCCACCACGGCGGCAGGGAGTGCTTCTTCCTCCTGGGAAAAAAGGAGGCGCTCGGCCCCTCGGCGATCCCGTCGCTGTTGTACGGCATGCCGCCCAAGGAGATGACGCTTCAGGACATGGCCGTGATCAAGGAGGCGTTCGCCGCAGCCGCGAGACGGGCGCGCCTGGCCGGTTTCGACATGGTGGAGATCCATGCCGCGCACGGCTACCTCCTCTGCCAGTTTCTCTCGCCCCTGGCCAACAGGCGCACCGACGAGTACGGATCCAGCATGGAGAACCGCGCGAGGTTCGTCGTGGAGGTCATAGAGGCGGTGCGGAAGAGCGTGGGCGACGATTTCCCGGTATCGCTGCGGGTCTCGGTGGACGAGAGCATAAAGGGCGGGTACACCGAGCAGGACATGCTGGGGGTGATTCCCCTGTTCGTGAAGGCGGGGGCGGACATCATCCACGCGTCTCTGGGGACCTACGGGAGCCCGGCTGGCATAACCACGGCGCCGGTGGAGTTCCCCCCGGGGTTCAACGCGCACAGGGCCCGGATGGTCAAGCAGGTGGTCGATGTCCCGGTGATAACCGTCGGGCGCTTCACCGACCCGCGCTTCGCGGACGAGGTCATCGCCAGGGGAGACGCGGACCTGGTGTCGTTCGGCAGGCAGTTCCTGGCGGATCCCGACTTCCTTCCCAAGGCCAGGTCCAAGAGGTACGACGAGATCAGGACGTGCATCGCATGCAACCAGGGGTGCATCGAGAGGCTCATGTTCGAGGGGGCCTCCCTCAGGTGCGCCATCAACCCGGAGACCGGGCAGGAGACGGCCTACCCGCCTCAGGACGCACGCGGCAGGAAGACCGTGTGGGTGGCGGGTTCGGGTCCTGCGGGGCTCACGGCCGCCTACGAGGCCGCACGGCTCGGCCACGACGTGACCGTGTTCGAGAAGGACCCGGAGACAGGCGGCCAGATCCGCTACGCGAGCATCCCCCCGTTCAAGGACGTGTACCGCGCGTGGATCGCGTGGCTCGAGCGCGAGGTGCGAAGACTGGGCGCCAGGATCCTTACGGGCGTGGAGCTCGACGAGAAGAGGCTCTCCGAGGGCGGAGCGGACTTCGTGATCGTGGCAACGGGCGGCAGGAAGCTTGTCCCGGACATAGAGGGTGTCGACCTGCCCCACGTGCATGACGCCTGGCGGATACTCTCCGGCGCCTCCCGTCCGGGCCGCGACGTGCTCGTCGTGGGCGGCGGGCTCATCGGCATGGAGGCGGCCGACTTCCTCGCGGGGCGGGTGCGCTCCCTCACGATCGTCGAGGCGCTCAAGACCCCACCCGTCTCCAAGCTCACATCGCACGGCTACATGCTCCATCGCAGGCTCAGGGATGCGGGCTGCACGCTCATCTACGGGGCCGAGGTCAAGAAGATCGAGCCGGGCGGCGTGTTGGTGTCCGAGGGCGGACGCGAGCGGACGATCGCGCCGGTCGACCAGGTCGTCCTGGCCGTGGGGCTCGTCCCGGAATCCAGGCTCGCCGATGCCTGCTCGAGGCTCGGGATTCGCCATGCCGTGGTCGGGGATGCGGCGGGGCCGAGGAGGATCATCGAGGCCACCACCGAGGGGGCGCACGCCGCGTGGAGCATCTGATCACCGAAGGGGCACCTCTCCGGTCCGGCCTTCCCCGGGCGCGCCCGACCATGTGCGGCGGTATGGAACGTGAGGCCGCATCCGGCCATCCCCGGGCGAACACAACGCGCCGATCCTGGGAAGTGGGTGCGCTGCTCTCCCCGTGGGCGAGGCCGTAGGAGGCCGAGGCCGGTTTCCCTGCCCCGGCCTGAGTCTCTGAGGCCGCCATGCTTTCTCCCCGGGCACGAAGGCGCCTGTGCGCTTTCGAGCCGCGCCGTCGTCCGCCAACAATCGCCGGTGCCTACGGCGAAGGGGCGGATTGCACCGCGGGCCTCACACCGTTTTCCCCGTCTTTTCCTTCATGAGCTCTTTCCACCCCCCGTGTTCTTCTGGTAGACTCGATGCTTGTCTGCTCTTTCGTGCAGCGAGACGAGAAAAGGGGAGCACCGAAGATGAGATCCGTTTTTATCCACTCGAGCAAGTTCGATACATACAGCCTGGGATCCGACCATCCCTTCAAGCCGTACAAGGCCACCATGGTCCTCGAGCTCTGCAGGAGGTACGGGCTCATGGACAGGCCGTGGATGAAGGTGCACGAGGCGACGCCCGCAACCGAGGAGGTCATGGCCGAGTACCACGCCAAGGAGTACATAGACGCGCTCAAGTCGTGCAACACCGGCTATTTCGACTTCACCCTGCTCCACTACGGGTTGGGGACGGGTGACAACCCGGTCTTCGAGGGCGTGTTCGACTTCTCGCTCCTGGTGCTGGGCGCGACCATGGCAGGGGTCGACTACATCGTCAGGGGCGAGGCCGACACGGTCTTCAGCCCCGTGGGCGGGCTCCATCACGGCGGGTACGGGCACGCGGAGGGCTTCTGCTACGTGAACGACATCGTGATCGCGATACAGAGGCTTTTGAAGTCGGGCTACCGAAGGATCCTCTACGTGGACATCGACGCGCACCACGGCAACGGGGTGCAGGACGCGTTCTACGACACGGACGAGGTGCTCTTCTTCTCCGTGCACCAAAACGGCGAGACCCTCTACCCGGGCACCGGCTTCGAGAACGAGACGGGCGAGGGAAAGGGGAAGGGCTACACGGTGAACCTCCCCCTGCCCGAGTACACGGACGACGAGGTCTACGTGAGGGCCTTCAGGGAGATCTTCCCGAGACTGGTGGAGGCCTACAGGCCCCAGTGCGTGGTCGCCCAGATCGGCCTCGACACCCTCAAGAGGGACCCGCTCACGAACCTGAGGCTCACCAACAACGGGTACTGCGAGGTGATGGAGGACATACGGAAGAGCTGCCCGGTGATCCTGGCCCTGGGCGGGGGCGGATACAGCTTGCCGGACGTGGTCAGGGGCTGGACGCTCGCCTGGGCGATCCTGAACGGGATCGAACCCGAGGACACATTCGCGGGGAGCGTCGGGGCCGGGGTGTACGGACACGGCTTCGGCGAGCTCAAGGACCCGCCGCACCGCGTCTCGGACGCCCTGAGGAAGGCCGTGGACAAGTACGTCGACGATAAGGTAAGCTACATCAAGTCGAATGTGTTCCCGATGCTCGGCATCACTCCGTGAGGGCCGGGCTCGGTTGAATGGCGAAGGAAGGTTCATCCATGCGTATGTCGAGGTGATGCCATGGCTGACGAGAAGGCTGAGGGCAGGAAGGGATACACGTTTGTAGACAAGCGGGGCAAGGACGCCCCCGAGGCGCCTGGCGTGAAGGGGCCCGACTCCGGGGCCGGGGAGGTTCGGTCCGAGAGGCAGGATGACCCGAGGCGGCGCCAGCCCGAGGGCCAACCCGGCCAGAGGAGACCCTCCGTGGATTTCACGACGCTTGTCATGAGCCTTGCGAGCGCCGCGATGATGAGCATGGGCAGGGTCGCCGACCCCGCGACAGGGGCTGTCCGCAAGGATCTCGCCGTGGCGCAGCAGAACATAGACATCATTGCGCTCCTCAAGGAGAAGACACGGGGGAACCTCACGGCGGAGGAGGAACGGATCGTGGACCAGGTGCTCTACGAGCTCAGGTTGACGTTCGTCGAGGCCATGAGGGAGCGCTGAGATGAAGAAGATGGTTCGTTTCCGCTCGAGGGGAAGGGGAATCCCTTCCCTGGTGGGTTGCCTCGCGGCGGCGTTCGTGATGATCGCCGGCATCCCCTCCCCCGGCATGGCCGAGGGCGGTGTCTTCTGGAAGGAGGGGGCGGCCGGGTCCCGCAGCAAGCTCGAGCTGCCGGCGTTTTCCAGGCTCGCCAAGGAGGTGACGCCCACGGTCGTCAACATCCGCACCACGAGAAGGGTCGCGGGCAGGGACACGCTCAGGGGGATCAACCCGCCTCCCGGCTACGACGAGTGGTTCGACGACTTCTTCAAGAAGTTCTTCAACAACATCCCGGAGAATGAGCTGCAGCAGAAGAGCCTTGGGTCGGGCTTCATCATCTCCGCCGACGGGTACGTGCTCACCAACAACCACGTGATCGCGGGCGCGGACGAGATCATCGTGTCGCTTGCCGACAAGGAGGAGTTCAAGGCCGGCGTCGTCGGCACCGACGACAAGACGGACATCGCCCTCATCAAGATCAATTCAACGAGGAAGGATTTCCCGGTCGCCGTCCTCGGGAACTCGGACGAGTTGGAGATCGGCGAGTGGGTGATCGCGCTCGGCAACCCGTTCGGTTTCGGACACACGCTCACCCAGGGCATCGTGTCCGCGAAGTCCCGCGTCATAGGCGCCGGGCCCTACGACAACTTCATCCAGACGGATGCGGCCATCACCCCGGGCAACTCCGGGGGCCCCCTCATCGACATGCGCGGCCAGGTCGTGGGCATCAACACCGCCATCGTGGCGTCGGGCCAGGGCATCGGGTTCGCCACGCCCATCAACATGGTGAAAGAGATCCTGCCGGAGCTCAGGGAGACGGGCGAGGTGGCGCGCGGGTGGCTCGGGGTGTCCATACAGGAGGTCTCGCCGGAGATCGCGAGGGCGGTGGGGCTCGACGAACCGAAGGGCGCCATGGTGACGACCGTCTACCCCGGGGATCCCGCCGAGAAGGCCGGCATACAGCCGGGAGACATCATCGTCGGCGTCAACGGGAAGGCGGTGGAGGACCCCCGGGCCCTCACCAGGATGATCGGCAGCCTCAAGCCCGGCTCGAAGGTCGACCTGTCGGTCTTCAGGGACAAGAAGGTCCTCAATCTGAGGGCTGTCTTGAGCAAGAGGACGGACGAGCGCGTCACGAAGCTCGGCAAGAAGACGACGCCCGGAGGCGGTGTCAGGGACCGGATCGGCCTCGTGGTGACGGACATCACGCCCGATGTGCAGCGCGAGCACGACATCTCCGAAAAGGAGGGGGTGCTCGTCATCGACGTCGACCCGAAGGGCCCGGCGTCTGACGGCAGGATCCTGAAGATGGACATCATCAAGGAGGTCGACCGCAAGGCGGTCAGGAACCTCGATGACTACCTCAAGGCCCTCTCCTCCAAGAAGAAGGGCCAGGCCGTGCTCCTGCTCCTGATGCGAGGGTCATCGCCCCTCTACGTGGCGGTGGACATCGAGTGAGACTCTTCTGTCCCGCAAAGATCAACCTCTACCTCAAGGTGATCGGCAAGAGGCCGGACGGGTACCACGAGCTCCGTACCATCATGGTGCCCCTGGCTTTCGGCGACGACTTGGAAATTGAGCCAGCTCCCTCGGGTATCCATCTCGAGGCGCCGGGATGCGGGTGCGCCGAGAACGAGAACCTCGCGTGGAAGGCGGCGTCCCTCTTCTTGGCGCGCACGCGCGTGACGGGCGGGGTCCGGATACGGATACACAAGAGGGTGCCGGTGGGCTCCGGGCTCGGCGGCGGCAGCAGCGACGCGTCGGGGGTCCTGCTCGCCATGAACGAGCTGTTTCGTGCGGGCCTGGACACGCGGGCGCTGGGAGAGATGGCCAGGGAGCTCGGTGCCGACTGTCCGTTCTTCATCCACCGCAGGCCGCTCTACCTCGGCGGCCGCGGGGACGTGCCCATATCGGAGCCGGTGCTCTCGGACAGGCATTACCTCCTGGTCGTTCCGCCCGTGCAGGTGTCCACGCGTCTCGTGTTCTCGAAATTGTCCTTGCCATTGACAAGTGAACGTGATATCGATAGAATAGAACCGAAGAATAGCCAATGTATTGAGCCGGAGCACTGGGTCGAAAACGACTTGGAATCCGTTGCATGTAGATTATATCCCGAGATGGCGTGCATCAAGGACGAGCTCATCGGTTCGGGGGCGCTGAGAGCGGGAATGTCCGGAAGCGGATCAGCCTTTTTCGGGATATATGAAACACATGATGCCCTGCGGTGTGCAATGGGCCGCCTCGTACGGCATGAAGGGTACGTATACGTACCCACAACAAGAATGACGGGGGATTCGTATGGAGATCACAGAGGTCAAGGTGTTTCCGGTCAAGGATAACGACAAGCTCAAGGCATACGCCTCGATCGTGTTCGACGACTGCTTCGTGATCCGGGATCTCAGGGTCATAAGCGGTACCACAGGGCTGTTCGTGGCCATGCCTTCCCGCAAGAGGAAGGACGGATCGTTCCGCGACACCGCCCATCCCCTCAACATGGAGACGAGGGACAAGATAGAGAAATCCATCCTCGAGACGTACAAACAAAAGATTGCCAACGAGGTCTGATTCAACTATAGTGCGCTCCCGGTAACCGGATGGCCCCCTCTGGTGCTGGGATGTCGTCTAACGGCAGGACACGAGATTTTGGATCTCGTTATGGAGGTTCGAATCCTCCCGTCCCAGCCATGCCCGCAGTAGCTTGAAAACAAGAAGGCGGACTCAAGGGCCGCTGTCCCGGGTACACACCTCTTCACCTGGAAGGCGATATGAACGAGAGTATCTGCATCCTTGCGGGCAATGCAAACAAGCCCTTGGCTCAGGCGATCTGCACGATCATCGGGTGCCCCCTCGGCAGGGGCGACGTCAAGAGGTTCTCGGACGGCGAGACGTCCGTCGACATCCACGAGAGCATCCGCGGAAGGGACATATTCATCGTTCAGCCCACGTGCCCGCCCACCAACGAGCACCTCATGGAACTCCTGGTCATGCTGGACGCGACCAGGCGCGCGTCAGCCAAGAGGATCACGGCGGTGATCCCCTATTTCGGCTACGCGAGGCAGGACCGCAAGGTCTCGCCCCGCGCCCCCATCTCGGCCAAGCTCGTGGCCAACCTGCTGACCGTCTCGGGTGCCGACCGCGTCCTCACCATGGACCTGCACGCAGGACAGATCCAGGGCTTCTTCGATATCCCCGTGGACAACCTCTACGCCAAGCCCGTGATCCTCGACTACGTCCGAAACCGCTACGACGGCGACTTGTGCATCGTCTCGCCCGATGCGGGGGGTGTGGAGAGGGCCAGGGCCTACGCGAAACCCCTGAAGGCCGACCTCGCCATCATCGACAAGCGGCGCGAGCGTGCCAACGAATCCAACGTGATGCACATCATCGGCTCCGTCACAGGCAAGACGTGCCTCATCGTCGACGATATCGTCGACACGGCCGGGACCCTGACCAACGGGGCGGCCGCACTCATCGGCGAGGGAGCGAAGCGCGTGGTGGCCAGCTGCACCCACGGCGTGCTCTCGGGCCCGGCCATCTCCAACCTTGCCGGGTCGGCCATAGAAGAACTCATCGTCACGGATACCATCCCCCTGAGGGAAGAGGCGCACTCCCTGGGCAAGATAACGGTGCTCACCGTGGCGCCGCTCTTGGCCGAGGCCATCAAGCGCATCCACACCGGGTCGTCGGTGAGCGAGCTGTTCCTCTGAGACAAGGTTTGCCCCGAACGAGAGGGGTCACTCAGTCGGCCAGGCAGGAGGGGAGTTTCTCGGCGTGGTCATGAGGGGGGCCTGATACGCCCACCTCAACCCTCGGGCGTCCCCGGCAAGAGGGGAGTTTCTCGGTGTGCAGGCATACTCATTCTTCCAGGGCGTCCGGCGGGAGGCGTCCCTGCGGGCGCGCCGGGCCGGCCTAGTCCTCGACCATCCCCGGCCTGAACTGGAGCGCCTCGGCCACGTGCACGTCCCTGATGGAGGGGCTCCCCTCCAAGTCGGCGATCGTGCGGGCCACCTTGATGACCCTGCCCAGTGCCCGCATGCTCAGCGCCGCGCGCTTGACGGCATTGACGAGCATGCCCCTGGACGCCGTGTCCAGCCTGCAGATGCGCTCCATTGATTCCTGGGGGATGCGGGCGTTGATGAACCCCCTGGCGAGCTGGATCTCTCGTGCGGCCTCCACCCTGGCGCGCACCTCGTGGGAAGACGCGCCTTGACCCCGGTTGAAGATCCCGGAGGCATCCACGGGGTCTATCCAGAGGTGCAGGTCGATCCTGTCGAGCAGCGGCCCGGATATGCGCGCCCGGTACCTGGCTACCTGGACGGGGGTGCAGGAGCACGGTCTGTCCGGGTGACCCAGAAAGCCGCAGGGGCAAGGGTTCATGGCGGCGATGAGTTGGAAGTCCGCCGGGAAGGACAGGGATGCAGCCGCCCTCGAGATCCTGACCGTGCAGTCTTCGAGCGGCTGGCGCAGCGCCTCGAGCGCAGACCGCCTGAATTCCGGCATCTCGTCCAGGAAGAGGACCCCCCTGTGGGCGAGGCTCACCTCGCCCGGGGTGGGCATGCTGCCTCCACCGATGAGCCCGGCGTCCGAGATCGTGTGGTGGGGCGCCCTGAAGGGGCGTTGGGTGACGACCGAGTCCCGGCCGAGGAGCCCTGCTGCGGAGTAGACGGCGGTGCACTCGAGGATCTCCCCGGGCGTGAGCCCGGGCAGGATCGAGGGAAGCCTCTGGGCGAGCATCGACTTGCCCGCCCCGGGGGGGCCCACGAAGAGGAGGTTGTGCCCCCCGCCGCGGCGATCTCGAGCCCCCTCTTGCCCATGACCTGTCCGCACACCTCGGCGAGGTCGGGCAGGGCGTCCGGCCTCGACAGCCCGGCCGTGACCTGGGGGCCTGTCCCGTGGGAGAGCTCGCGCTCGCCCTTGAGGAATGCGTACACGTCGAGCAGGGTGTCCGCCGGGTAGACGCCGATGCCTGCGAGGCCCGCCTCGCGTGCGGTGTCCCTTGGGCAGACGATGCCCTGCATGCCCATCCTCGAGGCGACGAAGGCCGCCGATATGACCCCCCTCACGGGCCTGATGAGCCCGTCCAGGCCGAGTTCGCCGACGAAGAGGTGACTCTCGGCGCGCCCCCTGGGGACTGCGCCGAGCGCCGCCAGGATCGCGACCGCCACCGGCAGGTCGAACGCCCCGCCCTCCTTCCGGATGTGGGCGGGTGCGAGGTTCACGGTGATGCGCCTGGGCGGGAAGTCGAGGCCGGAGTTGACGACGGCCGACCTCACCCTCTCCCTGCTCTCCTTCACGACGGAGTCCGGCAGTCCGACGACGGTGAAGCTCGGCAGACCTCCTTGAATATCAACCTCAACCACGACGGCCAGGGCATCAGCCCCCCAGGGGGCGGCCGAGTGCACGTGCGCTATCATCCGCCTCGATGATACCAGACGACCCTGGAGAAGCACAAGCAGGCTGCGGCTGCGGGAGGTTGTGTCGGTTGTGCGTTCCTGCGCGGCCCGACAGGGATGAGTGCTCCCGGGTGCGGGCCTTCAGGCCCGGGTGTGAGGGCGGTGAAGCCCTCGGGATCGTGCAGGCCTCTCTCCGTAGGTGGCGAACCCCTGCGGACCCGCACAACCCCTTCGATGGAAGGGCCGCTCGGCTGAAGAATGAGGGGAACAACCTTTGCGGCATGAGGCTTAAGGAGGGTCGAGGGCGCCTGTCGCGGGGCTCGGGCCGAGAGTGGCTGTCAGCCGGGGAAGAAGGAGGTGAAGAGCGCGATCATGGCGGGTATGCTCACGAGCGAGAAGAGGAAGCTCGCCACCATGAACTGGTTTGTGACGTTCCTGTCGCCGCCTTCGCGTTCCACGATGATGGGGACGGCGGTGACCGGAGGGACCGACGCCTGGAGCATGATGATGAAGGCGGGCGCATGAGGGGGCCTTACAAGAAGGAGCATGCCCAGCGTCGCCGCTGGGAAGACGAGGTTCTTCATGCAGACGAACGCGGTCACATCCCTGTAGGCGGGCTTCCTGGCGCCCAGCATGTCGAGGTAGATGTTGCCGCCCAGGACCAGCATGAGGAGGGGGACGGCCATGGCGCCCACCCGCGAAAGCCCGTCCGCGAGGAAGGCCGGCACGAACCCGGAGACGCCGAAGAGGCGGATCGCGATGCCGGCCAAGGTCACGGCGAGCACCGGGTTGAGGATCCTGTAGGGGCTTTTCTGGCCGGTCCCGGCAAAGAACATCGGTGCGGTGTTGAACAGGAAGGCGGGGAAGAAGAGGGTGTACAGGAAGAGGTCCACGAGCAGGGCGGACCCCGTTCCTTCGAGCTCGACGATGATCGCGAGCGGGAAGAAGATCGCGTTCTGGTACAAGAGGGCCACCGTGAACTCGCGCCTGCACCAGGGGCTTGCAAGCCGGGAGGAGACGAGGGCGAGCGCGGTGAACCAAGCCGTGGAGCCCAGCCACCACAGGGGGAGGGTCCACCAGGAGGCGTTGTCTGCGGGGTCGAAGCCCTTCAGGATGGACGTGAAGGTCAGGCACGGCAGGGCTATGTCTATGGCGAGCACGGAGAGCGGCTTCAAGGCTTCGCCCGCGATGACGCGCCTGCTCAGCATCCAGTATCCCAGGATGCCGATGGTCAGGAGCATGGCCACTGCCGTGAACGTGACTGCGAACACGCCCATGGCTGCACATCTACACGAGTCTTCGATGGGAATCGAGGGTTTTGTCCGCAGGTCCACGCACCCTCCGCCAGCTGGATCCAGGCTGCACGTCGTCAGGTCCCATGGCCGCCCGGGCGTGTCCGCTGGAGGCAGGCTTTTCTGAGCCGCACTCCAGGCCCCTGGTTGAGGACCGGCAAGACGTAACGGCCCCCTCTACGGGGCTGACCCTTAAGGGTCGCCCTGTCTGCGGCACATGCGGAGAGGATGGGGTACACCTGCGTGGTGGTCTGTCGTCTCGCCTGGGCCCGGGTTCGGCGGCACACGGGAGTGCGGGGCCGGCGGTCCACCACGGACGGCTGCAGGCGGGACAAGGCGCCAATCGTTGGTATAGCGACCCGATGCAGCATCCCCTTGCACGAGGCGTAGGGGTGGATTGCCCCTGTTACTTGAGGACGGATGGGGATATGCCGATCTCGAGACGCACTCCACTGCGGGCCGCCCCTGTACTGCGGACGGGAGACCGGAGGCGTGCGCCGGCGTCCCGCGTCCCTCACGTGATGAAGGCGAAGCGGGAGTGCGGGTCCAGCCTGTGGATGCCCGCCCTCATTGCCGCTTCCAGCGCCTCCATGTACTCCGACGCGGTGATCCTCCTTCCTATCAGGCGGTCCGTGCGCGCCCTGTAGCAAGGGTGGTACTGGTCCATCACGTTCACGTACGTGTCCCGCGAGATCTGCGTCGCGATGAACTCCATCACGCGGCTTGTCCCCGCGAGGCCCTCGGGCATGACGAGGTGGCGCAGAAGGAGGCCCCTGACAGCGAGTCCCCTCTCGTCGATCTCCAGGTCTCCCACCTGGGAGTGCATCTCCCGTATCGCCTCGCACGCCTTTTCCCGGTAGTCGGGCGCCCTGCAGAAGGCGGCGGCAGGGCCTTCGTCCCAGAACTTGAAGTCTGGCATGTAGATGTCGAACACGCCGTCCAGCAGGCGCAGGGTGGATGCGTCGTCGTACCCGCCCGTGTTGTAGACCAGGGGCACGTCGAGACCTTGGCGGGCCGCCACGAGCACGGCCTCGAGGATCTGGGGGACCACGTGCGTGGGGGTCACGAAGTTGATGTTGTGACAGCCCCGCTCGGTGAGGTCGAGCATGATGGATGCGAGCTCCAAGGCGTCCACCTCGGCGCCCTCGTTCGCATGGCTTATCTCGTGGTTCTGGCAGAAGGTGCACATGAGGTTGCACGAGCTCATGAAGATCGTGCCCGACCCATGGGTGCCCACCAGCGGCGCCTCTTCACCGAAGTGCGGGCCGAAGCTCGCGACGCGGGCATACCTGCCTGTCCGGCAGAAACCCTTCTCGCTCCCGAGCCTGTCCACCCCGCACGACCTTGGGCAGATCCTGCAATCCTTCAGGAGGCCGAGTGCGCGCTCAACGCGCCTTTGGAGTTCCCCCGTATGCAGCAGTTCCCTGTAAGAAGGTCTCACCATGGGTGTGCCCGGCCCGGACGTGATGAACTCACGGTCTCTTGAACGTCCCTAACTCTTCCTGTTCCTTCTCGACGCTCCGGGTGCGGCCCAAAGGCTCGAGGAGGGCTCACTTCTTCTTGTACGTGCCCATGAGTTCAGCCGTGGCAAGGACGTGCCCCTTCATCGCCTCGAGGACCTGCTTCTTCTTGGCGCCCTCGGGGATCCCCAGCACGGTGTCGAGCGCGTACAACCTGAAGAAGTACCGGTGCGTACCCCAGGGCGGGCAGGGCCCGCCGTAGCCGAGATCGCCGAAGCTGCTCTTTCCCTGGGTCCCCCCCTGGGGAGGCCTTGCGGTCTTGGGTATCCCCTCGGGGAGGCGGCTCAGGGAGGGCGGGATGTCGTAGTACACCCAGTGGACCCAGGTGCCGAGCGGTGCGTCGGGGTCCTCGCAGACGAGGACGAGGCTCTTGGTGCCCGCAGGGGCCCCGGACCACGAGAGCGGCGGCGATATGTCCCTGCCCTGGCAGGTGTAGACCGACGGTATCTCCGTGCCGGCGGTGAAGGCAGGGCTTGTGAGCTCGAATGCCCAGGGCGTTCCCGTCAAGGCGAGGATCGAGCATACGATGGCCCAAGCGGTCGTGGAAAGGTGTCGTCCCATGGGTGACCCTCCTCTTTCGTGTGCTCACCCTTCATAATAACCGGGCCCCCCCGGTATGCAAAGGGTGCCGTATGCCTCCAGGATGTGCATGAGCTCGAGCGCGTTTTTCGGGGCATAACCCATGAAGTCGTTGTCGAAGTACACGTAGGCGTCCCTGCCGTACGAGAGGATCTTCCCGGCCCATGTCTCGAGCTCGTCTTTCGTGTAGCAGGAGGCATAGAGGCGCTTCGAGCCGTGAAGCCTGAGGTAGACGAAGGGCGCGGTCACGGCCTCGCGCAACGGGTACCTCCCGGCCGTGTCAGAGATGCACCAGGACACGCCCGCCTCCTCGAGGCAGGCGAGCGCCTCGTCGCGGGCCCAGCTCGGGTGCCTCCCCTCGATCGCCCAGAGCTCGTGGCTCGGCCTGAGCCTCAGGAAGGCCGCGGCCGATTCCCGGTCGAAGGCCAGCGACGGCGGGAGCTGGAAGAGGATCGGCCCCAGCTTCTCTCCCAGGAGAGAGACCGATTCCTCGAATCTCCTGAGGGGTTCACCGGTATCCCTCAGGCGCCTGATGTGGGTGATGAACCTGCTCGCCTTCAGGGACCACACGAAGCCGACCGGCGAAGAACGGCCCCATTTCTCGAAGGTGGACGGCCTCATCGTGCGGTAGAAGGTGGAGTTCACCTCCACGGAAGCGAAGAAGCGCATGTAGTGACCGAGCCACCTGTTCTTGGGGAGGCCATCGGGATAGAAAGGGCCCCGCCAGTGGTCGTAATTCCAGCCCGAGGTCCCCACGAACACCCGAGGCACGGCCGCCCCCTCAGGCCGAGCCGGGCTCGAGCGAACGCGCGAGGAACCTGGTCATCTGTCCCACGACCATCTCCATCACCTCGCGGGGCAGGAAGTAACCGCTGCTGTGGGACATGAAGAGGTCCGTCACCTCCCGTGCGGTGGCGTCGACATCCCTCGTCTTCAGGTAGACGTCCTCGATGAGACGCCTCGTCATGCGCGCCGCCTCCCTGGACTGGGGCATGAAGGCCCTCGCGTCCTCGCCGGTGAGCGCCCCGTAGTGTTCCTGGCAGAGGATCTCGGTCTCCAGGAGGGCCATGCGCTCGAGATTCTTCTCGTAGAGGTCGAAGTTCGAGTTCGCGGCGCAAAAGACCCTGCCCTCGAACATGATCCCGGATGCGTCGGAGGGGAACAGCGCCTTGAGCTCCGGGCAGTATACGGCCATGGAGCACGAAGAGTGCCCCGGCACCTCGAGGATCTCGAGCGTCAGGTCGCCGAGGCGCACGCGCTGGCCGTCCTGGAAGATCTCGTCCACCCGTATGTGGTCGAAGGGGAGCCCGAAATCCGTCTGCCGGGCCTGTGGGTGGTGCATGCGGACAAGGGCTTGATTGTAGTCGAGGATGGTCTTGATCACGTCTTTGCGGCCGAGCATCCGGGCGCCACCGGCTGATGCGCAGACGCGGGCGCCTCCCAGGCGGCCGGCGAAGAAAGGCACGATGCCGACGTGGTCGAAGTGGGTGTGCAGGACGATGATCCTCGTGATCCTCTCTTCGGGTATGCCGAACTCGGCCATCTGGGCCAGTACGTCCGGTATCGTGTACGACATGCCCCCGCCCAGGAGGGCGCACTCGGTGGTGCCGTCGAGGAGGCAGACGCAGGATTCCTTCCTGCCGAGGAGAGTGATGCGATCCCCGAGCCGTGCAGGCGGTTGGTGGACCATGGTTCCTCCAGGCGCAGACGGTATGATTGCTTGAGGGTCGAACCCAGCGGCCGCGGCCGTGCCCGTGTTTTCCCCCGGGCGCCTGCCGGGCCGCGTTGTGGACCCGCAGGACCCCAGCGTATCACGCGCCGGAGGGGCTGTCAAAAGGGTGTGGCCCCCCGAATGCCTGCCTGCTGCACCCTGGGTGCCCGTGCGCGGCCTTCGACAAAGGGTTCAAACGGGTGTTGCGCGGCCGAGGGGCATTCGTGTATGGGTCAGTCTTCCTGGAAAAAAGACACGGGGGGCGTTGCATGGGGATACTCTCGAACACGGTGAGCGTCTACCAGTACACAGTCAGGGGTGGCGCACGGTCCTTGGACATCGGGTGGGTGAAAGAGAGGCTCACGAGGAACTCCTTCGTCCCCATAGACACGACTGCGGACGAGGAGTCCACCGGCTGGGTGACCCTCGACGACCATTCGGTGTCCGACTTCGACAACGAGAATGCGTTCTGGCGCGAACCCTACCTCGCCTTCACCCTGCGCCGTGACCAGAGGAAGGTCCCGGCCCCCGCCCTCAGGGCGGCCTTCGAGCGGGAGTGCGCCCGCTGGCTGGAGGAGCGTCCCGGGTACACCCGCGTGCCTGCCAAACGCAAGATCGAGATACGCGAGACGCTGCACGCATCGCTCCTGTCGAAGACCCTGGCGGTCCCCACGACCTGGGACGTGGTGTGGAACACAGAGACCGGGATCCTCACGGCCGGCGCGGTGTCCGTGAAGGTGCTCGACCTGGTGGAGGACCGTTTTCACAGGACGTTCGACGGCCTCCTCCTCGAGCCGGTGCACCCCATGGCGAGGGCCCGCAGCCTTCTTTCAGAAGACATGCTCGCCCTCCTCGAACGGGAGGACAAGGCATCTTCAGACGACGTGCTCCTCCAGATCAAGAAAAACCGCTGGGTGGGCTGGGAGTTCCTCCTCTGGCTCACGGAGAGGACGGCAAGGGGGGCGCAGACCTACGAGGTCGGCCGCGACGGGCCCCTCGATGCGGGCGAGAGGTTCAGCGCGTACGTGCATGACCGCTTCGTGCTGGCATCGGAACACGAGGAAGGGAGGCGCACGACCTCCATCACCGGTCCCCAGCGCGAGTTCTCCGAGGTGCGCCAGGCGCTCCTCGGGGGCAAGAACATCACGGACGCGCTGGTGTACCTGGAAAAGGAAGAACGCGTCTGGAGGCTCGTCCTCAGGTCGGACATCTTTTCCTTCTCGTCGTTTGCCTGCCCTGTCGCACGTCTCGAACGCGACGACACGGTGGACCCCGTGCAGGAACGCATCGCCCTGTTCTACGAGAGGATGAGCCTGCTGGAAACGGGGATCCAGCTCTTCGACAGCGTGTACAAGACCTTCATCGGGGAGCGTCTCTCGAAGGCGTGGCCCGAGACGAGGAGGCGGATCGACGCCTGGCTCTCCTCAACCGGCCTGGCGGGGAGGTGAGGCCGTGACGGCGCCCACTCTCCCTGAGACGGCCGCTGGGGGGTGCCCGCCTGTCTCGAAGCACGCCGATGCGCCTGGGCGCCGCCTTCGTTGAGCCCGTGACCCGGCGCCGGAGCGCGTCAAGGCGGCAAAGGCCGTGCCCTCCCGGGGCGGTGCGTACCGGCGCCTGGGAGACGGTCGAACAAGGCCTGGGCGGCGGATATTAAAATATTTATATATTAAAAGGGTCGTGCCGATAAGACCCGTCATGGAGGTGTTCAGGCCCATACCCGTGGATGTCCTGCTCGTGGGAGAGCCCTGCGTGGTGGATCTCTTCATGAAGCTTGACGACACGCTCGTGCCCTTCCTCTCGAAGGGTGGGGTGCTCACGGGCGATCACCTGAGGGACCTGGAA
This sequence comes from Deltaproteobacteria bacterium, assembly GCA_029552245.1. Taxonomy (GTDB): domain Bacteria; phylum Desulfobacterota; class Desulfomonilia; order UBA1062; family UBA1062; genus MWEI01. The sequence goes on from JAKPDW010000071.1 coordinate 44,688, forward strand.
CGCTTGCGGGTGAGGAGGATGTTCATCAAGGGTTCCCAGGCCGAGGCGTTCGAGGAGTACGTGCAGAGGAACGCGGACAAGATCCTCACCGACCCCACGGTCCCCTCGCGCGTGAAGGCGGCCACGTTCTACATCTCGTCGATGGGCGCCCTCAAGAAGGCCTTCGTGAAACCCGACGCCCCCTCCCTGAACCGGATCAAGAAGGAGATCGTCCCCCTTCTCAAGGGCATCATGAAGAACGAGATCGTCCTGGGAGACCTCCTGGCCATCACCCAGCACGATTTCAACACGTACACCCACAGCGTGAACGTGGGTATCTACGCAACCGCCATCGCCGTGAGGTTCTACAGGCACGACCCCTCCTACGGCATGAACGAGCTCGAGCGGCTGAGCTACGGGTTCTTTCTCCACGACATCGGCAAGTCCAGGGTCCCCTTGTCCATCCTCAGGAAGAGGGGACCCCTTTCCGACGAGGAGCGCTCGATCATGAAGAAACACCCCGAGTGGGGCTACGCCATCCTCATGGAGACCGGGAACCTCACGGACGAGGCCGCTTACATCGCCATGCAGCACCACGAGCGGCCGGACGGCACGGGGTACCCGCTGGGCACGAAAGACATCCACCCCTGCGCCCGCATCTGCGCGTTGGCCGATATCTTCGACGCGCTCACCTCGAAGAGGCCCTACAAGGATCCCATGTCCCCGTTCGCGGCGCTCAAGCTCCTCAAGGCGGAGACGTTCACCGTGTTCGACCACGAGCTCCTCACCACCTTCATCCAGATCCTGGGGCCGGACGAGGACGTCACGCATTGAGACGTCCGGCTTCCCCCGGAGGCGGCGCATCATTGCCCCCATGCCCGGGGTTACAGGAAGCCGGCCGTCCAGGCCCCACCGGTCGCCTCGAAGTTCGCACGCACAGGGACATGAGTGCAGCGCACCCCGCGCTCCTGCGCGAGGCGACCGACCGTGTCAGGGCCGCCTTCGGTTCGCCGGGTCTTCGGACCCAGCGCGGCCTTCGGCCGGGGACAGGCGTGTCCCCGCCCGCTTTCCACCGGCAGGACGCCTGCGCGGCAGACCGTCCGCGCACCCCGGGCGGGTTTGTCCATCGATCCCCAGGGTGACTGTACGTCGTCGTGACCGCAAGGAAGGAGAGGGTCTGCGCGGGTGTACCAGGCGGCCGCCTGCACGATAACCCCAGGACATGGTGCCTTATGCATGATCGGTCACGGCCCTGGGGGCATGGACAGGGCTCCGCATGTGAGCCGTTTTGCGCGGAAAATGTCCCTGGCGAGCCAGGAGGCGCCCCGCCTTTGTGCGGTTTGCGAGGTGGCAGAGGGCCGTGATCTCAATGCCGATGATGATGCTCAGCCTGTGTGAGGTCGGCGCGGTGTCCGGACAGCCGCACCAGATAGCAATGCCGCAAGTTCCGCCTGTGTGCGGCGGGCGCTTTGGGCGGTGTATTTCCCCTTGCCCGAGGGCTCGGGCGTGGTCCATGATGACCACCCGTGAACGAATCTGCCCAGGGGAGGTATCATGCTGGTATTCGTTGTCGTGGGTATGCCCGCGTCGGGAAAGAACATCGCGAGGGAGTACGCCGCAGAGCGGGGTCTTCCGTATTTCTCCACCGGCGACATCGTGCGGGAGGAGGCCCGCAGACGCGGCCTCGCCCCCGATGCAGGCGTGATGGCGCGCCTGTCTGACGAGCTTCGCGGGCCGGACGGCATGGGCGTGACCAGGCTCGCGCTCGAGGCGGCCCTCTCGAAGGGGGCCCCGGCCGTGTTCCTCGAGGGCATGAGGTCCTGGCCCGAGATCCAGCTGGTGGCCTCGCGTGCGCGGTGCGTGGTCGTGGCCTTCGTGGCGCCGAGGGAGGAGAGGAGGCGGCGGATCACCCTCAGGGCGCGGGCCGACGACTCGCCGGCGGAGTTCGACGCCAGGGACGCGAGGGAGATCGCCTACGGTGCGGCCGTGCCCGTCGCGCTGGCGGACGAGTACGTCCTGAACACGCACTCGATCGATGACGCGAAGGCCTCGCTCGAGGAGATCGTCTCGAGGAGGATGGGCGGGGCTTAGTCCCAGGCAGGCGCGGGCCTCGGATGTGCGCCGAAAGACGCTGGAGTGCCGGCAGGCCCATGGCGGGGTGGGTTGGTTTCACCGCGCACCGGGATGGATGGGCACGAACGGGATGCCGAGGTCCGGGAGGTCAGACCCAAGACCCTGAGCGCTTACCACCGGACACCTTTCCTTCGGCCGCCGCTTCTTTCCCGTGGCTTTTCTCCGGGCGTGCCCCAGGTCGGTCCAGCCTTGAGGCCGAACGCCAGCCTGATTCGGGCACAAGGCGCCCTGTGGGCGGGCGCCGTGCCTCTACAGTACAGGCCGGAGGCTCGTGCGGTTTGCGCCGGAAAGGTCGATGGGCCTGAGGGCCCGGGAGGGGCGTGGCCGGGGGCCCTCGATCGTCACCCCTGACGTGGGGCGGGAAGAGAGAGGCGATGAGGGCGCCTTCAAGCCGGCGGCCGCCCGGAGATCCTTTCACGTGAGAGGGGGAGGGTGTTTTCCAGGGCGCGCAGTCAGCATACGACGTGGATTCTCCCACGCGATAGGGGGAGGCTCCCGGCGGGGAGCCGAAGACCCGCTCCTGTGTTCGACCCGGCGCAGGGCCCTGCCGGTCACGGCGGGCCGACTTCTAATGTTCTGCAAGGTCGCGCCTTGTGCCCGGGCCTTCCCGCAAACGGTCTCAACGCGGCGGCCGGGATCCCGTCGGGCACGGGTCTCTCCACCCGTCCGACAGGAAGCGGAGCCCGCGTCACCTGCGCCTGTTCTTGGGGCGCCCGCCCGGTCTGCCCGCCGCCTCCCGGGGGTGTCTCTTGCCGCGCATCCTGGGGCGTCTCTCGGCAGAGCCCCTGTCCTCCACGAACAGCCCCTCGTCGGGCCAGACGACGGGTATCTTCATGTTGATGTACCGCTCGATCGCCTCGAGCGAGTACACGTAATCCTCGCAGGCGATCGAGATGGCCTTGCCGTGCCTGCCGACCCTCGCGGTGCGGCCGATCCGGTGCACGTAGTCCTCGCAGTCCTCCGGCAGGTCGTAGTTGATCACGAGGTCGAGTTCGTCCACGTGGAGTCCCCTGGCCGCCACGTTGGTCGCCACGAGGATGGGGACCCTGCCCGTCTTGAGCGCGTCGATGATCTCGATGCGCCTTTTCTGGGGGAGGTCGCCGGTGATGTACTCGCACTCGATGCCGTTCGCCCTGAGCCGTCTCGCAACGTTCTCTGCGGTGCTCTTCATGTTGGTAAAGATCATGCAGTTCTTGGGCTTCTCCCTGTTGAGGAGACCGAGGAGCAGGCTCATCTTCTCCTCGTTGCTCACGTGGTAGAGCTCTTGCGTCACCGTGTCCACGGTCAGCCTTTCCGGCGCTATCTCGATCTCCACCGGGTCGTTCATGTACTGCCACGCGAGCTCCTTCACCAGGAAGCTCAGCGTCGCGGAGAAGAGCATGGTCTGCCTCTTGTGGGCGGGCGGCATCGCCCTGAGCATCTTCCTGAGATCCTTGATGAACCCCATGTCGAAGAGACGGTCGGCCTCGTCTATCACGAGGATCCCGATGTCCTTGAAGGGGAGCGTACCCGAGCGGTGGAGGTCCAGGAGACGTCCCGGGGTGCCGACGACGATGTTCGCCCCCAGCTTGAGCTGCTGTTCCTGGCTCTTGTACCCGACGCCTCCGTAGATGCAGGCGGTACGGTAATCCAGGTGAGCGCCGAGGCGGCCGGCCTCGCGCTCCACCTGCACGGCGAGTTCACGCGTCGGGACGATGATCAGGGCCTTGGTGTTCGACATCCCCATCATTCGCTGGAAGATGGTGATGAGGAACACGGCGGTCTTTCCGCTGCCCGTCTGCGACTGGACGCAGACATCCCTCCCGTCGAGGCAGTACGGCAGCGATGCCGCCTGCACCTCGGTGCACGTGGTGAAGCCTGCGTCTTCGATGCCTTTCAGGATGCGCTCGTCCAGCGCTAGATCGTGAAACTGCATGGGAACTCCTCGAATGGGTTGAGCATCTGTGCGGGTGCCTTCATGGATGGTTACGGGCGATCAATGTCTTGCGGGATCATAGCACTCCTGTGCGAAATGGCAAGGATAAAAACCCGTGCGCCGCATGGGCCGGCATGGCGCGGCCGCCTGGGGCCGGCGCCCCCTGCCCGGTTCACTGCACCGCACATCGTCCCGCTTGATTTTTCCGGCGCGAAATGATCCTTATAATGTTCTCGGAACAAGCGTCTTCACAGGGGGGCGGTTATGCCCATATACGAGTTCTATTGCTCGAGGTGCGACACCATCTACCATTTCTTCTCGAGGAGCGTGAACACCACCAAGGTCCCCATGTGCCCGAGGTGCAGGAAGGTCAGGCTCAAGAAGAAGATCTCCATGTTCAACGCCATCTCCGGGGGGAGGAAGTCCGAGGACGAGCCCGACCTGGGCGGTTTCGACGAGGCGAAGATGGAAAGGGCGATCCAGATGCTCGAGCGCGAGGCGTCCGGTCTTGACGAGGACGATCCCAGGCAGGCCGCGCAGCTCATGAGGAAACTCACCGAGGCCACGGGCCTCAAGCTCGGCTCGGGCATGGAAGAGGCCCTGAGCAGGATGGAACGCGGCGAAGACCCCGACAAGATCGAGGCCGAGATGGGGGATCTCCTCGAGGAGGAAGAGCCGTTCGTCCTGGAACAGAAGTCGAAGGGCGTCAAGAAACGCCCGGGCCCGAAGGTCGACGAGACCCTCTACGACCTCTAGGATCGCCCTCACCCGTACCGGCCTTGCGGGCGGAAAGGAGTGCGTGGGGAGACCGTGATACTGTCGGCGGCGAGACCGTACTTCTGCCCCCATCCCGGCTACTTCGCCAGGATACTGGCGAGCGACGTCTTCGTGGTCTTGGACGATGTCCAGTTCCCCCTGAAGACGACCTGGATCACGCGCAACAGGTTCAAGAACGACCGGGGGGTCTACTGGGTCAGGGTGCCGGTGCTCAAGAAGGGTCTCGGGCTCCAGAAGATACGCGGGGTCAAGGTCTGCCCCGACGAGAGGTGGCGCCGCAAGGTGCTCGAGGGCCTCAGGCACGCATACGGCAACGCCCCCTACTACGAGGACCACGCGGGGGCCCTCGAGGAGGCGTTGAGCGGCCCTTCGGACAGCCTCATCGACATCGACCTGTCCCTCATCGGGTATGTCCTCGGCGAGACGGGCATCTCCACGAGGGTCGTGAGGATGTCCGAGACGGGTGTCGAGCCCGGGGGCGGACCGATACTCGTGGAGCTCTGCAGGAAGCTGGGCGCCTCGCGCATCGCCGTGCAGGGGTCTGGGGCGAGGACGCCCGATCTCGACGCATGCGAGCGCGCAGGCATCGAGCTCGTGCACCTCAAGCCGTGCACGCCCGTCTATCCCCAGCTCTGGGGAGGATTCATCCCGAACCTCTCCGTGTTCGACCTCCTCTTCAACTGCGGGCCCCGCACCTCTCGGTACCTCGGCGCCGGGTCTCCAGGGAAGGGTTGACGGTACGGCCTTGAAGTGCGTGGCGGGATGCCTTGCCCCTTGCCTCCCTAGACGGCCCCCATGGCCCGAGGGGCACGCGACGGCCGTGCGTGAAGAGGGTCGAGGGATGAAACGCCGCTTTGTCGAAGGCGGTGCCGAATGGTCAGGGCCGGCTGGACCCCCGCGCCTGTCGGGCAGTTCGCAGGGATTCGCCGATGGCGAAGCCGATGATGCAGGATTCCCCGTGCATGCCTGGCGCCTCGGCACCCCCCGACCATGTTCGCAAAGAGGAGCGCACGTGTTCCCGCCTTCCAGAGCCCACATGCGCAGCCGGGGTGTACCGTCTCCTTGAGGTGGAACGTGAGACGCAAATCCACCCCGGAAGAGAAGAGCGGGAACCCAGATTCACCTCTGAGGCCGAGATCAAGGTGGAAAACGCTGCGCACGTCCACCCGGAAGAGAAAGGATGCCGATGCCGCCACCCCCGCGCCCGGTGCGTCCGGTCTCGACTCACCCCCTCTTTCCCGTATTCACACTCCCTGGGCCAGGATGTACAATCCCGTATGTGACCGTGAACTGCAAGTCGATCGTGTGGGCCCTCGCGGCAGTGATCGCGTGCCTGACGCTCCAGGGGTGCGCGGGAGCCCATTTCCGTGCCGCAGCGCCCGGAGCGTGCGACCATGCCCCTTTGGACCCCTCCACCCTGGGGTCCCTCGAATATCACACGGGCATCGTGTTCAACGGGAGCAAGATCGGGTTCTCCAGCCTGAGCATGAGGAGGGCCCGAGGGGGGGAAGGGCTCTTCGAGATCCGGTCCTTGGCGGCGTTCGCCTTCCGTTTCCTCATGGTGGACAAGAAGTTCTCCCTCAAGGCGTACGACCTTGTCGATGAAAACCTGGCCCTGGTCGAGTTTTCGTACGATTACGACCTCGACGGAAACGTCATGCACCTCGAGGGTCGTCTCCAAGACGGCTCCCTCCTGACCCGCGTGGTCACCCATGGCAAGGTGGAGGAAAAGGTCTTCGCCGCATGCGGCCCCGTGTACCCGACGAGCGTGCTGTACCTCTACCCGGCATTCAGGGGGCTTGCGACCGGCAAGGTGTACGAGATGACCGTGTACGACGGCGAGACCAGGAGCGTGTCTCCTGCCAGGCTCGAGGTGCTCGCCTGCGAGGAGAGCGATCTCTTCGAGGGCGCCGGGTTCAAGGTCAGGGTGCAGCTCCACTCGCAGGAGGCGACCGCCTGGATCGACCGCCTCGGACGCCCCCTCCTCGAGACGGCCATGGGCGGTGTGCTCGTCTCGGGCCTCGAGGACGACCGGCGGGCACGCGAGTACCTTGCGCGCACCTCGCTGAACAAGGGGGACGCCCTGCTCGAGATGAGCCTGGTGCCGACCGTGACGAAGATCGACCGGCCCAGGGAGGCCGAGACGATGGAGGTCGTGCTCGTGGGCGTGGATTCCGCCCTCTCCATCCCCTCGGACTGCCGCCAGGTGTGCACCCGGCAGGCAGACGGCGTGCACTGCAGGATCGAGAGGGACGCTGCACCCTGCCCCTGCGGCGGCAAGGACGACCGGGAAGGGGGAGGCTCCCTGAGGCCGAGCCTCGAGGTCCAAAGCGGCGACGCGAGGATATCGGCCCTGGCCGAGTCCATCTCTGCAGGCAGGAAGGGCGCCCGGGAGGTCGCCTCCGCCGTCGTCGCGTGGATGGGTGCGAACATTCGCAAGGAGGCCATCGACGTCTTTTCGGCCCTGGACGTGCTCGAGCGGAAGAAGGCCGAGTGCCAGGGCCATGCCCTTCTCTACGCGGCGCTCGCCCGGGCGTCAGGGATCCCCACGAAGGTGGTGAGCGGCCTCGTCTATTCGGCCGAGCACGGCGGGTTCCTCTACCACGCCTGGGCCGAGAGCTGTCTCGACGGCGCCTGGGTGGCTGTGGACCCGACCTTCGGCCAGCTGCCCGCGGACGCGACACACGTGAAGCTCGTCGAGGGGGAGTCGCCTGGCGATCTCATCGCCCTGGCGGGGTTCGTGGGAAGGATCAGTGCCGGGGTCCTGTCCTGCACGTATGGGGGGCCTGAGCCTTGACCCGGTTTCCCGACATGGTGCAAGAATCGCCGCGTATGCCCCTGTTCCCGAAAGTGAAGGATGGCTTGCTGAAGAAGGTTCTCCCCGCACTCGCGGCACGGCTCATCAAGACCTGGTGCCTGACCTGCCGTGTCAGGGCCAGGATCAACGAGTCCGCAGAGAGAAACGCCGTGGCCGAGTTCGGCGGGGCGGTGTACGCCACGTGGCACCAGAGGATGTTCTACTTCTTCCATGACTTCGGTTCCAGGCACGTCACCATGATGATAAGCAGGAGCAAGGACGGCGATATAGCCAACGAGGTGGCCCTTCGGCTCGGGTTTCTCTCGGTGAGGGGGAGCTCGAAGCGCGGGGGCAAGGACGCCATGCACGAGCTCATAGACAGGCTGAAGTCCGGCGGGCATACCGCGGGCATGATGGCGGACGGCCCCACGGGCCCGCCGAGGGTGCTCAAGATGGGCACGATCAGGATCGCCCGCGACACCGGCAAGCCGGTCATACCCATGATGTACGGCGCGCGAAGGAGGATCGTGCTCGAGACCTGGGACCGCTACTTCCTCCCGGTCCCGTTCACCGACATCGTGATCTTCCACGGCGATCCCATCATAGTGCCTGCCGACGCGGACAACGCCGAGTGCGAGAGGATCAGGCAGCTCGTCGAGCGCACCCTGAACGACATGGCTTACGTCTGCGACACGTACTTCGGGGGTAGCCCCGTGGGCAAGCCGGGCTTCGATCTCTAGGCCTCCGGAAAGACCCTTCGAAGAGGCGCTACCCCGTTTCCCGGGGGGCGAGGATGCCCCCCGAAAGGCGAGAAGATGGGGCCGTGCGCCTCGATGGCGAGGACCGCGGCCCGGGCGACCAGGGACATGGGTGGTGTTCGCGGTCGAAGGCGGTTCGGCCTCGTGGCCGGGCTACGGTCCGTACACCCGCCGCGGCCGCCGTTGCCCGTGCCGGCCGCACTATTCGCCGTCATCTCGAGGGGCAGCTCCTCCCGGGCGCCCGGGACCGGAGAACCGGCCCGTGCCGGCTGGAAAGGGTCTCAGGCGGCGTCGATGGACCGTGGCGCCGGCTTCTCTTTGAGGGTATAATCGGTGGGAGTGGAAGAGGGCGTTCAGAGCGAAGCCTTCGCGGTCCGCGGAAACCTTGTGGACGTGGTCGAAGGCAGGATCTTTCCCGCACAGGTGACCATCAGTCAGGGAAGGATCGCCTCCATAGCGCCTGTTGCGGGGGACCAGGGTGTCTACCTCACCCCGGGGCTCGTGGACAGTCACGTGCACGTCGAGAGCAGCATGCTGGAGCCGTGCGAGTTCGCGAGGGCTGCCCTGGCCCACGGGACGCTCGGCGCCGTGTGCGACCCCCACGAGATAGCAAACGTCCTTGGCGTGGAAGGGGTCCTCTTCATGCTGGGACGGGCCCGATCGTCTCCCTTCAGGTTTTCCTTCGGGGCGCCCTCGTGCGTGCCCGCCACCCCCTTCGAGACCTCGGGCGCCGCGCTCGGGGCCGACCAGGTACGCTCCCTGCTCGAAAGGGACGACATCACGCACCTCTCGGAGGTCATGAACTACCCGGGCGTGGTGGCAGGCGATGTCGGCCTCCTCGAGATGATAAGCGCCGCGAAGAGGCTCGGCAAGCCCATAGACGGCCATGCGCCGGGCTTGAGTGGGCAGGCCCTCGCAACGTACGTCTCCCGGGGCATCACGACCGACCACGAGGTCACCTCGCTCGGCGAGGCCATGGAAAAGATCTCCCTCGGCATGAGGATCCTCGTGAGGGAGGGGTCCGCAGCGAAGGACTTCCAGGCACTCCATCGTCTCATCGAGCGGCACGGCCCCATGTGCATGTTCTGCAGCGACGACATCCACCCGGACGACCTGGTGAGGGGACACATCGACTCTCTCGTGCGAAGGGCGGTGCGCATGGGCCACGACCCGGTGCAGGTCCTCAGGTGCGCGAGCCTCAACCCCGTGAGGCACTACCGCATGGACCTGGGTCTCCTGCGCCTGGGAGACCATGCGGACTTCCTCGTGGTCCGCGACCTCCAGGAGTTCAGGGTCGAACGCGCCTACCTGAGGGGCAGGCTCGTGGCACAAGGCGGCACCGCCCTCGTGGGACGCGACCGTCCCGAGCCCGTCAACAGGTTCGAGGCCCGGCGGATATCGTCTTCCGACATCGAGGTGCCCGCCCGCGGCGGGAGGATGCTCGTGATCGAGGCGGAAGACGGCTCGCTGGTTACGGGCAGGGCGGTGGTAAAGCCCCGCGTCGAGTCAGGCCTCGTCAGGTCCGACCCGGTAGGTGACGTGCTCAAGATCGTCGTGGTGAACAGGTACCGCGACCAGGCGCCCGCCGTCGCCTTTGCGAGAGGCTTCGGCCTTGCCTCGGGTGCCATCGCATCCTCCGTTGCGCACGATTCGCACAACATAGTGGCCGTGGGTGTCCAGGACGAAGACATCTGCGCCGCGGTGGACGCGGTCATGGGAGGCGGGGGCGGCATAGCCCTGGCCGCGGGCGGCCGTGTCGAATGCCTTGGGCTGCCGGTCGCAGGCCTCATGTCGGACCTCGAAGCACAGGAGGTCGCAGGCCGCTTCGCGCGACTCAATGACATGGCGGGCAGTCTCGGGTCGCCTCTTGCGAGCCCCTTCATCACGCTGTCGTTCATGGCGCTGCTCGTCATCCCGTCGCTCAAGCTGAGCGACAGGGGTCTCTTCGACTCCGAGAGGTTCGCGTTCACCTCCCTGTGGGATGCCTGACGATTGTCGTGAAGGGGTTCATCCCGCCGCTGAGTGCCATCGCTCGAGCGTGTCCTGGTCGAGGGGCCTGAAGATCCTCGATGGAGGGTTTGCCCCAAAGGCAGGTCGTCGACGGGCTGAAGGGCGGTCGCCTGTGCCCTGGGTGCGACATGCAAATCCGCCTGCTCTTTCCCGCCTCGGCGGTTGGGGGCCCTCCCCCGGCGACGGTCGTCTTCAGGAGAGTGCTTGTTTTTCCGATACAGCATACCAAGAATGAACAACGGGGGGCATTGGTCCGCATGAGACGTCCCGGCAGACGAGCCTCGTCCGGGGGTAAGGGCGCGAGACGCCTCCACGGGGATGGGTTCCGTGACCGAGGGCCCGCTCTGTCCGTTTTCCGGGCGACACCGCATGGAGAGTATCCGTGCGGCGCGCGGTGCAGGATGGTGGGATCCTCTCTCGAGAGGGAGAACCCTTTCCCAGGAGGGGGGCGCACCCTTGGGCCGCATGGCCGGCCGCCTGTTCCAGGGGAAAGGGGCGGGGAAGAGGATAAGCACCTGATGGGGAAACGCCGCCCGGATGACGGGGTCTGCCGTGAGAGCGCATGGAAACATGGCGTCTTGTGCGAGGCATGATGCATGGGGGCGGAGAGGCCGGCATGGATGACCTCGTGGCCAAGGATGAGCGGATGGTAACCCGGGATACGCTGAAAGACGAGGGTGTCCCCGGCGTGAAGGCGGTGTGCTGCGAGACTCCGGACAGGCCGTTCAGTACGTCCGCCGACGGCGAAGAGGGAGACCCGATCGATCTCGAGCAGGCGCTTTCCGAGTTCGATGGCGACAGGGACTTTCTCCAGGGGCTGCTGCGGGCGTTCCTCGAGAACGTCGGGCGGCAGATCCCGGCCTTGAGGCGGGCGATCGGAACGGCCGACGCGCAGGAGGTGAGGTCCCTCGCCCACGCCATCAAGGGCGGCGCCGGGAATCTCGGGGCCCAGAGACTCGCCGAGTGCGCATGGGCGATGGAGCGGATGGCGGGAGAGGGTGGTCTCGCACGGGCCCACGAGGCCCTGGAGAGGCTCGAGGCCCAACACGAGAGGCTCAAACGGTATGTCTCCGAACGGCTGTGAAGAACTGCACGTCCCGGTACGCGTGCCACGTGCACTCAGGAAATCGCCACGGGGTGTCCTTGCGCCTGCGTGGAGGGCCGGCGGTCTTGCGGCCGTATCGTGCAAGGAGGGTTCGAGGTCAGGGGAATGAGGGTCCTCGTTGTCGACGACGAGCTGGTGAGCAGGGAGAAGATGAGGCGCATCATGGCCGGCCTCTTCGGGGGGTGCGACGAGGCGTCCACCGGGCAGGCCGCCCTCGAGGCAGTGAGCGCGGCCATGTCCGAGAACAGGCCCTACGAGCTCATCACGCTCGACATCTCGATGCCCTCCATGGACGGCATCGACGTGCTCAAGAGGATCAGGGAGTCGGAACGGGCCGAAAACGTCCCGAAGGATGCACGGGCGAAGATCTTCATGGTCACGGCAGCGTCCGAGAGGGAGACCATCATCACCTGTATCAAGGAAGGGTGCAACGACTACATCACGAAGCCCTTCAGCAGCGACAGGGTGCTCAAGAAGCTCAGGGACAACGGGATCCTCCCGCCCGAGCCGGACGGCGCTCCGGCAGGGGCCCAGGCATCCGCCGCGAAGAACTCGCTCGACGGCGTGATCGAGCGGTTCAACAGGGGCGAGATGGAACTGCCGCCCATGCATCTCATCCAGCGCAAGTTCTACGAGCTCACGGCCTCGGGCGCCACGCTGGCGGCGATCGCGGATCTCCTCGAAAAGGACCCGGCCATCTCGTCGAAGCTCATAAGGATATCGAATTCATCGTTCTACAGGGGGTACAACGAGAACGTCACCGTCGAGCAGGCAGTCAACCGCCTCGGCCTCATCGCCACGAAACAGACCGTGGACGCGGTGTGCAGCAGGGCTTTGTACGACGACGTGCACCCGAACTACGTGCAGGTGGTGGAAAAGCTCTGGGTGCACTCGCTGGCCTGTGCGTACGCCTGCCAGCTCATCGCCGAGTTGAGGGGGATCAGGCTCTTGGAGGATCCCTTCACCATGGGCCTGTTCCACGACATCGGCAAGCTCATGCTGCTGAGGGTCATCGGCGAGCTCCAAAGGAGCGGCAAGGATGTCGATACCGACACCGACATGCTCATGACGGCCGTGGAGACGCACCACGGCAAGGCCGGCGCGGTCCTCCTGAAGAAGTGGCTCTTCCCGGCCGTGTTCGTCCAGGTGGCCGAGCTCCACGATGACCTCGGCAAGGTGCTCAACCCCGGCAGGGAACTGCTCGTCGTGCAGCTGGCCAACATCGCGGTCAAGTCCCTGGGGTACGGCACCCCGAACGCACAGGGCGTGCAGCCCGGGGCCTCCGAGCAGGCGAAGTCCTTGGGTGTCGACCCGTCCGTGATGGATCTCGTCGGGACCCAGGTCAAAAAGTACATGGACGAATTCGTGGAATACCTCTCGTGAGCAACGGCGAGCGCTCGTGGCCCGGCTTGGTCTCCTGCAGCCGCGACGGGTCCTGGGGCGGGAAGGGGCCTGACGCCGGCTCGTACCCGTGAGACGGCCATGCCGCCTTGCACCTGCGAGCCCCCGCGTGCATCTACGCGATCACCGGGGTGGGTGTCCCGGGTGGGCGCACGGTGGGCATGCCCGCGTTGGACGCATGTGCGGGACCATGCGCACCACAGCCGATGCCTCGATCCCGGGCGCAGGCGGAGCGGCCCCCCTTTCCCCTCGAGGAGGATCTCGCCTGTCAGGGGCCAAGCATGGCCTCGCCGTTCTCATGCAGGCCCCAGGGGAGGCTGACGGTGTCGTCGACCCATCCCTCTCGACGACCACCGGTGAAGCGCACCCTTTTCCGCAGGGCACCCCATGCGGCAGCGGATATCGGGTCCAGGACGGAAAAGACGGTGCTTCCACGTTTCCCCGCCTGACCCGCACCCTTGGGCAGGCCCCCCATGAGGCCGGTTTTCTTGCCTCTTGTCAACGCCTCGTGAAACGGTTAGCCTGTCTGACGGGCGGGGCGACGCAGGCCTTGCCCGGGCCGAGTATGCACTGAACGGAGGGATCCCCCATGAAGGTACTGGCACTGAACTCAAGCCCCCGGATCAAGGGACAGAGCAAGACGGAGATCATGCTCTCGGCCCTCGTTTCAGGGATGGAAGATGCCGGCGCGGAGGTGGAGGTGGTTCACCTCAGGACGAAGACGGTGAAGAACTGCATCGGGTGCTACACCTGCTGGACCAAGACACCCGGCAGGTGCATCCACCGGGACGACATGGCAGAGGAACTCCTCGACAAGTTCATCTCGTCGGACATCGCCGTGTTCGCCACCCCCCTCTACCACTTCACCATGAACGCGACCATGAAGGCCTTCATAGAGCGCACCCTGCCAGTGCTGGAGCCGTTCCTCGAGCAGAAGGGCGACGTGACCTTCCACCCCCTGCGTTCGAGGCACCCGGCGGTCGTGATCCTGTCCGTTGCGGGGTTCCCGGAGATGTCGGTGTTCTCCCAGCTCTCGAGCCACATGCGGTTCATGTACCGGCACGGTCTCATAGGGGAGATCTACAGGCCCGCGGCCGAGGCCATGGTGCTGGGGCCGTACACGAAACAGAGGGAGGACATCCTCGCGGCCACGAAGGAGGCGGGCACACAACTCGTCAGGCGGATGAGGGTGTCGGAAAAGACCCTCGAACGCATAGGCCAGCCCTTGGGGGACAAGACCGTCATGGCCAGGGCGGCGAACATCTTCTGGAGGACGTGCATGAGGGAGCGCATGACCCCGGAGGAGCTGAGGGCCAAGGGGGTCGTGCCGAGGCCCGAGACCATCGATGACTTCGTGCTCATCATGAAGCTCGCCTTCAGGCCGGAGAACGCCCGTGGGATCGACGCGACGATCAGGTTCGACTTCACCGGGCAACAGGAGGGTTCCTGCAGCCTGACCATACACGACGGCGCCGTCGACGGGACCACGACCCCGCCCGATCGGGCGGACCTTGCCGTGAAGGCCCCCTTCGAGTTGTGGATGGATGTGGTCACGGGAAGGGCGAGCGGCGCCGACCTCTACCTCAAGGGCGCCTTCAAGGCCGAGGGCGACACGAACCTGCTGGTGCGCTTGGGCGAGATCTTCGGCAGGAATGCCTGACGTCACGGCACCCGGGGCGCGGCCTGGACGAAGGGGCCGGGCCGCAGCCAAGCGAGGAGAGAAAGGGGCATGGACATGGTACCTGATCCCAGGAGGCTCATCGAGAGGCTCGGCATAGAGTGGCCGGTCATCGGGTTCTACGACGCGCCGACCACCGACGGGTTCGACCCGGTGGTGGAGCCGGCGCCCGGCAGGCACACCTGCCTGTTCGCGTTCTTCAAGCAATGGCTCCAAGGGAAGACCCTCAGGCTTTCCCAGGAATGCTATGGGTGCGGCGGTGCGGGGGCGGCGCTCTTCAGCCTGCAGACGCGCGGCAGAGAGGAGTTCATCTCGTTCCTGGCCGACACCGAGGGGCTCAAGTGCAGCCACGAGGTCATGGCCCGGTGGCTCGACAACCGCAGGACGTACAAGCCCACGCACGGGAACATCCTCATAGGTCCTTTGAAAGACGGGCGGGATGAGTACCTCAAGACGGTCACGTTCTTCGTGAACCCCGACCAGCTGAGCGCCCTCGTGATCGGCGCCCACTACTGTCACGACCTCACCGGCCAGGATCCCGTGCTCGCACCCTTCGGGTCAGGCTGCATGATGCTCGTGACACCCTTTGCCGACCTCGGGGAACCCCAGGCGCTCATAGGCGCGACCGACATCGCCATGAGACCCCACATCCCCGAAGGCCTCCTCGCCTTCACGGTCACCGTGCCGATGTACGCCATGCTCTGCGGCCTCGACGAGAGGAGCTTCCTCTACAAGCCGTTCTTGAAGAACCTCCAGAAAGCGAGGAGACGCCGGGAGGCAAGAGATGATACGTGACCTCATCGTGAAGAACCGTTCCTACAGGAGATTCCACGAGGACCAGCCCGTGGCGAGAAGCGAGCTCCTTGAGCTCGTGGATCTCGCGAGGCTTTCCGCCTCGGCGGCGAACATGCAGCCGCTGAAGTTCTTCGTATCCTGCGACGAGGCGACCAACGTGAAGATCTTCGACTGCCTGGGCTGGGCCGCCTACCTCACCGACTGGCCCGGGCCGGCGCCCGGGGAACGTCCTTCCGCCTACATCGTGATCCTGGGCGACACCGTGATCTCCCGGAACTTCTGGTGCGATCACGGCATCGCGGCGCAGTCCATCCTCCTCGGCGCCGTTGAGAAGGGATACGGGGGCTGCATGATAGCCTCGATCAAGAAGCAGCAGCTGATGCAGGCCCTCGGCATCCCCGAGCGATACGAGATCCTTCTCGTCATCGCGATCGGCAGGCCGGCCGAGAGGGTGACGATCGAGCCCGTGGGCCCGCAGGGTGACATACGGTACTGGCGCGACGACCAGGGGGTGCACCACGTGCCGAAACGTTCCCTCGACGAGATCGTGATCGAGCGCTTCTGAGAGGACGGACGAAGCGTCCGAGGACGGCACGGGGGCTCCTTGAGACGCCGTCCACTCGGGACGCCCGGGCGTGAGGGGGCGTTGTAGACTTGCGGGACGCCTCCTGCGTCACACATGGTGAGAACACTGGGGCCTTGGACGGAGTCATGGACGAGACGGATGCGGCGATGACGGCCGGAAGCGACCCCGGCGGCAGGCCCCGTGATCCCGGGGGGGCGGCCGAACTCGCGGACGCCGCCCGGTCGGGAGACAGGCGCGCTTTCGAGAGGCTGGTCGTCATGTACCAGGAAGGCATATACCGGATGGCCTACGCCAGGCTGCAAAACGTGAGCGACGCCCAGGACGTCGTTCAGGAGGTGTTCCTGAACGCGTACCGGACGATCGGCACCCTGAGGGACCCTGCGCTGATAAGGGCGTGGCTCTACCGCATAGCGCTCAACCGCGTCAGGGACGTCGTGCGCAGGCGCAAGGTCCTCGGGTTCTTCGGCCTGGGCGCTCAAACAGAGCCCGAAGACCACCCCCATCCGGGGCCGGACTCCTTCGACCGCATGGCGTCGCGTGCGTTCTGGGAGCGCTTGAACGCCTTCCTCGAGGCGTTGCCTGCCCGCGAGAGGGAGGTCTTCAGGCTCAGGTTCGTGGACGAGCTCAGCATCCCGGAGATCTGTTCGGTCCTGGGGAAGAACGAGAGCACGGTCAAGACCCATCTCTACCGTGCCGTGGAGAAGTTCAGGAGGACGTCTTTCGCTTCCGGCACGGGGGGTGACCCATCGAGGGGGGAGTCATGAACGAAAAGAGCCGGGGGCACCTGGATCCCGACCGCATGGCGGCATCGGTTGTCGATGCCCGGGAGCTCACCGTCGAGGAACGTGAGCATCTCGAGGCGTGCGCCGAGTGCTCCCGGCAGAGGGAGCGCCTGTTGTCGAGCCTGGGCGCCCTGTCGAGGGATGCGGCGGGGTTCACCCCCGGGGGGCCCAAACGCGTGGTGCTCCCCTCGGAGGCGTATCCGCGTCCCATGGCGAGGCTCATGTCGTGGTCCATGGGGTTCGCGGGGGCCGCAGCTCTCGTCGTGCTGGCAGGGGTGTACCTCCTGGCGCGCATCGTGACGGGCCCGGTGCAGGAGGCGGACATGTCGAGGCTCGCGATGGAGGCGCACCAGGACAAGGCCCTGCTCGCAGAGGTGCAGAAGCTCGAGGACGATCCCCTTCCCGAGCCATACGCGGGGATCATCCCCGAGCCGGCGGGGGTCCCTGACGACGAGTTCTTCGATTTCCTCATACCGCCCGATGCAGGGCCCAAGGGGGGAAAGACGTGAAGACCGACGCCGCTTGTGTGAGCCCGGCATGGACTTGCCGGTGGACCGCGGCGAAACGAACGGGGAAACAGACATGAAGGTCGAGAGGATAAGGCCGTGAAACGGTTCATGGGAACGCTCTTGCTTTGGACGACGGCGCTGGTGGCGCTCTCCTCGCCGCTTTTCGGCCAGGAGGTGAGGCCCGGCAGGTGGTGGAAGGACCCGCACATCGTGCGGGAGCTCCAACTCGGCAGGCACGAGCAGAAGGCCCTGGACGATCTCTACGAGCGGAACCGGGGCGTCCTCACCGAGACGAGGGCCGATCTCGAGGAGGAGCGCGCCCGCCTCAAGCGGGCCATGAGCCAGGAGCCGTTCGACGAGCGCAGGGTCAAGGAGCACCTGAGGCGCGTGGAGGAGAAGCAGCAGAAGCTCACCCAGGAACGGATGAGATACCTCATCGAGGTGAGGAAGATCCTCGGGCAGGGCCGGTTCAAGACCCTCGAGGACATGGCGTACGAGCGGCAGAACAGGCAGGCGCCCGGAAATGACCCCCCAGGCCGAACTAAGGGCCGGCGCCGCCGGTAGGGCCCGGTGCCCCACAGGTTGCACCCATGAGGGTATGGGATGTCCACCCGGGGTACCTGAGCCGCCAGAGCCTCCTCGGGGAACACAGGGAGATCCACGCGATCTTTTCCGTGGTCATGAACAGGAAGGCCGGGTACGCGCGGCACCCCGAGACGCTGCGCTGGAAGGATGCGCTCGGCTCCCTGGCCCACAGACACGGCTTCGTCGTGCAGGAAATGGTGTTGAGGGGGTACGGCCACTTCAGCCCCGCACCCGATGCCGGGCAGACGCCCTGGCCCGAGACCTTCATCGACGAGCCCTTCACCCAGTTCTCCCTGCTCTCAGCGAAGTATGGGGGCCTCCGTGCCGGCCGCATCCCCATCCCGAGGGACCCCTCGAGCCTGTGGGCCCAACACAAGTACTCGGTCATGGCGCGCGACCCCGGGGCGTACCGTGCGATCGGCAAGGCCGTCGCGTCGGCTCGCGGCGAGGCGTTCTTCAGGGAGCTGGCGCGCACCCTCGCGGAAGTCCTCAGGACGAGGCCAAGGAAGGGGCCGCTCGGCGACGCCCTCCTCCACATGTGGGGATACGTCTCGGGCCTCGGCCCCGGCAGGCCGGAAGACGACCTCCCCGGGCTCGCCCGCGAGATCCAGGAGAGGGCGCTTCTCCACGGCGTGCGCTACCTCGTCGAGTCCACGGCGCTGAGCGACCTCGCCTATTGGGCCGCCATGCCGTGAGAGCGCCTCATGGCGCGCGGCCCGGGTGTCACGCCGTGGGCGGGCGCCCCGAGGACCTTCGCGCGTCGATGGTCTCGAGCAGCGCCTCGATCCTCACGAAGGCGGCCTCCTCGCTGTACTTGCGCTCGTCGGCGTGATCGACGTCTATCATGATGGCGGGCACGCCGAGGGTGTCCCTCACGTGGCGCATCTGGTCCATCTGCATGACGGAGTAGACCTTGCAGCTGCGGTTGCTGGCGAAGATCACCCCGTCGATGCCGTTGCGCTCGATGGCCCTTTGCATCGCGCGGAGCCTGAGGTCGAGGCCCTGCGGGCAGACGGAGAAGTTCTGGAGCCTCGCGAGCCACGCGAGGGGGTCCGTCCCGTCGAAGGGGTATGCATCGATGGACCCTTCCAGCGAACCGATGCAGTAGGTGTAGCTGGCGGTGGTGATGTTGGCGCCCAGGCCGGCGAGCCTCGAGGACATCTTCCTGAGCTGGTGCCAGGGCGCTATGTTGTCCCACAGGAGCCGGTACCTCTCGCCGGGCACGGGGTAGACGCCGTCGGCCTCGAGCGACTCGGTCTCGTCCGCGAGCATCCTGTAGTGCTCCACGAGCCTTCTCGTCCCCCTCGAGGTGAGAATGGGCGCCATGTGCACGAAGGAGTCGAAGGCGGTGATGGGGGAAGGCCTGTGGGACGCGAGCCCTATGAAGCGCTTCCACTCCTTGAGGGCCTCCGCGGAGAGGCTTACCGCCTGGGCCGCCTTCTCCTCCCTGAAGCGCTGGCCGGAGAGCCTCTCGATGGTGCTGATCAGGTCTTTGAACTGGTCCCGTATGTAGGAGAAGTTGAGGCCGTTCTGTTCCTCGTAGCAGAAGGGGATGTCGAGCACGAAGTGCGGGGTGCCCCACATCCTGTGGTAGATGTCGAACCACTTCACGAGGAGCGAGCAGTTGTTGTTGTTGCTCACGAGCAGGTGTGGCCTGGGCAGGCCGAAGGACGGCGAGTCCCTGCCCCCGTCGAGGACGGTGCCGATGTCTATGCGGGCGTACGAGCACAGGTCGGCCGAGTACCCCGCCTGCTCGGCCTTGGCGCACTGGAGGGCGCCCACGCCCTTGCCCGCGCTCATGGCCGCGTGGCTCTCGGGCACGGCGTAGACAACGTCGTCGAACCCTGCGAAGAGCTCGGCGGGCACCACGATGGCTATCCAGACGACGAAGGCGCCGTTGGAGGCCCTTTGGTGGAGGGTCATGTAGTCCTCGGCGATCATGGCGCTGAGCCTCTTGGCCGATTCGCTCTTCTTCGGTTTGCCTGCAAGCGGAGATTCCACCATGTCAGCCTCCCGTAGACCCGTCTTGCAGCATCTCGGCGAAGGCCTCGATGCGGGTGACGTGTTGTGCCAGGTTTTCCCGGTCCTCGGGCGCGATCTCTAGGAAGAGCGTGCGGACGCCCTCTCTCTCCATGGCCGCGAGGAGCTGGGGGGCCTCGAAGTACTCGTACTCGCAGAACTTCTCGCCGAACAGGATGAACCCGCGCGCCCCGGAGGCCTTCGCGCGGGACACCAGGTGGCCCAGCCTGGCGTCGGCGGACGGCAGGAGGGTGCTGCATGGTGGGTGATGGAGGTAGAGTTCCGTGTAATACGAGTGCGGGTCCGGCCGGGGGCTGACCGATGCGAGGTGGGTGCGTGCCATGGTCGCGAAGTCATCCGCGACGGTCACGAGGTTCGACGAGTCCATGGCGTCGAGGAGCTCGAGGGGCGGGGCCTGGATGCCGCCCGCCATGACCCTGACCCCCCTTGCATCGCCGGGCAGTCCGCTGCACGACCCCACCACCTCCTCGAGCCCGGCGATGTGCTCCGCCACTTCCACGTGGTTGCCGAGCTCGATGATGCGCGCGGCACGGGCGGAGGGTATCCCGCCCCGGGCGCGAAGATCCATGACCCCCCTGCACAGCGAGCGCCTCCGCTCGTACAGGGTCGCACTCGCCATGAAGGCATCCCCGGAGAACGATCTTCCCGTGAACTCCTCGAGCGCCTTCACGAGGCCGCGCAGGCGTTCCTCGAGGTATCGGGCGGCATGCGCCCTGTCCAGGGGGATGGCCGGAAGATGCAGCCGGAACATGGGGATGTGTCCGCCTCTCGAGTCGAGGGCGCGCGAGAGGATCTCCGGGAGGTTCCTCAGCGTGTCGCATGCGTTGTACATGAAGAGTGCGTCGAACAGGGCGGTGCCGTGCTCGATGACGAACCCCGTGAGCGCCCTGGCCACGCTGCACGCATAGCCCTGCACGTGGGCGTCGCTCGCCGGGTAGTACCCGCGGCCGTCCCCCAGCCCCCAGAGCACCACCGGCGTAAGGCCGAACGAGTGGAAGAGCTCGAGCGGCCCGTAGAGGGGGAAGCACCCCACGAGCCTCGACCCTTCAGCCCGATACCGTTTGAGCGTCTCGAGGATGTCTCCCACGTGTCCCTACCCGCGATGAAATCATGGTTGATCACGTCGAATGTGATCGTTGCCTTGTCACGTGTCCCTGCCCGCGAGGAAATCATACCAGGTGTGGTTCTGTAAGACAATATGTCGAGGATGGCGCCGCTCCCCGGGCTGGCGCACGGCGCTTTCAGCCGTGGCGCCGCGTGTGGCGGCCCTCTCGCGATCGTCCGCGGGCCTGTCTTGCCCCCGAGAGGCGCGTCGCGGTTCGGCCCGAGCGGCCTCGTGCCCTGGCCTCTCTCCGTTTTCGCCCGCCCGGTAGGCGTCGGCGCGCCATGGGGCATGGTCGGCAACAGCCCGGGCGGCCTGTCCCCTCGAGCGGTCGGGTTTCACTTGCCGTTTGACACGGGCGCCTGAAAAGATGGATACACTCATCAGGCACCCCCCGGGTCCCCGGAGACGGGACGCCTGTGGGAGGGCACGAAAGAGACGGGGTTGCGCATGGAAACGAGAAGGGTGTACTTCGACAACAACGCCACGACGCCTCTGCACCCCGAGGTGAAGCGGGTGATGGCCGATGCCATGGAGACGTTCGGGAACCCCTCGAGCCTCCATGCGTACGGCAGAGAGGCGAGGGCGCTCGTGGAGGAGGCCCGGAAGAAGGTCGCCGCGTTCATCGGCGCCGAGCCCGAGGAGATCATGTTCGTGGGCAGCGGCTCCGAGGGCAACAACACGGTGCTCTCCATCGTCACGTGCCAGGGGCGCCCGTGCTCCATCGGCTCGTTCGGGCCGCGCAACCTCGTGACGACGAAGATCGAACACCCCTGCATCCTCGAGGCCTCGAAGTGCCTTGCCGAGCGGGGGTTCGGCGTCACGTTCGTGGATGTGGACTCCGACGGGAAGGTCGACCTCGACCGGCTCGAGGATGCGATCAACGACAGGACGGCCCTGGTCTCGGTGATGATGGCGAACAACGAGATCGGGACGGTCCAGGACATCAAGACCATAGCCCGCATCTGCCACGACAAGGGCGCCCTCTTCCACACGGACGCAGTCCAGGCGGTGGGCAAGGTGAGGCTGGATGTCAAGGAGCTGGACGTGGACTTCCTCACCCTCTCGGGACACAAGATATACGCCCCCAAGGGGATAGGCGCGGTATACGTGAGGAAGGGGGCGCCGTTCTGCCCCTTCATCCGGGGGGGGCACCAGGAGAGGGGGCGGAGGGCCGGGACCGAGAACACCATCGGGATCGCGGCGCTCGGCAAGGCGGTCGAGCTCAGGGACCTGGAGATGGACGCGGAAGGCGAACGCCTGCGCGCGATGAAGGAACGGCTGAAGGAAGGCATCGCCGCCGCGATCCCAGACGTGCACTTCGTGGGACACCCCACCGACTGCCTGGCCGGGACCCTGAACGTCTCCTTCGAGGGTGCGGAGGGGGAGGCCATCCTCCTGTACCTCGACCTCGCGGGCATCGCGGTGTCGACGGGGTCGGCCTGCGCCTCCGGGTCGCTCGACCCCTCGCACGTGATCCTCGCCACGGGGCTGAGCCCGGAGTGCGCGCACGGGTCCATACGGATCAGCATGGGGAGGGAGAACACCATGGAGGACGTCGACTACTTCCTCGACGTCCTGCCGGGTGTCATTTCCCGCATCAGGAAGATGTCGAGCGCCTACGCGGGGAGGAAGTGATGGATAAGGTAGGGTGGGTTTACTCCGACAAGGTCCTCGATCACTTCATGCACCCGAGGAACATCCTCGAGGACGAACAGGCGTTTCAGGCCGACGGCGTGGGGGTGACCGGAAACGTCAAGTGCGGCGACCAGATGATCGTGGCGATCAAGGTGGACGCCGAGCGTGGCGTCATCACGGACTGCAAGTGGAAGACCTTCGGGTGCGCGAGCGCCATCGCGAGCACCTCGATCATGTCGGAGATGGTCAAGGGTATGAGGCTCGAGGATGCGTTCAGGCTGTCGCCCAGGGACATCAACAAGGAGCTGGGCGGTCTGCCAGAGCACAAGATCCACTGCAGCGTCCTGGGAGACAAGGCGCTGCGCGCGGCCATCAACGACTACTACGAGAAGACCGGCCAGGCCGAGAAGATCCAGAGGGAGGAGGCGCGCGTGGTCTGCTCGTGCATGAACGTGACCGACCACGAGATCGAGGAGGCGGTGCTGGAAGGCGCGAGGTCGCTCTACGAGGTCCAGGAGAAGACGAAGGTGGCGACCGTGTGCGGGGAGTGCACCGAGGAGGTGGAGAGGCTCATCGAGTTCTACACCAACAAGCACTTCTGCGCCACCGAGGGGCGGACGTGAACTCACCCATGGGACGGAAGGAAGGCGAGGCCATGGAGACGAACCCCGGGGTCGTGAGCGAAGACGCGGACGTGATACGGAAGGTCGTCGAGGAGCTCTGCAGGCCGGAGTCCTACAGCGAGGTCTACCACAGGCCGACGCTCGAGGGCGTGATGCCCTCCCTGGAGGTCCTCTCCGAGGTGGTGGAACGCCTCCGCATGGTGCTGTTCCCCGCCTACTTCAGCGACCCGGAGATGACCCCGGCGACCATGCCCTACATCGTGGGCAGCCACCTGGAGAGGGTGGAACGCCTGCTCGCGGAGCAGATCAAGCGGGGTTTCGGCTTCTTCTGCGAGCAGACGGACAGGGCTTCCTGCATCGAGTGCGACGAGCGCTCGAGGGTTCTCGCGCGGAGGTTCATCGTGAAGGTGCCGGAGATCAGGAGGCTGCTCGCCACCGACGTCATGGCCGCCTTCGAGGGGGACCCTGCGGCCAAGAGCACGAGCGAGACGATCTTCTGCTATCCGAGCATCAAGGCCATGACCAACTACCGCATCGCCCACGAGCTGCATCTTTTGGGCGTGGAGATCATCCCCCGCATCATCACCGAGATGGCCCACTCTGCCACGGGGATCGACATCCACCCGGGCGCTTCCATCGGGGAACGGTTCTTCATCGACCACGGGACCGGCACGGTCATAGGCGAGACCTGCATCATCGGCTCCAACGTCAGGCTCTACCAGGGCGTTACGCTCGGCGCGAAGAGCTTCCCCAAGGACGAGGCCGGCAGGCTCGTGAAGGGCATCCCCCGTCATCCCATCGTGGAGGATGACGTGATCATCTACTCGGGGACCACCATCCTCGGGAGGGTCACGATAGGAAGGGGCTCGGTGATCGGCGGCAACGTGTGGCTGGATCACGACGTGGCGCCCTACAGCACGGTCATCCAGGCGGACGGCGCATCCACGGTGGTGGTCCCGTCCGGCAAGGGGGCTTCGATCCCCTAGGCACCCGGCAAGACGGCCGCCCGCTCTTGACCTGCGGGGATGTTCCCCTCGAGCGCCGCAAGGGGGCGTGCAAAAGACGGCGTCGTCGTCCGCCGAGGACAGAGCTCGTCGGCGTCCGGTGATGAGCACTCAGGCCCGCGGGCCCTGGGGAAGGCCGGGGACCCCGCCTCTCTTGAGGAGAACCCCTCCACCAGGATCCCGAGCCTCGGTGAAGATCCGGATCTTCGCTTCTCTCGAGGGGAGCTTCTCCCTGAGGCCCGCGGGCCCCGGGGAAGACCCCCCCTTCAAGGAAGTGCCCAAGGGCGTTCGGTGCGCATCACTTCACTGACCATGTCTTGACGAGGACACCCACGATCCACCAGGCGGGTATGAGGGCGATCACGATCACGAGCGCACCCGTGTCCACCTCGATGCCGAGCAGGGAGAACGGCCGGGCAAGCGACATCCTCTCGAGCACACCGTGCACGAGGTAGGCGGCCAGGCACAGGAAGGCCCCCGTCACGAGGATGCAGGCTGTCTTCATGGCCCTTCTCATGCGGTCTCACCCCCCGATGACGCTCGCGGCGCCGCTCGCCCGGCCGTCGCCGGCCGTCCCTCCCGTGTCAAGGCGTTCCTCGGTCCCACCGGGCGGGAAGGACGACAACGCCTGGAGCCCCGTCTCCTGTGCATCGCCCGGCGCTGGAGCGAGGCTCGTTCCCGGTGCCGTCCGCATCCGTTGGGATATCGAGGGGCATTATCGTCCCATCGCCCTCCTCGTGCAAGGGTCGTGTAGACATTTCATCCCCCACCCCCGTCATAACCGGTGACCAAGCAAACACAGGGGAGGATGACATGACCGCAAGAATGACGACAATCACCGTTATCGCCGCACTCACGCTCGCGATGCTGCCGGGCCAGGCCGGGGCCGAGACCAGGGTGTACGTGAACCTCGGCCTGCCTGCACTGTGCGTGGACGTGTGCGGCGGGGGGTATGCCTGCGACGGCTGCGTGTGGGTGGCGGGCTACTGGAGGGGATGCGGCCCTTCGTGCGTCTGGGTGCCCGGGCACTTCGAGCCGGTGGTCACGCACCGGGTGATCTCCAGGCCGAGGGTGAACATCCACGAGCACAACACCTACATTTACCACTACGGCCCGAGGCACGGGCGGTACCACGATGATGGGTGGAAGAAAGACGGCTTCAAGAGACCCCCTGCGCCCGGATATCCGCGCAGCCAGGGCTATGACCGCGGTGGGCAGCGGCCTTATGGGCAGGGCGTCTGGAAGTCGACGGCCGCTTCCAACCGCATGTGGTGAAGGCCGAGACGGGGCCGGGCACGAAAGGGTTCGTGCCCGGCTCCGTGAGCCTGCCTGGAGCCTGCATACCGGTACCAGACGTGAGCGAAGCGAAGGCGCACGTGGGATCGACGGGGAGGAAGCCTCCCTCGCTCCGCCTGGGCTCCCTCTCCAGGCACAGGGTGGTCGCGTCGGCGGTGCGGTGATGCGCTCCCCTTCACCCGGGCCGCGCCGGCCATGCACGCGGAAGGGCCGGGCCTTTGTGGCGACCCCCGCCCGTCAAGGCAGGACTTCAAAGCTGGCCCTTGCCTCTCGATGCCTGGCTGAGAAGGCTCTCGCACCCTGTCGGCGCGCGCAGGCAAGGTATCCCTTGCCTCCCCGAGGGTGTGAACGATGACGGCGTCCAATGCCCGGGCCGCGTCGGCGCCCCCTGATTCTCGAGCGTACCTCTCCGCCCGTCATGCCCGTTGCTTGCCAGCCGGGAGGGCCGGGTGCCTCGGCACCCCTTGGCCGGCCCCCTCATGCCGCCCGGTGGGTACGGCGCGCGGCCACGCCCGAAGGTCCAGCCCAAGTACAGGGAAAGTCCAGGGAGCTTCCGTCTTCGTTCACCTGGGTGTGCCGGCCTGTTCGTCTTTCTGCTCACCGGGGGCCGCCCCCGGCCCGTCAGGCAGGAAGTCTGAGAAGTTCTCCGAGTAGATGTCCCACGCGGTGATGAACAACGCCGCCACGACGGGCCCGATGATGAAGCCGGTGATCCCGAACATGCCTATGCCGCCCAGCGTGCCGAAGAAGATCATGAGCTCGTGCATCTTGGTCTCCCTGCCGACGAGCCACGGCCGCAGGAGGTTGTCCACGCCGCCCACGACGATGCTGCAGAAGGCGATGAGGAATGCGGCCTTGAGGTAGGCGCCCGAGAGCAGGAGGATGATCGAGGCGCTCACCCACACGATCGCAGAACCCACGGCGGGGATGATGGAGAGGATCGCCATGACACAGCCCCAGAACAACGCCTTGTCGATCCCCACGAGCCGGAAGGCGAGGCCTGCGAGCGAGCCCTGCACGAGC
This sequence comes from Deltaproteobacteria bacterium, assembly GCA_029552245.1. Lineage (GTDB taxonomy): Bacteria > Desulfobacterota > Desulfomonilia > UBA1062 > UBA1062 > MWEI01. The sequence goes on from JAKPDW010000071.1 coordinate 71,224, forward strand.
CCGATGACGAACACCCCCTTGAGGGCCGAGGTGGCCACCTGGGTGAACCTCTCCACCAGCCTCTGTTCCACGCCCTCTGGGAGCGGCACGTACGACATGAACCTGTCGAGGATCTTTCTCCCGTCCTTGATGAAGAAGAACAGGGTGTAGAGGAAGACGAAGAAGAAAAAGGCGCTCTGGATGGTGATCACGGTGACGCCCGAGACCGTGTCCATCACGATCTGGCCCAGCTTGGCAGCGATCTCGCCCATGCGCGCCACGATCGTGTCCCTGTAGGCCTCGTACACGCCCGCGAGGCCGAGGCGGCCGAGGATGTCCGCTGCGGACCAGCCGGAAGCGCCCAGGCCTTCGAGGAACTCCTTCGCCGACCTGCCCATGGAGATCGCCTGGCCTGCGAGCACCCCCAGGAGACCCATGAGCGGCAGGATGCACGCGAAGAGGAGAAAGGAGAGCGTGACGAGGGAAGCCAGGGACGGCCTGCCGCCCACGAGCCTGTAAACCCTCTTGTAGACGGGCTGGAGCATGGCCGCGAAGACGCCCGCGAGCACGATCGTCAGGAGAAAGGGGCGGATCATGGCCACGAAGAGCGCGGTGACGGCAGCCACGAGGAAGGCGGTCACGATCCTGTTCAGGGTGGTCCTGTCCGTAGCCATGTGTCGTGCAGCTACGTTACCATGACAGGCGGCCGATATCCAGCGCCGCAGCTTCCCCCCATCTTAACCCCGGCGCATGGTCGGCGCCCTGGTTGCGTGAGACGCCTTCGGTCCCGGAAGGGCTTGCGGGGCCGAGACCTCTCCCCGAGGCGTTGCCGGATTCAAAGGGGGCGGCGACATGCCACGGCCGATCCGTGTCCCGTGCGGGCATGGGGCGTGCGATACCGCGCCTCGGCCGAGAAGCCGGCAAAAGCCGTGTTCCATGCGGGCAAGGGACCTGAAGCAGAGGTCTGTCGCGCGTTGCCGGTATGGACCCGTGTCCCGGACTGGCAAGGGCCTTGCGCAGCCTGTGCGTGTGGCCGCGCCGTCCAGCCTCTTTCCGGTGGGTATCCTGCCTCGGGACCTGTGCAGGGCCTTTATGCCCGTGCCCTGCAGCAAAGGAGGGTGGAAAAAGGGTGGGGCGTCCGCCCGGGTGTTCAGGCCTCGAAGAACCTGCCCTCCTCCCACGCCACCTTGTGCTCCATGATCACCTGGCGCTGGTGGTGCAGGTCGAGCAGTTCCCTCTGCCAGAAACCGTCCGTGCCCCAGTCGGGGTGGTTGGTCCTGAAGTCGTAGTCGGCTGACTGCCTCGCGCACCAGGCCAGGTAGTAGATGAACCGCATGAACCTGAGCGCCTCGATGAGCCTGAGGGACGACGGGTCGAAGGGGTAAAAGCGCTCGTAACCGCTCAAGATGAGCTCGATCTCGCGGCGGGCCCTTCCTGCGTGGTCGGGAAGGAGCAGCCAGAGGTCGTGCACCGCCGGGCCCTCCATCATGTCGTCGAAGTCGATCACCATGAGCCCCTCTGACGGCCTGTCGAGCAGGTTGCCCCTGTGGAAATCGCCGTGAATGCGGATGAACTCCACGCCCTCGAACAGGCCCGATATCTCCTCGATGACGCTCAGGCACACGTCCTCGAAGGCATGGACGTGCTCGGGCCCGACGAACCCGCCCTGGAGCAGGAAGTCAAGGTCCGTCCTCGTGCAGGATGACGGGTGCATGGTCACCCTGGATGGCGCCCTTCGACGGGACCCCACCATGTGGATGCGGCCGAGGAGGGTCCCCATGCGGACCCAGTCCTCGTCGTCGTTCGTCTCGAAGACGCGGCCCGCCTTCTTCGGGAACAGCGCGAAGGCGATGCCTTCGGTGTGCCCCAGGGTGGTCCCGGAGGTGAGCGTGAGGGGGGTGACCACCGGGATCTCTTCTTCCGCGCAGTCCGCCAGGAAGCGGTGTTCGTCCTCGATGGCGGCGTCCGACCACCTCCCGGGCCGGTAGAACTTCGCTATGACGCGCTCCCCCGAAAAGCTCTGGAGCTCGTAGACCCTGTTGATGTAGCTCGGAAGCGGTATGGTGAGCCCGGTCATGCGCTTGCCGAGAGCCTGTTCGACGGCCGATATGATCACGTCCGGCGTCAGCCGGGCGAAGCAGTTTACGGTCTCCATGGCTCTTACGTCCTTTGGGGCATGTGGTTTCCGCTGGTATCTCCTTGGATCACCGTTGCTTTATAATAGAAACTTCACGCGTTGTCCCGTGTGAAGTTGGTCGGGGAGGCGGGCTGCTCAGACCCGGACATCGTGACAAAGGCGTCGAGGCGCAAGGGCGAAAGGGGTGGGTCCTCGCGTCGAGAAAGGGGCCTGCGAAGGTGTGCCCCGGAGAAGAGGGGATGAGCGCGAGAAGGGCGCACGGCGAGGTCCGAAGCCCTTCGCCCGCACATGCCCGCGGTGGATGTTGCCCCTAGCCAATGATCGAGCCGGCATGGTACAAGTGAAGGCCGAGAGGCGCGCCTCTTTGTGCCAGCCTTGGGAGTGGATGCGGAACCGGCCGAGGCCGAACCCTGCACAAGGTTCCTGCCGTGAAGGAGGTTGTGAGGATGAAAGACGGTTACCGATTCGTGGGGTTTCAATACGAGTTGACAGGGGCTCTCTACAGCCTGGGACGCATCCCCAGGTGCAAGACCGCCATGCTCAAGCACCTCAAGCCCGGGGACAGGGTCCTCGTCGCAGGGGTCGGCCACGGGACCGAGGCCGTGGAGGCGAGCAGGCTCGGTGCGCACGTCACGGCCGTGGACATCTCCGAGACCATGCTCAAGCACTTCAGGAGGCGCATCGAGCGGGACAGGCCCCCGGTGCCGATCGACGTGGTCCACGACGACATCTTCAACGTGAGGGAAGAGGCCTCCTACGACATGGTGATAGCGAACTTCTTCCTCAATGTCTTCTCCAAGACGCGGGTGAAGGAGGTGGCGGACCACCTGGGCACCCTCGTGAGGCCGGGGGGGCGCTTCGTGGTCGGGGAGTTCGTGCTGCCCGAGCCCGGCTGGATGGGGGTCATCCAGAGGATCAACTGGTACATCGCGATCTCTTTCTACAGCCTGACCACCGAGGCGGTCTTCCACCCCGTGTGGGACTACCCTGCCCTGGTCAGGGGCGCGGGATGCGAGATCGAGGAGATAGAATACTTCACCGTCTGCGGGGTGAGGCTCTACTGGTCGATCCTCGGGAGGAAGAAGGCCGAGGCGGCCTGAAGATGAGGGCCCTCTGCGTGGCCGGAGACCCCTGGAGATGGTGAGCCCGGCGGGCGAGCCCCGGCGGCCCTGAGGCCTCGGTCAAACTCCGCGAAGCGGCGCCAGGGCTCGTCTATTGCCTGAGCCTCGGGTCCACCGCGTCCCTGATCCCCTCTCCCAGGAGGTTGTACCCGAGCACGGTCAGGAGGATGGCCATGCCCGGGAAGAACGACAGCCACCAGGCGATGCCGAGCACCGCCTGGCCCTGGGTGAGCATGTTGCCCCAGCTCGGTGTCGGGGGTTGCACCCCGATGCCGAGGAAGGACAGGGCGCTCTCGGTGAGCACCGCGGACGCGATGCCCAGGGTCGCGGACACGAGGACAGGCGCCATGGCGTTGGGCAGGACGTGGATGAAGATGATCCTCGCCGATGAGGCGCCCATGGCCTTTGCCGCGAGAACGAAGTCCCTTTCCTTGAGGCTGAGGAACTCCGCCCTGACGAGCCTCGTGATGCCCATCCACGAGGTGAGGCCGATGACGGCCATGATGTTGAAGATGGACGGCTCGAGAAACGCGATCACGGCCAGGATCAGGAAGAAGGAGGGGAAGCAGAGCATGATGTCCACGAAGCGCATGACGAGCGTGTCCACGAACCCGCCGTAGTAGCCGGCCAGCGCCCCCAGGAGGGTGCCCACGAGCACCGAGATGCCCACTGCCACGAACCCCACCTTGAGCGAGATCCCGGCGCCGTAGAGCATGCGGGTGAACACGTCCCTGCCGAGCTCGTCGGTCCCGAAGAGGTGTTTCGAGGACGGCGGGGCGAGGATGTTGTCCACGTCGATCGCCGAAGGGTCGTACGGCGCGATCAGCGGCGTGAGCGTGGACAGGGCGAAGAAGGCGATCACGATCACGAGCCCTGCCACGGCCAGCCTGTCGCGGAGCAACCTTCTCAGGAACTCCATCTCAGGTCACCCTGATGCGGGGGTCCGCTATGCCGTAACAGATGTCCGCCAGGAGATTGCCGAGCAGGGTGAGCACCGCGCCGATGGTGAGGCTCCCCATGATCATGTTGTAGTCGCGCATCATGATGGCCTCGTAGAAGAGCTTCCCCAGCCCTGGGATGGCGAAGATGCTCTCGAATATGACGCTTCCGCCTATGAGCCCGGGGACGGACAGGCCGAGGATGGTGATTACGGGTAACAGGGCGTTGCGCATGGCATGCTTGAAGATCACCACGCTCTCGGGCAGGCCCTTGGCCCGGGCGGTGAGGATGTAGTCCTGCCGTATGATCTCGAGCATGCTGGAACGCATGTAGCGGCTCATGCCCGCGAGCGACCCGAAGGCCGAGACCAGGACCGGCAGCGCGAGGTGTCGGGCGAGGTCCGCCGCCTTGCCCGCGAAAGACAGGTCGGGGTACCGGGCGGAGTGGATGCCCGAGACGGGCAGCCACCCGAGCCGGACGCCGAAGAGGTCCATGCACACGAGCGCGAGCCAGAAGCTCGGGATGGAAAACCCCACGAACACCACCACCGTGATGACCCTGTCCAGCAGGCTTGCGCGCGTGAGGGCCGAGACGACCCCGAGGGGGATCGCGGCCAGGAGGATGATGAGCATGGAGGCGAGGTTGATGGAGATGGTCACGGGGAGCCGCTCTTTTATCTTGTCCCAGACGGGGCGCGCGTCCGAGCTCATGGACGGCCCGAAGTCGAGGCGGCAGAGGTTCTTCATCCACACGAGGTACTGGACGTGGAGTGGCTTGTCCAGCCCGTAGTGTGCCTTGAGCTTCTCGATGGCCTCGGGCGTTATGTCGGGGTTCATCTGGGTCTGGATGTCCGTGGGGGATCCGGGTGCGAGGTGGATCACCGCGAAGCACACCAGGGTGATGCCTATGAAGGTGGGGACGAGCACGAGCAGGCGCCTGAAGAGGAAACGGACCACCGGCGCCTTCCCTACTGCAGGATGGTGTATTTCTGGAGGTGCTTGGGCACGTACCACTTCTCCAGGTTGTAGGTGATCCCCGCGGGCGCGGGGACGATGCCCTTTATCCGGGAGCTCACGGCAGGCAGGCTGTAGGGCACGTAGAGGAACACGTAGGGCTGCTGGTCCGCCAGTATCTCCTGGATCCGGTCGTAGCAGCGTTTCCTCTGGGACTCGTCGAAGGTCTGCCTCCCCTTCTCGAGCAGGGAGTCTACCTCCGCGTCCTTGTACCCCACGAAGTTCAGGCCGCCCTTCTTCGCCTGGCTCGAGTGCCAGACGTTGAACAGGTCGGGGTCCTGGAGGATGTTCCAGCCGAGGATCACCGCGTCGAAGTTGCCCTTGTCCACGTATTCCTTGAGGAACACGGTCCACTCGATGATGCGGATCCTCACGTCGACGCCCACCGCCTTGAGCCGTTGCTGGATGATCTGGGCGGTCTTCTCCCTCAGGGGGTTGCCCTGGTTGGTGAGCACGGTCATGCTCAGGGGCTTGCCGTCCTTCTCCACGACGCCGTCGCCGTCACGGTCGAGGTAGCCGGCCTCCATCAGGAGGGCGCGGGCGCTGTCCGGGCTGTACGCGAAGTCCTTCACCGAGGGGTTGTACCACCGGGTGTCGGGCTTGTAGGGGCCGGTGGCCACCTCTCCCAGGCCCATGAGCACGCCCTTGATGATCTCGCGCTTGTCTATGGCGTGCGCGATGGCCCTGCGGACGAGCACGTCGTCGAAGGGTTTTCTCTTCAGGTTGAACCCCAGGTACGTGTAGCCGTCCGACAGGTACTTGTACTTGTTGTACTTCGACTCGAAGTCCGGGGATGAGGTCTGGCGGAGGTACTGGAGCGGGGTGAGCCCCATCATGTCGATGGCGCCCGCCTTGAGCTCGAGGAACTGGGTGTTCTGGTCCGGTATGACGCGGTACGTGATGCCCATGAGGTAGGGCATGCCGTCGAAGTAGGTCTCGTTGGCCTTGAGCACGATCTTCTGCCCGGTCTGCCAGCTGACGAACCTGAAGGGCCCCGTCCCGACCGGGTTCCTGGCGAACGGCGTCTTCGAGATGTCCTGGCCCTTGAGCAGGTGCTCGGGCAGGATCTGGAGGGACCCCCAGCTGATGAGCGCCGGGGCCAGGGGCTTGTCGTACTCCACCTCGAAGGTGTACTCGTCGACGATGCGGGCGCTCCTGACGAGCTTGTACTTCTCGGCGTAGGCGGTCGGTGTGCGGGGGTCCACGATGAGCCTGTAGGTGAACATGACGTCTTTCGCCGTGAACTTTTCCCCGTCGTGCCACAGCACGTCGTTCCTCAGGTGGAACCGCAGGAGCTTGCCCTCGTTCTCGATGTCCCAGGATCGGGCGAGGTCGCCCACGATGTTGAAGTCCTTGTCGTACTTGACGAGGCCGTTGAAGATGAAGGCCGCCACCTCGTGGGAGGAGCTGTCGCTCGCGAGCATGGGGATCAGGGTGCTCGCATCGCCGATGGAGGAGAGCACGAGGACGTCGCCGAACGCAGGGGAGTCGTCCTTCACGCCGCCGGCTGCGGGCCCGGTCGGCTCGGGCTTGTTGTTATTCTCCCGGCCGCATGCTACAATGGCTGCAAGAATCAAAACCAATGCAAGATATTTCAGGTGCGAGCCCATACAGATGCCTTCATAGCAGAACCCCTTCGACTCGGCAAGAAGGCTCGTCGTCGGTGCTTCCGCGGGTTCGCCGGTGCGCGTGCCGCCTGTCCGGCCACACCCGGGGGCGGACCGCCGCATGCACCCCTCGCCTCACGGCGCAGCGTGGTGGCAGGGCGGGGATGACCGCATGAGGATCTACGCCGACCTGCACATCCACTCCCGCTACTCGAGGGCCACGAGTTCCAGGCTCACCCTGAAGGCACTGGCACACGCGGCGCAGGCAAAGGGCATAGCCGTGCTCGGCACGGGAGACTTCACCCACCCCGCGTGGCTCTCCGAGATCGAGGAGTCTCTCGTCGAGGCCGAAGGCGGCCTCTACCGCCTCAGGGGGGACCCGTGCCCCACCCGGTTCATGCTCACCGCGGAGATCAGCACCATCTACAAGCAGGACGGGAAGGTGCGGAAGGTCCACCACCTCGTGGGCGTACCGGGGATCGAGGCGGCGAGGAGGGTCGCGTCCCGCCTGGCCGTGCTCGGCAACATCCTCTCGGACGGGAGACCCATCTTGGGCATCACCTCCAGGGATCTTGCGGAGATCGTGCTGTCCTCGGGTCACGGGGCGTTCGTGGTCCCCGCCCACGTCTGGACCCCGTGGTTCTCCGCACTGGGTTCCAAGAGCGGGTTCGACTCCATCGAGGAATGCTACCAAGACCTGGCCTCCCACGTCTTCGCGGTGGAGACCGGCCTGTCTTCGGACCCGCCCATGAACTGGATGGTCTCCCGCCTGGACCGCTACAGGCTCATTTCGTGCTCGGACGCCCACTCCGAGGACAAGCTCGGGAGGGAGGCGACGGTCTTCGACGTGGACCTCGACTACCACGCCTTTGTGCGGGCCATGTCCACGGGCGAGGGCCTGGCGGGGACCGTGGAGTTCTTCCCCGAGGAGGGGAAGTACCACCTGGACGGGCACAGGGAGTGCGGGGTCGTGCTCGAACCGCACTCGAGCAGGCAGGCGTCCCTCTTGTGCCCGGTCTGCGGCAAGCCCCTCACCATAGGCGTCCTGCACCGCGTGCAGGAACTCGCCGACAGGCCCGAGGGAGAGGTTCCCCCAGGCGCCAGGCCCTTCACGAGCGTCGTGCCCCTGGCGGAGATCATCTCGGAGATCATGCAGGTGGCCTCGCCCACCAAGAGGGTGATGGAAGCCGCATCCAGGGTCTCCTCCGCGCTCGGGGGCGAGCTCCCCCTGCTCGTGGAGGTGCCCTGCGGGGACATCGAGGCGGTCGGCGGGCCGGCACTGGCGACCGCGATACGGCGCATGAGGGCCGGTGAGGTGATCAAGGAACCTGGGTACGACGGCAGGTTCGGGAAGGTGAGGCTCTTCGCCCAGGCCGACAGGGACCTCCTCTTCGATCACCGTCTCGATACCGGGCCGGGCAGGGCCAGGCGGGGAAGGCCCCCCCGGAAACCAGCCGTGGAGGATGCCTGCCGGGCCGCCCAGGGCGCGCCGGTGACAGGCCTGAGCGCGGAACAGCTCGAGGCGGCCGGGTGGGGCGAGGGCCCGCTCGCGGTGATCGCGGGTCCCGGGACGGGAAAGACCAGGGTGCTGGTGGAACGCGCCGTGAGGCTGGCGCGAAAGGGCGAAGGCCCCGTGCTCGCCGTCACCTTCACCGTGAGGGCCGCGCGCGAGATAGCCCAGAGGCTGGAGGAGGGGTGCGGCCGCGACCACGGGGTGGACGTCTGCACCTTCCACTCCCTGGCCGCGAGGATCCTGCGGGAGACCGGGCTGGACTTCCAGGTCATGGACGAGGGCGAGCTCGTGAGGGTGGTGGAACCGGCGCTGGACGCCGACGCCGGGGCGTGGGTCGAGGACCTCCTCTACCGGCAGGGGACCATGACCCCCCTCGACAGGGAGCAGGAAGGCCTGGTGAGGATGCTCAGGGCACAGGGCTGCTTCACGTACGACGGGCTCGTGGACGAGGCTTCCCGCCTCGTCCGGGCTGGGGCGTTCACGCCCCGGTGGAGACACGTGATGGTCGACGAGTTCCAGGACATCAACCCGGTTCAGCACGAATTCCTGAAAGCGCTCGTGCGGGGGGCCGCAAGCGTCCTGGTGATCGGCGACCCGAACCAGGCCATCTACGGCTTCAGGGGGAGCAGCCCGGCCGCGTTCGATGATTTCCGAAAGGACATGCCGGGCGCGCGCACGGTGCACATCCGTGACACGTACCGTTTCGGCAGGCCCATTGCGCTTGCGGGAAACGCCGTGGTCGGCCGGGAGGCGGTGCGCTCGCTCAGAGACGGCCCCAGGGTGACCCTGGTGCGCACCCCCAGGCCCTGGGAGTTCGTCGCGCGCGAGGCGGAGGCCCTCTCGGGCGGGCTCACGCACGCGGGCGTGCACAGGGCCGCAGGCGAGTATCCCCTGAGCTCCATCGCCGTGATCGTCAGGACCAAGAGCCAGGCGCTGTCGGCCCTGAAGGCGCTCGGCGAGGCCGGCATCCCCTGCGATACCGCTTACGCGAGGCCCCTGAGCGAGACCCGGGGGGTGGCGGAACGTATCGCCCTGCTCGCGGGGGAGGACGTCACGCCCTACCTCAAGAAGAGACCAGCCCGCGACGACGAGCTGAAGGCTTTGGCGCGCACTCTCGCCGCACAGGACGGGTCGAGCGTGGCAAGGCGGCTTGCGCGCATGGAGGAGTCCGGGCTGTTCGACCTTGCGCCGCTGCCGGAGACCCACCCGCTCTACAGCTACGCACTCCTCTTCGGGAGCGACACGCGGGGGTTCATCGATTTCGTCAGGCTCACGAGGGACGACGCGGCCGTCACCGGGGAGCGGGTGCACGTGATCACGGCGCATGCGGCCAAGGGGCTCGAGTTCGACTGCGTCTTCGTGGCGGGGCTCTCCCGCGGCGTGTTCCCGCTCAAGGGCTCTGACCCCGTCCAGGAGAGGAACCTCTTCTACGTCGCGCTCACGCGCGCCAGACAACGCCTGTACCTGGTATGCCCGCACGAGGGCGAGTCGCCGTACATCGGCGGGATCCCCGAAGAAGCGGTCCGCGAGATCGTCGAGAAGGCGAGGAAGCCCGGGTCTGCCCAGCTGCTCCTGTTCGAGTGAGACCCGGGGTGAAAAGGTGAGGATGCCATGGTCACGACCACGGAGAAGGTAGTCTACATCGTTTCCCTCCTGCTCCTCGTCCTCATGTCCGCCTTCTTCTCGGGGACGGAGACGGCCTACATGCGCGTCAACAGGTTCCGCATGAAGTCGCTCGCCGAGAAGGGGAACAGGCGGGCACGGGCGGTGGAGGAGATCCTCGCGGAGCCGGAGCGGCTCATCAGCACCATCCTCCTCGGCAACAACTTCGTCAACGTCCTCGCCTCCGCGATCGCGACCGCCCTCTTCATCTCCTTCTTCGGCGAGGAGGGCATCCTGTACGCGACCATCGCCATGACCGTTCTCCTCCTCCTCTTCGGGGAAATCACGCCCAAGACGATCGCCGCCTACCGGTCCGACATGGTCGCCCTGCTCTTCGGCACGCCGGTGAAGGCCCTGACGGTCGTTCTCAAGCCCTTCGTCCACGTGTTCACCGTTGCCGCGCGCTGGGTGGTGAGGCTCCTGGGCATGAAGGGACCGGGACACCACGACTTTTCCGAGGAAGACCTGGGGTCGGTCATTGCCATGGGACACCAGGAGGGTTTCCTGAGCGAGCCCAAGGCGAGGATGCTTTCCGCCATCATGGAGCTCGACGAGGTCCCGGTGCGCAAGGTCATGCTCCCCATAGGGGAGATGGTGTGCGTCCCGGAGGAGAGCACCTTCGACGGCATCCTCCAGGTCATCGCCACGAGGAGTTTCAGCAGGTACCCCGTGTACCGGGAGACCGCCGACAACATCGTGGGGTACCTGCACATCCGCGACCTCTGGACCCACCTGGACAGGAGGGACGTCTTCAGGGTGAAGGACTGCATGAGGGAGGCCCACTTCGTCCCGGAGACCACCTCCATCTTCACCCAGCTCGTGGTGTTCCAGAACATGCACCTCCACATGGCGTTCGTGGTGGACGAGTACGGGACGGTCAAGGGCGCCATCACGCTCGAGGACATCATCGAGGAGATCACGGGGGACATCGCGGACGAGCACGATATCGTGAGGCCAGCGATCGTCCCCGTGAGCCCCACGAGCTTCATCGTGACCGGGAGCATCAGCCTTCTGGATCTCGGCCGCCACATCGGCCGCCAGTTCCCGGACGAGATCGACACCCTGTCTGGTCTCATCTACCACACCCTCGACCGGATCCCCGAGGAGGGGGAAACCCTCGTCTACGAGGACATGCGCCTCAAGATCGAGCGGATGCGCGGCAACAGGATCGTCCGCGTGAGGATCACCATGGGCGGTTGAGACAGGCGGGGACGGCGGGGGCGAGGGACTCCCCCCTCGCGGGTCCCTGTTCGCCGCGGCCTCATCCCGCGGGTCAGGAAGCCGATCGAAGGGTCTCTACGTACGGGCCGGGCCGTGCAGGGTCGCCTTCACGCCCGCGGTGGCCAAGGGGCACAGTGCCTCTTGCCCTTGGGCACGAGGGTCTGGCGCGCGTGATCGCCGCGGGACAGGCCCCACTGGCCTCTTGGCCCCGGGTACGAGAGGCTCACACCGGGCGAGGCCATGCACCCAGCTCTCCACCGCTCGTGGCCCCGTGCACGAGGGGCTCACGGGTGTGCCTGAGAGGCGGCGCCACCCGCTGGGTATCATGCAGCCTTCACCGACCGACCCGTAGTGCCATAATCTTCAGGATCCGCATGAACAGGCGACCGGGGAAGGCCGTGCGAGCGGTCACCATGGTCTCGCGGCGCTTGAGAGTGCAGGGCCTGCCTGCGCCGGGGCACGGGGAAGGCTTTGCTGGCGGTGTCGGTGGACGGACCCGTCTCGTCCCCGGGCCCTGAAGAACACGTCTTCTCTCGTAGATGGAGTTGTGCCGCCGCGCTTGAGGACGGCCGCGATCGCGGCCGTCCTGTCCGCCCACATCATGAATCGTGCCGCGCGTGGCGCCCTTCCCGCTGCGCCAGCAGGGCGGCGATCCTCGGCGCCACGGCTGTCAGCAGCAGGCACTTGAGGATGTCCCCGGGCACGAACACCGCAAGCCCGGTCTTGAGCGCCACACCGACGGCCTCCGGCTTGTGGAGCACGAGATGCATGTAGAGGGCGAGGTACGGGACCCCCACTAGGTAGATCGCCGCCGTCCCCGTGACAGAGGCACCCAGGGCCCTGCCGAAGGAGATCCTGCCGCCCCCGGCTGCCAGGCCTGCGGCCCATGCGGCGAGGACGAACCCTATGAGGTAGCCCATGGTGGGGCTCAGGAGGTAGGAAGGGCCGCCACCTCCCGAGAAGACCGGCAGCCCCATGAGGCCGACCAGGATGTAGACCGCCTGGCTCAAGGTTCCGTGCCTGGGGCCGAGCACGATGCCGGCCATGAGGACGAAGAACGTCTGCATGGTCATCGGGACGGGCCACAGGGGGATCTTGATGAGGGCGCCGACGGCAGTCAGCGCCGCGAAGAGAGCGACCAGGGCGAGCTTGCGTGCATCCATACGGCTTCCCTATGTAAAGCAGGCCGGCGGAAAAGTAAACGGCCCGAGGCCTCCTACGGTCAGGTCTCTCAGAAGGCCCAGCGGGCGTGGGCCTTGACGGTGAACCCCGAGTACGTGAGCTCCTCGTCCGGGTGGAACCAGTTCGCCTTGTCCTTCAGGGAGAAGACGCTCAGGTCGAAGGCGCAGGTGCATGCGTCCGTGATCTTCTTCTCCATGCCGGCGCCTGCGGAGACCTTGACCATGCCCTCGTGCCTGAGCCCGGATTCCTCGTCGAAGCCGTTTGCGCCCATCACGAGGACGCCCGCGTGGGATACGACCGTGGTGGTGGATCTCAGGTGGAGCCAATGCCTGAGGTCCACGTGCAGCTCGTCGCCGTAGTTCTTCTCTTTTTCGACCGGCGTCGAGGATGTGGTGTAGAAGGCGGCCTTCTTCCTGAACACGCCCGAGACCGTGGCCTCGAGCCTCCACGCGGGCAGCGAGGCCGATGCGCCCAGGCCGACGAGGAAGAGGTCACCGTCGCGGTAATACTCCTGTCCGTCGAGCTCGTCCTTTCCGTAATGTGCGTATTCCGCGAAGAGCCTTCCCTGGACGGCGTCCGTGCATTCGTGGGAGACGCGCGCGGTGAGCGTGAGCACGTCGCCGGGGTCGAGGTCCTCGAGGGCGTCGCTGTAGTCGTATTTTCCCCTGACGAGGTAGCCGAGCCCGAAGCCGGCCGACCACCCGTCGAACTGCCTGGCCGCGACGAGGTAGGGGTTCACGTCGAACCCCCCGCCGATACCGTTTATGGCGAGCAGTTCCGAGGGCAGGGCCGCGACAGCCAGGCCTTCTTCGTCGAGATCCGTCCGCCCGGTCGGCAGGTTGAAACCGATGCCCGCGAGGAGATCGACGGGGAGGCGGTCCTGCACCTGGTAGGAGAGGTCCGCCTTGGTGTCCGCGGCCCCGGCGAGCGTGGCGGACGACCCGTCGTCTGGCTTCACGGACGTCCTCACGATCGCCGAGAGGAGGGAGAACCTGAACGCCTCGCCCCTTGCCGCAGCAGCGAGGGGGACGACCACCTGGTTGCCCGAGTCGCCCTCGTCGGTCTTCCACCACGAGACCTCGAGCCCTGTATTGAAGGATCTCTCCATGCCGAGGCCGGCGTCGGGTAGGCCCAAGATCGCGACGGTGCAGACGATCGCCGCAACGAACATCCTCGTTCCTGTGGTCTCCCTCATAAACAGGCCCTTTCTCTCCATCCGGGAAGGTCAGATCAGGGGCGGATACACCACCGTGAACACCACGTCCTCGTAGTCGCTCTCCTGCGGGCTCCCGCTATCGGTGGCCGTGAAGCGGACGGTGTACGAGCTCCCCACGGGGAAGTCGACGACGTCCCAGGTGAAGGTCTGCGTGGATGCGTCGAAGCTCGCCCCCCTGGGCAGGTTCGTGGCGGTGTACGTGACCCTGTCGCCGTCCGGGTCAGTCGCCGTGACCACGAAGGAGAACGTCAAGTTGTTGTAGACGGCCCTCCTGCCGATGGGGTCGAGAACCGGCGGGCGGTTGACGTTCCCGACCGTGATCACCACGTCCTCGGAGTCGGACGTGGTGTAGCCCGCGTGGTCGTCGGGATCGCTCACCGTGAACCTGAGCCAGTAGTTCCCGTTCGCAGACGGCGTCCAGGAGAACACCCTGTCCGCGAAGGTGTACCCGGAAGGCGCGTTCTTGCCGGGGATGGAGGCGGCCGTGTACGTGAGTGAGTCGCCGTCTGCGTCCGTGGCGGACACGGTGAACTGGAGCTGCTGGCCGATGGCGCCTCGTTGTGAGCCGATCGGGGACAGCACCGGGTATGTGTTGTCCTGAAGCTGGCTGGCGGTGTCGTATACCTGGATCGTGACGTAGGCGGTGTCGCCGAGTTTCGGGTTTCCGCTGTCCGTCACCCTGAAGAGCACCTTGTACTCGCCCGCGTTCGCGGTACCGGGCTCGCCCCAGACGAAGGTCCGCGTGGAGGGGGTGAAGACGGGGCCGTCGATGTATGAGCCCCACCAGTCGGTCGGCATCTCGGCGGCGTCGAAGGTGAGGCTGTCCCCGTCCGGGTCCGTCGCGGAGATGGTGAGCCTGTTGGAGACGCCGGTGGCGTAGAAGTGCACCGGGCTCGACGGGACGCTGATGACGGGCGGCCTGTTCGTGTTCGTCACGCTGATCGCCACGTCGAGCGTCGAGCTCAGCCCTTCTTCGTCGGTGGCCGAGAAGCGGGCGGTGTAGTTCCCGCTCTGGGTGTAGCCCGGGGTCCAGGTGAAGACGGCCTTGTCCGAGTCGAAGCTCGCACCTTGCGGGATGGACACCGCCGCGTAGGTCACCCTCGTCCCTTCGGGGTCGACTGCGTCGACGGTGAAGGAAAGGGTCCTGCCCTCGGCGACGCTCTGCGTCCCCACCTGGTTGAACACAGGGGCGCCCCCCACCACGATGGTGACGGAAAGCTCCGCGCTCAGGGGCTCCACGGCGTCGTCCACCGCCTGGATGCGCACCGTGTGCGTCCCCGACTGGTACTGCGAGGGCAACCAGGTGAAGACCCCGGTCTGCGTGTCGAACTCTGCGCCCGAAGGGAGCGACAGGGCGCTCAAGGCGACCAGGTCGCCGTCCGGGTCGCTCGCGTGCACGGTGAAGGTCACGAGCGTGCCGTATGCGGCGCTGATGGGGGCGATCTGCTCGAAGACGGGCGGCGAGTTGACGGGCAGGGGGGTGATGGTCCCCGCGTCGTTGACCCTGCCTGGGACCACGTCGAAAGACCTGCTCGTACCCCGGTATTGAACCCTGCCGTCCACGTCCAAGAGCTCGACGGTGACGGTGTAGCCGCTTCCGGCCTCGACGCCCCCGATGACGCCCTCCCCGGTCGTGCACGGCCAGGGGCCGCCTGAGGCGACCGCCCTCGTGCCTGCGTTGACCGTGGCCCTGACCGTCTGGATCCCGGCACCCGTGCAGTCGAACTGGGCCGCGCGGGTCACCCCGGTTGCAGGCGGTGAGATCGAGAAGGCGACATCGCCCGTGCCCGAATGCCTTTCCGAGGGGCTGCACGAGAAGGCCGCCACGATGAGCGCGCACAAGGCGCAGGCGAGCGCGCGGCCGAGGGTCGTGCCCGGGCGGGGGCGGGTTTCTCTGTGGGTGCGGGCCGAGGGATGTTCCATGTCAAGCCCTCCTTACCATGTCACGCGGATCTGGCCGGTGGCCGAAGGCCTGAACTCCCTGATCGTCGCCGTGGTCCTCGTGATGGAGAGGGTCGAGGAATTCTGTTCGGCCTGTGCCTCGATCAGGGCGCTGGAACCGGGTTTCTTGGGGGAGAGCCCCCTGGTGGTGAGCTCTTCCACGGCGTTGCGGGCTGGGGTGAACGCGGGGTCGAGCGCGAGGGCCCTGTCGAAATAGTTCCGTGCCGCGGCGAGGTTGCCCCTGTCCGCGGCGTCGATGCCCTTGCAGAAGAGGACGAAGGCGCGGTAGTTTTGCGTCGGCGCCCTGGAGAGCTCCTGTCTCTCCCTGGCGGACAGCTTGACCTTGAGGAGGGAGACCACCTCGAAGAGGATCTTCTTCTCGATGTCGAAGACCTGTTCGAGCATGCCCTCGGCCGAGGGGCTGCCGAGGGTGCTTTGGTCGGGCACCTGGAGGACGTCGGAGCGGACCTTGAGGTCTTGCCCGGAGGAAGCCGCGAGCTCTCCCCCCACCAGGAAGCGGGCCCCCAGCAGCCTCCCGACGCGCGGCGCGGTCCCCTCTTCCACGAGCCCGGATGCACCGAGGTCGAGCTCCTCGAGCAAGGCCTGGATCTTCAGCCGCTCCACCACGGTGATCCCCTCGATGCGGGAGAGGTCGGTCTGGAGGAGGTAGGCGAAGCCCTTCTGGAGCGGGGTGATGTCGGGGCCTTGCGAACGGCTCCTGAAGGCGAGCACCGCGACGGTGTTTTTCCCCGGCCTGGCCTGCGCGGACGCCTCCTGCCGGAGGGCATCCCTGGCCCACGACCGTTCGTCGTCCGTCATGACGACCTGGCCCGCATGCAGTGAGGGCGCGAGCAGCGCCACGAGGATCGCGGCCGGTAGTATTCGGCGTGTCGCGAACATGTCACACCCCCTCAATCGGGCTCATGAGCATCTCATCGTGATGGGAAAGGCGTCGATCGCCTTGCCAAGTGAACCACACAACAGCTCCCGTGTCAAATGGATGGGGAGCGGCACGTTAGCCCTGCCGACACCTGTATCCCTCGTCCACGAGGGAGGCTGCTCGGGTGGGGTCACAGGCGGCGGGATCGCCCGGGCAGGGAAACGGGGAACGACTCGGTCTCCATGCAGAGCCCTCGAGGGCTGGCTCCCTTCACCGGCAGGTCAGCGCCGGGAAGGGGTGGCATGAGCGCCGAGACCTTGTCCTTCAGGGCGGGCTTCCTTCTCCGGCAGTCCTGCAGACGGTGGTCGTGCGGGAGCTGGCTGGCCCTCTCTGCGGCGCGGGTTTGCCGCGACCCTCAAAGGGATGCTCAACCCACGATCGAGCCCAAGAGCCCGGCCAGGACCTTCGAGAGCACCTCTTCCTGGCCGAACCAGAAGTGGTCGGCGGATCTCACCACGGTGATGCGGTCCGCATCGACGATCCCCGTGAGTGAATGGGGGCTCGAGAAGGGGTCCGAGCCGCCGGAGACGACCCACGCGGGGTCCCCCCTCATGTCGGGGAACGAAAAGAGCGAGGTCGGGGGCGAGACGAGGATGCAGGGAGGCGGTGTGTCGATGCGCTTTGCGTGCCTGGAGGCCACCCATGCGCCGAAGGAGTACCCCACCACGACGACCGGCCTTCCCGGGTAGGCCGCGGCGCAGGCGAGGTCGTCCATCTCCCCCCGCCCGTCATCGAAGGAACCGCCGCTCGAACCCACGCCCCGGAAGTTGAACCGGAGGGCCGACAGCCCGATCGAGAGGCAGGCATCCCATGCGGATGCGACCACGTTGTTGTACATGTTGCCGCCCATGAGTGAGTGCGGGTGGGCCAGCACCGCGCACCAGTCCGACCCCGTATCCTCGAAGAGGGCCTCGATGCGGACGCCGTTGTTGTCCAAGAAGAGCCTCTGCATGACGCTTCCTTGTACCTCAACCGGGGCACCCGGATCAACGGCCTGAGGTGAGGCCGGGCCGTGGGATCCCCTGGAGGAACACCCAGCGGAGAGGTCTCGATGCGGGATGTCTTTCCGGGGCGCATGATGAGGACTCCCGCGTCAACCGGGAGGGTTCTCGAGAAGTCTTGATGAAGGAGTACGTTCCCGGGGCGCATGATCGGGCCGGGCTCGCGGCCTGCCCCTGCGGGGAGCTCATCGCATCAGGGCGCCTTTCCCGTCTGGGATGCGAAGAAGTCCCTCACCGCGGCCTCGAGCGCCTTGGGGTTGTCGATGGTGCACGCCTGAGCCCTGAACCTGGCCGCACCCTGGACGCCTTTCACGTAGGGGGAGAGGAACTTCCTCATGTGGAGCACCCCCAGGCGTGACCCGTGGAGGGAGCACAAGGCGTCCAGGTGCCTGATCATCACGTCCTCGCGTTCCTCGAGGGAGGGGGGACCGCCTCCGAGCAGCTGCCTGAAGATCCATGGGTTGCCTATGGCCCCCCTGCCCACCATGAAGGCCCGTGCGCCCAGGGACCTGGCGCGCTCGACGTCCTCGACGCCGCGGATGTCGCCGCTCGCGACCACGGGGATCTTCACCGTCCTTGCGAGCCTCTCGAGTTCCCCCCACCTCGGCGTGCCGCGGTACATGTCCGTCCTGGTCCTCGGGTGCAGGACGACGGTGTCGATCCCGACCGCCTCGAACAGGGACGCGCACTCGCAGGCGTTCATGCTCGATGCGTCCCAGCCGGCCCTGAGCTTCACGCTCACGGGCAGGTCGACGGACCTGACGACGGCCTCGACGAGAGAGAGCGCCTTTGCGGGGTCGGTCATGAGCGCGACGCCCGCCCCCTTGCCCACGACCTTCTTCACCGGGCAGCCCATGTTGATGTCTATCCCGTCGAACCCCTCGTCCTCGAGCACCCGGGCCGCCTGTGCGGCCTCGGAGGCGGACGAGGTGAAGATCTGGGCGATGAGGGGCCTGTCTCCCTCGGGCCGCTTCAGGATCGCCCTGGCGCTCCCCGCCTTGCGCAACAGCCCGGCCGCGCTGATCATCTCGGTGTAGCAGAGCTCGGCCCCCTGTTCCCTGCAGAGCATGCGCATGGGCCAGCTCGTGTATCCCGACAGCGGGGCGAGGAAGAGGGCTGCCTTGAAGACCATGCCGTAGGCGGTCAAGGTTCACCCCCGGAGGCTTCCCTGCAGGATGCCGAGCCTGTCCATGGTCTCGTGGACGATGGAGCGGACCATGGCCTTGTCGAGGGCCCACGACGGCGAGACGAGCTCGGATGGGTGGGGGTCGCCGGTGATGCGCTGGATCACGATGTCCTCCCTCAAGTTGCCGATGAAGCGCGCGACCGCCTCCGCGTACTCCGCCGGTTCGAGCGGCCTGTATGCGCCCCTCCTGAACAGGTCCTCGAGGGGCGTGCCCTTGACCACGTAGAGGAGGTGTATCTTGACGTCGGTCACGGGCAGGAGAGACAGGAGGCGGGCGGTCTTCAGGTAGTGATCCATCCCCTCGCCGGGCAGCCCTATGATCGCGTGGGCGCATATCCTCAGGCCGAACCTCGAGGTGAGCTCCACCGCGTCGACGAAGGTCTTCACGTCGTGGCCGCGGTTGATGAGGCGGAGCGTCTCGTCGCTCGCCGACTGGAGGCCGTACTCCACCCACACCGTGAGCCTGTCCGTGTATCCCGCTATGAGCCCGAGCTTCTCCTCGTCTATGCAGTCGGGCCTGGTGCCTATGGACAGGCCCGCCACCTCGGGAAAGGACAGCACCTCGTCGTAGATGGATGAGAGCGTCTCCGGCGGGGCATACGTGTTGGTGAAAGACTGGAAGTATGCGATGAAGACCGTTTTCCTGCCGGGCGAGGAGAGCCTGCGGATGCCGAGCTCGAGTTGGTCCGCCACGCTCAGGCCCCGCGCGTGCGCCCCGGTTCCCGAACCCCTGTCGTTGCAGTAGATGCAGCCGCCCCTGCCGCGGCTGTCCCGGTGCGGGCACGTCAGGCCCGCATCCAGGGTGATCTTGCGGGCCTTCGAGGCGAAGTGCTCACGCGCCCATGCGCTGAACGTCCTGTACCGTGGCGGTGTCATCCGCGAAGAAAGGGAACGGGAAACCCTCGAGCCCGAGCTCATGCTTGAGCTGGATCATGATCTCCTGGAGAGGCCTCGGGATGGGGACGCCCTCCTTCTTGCGGCGCTCGACCATCTCGAACTCCTTCTCGCCCGCGATGAAGATCCTGTCGTGGCCCGGTGCCTTCGCCGAGGCCCGTATCTCGCGCATGATGGACCCGGTGATGGCCTTGAACACCCCTACCGGCACGAAGCTGGCGATGTTTATGGCTGCGAAGAAGTGGCCGAGCCTGTGGGGTGCCGGGCGGCCGTCTTCGAAGCCGGAGAGCGCCTTGCCGAACGCGCCCCCGCAGAAGGCCGCACACAGGATCTCCACCATGACGCCGAGGCCGTAGCCCTTGTGGCCGCCCAGTTCCTCGCCCGCGCCGCCCAGGGGGAGCAGCGAGGCCGTCCCGTCCACGAACATCTTGAGGAGCGCCTTGCTGTCCGTCGGCTGGTTGCCGTGGATGTCAATGGTCAACCCCTTGGGGGTGGGGGAGCCTTCCAGCGCGTAGACCTCTATCTTGCCCCTCTGGGTGGTGGAGGTGGCGATATCGAGGAGGAAGGGGTAGACCTCGTCCGAAGGCGCCCCGAAGCTGATGGGGTTGGTGCCCAGGACCGGTTCCACGCCGAAGGTGGGAGCGACCGACGGCCGTGCGTTGGAGAAGGCCAACCCCACCATGTCCCGCTCGACGGCCATGGAGGGGTAGTACCCGCAGATGCCGAAGTGGGTGCTGTTCCTGACGGCCACCATTCCCACGTGGTGCTTTTCCGCCTTGTCTATGGCGAGCTGCATGGCCCTTTTGGCGACCACGTGACCGAGACTGTCCCCCCCGTCGACGACGGCCGTGTTTTCCGTCTCGCTCACGATGCGCATGGTGCAGACCGGGGATATGATCCCGTCCTTCATCCGGTCGATGTACATCTTGAACCTGCCGATGCCGTGGGACTTGATGCCCCTGAGGTCCGACTCGATGAGCACGTCGGCGCAGATGTCCGCCTCGTCGCTCGGGACCCCCATGGCGACGAAGCCTTCCCTCATGAATCTCCTGAGTTCCCTGTGATCTACGTACACCGTGTCGTGTGACATGGCCGTTTCACCTGCTTCTTTCGTTGGATAGATGCGAGACCCCCGTCTCGCGGTTCTCTTAGCAGATGGCCCTTGTTTCGGAAAGGAGAAAATGACACCGAAGGACCTCCCTCTCCGATCGCTCTTTTCCCGACTTCCGGGGGCAGGAGGGGACGGGACGGCCTCTCGGGGGACCCGTGGCCGTTTTCTTTCTCGTCCCAGGGGGGATGTGGGAGATCCTGAACCGCGAGATACCGGACACAGCCTCTCGTCCCGCGGGGGGATGTGGTCTTCTGAAGGGATGGGCTGACCACGGATGGACCCTCTCCACACGCGCCCCGGCCCGAGTGAAAGGTCAACGAGAGCTTGAGGACCCCGGGAAGCGGCTCGGGCTTGCCTTCCTCAGCCGCCGCCGACGTCGTACGCCCTGCACACCTCGATGAAGGCATCGTGATGAGGGAGACGGACGGAGTGTCTCCTCCTGACGAGGTGGAACGACCGGTGGATATCCATGCCCTCGACCTGTATGCGTGCGAGAACGCCCGAGGAGAGTTCGCGCCGTATCGAGTGGATGGACACCACGGAGACGCCGAGACCTGCCATGACCGACTCCTTGACCGCCTCGGTGGACCCCATCTCCGCGACGACGTGGAACCTGTCGATCCCCAGGCCGAAGACATCCGAGACGTACCTCTCGAACACCTTCCGGGTGCCCGAACCCTTCTCCCTCATGACGAACGGGTGTCCCAGCACCGTCTCCATGGTGGCGCGGCCGCACGTGGAGAGGGGATGGCCGGGTTTTGAGACGAGGACGAGCTCGTCGTGCCATACAGGCTCGGAGACGAGCCTCCTGTCTTGCGTGTCAAGGCCCACGATCCCGATCTCGACCTGGCCGGCGAGCACCATCTGGATCACCGACTCCGTGTCGCCCGTGATCACGTGGACGCGGATTTCCGGGTGAGACCGTGCGAGCTCCGTGATCACGCCGGGCAGGATGTAGGTCGAGGGTATGGTGCTCGCTCCCGCGTAGACGTTGCCCGCGATGTTCAGCCGCGCGAGCGCGATCTTTTCCTCTGCCTCGTCCCTGAGCCTCAGGATGCGCCTTGCGTAGTTGAAGAGTACCACGCCCTCGGGCGTCAGGCTTATCCCCGACCTCTCGCGGTTGATGAGAGGGGCGCCCGAGAGCGCCTCGAGGTTCTTGATGTGCTTGCTCATGGAAGGCTGGGTGAGCCTCATCCTCCTGGCCGCCTTGGAGAAGCTCCTCTCCTCGACCAGGAAGACCAGGGCCTCGAGCTGCTGAAGGGTGACGAACCTCAACATCCTGTCGTTCATGACATCGTTCCATGAATGATAGCTATGAAACATCGCGCATGCAAGATGAATGTGAATATATTGCATTCAATCATGTTATAGTATATACATCCACACGGCTTGTGGCTGTGTGGGTTGGCAAGGCCGGGAGGAGATCTTGGGAAAAGACACGAGGGACAAGGTCAGGCTGACGACGACGGTCAGGGGCGCGGGTTGAGCCTGCAAGATAGGTCCGGAGGTTCTGGACCGGGCACTGAGGTCGATCGCACCCGCGAGAGACGACAACCTGATCGTGGGCATGGAACGGCCCGACGATGCAGGGGTGTATCGCATCACCCCGGATATCGCGCTCATCCAGACGCTCGACTTCTTCACCCCCATCGTCGACGACCCATACGACTACGGCCAGATCGCCGCGGCCAACTCCTTGAGCGATGTCTACTCCATGGGCGGCAGGCCGCTTGTCGCCATGAACATCATCTGCTTTCCCGCATACGACATGGACATCTCGATCCTCGAGGAGATCCTCAGGGGCGGGTCGGACAAGATGGCCGAGGCGGGGGTGCTCCTGGTGGGCGGCCACAGCGTGGAGGACAGGGAGATCAAGTACGGCCTGTCCGTGACCGGCGTGGTGCACCCCGAGAAGGTCCTGAGGAACACCGGGGCGCGCGCGGGCGATGCGCTCGTGCTCACCAAGCCCCTCGGCACCGGGATCATCGCCACCGCCGTGAAGGCCGGCCTCGCGAGCGAACCTGCAGAGCGCAGGGCCGTGGAGGTCATGAAGACGCTCAACAGCGCGGGTGCATCGGCCATGTCCGCCTTCGAGGTCCATGCCTGCACGGACGTGACCGGGTTCGGGCTGCTGGGACACGCCTGCGAGATGATCGAGAAGACGGACGTGGGGCTGAGGATCAGCGCATCAAGGGTGCCCTTGATCGAGGGCGCGCTCGAGTACGCCTCCATGGGGCTCATACCCGGCGGTGCGTACAGGAACAGGGATTTCAGGTCCCCCATGGTGGATGTCGACCCCTCCCTGCCCGACGACACGACCGTGGTCCTCTTCGACCCCCAGACCTCGGGAGGCCTGCTCGTGAGCGTTGATGCGAGGGTAGCGGAGAAACTCATCGAGCGCCTTCACGACCTGGGGATGTGGGATGCCTCCCTGATCGGCGAGTTCACGTCAGATCACCCCGGACGGATCGTGGTCGTCCCGTGATCCCGCCACGCGGGGTGACGGCTGTTTCCTCGCCATTCCAGGTCATGTGGTCCCCGCCGTTCGTGATACGGCCGCCCTGCCGGCGAAAGAGAGGGCCTTCCCCTTGTGCATGCCCGTGACGTCTGGGACGGCGATCGTCGTGTGCCCGCACCCTTTCCCTCGGCCCGGCAAGCCCTCGAGTCGATGTGTCCACGGTCCGGGCCTCGTCTCGTCGTGCGCACGACCCCGCCTGTCGGATGGAGGAAACGTGCGAGAGGGGTTGTCGACAACACACGGGGTGGACGTGTCCTGAATGCATGTCGCATGCAGGGGTGCGGCCATCGATGTCCAGCCGGCGAGGGCTCATCGGTCGGCACCTTGAGCCCCGGGACACTGCCCGGGTGGAATCACCCTGTGGCGGGTCGCCGAACGGGCCCGGAAGCGGCCGCACGCCCGCGCAGGGACATTGGGACGGCCCCGGGTGTCCTGCCCGCCCCCCGTTTGTGCCTCGGACCCGATCTGTGACTGCGCTGGCCCAAACCGACAGTGCGAGTCGGGACGGGTGCCGTGTTTGTCTCCGGCAGCCCGTCGGTCTTGCCCCTGCTGCTTGTGTTTGCCGTTGGTGTTCGATTACAATGACAAGGTTGCACAATACAGAACGAGAGGGGGGTAGGTTATGAAGAGGAACGTCATCATGGTGTTGGTGCTGTTCTTGGCGGTCATGGCGGGATCTACGGCCTTCGGCGCCGACGACTCGTGGGAGAGGGTGAAGAAGGCCGGGAAGATCACCATCGGGATAGACGACGCGTTCCCGCCCATGGAGTTCCGCAATGACAAGAACGAGCTCGTGGGGTTCGACATCGACGCGTCCAAGGAGCTCGCAAAGAGGCTCGGCATCAAGGTCGAGCACATCCCCACGGTCTGGGACACGGTGATCCTCTCGCTCAAGGCGAAGAAGTTCGACATCGTGTGGTCCGGCATGTCCATCACGGCCGAGCGTGAGAAGGAGATCGCCTTCACGAGGCCCTACATCATGGAGAAGCAGGTGGTGGTGGTCAAGGCCGGCAACAAGAAGATCCGCTCGCTCAAGGACCTGGGCGCGGACACGGTCGTGGGCGTCCAGCTCGGCTCGACCTCCGAGGAGGCCCTGGCGAAGCTGAACAGGAAGTTCAAGGAGATCAAGAAGTACGACAAGAACACGGACGCCTTCATGGACCTGTCCATCGGGAGGATCGACGCGTTGGCCGTGGACGAGCTCGTGGGAAGGTACTACCTCTCGCAGAAGCCGGGCAAGTACACGGTGCTCAAGGAGGAACTCACCTCCGAGCCCATCGGCATAGGCCTCAGGAAGGAGGACGTGGCCCTCAAGGAGAAGATCCAGGCGACCCTCGACGGCATGTTCAAGGACGGCACCATGAAGAAGATCTCCATCAAGTGGTTCGGGGATGACATCACGACCTGGAAGTGAGCTGCAGATGCGCGGGAGGCCCTGGGTCGCGGCCCTGACCCTGGGCCTCTCGATCATTGTCGCGGCCGTACCCCTCATGGGGGCCGATTCCCCGGGAACCCCCGACGGGTACGCGCTCCTCGCGGAGGCCTCGCGCCTCGTGCAGGAGGAGAGGCTTGCCGAGGCGGTGGCCGTCCTCAGGAAGATACCGGCCCCCGCCCCAGGCGAGGACGCGGGGCTCTTCGTGCGCTCGCGCATCGACGCGGCGAAGATCCTCTTGGGGCTCGGAGACCTGGATGGCGCATCCGCCTCGTGTCACGAGGTCCTGGCCCTGTTGCCCAGCAACCTCGAGGCCAAGAACCTCTTGAACGAGATCCGGGATGCGAGGACACCCAGGTGGGTCAAGTTCCTGCGTGACATGAAGACCTACCTGCCGACGCTCCTCAGGGCGACCGGCATGACGCTCCTCCTCGTCCTTGCGACCATGCTCATATCGCCCGTGGCCGGGCTTGCCATCGCGCTCGGCAGGATCAGCAGGATGAGGGTCGTCTCCGGGGTCTTCTGGTGCTACATCTGGGTGTTCAGGGGCACCCCCCTGCTCCTCCAGCTCTTCTTCATCTACTACGGCCTGCCCTCGCTGGGTGTCACCCTCGAGCCGTTGACCGCGGCGATCCTCGGTCTCGGGCTCAACTACTCCGCCTACCTCGCGGAGATCATCAGGGGGGCAATCGAGAGCATCGACGCGGGGCAGATGGAGGCGGCCAAGGCGCTCGGCATGACCTACTGGCAGGCCATGCGCAGGATCATCATCCCGCAGACCTACAGACGCCTCGTGCCGCCTGTGGGAAACGAGTTCATCGCGCTCATCAAGGACACGGCCCTGGTCTCGACCATCGCCATGGTCGAGCTCATGCGGGCCGCCAACCAGATCTACAGCGCCACGTTCAACGTGTTCATCCTGTTCCAGGCCGCGATCGTGTATCTCGTGCTCACGAGCTTCTTCACCGTGGCGTTCAGGCGGCTCGAGGACGCACTGGGGGTCTACGAGATCAGATGATAGAGCTCAGGGGGATCGTGAAGCGCTACGGGAGGCTCGTGGCCTTGGACCACGTGGACCTCTCCATTGCCGAGGGGGAGCGAATCGTCATCATAGGCCCTTCCGGGTCGGGCAAGACGACCCTGCTCAGGACCATCAACTTCCTCGAGACCATCGACGAGGGCGAGATCCTGTTCGACGGGAGGCCCGCGGGCTACAGGCAGGACCGCAAGGGCAGGCTCGTCCTCGAGAAGCAGCGGGTCATCTGCGCCCTCAGGTCCCAGATCGGCATGGTCTTCCAGCACTTCCACCTCTTCCCGCACATGACCGTGCTCGAAAACGTCATGGAGGGGCCTGTCACCGTCAAGAGGACGCCCAGGGAAGAGGCGCGGGCGCTGGCGCTCGACCTCATAGGCAAGGTGGGTCTCATGGACAAGAAGGACGTCTACCCGGCCTTCCTCTCCGGGGGGCAGA
This sequence comes from Deltaproteobacteria bacterium, assembly GCA_029552245.1. Lineage (GTDB taxonomy): Bacteria > Desulfobacterota > Desulfomonilia > UBA1062 > UBA1062 > MWEI01. The sequence goes on from JAKPDW010000071.1 coordinate 97,308, forward strand.
AGCAGCGGGTGGCGATAGCACGTGCGCTCGCCATGAGGCCGAGGCTCATGCTCTTCGACGAGCCGACCTCGGCCTTGGACCCGGAGCTCGTGGGGGAGGTGTTCACCGCCATCAAGGCCCTGGCGGCGGAGGGGATGACCATGGTGATCGTAACCCACCAGATGGGCTTCGCCCGAGAGATGGCGGACCGGGTCATCTTCATGGACAACGCGAGGTTCATCTACGAGGGAAGCCCCGTGGAGGTCTTCTCGGGCGAGATGGCGAACCCGCGGGTCAAGGCCTTCCTGGAGAGCGTGCTCTAGGGTTCGGGGCCGGGGTGGCGAACGTCATGGCGCCATGGAGAGGCGTCCTCATGATCGAGCTTCGCAGGGCCGTTCATGTCCCGGAAAAGCGGCGTCAGTGGGTTGCATGGAGAGGCTTTTCATGATCGATCGTTGCAGGGGGTTGTCGGGCCTTGGACTCTCTCAGGCCCTGCGGCCGGGCGTCGGCCGAGGCATGAAGACCCAGGCGCCGGCCGGGGGAGACTTCGGCCGGCCATGTGACCGGCCCATCCAGTCGGTGATCCCCGGCTGCGGGGTCAGGGTGCGCCCGGCGACCAGGGGAGGCCGGGGCCTGGGGTGGGGGAACCGGTACGGGAGGGGGGATACCCATGTGCGATACCTTCGCTGTCGGGCCCAGTGTGACCAAAGACGGGACGACCATTTTCGCCAAGAACTCCGACCGTGAGCCCGACGAGGCGCATATCGTCACGCTCGCGCCCCGGGCGGAACACCGCGCTGGCGAGACCCTGAGGTGCACCTACATCGAGATACCACAGGCGCGCCGCACGCACGCGGTGGTGCTCGCCAAGCCGGCCTGGATCTGGGGCGCGGAGATGGGGGTCAACGAGAAGGGGGTCGTCATAGGCAACGAGGCGCTTTTCATGAAGCAGAAGCCTGAACGCACCCCGGGACTCATAGGCATGGACCTGGTGAGGCTCGGCCTCGAGCGCGCCTCATCCGCCCGCCAGGCCTGCGAGGTCATCGTGGATCTCCTCGCGAGGTACGGGCAGGGAGGTGCGTGCGGGTACCGCGACAAGTCCTTCGTCTACATGAACTCTTTCCTCGTGGCCGACCGGGGGGAGCTGCTGGTGCTCGAGACGATCGGGAGGGACTATGCCGTGAGGCCGGCGCGTGACCACGCGGTCATATCGAACGCCCCCTCGATCGCCTCGAACTGGGAACTCTCTTCCCTGCGGCCCGGGACGGATCTCGTCAAGGCCCGGGACCCTCTCGTCACCTTCTTCGCGGGGAGCGCGCGCAGAAAGGCGCTCAACGAGCAGGGCATACGCAGGGCGTGGGGCCGCTTTACCGTGGAGACCGCCTTCGCGCTCCTGAGGAGCCATGCGCCGGGCAGGCCCTGGCCCGGGTTCAACGCGGACGTGTGCATGCACGCCGCGGACCCTCTCATACGGAGGAGCCAGACCACCGGGTCTCTCGTCGTCGAGCTTCACCCCCAAGACCGGTTCAGGATCTTCGTGACGGCGACAAGCGCGCCTTGCCTGTCGCCGTTCAAGCCCTTCCTGCCGGCGGCGCCTTACGAGGAGGCCTCGCGCGCAGGTGCGGTATACACCCCGGGGTCGTTCTGGTGGGAACACGAGGTGTTGCACCTGAGCGCCATGCTGAGGCCCCACACCTTCAGGGAATCGATCACCCGCGAGGTTGAGGCGCTCGAGGGGTCGTGGACCGGGGAGTACCCTGCTCACGGGTGGGACGAGGCGACGGATGATCTCGTGAGGGTATCGCACGGGGCGTTCGAGGAGGCCAAGAAGGCGAGATCCCGTTGGGTCTCCCGGCTCGAGGGGGTGAAGGCCTGTCCGTTTGGCATGAGGGGGTTCTATCTGAGGCGCGTGGCCAGGAGGAACCGGGTGCCTCTCAGGGTGTAGCACGTGCCGTGGCCAGGGACGGGGTGATCGTGTGAGCTCGAACAACGGCATCCCTTCACTGCATAAGCGGTGTGCCGAGCGCCAGGGGAGGGTCCCGTCCCACCGGGAGGCCCGAGGTCGCCTGTCGCGCTCCAAGACACGGTGACGGCCCCGAAAGATACCTGTACGTCGGTGGTGGGCGATCGCTCAACATCTCTGTGCGCCCCATGCCGGTCGCCGGCGTTTCATGGGACCGGAGAACCCCCTGCCAAGGGAGAACGCACGCCTTCAGGACGCTCGTCCCAAGACCCATGACAGTCACCCCTGCCGGCATGGCTCGGGTGGCCTGCCTGGCGATGGGAGAAACAACGCGCCCTCGAGCTCGTGATTGAGGAGAGCGGACACCGGTGTCGCCACGGAGGGGAGGGGACTGCATACCCCTCTGACCGGGTCGTGCGGTCGTCAGGCATGCCGACCCGCTCTCGTGATAGCTTCGTCTCGGGTCGAGGCCGCGTTGCCGTGTCCCGGGAGGTTGCAAAAGGGACCCTGCTGGTATATGGAGCAAAAGACGGCTGCGTGGGGGTTCATGTATTCCCTCGGTGATGTGGAAGCCGTCCGGCCGACAGGGAGCTGTCGAGCCCACAGCCGGGGATTCCGGGTTGGCGGGAGGTGATCGATGCAGGACAGGTACAGGTTCATAGGCCCTCTCTATGACCTGCTCGCTGCGATCTTCAGCCTCGGGAAGATCGACAGGTGCAAGTGCGCCCACCACGACCGCATAGCGAGCGGCACGAAGGTGCTGTTTGCAGGCGTGGGGCAGGGGGTCGACGCCATCGAGGCGGCAAAAAGGGGCGGCGATGTCACGGTGGTCGACATCTCTCAGACCATGCTCTCCATATTCAAGAAGAGGACGGACAAGATGGGATTGGCGAGTCCCATCAGGATCGTCCACTCCGACATCTTCGCCTTCGACGAGTACGAACGGTACGACATGGTGTTTGCGAACTTCTTCCTCAACGTCTTTCCCCTGGACACGGTGCTCAGGCTCGAGAGGCACCTCGCGAGCCTCGCGAAACCCGGGGGGTGCGTGGTGGTGGGTGACTTCTGCCTGCCCTCGGGTGGGGCTGCAGCCAGGTTCTTCCAGAACCTCTATTGGTACATAGCCGACGTGGTCTTCTACCTCGCGGCGCGTAACGCCATACACCCCGTGTACGACTACTGCACCCATCTGAAGGACCTGGGCCTTGCCATAGAGCAAATCAAGTACTTCCGCGTCCTCTTCGACGACAGGTACTACTCCATCCTCGCAAGGAAACCCTGAGACGCGCTTCCTTGGTTTCTTTGCGGCATGATGGGGGTCTCACGGTGAGCCGGGCGGGTGGGCCGAGGCCCTGCACTCTCCCCATGGGAGCGCAGGCCTGCATGCCTCCTTTGGCTTGAACTGCTCTCCCAGGGAAGTTTCCCCCATGGAAGGACAGGGCCTCCCATGACCTGCAAGGACGAGGAAGGGGGGCGAGGGGCCCGAGGAGACCAGGCTCTTCGCCAGGAGGCCCGGCTGGTCGCGTACCGGTCGCTCCGTATCATGATCCCGTCCCAGGAATGGTGAGGTCGTGCGTCGGTCGGCCGGCGCGGCACGCGTGCCGGTCGCACCATGCATCGAACTTCTCCACGCATGTCTCTCAACGACGGTTTCGGCGATCACCCGCACACATGCGGAGACAACCTTATCCCGCATGCCTGTCCACGACAGGTCACGGGGTTGGGCCAACACCCCCCTGGGCCACGGAAGGGAAAAAGGGTATCCCTGGGTATGTAATGTTTTACCCACTACCACCACGTTTTCCGATACCCCCACGCCGCATAACATATTGATAATAAACGACATAGAAGAGCAGGTACTAGTTAATACCTGATACTCACCTGAGGGATGTTTCGTACTGTTTCCGTCGTGTCTTGGCACGCATCGTGATTATACCCCACGCATGAAGGGTACTGCCGATAGGTCCCAGGGCTTTTGGATGATCGGGCAAGAAGATGAGATCCTGATTCCATGATGAGGGAGAAGACGACGATGAGAAACCCCACGACAGAGTCCAGGCTCGTTTCCATCAGCAGCAAGGCGACGGAGTCAAAGCCGCAGGTGGCCATTTCCCCCCTGATCCTCAAGAAGATCTACTGCATCGGGAGCCTGAAGAACGTGGAGGGAGGGGTGAGCTTCACCCTCAGGAACCCCATGAAGGACGGTTTTATCACGGGTGTGTGGTCTGTTTCCTTGAACAACGTGGAAATGCCGCTTGAGGGCGTCGAGCTCTCCGCGAACGGCACCAGGCTCGGTGCCTCTCAGATCGACCAGGACAGGCCGGTGCCCTTCCCCATGGGCCAGGATGTCCACTTCTTCGTGGGATCCACCTCCCTGGCAAGGAACACCGAACATGTCGTGAAGGTCTCCTGCGAGACCGTCCCCTACGGGGTCCTGGAGCTCGAGGCCACTGACCAGGTGATCGAGACCCGCGAGGTCCGCACGAGGATCCCCTGCGACAAGCAGAACAACTACGACATGGACATCGTCCGGGCCCGCCAGGAGTTCGTGGAGGAATACACGGGGGTGAAGCTCCACCACATCAAGCATCACTCCTTCGACCCCGCTCTCACCAAGGGCAACATCGAGAACTTCACCGGCGTCGCACAGGTCCCCATGGGCTTCGCCGGGCCGCTGAAGATCAACGGAGAGCACGCCAAAGGCGAATTCCTTATCCCGCTGTGCACGAGCGAGGGGACGCTCGTCGCGTCCTACAACCGCGGCATGAAGATCATAAACATGTGCGGCGGCGTCACGACGACGGTGGTGGAAGACAGGATGCAGCGCGCCCCGGCCTTCGCCTTCGACTCGGCCAGGGAAGCACGGGACTTCGTCCGCTGGATCGACGACCACATGGATGACATCAAGACCCAGGCGGAGTCCTGCTCGAAGGTCGCGAAGCTCCTCAACGTCGAACGCTACATGGCGGGCAGGTTCGTGTTCCTGAGGTTCAACTACTACACGGGCGACGCCGCGGGGCAGAACATGGTGAGCATCGGCACCTTCACGGCCTGCACCTGGATCCTCTCTCAGGTGAACACGATCAGGCACTTCTACATGGACGCCAACCTCACCACGGACAAGAAGGCGTCCCTGATCAACACCCTCAACACGAGGGGCAAGCGCGTGGTGGCCGAGATCGTCATCCCTCGCGAGGTCCTCATCAAGAACATGAGGACCGATCCCGAGACCCTGGACCACCTCTGCAGGGTGGGGGCGCTCGGCTCGTTCATGTCCGGCGCCACGAGCAACGGGCTCCATGCCGCGAACGCACTGGCAGCACTGTTCCTCGCGACCGGCCAGGACGTGGCCAACATCGCCGAGTCCTCCACGAGCATGATCTACACCGAGATCACCAAGGAAGGGGACCTCTACGGCTCCCTTACGCTGCCTTCCCTGATCGTGGCCACGTACGGCGGGGGCACGGGCCTTCCCACCCAGCGCGAGTGCCTGGAGGTGCTCGGCTGCTACGGCCAGAACAAGGTCTTGAAATTCGCGGAAATCTGCTGCGCGGTAGCCATGGCCGGCGAGATATCGCTGGCAGGCGCGCTCTCGTCCCTTGACTGGGTGACGAGCCACGAGCGTTTCGGCAAGAACCGTTAGGGGTCGTCAGGGACGAGGCGAGAAAGAGAGGTGCACGCATGAGTACGACGGTTGCCCAGGTAAAACCCATTGTACGTAGGCCGAGGGGATACTCGCAAGCCAAGGTCCTCTCTCTGGATCTGTATCGCACCGGGGGACGATCAGGCGTTGACCTCTTTTCCATCGAGGAGCGGGTGTCGTACCTCAGGAAATACGGCGATCACTGCATGTCCTTTTCCACCCTCCAGCCCGGGATGCACTACTTCGACGTTCCCGGCGTCGGGTTCATCGCCTACACCTGGAAGTGGGGCAGGAGGTTCACCCTGGCCGACCCCGTCTGCGACGAGAAGGACCGCGAGATGATGATCCGCGAGTTCCTCAAGGACGGCGTCAACACGGCGTTCGTGCAGGTCAGCGAGGGGGTCGCCCGGCTCCTTCACGAAAAGTTCGGGCTCTACGCGACCCAGTTCGGTGTCGAACCGGTGGTCGATCTCTCCACGTGGGACCTCAAGGGGAAGAAGAAGCAGGTAATGCGCACCTCCATCAATCACGCCAAGAAAGAGGGCGTGGTGATCGTGGAGAACGACGACCCGGACGGGTGCCGCAAGCTCACCGAGGAGTGGATGAAGACCCGCACGGTCAAGAGGCGCGAGGTGATCTTCCTCATCCGCCCCATGAACCAGCCGTATCAGGAAGGCACGAGGAAGTTCTGCGCGTACCACAACGGCGAGCTCGTCGGGTTCGCGTTCTTCGACCCCATATACAAGGACGGCGAGGTCATCGGCTACGTGCCGAACATCTCCAGGTTCAGCAACAAGTTCAGGTACGGCATCTTCTACCCCCTCATGTGCCACGCCATGGAGGTGTTCAAGAGAGAAGGTGTGCGGTATCTCTACCTCGGCCTGTGCCCGTGCGCGGTGGACGAGCAGGACATGCCGTCCGAGTCGAAGATCGTCAAGGCGATCGTCAGGCTGCTCTACAAGTACGGCAACTGGGTCTACAGCATGAAGGGCCTCCACTTCGCCAAGAGCAGGTTCGAGGGCGTGGAGCAAAAGACGTTCTGTGCCCACAGGGAGGCCTTGCCGGTGAAATCGTTCCTGTCCCTCTTCAGGATCTCGAGGATCATCTGACGATCCTGCCGGGGGCTTGGATACTTGCAAGGAGGACGTCACCCGCATCCTCCGCACGGCTTGTGCGTTGTTCTCACTGTCACCATGCAATGGGCGGAAGGGTGGCCGTTTATACGGGGAGGCTCGACTCTCGGGATCGGCCCGATCCCCGGTTTCAGGGCGTCGCCCCGTTCCCGGGACAAGGGCGGGGCGACGCCGGCACTTGTCCGACGAGTAATCTCCTGTCACCCGGTTAAGCCTTCTGCCTTGCGCCTGTTCGAGGGATCAAGGCGGCTCTCCGGGCGGGCAACCCCCGAGAAGGGGGGCAGGCCGGAGGCGCTCATCTTTGGCCGATGCGCATCCGACCTGAGAACCCATCACGACCACAGGCGCGCCGCTGTTGAGCTGGCGCGTGAGCTTTCTGGCCGATACGCACCCGACCCGGCGAGCCGTCACCCGCGCCGTCCCCCCCGGGTAGTCGGATGCGGCGCTTCGGCTCGGGAAACGTTCAGCGGGGAGTTTTCGGACCGAACGCTCCCACCCTTTCGAAGTCCATGATCTCCCAGCCGAACCTCCGGGCAGCCGCGCGAAGCCTCCGGTCGGGGTTCACCGCCACCGGGCGCCCCACGTCGAAGAGCAGGTGGATGTCGTAGAAGGAATCCGTGTAGAAGGAGCTCTTCGAGAGATCGACGCCGTTTTCCGAAGCCCACTTCAGGACGTACAGCCTCTTGCCCGTGCCGTAGCACAACGGCTTGACGATCCTTCCTGTGAGCCTCCCGTCTTCGGTCTCGAGGATCGTGGTGATGATCTCTCCGATGGAGAGCCCATCGGCCACGACCCTCACGAGGAACGGCGGCGAGTTGGAGACCAGGACGAGGCGGTGGCCCGATCTCCGGTGTTCCTCCACCAGGCGCACCGCGTCGCGGTAGAGGGCGGGCTTGATCATGGCAGAGAACCACCCCGCGGCGAAGCGTTCCATGTCCTCGAGCGCCGCACCGCGGAGCAGGGACACGTTCCGCTCGTACCACTGCTCGATGTTCACGAGGGAAAGCCTGTACAGGAGAATCCTCAGGGCCCCCAGGACCACGAGGCCCCTGGGCGCCAGCCCCTGCCTGTAGGCGAACTGGATCGAGGTGAGGCCTGCGTTCTTCCAGGTGAGGGTGTGGTCCATGTCGAACAGGGCTGCAACCGGTGATGCAGGGGCGTTGCGGGATGTACGCACGGCGTCGCACGAACTCGACATCAGGTCTTCCTTCTCCTTTCCTCCAGGATGGCGTCGCATGCCTTCATGGCCGAGGAGAAGCTGATGTCGCCCGAGCAGCCCTCTCCGGCCACCGTGTCGCTGGCCAGGTAGAGCCCCTTCGGCGAGGGGCATGCCACTGGGGGCCTGTGCGGCAGGGACGAAGACGGCGTGAGGACCGTCCCGTTCATGACCTCCACCACGAGCCTTCGCTCCCTGGTCAGGGCATCCCGCACGAGTGGAAACAGGGATCCGACGAGGTCCCTGAGCCGCCGCTCGGCGGCATCGACGGCCTCGGGCTCGCCCCTGAACCCGAACGGGAGCATGATCCCCCACGTGGAGAGGTGCAGTCCCCTGGGTGTGAAGCTCGGGTCCGCGTTCGTCTGGAACCTCGCCCACACGGGGATGTCCACGCCGAGGATGCCGCCCTTTCTCTCGCATATCGGCCTGTCGGTCACGAAGTCGATCACGAGGCTCGAGCTGTGCTCGATCGACCTCGCGTAGTGGACGAGCTCGGGCGGGAACCAGGACGGCTGTGCGATCTCGAACAGGAGGGGGAGTCGCGCCGCGAAGATCACCGTGTCCGCACGGTAGGTGTCCCGCGTGGTCCTCACTCCTGCAACCCTGCCGTTGTCGACCATGAGCTCGGTCGCCCTCTCGCCGGTGTGGATCCTTCCCGACGACTCCACGTGCCGGGAGAGCTTGCGGAAAACCTGGGCGGTCCCGCCCACAGGTTCCCCCACGCTGACACCCGCCAGGAGCATGCGCCTGACGAACGCGATGACCTCGCCCGCGCTCACCTTCGCCGGGTCCGGGCACATCACGGCCATGCCGAGAAGCGGCAGGACTTCTTCCACGAGACTGTGCAGCCCCGTCGATCTCGAAAAGTCGGAAAGCGTCCTGTCGTACCAGTCCTCTGGCCGCGTTCGCTTTATCCTCGCGAGCAGCACGAGGAGTGCGAGCCTCGACCTGAGGGGCAGCATGGGCGTGAAGAGGTAACCGATGACGCCCTCGGGACGATCCCACAGCCTGTCACGGTAGATGAGCCCGGCGTCTTTCGCGTGGGGCACGAAGACGATCTCGTCCCCAAGGCGCCTGAAGAGCTCCGCCGCGATCCCCTTCTCGGCCAGGCGCATCGAGTGTGCCCCGTACTCCCAGGTGAACCCCTCGTCGTCGGTGAATGACCACGCCCTTCCCCCGACGCTTTCCGACTGCTCGAGAACGAGCACCCTGAGCCCGGATTCGGCGAGGAGGGCCGCCGCCCCCATGCCGCCGTAACCTGCACCCACGACAACCACATCGAAGTCGGACATATCCCCCCCTTGATGACCTGGAACCCGTAACCTACCGGTTACCACCAACGCGCCCCGCATTCCAGGCAAACGTCGTTTCCGTGCATGGCCCCCGGGCGGGAAGGCCGTCCACGCACTGGTGTCACGGGCCCGGTGGATGCCGTTTTCTCGCCAAGCCGGGGACCGTTCGCGGGGGCAAGGAAGCCTCTCTCGAGCATATGTCCGAGTGCCGCTGAAAAGGCCATCCAGCCGTGCCCGTTCGAGCCCGCAACCCGGGGAAGGCCCGCCTCACGGTCCGCGCGGCCTCGTTTCCGGGGGTCATGGGGAAAGCCCTGCGGCCGGCCCAAGGGCGGGTTCTTCGTGGACCAGGCGAGACGATGGAGGGAAGGGAGACGAAGACGATGCACCGGTTCTTCGCTGCGTCGACCCCCGATGCAACCGCGGCGACGGCCTGCCCTTGCGGGGGCGCATCCTCGGCGGCGGTCCTGGACAGGGAGGAGATGGCATTTGACGGCCTCGCCGTTTCATACTATATGGTGCCCAACCTGTGGCTCTTCGTGATGATGGGGACGTTTCCATGAACCTTCACAGGCCCTCCTGGGACGAATATTTCATGATGCTCGCGAAGCTCGCGGCCTCCCGTTCGACCTGCCTCTCCAGGCCGACGGGGGCCGTGGTGGTGAAGGACAAGCAGGTCCTGGCCACGGGGTACAACGGGTCCCTGCCCGGCCAGGTGCACTGCATGGACGAGGGGGTGTGCCTGAGGAGGTCTAGGCAGTGGCCGGAGGCGGCGAAGTACGAGATGTGCCGTTCCGCCCACGCCGAGGCCAACGCAGTGGCCTTGGCCGCGAAGAAGGGTGTGAGCCTCGAGGGTGCGACGATCTACTGCACCCTCGAACCGTGCATCACCTGCTCCAAGCTCATCGTGATGTCAGGCATCACGAGGGTGGTCTACGAGCACCCGTACGACTCGCCCATCCCCGAGAGGGACCGGTACTGGAAAGAGGTGCTCGCTTCCAGCGGGATCGCGGTGGTGCGCCTGGAGGTCGGCAGTGAGACGACCTCGTACGCCGTGGAATTCCTCGGCAGGGACACGTCGAAGAGGAGGCTGTAGGTGGTCATAGGAGCGGACAGGATCATCGAGATGATCAGGTCCGGGGTCGACCTCGAAGACCCCGTGAGCCGACGTATCGTCCGGAAACCCCTCATCGAGGATATCGGACAGGACCAGGTGGACGGCATCGAGGGCACGACGGTCGACCTGAGGCTCGGGGCGGTCTACCGGCCTGTGGGACGGGCACGGCTCATGCGCGACGTCAGGGTGACGCCCGAGATCGTCAAGCTCGTGGACGGCGCCCAAGACCCCGACGCCGTGCTGAGGGTGACCCCGGGAGACTATCTCCTGGTGCAGACCGTCGAGACGGTGAACCTGCCCGGAGACATCTTCGGCTACATCAGGCCGCGAACCACCATGATCCGGAGCGGGATACCGCTCGAGACCGCCTTCATCTCGCCGAACTACCAGGGCAGGCTCACGGTGGGGATGAAGCACGTCGGCCTGAACGAGGTGGAGATACAGATGGGATTCCGCATCCTGTGCATAGCCTTCTTCCCCATCGACGGGTCGGCCGTGCCGTACAGGGGGGTCTGGCAGGGTGACAGGGTGTCCACCGACGGCAAGGAGGAGAGACCGTTTTGAAATACTTCGTTCATGAATACAACCACATAGAGAAATGGAAACACCTCAGGCAAGACCTGTTCCGCAACGAGGAGCCGAACCTCAGGCTCGTGGGTCTCACCGTGCCGACAAAGGACCTTGTCGACCAGGGGGTGACCACGGAGACCCTGCCTGCGTACACGGCCAGGCAGAGCCACGAGTCGGAGGGGACGCACGAGGACGACCTCAGGCTCAACAGGAAGCTCGTGAGCTGGGGCCACCACACCTGCCTGGAGGCGGTGCAGTTCGTGTACCTCGTGACCGGGGTCTCCAAGTCGCTGGCAGGCCAGTGGACAAGGCACAGGATCGGCATCGGCTGGACGTTCAGGTCCACCAGGTACGTCAAGGCGAACAAGAACACCTTCGTCTACCCGGCGCTCGAATACCTGGACTCGGAGGACCAGGTGATGGGGATCTACCGTGCATACGAGCGGGAGCACAGGCGCGCCATAGAGGTGTACGAGGAGATCAGGGCCATGGGGGTGCGCAACCAGGAACTCCGCAGGCTCATGCCTGTCGGCTGGGCGACCGCCGCGTACGTCTACGTGAACGCCAGGGCCCTGCGCCACTTCTTCGAGCTCAGGCTCGACACCTCCGCAGAGTGGGAGATCCGCAGGCTCGCATACCTCATGTTCAATGACGCGATGACCCATGCGCCCAGCCTCTTCGAAGACATGCTCGAGAGGGCGGGCGCTTCCCCGGGCGGCCACGCTTCGTGAGGGAGGCGCACGGGGGTGATGCCGGATACGTTCGAGCCCCGTCCCGACGAGACCCTCGACGTGTTGGCGTGCGGCTCGATAGGCGTGTTCCAGAAAAAACGCGGGTACCGGTACTCGCTGGACGCATACCTGCTTGCCGCGTTCGTGGAGGAGGAGCCTGGTACGCGCGTTCTGGAGGTCGGCTCGGGCTCCGGGGTCGTGTCCATGATGCTGGCCTCCCTCAAGGGTCTCCTGGTCACCGGCGTGGAGATCCAGGAGGAGCTCGCCGAGATGTCGAGGCGCTCCGTGGCGCGACAGGGCCTTGAAGGCAGCGTCGAGATCGTCTGCGCGGACATACGGAACTATACGGGCCACAAGGTGGACGCGGTGGTGGCGAACCCTCCCTTCAGGCCGCCCCAGGCGGGCAGGGTGAACCCCGACAGGCAGAAGGCCATAGCGCGCCACGAGATAACGCTCGACCTCGAAGCGCTCCTGAAGAAGGCTCGGGACCTGCTCAGGCACAGGGGGAGACTGTACGTCGTGTACCCGTCCTGGAGGCTCGCCGACCTGATCTCCGCCATGCGGGCGGTGAGGATCGAACCCAAGCGCCTCAAGTGCGTGCACACCACGTGGAATGCGGCCTCGGAGATCTGTCTCGTGTGCGGGACCAAGGGCGGGGGCAGGGGTCTCGAGATCGAGAGCCCCCTCATGGTCTACAACGATGACGGCTCTTACCATGACGACATGAAGAGGGTGCTCAGGGACCTCAGGTTCGAGAAAAAGGCGTTGACCTGAACGCGGCCTCCGTGAGAAAGGAATACGCACCCTTTCCAAGGCCCAGAGAGGAAGGTACGGACCATGAAAGTCGAGATATCTGACGTCGGCTCCACGAAGAGACAGATGAGGGTGGTGATCCCCCGCGAGGAGGTGAACGCCGTCACCGAGGAGATCTACCGGGAAGTCGCCCAGGGGGTGGCTGTCAGGGGGTTCCGGAAGGGAAAGGCCCCGAGGCACATCCTGAGGACGTACTACGGCGACTACATCGATGGCGAGCTCTCCCGCAAGCTCGTCCGCGAGAAATTCGAGGAGGCCGTCAGGGAGAAGGATCTCTTCGTCGTGTCCATGCCCGAGTTCGACAATGCACAGCCCAAGGAGAACGAGGAGTTCTCCTTCACGGCCACCTTCGACGTGAAGCCGGAGGTGGACCCTGCCGTCTATACCGGCTTCGACCTCGAGAAACCGAGGGTCGAGGTGAGCGACGGGGATGTCGACGCCGTCATCGAGCGCCTCAGGCAGACCTTCGCCGAGGTCAAGGAGGTGGAGGACCCGGCGTATGGAGCGGCCGAGGGCGATTACGTGGTGGTCAACGTGTCCTCGGAGTCCGACACCTCGCTCGACCGCGAACGCATGACCGTGGAGGCCGGCGCCCGCAGCGCCTTCCCGGGGCTCGAGCACGCTGTGACGGGCATGAAGGTGGGGGACACGAAGGAGGTGGAGGTCACCTTCGGGGATGATCATTTCCTCGAGGACAAGCGGGGCAAGACCTTCACGCTGAAGATCCAGGTGCTCGCCGTGCGCAACCGGGTGCTTCCGGATGTGGACGACGAGTTCGCGAGGATGGTGCACCAGGGTGCGCAGAACGTGGAAGAGCTCAGAAAGGCGATCCGGGAGGATCTCCAATCGAGGGTCGAGTCCGAGGCGCGCTTGGTGCTGGAGCGCCAGGTGGAGGAGAAGCTCCTGGAGGCGAACACCTTCGACGTCCCGGAGTCCATGGTCAGGCTCCAGGCCATCATGATGCTCCAGGGGATGTCGCAGCGCCTCGCCTCGCAGGGCGTGAGGCTCCAGGACGTCTACCCCGACGCGGATCAGCTCAGGGACGAGTCCATGGCCTCGGCGGAACGCCTGGTGAAGACGTCGCTCCTCGTCGAGGCCATCGCGAAGAAGCACGGCATAGAGGCGACGGACGAGGACGTGGAAAAGGAAATGGCCAAGCTTGCCGAAAAGTACTCCATGAGCGTGGAGGCGGTGAAGGGCAGGTTCGAGGAACAGGGGCGCATCGACGAGATGCGCTACGGGATCCTCGAGAGAAAGGTGTACGACTACATCATAGAGCATTCGAAGGTCGTGGAAGTGGACAAGGCCAGGGAGGGGAAGAGCTGATGACGCTGGTTCCCATAGTGGTCGAGCAGACCGGGAGGGGCGAACGCTCCTACGACATCTACTCGAGGCTACTCAAGGACAGGATCGTCATGCTTGGCACGGAGATCGACGATGACGTGGCGAACCTGCTCGTGGCGCAGTTTCTGTTCCTCGAGTCGGAAGACCCGGACAAGGATATCTCGTTCTACATCAACTCCCCCGGCGGCTCGGTGACCGCCGGGCTCGCGGTGTACGACACCATGCAGTACATAAAGCCCAAGGTCAGCACGATATGCATCGGGCAGGCGGCGTCCATGGCGGCCCTGCTCCTTGCCGCAGGCGAGCCGGGCATGCGCTATGCGCTCCCACACGCCCGGATCCTGATCCATCAGCCGTTGGGAGGCGCCCAGGGCCAGGTCACCGACGTGAACATCCAGGTCAACGAGATGCTCAGGCTCAAGGACGCCCTCACGAGGATCTTGTCCAAGCACACTGGCCAGCCTATAGATAAGGTAGCCATAGACACGGAGCGGGACTACTTCATGGCCGTGACCGACGCCCAGAAGTATGGTATAATCGATCACGTGATCACGAAGAGGGTGACGGTGGAGAAAGAAGGGGAGAAGGCGGATGCCCAGGATTAACGATCACTACAGGCCCGGCCTTCGGTGTTCTTTCTGCGGGAAGTCGCAGGAGGAGGTCCGCAAGCTCATAGCCGGTCCTGACGTGTACATCTGCGACGAGTGCATCGGTCTCTGCAACGAGATACTGGCCGAGGAAGAAGGTGAATACAGGCACTTCGGGGCGGCCTCGACCATCCCGAAACCCTCCGAGATCAAGGAAGTGCTCGATGAATACGTGATCGGCCAGGAGATGACCAAGCGCATACTCTCCGTCGCCGTCCACAACCACTACAAGAGGATCGAGTCGAACACGAGCATCGGGGGCGTCGAGATAAGCAAGAGCAACATCCTGCTCATCGGCCCCACCGGGTCGGGCAAGACCCTCCTGGCGCAGACCCTCGCGAAGATACTCGACGTGCCCTTCACCATCGCGGACGCCACCACGTTGACCGAGGCGGGATACGTGGGCGAGGACGTCGAGAACATCATCGTGAACCTGCTCCAGAACGCGGATTACGACGTCGAGCGCACGCAGAAGGGCATCGTCTACATCGACGAGATCGACAAGATCGCATCCAAGGGGGACAACCCGTCCATCACGAGGGACGTCTCGGGCGAGGGCGTCCAGCAGGCGCTGCTCAAGATGGTGGAAGGCACCATGGCATCCATCCCCCCCAAGGGTGGGAGGAAGCACCCGCAGCAGGAATTCATCCAGATCGACACCACCAACATCCTGTTCATCTGCGGCGGGGCCTTTGTGGGGCTCGACAAGATCATCTCCCAGCGCCTCGACAAGAAGACCATAGGTTTCGTGGCCGACATCACGGGCAAGGAAGAGCGCGACGTGGGGGAGATCCTCAAGCACGTGCAGCCCGAGGACCTCATAAAGTTCGGGCTCATACCCGAGTTCGTCGGCCGCATGCCCATCGTGTCCACCCTCCACGAGCTCGACGAGAACGCGCTCATAGCGATCCTCACCGAGCCGAAGAACGCCCTGGTGAAGCAGTATCAGGCCTTGCTCAAGCTCGAGGGCGTAGACCTCACCTTCACCAAGGACGCGCTCAAGGCGGTGGCCCAGGAGGCCATGAAGCGCAAGTCGGGGGCGAGGGGGCTGAGGTCCATCATGGAAGGCATCATGCTCGACATCATGTACGACATTCCCGACATGGAAGGCGTCAAGGAGTGCATCATCAGCCAGGACGTGGTGCTGAAGGGCAAGCCGCCGATCATCGTCTACGAGCGCAAGTCCTCCCAGGCCTGATACCGAACCTGGAGGCGAAGAGCACCCTGCCATGAAGATCGTGGCCTCAGAGCCCGTCATGCCGCTGTTGGCGTTGACGGACATCGTCGTCTTCCCTCACACCATCATACCCCTGCTCATCGAGAACCCGAGGGCCGCCGAGGCCGTGTGCGCCGCTTACGAGGCGGGCAGGGAGATCCTGGTCGCGTGCCGGAGGCACGGTACGGCCGAGGGCTCGGCATCCGGGCCTGTCCACTCCGTCGGCGTGTCCTGCAGGGTGCTCCAGCTCCTGAGACTCGCGGACGGGCAGCTCAAGATCTTCATCGAGGGCAGGGCGAGGAAGCTGATCAAGACGGTGCACACCTTGGAGGACAACCTCTACGCCACCACCGAGCCCTTCATAGACTTCATCGTTGACGAGCGGGAGGCCGAGGCGCTCCGGAGGCTCGTCCTCGAGGCCTTCAAGGAGTACGCGGAGCGCCTCTCCATAGACATCGCCCAGGACCTCATGGAGAAGGTGGTCAACCAGGAAGACGCCGGCGTCGTCTCGGACATCGTGGCGTCTTATTCCTCCATGAAGACGGACACCAAGCAGGAGATCCTCGAGGAGAGCCACATAGAGTCGAGGCTGGAGAGGATCTACGAGTCCTTGAGGTCGGAGATCGAGATCGCGCGGATCAAGGAGGAGGTGAGGGAGAAGACCAGGCGCAAGACGACCTCCTCCCAGCGCCCCTCGTCCGCGGCCCAGATGTACACCCAGGGCGGGTCACAGGAGGGGGAGGACGAGGCCGCCATGCTCGAGCGCCAGCTCATGGCCAAGAGCATGCCCGTGCACGCCAGGGAGAAGGCGCTCCAGGAGATAAGGCGCCTCAGGATGATGCCCCCCATGAGCGCCGAGGCCACGGTGGTGAGGAACTACGTCGACTGGTTCCTGGCGCTGCCCTGGGACGAGACCACGGAGGACAAGAAGGACATCGCGTTCGCGCAGAAGGTCCTCGACGAGGACCACTACGGGCTCGGCAAGGTCAAGGAACGGATCCTCGAGTATCTCGCGGTGCAGCAGATGGTGGGGACCACCAGGGGCGCCATCCTCTGCCTCGTGGGTCCCCCCGGCGTCGGGAAGACATCCCTCGGCAAGTCCATCGCGAGGGCGACCGGGAGGAAGTTCGTCCGGGTCTCCCTGGGTGGGGTCAGGGACGAGGCGGAGATCAAGGGCCACCGCCGCACCTACATCGGGGCGCTCCCGGGAAAGATCATCCAGGGCATCAGGCGCGCCCAATCCTCGAACCCCGTGTTCCTCCTCGACGAAGTGGACAAGATGAGCATGGACTTCAGGGGCGACCCGTCCTCGGCCCTGCTCGAGGCCCTCGACCCGGAGCAGAACAGCGCATTCAACGACCACTACCTCGACTGCGATTACGACGTGTCCCGCGTGATGTTCATCACCACGGCCAACACCACGCACACCATCCCTGCACCGCTGTTGGACAGGATGGAACTCATCCACCTCGAGGGCTACACATCCTACGACAAGCTCAAGATCGCGACCAACCACATCGTCCCCAAGCAGCTGAGGCTGCACGGGATCGAGGACAGGGGGATAAGGTTCTCGCAGTCGGCGATCAGGACGGTCATCCACGAGTACACCCGCGAGGCCGGCGTGCGCAACATGGAGAAGGAGATCTCCTCCATCTGCCGCAAGCTCGTCAGGTCGATCGTGTCGGGCGCCGAGCCGCCCAGGCGGGTGCTCACCAGGAGGGATGTGCACGAGTACCTGGGGGTCCCCCGGTTCCGGAGGGCGCGGCTCTCCTCGGGGGACGCCGTGGGGGTCGTGAACGGGCTCGCCTGGACGGAGGCGGGGGGCGTCCTGCTCAAGGTCGAGACCACGGTGGTGCCCGGCAAGGGCAAGCTCCTGCTCACGGGCAAGATGGGAGAGGTCATGCAGGAGTCCGCCCAGGCGAGCATGAGCTACGTGAGATCGCGCGCACAGAGCCTGGGCCTGGACGCGAACTTCTACGACAAGCTGGATATCCACATCCACATTCCCGAGGGGGCGGTGCCGAAGGACGGGCCGTCCGCGGGCGTCACCATGGCCACGGCCGTGGTTTCCGCCCTCACCTCGCGTTCTGTGAAGGCCGACCTCGCCATGACCGGCGAGCTGACGCTCGGCGGCCGGGTCCTGCCCGTCGGCGGGCTCAAGGAGAAGCTCCTTGCGGCCAAGGAGGCCGGGGTCACGACGGTGCTCATCCCCGCCGAGAACGAGAAGGACCTCTCGGACACCCCGAGGGAGATCCTCAAGGGGATCAAGGTGCATCTCGTTGAACATATGGACGAGATCATCGCGCTCGCCCTCAATTGAGCTATTGACAGGATTTTCAAATATTGTTACCGTTCCAGGACGCGCGGTCATGGGAAAATAAAGAACTTTCTAGGAGGTATGCTTTGACAAAGACAGAATTGATATCCGTTGTGGCGAACAAGGCGGGCATCCCCAAGGCGGCGGCCGAAAAGGCGCTCAATGCTACACTGGACGCTATTCAGGACGCCCTCAAGAAGGGTGACAAGGTGACCCTGGTGGGCTTCGGCACCTTTGACGTGGCGAAGAGGGCCGCGCGTCAGGGCGTCAACCCGAGGACCAGGGAGGCGATCAAGATCAAGGCCTCCAAGTCGCCGCGCTTCAAGGCGGGAAAGGCTTTCAAGGAAGCCGTCAACAAGTAGCGGCCAAGACTACGTTCAGGGCGGGTAGCTCAGCCGGGAGAGCGTCGGCCTTACAAGCCGAAGGTCACAGGTTCAAACCCTGTTCCGCCTACCAAGAAGACGAGAGAGTACGGGGGCGTAGTTAAGATCGGTTATAACGCCGGCCTGTCACGCCGGAGGTCGCGAGTTCAAGTCTCGTCGCTCCCGCCATGCACGGTCTATACCCCATGCTTCTTCGTGGGGTATAGACTTTCGTTTCTCGAAAGCACACCCCCGCCCCCGTGCATGGGTCCCGATAGAAGAGAGAAGACACGTCCACGAGCGTCGGTTCCGGGCAAAAGGACTCTGTTCATGCAGGCCTGTTTGGGGTAGACGTGGTGGGTCATGGAGACGGCGTCCGTCAAGAGGTGCATAGCGCTCTACTCAGGGGGTCTCGACAGCATCCTGGCCATCAGGCTCCTGGAGCGCCAGTCGTTCGAGGTGGCGGCGCTCTACTTCTGCACGCCCTACTTCGGCCTCGACGCGCTGCTCGACCCCGAGGCCTTCGAGGAGAAGGCCTTCAAGAGGTACGGGGTGAGGGTGAAGGTCGTCGACTTCACGGAAGACATGGCCGCGATCATCCGCGCGCCGAGGCACGGGTACGGAAAGCA
Source organism: Deltaproteobacteria bacterium (assembly GCA_029552245.1). Classification (GTDB taxonomy): domain Bacteria; phylum Desulfobacterota; class Desulfomonilia; order UBA1062; family UBA1062; genus MWEI01. The sequence goes on from JAKPDW010000071.1 coordinate 116,277, forward strand.
CCTGAACCCCTGCATAGACTGCAAGATCGGGATGCTGAGGCGGGCCAGAGGGCTCCTCGAGACCGAGAACGCATCGTTCGTGGTCACCGGCGAGGTCGTGGGCCAGCGCCCCATGTCCCAGAGGGGCCAGGTCATGCGCCTCATCGAGAGGGAATCCGGGCTCGAGGACATCCTCCTGAGGCCGCTTTGCGCCCGCCTTCTCCCCCCGACCGCCCCGGAGCGGGCGGGGATCGTGGACAGGGCGTCGCTGGGCGGCATCAGGGGCAGGGGGAGGAAGGTCCAGATGGAGATGGCCCGAGAGCTCGGGATCGCGGAACACGACATGCCCAGCCCCGCCGGCGGCTGCCTCCTCACGGACGAGCAGATCGCGCGCAAGGCGAAGATCACGTTCGATTCCCTGTCCCCCGCCCTCCCATCCAGGGCGGACCTCCTTCTCGACGTCGTCGGCCGGAGGTTCAGGCTCAAGGAGAAGACGGTGCTCGTCGTGGGGAGGAACGAGCAGGAAAACGCGCTGATAGCCAGGTTCGTCCACCCGGGCAACGTGTTCATGAGGATGAGGGACGTGCCCTCGCCCCTGTGCATCCTCAGGGGTGAGGTGGACGCCTCGTGCCTGGAGACGGCCGCGGCCGTCTGTCTCAGGTACACGAAGGCGAGAGGCGAGCCGGGTCACGTGGTTGTCCACGGGGAGCGGCCGGACGACCTCGCGAACGAGGTGGCGGCGCCCGTCGTCGACGAGGAGTTCGTCAGGAAGCTCCAGGATTGACGCGCAGACAAGGCGTTGGCTATAAGAGCGGAGCTATGGGCTACTTTCTGAGCGTCCTCGGGATGGTCTTCATCGTGGAGGCCGTCCCGTACATACTCTTCCCGGCGAAGGTGAAGTCCTTCGCCCGCTCGGTGCAGGACATCAAGGACGGGACCCTCCAGGCGGCCGGTCTCGTTGCGGCCCTCGTGGGTCTGCTCGTGATCGCCCTCGGCAGGGGCATGACGGGGATGTGACCCGGGTGGAGACGTCGCGGTATTTCTACGACCTGCCCAGGGAGCTCGTCGCGAAGTACCCGCAGCCGAGGGGGACGGACCGCCTCCTCGTGGTGAGCCGTGCCGACTCGAGCATCAGCCACCGCCGGTTCTCGGATCTCCCGGGCTTCTTGAGGCCGACGGACGTGCTCGTTCTCAACGACACGAGGGTGATCCCGGCGAGGCTGGAAGGGAGGAAGGCGACGGGCGGCGCGGTGGAGGTCCTGCTCTTGAAGGAGCTGGAGCCCTGCAGGTGGCTGAGCCTGGTGAGGGCCTCCAAGCCCATAAAACCGAAGACGATGGTCTTCTTCGACGGCGGCCACTGGGTGCGCGTAGAGGAGGGGTCGGGAGGGAAGTACGTGGTGACGCTGAGCCGGCCGTCCTTGGTGCAGGACGTGGGGAAGGTCCCGCTGCCGCCCTACATGGAACGTGAGCCCGAGGATATCGACAGGGAGGCCTACCAGACCGTGTATGCAAGCAAGGACGGGTCGGTCGCCGCGCCCACGGCCGGCCTTCACTTCACGCGCGACATGCTGGAGGAGATAGCCGTCCTCGGCGTCGAGACCGCCTACGTGACCCTCCACGTGGGGGTGGGGACCTTCGCACCCATCCGTACCGCAAGGGTCGAGGATCACGTCATGCACGAAGAGGAGTACGATGTCAGCGCCGACTCGGCCGCGACCATCGCCCGGGCGCTCGAGGAGGGGGGCCGCATAGTCGCCGTGGGGACCACGGTCACCAGGGTGCTCGAGCACCTCATGCTCGAACATGGCCGCATCACGGCCGCCTCCGGGACGACGAGCCTCTTCATAACCGAGGGGTTCCCGTTCAGGGCGACCTCCGCCCTGCTCACGAACTTTCACCTCCCGTGCTCGACGCTGCTCGTCCTCGTGTGCGCCTTCGGCGGGTACGAGCTCGTCATGAGGGCCTACAGGGAGGCGGTGGAAAGGCGCTACAGGTTCTTCAGCTATGGCGACGCGATGCTCATCGTTTGAATTCAAGGTGACCCACACCGACGGGGGCGCAAGGGCGGGCCTCATGCGCACGCGCAGGGGGGTGGTGCCGACGCCCGCCTTCATGCCCGTGGGGACCGCGGCGACGGTCAAGGCCGTGACGCCGGAGCAGCTCAAGGCGCTGGGCGCACGTATCATCCTCGGCAACACCTACCACCTCCACCTGAGGCCGGGCGAGGAAATCATCGCGAGGCTCGGCGGTCTCCATGCCTTCATGGGGTGGGACGGCCCCATCCTCACCGACAGCGGGGGGTTCCAGGTGTTCAGCCTGTCCCCGCTCGTGAGGGTCACGAGCGACGGCGTGATGTTCGCGTCCCACCTCGACGGCAGCCGTCGCATGCTGACCCCCGAGAAGGCGATCGAGATCCAGGAGGCGCTCGGCTCCGACATCATGATGTGCCTGGACGAGTGCGTGGCGTACCCGAGCCCGTTGCCCAAGGTGGAGCAGGCGTGCGACAGGACCGTCCGGTGGGCGGCCAGGAGCCTGGAGGCGAAGAAGACGGACGCCGCCCTGTTCGGGATCGTGCAGGGCGGCATGGACGACGGCCTGAGGAAAAGGTGTGCATCCGCGCTGGCCGGGCTCCCCTTCGACGGGCTCGCTATCGGCGGCCTCTCGGTCGGCGAGGGGCACGACGTCATGATGGCGGTGCTCGGCCGCACGACCGCCCACCTGCCCCAGGACAAGCCCCGTTACCTCATGGGCGTGGGCACCCCTGTGGATATCGTGGAGGCGGTGGGCATGGGCGTCGACCTGTTCGACTGCGTCCTCCCGACGCGCAACGCCCGCAACGGGACCCTCTTCACCAGCGCGGGGAGACTGTCTCTCAAGCAGGCCCGCTTCAGGGAGGACCCCGGGCCTCCCGACGCATCCTGCTCGTGCTACACGTGCACACACTTCAGCCGGGCCTACCTCAGGCACCTCCACGTGTCCGGGGAGATCCTCGGGTCCGTCCTCAACACCATCCACAACCTGCACTTCTATCTTGAGCTGATGTCTGGTATACGGCATTCCATTGAGGAGCGGCGCTTCGAAGACCTCAAGACCAAGATCAAGGAGATGTTCGATGACTAGTATCGCATACGCAGCGACACCGCAGGGAGGAGACCTCATGAGCGTCCTGGTGAGCGTCGCTCCCCTGGTGCTCATCTTCGTCGTGTTCTACTTCCTGCTCATCCTGCCCCAGAAGAAGAAGGCGCAGGAACACAAGAAGATGCTGGAAAGCATCCAGAAGGGCGACGACGTGATCACGAGCGGGGGGATCCACGGAAAGGTCGTGGGTGTGGCGGACAACGTGATCACTCTCGATGTCGGAGACAAGGTCAAGATCAAGGTCTCGAGGGAGTACATCGCACAGAAGAAGGGCGCCGAGGCCGCTCAAAAATAACATTCGGGGGTTTTGCAATGGATAGGTTCAAGGTGAGGGGCATCCTCATCCTCGCGGTGCTGGTGGCGGCCGTCGTCCTGGCGCTGCCGAGTTTCCTGGGAAAGACCGAGCTGCCCCAGGGCTGGATCGGCCCCAAATCCAAGCTGAGACTGGGGCTCGACCTCCAGGGCGGCATACACATGGTCCTGAAGGTGGATTCGCTCAAGGCTGTGGAGAACAGGCTGAACACGCTTGCGGGCGATCTCAAGCCCCATATGATCGAAAACCGGATCAAGTACACGTCGGTGGCGTTCACCGCGCCGGACAAGATCACCGTCGACCTGAGGGGGGCGGATGACTACGATGCGCTCTCGAAGCTCATGGCCGATTCCTACCCGAACCTCGTCGAGGTCGACCGGAAGGACGAGCCGGAGCTCACGCGGGTCGTCTACCAGCTCAAGGACGCGGAGGTGAAGGCCATCAGGAGCCAGGCCGTCGACCAGGCGCTCGAGACGATCCGCAACCGCATCGACCAGTTCGGCGTGACCGAGCCCTCCATCGTGCCCCAATCGGGCGAGAAGATCGTGCTCCAGCTGCCGGGCGTCACAGACCCCGAGAGGGCCAAGAGGCTCATCGGACGCACCGCCGTGCTCGAGTTCAAGCTCGTCGACGAGGAACACTCGGTCGAGGAAGCGCTCCAGGGGAAGGTGCCCGAGGGCAGCTACGTCGCCTACATGCGCGACGGGAAGCAACCCATCCTCCTGAAGGAGACGGCGGTGCTCACGGGCAGCATGCTGAACGACGCCCAGGGCAGGATCAGCCCCTCGAACAACATGCCCTACGTGGCCATTTCCTTCAACCCTGAAGGGGCGCGCGTCTTCGAGCGCGTCACGAGCGAGAACGTCGGCAAGCGCCTGGCCATAGTGCTCGACGGCAAGGTCTACTCGGCTCCCGTCATCAGGGATGCGATCGCCGGCGGGAAGGCCGTCATAGAGGGACGGTTCACCGACCAGGAGGCGCGCGACCTCGCCCTCGTGCTCAGGTCCGGCGCCCTGCCCGCACCGGTGGACATCATCGAGGAAAGGACCGTCGGGCCCTCGCTCGGGGAAGACTCGATCCGGATGGGGGTCTACGCCTCGCTCGTGGGCGCGGCCCTCGTCGTGATCTTCATGGTTGTCTACTACAAGGTCTCCGGGCTGATCGCGAACGTGGCCTTGGCTGCGAACATCGTCATGCTCGTGGCGGTCATGGCCCTGTTCCACGCGACCCTCACCCTGCCGGGCATCGCCGGGATCGGGCTCACCATAGGCATGGCCGTGGACGCGAACATCCTCGTGTTCGAGCGCATAAGGGAGGAGATACGCCTCGGAAGGACCCCCGTGATGGCCCTGGATGCGGGTTACAAGAACGCCCTGTGGACCATCCTCGACGCGAACATCACCACCCTGATCGCGGCGGTGGTGCTCTTCCAGTTCGGGACAGGCCCCATCAAGGGCTTCGCCGTGACCCTGAGCGTGGGCATCCTGACAACGCTCTTCACCACACTCATCATGTCCAAGTGGATACAGGAGTGGCTGGTGAACAGTCTCAAGGTTGAAGAGATAAGCATCTGAGGGGGCCGACATGGAACTGATACGACCCGGCATTTTCATCGACTTCATAGCATACCGCAAGTACGCCTACCTGGTGTCAGGCGTGCTCATAGCGCTGAGCATCGTGAGCATCTTCCTCGTCAAGGGCCTCAACTACGGCATCGACTTCTCGGGCGGTCTCGATCTCCAGGTGGCCTTCAAGGAAAGGGTCAAGACCGAGGACGTCCGTGCGGCAATGAGGAAGGCCGGCCTCGAGGGGGCGAGCATCCAGAGCATAAGCGGCGGGGGCAGGGAGAACGAGTACCTCGTCAGGATGCAGAAGATCTCGGAAGACCCGAAGCAGAGCGTCACGACGGTCGCCGAGGACGCCCTGTTCAAGGCCTTCGGGAAAGACAAGGTCGACGTGAGGCGCGCCGAGGTGGTGGGCGCGGCAGTGAGCAAGGACCTCAAGACCAAGGGGCTGCTCTCGATCGTGTACGCGTGCATAGGCCTGCTCGTCTACATCTGGGTGCGTTTCGAGTTCTCGTATTCCCTTGGGGCCATCGCGGCGCTCATCCACGACGTTACCATAACCTTGGGCGTCTTCTCCCTGCTCGGCAAGGAGATCAGCCTGACCATCATCGCCGCGCTCCTGACCATCATCGGCTACTCGCTGAACGACACCATCGTGATCTTCGACAGGATCCGGGAGAACGTGAAGAAGGAGGCCGCAAACCTCGACCTCGCCCATGTCATGAGCCAGAGCATCAGCCAGACCCTGAGCAGGACCGTGCTCACCTCGTTCACCGTGTTCTTGGTGGCGCTCTGCCTGTTCTTGCTGGGCGGAAACGTCATACACGACTTCGCGTTCGCCATGATCGTGGGCGTGGTCACGGGAACCTACTCCTCCATCTTCATCGCGAGCCCGGTCGTGCTGGCCGTGAGCAGGGGGAAGAAGTAGGGTCAGCGGTGCGGCCCAGGCCGGTAGGCCCCCTGAACCGCCGATACCCGGGGAGAAGGCCTCAGGGATGGGGGGGCCCAAGGCGCGGGGTGCAGTGGCGCCCTGCCCTGGGTGGAGGGGCTTTGCCCTCGGCAGGGGTGGGCCTCCGCGGCCTTTTGAGGTGTTGCGCGTTCCCCCGGGGGCCTGGGGTGCAGGCCTTGTGCGTGCAAGGGGAAGGGGTCTCCTGCCGTGAGTCCCCCGGGGCCGGGGGTGCGGGGGATCTTCTACACGCCGGTACGCCGGTCTTTCTTCATGCCGTTCCAGATCCTGATGCCCATGCTCCTGTGCTCGTTCAGGATCTGCCTGAGCATGTAGCGCTCCGTGTTCGGGTTGATGGTGATGGCGCGGAGCACGACGATCTTCCTCGGCGCATACCTCGTGGACTCGAGCCTGGTGCGCGAGACGAAGGACATGTCGTGGTCCCTGATCGTCTTGTGGAGCTCTATGTTGATGGCGTTTATGACCTTGTTGATGGCGGTGATCCGCTCGGAGTTGCCCCGGGGGTTCTTCATGAGGTCGTTGAGCTCGGCCCCGAGCTCCTCGGGAACGAAACGGTAATTGATGATGAAGAGTTCCGGGTCGTTCATGAGCTCGAAGAACCGGTCGCGCTTGATGAACTGGACGAAGGTGTCCTGGAGTTCCCTGGCGTGGTCGAAGATCAGCTTGTAGCCGTGCCTGCCTATGATCTTGATGGCGGCCCACGGCTTCAGGCACGCGAACGAGCGTGAGCCCTCGATGGTGAAGCGGCCCTGGTCCACCGATCCCTCGCGGATGATGTAGTTGGAGGTGTGGTAGAGGTACCGCGAGTCCTCGGCGTTCTTGAACACGCAGATCCCCATGCTGTTGGGCGCGTAGAGGAGCTTGTGGGCGTCCATGGTGACCGTGTCCGCCTTCTCGATGCCCTTCATCATGGGTCTCGAGCCCTCCATGAGGAGCGCACCCCCTCCCCAGGCCGCGTCCACGTGGAAGTGCGCCCCCAGCTCCTTGGCGATCTCGGCGAGCGCCTCCAGGTCGTCTATGTTGCCCGTCTCCGTGGTGCCGGCGATGCCCACCAGGGCCACGAACTTGGTGGGTTGCCCCGTGGCCTTGTCTTCCTTCCGGATCCTGTCAATGATGCACGTGAGCTTGCCCAGGTCTATGGTGTTGAGCACCGGGTGTACGGGCACGTGGACGACCCCCTGCTCGCCTATGCCCAGGATGGTGCCCGCCTTGCAGATGGAGTAGTGACCCCGCTTCGAGACCAGGAACAGGGCCTGGCGGTAGCCGTAGTGCGCGAGGGCGCGGGCCAACCCCTCGACCCTCACCCCCCTGAATCCCTTGCGGTCGGGCGGGAAGGCCTTGGCCATGGCCAGCGTGAGCGCCGTGAGGTTCGCCATGGTGCCGTCCGATGTGATGTTGCCCAGGGCCACCTCGGGGTTCTGGATGTGCCGGTGGTAGAACTCGGGCGGGTTGTCGTAGATGAGGTGGTGGATCCAGCACAAGAACTCCCTCTCCACGAAGGTGGAGGCCTTTGCGCTCTCTATCTTCACCTGGTTCTGGTTGAGGCTGACGGCGATCATCTCGAGGAGGATCATGAAGTAGGGGATCGCGCTCGTCATGTGGCCGATGTAGTAGGGGTTCGCCACCTTCACCGAGTGCCTGATGATGTTGTTCTTGATCTCGTCGAGCACGTCCTTGATCAGGCGGGGCTCGCCCGGCATCTCGATGTTGGAGAAGATCCCGGCGAGTTCCTCCATGGAGATGGACGAGTGGATCCCGCCCTTTTCCTTGAAGAAGTCGTGGATCATGTCCAGGAGGTGTACCCCGAATTCCACGAATCGGTCCTGGGAATCGGGCATGATGAAGAGCTTCCGCATGTACTCCGGAGTGCTCTCGATCCGCCTGTCGTGGTGCTTGCCGTCTAGCTTCAAGGATTCCATGCGCGGACCTCTGTCTTCCCTTTACGGTATCCATCGTATATACCATAAGCACAAAGGGCCCCAAAAGGAGAAAACTGCCCGGTGCAAGGCGCTCGACCAGCCCTTTACGTGGTCCCGACACCGCTCGGTAACCTCAAGGACGTCACGCTCCGCGTTCTCGATGTGCTCGCAGCCGTGGACCTCGTCCTCTGCGAGGACACGCGCCGCACCCGGAAGCTCCTCTCCCACTACCGGCTGTCGAAGCAGCTGGTCTCCTGCGAGCGGTTCAGCGAGGCCCGAAGGGTGTCGTACGTCCTGGGGGCGCTCGGCGAGGGGAAGAGCCTGGCGCTCGTCAGCGACGCCGGCATGCCGGGGATTTCCGACCCTGGAACGCGCATCATCCAGAGTGTCCGCAGGGAGGGATACGAGGTCGTGGTCCTCCCCGGGCCTTCGGCGATCGTCACCGCGTTTGCAGCCAGCGGGATCGACAAGCCCTTCAGGTTCATCGGTTTCCTGCCCAGGAAGACAGAGGAAAAGAGGCTCGCCGTGCATGCCATGCTCTCGTCGAGGGACGCAACGGTGTTCTACGAGTCCCCGAGGAGGCTGCTGTCGACGCTCAAGGAACTGGCCGCAGGCGACCCTGGCAGGTTCGTCTGCATCGCGAGGGAGATGACGAAGATCCACGAGGAATACCTCGCCGGAAGCGCCCGGGAGGTGCTGTCACAACTGGAGGGAAAGGACGTCAGGGGCGAGCTCACGGTGGTGGTGGACGGGTCGTCTCGAGACGCCGAACCCTCTTGGGACGCGATCGACCGCGCGGGTATGAGGCTGCTGGCTTTGGGGGTGCCCCTGAAGGAGGCGTCCGCCGTGCTGGCCGATGTCTCCGGCCTCTCCAGGACGGAGCTCTACAGGCGCCTGCTCGCTTCCTGCAGAAAAGGGCCGTAGGGATGGGGAACCAAAGATCGCGGCTCGAAAGCGTCCTGACGGCGGTCCTTGCTCACCGGGGGCGCGATGGGCCCGGCCCGAGGCGCTCCGGGAATCCCGGGCAGGGTATGCGGCAGCATCCGGGCGGGTCCTCCGACCTTTCACCTTGCCGGTTTCGAGCGCGTGCGCCTCGCCCAGGAACAGGCCGCCGGGGGCGAGCGGTGGACGGGAAGGGCCGAGCGCGTGCAGCGCTCTCCCACGAGCACCCGTGCTTGTGAGGTCGGCCCACGTCAGGCCAGGGCGGGAGGCTCTCCGACCCTCTGAAAGCCCAGGCGGTGACTTCGGCGATCCCTTGCGCAAAACGAGCACGCATGCCGTGCCTGCCAGGCAAGCCGCCGGTCTTGCGGGCCCCGTAGCGCCCGGCGGTGACAGTGCCTACCTGATGCGCACGGTCGCCAGCAGAGGATGCGACTCGACCACGAACGTGGACACGTCCGGGTTCGTCTTGAGCATGTTGCAGGCAGCGCTCCCTATGAGGAGGACGCGGGGGATCGATATCTTGAAGACGGAGGTGTAGCCGTACATCAGGGTCACGAAGTGGCCGCACACAACGTTGGCGAGCTCCTTGAGGGCGTCTTCGATCAAGGTGTCCTCCGAGGGGGACGGCGCGTCGGAACGGCCGAGGATCCTGCACGTGACGAGGGATGCCAGGGGCCTCTCCATGACGATCCCGATCTCGCCGGAACCGCCGCCGGTGAACTCTATCTTCACGTTGAGGGCGTCGGACCTCACGTCCGGCGTCATGTCGGCCTCGAGCGACCTGACGGGCAGGCCGGCCATGGAGACGAAGACGTGGCCCAGAGCCTCGGCGAGGTATTCCCGGCTCGAGGCTGTCATGCCTCACCCCCGAGGATCTCGGCTATGGCCTGCGTGATCTCCTGGGCGGTGAACGGTTTCCTTATGTAGCCCTTGACCCCGAGACCCTCGAGATGGGAGACCCTCGTGAGGCTGCCCTCGGTCGAAATGACCATGACAGGGATGTCCTTCATCATCATGTCGAGGCGCATCCTCTCGATGAGCTCGAAACCGTCCATCTGGGGCATGTTGATGTCGGTGATCACGAGGTCTACCGGCTCGTTCGCGATCAACCTGAGCGCCTCCACGCCGTTGGACGCCTCCAGGACCCTCTCGATGGGAAGCTGTGACGAGGAGAGGATCTTGAGGAGCACGACCTTTACCACCGTCGAGTCATCCACGAGAAGTATCGAGTATCCCATGCCATCCGTCCCACAATGCGCTTGCGATGTATTCTCTTCGGACGGAAGCGTCCGTGACTTGAATGTGCGTGTTTTTCGGGCGGAAAACCTCACGGTCCCGGCATGGCGCAGGGTCTTGCCCTCCCAGAAAGAGGCGTGGCGCCTATCGCCTAGCCCGAGGGTGTTGATCCAGCGTCTTGCCCACCGAGAAAGAGGCGTCGCACAGGCCCGTTTCTCTCGGTCAGACCTCGGTGGGCCAGGTGCCGAGATCCGGCATCCAGGGACAATGCCGCACCCCAAGCTCCCCTTCCTTCAGCCGCCCGGTGAGAGGCTCGCGAAGACAGGGCCGCCCCTCGGCCCCAAGAGATCTTTCGTCTTGCGGTCCGGGTGGGGTTTGTGGTCATCTTGGGGCGACGGTGGGGATACCGGAGACCCTTGAGGAGAGGAACGATGAGGTACAGGACGATCGCGCTGTGGTTTCTGCTCGTGGCCCTGCCGTGCTACGCCCTCGACCAGTGGACGAAGCGTCTCGTCTCGAGCCGCATGGACATCGGGGACGGGTTCACGGTGATACCGGGTTTCTTCGACATCATCCATACCCGCAACACGGGGGCCGCCTTCGGCATCCTCCAGGGGCTCCCGGAGCAGTACCGCATCTGGCTCTTCGGCTCCATGACCATCGTCGCCTGCGTGCTCCTCGTCCTCGTGTTCACGAGGACGGGTGACTCGTCGTGGACGATGTCCGCCGTGCTGAGCCTGGTGATCGCAGGCGCCTTGGGCAACCTGACCGACCGTCTCCTACACGGGGAGGTCGTGGACTTCCTGAGCCTCCACGTAGGCAGGTTTCGGTGGCCGACCTTCAACATGGCAGACACCTGGATAACGCTCGGGATGGCCGGCCTGCTGGCGAGGACCTTTCTCTTCAGGCCCGGGGCCGGTCCGCCTCCCACTCCTCGGGCCTGATGAGCGCGGGGACGTCCATGAGGATCACGAGCTCGTCCTGGCTGTCCTTGTAGACGCCGTTGATGAACGCCGTTGATATCTTGGCGGAGAACGAGGGCCTCTTCTGCACCTTCGAAGGATCGATCACGAGGACGTCCGCCACGTTGTCCACCACGAGCCCCATGAGCCTTTCGTCGACGCGCATGATGAGGAACACGGTGAACTGGTTGTACTCCTTGGGTGGGAGACCGAACTTGATCCTGAGGTCCATGATGGGCACGATCTCTCCCCTGAGGTTGATCACCCCCTTGATGAAGTCAGGCACGTTCGGCAGGAGGCTGATCTCCTGGAGGCCGATGATCTCCTCGATGCTCTGGATGGGCACCGCGTAGTTCTCGTTGTCGAGGGTGAAGGTGATGTAAGAGGTGTTCTCCGAGGCCCTGGCGGCGCGGATGTCCTCGTTGAGGGATGCGAGCGCCCCCTGTGTGTCCGCGTCGTCGTAGGAGATCTCGCTGCACTCCCCTGTCAGGACGGGTTCCCTCGTCTGGTTGGCCGCAGGGGCTTCAGGCCTTGCCGCCTGCATGGGCCTCGGTGTGGCCTTTGGCCTGGGTTTCGCCTTCTCGTCCGGGGCGGCTTTGGGCTGAGCCCGTACGGCTTTGAGCATGGATTCGTCGATCTGGACGTACGCGTTCCTGGGAACCCCGAGTGCGAGCGGGAGCATGTCCGGTTCCATGATCGTGGAGAACAAGACGGAGAGCGAACCGTCGTTTGCGGCGCTTTCCGCGATGACTTCACCGAGGTTGCCGAGCTCGGAGAGGACGTGCTCGATGTCGCATGAACCGGGTGTGAGCGTGATGACGTAGACCTGTGATGAGGCCAGTTTGCCTCGTATCATCGATGGCTCCACGTCGAACGCGGCCAGGGGCGAGGGACCGTTCGTGTACGCGCACGCAGACTTGGCCCCGCCCTTGACCGTCTCGGGCGAGTCCAGGATCTTCTGGAGCTCCCTGAGGGGCTCCGAGATGTCCATGTCGTTGCTCTTGTTGACGTCGTCGAGCATGGTCTTGAGCGTGTCCGCGGACAAAAGGAGCACGCTTGCCACCTCGCTCGTGGGCGAGAGTTTGCCCGAGCGGATGAGGTTCAGGACGTCTTCCATGCGGTGGGCCAACTCGCCGATATTGACGAGGTCGAGGAACTTCGAGCTCCCCTTGATGGAGTGCGCCGCCCTGAAGACGCGGTTGATGACCTCAGGATCCACGTTCTCCATGTCCGACTCGATCCTGATGAGGTCGTCCTCGATATCCGCTATGTGCTCTTTCGACTCGGTCACGAATTCCTCGATGAGCTCGTCGAATTCGCCCATGGTGCACTCCCTCCTGTGGGTAGGTCTTGGTATACCATCGGCAGATACCGGCCTACGACTTAACCCCCTCTCGGGTCGACCCACCACGCTCTCCCTGCAGCAGCCTGCAAGCGTGCCCACGGCATCCACACAGCCCCTGGATCATCCCCCTGCGGGTGCCCATGGGCCATGGCGTCTTCCCCGAGGGTGCATCCTTCATGTTCTTCACGCGGCCGTGCGCCGAGAGCGAACACAAAAGGCGCCTCCTCCTTCCCGGAGGCAAGATCCGTCTCGTCACCGCAGGGGTGAGGGTGTTGACACGAACTCGAGCCTGCGGGTATAGTCTCCAGCAAACCCGATCTGGAGGCCCTTGTGGTGAAGCTGGTCAAAGCAGTCCTTCCGGCTGTTCTGCTGGTGACATGCCTCGCACTTCCCGGGTGCGACACCGACCGTGACGAGATCGTCGCCCCCATACGCCTCGAGATGCCCACCGACGACCTCCAGAAGGAGATAGGCGTCTCGGGCTTCATCCTCGGAACGTTCATCATGCTCAACGGCTACCTCGTCATCATCGCGAGCTGCATCGTCCTTTTGGTCAAGGAATCGACCTTCTCGAAGATCCTCGACCTCGTGCGCATGGCCGCGCCCATGATCGGGTCCGGGGAACGTCCCGGGGGAGGGGCCGAGTCCCTGCTCGCGCCCCTGACGGACGCGGCGACGAGGGTCAAGGTGGGTTACATCGGGCTGCTTGCAGGCCTCGTGCTCGCCTACATAGGGGCCTGGATAGCCTTGTAGGGTTCGGCCCCCGCGTGGGGGCCGGGCATCGCCCGTCGCATGATCGCCGTCATCGATTATCGTGCAGGAAACTTGAGGTCGGTGGAGCGCGCGCTCCTGCACGTCGGCGCCCGCTGCACGGTGACGGCGGAGCACGAGCGGATTCTGGAGGCCGACAGGGTGGTCTTCCCCGGGGTCGGCGCCGCGGGGGCCGCGATGGAAACCATAAGGGAATCCGGGCTGGATGCGGTCATACGGGAGGTGGTGGCAAGGAAGACCCCATTCCTCGGCATCTGCCTGGGGACCCAGGTCATCTTCGAGACGAGCGAGGAAGACGATGCAGCCTGCCTCGGCATCCTGAGGGGAACGGTGAAGAGGTTCCCCGAAGGGTGCGGAAAGATCCCCCACATGGGCTGGAACACCTTGAAGCTCGTCCGCGACCACCCGCTCTTGTCAGGCGTGGGGCGGGACTCGTGGTTCTACTTCGTCCATTCCTACTACCCCGAGCCATCGGACGCGACCGACGTGGTGGCGAGGACGTCGTACGGGATCGAGTTCGCGAGCGTGGTGGCCCGTTCCAACGTGTTCGCCACCCAGTTCCACCCCGAGAAGAGCGGCGAGCCGGGCCTGGCCATCCTGAGGAACTTCTGCGCGTGGGACGGCAGGGAATAGGGCTTGGACGGCGAAGGCGGCAAAGGGGTCGTGGCGGACGAACGGGCGGGGGTCGATACCCTGCCTCGGCTTGCCGCCCTGGGCCGCATGCGTGGGTGCTTCCCGCGCCGGATGAGAGAGCCGTGCAAGCACGCCTGTCGGCGGAACCCCTCGACGTGCGGCCTGCGCTAAGGTCCGTCCCCGGCGTGTCGCAAGACGGGCTGGCACAGGGCATGCGCCCGTGGGTTGACCCGGGCGCGGTTTCACCGCCCTGGGGCGCTCGGAAGCGGTGGTCGCCCTTGCCCTGGGCCTGGCGGGAAGTCACTCCTGCCAGCCGTCCTTGCCGATGAGCCTCACGAAACGGCAGCCTCCGAGAGACTCCTCCCGTACGCCGTCTCTTGAGACCGTGTACCGCTTCAGGTCCTGGATGCCCGTCTCTCCCACGGGGATGACGAGCCTGCCGCCCTCGACGAGCTGCGACAACAGCGCTTCGGGCACGCGGGGGGCCCCGGCGGTCACGATGATGCCGTCGAAGGGGGCTTCTGTGGGCCATCCGAGCGTCCCGTCCCCGATCCGGATGCTCACGTTGAAGTACCCGAGCTCGTCGAGGGTCTTCCTGGCCCTCGACGCGAGCGCGGCGATTCGCTCGATGGAAAACACCCTGGCGCACAGCCTCGAGAGGATGGCCGCCTGATATCCGGACCCGGTGCCTATCTCGAGGATCCTGTCGGTGGGCTTGGGCGCAAGGGCCTCGGTCATGAGGGCCACCATGTACGGCTGGGATATGGTCTGGCCGTAGCCGATGGAGAGCGGGTAATCCTCGTATGCCTTGTACTTGAGGTATTCCTCGACGAACCTGTGACGGGGCACCTCGAGGAAGGCGTCCAGGATGCGCCTGTCCTTCACGCCGCGCGCGGCGATCTGCTCCTCGACCATGGTCTTGCGTGCAAGGAGCGTCTCCTTGCCCGAATTCGCGGCAGGGCCCATGAGGTTCCTCTCGAACTCTTCTGATCGTAGACCGGGGGAGGATTATACAAGCTGGGCTTGCCGCGATCAAGGATGCACAGGGCCCGATCCGTCGCGCGACCACGCTGGAGCAGCCAAAGCGGCGCTGGTGCCTTCTCGAGGATGACCCGGCCGACAGGCCCCGGCGGGGCCAAGGGATCTTCTCTCACGTGGTATGCGCGTCTCCCTCGGGAAAGGCCAATGGTTGCGGTGAGCCCTCCGGAGTGGGGCCTTTCGTGCACGGAGCGTCTCCTTGCCCGAATCGACGGCAGGGGGTTGGGGTTCATCTCGAGCTCTTCAGACCGTGGACCGGGCGGGGCACGCAAAGAGGCAACCCCCATGCCCAAGAGACGTCGGGCTGGGGATGGACGAGGATGAATCGACGTCGTCGTCTCTCTCGTGCCCGCGCCGTGCCGGCGGGCGATGCGGCGTGACGTGCATCCGGGACCACACGCCCGTTCGGTGGGGACGCCGAGGTCGCCCCTGGTGGGCGCCCACTTCGGCCCCAGGGGGCGCCAACCTCACGGCACAGGGGCGCATGCCGCTATGGCGGAACACGGTACAGCCAGCCGAATGGGCCGGCCCGGGCGACCCTGCGCGCCGGCCTTTCCGGGCAGGCCCTCCAGTGCCTGCGCGCCTCGATCGCGCAAGGCCCTCCCGGGTTGATTATCTCCCTGCCATGGTGTAAAGGTGAAGGTGGTGGAATTCATCAAAGTGCTCAAGAAATCACGTTTTTTGGACCCCCAGCGAGGGGACGAGGAGGTCGTCCGCTATTCCGAGGTGAGGTATGACCCTTTGACCAGCCACTCGAGCCGCATCCTGGACTTCCCTGTCAGGTCGGTGGAGAGGGCCGACCTCTCGGCGCTGGTGGAGGCGTCCAAGGCGTTCTGTCCCTTCTGCCCGGAGGTGGTGGAGGTCGTCACACCCAAGTTTCACCCGGAGCTCGCAGGCCGCTCGCGCTACTCCAGGGGCGAGGCCCTGTGCGTGCCGAACGCGTTCCCCTACGACGAGAACGGCGCGGTGACCGTGATGACCAGGAGCCACTACCTGGCCCTCAAGGACTTCACCCGGGAGATCATCGCCGATGCCATAGGCTGCTGCCTCATGTACCTCGTCGATGTCGCGCAGAGGCAGCCGGACATGGTCTTCCAGTCGGTGAACTGGAACTACATGCCCCAGGCGGGCGGGTCCATCGTGCACCCGCATCTCCAGGTGGCGGCTTCCAGCTCACCCACCAACTACTACGCCGAGGTCATCCCGGCGCTCGAGAGGTACCGGAGCCGGCACGGCACCGATTACTGGACCGACCTGGTGGAAGAAGAAGGAAGGCAGGGCCGGAGGAACATCGGCACCACGGGGAGGGTCTCATGGGTGACGGCCTTCGCGCCCATGGGCATCTTCGACGTGCTCGGTGTGATCGAGGGCGTGCGTTGTCCCGGGGATATCGGCGAAGACGTGCTGGCCGACCTGTCCTCAGGGATCGTCAGGGTCCTCAGGTACATCGACTCGCTCAATATGCACAGCCTGAACATGTCCCTGTACTTCCACCTCGGCAGCCCCCTGTTCACCCCGCACGTGAGGATCTGTCCCAGGGCCAACATCCCCCCCTTCGACACGAGCCAGATCAACTACATGGGCATGCTCCATAGGGAGAGCCTCACCATCTTGAAGCCCGAGGATGTCTGCGACGGGATCAGGCGCATGTGGGAAGGGCAGGGCGGGGACGTGCATGATTAAGTCGATGAGAGACACAGGAGGTGGTGCAATGAGGAGGATGGTGTGCTTGTTCACGTTGGTGTTCACGCTCGGGTGGAGCGGCTCTCTCCCAGCCGCGGCGCCTGAGGTCATATGGGCGGGAGGCGGTCTCAAGCTGTCGGACAACTCCAATCCCTGTTTCTTCGCAGACACGTTCGTGCTGCTGCAGCAGGACGACGGCATGTCGCTCTTCACCCAGCCCGTGCTGACGCTCAAGGGCGGTGAGGTCGGGTTCGACTTGGGTCTCGGCGGCAGGTCCCTCCTCATGGGCGACCAGCTCGCAGGGGGCTGGAACGTCTTCTTCGACTACACCTCGGACAACTCCCACAAGAGGTTCGGCGCGGGGCTCGAGGTCTTTCACCCGAACGCGACCGGCCACCTGAACTTCTACCTGCCGGTATCCAACGAGGAGGGGGGACAGGAGGCTCTTGCAGGCATGGATTTCCAGCTCGGCGTCCCCTTGCCGAATGCCGCGTTCATCTCCATACGGCCGGGCTTCTACTACTACTCCGGCGAGGACGACGAGAACAAGAGCGGCATATCCCTGGCGCTCCGCATCCAGCCCATACGTCCGCTCGCGCTGACCATCGGCGGCAGGAACGACGCGCTGCAGTCCGGCAGGGACACGAGCGAGATCTTCGTCAGGGTGGACTTCGCCATACCCTTCGACAGGCTCGGAAGGGACCTCTTCCAGCCGTACAGGCCCGAATACCCGCTGGACGTGCGCACCCTCCTGGACGCCCGCGTGGTGCGCGAGGAGTTCATCACCTACGAGCGGAAGTAGGGGGTGCCCGCCCCGAGGGCGAGCGGGATGCAGCGGGTGCGACGAGACGAGAAGCCGGCTCGCCCGAGGGCCTTGAGAGACAGTATCCCTGCGGTGTTGTCTCTGCTCATGCCCCCGGGCCGTTGATCACGCAGAAATCGCTTTCTGCCGTTTGCTGAACGCCACAGGAAGCCTGGATACAACCGGCCCGGGCCGTTGCGCACATGGAGGCCTCTTTCCCCACCTGCGGCATGGATCACCGCGAAGGGCTTGGGTTCCAGCGTCCTCAACGAGCAAGTTCAAGGAATGGTCCTCCCCTTCAGGGTGGGGAGGCGGGGGCCGTGTTCCAGGAGATCGTGGGAAGAGGCAGGCGGTGTGCTCAGGAAGTTTCTTGACTTCCGCGCCTTAGCTTTCTATAGATAGTCCTCGGTCTCGGGAAGTGGCTCAGTCTGGTAGAGCACAGCGTTCGGGACGCTGGGGTCCGGGGTTCAAATCCCCGCTTCCCGACCATTTTCATGACACTATCAACCAGTTGATCTTCGAGGACAGCCCAGCGAGTGCAACGGACCGCCCGAAAAGCCAGGCACACCCACAATGATCCGGGGTTCAAGCCCCTGCTTCCCGGCCATTTTTCCCAATGATGTCGATCGCTGAGCCTCGCGAAAACAAGCCCATGAATAACCCCGGGCTTTCCTGGTCGGTGCGGATCACCTTACCCGAGCGGATTTCCCGCCGTCTCTCAACGTTCGCCATGGCATAAGCGGTCACCGGGGATATGAAAGCCCGGTCCCCGGCGATCTGCAGGCCTGACGAGCTTACGCCTTCCTCGTTCACCATCCGGCTTGCCCTGGAAGTCCCCGGTTCACGTCAACCCTCTCCCCGGCATTCTCGCAGGGCTCGCGCCAGTACTTGGTGGAGTGCTCCGCGGTGTACCGCCTGCCCGACGACGTGGACTCGGTGAAGGTGAAGAAGAGCGACTGGAAGGCAGGGTTCGTAGCATGCTCCCCGGCCGCCGGAGGGTGCATGGTCTCGCGGCCTGGGGGGGACGCCCTGCGGCGGTGCGCCTGGATCCGTCGCGGCCGCCGCGTCCACCATCGATCGCGTGGGCTGGGGGGAACACCCAGCCTCGGTTCTCGCCGGACTCGACCAAGGCCCGTGCATGGCCGTGTCCTGCGCCAAAGCGCCGGGTCGAAGCCGGTTCCGACATGGGGGCGCATCCGGGCGCATGGGTACGTTCTGACATCCAGGCCCTGAGCGTGTTGCCCGAAGAAGACGCATCCGTGCGCATGGGTACGTCCTGCACGGGGGCACGCCCCTGCCTCGTCTCCTTCCGGAACGCTCTGTCGAGCGCCTCTTCAGGACCAGGGCCGGTGAGTTCTCGCCTGGTGTTCGTCTTCGACCACGCCTAGGGGGCTTGTCCGGCCGGGGAGCTTGAAGACCGAGGAGACGCTCGATCGCCTCTCGTCCCCCCTCGCCAGGGATGTGAGGTACACCCCCACCTCCTCGGCCACGTCGCCCGTGCCGTCGAAGAAGAGGTTCACCACGGGCGCCTTGAAGAACCCTTGCATGGACTGGAACAGGTACGCGGTGATCCTCCCGGGCATGCAGCCGAAGGGAGAGCAGTTCACCACCAGCGAGGCACCCTGCTCGCCGAAGATCTGCGCCCTGCCCAGGGTGAGGATGGCCTCCCCCTCGAAGGCGAGCGGGACCAGCCTGCTCCCCCTTGCGAGGACCTCCCCGATCGGCGGTTCGTGCCTGTCGTCGAGCACGCCCCTGAAGAGTGCCATCACGTCTTGTTCCACGCGGTGGAGGATGTATGACTTGATCATCGGCCTGAGCTTGGACAGAAGGGGCGACTTGACACGCAGCAGACGCCACACGTAGTGCACCCACTCCGACATGGGCGCAAGCCAAGCCTCGCCCCCGTAGCGTTCCACCGTCTCCACCACGTGCTGGTTGGAGAAGAGGTTGAGGCGCACGAAGATCTCGCCCACGATGCCCACGAGCGGCCTGCGGGGCCTTGAGAGGTACCGGTGTGCATCCAGCATGGCGGGCAGCGCTCGAGCGATACCGCGCCAGTCGCCTCCCTTGCGCATCGCCGTGCAGATCTCGTCGATCGCGCTCGCTATCAGACCTTGGGCCGCATCTGGCCTGTCATGGTACGGGACGACCCGGCACCTGAGCTTGTAGAGCGCATCCCCCAGGCACAGGGCCTCCCAGACGGCAAGCTCGGTCGAGCGATCGAGGAAGGCGTACCCGTTCTCCGAGGTGGGCGAGAACACGAAGGAGCCCTCCATGCCCGTCCGCTCCATGACGAGGGACTGGAGCGTGGCATACTGTCCGAACCGGCACGGTCCCTCGGCCCTCGGCATGAAGAGACAGGTGCTCCCGGCCCTTTCCCGGCGCCTGACCTCGGCCGCGTACCTTCCGGTGGTGACGGCGGCCGGGAGGCACTCGCTCCCCCTGCAGAGTTCCCTGCCCAGCGAGCAGTCATCAGCGGTCTCTTCGCCCAAGGGCCTCGCGTCGATCCCCTTCCTTCCGAGGACCGCCGCCCACAGCTGCGGCGTGTAGGGGTGGATCTGGGGGATCCAGACGGTGGTGCCCTCGGGGATGTCCTTCAGGGAGTAGCGTATCCGCCTCCCGGCGAGCATCCCTGCCCGTGGGGTCGAGGTCCGGCGGTGCTGCTCGATCATGTCGAGAAAGGCCTCGATGCGGGTCTGGTAGCCGGTCGCGGACCCGTGCTCGTCGAGTTCGAGGATGAGGTACGGCTTGTCCCTGAAGAGCTCCTCGAGGTAGGTCAGGAGGAACGAGTCCGGGCCGCAGGAGAAGTTGGAGATCACGAGGGGGAAGACGTTCGGCATGGAGACGATGGAAGCGGCCTTTCGGAGGATCTTCAGCCCCTGCGCCCAGTACATGTCAGGGAAGGACCTGCACACCTCCTTGTCGGTCACGAGGTCGGGCACGGCGTCCAGGGTGACCACCCGGTACCCGAGGGACTCCACGAGCTCGGGTATGCCGAGGTTCAGCACCTGGTGGTAGAGGTTGTACGGCCTGCCGATGACCACGATGACCTTCTCGTCCGGGCCCGCTTCCTCGAGCAGGCGCCGTGCGGCCGAAGACACCTCGCCCCTCATGCGATCCGTAAGGGCGAGGCCCAGCTCCATGGCACCCTCGAGCCTAGGGGCGGGTACCCGGCCGAGCCCCGCCTCCTCGAGGGTGCGGGCGACGAGACGGGCCAGCTCGCCCATGGGCCTGCCCAGGTCGATCACCAGGGGGATGATCCTGTCATGCCCGGGCCTCGAGCGGAGGAAAGAGGGGAGCGCGGTCATGAACGGGCAGTAGAGGCTCCGCGGGTGGATGGACGGGTCTTTGCGCCCCTGCACGAGGTGCGGCAGCAACACCCTGCAGGATGGGTCGCCGGACAGGACGGCCATGGCGGACGCCATGGACACCTTGACCGGCCAGCAGAAGTCCCCCGTCCCGAGGCGCGAGAGTTCGCCCAAGATCCTGGCCCGTTCCACCCTCACGAGCTCGAGCCCGTAGCCCGATGCCTGCATGATCTCCCCGAAGAGGGGGGTGAATTCGTCGTTGAGGCCGAGCGCAGGCATCTTCACGGTCCCCTTGGGGCCGGGGGTGTAACGCGAGGCGTATGCCGAGACCGTGTCGTTTCGTTCCTTGATGCACCTGTTGACGCGCCTGCCCCTCGAGCGGACCCCGGGTTCCCTCCCGCAGAGGTATCCCCAGCTCGTCTTCTCGCCGTCCATGTCGAGGTGCGTGATCCTGCAGGAGTTCTCGCACCCCCTGCACGTGGACTCCGTAACCGAGACCTCGGGGATCGAGAACCCCAGAAAGCGCGTCTGTGACCCGACCTTCTCGGATGCCAGGAGGGCCGCCCCGAAGGCGCCCATCACGTGGCAGAACGGGGAAACCAGGATGCTCGCCCCCGTGAGTTGCTCGAGGGCCGCAACGAGCCCGATGTTCCTGGCGGTGGCGCCCTGGAAGACGATCCTGTCCCTTGCGTAACGCCTCGTGCCCACCACCTTGGTGAGGTAGTTCTTGAGCACCGCGACCAGCACCCCTGCCAGGATTCTCTCCCTGGGCAGGCCCTGCGAGAGCTGGCGCGAGATCTCCCTGTTCATGAAGACCGTGCACCTGTCGGAGTTGGGGAGTGGTGCCACGCCCATGACGAGCCTGCCTATCTCGTCGAGGCCGATGCCGAGCGTCCGGGCCTGCTCCTCCACGAAGGAACCCGTGCCCGCGGCGCAGACGTAGTTCATGTTCACGTCCACCACGGTCCCGGCCTCCAGCCGTATGAACTTCGCGTCCTGGCCGCCGATCTCGAAGATGGTCCGTGCCGAGGGGTCGAGGGTGAGGGCGCCCTTTGCGTGGGCGGATATCTCGTTCACGATGAGATCGGCACCGGTGACCACGCCCACGAGTCTCCTGCCGGAGCCCGTCGTGCCGCAGCTCGTGACCTCGAGCGTGCACCCGGTCGCCCGGGCCGCCTCCACGATGCCTGCAAAGATCCTCCTGGTCGCATCCAGAGGGTTCCCGGCGGTCTTGGTGTAGACGTCCAGGACGATCTCGCCCCCGGGGTCGACAAGCACGGCCTTGGTCGATGTCGAGCCGATGTCTATCCCCAGGCTGCAGCGAAGCCGCCCGGCCTGGAGCCGGTGCCAGATCTCGTTCCCGTGGCGATCCACCGCCCGTGCCATGCTCTCTTGCGGAAAGGCGCTCTTGACCAGCTTGAGGGGGCTGCCTGCCTTCTGGGCGGCTTGCGAGCGGGGCCTCCAGCCGGTGAAGGCAGTGGGCCGCTTCTGACTCGAGGATGCGGCCCGGGCCTGTGCGCACACACCCCTCGCCCTCGTGAATGCGGGTGTGTCGGCGATGGAAAGGCCGGGGCACAGGGACAGGAGGAAGTGCCGGAAGTGGGGGTTCGCCGCGAGGCCGCCGGTCGCTATCATGCCTTCGCCCTCGGGGAGGCTGGCGCCGAACACGCTCTTCAGGCTCGATGCGGCCAGCCCCCTGCACAGGCCGTTGTACATCGCGTGCGCCGAGTACCCTTCCTGCTGGAGGTGGACGAGGTCGGTCTTCGCGAACACCGCGCAACGGGTCGCAACCAGGGGTGCGTTCTCGATGAGGGGGATGGTTTCCAGCGCCTCAGGGTCGAGACCGAGCCTCACCATCTGCTCGTCCAGGAACGAACCCGTACCGGCCGCGCACGAGGTGTTCGTGCGGTATTCGAGGATGCCCCCGTCGTCGTCGAAGCGGACGAACTCGATCTTCTCCGCGCCGAACACGAGCATGGTGCGCTGGGGGTAGGCGTCCCTCATGAAGGCAACCTCGGCGAGCAGGCCGTCGGTGATCGACGTTATCGACCCGTGGTCCATGCCCAGGCCGGACGCATACACGCAATCGGGCTTCGGGTGCATGCGTGAAAGCATGCCCAGCGCCGTCTCCTGGGGCCGGCCCCGGTGGTGGACCGATTGCGCGAGGAGCACCTCGCCCATCTCGTTCTCGAGCCAGAACTTGAGATACAGGCTCCCCGCGTCGATGCCGAGGTAATGCATGTCTTTCCTCCCATACCCGCCCGCCCTGCAGGCAATGACATTGCAACCCTCTCAAGATACCACAGCTCGTTCTCCCCATCAAGGCCGGCCTCCGAAGACAGGGCACGAGGCCTTGCGAGGAATCGAGCTTCGTCCTCGGATGGGCGCGCGCCTGCGCGGTTTCGCCGCCTCCCCGGCCCGGGTCAGGGCAAAGGGCGCTGGCTGAAGAGGTGCTCGTAGAGGATCTTGAGCCCGATGGCGATGAGGATGAGGCCGCCTGCGAACTCCATCTTCCTCTCGAAGAGGTGACCCACCATGGTCCCCAGGACGGTGCCCAGGTACGACACGGCGAAGGTGACCGCGCCGATGACGAGGGCAGGCTGGATGATGTCCACCTTGAGGAGGGAGAGGCTCATCCCCACGGCCAGCGCATCGATGCTGGTCGCCACCGAGAGGAGGAGCAGGGTGGGGATGTGGTCCGCGTCGGTGCTGCGCTTGGCGCCGTCGAGGGAAAAGGACTCGGAGATCATCTTTATGCCGATGACGGCCAGGAGCCCGAACGCGACCCAGTGGTCGTAGTCCTGGATGAAGCGCCTGACGCCGAGACCTGCCATGTAGCCGACGACGGGCATGAACGCCTGGAAAGACCCGAAGGCGAACGCTATGCGGAAGGCCGCGCGGACTCTGAGCTCCTTCATGGCCACACCGTACGAGATGGCGACGGCGCAGGCGTCCATGGCGAGGGCCAGCGCGATGAAGACGATGGTTGCTATGCTCACGGCGAACTCCTCCTCGGCCCTTGACCACAGGCCCGCCCCGGTTCTCTTGCCAGGACCACCTGGGCATTGTGCAGGTCAAAGCGGTGAAAGTCAAACCGAGGATGCCCCCGCAGGGCGCCGATCGCCTGGCATGCACCGTTACTCCTCCGAAAGACGCGGCCGTCCTGCGATTCCGTCGAGCGATGCGGCAGGCGGCGTGATGCCTTCCTGCGCTCGCGCCGAGGCCGGGATCCATGCCCCTGGCGGGCTCCCTTGGGCCGGGCCAGGCGAACGCCGCATGAGGGGTGCGCCTGAGGCGCCTGGAGTCGACGGGAAGGACCGGCTCGAGCTTGTCTGTAGCTGGCATATCAAAGATATCAGGAGATTTCGGGAGGTATCGTCAGTGAAAAGATGATATCGAAGCCGAGGCAGTGACCCGGGGTGATTTTCGAATGGCAAGGCCTGATGGGGGGATTGTGATCCCGTGCGCATCTTGGTACATGATCAGCACTCTCATAAAGTGAGTGCTAATACCGCGCAAGACATCCGCCAGGAGGAAGAGGATGAAGATCAAACCGTTGCACGACAGGGTCATCGTCAAGAGGATCGATGAGGAACAGAAGACCAAGGGCGGCATCATCATCCCTGACACCGCCAAGGAGAAGCCCCAGATGGGCGAGGTGATCGCCGCGGGCCCGGGCAGGAAGAACGAGGAAGGCAAGGTGTTCCCGCTGGACGTGAAGAAGGGCGACAAGGTG
>JAKPDW010000072.1 GCA_029552245.1 Deltaproteobacteria bacterium
CATGCTGGTGGTGAAGCAGGCCGACGGCGAAGGGATGGCCACAATCAACCTCAGACAAAGGGATAGTCACTAGTACAGGAGGATCTACTCCGAAGGACAGAGACCTGGATCAAAAGTGCGAAACATTCTTGACACCACCCCGGGCTGCCCCCACACTCGAGAGGCACTGGGATGTGAGGCCGCTCTTGTGGTGTCGGCCGCGATCAGCCGTCAGAGCATCTCCACGGCCGTGGCCATGGAGACCCCGCCTCCGCCGCACAGGGTCGCGAGGCCGAGGGTCTTGCCCCGCTTCTTGAGCGCGTGGATGAGCGTGACGATGATGCGGGAGCCGGTGCTGCCCACCGGGTGGCCGAGCCCTATGCCGCTGCCGTTGACGTTGGTGATCTCGCGGTTGAGCCCGAGCTCCTTTTCGCACCCCAGGTATTGGGCTGCAAAGGCCTCGTTGAGCTCGATGAGCTCGAAGCTCTCCAGGTTCAGGTCGGGGTTCCTCCTGAGCAGGTCCTTGACCGCCGGGACAGGGCCCAGGCCCATGATCGAGGGGTGGACCGCCCCTCTCCCGAAGGCGCGGATGCGTGCCAGGGGGGCGATGCCGAGTTCCTTGGCCTTGTCCGCCCCCATCAGCACGAGGGCCGAGGCGCCGTCGTTGAGCCCCGAGGAGTTCCCTGCGGTCACCTTGCCGGTCTTGGGTATGAAGGCCGGCGGCAGGCTGGCGAGGTCGTCCATGGTGAGGTTCGGCCTGAAGTGCTCGTCCTTGTCGAAGATCACGGGTGGCTTGCCCTTCTTCTGGGGAAGCTCCACGGGCACGATCTCCTCCTTGAAGTCCCCCTCTTTCGTCGCGCGCTCGGCGTTGTTGTGGCTCCTGAGCGCCACCTCGTCCATCTCCTGCCTCGTGATCCCGTGCATCTGGGCCACGAACTCCGCGGTCTGGCCCATGATGTAGGGTTTGCCCTTGTACACGTCGAACAGGGGCAGCCCCTTTATCGGGCTCGTGTCATCGAGCGGCTGCACGTGTGAGCCGCAGTGGAGCGCCCGTATGAGCGCGTCGACGAAGACCTTGTCCTGGAGACGGCAGCCCCACCTGGCGTCCTGGGAGATGTACGGTACGCCGGACATGTGCTCCACGCCGCCTGCAAGGATGATGTCCGCCATGCCGGCCTTGATCATGGCCGCCCCGGAGAGCACCGCCTCCATGCCGGATATGCACACCCTGTTGATGGTGACCGCGGTCACGGTCTCGGGAATCCCGGCAAGCAGGGCCGCCACCCTCGTCACGTTCAGGGTGTCGGCCGGGTCCATGCAGCACCCGAACCTCACGTCGTCGATCGACGCCGGGTCTATGCCGGCCCTCTTGACCGCCTCTCTCATGACCACCGATGCAATGCGGGCGGCGATCATGTCCTTGAGCGATCCGCCAAAGGTGCCGATAGCCGTCCTGCACGCAGATACGATAACCACATCCCTCATGTAAGTCCCCCTTTCCATCCCCGGTTCCCGCCGGCCGCAGCGCGATGCCGGACCCGGGAGGAAGAATGAATGATCATTCATTTCAGTCTATATGATCTCTCTACCTCTGTAAAGAGGAATGGATATTTGGGTCAAAGTCGATGGATCGATGGTCGGTGAGCGCATTCCCCTTGATCGGCCGCCGAGCAGGGGAGTATAATCTGGAGGTGAACCCCCCTGGAGAGATCGCCTGCAAACGCTGCGGAACGTGCTGCCTGGCGGACATGGTCGCGTACGTCACCGAGAAGGACCTCGAGAGATGGAGGGCCGAGGGCCGCGCCGACATCTTGCACATCCTGGAGAACGAACAGGCCTTTTGGGCGGGAGACCACTTCATCTCGGCGAAAGACGGCAGGGTGCTGTTCTGCTGCCCGTTCCTCGCGTGGGAAGGGGGGGTCGCGTCCTGCTCCATCTACGAGACGAGGCCCGAGGTGTGCCGCAACTACAGGCCGGGGTCATCGGAGATCTGTCCCCAGTGGATACCCGGCCTCAGGCGCAGGCAAGGCGGCTGAATGCCCCGAGGAAGGTCGAGGCTGCGATACCTCTTGAGATTGCTGATTCCGGAGGAAACCCACGGCGGTCTCCGTCCCGCGCTCAAGGCGACAGGCGCCGGGATGGGATCAGGAGAACCCCTCGCGTTGGGCCAGGTGATCGAGTTCCAGGGTGATCGAGTCCTCTGTCTCGGCGTCCCTCGAGGGTCTCTTCCTCCTGTCGACGATCTTCACGTAGTGCGAGCACTTCCTGCAGAAGTACACCCTCACGCCCTGAAGGCCCTCGGCCTCGAAGTAACCGAGCGAAGTGTGGTCGTTGTTGAGGCAGAACGGGCAGGTGAGCCTGGGAAAGCGCCACGAGTGGCCGCACACGACGCACTCGAGCGTCCGCCTGTCTTCGTCGTCGAACCCGATACGCGCCTGTTCACCGCAGAACGGGCAGTCGCCCGACGACCACGATGACGGCACGAGGTGGGGGTGTCGTTCCCTGAGCCTCTTGACGAGAAGCGAGTAGGCGAGTCTCGCGACAGCGAGAAGCCTCTGCGTGTCGTTCTCGTCCAGATCGAACCTGGTCTCGCCCTTGGCGATCGTCGCCAACGCCTCGGCCATGTCGAATGCAGGGGCCTTGCCGGTCACGTCTTTCCAGACACTCGTGCACGCGCCGGCGATCAGCGGCGCGAACTCGGACAGGTCGTCCATGTCCCTGCACGTCCGCTCGATCCGCGGGACATCCATCCGCGCCGTCTCCGCCTCCATCCGTTCCCGCATGAGCCTGGCGGCCCTTATGGTGTCCTTCTCCTCCGGGTATGCGTCGCTCAATGCCTTCCAGTCCATGGGCCAAGCCTAGGGGATATCGATATGCAGGTCAAGCCCGGAGTGAACCATGGGTCGCGGTCCAACGCGGCGCAGCCCGAACGCCTCGGCAGAGGCCTGCCTGGTCTGCACCCCTTTTTGTCTGCGTGTTCGTACCGCTTGCGAAGGATACGGTTTACAATGAATGGTGATTCATATATAAGGATGGGCGGGTAACAAAATCTTACAGAGAGGGAGTGCGTATGGATATCACAAGGAGGGGTTTCCTCAAGATCGCGGGCGGCACTCTCGCTGCTACCGGGATCGGCACCGGCGCATACGTGAAGCCGGCGTTCGCCCAACCGAGGAAGGTCAAGTACGCCCAGGAAGTACCGACCGTCTGTCCCTACTGCGGCGTGGGATGCGGCATCATCGTCCACGTCCGCAACGGGAAGGTGATCAACACCGAGGGCGACCCTGACCATCCCATCAACAAGGGCTCCCTGTGCCCCAAGGGCGGTTCGCTCTACCAGATCGCGAACAACGACAAGCGGCTGTCCAAGGTGTTGTACAGGGCTCCGGGGGCCGACAGCTGGACCGAGGTCGAGTGGGACTGGGCCCTCGACAAGATCGCCCGTAACCTGAAGAAGGAGCGCGACGCGAGCTTCGTCGCCACGAACGACAAGGGCGAGGTGGTCAACCGGCTGGAGACCGTCGCGTCCGTGGGCGGCGCCTCCCTGGACAACGAGGAGGTCTACGCCCTGACCAAGATGAACAGGGCGCTCGGCCTGGTGTACATAGAACACCAGGCCCGTATCTGACACAGCGCCACTGTCGCCGGTCTGGCGGCATCATTCGGGCGCGGTGCGATGACGAACTCTTGGAACGACATCCAGTACGCGGACTGCATCCTGATCATGGGGAGCAACGCGGCCGAGAACCACCCCATAAGCTTCAAGTGGGTCAACGAGGCGAGGGCCGCAAGGGGCGCGAAGCTCATCAGCGTCGACCCGCGCTTCACGCGGACATCGGCCACTGCGGACGTGTATGCACGCATCCGCGCAGGCACGGACATCGCCTTCATGGGCGGCATGATCAACTGGGCGATCGAGCACGGCAGGATCAACTACGACTACATCAAGGAATACACCGACGCCGCATACCTGGTCCACCCGGACTTCAAGGGCCCGGCCGACCTCGACGGTGTCTTCTCCGGCCTCGACGGGTCGAAGTACGACAAGGCCACCTGGGACTACCAGCTCGACGAGAACGGCATCCCCAAGAGGGATCTCACCCTCGAGGACCCGAACTGCGTGTTCCAGCTCATGAAGAAGCACTATTCCCGCTACACGCTCAAGCTCGTGGCCGACATCTGCGGCGGCGACCCCAAGGACTACGAGCAGGTCTACGACACCTTCACCGCCACCTACAAGCCCGACAAGTCGGCGGTGATCATGTACGCAATGGGCACGACCCAGCACACCTACGGCTCACAGAACGTGCGCGCCTTCGCCATGATCCAGCTGCTGCTCGGAAACATAGGCGTCCTAGGCGGAGGGGTGGCTGCGCTCAGGGGCGAGAGCAACGTGCAGGGCTCAACCGACCACGGCGCCCTGTTCCACATCCTGACGGGATACCTGAAGGCGCCTATGGCGTCCCAGCAGACGTTACAGAAATACCTCGAGGACAACACGCCCAAGAGCAACGACCCCAAGAGCGCCAACTGGTGGGGCAACACCCCGAAGTACACGGTCAGCCTGCTCAAGGCCTGGTGGCCGGACGTCCCGCACGATCAGGCGTACGTCTACCTGCCCAAGAATCAGGACGGCGTCAACTACTCGATCATCCCGCTCTACGGCGCCATGGCGAGCGGCAAGATCAAGGGCCTGTTCTGCTGGGGCATGAACCCGGCGGTGAGCACGCCGAGCGCACGCATGGTGAGGAGGGCGCTGGCCAAGCTCGACTGGCTCGTGGCGGTGGACCTCTGGGAGACCGAGACGAGCGCCTTCTGGCAGAAGGATGCGGGGGTGAACCCGGCCGACATCAAGACCGAGGTCTTCCTGCTCCCGGCTGCATCCTCGGTGGAGAAGGAGGGTTCCATCTCGAACTCCGGCCGCTGGGCGCAGTGGCGCTACAAGGCCATCGACGCACCGGGGCACGCCGAGGATGACCTCTGGATCATGACCCAGATCGTCAAGCGCCTCAAAGACATGTACGCCAAGGAAGGCGGGGCCTTCCCGGATCCCATCCTCAACCTGGGCTGGAAGGTCGGCAAGCTCAGCAAGCCCTCGTCGAGGGAGGTCGCCAAGGAGATCAACGGCTACTTCCTCGTGGACAAGGACATCGAGGACAAGGCGACCGGCGAGATCAAGAAGTTCAAGGCGGGCGACATGGTGCCGGGCTTCGCGCTGCTCCAGGACGACGGCAGCACCTGCAGCGGCTGCTGGATCTACTGCAACTCCGTGACGAACACGGAGAACAAGATGATGAAGCGCGACAACTCCGACCCCTCCGGCATGGGCCTGTACCACAACTGGGCCTGGTGCTGGCCGGTCAACCGCAGGATCCTCTACAACCGGGCCGGTGTCGATGCGAACGGCAAGCCTTTTGCGGACGACAAGGCCGCCATCAGGTGGGACCCGCTCTCCAAGACCTGGAAGGGCGACATCCCGGACGGCCCGTGGCCGCCCCAGGACAAGCTGCCCTTCATCATGGTGCCGCACGGCAGGGCCATGCTCTTCGCCAAGGGCATGGCGGACGGGCCGTTCCCGGAGCACTACGAGCCCCTCGAGACACAGGTGCAGAACTTCCTCTCCAGCCAGCAGGTGTCGCCCGTGATCGCGAGGTGGGACAAGAAGGCGAAGGAGGAGACCTGCGACCCGCTCATCGCGGAAGGCTGCATCGCGGCCACCTTCGGCAGCGAGGAGGCCAAGGACTTCCCCATCATCTGCACCACCTACCGCGTGGTGGAACACTGGCAGACCGGCCAGATGACCAGGTGGCTGCCGTGGCTGGCCGAGATGGTACCCAACCAGTTCGTGGAGATCAGCGAGGAGCTCGCGAGGGAGAAGGGCATCGTCAACGGCCAGAAGATACGCCTCACCTCCATCAGGAATGTCGAGGGCGTCGAGGCCTACGCCATGGTGACCAAGAGGCTCAAGCCGTTCGTCATCAAGGGCAAGACGTACCACATGGTGGGTACGACCTGGCACTTCGGGTACAAGGGCCTTGTCACCGGCGGAAACATGAACGACCTCACGCCGTTCATCGGTGACCCGAACACCATGATACCCGAGTACAAGGCCTTCCTGGTCAATATCGAGAAGGTGTGAGGGGGTGAGACATGGCTGAATACATCAAGCTCATCGACGTGACCAAGTGCACCGGGTGCCGGGGCTGCCAGGTGGCATGCAAGCAGTGGAACTCTCTGCCCGCGGAGAAGACCATCTTCTCCGGCTCGCTCCAGAACCCGAAGGACCTGACATACAACACCTGGACCCTGATCCGCTACGACGAGGTGGTCAAGGACGGCAAGCTCCACTGGGTGATGCGGCACGACGCGTGCATGCACTGCGACTGGCCCGCGTGCGCGAAGGCGTGCCCGTCCCCCGGGGCGTTGGTGAAGACGCCCGAGGGCGCAGTGGTCCACAACCCCCAGTACTGCATAGGGTGCAAGGCGTGCATCGCGGCATGCCCCTTCGACATCCCGCGCAACAACCCGGAGCTCGAGAAGATGGCGAAGTGCACGCTGTGCTACGACCGCATCACCGAGGGCAAGCAGCCGGCCTGCGTGACCGCATGCCCCACCGGCTGCCTCACCTTCGGGCTCAAGGAAGACATGCTCGAAAAGGCACACAAGCGTGCCGAGGCCGTCGGCGGCACGATCTACCCGAGCAACCCGAAGTACGAGACCCACGTCATGTACATCCTGCCCGCGGGCGTCAGCCCGAAGGACCTGCAGCACACGAACCCGAACCCGTCCATGCCCCTCTCCGTGCTGTTGTGGAAGAACCTGTTCAAGCCCTTCACGCTCATCGGCATGGGCGCGGTCATCGGCGGCGCCTTCCTCCACTACCTCATCAAGGGGCCGCACGAGGTTCACGAGACAAAGGAAGGGGGTGAATGACCATGTCTGCACATGACACCAAGGTCTACGTTACGGACGTCGAAGAGCGCCTGGTCCACTGGATCCTGGCCGCGAGCTGCCTGTTCTGCGTGCTGACCGGTGTGGGCCTGATGTTCCATTCGTGGAGCATCATCCCGACCCTGCTCGGGGGCTACTACGCGACGAAGCTCATGCACATCTACTCCGGCGTGGTCTTTGCGGGCATGCTCGTCTACTCGTACTACCTGTGGCGCAAGGACTGCGGGTTCGAAGAGAGCGACCTGGACTGGGTGCTCAAGGCCGGCGGTTACCTCTGGCCCGTCAAGGAGCTTCCCCCGGTCTACAAGTACAACGCCGGCCAGAAGGCATTCTTCTGGTGCCTCATCGTAACGGGCGTCGTGATCGTGGTCACCGGGCTGTTCATGTGGCTGTGGAACCCGGCCTCCGTGCCGAACGTGCTCGCGAGGATCATGTACATGCTGCACGCAGGAGCCGTGGTGGTGCTCGCGGCCTTCATCATGATCCACATCTACCTGGGGACCGCGGGCAACCCCGGCACGGTGTCGGCCATGATCACCGGCTACGTCACCAAGGCCTGGTGCAAGACCCACTGCCCGAGGTGGTACCAGGAGAAGTTCGAGAAGGACGCGCAGGCGTAGAGGCGGTCATCGACCCCGCCTGCACGAGGCGAAATGCGAGGGGGCCTGAGGTGAGGGCCCCCTCTCGTGTTTTCCGATGTAATGCCGTGCCGATGCAGGGGACAAGGAGGACCGGTTCATGGACGACATGGCGCTCTACCTCGAGAGCACACCCACGATGGACTTCGACAGGGAGCCGGTGAGGGAGTACGCTCAACGCGCAGCCGGCGCCGGCGGGGGCCTGGTGGACAAGGCCGTGAGGCTCTACTACGCGGTGAGGGACGACATCAGGTACGACCCGTACACCTCCGTGAACCTCACGGTCGAAGGGCTCAGGGCGAGCACCACGCTCGAGACGCGAAGGGGGTGGTGCGTGGCCAAGGCCATACTCCTGGCAGCCTGCTGCCGTGCCGTGGGGATCCCCGCGCGGCTCGGCTTCGCGGACGTGAGGAACCACCTCACCACCTCGCGCATGAGGGAACTCATGAAGACCGACGTGTTCTTCTGGCACGGCTACGCCTCCCTCTACCTGGAAGGGAAGTGGGTGAAGGCCACGCCGGCCTTCAACATCGAGCTCTGCACGAAGTTCAGGCTCGCACCCCTGGAGTTCGACGGCAGGTCGGACTCGATCTACCACCCCTTCGATCTCCAGGGGAACCGCCACATGGAATACCTCGCCTACCGGGGCGAGTTCGCAGACGTGCCCATCGACGCCATCAGGCAAACCTTCCTTGAGTGCTACGGCGGTGCCGACCTGGAGGGCCCGGTGGATTTCGACGCCGAGGTGGAGCGCGAAGTCCTCGAGGGGTGAGCGGCGTCTTTCCCCGGCACAGATCCCTCGCCTGGGGCCGGGGCCTTCCCGGCCGGGCCCGGCACGGCGCGAGAGCGCCTGCCCCGGGGGGTGGCCTCGAGAGTGTTCCCCGCTGTTTCCCCTCTGTTCATTCGGGCCTTTCTCCTCCGGAGGAGATCCTCCTGCGCTCGTCAAACGATGGTGTCAAGATTCTTAAGCACTTTTGATGCGGGTCTCCGCCCTTCGGAGGAGCGCCTCCTGTTCCACGTGATATCCCTTTGCCCGAGGCTTGTGGTGAACAGCCCTTCGCCGTCTGCCTCCTTCCCCACCCCGATAACGTAAAATATTTTTCGCACTTTCTGGTTTGTCATTGAAAAAGGTCCTCCATTCGGAGAGAAGGATTTTGGGTAAAAAACTCTAACCGAAGGAGGACCGTTGATGAGTAAGAGGAAGGGTAATGACGGGGCGTGT
>JAKPDW010000073.1 GCA_029552245.1 Deltaproteobacteria bacterium
CATGCTGGTGGTGAAGCAGGCCGACGGCGAAGGGATGGCCACAATCAACCTCAGACAAAGGGATAGTCACTAGTACAGGAGGATCTACTCCGAAGGACAGAGACCTGGATCAAAAGTGCGAAACATTCTTGACACCACCCCATCGTCGCGCCCCGGTCTTGACGGGCGCCCATGCCCTGCCGATCATGGACCGGCCTCGAGATGCCCTTTCCCCGTCTGCGTCGATGATTACCCCTGCCGCAAGGGCTCTTTGATGTCAGTCATCTCGCACTTTCGTGCGGCTGAGGGGTGTGCGGCGATGATTGCCCCAACCGCAAGCGCTCTTGCCGGACAGGCATGCCTCCGGGAGGAGCTGACGAAGTGGACACGGTGATAGCGAGTCCAGCCGCAAGCGTTCTTGCCGGACATGCATGCCTGCCTGAGACTGCCTGGCCGTTTAGCCCGGCTGGGAGGGCCGGGGCAAAGCTCGGACACCCCGGGCATGGTTGCGCACGGGATGCGATCTCACGATCTTGCCTGAAGCGCCTGCGCGCTGCTACTTCTCTTCCTTGAGGGCCTTCCGCAGGGACTTCTCGATGTAGTCGATGTGCTCGATCGTGGCCGCCTTCGCCTCGTCGGGCCTTCGATCCTCGATCGCCCTGTGTATCTTCAGGAGCTGGCCCACGATGGCCTTCGAGCTCCCGGGCACGGTCGAGAGCTTCTTCCTGCTGTACGGGAAGGCGCCCGTGAGCACGGAGGTGATCGTCTTGCGCAGGTGCACGAATATGGTGTTCTTGGTGGCGTCCGCCAGGATGTCGAAGAAGTCTGAGTAGAGGATGCCCCCCTCCTTCGACGAGAGCACGTTCTCGTCCCCGACCTTCTCGAGCACCTCGATGATCTTCCTGAACCTCGCCTTGTGCTCCCTCCCTACGTTCGTCGCGGCGAGGTAGGCGGCCTCCGAATCGATGAGCCTCCTCACTGCCAGGAGCTCCCAGATCTTGTCGTGGTCCACGGAGAGGATGTCCTCTATGGAAGACTTCACGTTGTCCGTGAGAGACTTGACGTACTTGCCCTTGCGGTCGCGGGACTCGATGTATCCCTTGGCCTCGAGCAGCTTCATCGCCTCCCTGAGAGAGATCCTGCTGATACCGAAGAGCTTCGTCATCTCCTGCTCGGAGGGGAGCTTGTCCCCTATCTTGAGCTTCCCCTGGGATATGAGCTCTATGATCTGGTTCATCACAAGGGTGGGGATGTCAGGCGACTTCTCGATCCTGGAAAGGCCGGGCAGCTTCATCTTCTTGTCCATCGTTTCCCCTTCCTCCCGCGCAGGCAAGATCATATGCTGTAGAATATGGTGCATACACATATAACGATACTACAGAAAAACACAAGACCGACATACGTGGACCATCGGCCTTCCCGGGTCACGGCCAAGACGTGAGGGTCCTCCGTTCGCAGGGCCCCTTGCCTGGGCCTCGGGTCAATCCTGGTGAATGAGCCTGGGCTTGAAGCCGAGGTAGTCGGCGGACGCGAAGACGAACCTCATGCCCCCGGCCGTCCTGTCGAAGCCCTTGAGGTCGGGCCCGCCGAGATGCATGTGACCGAACACCCAGATGTCGCAGCCGTACCTGGAGGCGACCTCGACGGCCCTCGAGGGCTTTCCGTCGAGCGAGATCGGCGGGAAGTGGGTCATGACGATACGCACCTTCGCCGTCTCGGGGACCGATCTCAGCGACGACTCCAACCTCCCCAGCTCCCTCTGGAAGATCTTGCGGTCTTCCTCCGTCGCCTCTTCGAGCATGAGATCGGGGTCGATCCAGAGCCTGCAACCCGCCACGGCCACCTCACCGAAGGTGACGCTCGTGTTCTGAAGCGGGATGATCGTGGGCGGGAGCGCATTCTTCATCTTCCCCATGGTCGTCCACCAGTAGTCGTGGTTTCCCTTGACCACCACCTTGGTGCCCGGCAGGGCGTGGATGAAGGCCAGGTCGTCCGCGGCCTCGGCCAGCCTCATGGCCCACGAGACGTCTCCCGGGACGAGCACCACGTCGCCGTCGGTGACCCGTTCCAGCCAGGCCTCCCTCAGGCGTTCGGGGTGATCTTCCCAGTGCGCGCCGAACACGTCCATGGGCTTGTTGGAGCCGAACGAGAGGTGGAGGTCCGATATGGCGAAGATCCTCACCCCTGTTCTCCCCCGCCGAGGATCTCCTGAGCCCTCCTGCAGTCCAGGCCTATCTGCTCCACGAGGTAGCGCTTGTCAGCGAACTGTATCTCGCCCCGTATGTGCTCGACGAACTCGATGGTCAGCACGGTGCCGTAGAGGTCTCCCTCGAAGCCGAACAGGAAGGTTTCTATCGACGTGCCCGTGTCCCCGAACGTGGGGTTGTTGCCTATGTTCGCCACGCCTTGGAAGCTCCCCGAACCGGTGTGGGCGTGCACGGCGTACACGCCGTATGCCGGGATGAGCGCCTTGTCGGGCACGATGTTGGCGGTGGGGAAGCCAAGGCTCCTCCCCCTGGCCATGCCGTGGACCACCCGGCCCGAGAGCCTGTAGGGGTGAAGCATCAGCCGGGAGGCGCGCTTCACGTCGCCGGAGTGGATGAGCCTCCTGATGAGCGTGCTCGAGACGACCTGTCCGTCCCTGGAGACCGGGTCCACGCACTCGACGAAGAACCCCATCTTCGCACCCATGCGCCTGAGAAAGGCGATGTCGCCTGCAGCCCTCTTGCCGAACGCGAAGTCGTGCCCCACCACCACCCCACGCGCCTGGAGGCGCCTCACGACCACCTCCCTCACGAAGACCTCTGGGTCCGTCTCAGCGAACTCCCTGGTGAACGGCACGATCACGAGGCCGTCCAGCCCCAGCGACTCGATGGCCTGGATCTTTTCATCCAGGGTGAAGATCAGCTCCGGCGTGATCCCCTTGACCAGCGCCGCGGGGTGAGGGTCGAACGTGACCGCCACGCCCGTACCGCCGATTCGACCTGCGTGGGCGCAGGTCCTCCTGAAGATCTCCTGGTGCCCGACGTGACACCCGTCGAAATTGCCGATGGTTACCACCGCGCGTTGGAACGTTTCGGGGCGGATCCCCTCGAGGCCTCTGACAACCTGCATGCACATGTATCCTTGACATTTCGTAGGTTCCCAACTATAGGGGAAACGCTGCACCAATGCAAGCCATGAGCACGCCGGGATGGCGGAATTGGCAGACGCGCTAGGTTCAGGGTCTAGTGTGCGTGCGCACGTGCGGGTTCGAGTCCCGCTCCCGGCACCACGTCGAGCATCACCCGCCACGATACCTCGCATACAAGGCGGCATCGAAGGCCGCCCTGCGCGAAGCGCACGACCTCCTCGGGCAGAGCGAACAGTTCGTGAACCCGCCGTGAGAGACGAAGTATATGCCCGAGACCGACTTGAGCGGCCTCATCACCATGCCCGGGGCGAGCCGGCAACCCACTGATCGCGCCGCGTCCCCCAAGAGCCCGAAGAGGGTCGCCTGTTGTTCGATGGGCCAGTCATCGAGCGCGCCCGGGTTCATGCTCGAGAGCCCCTCCACGCCGAGGATGCCCTTCAAGTATCCCTCGAGATAGCCGACCGCGCACCCGAGGGCCACGAGCATGATGTTCTCCGCCCAGAACTGGCGGAGCGCGCCTTGTTGCCCTGCAGCCCACTCCTCGAGCTCCGCCCCGCAGGTGGCGATGTAGGGGAACGCTGCGTTTGCGTCCCTCAGGTTCTCTTCGAGGAGACGGCTCGTGAACGAGACGCCCCCGATATCCACCCTTCCCCGCCCCCGGTGCCCCACCTCGGCGATCCCGCAGGCAGCCTTGGGCCGCGCGACCTTCCTCGCCTCGTCGAGCACGGCCCTGAACTCGTCTGCTCTCACGCCCTGCGGCCTGAGCCGGACGAGCCCCATGAGCGCTCCTTCTTCCACGTCGAACGCGACGTCGTCGAGAACGACCACGTCCACGGTCACCCCCCCGGGAAATCGAGCGACGAGATGAACACGTCCTGGAACGCCTCCTGCTCGGACAGCACCACCTCGCGCACCCTTTGCCTGGCCTGGGCCGCCTGGGCCGCGAAACCGGGATCGATGCACGCCGTGAGAGCGGCTTCCAAGCTCGTGTTGCCGGCGACCTCAAAGGTGGCGCCGCCGAAGGGGGGCAGGAACCCGAGACGCATGAATCCTTCGAGGTCCATCTTCTCTCCGAGGGCGCCCGCCAGCACCACCCGCCTCACGTCCGCGGGTGCGACGCCGGCCGCATCCATGAGGAGCCTCGAGGCCGCGTGCATCGCCGCCTTCGCGAGCTGGACGTTGCGGATGTCCATCTGCGTGAGCCTGAGGCCCCCCCACAGGCCGACGGCCTTCATGTCCCCTTCGGGCGCCGCCGTGAGCCCTTCGGGCAGACCTCCACGGCCACCGTCGAGATCCAGCCGCCCGTCCGGCCGGATGACCCGGGCGTCCAGGAGCACGGCGATCAGGTCCACGAGCGCCGTGCCCGTAATGCCAGCGGGCTCACCCGTGCCCATCATGTCGAAGGCGAGGCCTGCGGGCGTGGACCGGATACGCGTTATCGCGCCGTCATCGGCGCTCATGCCGCACGAGATGTTCATGCCCTCGAGCGCCGGCCCCATGGCGCAGGAGGCCGCGAAGACCTCCCCGGACGGGGCCGCCAGGAAGAGTTCCCCGTTCGTGCCGAGATCGGCGAAGAGAGTCCATCCCTCGAGGCTTGTGCGCCCGAACAGGGTGAGGGCGCCGACAAGGTCCGCGCCGAGGAAGGCGCTGAACACGGGCAGGCCTTTCACCTCGCCCCCCACGATGCCGTCCAGGCCCACCTCCCCCGGTGCCACGCCCGGGAAATCCCTCGTTGCGGCGGCGTACGGGTACCTTCCCAGGGGTGAGACGTCGAGGCCGAAGAAGAGGGAGAGCATGGTGGTGTTCCCGGACAGCACGACCGTCTCGATCGTGGTGCCGTCGATGCGGGACGCAAGGAGGGCCTTCTCCAGGCACACCCTCAGCGCCGACCTGATGAGGCCCGTCATCCGGTCCCGGGCGCGCAGGTCGGCTGCAGCCGCAATCCGGGAGACGACATCGTGCCCGAACCTGCGCTGCGGGTTCAGGAAAGAGGCGACGGTATGAAAGCGCCCCCTGTCCACGTCCACGAGCGCCACCTTCACCGTCGTGGTCCCGAGATCGACAGCCGCACCCAGCCGCCTCCCTCTCGTGAGCCCCGGAAACGGGGAGACCTCCCAGGTGGACGCGCCGGCCACCATGACCCGCACATCCCTGTCGACGACGCTTCGGCACGCCAGGACCTCCGTGGAGGCGTCGTCACCGAGCCTCACCCTGCATCTGCGGCATAAGCCCCTGCCGCCGCAGGGCGTCCTGAGGGGGACCCCCATGTCCACGAGCGCGTCCGAGAGGATCGTCCCCTCGGGGAAGGGACGGGACCGGCCTGAAGGGACAAGGGTGACCGTGTACTCTCTCATGGGTTCATGACGCCGCCGATGGCCGCGCGGCCGCCTGCATGAAGGCCTCCATGTTCTCAAGGGGGGTGTCCGGCACCATGTCGCAACCGGTCGACAGGATGAAGAAGGTGCCCTGCATCGAGCCGACGAGCCTTTCCACGGCGCTGCGCACGGCTTCGGGCGTGCCCCTGTGCATGACGTTCACGGCCGGGATGTTCCCCATGAGGGTCTTGCCCTCAAGCTCTGGTATCGAGTCCTTCGCCTGGGCGAAGTCCACCGCCTCGTCCAGGCTCAGGCACTCCACGTGGCGCGTGAGGCCGAAGGCCGCCAGGTGGCGCCTCGTGTCGCCGCAGACGTGGAGCGCAGGTCTCGGCAGCGCACGAGCGAGACGTTCTATCGCTGGCCTGACCGCCTGTTCGTAGGTCCTGGGCGGGAAGAAGACCAGCTGGGGTTCCAGTATGACCACGCCCGAGGCGCCGCTTGAAGCCAGGGCCCGTCCGTAGGGCTCCACGATGCGCACGCAGTTCTCGAGCACCTCGGAGAAGGCGGCGGGGTTACCGGCTGCGAGCCTGACGAGCGCCGTCACCCCCATGAGGTGGGCGGCGAGGGTGACGGGGCCGACCACGAAGGACATGACCGGCCTTTCGCACACCCGCGCGATCTCGCCCGTGACCTCG
Source organism: Deltaproteobacteria bacterium (assembly GCA_029552245.1). Classification (GTDB taxonomy): domain Bacteria; phylum Desulfobacterota; class Desulfomonilia; order UBA1062; family UBA1062; genus MWEI01. Next base: position 6,123 of record JAKPDW010000073.1, read on the forward strand.
ATCATATTGTGCATGGGCTCGCTCTCGTAGGGGTCGGGGGTCTCGATGCCGGCTATCTGGCCAGGGTCCGCAAACGGGTGAGCCGAGACGACCGGCACCCTGCCCTTGAAATCGTGCGGGCAGCCGAGGGCGCGGGCCTCCACCGACGTGTCCATGAAGGGAAACACCAGGTCTATCCCGGGGAAACGCTCGACGAGGGCGAGGATCGACGAGACCTGCACGCGGGGGGAGAGGATGTTGTCCTCCATGGACGTCCTCGTGAGCCGGGCGCCGAGGCAGGAGGCCACGGGCGCGACGAGGTACGGTTTCGCCGTGTCCATCTCAGGCGTTTTCCGAGAAGCCGTTGACTATCCTGAGGGCGTCCATGGCGTTCTCGCCGTAGGCGTCGGCGCCCATCTCCTCGCACAGGGCCCTCGAGGTGCACGCACCCCCTATGACGATCTTGATCCTGTCCCTGATGCCGTGGGCCTTCGCCTCTTCCACCACGGTGCGGATGCCTCCCACCATGGTGGAGAGGAGCACGGAGAGCCCCACGATACCGGCCCCCGTTTCCTTGACCGCCTGGAGGATACGCCCTGCGCTCACGTCCACCCCGAGGTCCACGACCTCGTACCCGTTGGCGGACAGGATGATGCCCACGATGTTCTTGCCTATCTCGTGGATGTCTCCCTCCACCGTCGCCAGGATCACCTTCTGCCGCCTGGGTGCATCTACCGGGTTCATGCGCTCCTTGAGCACGGGCATGACCTCCTTGACCACCTCGCCGGCCATGACCAGGTCTGCGAGGAAGTACTCGCCCGCCTCGAACTTCTTCCCCACGAGGTCAAGGCCCTTGCCGATGCCGTGCTCGATGATCTCCTCCGGTGTGTGCCCCTCTTCCAGGCATCTCTGCACCAGGTCCCTGATGCCGTCGATATCCAGGGTGTCAACCGCCTCGCATACCAGTCTCAGGGAATCGTTCATGCCGCGTCCTCCTCGAGTGCCGGTGACAGGGGGTACCTCCCGTAGGTGCGCACCGCATCGACCATGACCCTCAGCTTGTGGGCCGGGATGGTGCTCAGGCTGTGCACCGGCGATATGATGAACCTGCCCGAAGGCCCCAGCCTCGCGATGAGGCGCCTGACCTCCCGCACCACCTCCTCGTCGCGCGACCGGTCGGTGAGAAGGTAATCAACGCCCACCCCGCCGATGATCGTGACCTTGTCTCCGTGGAGTTCCTTTTCCTTGAAGATGTCCACGTTCGAGGTGGTCTCGTAGGCGTGCAGGCCGTCCACGCCCCACGAGATGAAGGTGTCGAAGAGCAGGGTGTTGTCGCCGCAGGAGTGGAGGACGTACTTGCCGTTCCTGTCGTGCACCGCCTTGATGATGCGCCTGTAGGAGGGGCCGAAGAGCTCGTCGATGAGCCTCGGGTTCATGATCGGCCCGCTCTTGAAGGCGAAGTCGTCCGTCTGGATGACTACCTTGACCCCTGCGTCCAGGAGGGCCATGTTCGTCTTCAGGCAGAGCTCCTCGTTGATCTCGATGAACCTCTTGACGAGATCCCTCTCGCGCCTGATCCAGAGCGGCAGCCTCTCGAAGCCCACGGCCCACAGGAGCGATTCCTGTATGCCGTAGGCGGATGCCTGCCCGAAGAGGCAGGCCCTGTGGCCGTATTTCTTCATCATGGCGCTGAAGAAACGGTAGGCGCTGTGCGCCACGTCGTCGGCGTCCGGCCAGTACGGCCACTCCAGGAAGTCTTCCCGGGTCTTGAAGCACGGCTCCCGGTACATGTACGTCATGTTGCCGTAGCCGTCCGGTTGCAGGTTGTACCGTGACCCCGTGAAGCGGACCATGGTGCGGTGGTCAGTCACGATGAAGGTCTCGTCGAGGATGGCCCAGACCGCGTCGAAGCCAAGCTCCACCTGGGCCTTGATGCGCTTTTCCATGCTCCGGGTCACCTCGTGCTGGAACACGAGCTTGGTGAGAAGGGGCCCCCACCGGTCGAGGGCGAACGTGGCCACCGGGTTCACCAGGAGCCTCTCCTGGGACACGAGCGGCTTGCCCAGCACCTCGTTGTACGTGCGTCCCTCCACCATGGCGCAGAAGGCGGGTACGCGGTCCGTCTCCTTGCCCTCGAACGTCCTCAGGACGCGCTCGACAGGGTGCATGTGAACCTCCTATCCTGATCATGCGGCCCGGATCGCGGTCGATCCCTTCCGCCCAGGCCCTGTCCGAAACCCTACAATCCCCATCAGGCACCATCCCTGCACAGCCGCGCTCACAGAAGGCGCCCAACAGCGCGGATCAAGAACCATCAGTCCCCTTCGACATGAACCCTTGTGGCGGGGCATCCGCGCAGCAGGCAACAGTCCAGGCCTTGCCCTATACCTTAAAAAACCTCACCAGATACCGTCCCCGTGGGGCTGCGCTTAAGGAGAGCTCCATACGGCGCAGTTCAAGAACCATCAGGCCCCTTTGGCACGAGCCCTTGCGGCGCCCGGCCTCCGCGCAGCACCCACCCGTGGATATCCCGAAGCGAGGGCCCATGCACGGCCGGCCGGAGCGGCCCTTGCGTCACGAGCATGTTCCCCGGGCCCCAATGGAGCGCACACGGCCGTTGTCCGCCCGGCAGGCCGACGGGTACCACCCTCCCGGCTCTGCACCCCTGTCTCGATACCGCGCCTCCTTGGGGATCACTCGCCCGCCCGGGGCGCACGCGCCTCCTGAAAACCGCCGGGCATCCCCTTGTCCAACCGGCGTCTTGTCATATGACCATGCAGTATGAATTGGGATGGGCTTGTTGTCAAGTCAAAATTGGTCTGACCAGTTCCGGCGATATCTTGGCTCTATCGGAATGACGTATCCTTTCTGGAGGGGTGTACGATGAGTTATCAAGATTTAGTAAGCAAGATAATGCTCCACAGAGACTATCTCTGTGCGTGATAGAGATCCCCGGTTCCGTCTCTCTCGTTCTGTAAAAAAGGTGAAAGCGAGCCAAGGGCACCTCCGATACTCGGCGTAGCGGGAAACGACGCTCGTAAGGAGGTGCGTATGGCTCGTGGAGGAGACGTTCAGGGGTTGTCGGGCCTGTGGCAAGTGGCGACCGGCGAGGGGGGAAGACGGTCTTTTGAGGTTGATGGAGTATGGCGTGCAGATGGTGCTGGAAGAAGAGCTGACGGCATACCTTAAGGCCGGATCTCAAGAGAACACCGGGCAGCGTGCCGGCTACCGGAACAGGTACAAGCCCAGGGTCCTGATGACCAGGCTTGGACGAATGGAGCTCATGTCGTCCAGGGGCCACTTTATCCTGTCGCCTGACAACAAGGGGAAATGAGCCGCATGATTGGTAGAGATTCCAGGGGGCATTACATCGTCTTCTCGCCCGATACATCATCTTCCAAGATGAGATATCGGGCATGTAGACGGAGAATCTGCTGGCTGCATGATGCCTCTATCGGAGATGCTTATTACAGAAATTGGGGGACTTTACTAATATCAGCCGGGTCAATTCTTTGAAAGCTGTTCGTTCAAGGCTTTCTGCTTCGCAATTCATTCATGATATCCATCTGGACCTCCTGGATCTCCACCAGACGTTGCCATTGGTGTGACATGATGTGGTCGAGCTTCTGATGGAGGTGGCGGATTTCCAGTTCGGCCTTCAGGTTGACCTGGTAATCGTGCAGTGCCCGCTCCCTGTCCCTGGCCTCCTGGCGGTTCTGGCTCATCATGATGACCGGCGCCTGTGCAGCGGCAAGGCATGAAAGCACCAGGTTCAGGAGGATATACGGATACGGATCGAAGGGACGGGCGATGAAGACATAAGAATTAATAACCATCCAGCCGAGAATGACCAGTGCAAAGATGCCCAGGAAGGTCCAGCTCCCGCCGAAATCCGCTATGCGGTCGGCTAAACGCTCACCCATGGTGAGCTTTGCCTCGAAGCCTTCATCGGGATTTTTTGAGAGGATGTTCTGTTCTTTTATACTCTCGATCACCTCATGATCTATCTCCGTCAGTTCCCCCTTCTCCTCTTCCATGAGATTCTGTACGTATCTGTGCATGTATGTTTGCAGGTCACCGACACAAATCCAACCCTGCTCATCCCATTTGCCATGATCACTTTAAATGAGCTCGCCTATAGCAGGCCTGACCATAATCCCGGGTCTCAGTTCCGCGACATCCTCACCTGCCCCGCATATCTGACAGGTACGTCTGACCTTTGATATCATGTCACCCATGACTGGATCCCCTCCCACATTGTATTTCCTTCACCGCTTCAATTTGTAGAGGAAAGAGAGAAACGAAAAACCGGTTAGACCCCCCGCCTTTTGCGCCTTATCAGATATATCCCCCAGAAAACAATGCCGGCCATTACAATTGATGCCATGATGATGTATTCATATCGTTTTATGTCCTGGATTATGACTTCCGCCGTATACCCGAGCATATACCCCAGGGATGCTATACCCAGTGACCAGGCGATACCTCCTACGGCATTCAGGACCATGAATCTCCTGGGTGATACGCCGCTTGCCCCTAAAATAAACGGGGTCACGGTGCGGATTCCATATATAAACCTGAATCCGATAATAACCATGGTCTGATAATGTTGAAGCAGCGGGAATACTCTACCTGACTGCCGCTTCCATGACGGGTTACGATCGAGGAGATCAATGCCCTTTCTTCTTCCTATGTAAAAATAGAGCTGATCCCCAACATAGGTTCCGATGAATGCAGCAGCGACAACCGGTGTAAAGGAAAGGTATCCCTGGTGGACCAGAAAACCCGCCAGCACGAGTACGGTCTCCCCCTCAAAGAATGTGCCGATCAGGATGAAAATGTAGCCATACTGGATGATGATAGATTCAATATCCATAGCCATTCGTCTTTAATGCCATAAATTACGCCTCGTTTCCATTACCCCTTAGGTGGTATTGCCATTCTTCCCATAGAGTCACCGGAAGGCCAGGCCGTCCGCCCGCCGCAGGACCCGCCGTCATCCCTCGGGAGAGGGTCTTGCCGCGCTGCGCCTGGGGCGCCCAGGATGCCCCTTATCCAAGCGCCTGCCGTCTCCCTCTAGAGGGACCTCGATCCAGGAGCGGTTCTCCCGGGCAGGTCAACATCTTCGAGGACCAGTCCGTGGGGCGAGGATTACAGCCCTCGATCCCGGAGCGGTTCTCCCGGGCAGACCGACCGCAGCCAGAAGTGGCATGCCTTGTTGGGCGACGGGGGCCGGATCCTGCAGGCGCCCTTCCCTCTCGGGGGATATGGGACATGAGCGCCTGAGCTTGTCAGCCTCAACTCGTCCCTGAAAACGGGGCACCCGCCCTCGACAGGCCGAGAGCGGAGGTGAGCCTCGCCTCGGCATCCTCGACCGCGTCCCTCATGATACGCTCCGCCCTGTCAGGGTCCCTCCCGGCCACCGCATCCGTGAGATCCCTCACGAAGGGGACCGTCGCCTCGCGCGAGCCGGGCAGGCTGTAGTAGATGTCCGTGTAGTGCCTGTAGATGGGCCTGAAGGAATTGAACAGCACGTGAAAGAGGATGTCTCTTGTCATGCGGGCGATCTCCAGGTGAAACCTGAAGTCGCACTCGGAGAGTGCGCCCTTTGACCTGGGCCGCCTGCGTATGGCCTCGACGAGGTTCTCCCCGGCCTCCTTGAGCCTGTCCACGGAGTCCTCGTCCGCGTTCAGCGCGGCGTCCCTGGCGAAGACCGGCGCGGTGATCCTCCTCAGCCTCAGAAGCGAGACAAGGACACCCGCGTCGACGGCGTCCGTGTTCTTCATGATGCCCACGAGGAGCTCCAGCGAGGCCTCGCTCAGGTAATCGGTCACATAGGTTCCGCTCTGGGGCAGGGTCCTCACCAGGCCGATCTCGCTCAGGTGCACCACGGCCTCCCTCACGGCCGCCCTGCTGGCCTCGAACCGCCGCGCGAGCTCCCGCTCGGAAGGAAGCCGGCTGTTGGGGGGATACTCGCCCCTGAAGATCGCCTTCTGCAGCTCAAGGCAGATCCGTTCCGACACCTTCACTCCCACCCAAGTCCCTCCACACACGTGGTGTACCCGATAGGGCGCGGGTCGTCAACGTCACGCTCCCTGCCTCCCGGCCGCGGCCTCCCGCGACGGTTTGCACCCGCAGCCACCACGGGCCCTGTCATACACGAGCCAGCAGGAAAGTGGAGAAATCCCGGCGGGCCGTTCACCATGGCATGTACGTCGGGACCAGCCATACGCGAGTCAAGAGGAAAGTGGAGAAAACTCGATGGAGACCCACACCCGTTGACGCCTGAGGCGCAGTCACACCTTTGGGGTTTTCTCTCCTCGAGGGATGACGGTTGTGGGGCGATTGTCATTCTGATCCTGTTGAACGGGAAGATGGACCTCGTCCAGGCCGAGGCATGACGGTTTTTGGGGGTTGTCATTCTGATTCTGTGGTTGACAGAAGTATTCTTTTTCTCCAGACTGGAGATGTCTTTACCATACTTTTCCTCACCACCGAGGCTTGCATGGCCGACCATCCATGTTGTCCTTCGTGCGGCAGAAGGGCGAAGAAGGCTCTGACGAGCAACCACTTTCCCGTGTACCGCTGCAGGTCGTGCGGAAGGGTCTTCTGCATGGAGTGTTCGAACGGCAGCTGCCCCTCGTGCGGGTCGAACTCGAGGGACAAGGCCGGAAACGTCTACGCGAGGTGACATGACCATGACGATCTGGCGTTCCCTATCGAGATTCTTCCACCCGGCAGACGCGGCTTTCACAACTACCCATAAAGGAGGTTCAGGTTCCATGACCAAGAGCGAGCTCGCGGCCCGATACACGGACTTCTTGACGGACCAGGGGTTCAGACCCGAGATCGACAAGGACGGCGACGTCAAGTTCCTCTTCGAGGGCGGCCTGTACTACATCCTCGTCTCCGAGAAGGACCCCGAGTTCTTCAGGCTCGTCTACCCCAACTTCTGGGAGATAGAGAGCGACGAGGAAAAGATGAAGGCCACCATCGCGGCCTCGTTCGCCACGGCCGACACGAAGGTCGCCAAGGTGATCCTGGTAGGCAACAACGTGTGGGCGTCGGTCGAGTCCTTCTTCGAGTCGCCGGACCACTTCAAGGGTGTGTTCAGGCGGTCCATCAGCGCCATCAGGACCGCGGTCTCCTCCTTCCGCGACAACATGAAGCAGCTCTCCGGCGTGTAGGCTTAAACGGGCGTTCACCTCGCACCCCGAACGCATGGCCGCTCTCGCCCATGGGCTGGAGACGCCCTGGGCGAGCACCTGCAGCCGAGAGTCCGGGCAAGCTTCGAGGTGAGGCTTCCCAAGGCCTCACCGTGCCCATGGGCACACGGGGCAGGTACTCCTCCTTCGCGACGCCCTTTTCCTTGTCCCCGGGCGGAACCGGGCCCTGCTTCCTTGCGCGAGCAGGCCCGGCAGGCCGACGCCGCTAGCGGTCACGACCGGCCGATGTCGATCCTCACGGGAGGCGACGCCCGCCGTGCTTCTCCCTCGGGGGACCTTGAGTTTGGGCCTGCCGTGTGGCATGATGCATCTTCATGGCACGTTCTTGGTATACCCTGTACAGGTCGGTGGCGCTCTCCTTCCTCCTCGCCGTCTGCGCCTGCAGTTCGTCCGGGGGCGGGGACGAGCTGCCGGGGAGTGGTGAGCATGTCGTCACCTACAAGGTGGAGGGCGGCTCGGGCATCATCACGAGCGCGTCCATCTCCTACACCGACGAGAACGGGGAGGAACAGCACCTCCAGCACGTGAGCCTGAGGGACGCCAACTGGTCCTACAGCTTCAGGGCGGACGACTTCGCCCCCCTGTCCGTAAGTGCGATGCTCGAGGGCGAGGGCACGAGCACGACCCTGTACGTGACCATAGAGGTGGACGACGCCTGCTGGGTAGAGAACCGGACGTTCGTTGCAGGCGCGCTGCTCACTGTCTCTTCCACCGCGCACGAGATCCTGACCACCTGCCCGAACCACGGCGGGACCACGGTGCAGTAGGAGGACCATCCCATGCCCGCTGCACAGGCGTCACCGAAGGGGCAGCGCACTGCAGGGCGAAAGGCAGGCCGGAAGGTATCCACGGCGCGCAAGGACGAGATCATCGACGCGGCGGAGCGCGTGTTCGCATCCAAGCCCTTCCCCAGGGTGAGCATGCGCGACATCGCCAGGGAGGCCGGCATCTCGCCTGCGCTCATCTATCGCCACTTCGCCGACCAGCAGCACCTCTTCCTCGAGGCGTTCTTCAGGGGCGCCGAGCGTCTCATGGGCCGCATCGACGAGCTCTTCAAGGTGCACCCGGAGTCCGGCCTCGAGGACGCCTCGGCCGCGTTCATCTCCTTTCTCGCCGAGAACGAGCACTACTTCAAGATGATGACCCACTTCATGCTCGAGGGGACCGTGCACGAGGGCCTGCTCGAGAGGCTGAACTCCATCGAGCGCTCGGTGCTCGACCGCTTCGACGAGCTCTTCCGCAAGGCCGGGGCCGTTGGGGACGTCCGCATCCTGTCCCACTGTTTCTTCGCATCCCTCAACGGCATCCTCATCACGTTCAGGCGTCACCCGGGCAGGACCAAGGAAGAGGTGGTCTCCCACATGCACCGCCTTGGAATCACCCTGGCGCGGCTGTTCGCACACGCCCTGAGGACCGCAAACGTCGGCCCGTGAAGCACACGGGGATGCCGGCCCCTGTGGGGGATTCCTTCCATGCCCCCTGCAAAGGGGCCAAAAGCCGGCCTCGATCTGCATCCGGGTGCAGCCATTGCCCGGAACGGGGCCCTAGCACCTACGACAACACCTCTGCGAGCGCAAGGTCCTGGTAGGCGTGGAAGAGCCTGTGGCACAGGCTGTCCCACCTCCTGCACACGTCCTTCGTCTTGTCGTCCATGGTGAACAGGCTCGGGTGCGAGGTGAGCAGCTCCATCTCGGCGGCCAGTTCTTCCACGAGGCCTGTGTCCGCGCCTTTGAGGATGTCCCGCACGAACGCGCCGGGCGCGTACCATGGGGCGGCGCGCTGGAAGTCCCTGTGCATCTGGGTCAGGAGCACGTTCCTCGGGCCTTCCCAGAGCTCGTTGATCGCCGCGTCCCTGAACATCCTGGGGAGAGAGGAGAAATCCTCCATCACGCCGTGCCCGCCGAAGACGGACATGGCCATGCGGGCGACGTCGGTCGCGTCCCAGCTCGCGGTGATCTTCTGGAGCATGATGAGCTCTCTCACGCAGAACCGCCTCTTTCTCATGGAGAGGTCCTCGTCTGCGAGAAGGCCGCCCTTGAGCCCGCCCTCGAGCCCGAGGAACTCCCGGTACAGCATGAAGGCGCCGGCGGTGGTGCGCTTGGCAGAGGTGTCCATCCACTCGAGCTGGTTTGCGAGCATGGGGAAATGCTCGAGCCTCACTCCGAAGGCATCCCTGAACGAGGCGTACGCTTTCGCCTCGCGCGCCCCCCTGGTCATGCCCGCCGCGCCCGAGAGGCCCACGGTGAGCCTGGAGTACGTGAGCACGATGCCCACCACGTTCGCGACCCCCCTGTCCAGGGGGCCCACAGGGTAGGCCTTCGCCCCGTTGTACGTGATCTCCGCGGTGGTCAGCTCGCTCGTGCCCATCTTCAACTTGATACGGTCGATGGTGCAGCCGTTGCGGATCTCCTTCTCCTTGTCACCCTCGAGCCACGAGGGCACCACGAAGAGCGCCACCTTCTCCGATCCCGCCGGCTTGGCGGTCACCACCGCGTAGTCGGCGTGCGTGGCCGAACAGAAGAACTTCTTCCCGTAGAGCCTCCAGGTGCCGTTCTCCTCCACCGCTTCCAGCAGGTTCGCGGGGACGTCGGAGCCGCCCTGGATCTCGGAGAGGTACTGGGCGCCGATGCCGAAGTCGCCGTCTATCCCCTCGCTGCAGTGCATGAGGATGCGCCTCGTCTCGGGGGTGTCGGCGAAGCGCTCGAGGAGCGCCACGAGCCCCTCGGTGCAGGTCAGCGGGCACGCGATGCACGCCTCGCCGTTCTGGTAGATGAGGTACATCTTGGCGAGCTTCAGCCACGGGTTCGTGCGTTTCGAGAAGAGGGCCTCGGAGAAGACCTCCTTCTCCATGACGAGCACCTCCATGGGCCTCACGATGCGGTCGATGCGGTGGTTGTGCCCGTCGTAGTGCACGACGTACGGCCTCTTCTCGGGCACGGCCGCGGCCTCGGCCAAGTCGCGCCACCGGTAGGAGACCTTCCCGGAAAACGCTTTCAGCTCCTCGTGGATCGCGGGGAAGTCGTCGCCCGCATAGCGCCTGAGCACCCGCTGGAAGAACTCGTCGTCGAGGTAGTAGTTGAAGCGTCTCCTCCACTCCAGAAACGCATCGAACGTGTACGGGTTGTTCCTGTCAGGCAACGACATGGCTCTACCTCCTTCATCGTCGTCTCTCAAGCCGCGCTCGGCTGCGCACCCCTTGTATACACCCACAGGCCGAAAATGTAAACATCGTTTACATAGTGACACCCCGCTCCTGGGTTAGGCTGGGCCTTGCTCTGGGAACGGCCTCGGTGTTCCGGTCACCCCACTCTGCACGTTGGGACATCCCGGACGAGCGGATCAAAGGGACGACTCATGAGAACACCCCCTTCCTTCCCAAGGGGTGCTGCCTGAACTCCTGCCGCAATCGTTCCTGGCCGCAGGAGGCAGATGGGTCTGTTCGCGAGCCTTGCGGGAAAGGGTCAAACCCCTGGCCGTGCCCTGCCCGGAGGCATTGTCTCGGCCTCACGCGTCATTCTCGCGTCCGGCCCGGGCCAGCTGCCTGAGGAGATCCGCAAGCTTGGGGTCTCTCACCTTCTCGATGTCCGACGGGTCTATATCCACCTTGAACGGCGCGGTGCGGGGCTCGGGGGGGCGCTGCGGCCTGGGCCTTCCCGGTTTCCCGAAGGAGGCCTCGACCCCCGAGAGCTTGAGGCCAACGACCCCCTTCACGCGCTCGACGATGTTGCCTGCGAGCAGGCCCACCTGCTGGGCCCATGCGGGCGAGTCGCACAGGACGTGCAGCTTCGACGATTTTATGAGCACGGGCTCGGTGTGCGACGCGAGGACCTCCCCCGCTATCTCGGCCCAGCGGGACCGGATCTTCATGACCCTGGCCATGTTCTTGTCCGCCCGAGCCAGCGCCTCGCCGATCGTCTTCATGCGGCCATATTCGACCACGCCCATGGGGTTGTCAAGGGATCCCCGCCTTTCGCCCTCTTTCCCTGGGAACGGCCCTATCATCCCGGTCCATCACCCGCCCTTCCCTCCCGCCGCCACACCTAATGTCTCATTCGGCTGACGGGGATCACCCGACGGTGAAACGATGCCGTATCCCCCCTGCCCCGTCACCTGCCTGCAGGCGGGAGAGGACGTCCCTGCTCACGATCCCTCTTGCGCCGCATCGAGGGCGGACATGAACGCTCTCATGTCCTCGGGGGGCTCGCTCGTGAATTCCAGGTATTCGCCCGTGGCCGGGTGACGGATGCCGAGGAGGGATGCGTGCAGCATCTGGCGGGAGAGCGCCTCGAGGGCGGAGCGGACCCGGGGGTCTGGTATGGTCCTCGCCCTGCGCCTGGGACCGTAGACCGGGTCGCCGGCGACGGGGTGCCCGCTCTCGGCGAGGTGCACCCTGATCTGGTGCGTGCGGCCGGTCTCGAGCTTCAGCCTCAGGAGGGCGAAGTCCCTCCAGCGCTTGAGGACCTCCCAGTGGGTCACCGCGCGTCTGCCCTCTTTCGCCCTCGATGTCATGCGGGTGCGGTCTTTGGGGTTGCGTTGCATGAACGTCTCGATGGTCCCCGAGTCCTTGCCTGGAGACCCCCAGCAGAGGGCGAGGTAGATGCGCGTGTGCTCGTGCGCCTTGAACGCCCTCGAGAGGACGGCGTGCGCATGGGCGTTCCTGGCCGCGACCATGACGCCGGTGGTGAGCTTGTCGAGCCTGTGCACGATGCCGGGCCTTTCAGGGTCTCCGACGAGGGCCATTTCCGGGTACCGGGCGATGAGCGCGCCTGCGAGCGTCGGCCCGGAGGCGCCCGCGCCCGGGTGCACGCTCATGCCCGCGGGCTTGTTGACCACCACTATCCACTCGTCTTCGTAGAGGACCTCGAGGGGGATCCCCACCGGCTCGACAGGCCCGGCCTGCCTGGGAGCGGGGCAGGCGCCCTGCACCCTCATGCCCTGTTTGAGCCTGAACGAGGGCTTCCGCGCCAGGCCGTCGACCCTGATGCGCCCCTGCTCCACGGCGCGTGCGGCAGGCCCCCTGCCGACGCCGATCGCCCCTGCCACGAACGCGTCGAGCCTGATGCCCTCCCCCTCGCCGCTCACGAGCATATCAATGGGCAAGTCCTTTTCCACTCCTTCCCCCGGGCGCTTGCGAAACCCTCGCCTGCGCAAGGTCGAACCTTTGCGCATTTTCCCATGCGCCGGGCCGTCCGGGCAATAGGCATCGCTCGTCCCACGAAGACCCCCACCGATCGACTGGCCTTGACCTGCCCGGCCGGCTCCACCAAGATACGGTGCGCCACGCCCTGGGCTTCGCCCACAGCCCCCGACACCCGGCCCACGGCAAGCGGCAGCCGGCCGGGGATCACTCCCGCCCCGTGGCCGCCTTCGGGAAGACGTACCCATGAGCACACACCGATACCCAAGACAAACCCTAAGAAATACGATTCCCCGCATCGGCAGCATTGCATGCACCACGCGAAGGCGCCGCCCAAGCCCACCTACGTCATCATCCCTGCCCCGGGCGCGGCAAGAGACAGCATTCGCGGGCCAGGCGCATGGGGGAGGAGGGGTATGGTTTCGGCAAGAGGGGGGGGTGGTATGCTCGCGGGCAAGGCTCATGGGGGACAAGGATTTACCAGAACTTTCCCATCCAAAACATTCCACTTGCGCACCAGGCGCATGCGGGACAACGACCTTCGGCGTCACCCCTTCTTCGAGCGGGACAGGAGCTCCCTGAAGGCGCGGGTATCCCTGATGGGGTCGAGATCAGGGTCCGTCTCGATGATGGTGGGGTCCGGCAGGCCTGCATCCAGGGCCCTCCCCAGGTACTCGAGCGCCTCCTGCGTGCTGCCGCGCATGGCCTGTATGCAGGCGAGGTTGTACAGGTCCTCGGGATGTCTCGGGTCGGCCTTCGCAAGGGCAAAGGAGATATCGTAGGCCCTGTTGAGATCGCCCCGCATCACCAGGACGGCTGCAAGTCTCCTGTGCACGTCCAGGTCGGAAGGCCTCCTCCTCGCCTCCTCCTCGAGGCCCGCGGCCGTCCTGGACAAGGCATCGAGCCGCTTTACGGTCTCGGCGAGGAGCCTCGAGGCGTCCACGCGGCCGGGCTCGATCGCGAGCGCCTTCCTGAACTCCGTAGCCGCCTCGGCAGGCCGCATCATGGCCAAGAGCGCCATGCCGAGGTGCACGTGCAGCTCGGCCACACGGGCGTTGCACCCGTCCCACCTGGCGAACACGGCGGGCAGCAGGCCTTCTGTGCACTTCGCTCCCGAGCGCAGCACCTGCACCGCCTCCCGGTACCTCCGCTTGCGCGCCAGGGAGTCGCCCACGACAAGGGCGGTCTCGGCGCTCAGGCACGGTCGTACCGAGCCGGCCACGTCCCTGCATGCGCCCCTGGAGACGATCGCCGCCGTCTTGTCGTCCCCGGCCCTCAGAGCGAACCTCGCGAGCTCGATCTTCCGGTAATGACCGGGCCCCTCTGCGAGCCTTTCCGCATCCGGCCGCACCATGGCCCGAACCTCGCCGGGCCTGACGAACACGGCAGCAGAGCGGCCGTACATGGCGAGGGCCCACCTCGAAGACGAGAGGAACCGCCACGCGAGCGGGGAATCGATGGAGACGCACCACACGTCGCACCCGTACCCCTCCGCCAGCTCCTCGAACGACGCCTGGTTCTCCTCTTCCTCGAAGGCCGCGTACTCGTCGTACCAGGTCTTGTAGGGGAAGTACCTCGCGTCGATGAACACCTTGGTTCTGCCCTTTGACGCCCACATGAGGTAGGCGCCGGTCGCGTAGTCGTTCCCAAGGCGCGCCCCGGCGTGATGCCGGGCGATGTAGCGGGCCTCCTCCACCGGCGCCTCGTAAGGGGGGTTCCAGCCGATCCCGGGTGCGAAGAAGGTCTCGAACAGGGCCCGAACGGAGAAGAACGCCACGACCGCTCCCAAGACCGCACCGAGGGCCGCCTTTGCCCCCCTCCCGGCTGGAGACGTGCCGGTGGCGCCCTCCTGGGAGGTCCTCACCAGGAAGGCGCAGGTGAAGAGGAACACGACCGCGAAGAAGTAGGTGGCCCTCAAGAACCTCGCATACAAAAGCGCGAACACGACATTCACGAGCACGAGAGCCCAGTCCGTCCCCCTTTTCCTGAACACCATAAAGAACATCGCGGCGAGGACGGCGAGACCGGCCACGAGGTATTCCACGAAGTGGAGGCTGCGTGCCTGGTCGAAGAAGATGCTCTGGTACTCCGCTATGGTCTTCATGTGGTAGGCGAACTCGCCCGGGTGCAGGATCATGGTGTCGAGGAGCTTGGCCGGGTATGCCGCCCCGTACGGCGTGACGAGCGTCGCCGCCAGGGTGAGCCCGAAGGCGGCGGCCGCATGACCCAGGGCCCCTCTCTGCAGGCGCGCGTCGCGGCCGGGCACGCAGAGATTCACGGCCTCGCCCGCGAACACGCACGCCGCGAACACGAGCCCGAAGATGAACGCTCCGTGCGAGTTCACCCAGAAGAGCATGATAAGGGGCAGCAGGTAGATCCACGGGCTCGGGCCTTCCGGGCGCGACCTGGCATGGAGCCAGGCCCACGTGGAGACCGCCATGAAGAGATAGGAGAAGAGCTCGGGTTTCACCCTGAGCCCCGCCTGCGACATGAGGACCGACAGCAGCAGGACGAGCGCGAAGACGGGCCTTCCGCCGCGCCCCCTCCACACGCCTGCCGTCGCGGCCGCGAGGGCGACGACACAGGCCAGGACGAGCGCGCGAAGGACAGAGAGCAGGGCCATGCCGCCCCGCTCGTGGAGCAGGTGGAACACCACCTCCGGTATCCACGCGCAGTAGATG
Organism: Deltaproteobacteria bacterium; assembly: GCA_029552245.1. Taxonomy (GTDB): domain Bacteria; phylum Desulfobacterota; class Desulfomonilia; order UBA1062; family UBA1062; genus MWEI01. The sequence continues at coordinate 21,146 of JAKPDW010000073.1, forward strand.
GTGTCGTTGTCCGTGGGCGTCCAGCTGAACGCGGTGTGGTCCGGCACGAGCGTCTCGTGCTCGAGGAGGTACCTGCCGTAGGCGAGGTGGAACCACAGGTCGGAGTCGGTCACCGGCGTGGTCGTGACGGCAACGATCACCGCCGAGACGAGCACTGCCGCGCCCGCCGCGAGGATGCGTCCCCCGGGGGAAGGACCGGCCGGGCCCCGGACGTCGCCGGCGTCCGCCTCCAGGGGTTTACGCGTCACATCTTTGTCTTCCCGCACCTCACGAGCCCCGCTTCTTCGCCAGGCCCAGCGCCTCCTTGATCCGGTGCACGCGCAAGGCCTTCTTCAGGGCCGGGATCCTCCCGGCCGCTTCGCTGTAGCCTGCGGCGATGTAGGCGTCGATGTCGTCGAACGCGTTCCACGCGGCGTCGCCCACCTCGGGGTGGATGACGAAATCGGCCTGCGCCGTCCTGAGGGTGTTCATGAAGAGCCTCGTGAGGTCGCCTGCGCGCACGAGTATGTCCAGGCTGTTGTCGATGTCCCGGCTGCCGTCGATGGGCTCGATGTCCCTCGACACGTCGACGCCCACCACGAAGCGCGCGCCCAGCACCCTGGCCGCAGAGACGGGGACCGACTCGGCCCACGCGCCGTCCACGCACACCATGTGCTCCACGCGCACCGGCGGCAGGAACCCGGGCACCGCGCTGGACGCCCTGACCGCGAGCCTGACGCTGCCCGAGCGCAGGATCTGCGGCAGGCCCGAGACGAGGTCCAGCGTCATGCACGCGAAGGGTATCATGAGCTCCGAGAAGTTCATGTCCGGCACGATCCTCTCCATGCCCTCGAGGAACGCGCCCTCGGCCACCACCGATTCCCTGAACATGAAACGGTAGAAGAAGTATCCCTTGCGTACGCTCTCGAGGACCTTTTCCATGAAGCCGCGGTCAAGGTCGGAACCGGAGCCTGCGAACCGCTCCACCCTGCGCCTGAATTCCTCCGAGGTGAACGCCCTCCTGAGGGTGCGCTCCACCTCTTTCACGTCGAGGCTCGCGGCGTACAGGGATCCCACGATGGCGCCCATGCTTGTGCCCGAGACGCAGGCGGGCTTCACGCCGGCATCGAGCAAGGCCTTCAGGGCGCCGACGTTCGCGAGTCCCCTCACCCCGCCGCCGCCCAAGGCCACGCCCACCTCATACGGCATGGCTGGTCACCTCGCGTATGATCCTGGCGAGCACCGGGATTTCCTGCCGGTCGACCGCCTTGAGGTCGAACACGAGCATGTCTTCCTCGATGCGGCAGACCACCGCGGGCCTGGCGGCCCTGAGGCCTGCGTGTACCCTGTTCGCCGACTCGTGCCTGAGCGCGACGCCGTAGGAGGCGAAGGTCTTCGTCGGCGCCGAACCGCCGCCCACCACCGCCCTGGTGGGCACGACGCGCGCCCCCTCGAGCTTCAGGAGACGGGCGAGCCTGGTGGCGCGTCGCTTTACCTCGGTCTCGGGCTCGGTGATCATCCTGAGCACCGGTATGCTGTCCGTCCTGCCCTGGGCCAACAGCCTCAGGGTTGCGCCCAGGGACGCTATGGTGAACTTGTCGACGCGCACCGCGCGGTGCAGCGGGTGCCTCGCCATCCTTTCCACCAGGTCGGACCTGCCCAGGATGATTCCAGCCTGGGGCCCGCCCAGGACCTTGTCCCCGCTGAAGCAGAGGACGTCCGCGCCCAGGGCGAGGCACGAGGGTACGGTCCACTCGTCCGTGATCCCCCACGGCGAGAGGTCGAAGGGCGTTCCCGAGCCCATGTCGACGAAGAAGGGCACCCCCGCCTCCCGCGCGAGAGCGGCCAGCTCGCCAAGGCCGACCTCGTCGGTGAACCCCACGAGCGAGAAGTTGCTCCGGTGCACCTTCATGATGAGCCCGGTGTTCTCCCCCAGGGCCGACCGGTAATCGGACAGCCTCGTCTTGTTCGTGGTGCCCACCTCCCGCATGATCGCGCCGCTGAGCGCCATGACATCCGGCATGCGGAACGAGCCCCCTATCTCGACGAGCTCGCCCCGCGAGACGATGACTTCCTTTCCCCTCGCGAGGCTGGCGAGCACCAGCAGCACCGCGGCCGCGTTGTTGTTGACCACGAGCGCGTCCTGTGCGCCGAAGCAGGCCCTCGCCACGGGGCGGATGTGATCCTGCCGGGAACCGCGCCTGCCCTGGTCGAGCCGGTACTCGAGGTTCGTGTACCCGCCTGCGGCCTCGAGCGCCGCAAAGGATGCCTCCCTGGCGAGCGGCGCCCTGCCGAGGTTGGTGAACACCACCACGCCGGTCGCGTTGATCACGCGCACCAGGGCGGTCTCCATGAGGTCGCGGGCCTCGGCCGCCACCGCCAGAGCCACTGCGGCCGCGTTCGGGCTCTCGCTAAGGCTGCCGGATGCGATCGCCCCCCTGATCGCATCCAGCCTGTTCTTCACGAAGCGCTTGACGATCTCCCGGTCGTAGGGCAGGTCTCTCACGGCCGGCTCGGACAACACGACGTCCACCTTCGGAATGCTCCTGAATGCCTCGTTCACGCAAACCTCCCCTCACACTACGGACGGGCCCGGTCGTGCAGCGCCCCGGAAGAACCCTCCAGGCAAGTATGCCATACCACGGCCGGGAGTCAAGCCGCGCTCCGCTTTTCGCGCCCCGCCGCACCCCCCCGGCGCCAGGCATCACCCAGGTCCCGGGCGCAGCCTGGGACGCATGGGGGCGGAATCCTCTTGCAACGGATTTCCTTTCCCTTTATTCATGGTGAAGGACAGCCGGGGAAACGACGCACCACCGGCCGGCAGGGCACGAGAGGAACATAGATGGCGAAGCCACGGATGATCGACCGCCACCTCTGTCACGGCAAGGACAAGGAGGAGAAGTACAAGGACCTCACCGCGCTCGACTACTGGTGGGGCCTCAGGGAGCTCGCAGCGGACTTCGACGTGGCCTGCTACGAGAACGTCTCGGGGGGCGGCCTCACGCCGAGGCAGGAACGCGAGATCGCCTACATCCAGCTCCTCCATTACACGGTGGAGGTCAAGCTCGCGGGCGCCTTCTACCAAATCGAACTCATGGAACGCCTGTTCTCGCAGCCGCTCGGCGAGGGGGCGAGCCTCGACCTCAGGGTCTTCGAGGCGAAGGAGGCCTTCGACGCCCTGCACGGCGACCTCTACCAGGCGGTGTGCGCAGTGTCCAACGAGCTGTTCATGCTCCTCAACCGCGACGAGCTGGCCCCCATCAAGGTGGACCGCACCAAGCCCATAGCCATGAGCCCATCGGACCTCAGGTACTGGCTCAAGATCAACCGCCACAAGGACTACATGGCGGTCTCCGAGATGATCGAGGCCTGCGACGACCTCCTCGACATCCGCCACCACGCGACCCACTACGGCGCCGTCCCCGTGTACGCGAACCCCACAACCGGCGTGCTCTCCATCCAGAGGGACTTCCGCATGGGCGCCATGCTCACCAAGTACGACCTGGCGAGGCACCTGAAGAAGGGCGGCCCCATGGAGACCCTCGTGGAGGCATCCAGGCCCAGGGCCTCCAAGCTCTGCGCACGCATCAACGAGATCTACGCCTTCATCTACCTCACGGACGTGTTCGAACAGTACATGGGAGACAGGGGGCTCGCCATCTCGAGCAGGTACGTCCCCTACTGGGAGCGCGTAGACCGGGGCGACCGAGGCGGCTAGACACCTCGAGCGAGGGGCGCGCACGTGCTGGGCTGGGGGCACGGTGCGGGATGCCAGGACACCCGTCTCACCCCTGGGCGAGCGGCGAGACGAAAAGCCCCGGGCGCGCCGGGACCCTTGGGCGTTTCACTTTATGGATCCGAACGTCGTGGTTCGGTTCCCAGAGGCACAATCCCCGTGTGCGTCGGGACCCCTGGGCCTTTCGGGTCATGTTGTTGCGGGTATAGTAACAATCCCCGGGCGCTTCGGGATCCTTGAACTCGCTCAGGCTCGATGCCGATCCGCCGCGGCTGCGGAGAGCACCTTCCTCCCGAGGTACAGGGCCGCCAGGACGACCAGGGCGGCCATGCTGACCGCGAGCCCCGCGTAGAAAGACAGCGGCCGGTACACCATGCTCACCACGTGGGAGCCTGCGGGCACGGGTACGCCCCTGAGGATGAGGTCCGCCTTCACCACAGGCGCCTCCCTGCCGTCCACGTACGCCCTCCAGCCCGGGTAGAAGAGCTCGCTCAGAATGAGGAGGGAGTTCGTCGGGCTTTGTGTCCTCACCTCGATGCGCTGTGGCTCGTAGCGCACGACGGTCGCACCCGATGCGCCCTGTCCCCCCTTGGCGGGAGCATCCGGCACCCCCGCTATCAGGCGGTCCTTCTCCTCGAGCACGACCGAGCGCGCCGGGTCGAAGCGCGGGTCTTTGAGGTGCGCCAGGGCTTCATCACGGCCGCCTGCATATACCACGTCATGCACGAGCACCGCCCTCGGCTGGTAAACGGGGGCTTCCTTCGCTAAGATTCCGCCGTTCTCTTCTAGGCACACCGCGTATTTGACCCCCAGGATCCTCGAAGAGAAGACCCTGTCCCCCAAGAACACCCCGAGCGCCAGCGTGTGCCTCGTCACTGTCATGAGAGGCACGGCGGCCATGTCGTGCACGAAACGGTAGAAGTCCCTGAGCACGATGGGGTTGTACCCGTTCAGGTTCTGGTATCCCTTGGCCATGCCCCTCAACGGGCTGTACTCGACGTCGAGGTTCGCCGGGTAGGCGACGCGGAAGGCATGTGGCGTGAAATCCTTGTCCTGCGCGAGGAACCTCTCGATCTCGTTCGGCTCGAGCAGCGTCTTTTCTCTGTGCAGGGGGATAGCCGAGGCGTAGGTCGAAGCGAGATCCACGAAGACCAGGAGCACGAGCCCGTAGACAGGGGCCTTCCAGCCCGACCTCAGGGTCCAGACGCAGAGGCCGCAGGCTGCGCAGAGAAAGGCGAAAGACACAAGGACCTGGCGCGAGAGGATGGGGACGGTAAAGACCAGCGACCCCGCGACGAGGAGCACGAGGATCACCGCCCACGCGCCCGTGACGACCGCCCCTGCGGTACGCGACCTCGTCCTGTCCATGAGCGAGTCGACCCCCATGCCTGCGAAGACCGCGAGGGTGAGGACCAGGAACACCACGGCCCTCGAAGGTATCCGGAACGTTGCGAACCCGGGCACGAGGCCGTAGAGCACGCGGTACAGGGGCGTATAGCTGCCGAGCATGACGACCAGCGAGAGCCCCATGACCGCAAGCAGCGCGGCCCTCCCCTTCCTGCCACGTGACATGGCCGCGCCCAGGGCAGCCAGCACGACGCCGGCCACGCCCAGGTACCCGGAGAGCTCCCAGCTGAGAATGAGTTGCCGGAAGGGGATATGGGCCTCGCCCCACTCGATCGGGGTCAGCTGGGGCTTTGGCACGAGGAAGGTGAAGAGGCACTGGGGCGGGTACGAGAACCCGGTGGCGAACGTGTACGACTTCTCGGCCCTGTCGCACAGGCCGAGGAACTCGACCGAAGGGATGACCTGCACCGCAGCCACCGAGAACGCCACGGCCATGAAGGCAGCGAACCTCGCGGCAAGGCCGAGGGCGGGTCTTGCCGATGACTTCCGGACCCCGGGAAACCCCCTCACCACGACGTACACCGCGGTGAAAAACAGGGTGTAGAACGAGTTCTGAGGCTCTCCGCCGAGGATCTGGATGCCGAAGACGAGCCCCGCGAGCGCGTAATGCCGCCACCGCCCCGAGTCGAGGGCCTTCTCGAGCGCGAGCAAAACCCACGGGATGAGCGCTGCGGTGTGGATCATGGTGAGGTGCCCGGCGTAGATCTTGTCCATGAAGTAGCCGCACATGCCGTACGACAGGGCGGAGAATGCCGCCGCAGCCCCGTTCGACGTGAGGCGCATTGTGAGCGCGTACGCGCCGAGGGAGGCCACGAGCACGTGGAGCACGACATCCAGGTTGAACGCCCACGGGAGGGGAAGGGTCACGAACAGGAGCGTGGAGGGGTAGAACACGAAGGTCTGCGGGTTGGCCAGGAAGGGGTGACCGCAGTAGTAGTGCGGGTTCCACAACGGGACCTGCCCGTGGCGGATGCTCTCCCTGGTGAACGTCTCGAACCAGTAGAAGTAGGCCCTCACGTCGATGCCTGCGATGAAGGCGTCCCCGCGCGGGATCACCTTTACGCCGAAGAACGCGAGCATCAACGTCACGACGAGCACCACCGGCCACGCCCTGCCCCAAAAGGCCATGGCGCCCGAAGGCAATGCCGGCACCGCGTCCGGGTGCGTCCCCTCTGGGCTTCCCTCGTTCGGTGCGCGAGACGGGCCCCCTTGCACCTCAGGCCTTGTCGCCCGCTCCTTGACGGCCCTGCCCGCCCCCTTCTCGCCGATACCCTTCTTCCCCGACTTCACCGCCTTTTCCCCCCACGCCGTCTTCCCTGAGGCCCGCCTTCCCTTGGGGCCGCACCGTCATCGCCACCCTGCAGGCCGGCTGGCGCGGCCGCTTCAGGCTCCGCCGAGGGCCTCCTCTTCGCCCACAGCAGGCATGCAGCGAGGGCGACGAGCGTCACGAGCGTTACGGCGAGGCCGGCCATGAAGCTCGCAGGCCTGTACACCATGGTCACCGCGTGCGTGCCTGCACGCAGCGGTACCGCCCTGAGCAGGTAGTCGGCCCTGAGGACGGGCGCGCGCTTCCCGTCGACGTATGCCTTCCACCCGGGGTAGTACAGCTCGCTCAAGAGAAGGTATGACGCCAAAGGGGATGAGGCCTCGATCTCCATCCTGTCAGGCCCGTAGGAGACCATCCTCACCGAGTCCGCAGGCCCCGCATCTTTTCCGGCCTGAGCGATCTCCCCCAGGTGACCGGGGTCCGCCTTCTCGAGGAGCACGACATCCAGGGGGTCGAACCCCGGGTCTTTGAGTATGGCGAGGTGGTCTCGATAGTCAGGCACCACCTTCACCTTGTGGACGAGACGGGCCCTCGGCATGTACCAGTCCGCCCGCAGGAGTCGCCACCCCTGGCCTGTCATGGCGACGGCGTACTTGACCCCGAGGATCTTCGAGCTGAAGACGCGGCCCTCGGTGAAGACGTCCATGCCGAGCGTGTGCCTGGACATCACGGGCGGCTCCACCCCGGCCATGGCATGGACGAACCGGTAGTAGTCCATGACCGCTGCCTGCACGTACCCGCCCGCGTTCTCGTACCCCTTCACGTTGCAGCGTGACGCGAGGGGTGAAAGCGGCACTTCGGGATTCAACGAGATGGGCACCATGACGCGGTAGTCGCCCGCAGGGCCGGCGATGACCTTCTCGAAGTCTTCGTCCCGGGTGAGCTCGGCCTCGTTGATGACCGGTATCCCTGGCGCATACACCAGGAAGAGGTCCGCGAACATGAAGAAGAGAACCAGAGCGAGGGCCGGGACCTTCCACTTCCTCAGCGCGAGAGAGGCCACTGCCGCCGAGCCCAGAAAGACGAACGCGTAGGCGTGGGTCATGGAAGGCGCCAGCAGCGGGACGTCGTAGAAGAGCGGCCCGAAGGCAAGCAGCGCGGCGAGGACGAGCCCGGAACAGGAGGCGAGGAGCGCGATCTTCTTCCCGTCGCGCTCTTCCCACAGGTACGAAGCGCCGAAGGACACGAGCAGGGAAAGGAAGAACACCGCTATCGTGAGCGCCCGCGCAGGCACCCTGAAATTGCCCAGGAGCGGGATGAACTCGTAGTAGAGCCGGTACAAGGGGGTGTACCCACCCAACACGAAGGTCATCGTCACCGCGAGCAGCAGGGCGACGACCCATGCCTTCCTCCTGTGTCTTGCCGAAAAGACCCCAATGCCCGCGAGGGCGAGGGCGATGACCCCGCAGTACCCGCCCAACTCCCAGAACGTGGCGATCTTGCGCGTCTCCGGGTGCGGGACCAGGAGGGTGTACAGGAGTGAACCCCCGAACGACCCGTTCACGGCGAACTCGTAGGTCTTCTCCGCCCTGTCGGACAGGGCGATGAACTCGGCCACAGGCAGCAGGAATACGGCGGACACGCCGAACGACACGGCGGGCACGAGGAGAAACCAAAGGCAGTAAGCCGCAAAGCGCTTCAGGCCGGAAAAGCCGAAGCGCGACACGTAGCGCACAGGCAGGTAGAGACACAGCAGCACGCACACGTAGAAGATGATCTGGGTGTTCCCGGTCAGGATCAGCAGGCCCAGGAGGGCGCCCGCAAGGGCGAACAGGCCGGGCCTGTCCTCCTCGAACACCCGCTCCATGGCGAGGAAGACAAAGGGGATAACGGCCGCGGAATGGATGAAGGTGAGGTGGCCTCCGTATATCCTTTCGAACAGCTGGCCGTTGAACGTGTACACGAGGGCGGCCGTGAGCGCCCCGGCCGAAGAGCCCGTCATGCGGCGCGCCAGCAGGTACATCCCCACCCAGCACGCGAGCAGGTGCAGCACGAGGTCGATGTTGAAGGCCCAAGCAAGGGGGAAGATCACGTACAGGGCGATCGGCGGGTAGAAGACGAAGTTCGCCGGGTTCGCGGCGAACGGGTGGCCAGAGTACATGTGGGGGTTCCACAGGGGAAAGGTGCCTGACAGCACGTGATCCTTGAAGAAACGGATGCACCAGTAGTGGTGGTCCTTGACGTCGATGCCGCCTATGAAGGAACCGCCCAGGGGCAGCGCCCTGGCCTCCAGGAAGGCGCCGACCAGCACAAGGCCCAAAAGGCCGCACGCAAGGACCGGGTGCCGCGCGGGAAAGGACAACCGTGGGGCCTCACCCATCCCCTTCACCCATGCACCGAGCAGCCGCCAGCATCCCCTCCCCCTTGCGCGCCTTCGTCCCGCACGCGGAATCTTTCACGCGAGACCGTAGAATGCCATTACCTCGTGCGCCACCCGCTGCACGTCCTTCTCCCCCATGTCGAAGTAGAGCGGCAGGCGCACCAGGCGCTCGCTCGTCTCCTCCGTCACGCGCATGGTGGACGATACCCTGCCGTACTTTCTGCCCGCCGGCGACGAGTGCAGCGGCACGTAGTGGAACACGGCGAGGATACCCCTTTCCTTCAGACGGCCGATGAGCCTCGTCCGCTCCTCGAGGGATGCCGTGATCAGGTAGAAGATGTGGCCGTTTCCGGCCATGCCTTTGCCGAGGTAGGGCAGACGCGCGCACCCCCTGTCCTGGAGCGGCCTCAGGGCGTTGTAGTAGAGGTCGAACAGGAAACGCCTCTTGGCCACGATGCGCTCCGCGTTCTCCATCTGGGCGAAGAGGAAGGCGCTCACGAGCTCGCTCGGCAGGTAGGACGACCCGATGTCCACCCAGGTGTACTTGTCCACCTCGCCCCTGAAGAACTGCGCCCTGTCCGTGCCCTTCTCACGGATGATCTCGGCGCGCTTGACGAACCTCTCGTCGTTTACGAGCAGGGCCCCACCCTCTCCGCTTATGATGTTCTTCGTCTCGTGGAAGCTCAGGCAGCCGAAGGTGCCCAGCGTGCCGAGGTACTTCCCCTCGTACTGGGAGAGGAGCGCCTGGGCTGCGTCCTCGATCACGAGGAGGCCGTGCCTTCGCGCCACGTCGCAGATCGTGTTCATCTCGCAGGGGACGCCTGCGTAGTGCACGGGCACGACAGCCTTGGTGCGCCGTGTCACGGCCTGTTCGACGAGGGTCTCGTCCATGTTCAGGGTGTCGGGCCTGATGTCTATGAAGACAGGCACCCCTCCCCTGAGCACGAAGGCGTTCGCGGTGGACACGAAGGTGAACGAGGGCACGATCACCTCGTCGCCGGGGCCGATGTCCGCGAGGATGGAGGCCATCTCGATCGCCGCCGTGCAGGAGTGCGTGAGCAGGGCCTTGGTGCAGCCGAGCTTCTCCTGCAGCCACCCGTGGCATCGCCTCGTGAAGTAGCCGTCGCCCGCGAGCTGGCCCCTGACCACCGCCTGGGCTATGTTGTACAGCTCCCTGCCCGCCACGAACGGCTTGTTGAACGGAATGTCCATATCAAACCCATGCATCCTGCCGGAATCGCTTCACCTATCATTACCTCGCAAACCCCGCATCGTGCAAGTCCGATGAGCACCGTTCACAGTACGTTCCCTCGCAGGGAAGAGCTTGACTTTCTCTTTGAGGGGTTACGCGCTTCGACATGCTGTGATAGAATCGAATGCGAATCTTGCCAAATGGTATCATGGACATCCCCGGTTGGGGTGCATCATGCATGACATGAGTGAACGGGCAGTTACGATATCGGTGGTGATACCCGTCTACCAGGCCGAGGCATGCTTGCATGAACTGCACGAGCGGCTCACCAGTGTATTGAGAACACTGGGGCCGGATTACGAGATCGTTCTCGTCGAAGACAGGGGCCAGGACCGCTCCTGGGAGGTCATCCGGGAAATCGCCGGGAAAGACCCGAGGGTGAAGGCCGCCAGGCTCAGCAGGAACTTCGGACAGCACCATGCGATCGCCGCCGGGTTGGACATGTGCAAAGGCGAGTGGGTGGTGATCATGGACTGCGACCTCCAGGACAGGCCCGAAGAGATCCCACGGCTCTACGAAAAGGCACTCTCAGGCCACGACATCGTGCTGGCGCGAAGAGCGGAAAGGCAGGATGGGGTTGTCAAACGGCTTTTTTCCAAAACCTTCTATGCTGTACTCTCATACCTGACGGAAACAAGAATGGATCCCAGCATCGGTTCGTTCCGCATCATGTCCCGCAAGGTCGTACGTGAGCTGTCGAAAATGCACGAGCAGACCAGGTTCTTCGGCGGTCTCGTCAACTGGCTCGGATTCAGTTCGACCACGGTGGACGTGGAGCACGCGCCCAGGATGCACGGAAAGACCTCCTACAACCTGAAAAAGCTCGTACGCCTGGCGGTCGGGGCCATTCTCGCCTTTTCCGACAAGCCGTTGAGGCTTGCCGTCCAGCTGGGTTTCCTCATTTCCTTTTTGTCCATGTGCTTCGGGGTATATGCGGTCATTACCAAGCTGATGCACCCGTCTGTACAGCTCGGCTGGACGAGCCTCATTGTTTCCATATACTTCATGGGCGGTCTCGTGATAGGCGTAATCGGCATATGCGGGCTGTACATAGGGAAGATCTTCGAAGAGGTGAAGAGGCGACCGCTTTACGTGATAGACGAGAAGATCAATGCCGACTGACTCGACCAAGAGAATCATGATAGTGGCAGGCGGAGAATGGCAGGTCCCGCTCATCAGGAAGGCCAAGGACATGGGGCTGTTCGTCGTGAACACGAACCTCTACGAGGACTCGCCCGGCTTCAGGTACGCCGACGTGGGAGTCGTTGCAGACGTGCTCGACAAAGAACGAAACCTCGAGATCGCGAGGAAGTACCGGCCTGATGCCATCGTCACGGACCAGACAGACATCGCAGTCCCGACCGTTGCCTACCTTTGCGAAAAGATGCGCCTGCCCGGGATCGGCATGAGGGCCGCGACCCTCTTCACCGACAAGTACGCCATGAGGACGTTCCTGAAAGATCACGGGTTCTCCACGCCCGCATTCATGCTCTGCAAAACAATGGAAGACGCATTGGAGTTCGCTGATGAACACGGATACCCCTTGGTCATAAAGCCACCGGCCAGCCAATCGAGCAGGGGGGTGCACAAGGTGACGTCTGAGGAAGACCTCCGTGCAAGCTACACGGACACCCTGAGGTTCAGCCCTGCGGGATGCATCCTCGCGGAGGAGTACATCGAAGGCGTAGAGTTCACGGTCGAGGGGTTCAAGACAGCGGAAAAGGCCTACTCGCTCGTGGTATCGAAAAAGAGGCCGTTCAGGCACTCGGAGATGATAGCATCGCGGCTTCTCTACCGCCACTGGGACCCGGACTTCGATTATCCCCAGCTCATGGAACTCAACGAGCGGATCGTCACCTGTATGGGCCTGCCCTTCGGCATCACACATGCCGAGTACAAGTGTCGAGACGGGACGTTCTACCTCATCGAGATAGCGGCCCGCGGGGGAGGGACGAAGATATCGTCTCACATCGTCCCCGAGATGACGGGTCTCGATATAAACGAGCTCCTCATCAGGTGCGCCTTGGGAGAGCACATAACCGAGATCCACTTCGAACGCAGGGACCACTGTGTCGTCCTCGAGTTCCTTCTGTTCGACCCCGGAAAGGTCGCGTCAATCTCCGGCATCGATTGGCTCTCTTCGAACGACTCGATCATCGACTTCGGCCTGAACTTCGGTGTGGGAGACGTGCTTGCCCCGCCGTCAGACGACAGGTCTCGGCACGCCTACCTCATCGCGAGGGCTGAAACGCCGGGGGACATAGAAAGGATCCTGAACGAGGCAAGGACAAGGGTGACCATCACGTACGCATAAAAGGAATCTCAACACATAAGCGAAGGGGGTACAACGGTGGATTCCCACGAGTGGAAGGAAAAGATCATCGATTACATCAAGAGAAACAGGGTCTCCTCCACCGAGGTGGCGGACTGCCTCGGTAAGACCGGCGCCGTGCCGGATGTCAGGCCCATAAGCGAAGGACATTTCAGGGTCGGGAACGTCTTCTGGGCGTATGCCTACGGAGAGAGCAACTGGGATGTGCACGAACGGCTCCAGCACGTACAGGAGGGCGACGTGGCCCTCGTAGAGGTGTTCGACTGCAAGGACAGGGCCGTTTTCGGTGACCTCGTGTCCAAGTTCCTCATCCTGTACAGGCAGGTCTCGGCGATCGTGGTGAGGGGGTATCTCAGGGACGCACACCGTCTCATCAAAGAACGATGGCCGATATGGTGCACGGGGTTCAACCCTGTCGGGTGCTTCAACCAGAAGGTCGACACCCCCTTCGACCGAGACACCTTCGAAGACCGTCTGAGACGGTACCACGGGGCGATCGGCGTGTGCGACGATACGGGCGTGGTCATCATCCCCAAGGAGCATCATACCGAGGAGTTCTTCCATAAGCTCGAGTTCATAGAACAGCAGGAAGACATCTGGTACGAGTGCATCGACAGGAGAAAATGGACGACCTTCGAGACGGTGTGCCTCAAGAAGTATGCAGACAAGGCCTGAAACAGGAGGCGGCAGGGCAGGAAATGCACAGCGATGAGACAGGGCGCGGGGAACCCACCCCCGTTGTTCCCATCTTCGACGCGCTGACACATCCCACCATCACCGGGGGGTGGACCCCCGGGCGCCCTCAGACATCGGCCCACATGGACCGCCTGAAGGAGCAGATGGATCTTCATGACGTGAAGTGGGCCCTGGCCGTTGGCATGGAAGGGATCGGCGGCTATGCCGAAGACGAGTTCGCCAGTTTCGTGAGAAGGGGCTCGGACAGGCTCTTGCCAGTGGCGTTCTTGAACCCTTCACGGTTCGGCCCACGCAGGGATCTTTCCCGCCATGTCTCCTCCTTGAGAGACAAGGGGTACGTCGGGATAAAGATCCACCCGAGGCTTTCCCACACCCCCCTTACCCACCCGAACCTCCCGGCGGCCGTGAACGAGGCGGCAGAACAGGGCCTGGTGACCCTCATTTGTACGTATCCGTATGCCCCCGGGATGGACAGGGACACATACGCCCTGGACGCGCTCGTGTCCCTCCTCGACAAGACGAAAGGGTGCAAGGTGATCCTCCTTCATGCCGGTTGCGTGCGTCTCCTCGAGATGATCGAGATCGCGAGGCTCTTCGACGACGTTCTCCTGGATCTTTCCTTCACCATCTGCAAGTACGCGGGAAGCTCCATCGACCTGGACATAGCCTATGCGTTCAGGCAATTTGACAGGAGGGTATGCATAGGTTCCGACTTCCCGGAGTTCGATCTCAAGCTTTTGAGAGAGCGGTTCAGTGCATTTGCCGACGGCCTTCCCGGAGAGAAGATCGAGAACATCGCCTACAAGAACTTGCTGAACTTCATGGGAGACATCGTACTATGAAACTTTCCGGCCATGATGTCGACCTCGTCATCACCAGGTACAGGGAACGGCTCGGCAGATACGGGTACTCACCCAAGACCCTGGGGTGGGACAAGGGCAAGCAGGAGGTCAGGTTCGAGATGCTCACATCGCTCCACGAGTGCGAAGGCAAAAGCTTTCTCGACATCGGGTGCGGGTTCGGAGACCTCGTCCTTACCCTGGAGAAGAAGTGCTCATCGTTTCGCTACTACGGTATCGACCTCGTGCCCGACCTGGTGGAGATCGCTCGACAGAGGCACGCGAAAGCACACTGCCGCTTTGCGGCCATGGATTTCCTCGAGGCGACGATCGACGAGACCTTTGACATAGGCATAGCTTCCGGGGTGTTCAACTTCAGGCTCGAGAGGGGTGACAACTACGCCTTCGTGAGGGCGGTCATGGAAAAGGCCCTTAGCCTGTGTTCGGAAGGCATAGCGTTCGACTTCCTGTCCGACAAGGTGGACTACAGGTATGAGCACACCTTTCACTACAGCCCGGAGAGGATCCTCGAGATGGGCTACTCGTTCTCGCGCAACGTCGTGTTGAGAAACGACTATATGCCCTTCGAGTTCTGCCTGTTCATCTTCAAGGACGACTCCTTCTCCAAGGACGACACCCTCTTCAACCGCTACAAGAGGTTTTCCCCCGGAAAGCGGTGAACACTGGAACCACTTGGTAGTGTCAAGATTCTCTCGCACTTTTGAATCAGGTCTCTGTCCTTCGGAGTAGTGCCTCCTGTTCTACGTGATATCCCTTTATCCGAGGCTTATGGTGGCCATCCCTTCGCCGTCTTTCTGCTTCACTACGAGTATGGGTCAGGGTTGGGTAAATACTGCGATAACGTAAAATATTTTTCGCACTTTCTGGTTTGTCATTGAAAAAGGTCCTCCATTCGGAGAGAAGGATTTTGGGTAAAAAACTCTAACCGAAGGAGGACCGTTGATGAGTAAGAGGAAGGGTAATGACGGGGCGTGTT
>JAKPDW010000076.1 GCA_029552245.1 Deltaproteobacteria bacterium
TGAAGGAGCTCTTCTCGAGCAAGCCCCACGACCCCGTGGTGGAGCAGAAGAAGATCGACGAGGAGTACGAACGACGCGTCGAGGAGCTGAAGAAGGAAGAGGCGAAGAAGATCGAGCAGGTCGACGAGGAGCACGACAAGGACGTGACCAATATCGAACAGGTGCTCGAGGACAAGACCAAGAAGATCGAGGACGACCCGAAGGCCGTGAACGACTTCTTGAAGGAAGTGGGGAAGGACCTCCGAGGATGAACAAGGAAGCTGCCGATCGAGCGTTCAAGGCCGCGCTGGAGAAGACCGCGATCTTGGGGCACCTCGCGGCCACGGCCGCGACGGCGGCCGGTGGGCACGTCGGTGCCAACGTCCTTGGCCTCGCGGGCCACGGCGGGAACATCGCGGACATGCTCGCGCATCACGGGCTTCAACACGGCCTCTCGGGAGCTCGGCTGAACCCCGCTTCCAGGGCCAGCATGAAGTACCTCTTCGGCCCGGAGAGCTTGGGCGCGTACGACGCCGCGCACGGCATCGCGAGCCAGATGGCGCACCTGCCCACCAAGGAGCAGCACGCACTCTTGGCTTCGGGGGTCGCGTCCGGGAACCTCCTCCCGGCTCTGAAGGACGCGCCCATCCTGGGGTCCATCCATCGAGCTGCCCAGCATGAGATCGCCGGCACGGCTCCCAAGCTCGAGACGAAGGGCATCCTGGGGGCGGCGCACGGCAAGGTGCTCGATCGTCTGGCGCGGACGGCCGACACTCCGTTCGACGACACGGGGCGGCGAGTCGTGAACTCCGCCATCGGCGCGAGCCCTCTTCTTGCGGCAGGCGTGGCGGACACGGCCCTGACGGGTGCCCCTCTCGGGGTCATTGGGCACGGAGCCGTGAACGCCGCTCGCGAGCGCATCGCCAAGACGGACTACGGGCGGGCGGTCACGACCAACCTGCTCCAGAAGGGGATGCGGGGCGAGAGCGTCGCGCCGGGGCGAGAGCGGGCCATGAACCTCCTGCTCTCGCCGGCCGTCATGGACGCCCATCGTTTGGGCCGAGCAGCCCGGGAGGCCGCGGGGCAGATCAGCCCGCAGGCGCAGCAGACCGTGCACGAGCTCGGGCACGCTCGCCACGAGGACCTGGGGCACCTGGCCAACACCCTGCGGGCTGCCGCACAGGGCAAGCCCGCCCCGGCCCTTCCGGCGTCTCCTACCCCGGCGGTGGCCGCAGGAGCGGCGCCGGCCGCGCAGGGCGCGGTCTCGGCCACGGTGCCGGGCGTGAAGCCCTCCTGGGGCGTCCTGGGCGGTCTGGGACTGGGTGCTGGCGGTTTGGCGGTCGCGCACGCCATGCAGCCCGACGACGACGCTCGACTGGCCAAGGCCGCCGAGGCCCCGCAGGACGAAGAGCGGGTGCACGAGACCATGGACCCTCGCTCGTACCTGCTTGGCCGTGACCGGGCCATGGCGCACGGGGTGAAGGCCCGAGCGATCATGAAGGCGTACACGAACCCGCTCACGTCGCTCGTCCACCTGGCTCTTCTCTCCCACACCAAGCAGGCGTCCGTCGCCGCCTTCCAGCTCGCCCTCGAGGCCGAAGCTGCTCTTCACGAGGCTCTCGCATGACCCCCATCCGCCTGCGCGTCTTCTCGGTCTTCGCCGTTCTTCTGGTGACGCGTTCGGCGGTGGCAGAGGGACCCGTCTTCAAGCCCATCCCTCCCGGCGACGACAAGATCGAGCCGGTCGTCCAGGGGCAGCCCGCGCCGTTCACGGGCCAGCTCTTCGACAACCGGACCGCGCTCCGGTGGGCGAACTGGTTGGAGCAGGCCAAGGCCCGGCTCGTGCTCGACGTCGAGGCCGAGAAGAAGAAGGCGGACATTCGGGTCGAGACCCTGGAGAAGCAGTCGCTCCTCGACAAGCAGCGGTACGAGGAGATGACGGCCGTCTACCAGGCTCGCCTTCGTGAGCTTGAGAAGCCGCCGCCCTTCTACAAGAACGTCTGGTTCGGTGTCTCGCTCGGGGTCGCGGCCACCGTGATGGCCGTGACGGCGACCGCCTACACGATCCACGCCACGAGGCAGTAGGGTGTCGGAGTGGTCGAAGGAGGAGCAGCCGACGCTGGTGACCTGTCTCTCGTGTGGCGGTCACCACACCGTCGAGAGCACCGTGCGTGGCCGGTACCAGAAGCACACGTGCCGCTGGTGCACGCAGGGCGCCATGACGGCCGAGCAGGTGCGCGTCTGGAACGAGCAGGGGGCTAAGAAGAAGAAGAAGTGAACCGGCCCCCGAAGGGGCCGATCCTACTCGTCGAAGCGAAGCACGTTCGGCGGTAGCTCGAGGACCTGGTCGCCGTCTTCGGGCTCGTACAGGCACGGCATGATGTACGCGAAGCCCAGCGGACCCGCGAAGACCCGCCCGGCGTGGCGCAGCTTGCTGTCGTCATCGTCTTCCGGGTACAGGACTCCGTACCGGGCTCGATCGCCGCGCCAGCCGACCAAGCCTCTTGCGAGGACCGCACGGTAGATGATCGCGTCCTCGAACCTGATGAACTTGGTCGCGTGGTTGTCGGTGGCGATCGTGAAGGCTTTTGGCTGGAACTGCGGCACGCCCGCGAGGTCCCGAAGAGCCTTCATGTTCACCCAGCCGTACAGGGACTCCTGGTTGTAGAAGTGCTTCGGGAGCGTACGCTGCACGGCCTCCACGAGGGGAAGGTTCTCGTCAGACGGACGAGGGATGTCGGCCCCGTCGTACCGGACGGCTACCAGCACGCGACCGTCGGTCGCGGCCACGTGCTGGTGCCCTCCTCGCCTGACCACGAACACACAGGAGGGGACCTTCAGCTCCTTGCCTGGAATCTGATCCTTCACGAGGCGCTGAAGAAGTCGGACGGGGTTCATCCGTTCTCCTGGTCATCGTCCCCTGGCCAGCGAGCGTTCGGCCAGGGGACGACGTACTCGACTACTTCCCCTTCTTCTTGCCTTTTCCCCCGGACAGCGCCTCGAGCACGCCCTTCACGTCGTCGAGCGCGGCACCGAGCACGTCGTTCCGCGGCGCCTTCATGATCTCCTCGGCGAGCATGAGGTTGAGGGTCAGGCCCGCACCCCCGAGGGTCTCGAGGCGCTCGAGGCGGTCGATCGCGTCGTCGACCTTCTCGCTGAGCTTCTCGAGAGCGGCCAGGATGGCGGCGCCGTCACCGACCGCACCCCCGCCGTCGTTCTTCTTCTCGGCCTCGGTCGTGCGCGGCGTGCGCTTCGGCGGCGCCGACTCCTTGTCGCTGGAGCTGCCGCCCCCGCCCTGCTTGTCCGCCGCCTTCAGGGCCTCCACGAGCTGCTTGGACTGCTCCTTGTCGTCCAGCCCCAGGAAGGCGGCCGACGCCTCGTCGCTCCCCGTGAGGCCGAGCTGCTTGGCCAGCTCACGCCGCTGGAAGCGGCCCTTCTCCATCATGCCGTCCACGTCCCGGGGAGCGTTCTCGATCGTCATCTTGGCAAGGCTCATGTTCTACTTTCTCCTGATCTCGATGTAGTGCTTCAGTGGCTCGTTCTTGACCAGGCAGGCGATGACCTGCTGGTCGGGGCATCCGTAACATGCCCGCGGGTCCCGGCTCTTGGCCGGGCACTCGATCTGACTCTGGAGCTTGGGCCAGAAGTCGTTCACGAAGACCATGATGGCGTTTCGCCACCGGTCGATCTCATGGACCTCGCCGGTCGTGCGCTCACCCTCCAGGAGGGCGATGAGCTTCTCGGGAGAATCCGACGGTACAGCAGGAAGTCCTGCATCTCGGGCTACTTGGTAGAGCTCCGTGTGGTTACACCGAGCCCACACGGAGTTGCATGAAGTCATCGAACGGGGTGGCCTCCTTGTCCAGGTTCCAGGCGAAGACTTCGGTCTTCTCCGGTCCTTGTCGCTTCTCGACGAACACGAACATGTGCTGCGAGTCGTCGATGCCGCCGGCGTCCTTGAGAGCGTCCTCGAGGAGCTTGACCCGGTTGCTCGCGTCGAGGGTCTTGTACCTGTTTTCCGCCTTCTTTGGCCAGCCCTTGTTCTGGATCTCGGGGAAGTAGAGGCGGATGTAGACCGCGTACGGGGTGTCCGGCTGGAAGAACTTCATCTCCTTCGGGTAGCGCCGGACGATGTACGAGATCGTCTCCTTCTTGTACTTCTGCCCCTCCTCGGAGAGCACGCGGCCACCGGGCACCTTCATGAGCCCCTTCCCGGTCTTGATGACCTTCCCGGGGATGTTCGTGTACGCGTGGTTCGAGGAGGGAGGTACGCCGGGGATCGAGATGGAGATCATCGCCCGCCGATCGGCTTGTAGTTCGGACGGTTGAGGTTCCCGTCCCGGTTCGAGCCACCGAACTCGATCTTCTTCACCTCGATCTGGCGCGAGATGACCCGCAACCCACGGTCGGCGATCTCCCAGTAGGCATCGAGCTTGATGAGCGTCTGCTTGCGCGTCTGCACCTCGAGCAGGGCCGTCTGGTACGTGGGGTCGACCAAGACCTCGGTTCGGACTTCCTCGGCCGTGAGGCGCCCTTCGCCCTTGGTCTTGTTCTTGTTCTGGTCCGTGATGCGCTTCTGGGTGTGCGCCTCCACGAGGTCGAGCTGGTTCTGGGCCTGGAGGAGCGCGGCCTTCGCGTCCGCGTGGATGGGCACCAGGTAGTTGAACCAGGCCAGCAGCTTCGAGTAGACCTCGCTGTACTGGTCGTTCGTGTACCGGGTCAGGACCTCGGACGTGATCTCCGGCAGCGGGAAGTCGGGCTGTTTGCCCTGTGCGGGGAAGCCCATCTTGTTCAAGTTCTCCTCGACGTCGGACAAGGTCGCGAACCGGGTGAGGATCTCCTGCACCTCTCCCGTCGACAGCCCGACGCCGCTCGGGAGGCTCAGGCCGCCGGACGACCGCGGGGTACGCTGGGTCACGAGGTCTCCTTCATGACCCGGTCGATGACCGCGTAGAGCGCCTCGAGCGTGCTGTTGTTCGAGACTTGCTGGGTGAAGAGGTCGAGCGGGATGGTGTCGAGCTCGGTCTCGCTCTGGTGCTTGGCCGCGGCGCCCTGGAGCCCCGCCCCGAAGCGGGAGACGCGCCAGACCTTCCCGCCGGCCGCCCGGATGGCGTCCACCTCGTTCCGAAAGCGGACGTCGGGGATGACCACACCCTCGATCGATAGACCGTCGTCCTTCTCGATCTCGTAGGTCCCGCGCTTGGCGTCGTACCGCGCGTAGTAGCGATCGAGGATCTGCTTCGCGACCCTCAGCGCGTAGTCGACCCACACGTTCTCGTAGCAGGCCCGGCCCCACTCGGTGCCGAGCTGCTGGAGTGCGTGGCGGGGGGTGAGGTACGCGTTCGGGTGTGTGAACTCCCGAGGCACCTGGAGTCCCTTGATGATGCCTTCGCTCAGCTCGTCCAGCTTTCGCGGGTACCGCTTGTCCGGCTCGTTCCTCTTCTCGCTCGGCCCCCAGAGCTGCTCCTCTGAGAAGTCGAAGACCTCTCGGCAGATGCGCTTCAGAGGGTCCGCGAGCGCGACCTTCACGAAGCCGTGGTGTTTGACGAGGTGGTCGGCCACCGTGTCCTTGCCCGAGCCGGCGTTGCCGGCG
>JAKPDW010000090.1 GCA_029552245.1 Deltaproteobacteria bacterium
GAGATAGCTGGGTTAGAGGTGGTGCGCATCATCAACGAGCCGACGGCGGCGTGTTTGGCCTATGGCGTCAACAAGGAAGGAGAGCACAAGATCCTCGTCTTCGACCTCGGCGGGGGTACCTTCGACGTCTCAATCCTGGACGTGGGCGAGGGGGTCTTCGAGGTCCTGGCGACCTCAGGAGATAACCATTTGGGAGGCGACGACTGGGATCAGCGCATTGTAGATTGGATGATCGCCGAGTTCAAAAAGCGCGAGGGCGTCGATCTGAGCCAGGATAGAATGGCGCTCCAGCGCCTGCGCGAGGCCGCAGAGAAGGCCAAGGTCGAGCTTTCGTCCATGCCCGAGACCACGATATCGTTGCCCTTCATCACGGCTACTAATACAGGGCCTAAGCACCTCGAATTAACTTTGACGCGGGCGAAGTTCGAGGAGATGACGGCCGATCTGCTCGAGCGAGTGGTGGGGCCGGTACAGAGGGCCTTATCCGATGCAGGCCTTACGCCTAACGAGATAGACAAGATACTCTTGGTCGGCGGAGCTACGCGCATGCCGATGGTCCAGCGCAAGATCAGAGAGCTCTTGGGCAAAGAGCCGACGAAGGGCGTCAACCCGGATGAGTGCGTAGCCGTCGGCGCAGCTATACAGGCGGCCATCCTGTCCGGCGAGCACAAAGACATCGTGCTCGTCGACGTGACGCCGCTTTCGCTCGGCGTCGAGACCCTGGGAGGCGTGTTCACCAAGATCATAGACCGCAACACGGCCATCCCCGTCTCTAAATCGCAAGTATTTACCACTGCAGCCGACAATCAGACGCAGGTCGAAATCCACGTCCTCCAGGGAGAGCGTCCTATGGCTGCCGACAACGTCACGCTGGGACGCTTCGTCTTGGACGGCATACCGCCCGCACCGAGGGGGGTGCCCCAAATCGAAGTCACCTTCAATATCGACGTGAACGGCATATTGAACGTGACGGCCAAGGACAAGGCCACGGGCAGGAGCCAGCACGTGACGATTCATTCATCCCGCCTATCCGAGGCCGAAATAGAGCGGATGCGGAAAGAGGCGGAAGCGAACGAAGAGGCCGACAGGCGCAAGAAGGAGCTGGCCGATGCGCGCAACGAGGCCGACTCGTTGATCTATAATACTGAGAAGCTCCTCAGGGATCTCGGCGACAAAGTCACGGCAAGCGAAAAGGCTCAGGTGGAGCAGGAGATCGAGTCGCTTCGCAATGTCGCCAAGGGAGAGGATGCCCAGGCTTTAAAGTCCTCCTGCGAGAAGCTCACGTCCAGATTGCACGAGCTCTCGTCCAGGCTGTACGCGCAGGCTCAGGCGCAGCAGGCGGAAGGCGCCGCCGACTCGGCCCAAGCGCCGGGAGGTGCTTCTCACGAGGGCCCGACGGTGGACGCCGAGTTCAGAGATCAAGGCAAAGTTTAGAAGTTGAGGTGATCTTCCGTGCCCGGACCTGGAGCGAAGGATTATTACGAAATATTGGGCGTGCCTAAGAATGCCTCTCAGGACGAGATAAAGAGGGCTTACAGAAAGCTGGTGCGCAAATATCATCCCGACGCCAACCCAGGGAACCGGGAGGCGGAGGAGCGTTTCAAGCTCATAAACGAAGCCTATGAAGTCTTAAGCGACCCGCAGAAGCGTGCTCAGTATGACCAGTTCGGCACTGTGGGCGAGACACCTCCTCAGTGGGGCGGTGGGCCTTACGCCGACTTCGGCGGTTTCGACTTCGGCGACATCTTCGGGGATTTCTTCGATAGCTTCTTCGGCGATTCCCGGAGGTCGTCGAGGAGGGGGCGCCCGGTTCCGCAGCGCGGAGACGACATCGAGATGCCGATGTCCGTCACGCTTGAGGAGGCAGCCCGCGGAGCGGTAAAAGAGGTCTACATACCGAGGTGGGAGACATGCAAGCGCTGCGGTGGCACCGGCGCGGAACCTGGTTCGGAGCCCAGGGTTTGCCCCACGTGCAAGGGTCACGGCCAGGTGGAAAGCCATAGGCGAACCGCCTTTGGCGATTTCGTCTCCGTCACGACCTGTCCCACGTGCGGGGGGCGCGGCCAGGCTATATCTCATCCGTGCAAGTCCTGCGGGGGGCAGGGGCGCTCTCGGGCGCGCCATCGCGTGGAGGTGAAGATCCCACCCGGCGTTAGCACGGGCACGAGGTTGCGCATCCAGGGCGAGGGTGAAGCTGGAACGAACGGCGGGCCGCCTGGCGACCTTTACCTCGTCATCCACGTTTTGGAGCACCCTCGCCTGGTGAGGAAGGGAGACGACCTCTATACGGATATCTACGTCCCGTTTCCTATAGCGGCC
>JAKPDW010000001.1 GCA_029552245.1 Deltaproteobacteria bacterium
CCCCCCCCCATGTGCGGCCGGTCTCGACGGAAGGCCTGTCGTGCATGATGCCGCGTGGGCCTTCGGCGCGAGCGATGGCGAAAGGCGATCAGCCGCTTCATGGCGCACCCCCTAGATGGGCCTTCGGCGCGAGCGATGGCGGAAGGTTCCCGGCAGGAGCGGCCATGGGTTCTTTGGGCGTGTGTTGAGGAAAGGCGGCGACCTCCCGGTTTCGGCCCGGCCTGTCGGGGATGGAAAAGATCGCTCGTACAGGGGCGACGATCCCTGCCCTTCCCATCGCCTCCCTTTCCCTGCCGGGCAGGGTGGTGCCCAATGTCCCTCTGCATTCGTGCAGGGGCGGGCGTTCACCAAAGAGCCCCATCGTTGGAACTTGCATCTCGCGCCCTAAAAGGATACACAGCGTCGTATGCGGTTTCTCCTGACGAACGACGACGGCATTTACGCGCAGGGACTCGCTGCGATCAAGCAGGAGCTCGAGAAGGTGGGCGAGGTCACGGTCATAGCCCCCCTGACCGAGCAGTCCGCGGTGGGGCACGCCATCACCATCTCCGACCCCTTGAAGGTCATCCCGGTGAACAGGGGGGGAGGGTTCTACGGCTACGGCATCACGGGTTCGCCCGCGGACTGCGTGAAGATAGGGGTGTCCTGCCTCATGAGCGATCCGCCCGACGTGGTGGTCTCGGGCATCAACAGGGGGGAAAACGTGGGGATCAACGTGCTGTACTCGGGTACCGTCTCTGCGGCCACCGAGGCGCTCATCCTGGGCTTCACGGGCATCGCCCTGTCCGTGGACAGCTACCTGAACCCCGATTACAGCGCCGCATCCGTCTTCGGCGCGAGGCTCGCCGTGATGCTCGCACGCATGGGCAGGCCGCTCGGTTGCGCGCTGAACGTGAACTGCCCGTCCTGCCCGCCCGAGAGGATCAAGGGCGTCCGCGTCACCCGCCAGGGGGAGTCCAGGATCGTGGACGAGTTCTCCAGGCGCGAGAGCCCCCGCGGCACGGTGTACTACTGGCAGGCGGGCCTGACGAAGGTGATGGACGAGGACGAGGACACGGACGCCGTGTGCCTCAAGAAGGGCATGATCTCGGTGACCCCCATCACCTACAAGCTCGGGATCGAGATGCCGTCCGAGGCCGGGATCGACCAGGCCCGGCTGGAGGGCCTGCTCCATGGATATTGATCTCCTGGAGGCCAGGATAGGTCACTCGTTTTCCGACAAGGGCCTCGTCGTGGAGGCCCTCACGCACACCACCTACGTGAACGAGCACAAGGAAGAGGGCCTGAGGGACAACCAGCGGCTCGAGTTCCTGGGGGACACGGTGATCAACGCCGTCATCACCGTGAGCCTCTTCAGGCGGTTCCCCCATGACAAGGAAGGTCGGCTCACCAAGAAACGCGCCGAGCTCATCAACGAGGCGGCCCTGTCCCGCATCGCGGCTCACCTGGGTCTCGGGGAGCACCTCCTCCTGGGAAAGGGCGAGGAGATGGACGGCGGCAGGAAGAAGGCTTCCCTCCTCGCGGACGCCTACGAGGCGATCGTGGGGGCCGTGTTTCTCGATGTCGGGTTCGACGGCGCCTCGTCCGTGATCGAGCGCCACTACTCGGAGGTCTTCGGACCGGCCTGGGAGGTCTCCATCACGGATTACAAGAGCCTGCTGCTCGAGTACTGCCAGTCGCGCTACCGGGAGCTCCCGAGGATCGAGGTGGCCCATGAGAAGGGGCCTGAGCACGAAAAGGAGTTCGAGGTGGTGGTGAGGCTCGACGGAGAGGTGGTGGGCAGGGGAGTGGGCAGGAACAAGAAGCAGGCCTCACAGGAGGCCTGCAGGGAGGCCTTGAGATCGCTCGGCTGCCCCGTATAGAACCCCATTCACGGCCAAGGCTCGTCATCCCGGTGTTCGTCCCGAACATGGGGTGCAAGGCGCGCTGCGTGTTCTGCGACCAGCGGGTGTTCTCGAGGCCCGCCATGCCCGAGGACATCCCGGCGTTGGTCGAGAACTTCCTCGCGCGGTGTTCGTCCCCCTCCTCGCGCAGGAGGGTGCTCGCGTTCTACGGCGGCACGTTCACGGGCATCGAGGCGGACCTGCTCCGGCGCTACCTGGACGTGACCAGGGACCTCGTCGAGAAGGGCGTGGTGCACGCGGCCAAGGCGTCGACGAGGCCGGACATGGTCGACGAGGAAAAGCTCGGGCTCCTGGTGGACAGCGGCTTCGAGGAGCTCGAGATCGGCTGCCAGTCCCTGGACGACCCTGTGCTCGAGGCGAGCGGCAGGGGGCATACGGTCAAGGACGTCGTCGAGGCCTGCAGGCTCGTGAGGGGGTTCGGGCTGAGGCTGGGCATCCAGCTCATGCCCGGGCTTCCCTCGGAGGACCTCGCGTCTTTCGTGACCACGGTGAAGCGCTCCGCGGCCCTGAAGCCGCATGCGGCGAGGATCTACCCCACCGTGGTCATGGCCGGGACAAGGCTCGAGGGTCTCTACCGCACGGGTGCGTACACGCCCCTCACCTTGGGGCAGGCCGTCAGGATGACCCTCTACGCGGTGGCCGTGCTCGAGCGGCAAGGCTGCACCATCCTGCGCATGGGGCTGCCCGACCCCGGAGCGCAGAACGTGGTGGCCGGGCCCTACCACCCCTCCCTCGGGTTCCTCGTGCGATCGGAGGCGTACAGGGTCATGGCCGGCCTCGCCCTGTCGCGCCACGGCGGCGGCGCCCGGCTCGTCGTGAACCCGAGGAGCCTCTGCGAGCTCTTGGGGCCGGGCCGCGCCAATGCGCGCGAGCTCACGTTCGCATACGGTTGTGACGATACGTTACCCGTGGGGACGCTGAGGGTGGAGGCCGGTACAGATCGTGCTTGTATACAACTGCAGGACATTCTAGAATATATTTTATGAAATCGACATCTTTCGATGTGCATGCGCTCCCGGTGCTTCCGGAGATCGCGGATGCGGTGATCAGGATGGCCTTGGACGAGGAGGTCACGGTAGCCAAGATCGCCGATCTCATCGAGAAGGACCAGGCCCTTACCGTACGCATCCTGGAGCTCGCGAACTCGAGCTTTTACAGGAGGTCGCGGCAGATCCACACGGTCAAGGAGGCGGTCGTCCTCATCGGGGCCGAGGCCGTGAGGACCTTGGTGCTGGGGATCAGCGTCATGGAGATCTTCCCCGACAGGCAGGGGTCCAGGCTCGATCATCGCGCGTTCTGGCGACACTGCCTCGGCTCGGCCCTCTACGCCGAGGAGATCATGGGCGCAAAGAACCATGCCCTCGGCGCCAAGGCGTTCTGCGCGGGTCTTCTCCACGACGTGGGCAAGCTCGTGCTGGAGTCGGTGAGACCCGATGAATACGGCCGTGTGCTCGAGCAGGCACGGGAAGGCCTGAGGCCCCTGGACGCCATCGAGAGGGAGATCCTCGGCCTTTCCCACGCCGACGCCGGGCGGGATGTGCTGGCCCACTGGAAGCTCCCCGGCATCTACGAGGAGACCGTGTGGTGCCACCACGAGCCCGTGCTGATCCTGGACGACGACCAGTACCGGGTCTCGGGCGCGGTGCACGTGGCGAACGCGCTTGCCCACATGAGCGGCATGGGTTCGTCGGGCAACTTCTTCCCGCAGGCGGTCGCCGAGGCCCTCCTCAAGAGCCTGGCGCTCGGCGATGAACGCCTCGACCATCTCGTGAAGGCCGTCCCCGCGAAACTGGACCGGATCTGCGAGGACATCGGGCTGGGCAAGGATTCCCCGGGGATCTTCTCGCTCGTCAACAAGGCGGGGGCGAGGCTCGCGCAGACCGCGATACGGCTCCAGCAGGACAGGGAGGCGTCGAGCTCCGCCAGGAGCCGGTCGGAAATCCTCGTCTCTCTCCTCAAGGAACTCAACGACACCTCGAGGGTGACCGACGCGCTCACGCGCGCCACGGAAGCCCTCTTCAGGGCGGGGATCGTGAAGGGGTTCATAGGCGGGCTCGCCATCGACGGGGGAAAGCTCGTCTACGAGCGCCGCTTGGAGACCGGCGATCAGTTCATAAAACTCACCGACGCGGAGGCCAAGGCACTCGTGAGCGAACGCGGATACGCCGCAGGCGTGAGCCTCCCGTCGGGGATCTTCGTGTACCTCGACCTCGTCGATGCCGCATGTTTCGACGATCATGACTTCGTCGTGTCCATCGTCGCTTCCATAGCGGCGGCGCTGAGGAGGATCCAGGCCGAGACCGCGCTCGGGAGGGAAAAGAACCGCCTGAGGGAAGCGCTTGTGGCCTCGTCCCGCGAGCGGCGGAAGGTCGAGGAGCTCATGGAGCTCAACCGCGAACTCGTCGAGGCCTCCGTGGTCGGGCTGTGCCTGGTGGACGCGAACCTGCGCGTGAGGGTCGAGAACCCCGAGTCCGCACGGCTCAGGAAGCTCATCGGCCTCGGCGGCGTATCGCTCGGCGAGGAAGGGTTCGAAGGCGCCGACGAGGGTGCCGGCGCCCTGAAGGACGCGGTTGCCCGAGGAGAGGCGTTCAGCGTGGTGGTCGAGAGCAGGGGGAGGTCCGTCAGGTGCTCGGCCCAGCCCGTGGCGAGATCCAGGATGACGCTCTTGATCCTCGAGGACATCACCAGTGAGCTCGATGAACAGAGGCGGACCCTGGCGTACGCGAAGATGTCCGTGGTGGGTTCCCTCGCGGCCTCCATGGCCCACAACATGAAGAGCCCGATAGGCGCGATCCACGGGTTTGCGAACATGATCAGGGAAGACCTCAGGCTGGGCAGGATCACGGTGAGGCGTGGGGATGCCGAGGACAAGGACCTGCCGGACATGCTCGCGAACATCGTGACCGCCTCCGAGAACCTCCTCAAGATCGTGAACCAGCTCTTGAACTTCACGCGCAAGTGGGAGAGCCCCGTCGTGGAGGTGCGCCTCGACGAGTTCGTGACGAACGCCTTCATGCTGCTCGAGGCGCAGGCGAACAATGCGGGCGTCACCCTCGTGAACGAGGCGGAGCCGGTGACGGCGCGCCTGAAGGCGGACGCGCTCGAGCAGGTGCTCATAAACATCCTCATGAACGCCGTGACGGCGTCTCCCAGAGGCGCCGGCGTGACGGTCAAGGCGGCGCTCAAGGGCGACGGGGTGGAGGTGGCCGTGTCCGACCGGGGGATAGGCATGACCGAGGAGCAGGCCTCGAGGGTCTTCGACCCGCTCTACTCGTCGTGGCCCATGAAGACCGGCATGGGTCTGGGCTTGAGCCTTGCCAGGCAGATCGTGGAGTCCTTGGGCGGCACGATCGAGGTGAGCTCGAAGCTTGCACAGGGGACCACATTCACAGTATGGATACCCCAGGGCGTGGCCGAATGATGGAACAGCGCATCCTCATCGTGGAAGACGATCTCGTTTTCAGGAACTACCTCTACCAGGTCCTGAAGTACGACTACGACGTCAAGGCCGTTCCCGGGCCGCTGGAGGCGCTCCAGGCGCTCGGGCAGGCCCGGTACGCGCTCATGATCACCGACCTGCGCATGCCCGACATGGACGGGAGGGCCCTCGTCGAGAAGGTCCACGCCGAGATCGATCCCGACATCATGATCATCGTGATCACCGCCTTCGAGGACGACTGGCCCATGGACCAGGCCATGGCATCCCACGTGTTCAGGTATCTCCGCAAGGGTGGGTTCCTGCCCAGCGAGCTCAAGCAGGACGTGGACAAGGCCCTGGAGATTCGCGCCTCCATGAAGGGGCTCCAGGCGTCGGGTCAGCCCTCCAGGCGGCCCGAGGCGCAGCCTGGGGGTGACATCACGGCGGAGGAATGCCAGAAGAGGCTCTCCAAGCTCACCGAGGAGGTCAAGGACCTCATCGTCTGGCTGGACGCCGACTGCAGGTGCACCTACGCCAACGCCCAGGCGAGGCGTCTCCTCGGGCCCTTCGTGGAGGGCCCGCTAGAGGGTTCGCCGATACCGTGGGAGAAGTTCGTTCACCCTGAGGACATAGGCGTCCTGGAGCGCGTGCGGGCCCTGGCCGGAGGGGGAGAGTCCCGCCATGAGGGCGAGGTGCGGATCGTGACCGGGCCGGGCGAGGTGAGATGGCTGTCCTACACGGTATTCCTGGAACACGGCCAGGAGGGCCGTCTCTCGGCCGTGGACATCGTGGCCGAGGACGTGACGGACAGGAAGACCGCGGAAGAGGAGCTGAAGAACGCCAACAAGAAGCTCCAGGAGTTCAACGAGCGCCTCTCGGGAGGGGTGAGCAGGAAGATCCGCGAGCTCATGGAGTCGGAGGAGCGGTACAAGCACATCGTCGAAGACTCGGGGGACATCATCTTCTCGCTCGACGCGCAGGCGCGGATCATCTCCATGAACCGCAGGGGCCTCCAGACCCTCGGCCTCGAGCTCGAGCAGGTCAAGGGGATGCACTGCTCCTCGTTCATATCCGACGAGGCGTCCATGCAGCGGCTCGCCGAGATCACGAGGGCCATGGACGCGAACGACCGGCACGGCCCGTTCGACCTGGCCATCGAGACGAGGCAAGGGCGGAGGATCTACAGGGCCGACCTCGTCAGGATAGGCGAGAGGAGCAGGCCGGAGGTCGTCTGCGTGGCCAGGGACATCAGCGACGAGATCGCCAAGGAGAAGCGGCTCACGCTCCTGGCCGCGATCGAGCACTTCAGCCCGGACGCCATCGTGGGGCTCGACACCCAGGGCAGGATCCTCTCCTGGAACACGGGCGCACAGACGATGTTCGAGTGGACCGAGGGCGAGGTCGCGGGCAGGGAGATCTCCATGCTCGTCAAGGACGATGCCAGGCACAGGATACAGGCGGTGCTGCACGAGGTCAGGGAAAAGGGGGTGTTGCGGGACATCGAGGGGGTGTGGCAGACCAGGTCCGGCCGCCTGCTCGACGTCAAGGTGACGGTCAACGCCCTCAAGGACGAGGCACAAGAGGTCTTCGGGTACTCGGCCATCGTGGTGGACCAGACCGAGAAGAAGAAGATGGAAACGGCGCTCATCCAGGCCGAGCGCCTCGCGGCCATGGGGAGGCTCGCCGCGAGCATCGCGCACGAGATCAACAACCCCCTCTACGGCATCAGGAGCTGCCTGAACCACGTGCTGGCAGCGGGCAGGGGGGAGGTTGACCACCAGTTCGTGAGGCTCGCCCTCAAGGAGACGGACAGGATCGCGGAGCTCATCAGGAACATGAAGACGTTCTACCAGCCTCACGACGGGGGCGTGAGCGAGACGGACATCACGGAGCTCCTCAGGGAGGTCTTCATCCTGAACAGGAAGTACCTCGAGGAAAACCTGGTCAAGCTCGTGTTCACGCCGTCGGGGCCGATGGTCGTCGAATGCATCCCCGAACAGATCAAGCAGGTCTTCATCAACATCGTGACCAACGCCGTGGAGGCGATGCCAGACGGCGGGGAGCTCAGGGTCGACTGTGCGAGCGTCGACGACGGCGGGGCCGTCGAGGTCGTGTTCAGGGACACGGGCGTCGGCATCTCGAGGGAGGACCTCCCCCAGATCTTCGACATGTTCTACTCCAAGAAGCCGTCGGTCAAGGGCGTGGGTCTCGGGCTCTCGGTGAGCTACGGGATCGTGAAGCGTCACGGCGGGACCATAGAGGTCGTAAGCGAGCAAGGGAAGGGGACGTCGGTCTCCGTCAGGCTGCCGGTGCACTCGGTTCTCGCCCGCCAGATGAAGCTCGAGCTCGCATGAGATGTCGACGGGAACGAAGTCAGGGTACGTCTCCATCCTCGGCAGGCCGAACGTCGGCAAGTCCACGTTCCTCAACCGCGTGCTCGAGGAGAAGATCTCCATAACGACGAGCAAACCACAGACCACCAGGAACCGCATCCTCGGCATCTACAACGACCCTGACTCGCAGATCGTATTCCTCGACACCCCGGGCATCCACGAACCACACAAGGCGCTGAACCGCTACATGGTGGAGACCGCGCTTGCGACCGTCTCGGACGCGGACGTGGCGCTCGTCATGGCGGATCACCTCGACACGCCGGACAAGCTCTCGGTCGTCGTCGAACCGGTGGCCAGGGCCGCAAAGCCCGCGGTCCTCGCCCTCAACAAGGTGGACCTCATGGACCAAAGCGGCGCCCGGGCGAGGCTCGAGCAGCTCGCAGCCGTCCACCCCTTCGTCCACGCGTGCGCGGTGTCGTCCACGACGGGCACGGGCATCGAC
This sequence comes from Deltaproteobacteria bacterium, assembly GCA_029552245.1. Taxonomy (GTDB): domain Bacteria; phylum Desulfobacterota; class Desulfomonilia; order UBA1062; family UBA1062; genus MWEI01. The sequence goes on from JAKPDW010000001.1 coordinate 8,158, forward strand.
GGCCTTCTTTCCGTCGTCAAGTCGCTGCTTCCCGAGGGGCCCAGGTACTTCCCCGAGGACATGATCACGGACTGCCCGGTCAGGTTTCTCTGCGCGGAGCTCATACGGGAGAAGGTGTTCACCGTGACCCGTGAGGAGATACCCTATGCCACGGCGGTCGAGATCGAGCGCTTCGACGAGGGCGCTGACCCGGTGGTCATATCGGCTACGATCCACGTGGAGCGGCCTTCGCAGAAGGCGATCGTGATAGGGGCGAAGGGCTCCATGCTCAAGGAGATAGGCACGCAGGCGCGCAAGGAGATAGAGCGCCTGCTCGGCCGGAGAGTCTTCCTGGAACTCTTCGTGAAGGTCACCAAGGACTGGACGAAGGATCCCAAGAGGATGAGGGACCTGGGGTACCGCTGATGCCGGTAGTGGTCATCGTGGGGAGGCCCAACGCGGGCAAGTCCACGCTCTTCAACGCGCTCATAGGCGAGTGGAAATCCATCGTCGGCCCGAAGCGCGGCATTACGAGGGACCGCATCTTCGGGAGGTGGACCCTGGCGGCAGGGCTCGACGTGGACCTCGTTGACACGGGCGGTTTCGACACGAGGGGCGATATCGACCTCTCCGAGGGCGTGCTGCGTCAGACCATGACGGCCATCGAGGAGGCCCACCTCGTGGTCTGCCTCTTCGACGGGTCCGAACCTCCCACGCCGGACGACAGGGAGCTCGTCGATCTCCTCAGGAAGAAAGGCAAGCCCGCCGTCTACGCCGTGAACAAGGTCGACGACCCGTCGAACGATCTCGCACTCGCGGCCTTCTACGAGCTCGGCATAGACGACCCGGTAGCCGTGTCCGCGCGCAACCGCCTGGGACTGGCGGACCTCGCGGAGGCGGTGAGGCTCTCCCTCGGGGAGGCGACGCCCGCAAGGGCCCACGAGGGACAGGGGCTTCGCGTGGGTATCCTCGGGAGGCCGAACGTGGGCAAGTCGCTCATGCTCAACCGCATCACGGGGAGCGAGAGGGCCTTGGTCTCGCCGGTTGCGGGCACCACCCGCGACAGCGTGGACACGAACGTCGTGCGGGACGGGAAGACCTACACCTTCGTGGACACGGCCGGCATCAGGAGGAGGTCCCGCAGGGAAGACTCCATCGAGTTCGTGAGCGTGACGAGGGCGCTCAGGACGATCGAGCGCTCCGACGTGTGCCTGCTCGTCCTGGATGCGGCGGAGGGCCTCACGGACCAGGACAAGCGCCTCTGCGGCGCGATCCTCGATCGGGGCAGGGCCCTGGGCGTGGTGGTGAACAAGGTGGACCTCGTGGACGAGGGCGGGGTGCGCCTGATCAGGGAATCGTTGCAAAGGGGGCTCTCCTTCATGCCCGGCCTGCCCGTGCTCTTCGTCTCGGCGCTCACAGGCGCGGGACTGGACAGGGTCTATCCCCTCGCGGACGAGCTCTTCGCCAAGGCGACGACGAGGGTGCCCACTGCCCGGCTCAACCGCTTCCTCAAGGACATCACGTCCACGCACTCCGGGCCGATGGTGGGCGGCAAGCAGCTCAAGATCCTCTACATAACCCAGGTCGACGTGGCGCCGCCCAGGTTCCAGGTCGTGGTGAACACGGACGAGGCCGTGCCCAGGACGTACGCGAGGTTTCTCGCAAACTCGCTGAGGAAGGCCTGCGGTCTCGAGGAGGTGCCCGTGGAGATCCGCTTCGTGCCGCGCAGGCACAAGAGACGAGCGGGATGAACGCCCCCGACGAATGCCGCGCGTTCCTCCCCCCGGGATCTGGGGTGGCCGTCGTACGGGACCCGTCGGCGGCCGCCATCGGCGGTTTGGCCGATGCGTGGGTTTCGAGGTGAAACCACGGTGCGGCAGAGTGAAGAACCCGCCGTGACCGTATCCGGTGTACGGGCCGGGCCCACGCGCGGTGGCCACCTCCCGTCCTACCCGCCGAGGGACCATGCCGGAAGGGGTGTTTCGCCCGTTTGCCGACGTGAGACGGGATGCCTTCACCTTCAGCCGTGCCGGCATCGAGGCGTGCGCGCAAGACGGCCCTCGATGAACGGGCCTGCGGCGTGCGGAGAGGAAACCCCGAAGCCCGGTCGAGAGGGCCTTGGGCGCAGATAGAGGGCAGAGAATGGACGTGCGGGGGAATGAGGGCTTGACAGGGAGGTATTTACGTGTTTCTATGCAAAGAAACGCGGACGTGGTGCGCCCCCGGCCGGCAGAGCACCGGCCGATCACATCTGTGCGGTGCGCCGGGCCCGAGATGCCGGGCCTTTCACCCCGCAAGACGTCCGCGAGGCGGTGCCGGCCTGGGTCGAGCGGGCGAGCCTGGTCCATACAGCGGGAAAGGGTCATGAAAAGGGTTCTTCGCATGAGTGGCGATGCACAAAAACTACAGCATGGAGGATGATACATGAAGGTCTTTCTGAGCGAGGAAGAGATTCCCAGGCAATGGTACAACCTGGCCGCCGACCTGCCGACGCCGCTGTTGCCCCCCCTGGGCCCGGACGGCAACCCGGTGAGACCCGAAGACCTCTCCCCTGTCTTCCCGATGAACCTCATAGAGCAGGAGGTGAGCGACAAACGGTGGATAGACATCCCCGAAGAGGTCCTTCAGCTGCTCTACCAGTGGCGGCCGTCGCCGCTCCACAGGGCCGTGTACCTCGAGAAGGCCCTCAAGACCCCTGCCAGGATCTATTACAAGAACGAGGGCGTGTCACCGGCGGGCAGCCACAAGCCCAACACGGCCGTTCCGCAGGCCTGGTACAACAAGCAGTTCGGCATCGAGCGGCTGACCACGGAGACCGGGGCGGGCCAGTGGGGGAGCGCCCTCTCGTACGCATGCGCGCTCGTGGGGTTGAAGTGCAAGGTCTTCATGGTCAGGATCAGCTTCGAACAGAAGCCTTTCCGGAAACTCATGATGAACGTGTGGGGCGCCGAGTGCGTGCCGAGCCCGTCCACTGAGACGAAGACGGGCAGGGATATCCTCGAGCACGACCCGGACACACCGGGCAGCCTGGGGATCGCCATCAGCGAGGCGGTGGAGACGGCGGTCGCGGACACGACGGGAAAGACCAGGTACTCGCTGGGCAGCGTCCTGAACCACGTACTCCTCCACCAGACGATCATAGGGCTCGAGGCGAAGAAGCAGCTCGCCAAGATCGGCGAGAAGAAGGTCGACGTGGTCATCGGGTGCGCGGGCGGCGGGAGCAACTTCGCAGGCCTCTCGTTCCCCTTCGTGCTCGACAAGATCAACGGCGCCCAGATAGACATCATCCCGGTCGAGCCCACCTCGTGCCCGACCCTCACGAGGGCGCCGTTCGCCTACGACCACGGGGATGTGGCCAAGATGACGCCGCTGTTGCCCATGCATTCCCTCGGCCACGAGTTCGTCTCCCCGCCCATCCACGCGGGCGGCCTCAGGTATCACGGCATGGCGCCGCTGGTGAGTGCGGCGGTGGTGGAGGGACTGCTCACGCCCAAGGCCATGAACCAGCTCAAGTGCTACGAGAGCGCCCTGTTCTGGGCACGCACCGAGGGCTTCATCCCCGCCCCGGAGACCTCGCACGCCATCGCGGCCGTCATCGACGAGGCGGTCAAGGCGAGGGAGGAAGGCAAGGAGAAGGTCATCCTCTTCAACTGGAGCGGGCACGGCCTCATGGACCTCAAGGGCTACGAGAGCTACATGGAGGGACGGCTCACGGACTACCCGCTGCCCGAGGAGGATCTCCAGAAGTCCCTGAAGTCCATCGAGAACCTGCCGAAGCCCAAGGTGGCGAAGACCGGGAGATGGTGAGGATCGCGTCCTCTCCGTACGAAGACTTGGAGACCGGGTGCCCGATGCTGGGGCACCCGGTGCCTCTCAGGTACTGCCTCGAGCCGGGGTCCGAGCTCCCGTGCCGGAGGATCGTCTTGTGCTGGCAGGAACGCTTCGACATCGCGGGCCTCCTGAGGGAGGTCCTCACGCCCGAGCAGCTCGAGGAGCTCGAGAAGGCGCCGAAGCAGAAGATCTCCCAGCTCCTCGAGCTGGTGGCAAAGGTGAAGAAGGGGTCTTGACGGTCTTCTCCGCGGGTCCCCTGTCCCCGGCGATGCCCTGTCGCCGTCCATACCCCCGGGCAGGGTTCACCGGACGATCTAGGCCGTGACGCCCACGTTCAGGAGCGGGCCCGGCTCTCGTCCCTTGTCTCGGGGGCTCCTCCTGCGCGCGGATGCGTGCATGCGGACCCCTTCGACGGCATGCAAGGCAGCTCCATGGGGCCGGACCGCCTCGGTCGATTGCGGGGTGGTGTCGCCTCGATGACAAGGCGACACCGCTAGCCGCCGTCTCGTGATCGTCGACCCTCTCAGTAGAGCCTTCTCAAGGCGACGAGGGCGCCCTCCACGGCATCCCTGCCCAGGCCCAGGATGCGCATGCTCTCGTCGATCGGCCTGGGGTCGGGGTTCTCGATCACGAGGCCGGGGAGGAACCTCAGGCTCAGCGTGTCCGCGACGTGGACGAGATGGACCAGTTCTTCATGAGCCGTCGCGTGAGCTGGGTCGTGGTGGAAGAGGATCGCCTCCCTGATGGACGCGGGCAGGCCCCAGGCCTCGGAGAGGTGGAGCCCTGCCAAGTTGTGGTCGATGCCGAAGATGGAACGTTCGAGAGCGCTCGAGTCTTCGCCGTGGGCCTTGAGGACGCGGTAGAACAGGGGTTGGATGCGGGCCATGTACTGGTCGAGCACCACCTTCCCGATGTCGTGGAGCAGCCCGGCGGTATAGGCCGTCCGGGTCGGGACGGGGGCGCCCGCCCTGGCGAGCCCGTCGCAGAGCCTTGCCACCGCGAGCGAGTGGAAGAAAAGCCCCCCGCGCATGAGCGAATACCCGTTCTCAGAACACCCCACGAGGCGTTCGATGTGGGCCGTCATGACGAGCTGCAGGAGGGTCGTGGTGCCCAGGATCGTGACCGCGTCGTCTATGGAATCGACGCGCCTGTGGATGCCCAGGTATGGCGAGTTGCACAGCCTGAGGACGTCGGCGCTGAGCACCTGGTCCTTCTTGATCTCCGAGGCGACGGTCGAGATGTCGGTGTTGTCTTCCGAGAGCATCTCCGAGACCCTGATCGCGATCTGCGGGATGGGCCTGAGGTTCTCGATGGACCTCCCTATCTCCGCTAACGTCGGCAAGGGGGTCTCCTTCCTGGGTCTCGAACGGATCTCGTCGATGATCGGCTCGATCGTGCACGTTGTCCTGTCCATGTCCAGGTTCATGCACAACCCGGCCAGCCCGCCCGCCTCGAGGATCCTCGCATGGACGCCGTTGTCCGCGAGGGTCTCCATGGCCGCTTCCAGCGTCCTGCCCCCGATGTTCATGAACAGGTCTTCCCGGGTGGGACTCTCTCCGAGTGCGCCGCCGGCGACATAGGTCTCGAGCTCGTCCGGCGAGGCCCCGCGCTCTGACAAGGCCTTGAGGAACAAGGGGACCCCGGTCGTGGCGTAGGATGAGAGCTGGGTCTCGGGCACGTCGCAGAGGGGCTTGGGAAGGAGCACGTGGAGCAGGCCCCCCATGTGCCGCCTCCTGTCGATCGCCGCTACACCCACGCAGGAGCCGAGGTACGCCTTCATCAGGCCCGACGAGCCCAGTACCATGCTCCCGCTTGCCACGATCGTGGTACGGGATCTCATGAAACCTTCTCCTTCATGTCCGGGACACACCCCCCCGCCGGACTTCGTCCTGAATCACTAGATCGGACGCCCGACCCACGAAGATGAGGGGGCCGGGCAAACGGGTTTCAGACCTGGACGGGCGCTCCTCATGGACCGACAGGGTCGTCGAAGGTGAGGGGTGGGCGCTCGAGGGTATCGAACCGTCGCATCCCCCAGGGCATCCATGGGTCTTTGCGTGGCGACCCCGAAGGGAGCGTCGAGACGGTGGTCCGTCCATGCCGAGGGCCCGCCTCGTGCGAAAGGCGCGTGATCCCTTTGGCAGGGCGTGCCCACCTGCCTTTCTGCTCGTGCCCGTGGGAGCGGTGGCCCTAGACGCTGCAGCCGACAGGGGGCCTCGGCCCAAAGAGGGCTGGCAAGGAGGCGCCCACGGCAAAGGTAGGGCGGTCGGGCGTCTTCCGGGACGGCGGCGCAGCCCCCGGCCCCTTGGAGGAGGCCGCTGCCCGGTGGCATCGGCTTCAAGACGCGAGGGGGAGGGCCCTCCTGCGCGGAAGTCGGCTCAAGGCGGGTAGGCGCTAGGGGAGTGTTGTCGGCATGCGGGAAGGCGCCCTGCGCGAAAAACGGCCCGAGACCGGCCATGAGGGGTCCTTCGATGCGTCACGGCGCCGGACACCCTGCGTGGTGGCGGGCTCAAGGCCAGGAGTAAAACCCGCCCCTGTTCTCGGTCCGCCTCCGGTAGACCACCACCGTGGGGTTGCTCACGTTCGCGAGACGCTCGACGGCCTTGAGGGCGTCCTCGTAGTACCCGACCTCGTCGACGAGGTGGTGCTGCATGCCGACGGATGCCGTCATGACCCTCCCGTCCGCTATGACCTCCAGGTCGCTTTCGCTCACCGGCCTTCTGTGCCTGACCTTGTCGAGGAAGTCCTCGTGGAACTCGCGCACGATGCCCTCGAGGAGTTCCCTGTCCTCGTCGTTCATGTCCCTGAGGATTGTGCCCGCATCCTTGAGCTTGCCGGAGGTGAGGGTCTGGTTCTTGATGCCGAGCTTGTCCATGAGCCCCTCGAGGCTGATGGAGGGAAGGAGCACGCCCACGTTGCCGACTACCGAGGTCGGCAGGGCCACGATGGAGTCCGCGGCCAGGGCGGCCATGTACGCACCCGAGGTCCCCTGGCCGGTGATGCACGCGACCACGCTCGTGCGGCGCTTCTCCTTGTACTCGAGGATCTCCCTGTAGAGGAGGTTGGACGCCGTTATCCCCCCTCCCGGCGAGTCTATCTTGAGGATGACGCCCTTGATGCGCCTGTCTTTGCCGGCCAGCTCCAGGATCGAGTCCAGGCGCTCGAGCGTGCCCTGCCTGGGCATGAACCCGTCCCTGAACGCGGTGGTCGTGATGGGGCCCAGGATCTCGAGCACGAGCACCTTGTCGGGCCCGCCCTCCCTGATCACCCGTTCCTCGAAGGGCTGCATCTCCACGAGCCTGCCCAGGTCCATGGATATGTAGGCGCAGCCGCCCACGGCCGTGACGAGCACGAAGGCGTACGCGGCCTGCCATGCAACGATACCCTTACGCATCGCGTATCTCCCCCCCAACGGTGATCTCCGGGATGAGCAGGGTGGGCTGGGCGTCGGCCACGGGCACGCCCTGCCCGTCCTTGCCGCAGGTTCCTATGCCGAAACCGAGGTCGCAAGCGACCTTGTCGATCGACGAAAGGATCCTCGGGCCGTTGCCGATCAGGGTGGCCCCGCGCACGGGCTCGGCGATCTGTCCGTTCTCGATGAGGTACCCTTCCGCCACGTTGAACACGAAGTCGCCGGTGACCGTGTTCACCTGCCCGCCGCCCATCTTCTTCACGAACAGCCCACGGTGTACGAGCCTGACGATCTCTTGGGGGTCGAGGGTCCCGGGAGCGATCATGGTGTTGGTCATGCGGGGGATCGGCCTGTGCCTGTACGACTCGCGCCTGGCGTTTCCCGTCAGGGGCAGGCCGTACTTGCGCGAGGTGACGAGGTCCGTCATATACCCTTTCAGCACCCCACCCTCGACGAGGACGGTCCGGCATGTCGGGTTCCCCTCGTCGTCGCATCCCATGCTGCCGCGCACCCCCTCGATGGTGCCGTCGTCGATGACGGTTATGGCCTTGGAGGCCACCTCCTGGCCCAGTTTCCCCGAGTAGACCGACAGCCCCTCGCCTGCGAGGTCGGCCTCGAGGCCGTGGCCGATGGCCTCGTGGATCATCGTGCCCCCGGCCTCGCTCGAGAGCACCACCGGCATGACGCCCGCCGGCGACCTCCTTGCCCTGAGCATGGTGAGGGCCCTGCCGACGGCCCTGCGCGCTATCTCCTCCGGGGGGGTCTCGTCCAGGAGCTCGAACCCCCGGCAGCCGCCCACCGGCTCGTAACCGGTCTCCATGACGGAACCGTCGCTCGCTATGCCCTGCACCACGAAGATGATCGAGTCGCGCCGGTCCTGGGCCACGAAGCCCAGGGAGTTCGCGACGATGACCCGCTTCATGCCGTCGGCGTACATGACGCGGACCTGGACCACGGCTGGGTCCATGCCTCGTGCCGCACTGTCGGCCTCGCGGACCCGGGAGAGCTTCAGGACGGGATCGACGCCCCTGGGGTCGACCTGCATGCGCACGACTGAACCGACGGTGCGCCTGAGGAGGGAGAAGTCCCTCGAGAACTCGCCGGAGCCGACCGCGCGGGCCACGGTGTCGGCGAGCTCGTCGATCGCCGAGGCGTCGTTCGTGCATGCGAACGCGCACTGATCGCCCCTTACCACGCGGATCGAGACGCCGGATTCGTCGGTCGCCAGGTACTTCTCGACGGTGCCGGATTCGCAGACGATGGATGTGCCCAGCCTGTGCTCCACGTAGATCTCGGCGAAGTCTCCACCCTTGGCGAGCGAGCGCCTCAAGATGCGTTCGAAGTCCATATCGTCCATCGTCATCTCCAAGACTTCACCTCCCTGTCCATCTCGCGCCTGATGTCACGCTCCTTGATGGCCTCCTTCTTGCTGTGGCTCCTTTTGCCCTTGGCGAGGCCGAGCTCGACCTTGACACGGTTTCCCTTGAGGTAGAGGCTCAACGGCACGAGGGTGAGCCCCTTCTCCTTGACCTTGACGGAAAGCCTCGATATCTCGCGCCGGTGCAGCAGGAGCTTGCGCGGCCTCATGGGGTCCTGGTTGTGGATGGACGCCTGCACGTAAGGGCTGATGCGGAAGTTGACCAGGAACATCTCGCCGTCCTTCACCTGGGCGTAGCTGTCCTTTATGCTCCCGCCGCCGTTTCTTAACGACTTGACTTCCGGGCCCGCCAGCACGATGCCGGCCTCTAGGGTCTCCAGGATCTCGTAGTCGAACCTCGCAGTGCGGTTTGCGCACAAGACCTTGTGCCCCTGCTGTCCCTTGTCTCCCATGGGCCGGCGTCCTCCCGTCGGAATCAGGCGAGGTCGAACAGGTCGTGGGTGTTCTCCATGATCTCGCGGGTCATGAACTCGTAGATCTCCGAGGCCTTCCTCATCTCGAAGAGGTGTTCCACGATCTTCCGACACTTCTCGATGTTGATCTTCCTGGCCATCTCCTTCACGTGAGAGATGGCGTACGCGTTCGTGGAGAGCGAGTCTATGCCCATGCCCAGAAGGATCGGCGTGTAGATCTCTCGGCCGGCCATCTCCCCGCACATGGACACCTCGATCCCCGCGTTGTGCGCGGCGTCCACCGTGAACTTGATGAGACGGAGGACCGCCGGGTGGAGCGGCTCGTACAGGTAGTTGACGAACTCGTTGCCCCTGTCGATGGCCAGGGAGTATTGGATGAGGTCGTTCGTGCCCAGGCTGAAGAAGTCCACCTCCTTTGCGAGGAGGTCGGCGATCACCGCCGCGGAGGGCACCTCGACCATGATGCCCACGCGGATGTCCTCGTCGAACGGGATGCCCTGGATCTTGAGCTCCCTCTTCGTCTCCTCGAGGATCTCCTTCGCCTGGTGGAGTTCGTCTATGCCCGATATCATGGGGAACATGATGGACGTGTCGCCGTAGTGGCTCGCCCTGAGAATCCCCTTGAGCTGGGTCTTGAATATGCCCGTCTCCTTGAGGCAGAGCCGTATGGCCCTGAGTCCCATGACCGGGTTGCGCTCGCTGAAGATGGTGTTGAGCGCCGAGTAGAACTTGTCCCCGCCGAGGTCGAGCGTCCGTATCACGGTGTTGTAGGGGTGGACCGCCTGCACCACCGACCGGTAGGCCTCGAAGTGGTCTTCTTCCGTGGGGATGTCCTTCCTGACGAGGTACAGAAACTCGGTCCGGTAGAGCCCGATACCCTCGGCGCCGTGGTCCAGGACGGTCTTGACCTCCTCCTTGAATTCGAGGTTCCCCTTGACCACGATCCGCTTCCCGTCTCTCGTGACGGCGGGTTCCTTTGCCTTCTCCTTGAGCTTGATCTCCATGCTCAGGTAGGACCTTGCCCTGTTCTGGTACTCGAGGATCTGCGACTCGGAAGGGTTCACGATGAGCACCCCGGAGATGCCGTCCAGGATGATGGTGTCGCCGGGGTTCACGACGCTCGAGGCGTTCTCGAGCCCGACCACGGCGGGTATCTCGAGGGAATGGGCGATGATGGCCGTGTGAGAGGTCATACCCCCTACGTCGGTGGCGAAGCCGAGGACCATGCCCTTGTTGAGCATGGCCGTGTCCGCGGGGGAGAGGTCGTGGGCCACGATGATGCTGTTGTGTGCGTGGTGGAACGAGCCCGTCTTGCGTCCCGTGAGGTTCCTCATGAGGCGTTCGGCCACGAAGGCCGCATCCGCCACCCTGCTGCGCAGGTAGGCGTCGTCGACGGCATCCATGGCCTTCTCGATCTCCTCGATGGCCCTCTTGAGGGCCCACTCGGCATTGATGAACTCGGTTGCGATGAGCGTCCTCACGCGGTCCACGAGCGCCGGGTCCTTGAGCATGAGGAGGTGGGCCTCGAGGATGAGGACATGCTCCCTGATGACGTTGTGGGCCTCGAGGGCGCTGATCGCCTCGGCCACCTGCTTCTGCGACAGCGCCAGCGCCTCGTCGAAGCGCCTGAGCTCGTCCTCCACGCGGTCTTCGGGGATCTTGAGCTTCGGGTAGCGCTCTATCTTGCGCATGTCGATGACCACGGCCTGACCGATGGCGATGCCCGCGGAAGCGCCCACGCCGTGGAGGATGTGCACCTGACCGTCCGTCATCAGCGTTCCCCGAAACCGTCCTTCACCAGGTTGACGAGGGTCTCGACAGCCAGCTCCTCGTCGCTCCCCTCGGCCCTGATGGTGATCTCCGTGCCCTGGATCCCCGCAATGGTGAGCAGTTCCATGATGCTCTTGCCGTTGACCCTCAGATGGTCCTTGATCACCTCCACCTTCGAGGAGAACTTGGAGGCCTGCTTGGTGAAGAGCGCGGCGGCCCGTGCATGCAGGCCGAGCTTGTTGGTGATCGTGACTCGTCTCTGTCTCATTTCAGCATAGTCCATATCACGGATAGTGTGAAGACTCCATAGATGAACCACAGGATGTCAAGGCGCAGCCACCTGAAAGCCGCGTATGCCGCAAATAGCGCGATGGCGGTCGAGACCGCCGCGAGGAGACCGCCTGATGGGCCGAGAAACGCCTGTGGACCGATGCGGCCCAGCACCGTCATGCCCAGGGTGATCCCCGCGATGAAGGCCATGACGAGGCCCAGGTGGTGCGTCGAGTCCACCGAGATGGTACGGCCAACGACCAAGGCGCCCTCAATGCCGTGTCGGTAGCCTTTGAAAAAGCCCCACGTCATGATCCAGAGGTGAGCGGCGTTGTAGGCTAAAAGGGCCAGGACCATGCCCAGGTAGGCGCCGGACAAGGCGCATGTCACGAGGACCAGGGCGAGGATCGGCTTGAGCTTCGCCCAGAAGAAGGTGTCGCCCAGGGCGGCCAGGCTCCCCGAGAGGGAGGGGATGAACTTCCGGATCTTGTCTTCCTCGCCCTTCTCGTAGAGGTGAAGGCACACGCCTGCCAGCGTGGGTGCCATGTACGGCTGGGTGTTGAAGAAGGTGATGGAACGCCTGACGGCCTCGTCCGCCCTGTCCCCGAGGAGGTGCCTGAGGCCCGGGGCCAGCACGTACGTGAAGCCGATGTTTTGCATGCCCTTGAAGTTCCATGCGGACTGCACCAGCAGCGATCTTGCGAGGATGGAGAGTATCACGCGGCGGGGTAGACGCACGCATAGACATGTAACACAGGCCTCCCCGCACGTCAATTCGGCCCGAGACAGGATCAGGGGTCTCTTCCAGGCCGGGCCCCGGCGGGGGTGGGGACATAGAAGCGGTGGCTCCCCCTCGCGCGGAATGATCGCGGCGGGGCAGGGCCGGGTGACCTGGCTGCACGAGGGAGCCCACCTCGCGCGGGAAGAATGCACGAATGACGTGATCCCCGCCTCGGTGTCGAACCCCCTGGTGCCGGTTGCGGCCTGCACACGCCTTAGAGAGAGCCCGTCCTCCCCCAAGACCCGTGTCCTTCACGAGAAAGGGGCGGCCTGTGAGACTAAGGCGCGCCCTCGATCCGCATGTTCGTGCGGGGTCGAGGGAGAGGACCATGGAACGACGATGGCGGGGGTGCACACCCTGCCCGGGATTTCCTGCGACGTCGTCGAGACCGGTGGGTACGCTCCAAAGAAAGGGAGGGGGCCGTTCGACGGCCCCCTCCCCCTGCTGCATACAGCTGGAGGCGTTGTGTCACTTCACGCGGGACGCAGCAGGCTCCCTGGAGGTGTTCTTGGTCAAGAAACGGTGGGTGATGGCCGCGAAGAAAACCAGCCCAATGGCGACGAAGACCAGTGTCATGATTCCTTTCTCCTTTCAACGAGCACTTCCTGGACGAACCCCCTGAACCCGAGCGCGATACCCAGCACGAGACCGAGGAAGGTGAAGTTCGGCGCCATGTGGGTCAGCTTGTCGAGGTACATGCCCGCGTACAGACCGAGGAAGGTCATGACCACCAGGATGAAGCTCAGGGCGCTCAGCCTCGCGAGTCTCCTCAAGAGCTTTCCAGGAACCCCCTCGCGCCTTGCCTTGGTCATGTGCCGGGCCTCCCGTGCGTGCTTCTTGAACGACGGCGTCCTAGAAGAGCTGTGCGATGAGCTGACGCGCCGGGGCCGAGTTCACGCCGACGAGCGTGACGATGAGCACGAACACGGCGGTTGCCTCTGCCGGGGTCAGCCCGAGCACCCTGTACATGAACCTGATCCCGATGCCGGTGAGGAACAAGCAACCTATCACGATCCAGAGAGCGACCATCTCGTTATCTCCTTCGTTGTCTTGATGACCCTGGTAAGGCAAGGCCCATGCCAACTGAACCCATACATAACCTTTTGAAATAACTGGAGGATAAACCAGGACCTCATCCCGGGGTTGTCATTTTGTCAGCAAGGGGCCCGTGGAGGGCAGCGAGAGTGACAAAGTGACAAAAAGCACCCTCGCAGCGCCTGACGCGTGACATTCTGTCACCTGTCCCGTATGGAACGGTTGTCTGAAGGCCTTCGCGGGTGGACAACGAACGCCCGGCCCAAGACGCTCGATGAGTTCGGGCCCGCATGAGGCAGGGCGACTCGGGCGGACCCCAGGGGGAAGACATCGTCGACCGCCTGGGTCTTTGTCTCCCCTGGCCTGGGCCGAGGCATGCGGGGTGGTCCATCGGGCGGCTGCAGCATGGAGGCCCGCGCACCGAATCGGCTGCACGTTGTCGTGTGCGGGGTTTAAGTAAGCCGTACTCTGCCCGTGTGCGGAGGCGGGCCGGGTCAAGGGCATCGCACCTTCGGGCACAGGCTGGATGCTTGGGCGTCGCCCTGTGGCCGGGATGCCGTCACCCTGGCTCCGGCTCGTTCACACGGGGTGAGGATGCTGCCGGCGCGGATCGCGTACGCGCCGGTCTCCTTCGGCTCGTTTCCACGGGGGGGGAGGATGGGTCAGCACTGATGCAGAGGGGAAAGGTGCGTGACTCGAGCTCGATCGTCAGCAGGGCCCCCTCTTCCTGCTTCGATGTCGTTTCCGGGCAAGGTGTGGGCGTGGGGCCAGGTGACGGGGCAGGGTGCGGGGCCCCGGCCGTTCCGGCGTCAGGGCTCTAGGTGTTGGTCATGAAAGGCGGGAATGCAATGGGGTCGTCGATGCAAACATGGACATTGACACGGGAGATCAACGTGCACCATGCTGGCCTCGATCTCATGGAGGATGCAGCGAAAGATGGCTGTCTCACGAGGCGGATTGGACCGCAGGCATGGTGAACCGGAGCGGGTGAGGATCCGGGGGCTCGGGTATGGGTGAGGAGCTCGTCTACCTCGACAACGCGGCGAGCTCCTGGCCCAAGCCGGAGCCGGTCGTGCGGGCCGTGGAGCGCATGGTGCGGGAGGTGGGCGCGAACCCGGGGAGGTCGGGACACCGCCTGTCGGTCGAGGCCGCCCGGGCCATAACCGAGGCACGCTGCGCCATGGCCGGGCTGCTCGGCGCATCGAACCCGCTGAGGGTCGTGTTCACCAAGAACGCCACCGAGGCCTTGAACATGGCGATCAGGGGGCTCTTGAGGCCGGGAGACAGGGTGGTCGTCTCGAGCATGGAGCACAACTCGGTGATGAGGCCCCTCATGGCCGAGAGGGGGAGGGGGGTCGAGGTGGAGGTGGTGCGGTGCTCGCCCGAGGGTCGCCTCGACCCGGACGACGTGAAGAGGGCGCTCAAGCGAAGGACGAGGCTCGTGATCCATGTGCACGCATCCAATGTCTCAGGGTGCGTGACGCCCGCGGCCGAGATCGGGCGTATCGCGAGGGAACACGGAGCGTTCTACTGCGTGGACGCCGCTCAGTCCGCCGGGTGCCTGCCCATCGACGTGGAGCGGATGAACGTCGACCTCCTCGCCTTTACCGGCCACAAGTCGCTCTACGGGCCCCAGGGTACCGGAGGCCTGTACGTGGCCGAGGGCGTGGATGCCCACCTTCAACCGCTCATGGCGGGAGGGACGGGAAGCCTGTCGGAGAGGGAGGAACAGCCCGCCTTCATGCCGGACAGGTACGAGTCGGGGACGCCCAACACCCCTGGTATCGCGGGCCTCCTCGAAGGCGTCACCTTCGTGGCCTCCCTCGGGGTCGATACCATACGCAGACATGAGACCTCGCTTGCCGCCCTGCTCATGGACGCTCTCAGCGAGATACCGGGGGTGAGGGTGGTCGGGCCGACGGACAGGGAAAGCAGGGTGGCCATCGTCTCCATCGTGGTCGCCGGCATGGACCCGGGTGAGATAGCCTACAGGCTCGACGAGGACCACGGGGTGTTGTGCAGGCCCGGGCTGCACTGCGCTCCCTCGGCTCACGCGACGCTCGCTACCTTCCCCGCGGGAACGCTCAGGTTCAGCATCGGTTATTTCAACACCGAGGAACACATCCACAGGGCCGTCTCGGCCTTGAAATCCATCGTCGCCAAAGGAGGGTGAACATGGGATTCATCGTGGACGCCAAGAACCTCGCTTGTCCTCAGCCCGTGGTGTTGACGAAGAAGGCGCTCGAGGATCACGACGAGGTCGTGGTCCTCGTCAACGACCCCACGGCGAGATCGAACGTGAAGAAACTCGCCCAGTCGCTCGGGTGCACCGTGGCCGAGGAGGAGACGGGAGAGTGTACCCGGATAACCATCTCCCGTGCCGCCCGGTGCGACGCCCTGCCCGAGACGGCCCAGAACGACGGGGGACCGCTGGTGCTGGCCCTCTCCTCGGAGACCATGGGATCGGGCGACGAAGAGCTCGGGAGGCTGCTCATGAAGGGCTTCCTGCACACGATCGTCGAGGCGGAGTCCAAGCCCGATGTCGTGGTCCTGTTCAACGCCGCCGTGAAGCTCGCGGTGGAAGGGTCCGAGGTGCTCGATGACCTGAAGGACCTTGCGGACGGCGGATCGAGGATCGTGGCGTGCGGGACCTGTCTCGGGTTCTTCGGCCTGAAGGACAGGCTCAGGGTGGGCGAGGTGTCCAACATGTACGAGATCGTGCAGATCCTCTTCGGCGCCCGGAGACTGGTGAGGGTATGAGCGCGACCCCCAGGAGCGTCATCCTCTTCGAGTCGGTCACCGCCGCGTTCATGGCCGAAAAGGTCCTCAAGGCGGAAGGGATCGCATACAAGATCATCCCCGTGCCCAGGTACCTGAGCTCGGAGTGCGGGGTCTGCGTCAGGATCGATGAGGCCGATGCGGCCCGGGCTCGGGCAGTCCTCGAGGGCAGGGTGGCCGTGGCCGACATCCTGCCCCTTCGGCACGAGGGTCCCTGAGGAGGCATGCGCCGTCACCCCTCGTGAACGAGGGTCTCGGTCCAGGGAAGGGGCGCCGGGGACATCCGTGTTCTTGGGGAGGAGCTCAGGTGCAGGGCATCCGGCGGAAAGCAGGAGCGACCTGCACGGGGTCTCCCTGTCCTCCCGGCGTGAACGTGCCTGCAAAACGGCGACCCGGCCGCTCTCTGCCGTCTCGGCATGCCGTCTGGAGACGGAGAAGGGGCCCGAGGTCGGGGTCGGGAAGTCCTACGCACGGGAACACGGGTGTCTCGAGAAGGGCCGAGCCTTGCGTTCCGCGGCCCTGCACGCCGCCGGAGCGCGAAGCATGCCGAGGGCGAAACCGCCGGGTGTGTCGCGCCCGTCGCCGGTGCTGCAGGTCCGATCGCCCGCTTCGCTGAAATCCCCCGGGTCTTCGCCGGCGGTGGTCTCCAGCGCCTGGGCCTTCCGGGCCATGCAGGTGCGTGAGGGGTTTGGACGGGTGGTTCCTTCGGGAGGCCCCCGGCTCCAGTGTGCTGTCTTCTCGGGCTGCGCCGGTCCCGGCGCGACGGCCCCTTGCGGGCATCCCCGTGGCTGCGCCTTGCCGTGGGCCCATGGCCGGGAGGAGCGGTGTTTCCATGAAGGTGGAGAGGTGGTATGATACACATGCCCGGTCGAACGAGCGGGTTCGCACGCACGAGCCGGGGCCCAGGCGGTGGGGTGAGGCCGCGGTCGACGAGCCGTGCCGCCGGAGGGTTGGCTGGACATGACCGCCTCCGGCGCCCCGGACGCACCGTCTGGCGCCCGGGATCGACGTGAGCGTGCGGGCCCTGGATATCCGCTTGAGAAAGGAGCTGTCATGAAGAAGGTCAACGAGGGCAGGACGTGTTCGTACACGGTGAACGAGCAGGGCGTTGCGCTCATGGAGGTGAACAACCCCCCCATGAACGCCTTGAGCAGGCCGGTCATCGCCGACATGAGGGATGCGATAACCGCTGCGCTCAAGGACGCGGACGTGAGGGTCATCGTGTTCACGGGCGTCGGAAAGGCCTTCATCGCGGGCGCCGACATAGGCGAGCTCAAGGACTTCACCACGGCCCAAGAAGGCGCGGACTTCCTCATCCCCGGCCAGGAGATCACGAACCTGCTCATGTACGCGGACAAGCCGGTGATCGCGGCGATCAACGGCTTCTGCCTGGGCGGGGGGTTGGAGATGGCACTGGCCTGTCACATCAGGCTCGCGGACGAGAGCGCCATGCTCGGGCTGCCGGAGATCAAGCTGGGCATCATCCCGGGCTACGGGGGCACCCAGCGCACGCCGCGCCTCATAGGTACCGGGCGGGCCCTGGAGCTCATCCTGTCCGGGAACTTCATCGACGGCGCCAAGGCGGCTCAGTACGGGCTCGTGAACAGGGCGGTGGCCAAGGGGACCGTGGTGGAAGAGTCCATGAAGCTCGCAGCCGTCATCGCGGCCAAGAGCAGGATCGCCGTGCAGGCGGCGCTCAGGGCCGTTCACGAGGGCATGAGCATGGACCTCCACATGGCCATGAAGCTCGAGCGGGAGCTCTTCGGCATCTGCTACGCGAGCGAGGACAAGCTGGAGGGCATCGCGGCCTTCATGGAGAAGAGGGACCCCAGATTCAAAGACAAGTGAAGCCGGGCTGCGGCACGATGCGGGTCCCCGCGCCCGGGCGCACCCTTCTCGAAGGGCGCCGCCCCGTCGGGCAGCCTGCGGTGCGGTCGTGCACCAAGGCGCACCCCTCTCGAGGGGGTGTGCGCTCGTAAGGGCCCGGCCCCCTCGCGACGGGGTCTTTGTGCCAGCGCTCACCTTCCCGTGTGCGCACGGAAGGCGTCGCGTCAGGCCTCAGGGCGCGGCCTGTTCTTGAATATCACGAAGAAGAGGAGCGGGACGGCACCCAGGGTCAAGAGGGTCGAGGCCACGGCGCCGAACATCATGGCGATGGCGAGTCCCTGGAAGATGGGGTCGAAGAGCATCACGAAGGAACCCACCACCACCGCCGCCGCGGTGAGGACGATGGGGCGCAGCCTCACCGTGCAAGCGCTGACGATCGCATCCTCCAGGTCGTTCGCGCCCGTCCACTCGCTCAGTATGAAGTCGACGAGCAGGATCGAGTTTCGCACCACGATGCCGGACAGGGCGATGAAGCCGATCATCGAGGTCGCCGTGAAGAAGGCGCCGAAGATGAGGTGGCCGGGCAGGATGCCCACGAGGGTCAATGGTATGGGTGCCATGATGACCAGGGGCGTGACGAAGCTCTTGAACCATGCCACAACGAGGATGTAGATGATCACGAGCACTGCCGCGAACGCCACGCCCAGGTCCCTGAACACCTCCAGGGTGATCTGCCACTCGCCGTCCCACTTCATGGCGTAGGTGGTGTCGAGCCAGGGTTGGTCGGACCAGAGCTGCGCCAGTGCCGACCCGTCGGGAAGCCTGATGCGCGAGATCTCGTCTTTCATGTTCAGGATCGCGTACACTGGGCTCTCGAGCCGGCCGGCCACGTCTCCCGTCACGTAGGTGACCGGCGACATGTTCTTGTGATAGATGGTCTGCGGCACGGTGTCCTGTCTCGGCCGCACGAGCTCGGACAGCGACACGAAACCGCCTGTGGGGGTCGGCAGGGACATGGACAGGACACTGGCGGCGTCACCCCTGAGCCTCTCCGGCAGGCGAAGCGCGATCTCCACGGGCTCGCGTTCCCTCTCCAGGTGCACCAGGCCGCAGACCGCCTCGCTCAACCCGGCAGCCAGGGTGGTGGCCGCCGCGTGCTGGGTAACCCCGCTCTGCAGCGCCTTGACCCTGTCAACCTCGTAGACGAGCCTCGGCGGTTGGCGGTCTGCGACATACCAATCGACGTCCACCACGTCCTCGGCGTGGGAGAAGATCTCCCTGATCCTGCGCGCGATCCCGATCCGCCCCGACAGGTCCGGGCCGTAGACCTCTGCGACCAGGGTGCTCATCACCGGGGGGCCGGGCGGGACCTCGACCACTTTCACGTCGGCGCCGAACTTCCGGCCGATCTCGACGAGGCGGGGTCTCATGGCCTTTGCGATCTCGTGGCTCTGCCGGTCCCGCTCGTCCTTGGGTGCGAGGTTGACCTGGATGTCCGCCTCGTGCGTACCCTTCCTCAGGAAGTAGTGCCTCACAAGACCGTTGAAGGAGTACGGCGAGGAGGTCCCCGCATAGATCTGGTAGTGGCTCACCTCCCTCACCGTCTCGAGGTACGATCCCAGCGCCCTCGCAGCGGCCGTCGTCCTCTCCAGGCTCGTCCCCTCAGGCATGTCTATGACCACCTGGATCTCGCTCTTGTTGTCGAACGGCAGCATCTTCACCCTGACGAGTTTCAGGGCGAGGAGGGAACATGATCCTGCAAGGAGCGCCAGCACGATGCCGAAGGCCGCGGTGCGTTTCCTCGGCGACGCCAGGAGCGACCGGATGGTGCGGCCGTAGAACCCCCTGGGTGCATCGTCGGCCCTGCGGTCGCCCTCTGTGTGGCGGGCGTTCTTGAGGACGAGAAACGAGAGGTAGGGGCTCACGATGAAGGCCACCAGGAGCGAGAAGATCATGGCAAAGGAGGCCCCCACCGGTATCGGCCGCATGTACGGGCCCATGAGGCCCGAGACGAAGGCCATGGGCATGAGGGCGGCGATCACCGTGAAGGTGGCGAGGATCGTGGGGTTGCCCACCTCGTCCACGGCGAGCACGGCCGTGGAGGGGTCCGCCTTGCGTGCCCGGAAGTGGCGGCTGATGTTCTCGACCACCACGATGGCGTCGTCGACGAGGATGCCGATGGAGAAGATGAGGGCGAACAGGGTCACCCGGTTCAGGGTGTACCCGAGAAGATGGTTCACGAGGAGCGTCAAGGCCAGGGTCACCGGCACGGCCACTGCCACCACGAACGCCTCCCTCATGCCCAGCGCGACGGCGATGAGGACGATCACCGACGCGGTCGCCACGAACATGTGCAGGAGGAGCTCGTCGGATTTCTCCTGCGCCGTCTCCCCGTAGTTCCTGGTCACCGCTATCTTGACGTCGCCCGGCAGGATCACTCCCTCGAGGGCCTCGACCTTCGCGAGCACGTCGTTCACCATGGTCGAGGCATTCGTCCCCTTCTTCTTCGAGACCGCCACGGTGACGGCCTCGAACAGCCCCCGGCCCGGCTTGCCCGAGCCCTTCGGGTCGAAGGCCGGACCCATCCCCATGAGCACGTACTCCCTGGGATCCTCGGGACCGTCTTTGACCTCGGCCACGTCCCCCAGGTATACGACCCTCCCACCGTGGGCCCTGACTGGGAGGCGCTCGACTGCGGATGCGTCTTTCAGGAACGCGCCGGCCTGGACATCCGTCACCTTGTCACCCGTGAACAGGTATCCTGCAGGCACGGTGACATTCGACCTCTCGATGGCCTCGGCTATCTCGGCGGCCGTCGTCCGGTAAGCCCTGAGCCTCCCCGGGTCCAGCTCCACCTTCAGCCTGCGTCTCTGGCCGCCCGCGACAGTGCACTCCGAGACGTCCCTGCCTTTCTTGATCTCGCAGGCGAGCTCGAGCGCCATGCGGCGAAGGTCATAGCCCGTGTACCTGCCGTTCTCGCACCACAGGGTCAGGGCGAGCACGGGCACGTCATCGATGGACTTGGCCTTGATGAGGGGTTGGGACACGCCCGGGGGGATGATGTCGTAGTTCGCGGACAACTTCGTCGTGAGCTTGACGAGGCTGTCTTCCATGTCCTCGCCCACGTAGAACCGCACGATGGTGAGGTTCGAGCCGGGGCCCACGATGGAATACAGGTACTCCACCCCGGGGATTTCCCAGAGCAGCCTCTCCATGGGGATGGTCACGCGCGACTCGACCTCCTCGGGGCTGGCCCCCGGGTAGCTCACCATGACGTCGATCATGGGCACCACGATCTGGGGCTCCTCTTCCCTCGGTGTGTCCAGGACGGCGAACACGCCCAGGATCAGGGATCCCACGATGGAAAGAGGGGTGAGTTTCGAGGTTATGAAGGCCCTTGCGAGGTTTCCCGAGACGCCGACGGGTTTCATCTGTCGGATTCCTTTGCGATGCCCCCGTCGAAGGCCTTTTCGACGCCCTGCGTGACGATGCGTTCTCCTGGCGCCAGGCCTGAGAGCACCACGACGCCCGAATCCCGTAGGGGACCCTCCCTGATGAGGCGCAGTGTCACGAGGTTGGAATCGCCGACCACGTACACCGCAGAGAGGTGGCCCCTGCGGACGACGGCCTGCTTCGGGACGACGACCTCCTGCCTCTGGCCCGTCTGGATCTCGACCCGGCAGGACAGCCCCGATCTCAACGGGGTGTGAGGGACGTCGATCTTTATCCTGAAGGTGCGCGTGACCGGGTCCACATCGGGCAGGACGTCCCGTATGGAGCCCTTCAGCGTCCTTGCAGGGGCGTCCAGGCGGACGACCACGGGCATCCCCGGTCTGACGACGCCCCCGAGCCCCTGGTCCACGTCGGCCTCGATGTACGCACCCTCGATGCTTTCCATCTCCAAGAGCGGGGTTCCGGGCACGGCCATGTCGCCCGTCTCTACACGCTTGACGGTCACACCCCGGCAAAGGGGGCCGTTATGCGCGTGTAGTCGAGATAGGCCCGGGCCTCGCGCACGGAGGCGAGCGCCCTCTCGTACTCCGCCCTTGCCACCTTCATGGAGATCTCGGCCTCGTCGAGGGACTGGAGGGACACGGCCTGCCTCTCGTAGAGGGCCTTCATGCGTTTCCACGTCGAGGAGGCCAGGGACAGCCGCTGGGATGCGGCGTCGAGTGCCTCGAGGGCGGCCTTGTGCCTCTGGGCGATGTCCGTGTCATCTATGGTGAGGAGAAGCGAAGAGGTCTTCACCAGGTCCCCTTCCTTCACGGCGATGGAGCTCACCCTGCCCATGACCTTGCTCGAGATGGCCGCCCTCCTGTCCGAGCGGACCGTTCCCGTGACCTCGACGAAGCTCGTAGTCGTCGTGGGCCTGATCTCGGACACCTTCACCCCCCTGATCTCGGCCCTGGCCCCTTGAGGCGACTCCACGCCCGGTGAGCAGCCGTGAGCAAGGGCCGTCGCCATGGCCAGGACGCAGAGCGTGAGGACCGCGTGCGAGAACGATCCACCGCTTACGTGCGAGGTGGACAGGGGCGCAGGTGGAGTGGGGGGACATGCCGCGCAGCTCGCCTTGCAGGCCGACCTTCCACAGCCGCTGTAGGCGGCGGATTCCGAGGACATGGACGGCACTGCCCTCACCTCCAAAGAGATATTTCACGCCGGCAGTGGACTCGATCCACCCGGCAGACTCGTTGATAGTATAGCCGCGGTATACCGGTGAGACAAGCCCTCCACCCGCCATGGCGGCGGGTGGAGGGCTCTTGGGTCAGGTGGTGGTGCGGCCGGGGTCGCGTCTCAGCAGCTCGTGCACCCCCCGCAGTCCGCCTTGATGCCCGTCTTCACCACGAACCCCTCGCCGCGCGGGGTTGTGACGTAGTCCACGGTCACCGGCTTCACCTCCTCGAGGAGCTTCTTCTCGATGACGAAGGTGAATCCGCCCTTTTCGAAGATCTCGTCTCCGTCTTTTGACTCGTCCAGAGCCAGGCCCATCTGGGGCCCGCCTCAGCCCACGCCCGCGATGAAGACCCTCAGGGGCTCGACGCCCTGGCGGCTCTTGAAGAACTCGCCTACCATCTCGATCGCCTTTTCCGTTACGGTGAACATCGTGTTCCTCCTTTTTTCGTGGAGTGAGCCCCAGGCCGAGGAGGTCCTTGGCGCACCCCGGGTTTATATCCTTTCAGCCGTTCTTGTTGTATCGTCCGGCCGTCTTCTCCAGTCAACCTCGTGCACCCGTGCTCGTGCCCGAGGACACCGGACGGGTTCCCCCCTCTTACCCGATCTTTCCTTCCCCATCAAGGCCGCTGGGACGGTGCTGTCGACCGGCACGCCCGGCGGGCCGGACCTGTTTGTACAACCGGTTTGTACAGATGGATCCCCGTGCTTAGCCATGGAAGCCTTGCTGTCCGGGTGCCTTCTCCCGGGCGGGCGGATGCTCCCACTGCCTTGGGATGAGCCGGCAGGGGATGTCCCCAAGGTCTTTCTGAGGGGGATGCCCCCCCTGCCTTGGGGGTGAACCGCCGTCCCGGCACGAGAACGAGGCCGACCGTGAAGGTCTTGCTCCATGATCCCCCACGCCCTGGCAGGCAAATCGCGAGACGCTATGGGACCGAACCCGGCCTGGACGGCGGTACCGTCGTCCAGGGCACGATGAGGGGCGGCCTGCTCTTGCCTGGTATCACGGCCAGGACGCTCGCCTGCCGAGAGACGGAAGGCGCCGGTCCGCCGGCGCCTGCCCCCGGTGCCTCGAGGCCTCGGCAGACCATGCATGACCTCATGTGTCACATCGGTTTGCACGTTGTCGTGCGCTCAGCACCCACAACACCCCCCCGAGCACCCGGAGCCCGGCTTGAGGGAAGAGGAGATGACGAAGCCCTCTCCCTGCGAGGTGGTCACGTAGTCTATCTTGATGGGCTTGGCCGTCTCGTAGAGCTGGTTTTCGATCAGGTAGGTATAGCCGTCGATCTCGAACGTGCGGTCGTTCTCGTTCGCTTCGTCAAGGGCCATGCCCAGCTGCACGCCGCTGCACCCCATGCCAGCCACGAATACCCGTACGGGCTCCACCTTTTCCCTTCCCTTGAAGAACTGCCCGATCATCTCCGTCGCCTTCCTGGTCACTTCCAACATCTTCTGTCTCCTTGTCGGGCGGTTGCATGGGCTTTCTGTCGTTTTGAGCCAGACAACCAGCAGTCACCCTTTCGTTGTATGCGCCTTCTCAAGGTTTCGCGCCCCGCGGCCGCGACCCGGCGCAATGGTCCGGCCGTGTGGTCCCCTCGTCGAGCGGGATCCTTTAGCGTCCGTGTTCATCGTCTGTCTTCAGGTCCCCATGCGTCCGTCGGTGCACCCTGCCACATGGGGATGCTTCGGTCAACCCGTATCGGGGGTGTCGATGGGGGGTGTCTCTCTCGTCCTTGGCCCTTGACGCCGCACAGGAGCCCGTTGGCTGGCGCGAGCGTGATCCTCAAGGTTCGCGGCGCTCTGCTCCGGCGATTCATCACTCCGAGGCGGCCCTCTCCCTCAAGCCAAGGCCTGATCTCGGCCGGGTCACCCACCATGCCCGAAGGGCCGTGTCTGTGCGGCCGGTGGTGCATGTGGCCGGGCGTGGCGCAGGGGTCGAAAGGTCGGGCCCGAGACCGGCTAGGCCTTGATGACCTCCTTGAGGTCGAGGAGGTTGATGTCCGTCTTGGGCTGGTACTTCTTTATCAGCATCCCGATCGCCTCGTTCACCAGGATGGAGAGCTCCTTGCCCGTGATGGCGGACAGGATCGAGAGGGCCTTTGCATGGCGTTCCTCGATGTAGTAGTTCCGCTTGACGAGTTTCGTGTCCGTGCCCTCGTACTTGCTGCTCAATGGTTTTCTTCCGCGTCTTGCCATGTGTCTGTCCTTTCCCTCTCGTGCAACATGATAGTCTATATTATTTAGAACATCGAAGATCGACAAGGATTCTCGTATCACGAAATATGTACGCTCCCCGCCATGCGCCGACCCCCTGTGTCCGCGATTTCACTGGCTGGTTTTTCGAGAGACCAGGGTAACTCCCCTCTTCATGACGACGGCTCGCAGGATGAAGACCCGAGGGCCCGCCTTCCGGAAAGAACCGGGTGAGTGCACGAGGAGACCTCGTTTGCGTGGCGGGAAACGAGACGTCACTCCTTCCCGGCGCAGCGCCTGGTTGCATCCCGATGGGACACGAGCCCCCTCATCCTTGGGCGGTCGCACGGACAGCCATGAAAGGCGTGTGCTCAGTGTTTCGGAAGGCGCCTCTTCGCGCATGGGAGGCATACCCTTTTGCGCAGGGAAGAGACCCACGGGTACCCGAGAACATGGAAGGGGCCCGCCGGCGGACCCTTTGCGCAGGGAGAGGGCGCGGGGGTCCTCCCTCACCGAACGACCGTTTCCAGCGTGGCCGGTGTGCCATGGCCAAGGTGAGGCGGGTCCTCCCGTGCATCTCGGGTCACAGGTCGCGGTAGGGTCTTGACAGGGCGGGGCATCGTGTTAGTATTGTATGATAATAAGTCAACTTGGATGCATGACCCGAATGCTTCGGATGGGGGAGGTTCGCATGGGATTCGAGAGGATCTGGCACAAGAGTTATCCACAGGGGGTCCCCAGGGAGATCGTCTTCGACCGCACCACGATGCCTGAAGCGCTCGAGAGGAGCTCGAGGCGTTTTCCCGACACGCCGGCGCTCAACTACATGGGCAGGCTGATCACGTACGAGGAGCTCAACCGCATGGTGAATGCCTTCGCCAGGGCCCTCATGGGGCTCGGGGTGAAGAAGGGCGACACGGTCGCCATGCTCCTGCCCAACATCCCCCAGGTGGTCATCGCCAACTACGCGACGTGGCGGATAGGCGCGGTCGCCGCACAGAACAACCCGCTCTACACGGAGCGGGAGCTCACGCACCAGCTGGACGACTCCGACGCAACGATCCTCGTCACCCTCGACCTCCTTCTGCCGAGGGCTCTCGCCGTCAAGCCGAAGACAAAGATCAGGCACATCGTGATCTGCCATATCAACGACTACCTGCCGTTCCCCAAGAAGCAGCTCTTCCCCCTGGTGAAGAGGAAGATGTACCGCAAGGTGAAGCCCGGTGACGGGGTCTCGCTCTTTGTGGACCTCGTCGAGGCGAACGACGACTCCCCGGTTCCCAACCATGCCGCGTGGGAGGAACTGGGCACGCTCATCTACACCGGCGGGACGACGGGCGTGAGCAAGGGCGTCATGCTGACGCACGCCAACATGTCGTGCAACGTCCAGCAGCTCAGGGCGTGGTTCTACGACATCGAGGACGGCAAGGAGAGCATCCTCGGGATCTTCCCCTTCTTCCACTCGGCCGGGTTCACGGGTATCCAGAATTTCACCGTGTGGGGCGGCGGCACCGACGTTCTCGTGCCCAGGCCCGAGCCCGGGGTGATCATCGAGCTCCTCAAGAAGTTCAGGCCCGGCTTCATGCCCGGCGTGCCCACGATCTTCATCGGCCTGCTCAACGACGAGCGTTTCAGGAAGATGGACCTGAGATTCATCAAGGGGTTCATCGCAGGAGCCGCTCCCCTGTCGGTCGAGACCATCAACGAGCTCAAGCGTATCACCGGGGGCGACCTCATCAATGTCTACGGCCTCACCGAAACCTCCCCCATGGGCACGGCTTCCCCGTGGAAGGGGGATATCAAGCCCGGCACGGTGGGTGTGCCGTTCCCGAGCACCGACCTCAAGATCGTCGACGTGGAGACAGGCACCGTGGAGATGAAGACCGGCGAGGCGGGCGAGATCTGCTTCAAGGGCCCTCAGGTCATGAAGGGTTACTACAAGAGGCCCGATGAGACCGAGAAGGTGCTCAGGGACGGCTGGCTGTATACCGGAGACATCGGGTTCCTCGACGAGGACGGGTATCTCACCATCGTGGACAGGAAGAAGGACATGATCGTGGCCTCGGGCTACAACATCTTCCCACAGGAAATCGACGAGATCCTCATGAGCCACCCGAAGGTCATGGAGGCCTGCACCATAGGTGTGCCGGACAGCTACCGGGGGGTGGCGCCCAAGGCGTTCGTCGTCCTCAAGCCGGGAGTGACGGCGGAGAGGGAGGAACTCATCGCCTTCCTCAAGGAGCGGCTGGCAGCCTACAAGGTGCCCAAGGAGATCGAGTTCATGGACGAGCTCCCCAAGAGCGCCGTGGGCAAGATCCTCCGGAAGGAGCTCAGGGAGCTCGAGAAGAAGAAAGGCGGTGCCTAGCCCGCAAACGGGATCGAGCGCCCGGATCGATCAGGCTGCCGTGAGGCGTGAGGGAAAAGGCACACCGCCGAGAGGCGCCGTGTCGTCTCCCTGGCCGGGCCTGAACACGAGCGTTGTCCGCGAACCTTGAGGTCGTCTCCTCCACCGGGATGTCTGACGACGAAGGCGAAGCCCCGCGAGCCGTCTTGGGCCGCCCCCAAGGTCTCCTGAAGGTTGATTTCCGCTTGGAATCCACTACTCTTGTATATCAAGAAATCCTGCAGGCACGTCTGTCGAAAGGAGGGGGCGTGGAGAGACATCACAAGGTATCCATCTGGTACGTACTCATCGGCATTTGGCTCGTGCTCATCGCCCAGAACTACATAGCGCAGAAGATCGCGGTCCAGACGATCCCCTACAGCCAGTTCATGACCCTCCTCAAGGAAGGCAGGATCACGGAGATCGCGGTCGGCCAGAACCGGATACAGGGAAAGATGAAGGACAAAAACGGCGAGGTGAAGGAATTCAAGACAATCCGTGTCGATCCCGAGCTCTCGAGGATGCTGGATGAGTACAAGGTGACGTTCAAGGGGGAAATCGAGCGGACATTCGCACGGGACCTTTTGTCCTGGGTCCTGCCGATCTTGGTCTTCGTGGGTATCTGGTACTTCATCATGAAGAGGATGGCCTCCCAGCAGCCCGGGTTCATGTCCCTCGGCAAGAACAAGGCCAAGATCTACGTGGAGAGCGAGCTCAAGGTTCGTTTCTCCGATGTCGCAGGCGTCGACGAGGCCAAGCAGGAACTCGTGGAGGTGATAGAGTTCCTCAAGAACCCCGACAAGTTCAGCGAACTCGGCGGCCGCATCCCCAAGGGGATCCTGCTGGTGGGCCCTCCCGGCACGGGAAAGACCATGCTCGCCAAGGCGGTCGCTGGGGAGAGCGGTGTTCCCTTCTTCAGCATGAGCGGGTCCGACTTCGTCGAGATGTTCGTGGGCCTGGGCGCGGCCAGGGTGAGGGATCTCTTCGAGCAGGCGAAGCAGAAGGCGCCGTGCATCATCTTCATTGACGAGCTCGATGCCTTGGGCAAGGCCAGGGGCATAGGCCTGACCGCCGGTCATGACGAGCGCGAGCAGACCCTCAACCAGCTCCTCGTGGAGATGGACGGGTTCGATCCCAAGGTCGGGGTCATCCTCATGGCCGCCACGAACAGGCCCGAGATCCTCGACCCGGCGCTGCTCAGGCCCGGGAGGTTCGACAGGCACGTCCTCGTGGACAGGCCGGACAAGAAAGGCCGGGAGGAGATCCTCAGGGTTCACATGAAGAACGTCAAGACGGCTCCAGATGTGGATCCGGGCCGCATCGCATCCATGACCCCGGGTATGGTGGGTGCGGATCTCGCGAACATCGTGAACGAGGCCGCACTGCTCGCGGTACGCAAGGGCAAGAGGGAAGTGGGCATGGAGGAGTTCGAGGAGGCCGTCGAGAGGATCGTCGCAGGCCTTGAGAAGAAGAACAGGCTCATCAACGAGCGTGAGCGGAAGATCGTCGCCCACCACGAGATGGGCCACGCCATAGTCGCCATGAGCCTTCCCGGCGCGGACCGCGTCCAGAAGATATCCATCATCCCCCGCGGCATAGCGGCGCTCGGCTATACCATGCAGGTGCCGACCGACGACAGGTTTCTCATGAGCAGGGCCGAGCTCTTGGACAAGATCGCGACCCTGCTCGCCGGGAGGGCGGCCGAGGAACTCGTGTTCTCGGATGTCTCCACCGGGGCGCACAACGACCTTGCACGCGCAACGGACATCGCGAAGAGCATGGTCAAGGAATACGGCATGAGCGAAAAACTCGGCCAGGTTTACCTCTCGAGCGACCGGGGACCTCGGCTCCTCGATATCGGGAAGGTCGAGCGCACGGACTACAGCGAGGCGACCGCGCAGGCGATCGACGACGAGGTCAGGCGCATCATCCAGGACCAGTACCGTGTCGCACGGGACATCCTCTCCTCGAGGATGGACGTGCTCGAAAAGGGCGCGCAGATGCTCCTGGAGAGGGAAAAGCTGGACGGCGAGGAGGTGGCCTCGCTCCTCGGCGCGTAAGCGGCGCCTTGAGCGTCGCTGCCGGTCTCGTGCCGCCTCCGGCGGGGAGCGGGCAGAATCCGTGGCAAGAGACAGGCTTCTCTCGAGGCTTCTCTCTCGGGACCCCATCCTCGAACTGTCCAGGACCCGCTGCCGTCCTGCGTCCTGCCAGGGGGAGGATGCGGACCGTATCGTCGAGGAGGCCCTGCGGCCCTCCGCGGAGGTGACCTTGCGGTTCTCCAGGCGTCAATGGCCCGTGCGACCGTTTCCCACCTTGAGCCCTTCACGGCTGCGTGCACCTGTGGGGTGTCGCATGCGGGCATGGCGGGACTTTGTCCGGACATGTCCCGCGAAAGGAACAGGGGCGCCCAAGCAGGCGATGGTTCCCGGTGTGCATGGGCAGGCGTCCAGGTCGAATGAAAGGGCCGTCTCCCCCTCGTGACGGTGGCGGTCCCCAGGGCCTGGATACCCAGAGGTCCGCAAGTCCTGGACAGGGCATGACCCTTGCCGCGGCCCTATCCTACGGGTAGGGCTTGGTCCCTCCCATGACTGGGGCACGGTGCTTACGTGGACATACGGGCAGGGGACATGTTGAACGAGGTTATCAAGGGGACATTCCGGACGAGTCTTGACACGTGAGCCGGCAAACCTTGACTCTCGGTGGCTATGCATTATGAATGAGCAGGCAGAGGAGCATGTCCAGGACCGAGCCCTCTGTTTCCCTGCGCCCGAGGGGTCCATGGCATCGGGTCTTCAGTCGGGGGCGCCGAACGTGACCTTCAGGCCTCGAGGCGGCGGCGACAGCGACTGCAGGGCGGGAATGGACCGGTCCGCCGGGCGGCCGTGAAGCCTCCACGGTGAGGCCGGCTGGAGGGTATGTGCATGAAGGACGACCTGTTCATCCAGTGTTTCAACACGAGCCCCATACCAGGCGTCATCACGACAGCGGCTGACGGGGTGATCGTCGAGGTCAACGACGCCTTCGTCCAGATGAGCGGGTACCGGAGGGAGGATCTCGTCGGGCGACGCACGCTCGAGACGGGCCTGTGGGTCGACCCGGCCGACAGGGCGCGGGTGCTCGCCGAGCTTGGTGCCAAAGGGAAGGTCCAGAATCTCGAGGTTAGGTTCAAGACCGCCTCGGGGTCCGAGCACGACTGCATCCTCAACGGGGTCTCCTTCACCTACTCTCAGGTGCCGTGTCACCTCTTCATGGCGGTGGACATAACGAGACGCAGGAGGACTCAGGACGCCCTGGAGAAGGCTGAGGCGAGGTACCGCGCCCTGGTGGAGAACAGCCTGAGCGGCGTGGCGATCTTCAGGGCGGTCAAGGACGGGGGGGACTTCGAGTACGTGGAGTTCAACAGGGCGGCCGAGCGGATCGACTCGATAAAACGGGAAGACGTCGTCGGGAAGACGCTCCTGGAGGTCTTTCCCGGGTCCCGGGCCTCGGGGCTGTACCAGGCCCTCCTCAGGGTCTACAGGACGGGGGTCGGAGAGTACCTGCCCGTGTACTTCAACAAAGACCAGAGGATATCGGGCTGGCGCGAGAGCTTCGTGTACAGGCTGCCGTCGGGCGAGCTCGTGGAGGTCTACTCGGACCAGACGGCCCTCATCAGGGCCCAGCGGGACCTCTCCGAGCGCAACCGGGCGCTCACCTCGCTCATCGGCAACCTGCCGGGCATGGTGTACAGGTGCAGGCACGACCGTGACTGGACCATGGTGGCCGTGAGCGAGGGCTGCCTCGCTCTCACGGGGTATGCCGTCGAGGATCTCGTGAACAACGAGAAGATCGCCTGGGGCAGGGTGATCGTCCCGAAAGACCGCGACAGGGTGTGGGATGAGGTGAACAGGGCTCTGGAGAAGAGGGAGAACTACGAGCTGACCTACCGTATCAGGACAGCCGGCGGTGACGTCAGGTGGGTCTGGGACCATGGCTGCGGGGTCTTCTCGCCCGAGGGCAGGCTCCTCTTCCTCGAGGGGTTCGCCTTCGACATCACGGAACACAGGCGGCTCCAGGACAAGCTGCGCATGACCGAGGAACGCTTCGCGAGGATCTTCCAGGCGAGCCCCGACTGGGTCTCCATCACGGCCATGGAGGACGGCGCGTACCGGGACGTGAACGAGGGCTATCTCAAGGCGTCGGGTTACACGAGGGACGAAATCATAGGCCGCACCTCTCTCGAGATTGACATCTGGGAAAGGCCCTCCGACCGCAAGAGGATCGTGAGGAAGATCAAGGAGCAGGGGTCTGTCCGCAACGAGGAGGTACGGTTCAGGACCAAGAGCGGCGAGCTCAAGCACGTCCTGTGGTCGGCGGTCCCCATAACCCTCGACGACGAGGAGTGCATCCTCGGGTGGGGCAGGGACATCACCGAGTACAAGCTCCTCGAGGAGGAGCTCATGCGGGCCTACAAGATGGAGGCAGTCGGCAGGCTCGCCGGGACCATCGCCCACGACTTCAACAATTACCTCACCGCCATCGATGGGTTCTGCGAGCTCATCCTGCTCAAGGCCGACGACAAGGAATCTGTCGTCAGGAGCGTGGGGAAGATCAGGGAGGTCAAGAAATCGGCCTCCTCCCTCATCAAGCAGCTCCTGTCGTTCAGCAGGAAGCAGCCTGCCAGGCCGGTGCCTGTGGACCTGAACGAGGTCGTGACGAGCATGAAGGACCTCCTCACGCCGGTCATGGGCCAGAAGGTGGATCTGAGCATGGAGCTCTCCGGGGAGCCGTGCGTCGTGCTCGCCGACAGGAGCCAGCTGGAGCAGACGATCATGAACCTCTCGCTGAACGCGAGGGACGCGATGCCCCGGGGGGGCAGGTTCACGGTGAAGACCGCGCATGAGACCATCGACGAGACCTCTGCCGGCATGCACGTGGACCTCGAGCCGGGAAGGTACATAAGCCTCACCGTGTCCGACACGGGCCTCGGCATGGACGAGGAGACCGCATCGCACATCTTCGACCCCTTCTTCACCACCAAGTCCATGGGCAAGGGCAGCGGACTCGGCCTGACCATCGTCTACAACATCGTGAGGCAGTGGGGCGGGTGCATAACCCTCCAGTCCGAGCCGGGGAAGGGGTCGACCTTCACGATATACCTGCCCGCGCACGCCGAGGCCCAGAGGCGGGAGGCGAGGCCGTGACGAGAAGGGCCTTTAGCTTCGGCGGCCTGCCCCGGCGGGAAAGGCGGCGGGTGGAGAGGGGGCCTGCCGCTCATGCGGGCCTTCCCGGCACGTGACCGGACGGCGGCCGTTGGTGGGCTGTGCCGGCCGGGTCCGCCGTGGGGTTCTCTTCGCCGGGGAAAAGAGCCGGGCGGCACGGCTACGGGTGTTCAGGCCTGTCAGGACTCCTGCCTCTGGGGTCTGTCCATGTGGCCGAAGGTGATCGTGACGGAGAGGACGCCGTCGCTGATCGAGCTCTTCACGTCGTGTCCCATCTCGCGCATGCGCCTGAGCATGCGCATCACGGCCCTGTTGTCCGCGAAGACCTCGGCGGTGAAGCCGAGGAGGCCCTGCTTGCGTGCGAGGAAGGTCACGTAGTCGAGCAGCACGGTGCCGATGCCCTGGTTGTGAAAGTCGTCCTTGACCACCACGGCGAGAGCGGCCTTGTGTTCGTCGCCCTCGACGGCGTAACGCGCTATGCCGACGATCTCCTCCGTCTCGGGGCCTTCCAGGAGGGCCAGGATGGCCATGTGCCGCGTGTAGTCTATGACCACCAGTCTCTGCCTCTCCCTCCTGGGGAACTCAGTCTTCGGGGAGAGGAAGCGCATGGTCAGCGTCCTCTCGGAGAGCGAGTATACGAACTTCTTGTGCAGCTCCTCGTCCGATATCTTGATGGGCCTCAGGAACACGGTCAGGCCGGTTCTCGTGGTGCGGTGGGTCTCCACGTCGGTGGGGTACAAGCCGCTGGGGCCGGTGAAGAACGGCTGATCCTCCGGAACGAGGCCGAGCCGTTTCGCCTCCTCGACGAGAGAGGGCCTGAACCTGGGGTGCGCGACCGCGACGAGGGACATGGCCCGTTCCCTGATGTTCTTCCCCTGAAGGTGGCAGATGCCGTACTCCGTGACCACGTACTGTATGTCCGACCGGTTGTACGTCACGCCCGCACCCTCGCCCAGGCGCGCCACGATGCGCGAGACGGCGCCCCCTTTCGCCGTCGAGGGCATGGCGAGGATGGTCCTGCCGGAGGGGGATGCGGACACGGCCCTCATGAAGTCGACGTCGCCCCCTATGCCGCTGTAGAAACCGGGCCCGAACGACTCGGACGAAGCCTGGCCCGTGAGGTCTATCTGGAGGGCGGAGTTGATCGCCACCATGCGCTCCTGCCTGGCGATGACCGAGGGGTCGTTGGTGTAGGAGGAGGGCATGAAGGCGATCGCGGGGTTATCGTGCATGAAGGCGAACATGTCGGACGTTCCCAGGCACAAAGACGCGACCGTCTTGAGCGCATCGGCGCTCTTCTTGGCATTGTCCACCACGCCCGCCCTCATGAGGTCGATGATGCCGCTCGAGAGCATCTCGGTGTGGACTCCCAGGTGCCTCTTCGTGCCCAGACCCTCGAGCACGGCGTTGACCACCCTGCCGTAACCCGCCTGGATGGTGCTCCCGTCCGGCACGAGCCTTGCCACGTACGATCCTATGGCGCGGGTGACGTCGTCGGGCGGGGGATAGTGAAACTCCACGAGGGGTTCGTCGTGGTGGATGAAGAAGTCCACCTGCTCCGGGTCGATGGTGCTGTCCCCGTGGGTGTAGGGCATGAACGCGTTCACCTGGGCGATGACGAGCCGCGAGTTCTCGATGACCTCCTTCATGACGTCCACGCTCACCCCCAGGCTCAGCCTGCCCGACGAGCCGGGCGGGGACACCTGGATGAACGCGACATCCACGGGCATGAGCCCCCGCTTGATGAGCCTCGACACCTGGGACATGGCCGAGGGCGTGTAGTCAGCCAGCCCCCTCGTCACCGCGTCCCTGGTGCTGTGAGCCACGAAGAAGAAATGCTGGCGGAAGTTCGGCCTGAAGTCGTCCAGGGGTTCGCCGGTGAGTCCCAGGGCGACCAGGTGGGAGAGCTCCGCGTCGAAGAATGCCTTCGGGTTGGCCCGCGCATGGTCCAGGAAGGACCTCGAGAGGTGCCTCGGCTCGGCGCACCCTGTCGCGACGAAGATCCTGTCCCCCCTCTTGATGTGCCCGAAGATGGCCCCCGGCTCGGGAAACCTGTCCGGGTAGAGCGTCTTGAGCTGGCTGATCCTCGCATCGGCGTCGGCGAAACCGCAGTGCATCATCGGCCCCCTTGCCTTGGGGTTATCGCAGAATACCATCGACCCATCAAGGGTCAACCGCGCGGGGAACGAATGAATTTCCAATGTTGACCCAAGGTGTGCTACAGTGTCCCATATCATCGAGAGGAGGGCGCCATGGCGGTAGTGGAGTGGAAGAAGGACGGGACGGTCGCCGTCCTTACCATGAACACCAGCGAGAACAGACACAACCCTTCGTACGCCTCCGGCATGCTTTCGTGCCTGGACGAGATCGAGGCCGACCAGGACATCAAGTCCATCGTGCTCGCGTCCGTGGACAGGAAGAACTGGTCCCTGGGGATCGACCTCAACTGGATGATGGACGCGGTGAACAGGGGGGCGGGGGACGAGATCAGGGCGTTCATGTACAGCCTGAACACCCTGTTCAAGAAGATCCTCACCATCCCCATGCCCGTGATCGCGGCGATCAACGGGCACGCATTCGGTGACGGCGCGATCATCGCGTGCACCTGCGACTTCAGGTTCATGCGCTCGGACAGGGGCTTTTTCTGCTTCCCCGAGGTGGACATCAACATCCCGTTTTTGCCCGGCATGCTCGCCATGGTGAAGAAGGCGATCCCCTACTACAAGGTCGAGGAACTCGTCTTCACCGGCAAGAGGGCCACGGGCAAGGAGCTCGAGGAGTGCCACGCGGTCGTGAAGGCCTGCGAGGGGGAGGAGGAGCTCATGAAGGAGGCCATGGCCTTCGCGCGGACGTTCGCAAAGGGCAGGGTGATCTTCAGGGAGCACAAGTGGCGTCTCAACAGGCACATCGTGGAGATCATGGACCGGGAAGACCCTGCGTACATAGACCCGCTCAACCTCATGGTGTCCTGATCCCGCGTGGAGGGGGAGGGGCCGGGTGAGAGGTCCTGGCAGGGAATCGAACGGCCGGTTCATGCCGCCGTACTGGCTCAGGGGCGCCTACACCCAGACGGTCCTCGCCTCGTCGAGGGTCAGGGCCGTGGGTGCCGGCGACCTGGAGGGCTCGTCCAGGGAAATCACCCTCACCGTGACAGGCGGCGTCCGCCTGGTGGGCTCCCTCTCCCATTCTCCGGGAAGGAAGGGCCTCGTGATCCTCCTCCACGGATGGGAGGGGAGCGCCCGTTCGACCTACATCCTCCACGCGGGGAGGTTCTTCCACCGGAAGGGGTACTCCGTGTTCAGGCTCAACTTCAGGGACCACGGGGACACCCACCACCTCAACGAGGGCCTGTTCAGGGCCGTCATGCTCGACGAGGTGTTCCAGGCCGTATCCCTTGCAGCGGGGTTCTCGGGAGAGGCCCCCTGCTATCTCATGGGTTTTTCCCTGGGCGGCAACTTCGCGCTCAGGATCGCGAGGCACTGCGCGCAGGAGCCGATAACCCATCTCAGGCACGTGCTCGCCGTGAGCCCGGTCATCGACCCTTCGCACGCCACCGACGCCATAGACCGAAGCCCGCTGCTCAGGTGGTACTTCGTCAAGAAGTGGAGGAGGTCCTTGCGGAGGAAGCAGGAACTCTTCCCCTCGCTCTACGACTTCTCGGCCGTCCTCGCGGAGAGGTCCGTCAGGGCCATGACGGAAGCACTCTTTTCCTCCCTGAAGGCGGAATACGACACCGAAGGCTACTTCAGGTCCTACGCGATACACCCCGAGACGCTCGAGGACGTGACGGTCCCCACCACGATCGTCACGGCGCAAGACGACCCGGCGATCCCGGTCGAGGATTTCTCCCGCCTCAGGCTCAGCCCGGCCGTCAGTCTCGTGATCCACGACTTCGGCGGACACAACGGGTTCCTCGAGGGTCTCTTCGGCCCCACCTGGTGCGAGAGGGAGGCCCTCCGGCTCTTCGATGCGGACTCCACGCTCAGGCCGCCTCCGCCTGCCGGGCCCGCCTGAGGTTCCACTGCCTGCAGTGGTTCGCGCCTTGCGAGGGTCGTGCACTCCGGGTGCGGCTGCCAGGCGGAACCGGCGCGTCGTGACCTGGTCATGGTATGAGGCGCGCCTTTGAAGCGGGCATGTGCGGCATCCGAGCGCGGCCCGGCATGGTGTGAGGCTCTCCTGGGAACCTCGCGCAACGAGGCCTTCTTCTGCGTGCGACCCTGCGTGTGGGCCAAGCGGGGAATCCTTGAAAAGGCGTCCGGCCGCCATTATTAGGTGGGTACGGGAGCGAGCGGTGAGCGAGGCAAAACCCATCCATGACCTTCTCGAGTTCGTCTCGTGCAGCCTGGGCGAGGCGGCGGGCCCCGAGTACCGGCACGAGGCCGCCCTCCTGCAGATCGAGCTGTTCGAGAACATGGTGCAGAACTGCGCGGTGGCGATCTTCGCTATCGACGTGAGGCACCGGGTGATCTACTGGAACAAGGCCTGCGAGGCGCTCACCGGTCACCCGGCCCACCGCATGCTGGGGACGACCGATCACTGGATGCCTTTCTACGCAGAGAGGAGGCCGACGTTGAGCGACCTCATCGTCGACGGCGAAACATCCCGGGTCGACGACCTCTACACCCTGCACGGTCCGTCCCTCCTCGTGCCCGAAGGCCTCCACGCGGAGGGTTGGTTCCAGGACGTGGGGGGCCGAAGGCGCTATCTCATCTTCGACGCCTCGCCGGTCCGCCTGGGGAGCGGGGAACTCTTGGGCGCGGTGGAGACGCTCCAGGACATCACCGAGCTCAAGCAGATGGAGGAGGACAAGGAGAGGCTCAACAAAGAACTCGTCGATGCCATGAACCAGATCAAGACGTTGAGGGGCCTCATCCCCATCTGCGCCGCCTGCAAGAAGATCAGGGACGACAAGGGGTACTGGACCCATCTCGAGCACTACCTCGAGGAACACTCCGACGCCGTGTTCAGCCACGGGCTGTGCCCCGACTGCTTCAGGGAATACTTCCCGGAGGCGTCCAAGAAGAAGGATTGAGCGGCATGCCCCGCCCGAGGCCTTCTCGGGCCGCGCCCGCCTGCGGGTCATTCCCCTGGCCGCCTGTTGCCCGGCCCGCACGCAGGAAGCCCTTCGCCGTAAGACGCCATGCCGCAAGGTGAGAGCGGGCTTGTGCGAAGGCGGTTTTGCTGTTAGATTCGCGTGTCAGTATTCAAGAGGGGTGATCATGCTCACGAGCGGACAGATGGAGAGGTATGCCGGGGTGCTCATGTGGGGGCTGGCAACGGCCAGGGGTAGACGCTGCAAGAAGGGCGATATCGTGCTCATCAGGGCGGACGAAAGGGCCCTGCCGCTCGCCGAGCGGGTATACGAGCTCGTCGTGGAGATGGGGTGCCACCCGGTCATGAGGGTCACGCTGACCCCTGTCATGGAGCGCGCCTTCTACGGGAAGTCCTCGACCTCCCAGCTCGTGTTCTGCACACCGGGCGAGAGGGAGCTGTTCTCGTCGCTCAACGGGCTCGTCACCATCCGTGCGCCCGAATCCATCACCCACCTGGCGGACGTGAGGCCCGAGCGGATAGCCAAGGCCACCCTGGCGCGCAAGTACCTGAACGACATCCTGGACGAGAGGGAAGCCAAGGGACTGTTCGGGTGGACCCTCTGCCTCTATCCAACCCAGGAGCTCGCACGCCACGCGGGCATGAGTATCGAGGAATACACCGGCCAGATCGTGGATGCATGCCGCTTGGACGTCGACGACCCCGTCGCGTGGTGGAAGGAGACGTACGGCCAGGCCCAGGAGATCAAGCGCTGGCTCAACGGGATGAAGATCAAGAGGCTCTTCGTCCAGTCAGACACGACGGACCTCGTCGTCACCCCCGGCGCGAGCAGGAAGTGGGTGGGGATATCGGGACACAACATACCGAGCTTCGAGATCTTCGTGTCGCCGGACTGGCGGGGCACCTCCGGCAGGTTCTACGCCGACCAGCCCTCGTACAGGAGCGGCAACTACGTCAAGGGGGTCGAACTCGAGTTCGACCGCGGCGTCGTGGTGAAGGCCCGCGCCCGGGATGGGGAGGAGTTCCTCCTGAAGCAGATCGCCATGGACAGGGGGGCCTCGAGGCTGGGGGAGTTCTCCCTCACCGACAGGAGGTTCTCGAGGATAAACGCTTTCATGGCGAACACCCTGTACGACGAGAACTACGGCGGCGAGCACGGGAACTGCCACATAGCCCTGGGAGACTCGTACGCCGACACGTACGACGGGGATGCCTCCCTCCTCAGCCCGCAGAAGAAGAGGTCGCTCGGTTTCAACGATTCAGCCCTCCACTGGGACCTCGTGAACACGGAACGGAAGCGGGTCACGGCCGAGCTCGGGGACGGAAAGAGGGTGACGATCTACGAGGACGGCGTCTTTTCCTGCTGAGACCCTCCACCTCGCGCCGCCTGCGTCCCTGTGTCGGGGGCCTTCCCGTGAGCCTCCACTCCAGGGGGATCACGGCCTTTTCAGGGCGTCGGGGATCTCGGCCGGGGGGGTCCGGCGAGACCCGCGTACCGCCTCTCAAGGGATCGCGTCCCCCTCGGGACTCCGGTGATCTCGGCAGAACCGCCTCGTTGTCGAGCGCCCTCGACCGAGGTCTATCACCCGTGGGCGCCCGTGATTTCAACATCGTAATTGCCATGTGGATGTCGATGCGGTAACATGCCCGAGTGCCGGGGCTTACCGGTGCATGCACGTCTTTGTGATGAATGTGTAGTGATGCAATGAGGGCAGGTCGGATGAGCGGCAAAGATGTACGCGAAGAGCTGAGGAACAGGGTACACCGTCTCGAGGACAGGCTCAGGAGGCTCAAGCGCCTCGCCGAAGGCCTCGTGGACGCGGCCGGGCGCTACCGGATCCATTTCAGCCTTGCCAACGACGTCATCTATTCCATCGACAGGGACTTCATCGTCACGAGCGTGTCCCCGAGCGTCGAGCGCGTGCTCGGCTACAGGCCCGAAGAGCTCGTGGGCAGGCCCTTCTACGAGCACCGCGTCATCCCCGAAGAGTACGTCCAGAAGGCCTTCGACGAGATACGGCGCGTGCTCGGGGGGGAGAAGATCGTGTCGTCCGTCTACACCTTCATCACCAAGGACGGACGGGTCAAGTACGGGGAGGTGACCGGCGTCCCTTACCAGAAAGGCGGCAGGCCCGTGGAGGTCATCTCCGTGGCCCGCGACATCACCGAGCGCATCGAGATGGAGCGCAGCCTCCGGATGAACGAACAGCTCTTCAGGGCGGTGTTCGAATCGGCCCGGGACTGTATCTTCCTCAAGGACACGTCACTGAGGTACACGTACGTGAACCCGTGCATGGAGCGGGCCCTCAAGGTAAGCTCCAGGGACATCGTCGGCAGGACGGACGGGGATGTCTTCGGCCCGAGGGCGGCAGCCCTCTCGGAGCCGATGGACAAGAGGGTCCTTGCCGGCGAGGAGCTCGAGCATGAGTGCGTATGGGCGCCTGCCGGCGAGGAGATCGTCATGCACGTCGTCAAGGTGCCGATACGGGATCTCTCGACCCAAACCATAACGGGGCTCTGCGGTATCGCAAGGGACGTGACGGAACGCAGGCGGGCGGAGGAGAGGCTGAAGAGCAAGGAACACGAACTCGAGCTGCAGGCCTGCCGGCTCGAGGAGATGAACGTGGCCCTCAGGGTCCTTCTCGACGCCCGGGAGAGAGAGAAGAGGGAGGCCATCGAGCGCCTCGCCGAAGGGGTGCGCAAGCGGGTCGTCCCCTACCTGGAGAGGCTCAGGGGCGGCCTCAATGAAGGCTCGAGGACCTACCTGGACGCCGCGCAGGCAAACATCGAGGATCTCTTCGGCTCCAACATGGGCGGGCTCGAACGTCTCTCTTTCCGTCTCACGCCCATGGAACTGAGGGTGGCGGAGCTCGTGAGACTCGGCAAGAGCACCAAGGAGATAGCGAGCGCTCTCGGCGTCTCGACGCACGCTGTTTCCTTCCACCGTGGGAACATCAGGAAAAAGTGCGGGATAGCCCGCGAGGGGGGCAGCCTGTACCTGTACCTGCGGTCCCTCGACCGGGGGCCTGAATGCCAGGATGACCCTATCAATCGTCAGGCTAAACTTTAGTATTTGATTTCACGAAAAAGTATGGCATGAAAAGGTATCCGTAAAGGAGGGTATAGAGATTTGTTTTTGGCTTCATTGTCCGGCCCCCATGCAGGGACAATGAAGTCTTTTTTTTGTCTTCGCAGGGTTATGTGCTCGTGTCTCCCCGGGGCCGAACCATG
This sequence comes from Deltaproteobacteria bacterium, assembly GCA_029552245.1. Taxonomy (GTDB): domain Bacteria; phylum Desulfobacterota; class Desulfomonilia; order UBA1062; family UBA1062; genus MWEI01. Next base: position 48,426 of record JAKPDW010000001.1, read on the forward strand.
ATGCCCTCCGGGAAGCGAGGCAGGAGAGGCGCTGATCTCCCTTCAAGGCCGCACGACCAGGCATTCGGGCGTCTCTCCTCGAGCGTGCACCGTCTTGCAGGACTGTTCGGCTGGCCTGCAACCTCAGGCGGCCGTCTTCGCGCGTGCCACGCATCGCCGCAGGCAGGTAGAGGTGTGGTCCCACCGGGAAGGGCGGTGAAAGCCCGCCCGGGTCGCACGGGCGCCTGAGGCCCAGAGGGCCGTGGATGAAGAAGACCGGTTCAAAGGCTTACCTCTCTCATCACGTCGCACGAGCGCCCAGGACAGTCGTGGATGACGGGTCTCCGGTTGAAGGCGGTGGCGCCTTTGTCATGCATGCCCGGCGTGCACGGCGGCCGACCCATCTCGGCTCGTGCATGGACGGTGCGTGGACCACGGGTTGTCCAACCCGAAGAGCGCTCGCCCGAGATGGTTCCCAGCACGGAAAGAAGAGAACCGTGCGGAGAATGCGCCCGATGAGGAGATGAGGGATGGACCACCGGTGCGTCTTGCCTGTCCTTTCTGCGGGCCGACCCCCTCACGCCTGGAACGGCGGGTGACAGAAAGAGGCAGACCCGGCGCAGGTGCGCTCGCCTTTCCGTCCGTCGTATCCAAAAGGAATGGGGGGAAGAGGTGCGAGGGATGAGAACCCCTGTCATGTCAGCCTGTTTTCAAAATGTTGACAAACTCTTTGAGGTACTTTTGCACTCGTTTGCGCCTGGCATGTGCTATGGTCTCCTCCATTGAAGGGAATGCGATCCTCAGGTCGTGAGGCATGGACTGGAGACAAAGGAGGGAAGGAAAGATGAACGCGCTCTTCGTATACCCGCGGATCCCGCGCACGTACTGGAGTTTCACCCATGCACTCGAATTTCTCTCGAAGAAGGCCGCGTTCCCCCCGCTCGGACTCCTGACGGTCGCGGCCATGGCGCCCAAGGGGTGGAGGAGGAGGCTCGTGGACCTGAACGTCCGCGAGTTGACCGACGAGGACCTCTCGTGGGCGGACTCGGTCTTCGTGAGCGCCATGAGCGTTCAGAAGGCGTCTCTCCTCGAGGTCGTCAGGAGAGCGCGGCGGCACGGGGTGAGGGTGGTGGCCGGAGGCCCCCTGTTCACCAGGGACATGACCGAGTACCCGGAGATCGACCACGTGATCCTCGGGGAGGCGGAAGTGAGCTTCAGGCGTTTCGTGGGGGACCTGGAGAACAACGCCGCGGCGAGGGTCTACGAGGAGGATGGGAAGCCGGACCTGTCGCTGACCCCACCTCCGGCATGGGAGCTCATCGACTTCGGCGACTACGAGTCCATGCTGTTGCAGTTTTCCAGGGGCTGTCCCTTTGACTGCGAGTTCTGCGACATCGTGAGGCTCAACGGCAGGAAGCCCCGCACCAAGGACGCCGGCCGGTTCGTGGCCGAGGTGGAGGATCTCTACCGGAGGGGCTGGAGGGGATCGGTCTTCATCGTGGACGACAACTTCATCGGCAACAGGCCCAGGGTCAAGGAGATGCTCAGGGCGCTCGCCTCGTGGATGCACCACCGCGGCGCGCCCTTCCACTTCTTCACGGAGGCTTCCATCGACCTCGCCCAGGATCCCGAGCTCATGGACCTCATGGTGATGGCCGGGTTCAACAAGGTGTTCGTCGGCATCGAGACCCCCGTCGACCAGAGCCTGAAAGAGGCTGGCAAGACCCAGAACCTGAAGACGGATCTCCTCGAAGCGGTTCACACCATCCAGTCCAGGGGGATCGAGGTCATGGGCGGGTTCATCGTGGGGTTCGACAGCGACCCCGAGGACGTGTTCGAACGCCAGGCCGAGTTCATCCAGAAGAGCGGCATCGTCATGGCCATGGTGGGGCTCCTCGAGGCGCTCAAGGGAACGAGGCTGTGGGCCAGGCTCGCCTCGGAGGGCAGGCTCCTGGACGAGGCGTCGGGGGACAACACCGACGGTTCCCTCAACTTCATCCCGCGCATGGACAGAGAGAAGCTGGTGAGGGGGTACAGGAGGCTCGTCGAGCTCGTCTACTCGCCGGCCCACTACTACCGGAGGTGCTTGTCTTTCCTTCGGACATGCAGGTTCGGGCGGGTCTCGAAGATCCGCCTCAACGGCGTGGCCGCCTTCCTGAAGACCATCTGGCGCATAGGCGTGAAGAACGAGGGAGACCTCAGGAGGTATTACTGGAGGCTCTTGGCCTGGACGCTCCTCAGGCGGCCGCGTTCCTTCGGCGAGGCGGTGAGGCTCATGATCGTGGGCGTGCACTTCAGGAAGTGGCTCGACGAGCTCCAGGCGCACGAGGCCGAAAGGGCTGGGCACCCACGGTTCACCCTGCACCATGGAGGCATCCCGGGCGCCCGGCAAGGCGACGGGCGCCACTCTCCCCGCGCGTGATCGAAACGGCACGGCCTGCCGTCTTTCAGGCGACGTCAACACAGAAGAGCGGGGGGATGACCTGGTAGGTGATGCTGGCATCCCTGCCCGCCGTCTCGAGTGCGCGGTCTATCGCGCGGTCGAGGTCGGGCTCCGGGATGAAGCCTATCTTTCTCGCCGTGAGCGGTTCCCTGGCGCCCGCCAGGATCACCGAACTCACGTGCTTGAGACCCATGCCGCTCCACATCCAGTTGATGAGCCCGTGGGCCCCGTGATAGGCGAGGTCTTCCCGGTAGCGGGCGAGGTACCTCTCGTTTGCCGCATAGGGTTCCGAGAGCTCCTCCCAGCACCTGACCGGGTCTTCGTACTCGGGAAGGTGGTTCTTCCAGAAATCGATGTAGGCCGGATGGTGGCGCTCGTTGAACTGCTCGAAGCCGGGGTTGCAGGCGATCACCACCCCGCCTTTCTTCACGAGCGGCCTGCCCCTGAACAGCCCCACCAGGTAGCCCATGACGAGAGACCTGAGGAGGATGGGGTTGAAGTCGGACAGGGAGCTGTACGGGCTCAAGCTCGGCACCCCGTAGATCACCACGTCCGCCTGAGACTCGACGGCCACGTTCTGCTGCCGGAAGAGGACGTCTAAGGTCCGTGCGTGAACCGGCCCGGGCGCCCCCGCTTTTACCGCCACCGGCCTGTAGTCCGAGCGCACGAGGCGTTTCCTGACCCAGCCCTTGAACGCCTCAGGCGCGAGCGACGCCGCTTCGAAGAGCGTCCTTCTCAACGCCCCCGCCCGTTTCCGGCCATGCTCGGACCCGAGAGGCGCCAGCAGGAGGTCGAGGGGGAACGGCCAGACGTTGTTGTTCGTCACCGTCTCGATCTGGAAGACGTTGCAGCCCTTCTGCACGAGGGGGTACATCTCGGCGAGTATCGCGTGCATCGGGCAGGTGGCCGGGTCCATGATGGAGGCGTCCGTGTTCCACTGCGCAGGCCCGTGGTGGTGCCTTATGCTCCTCCACGAACCGAGCCCCACCAGCACGCTCTTTGCGCCACCGTTCATGCTCGTGAAGTTCAGGTTCACGTATATGAGCATGTCCGCCTCGACGCACGCCCTGTTGACCTCCACCTCGTGCCCCCTGGAAGTGGTGCCGAGGAAGGACAGTTCGTCGTCGAGGGTGGCGTCGTGGCACGAGATCCTCTCCGCCATGAGGGAGACCACCTTCCGGCCCAGGACGGTCTTCAGCTCGTCCAGGCTCCACTTGCGGTGAAGCCCGTTGGCGCAGACGATGCGGATCCTCTCCTTGGGGATGCCTATGGTGAAGAGCCGCTTGAGGACCTCCCCGACCACCTTCGCCCTGGGGTCGCGAAGCATCAGGGGGACGGGAAGGCAGGGGTCGTCGAAGGCTATGGTGACGCGGCTCTTCGGGCCCAGCTGTTTCTCCAGGGGTTCCGCGCCGAGTGGGCGGTCGAGCGCGGCTCGGAGTTCGGCGTCGAAGTCGGGCAGGGCCGCAAGCGCTTCGTTCGCGTACACAAACCTCGTATGAGCCGGGAACCTCCCTATGCGAACATCGTCGCCGAAAAAGACGATCTCCTCGATGGGCCCTCTCATCACCCACGCCCCCTTCCGGCCTAATTCTTCAGGTTGCCGTCAATGGGAGTTTCTTCATCGGTTCGTGCCCTCGGTCCCCCGGCCTCTTCCCGCCCTTTTCTTTGCCGCCGCCCGGGACGCGCCCTGCAGGAAGAACCGAGACACCGCGTCCACCACCCCTCTCGGCGAGACCCGTACGAGCAGGTCGTGGATGATCCTGTTCGCAAGCCCCGGGATGAACATCATCCTGCCCTCCTCGAAGGCGCGTATGGCCCTCTCGGCGAGCCACTCAGGGCTCTTCTTGCCGCTGATCTTGAAGAACCTGAGGTCCTCGGGGTAGCCGGGCGTCCTGAGGAGGCGCGTGTCGATGTAGGGCGGGTTCAGGGTGCACACGGTGACCCCACTCCCCGCGAGCTCCGCGCGGACCGCCTGGGAGAGGCTCTGCAGTCCTGCCTTGCTCGCTCCGTAGACGGCCTGGAACGGGGTCGGCTGGAGCGCAGAGACGCTCGACACGTTGAACACGACCCCTTCGCCTGAGCGCACCATGTCCCCGAGGAAGAGGTGCATGAGGCGCATGGGCACGAGGAGGTTGAGCCTCAGCGTCGCCTCCTGCCGCCCCCAGTCCGTCTCGTGGAACTCGCCGTATGCGACAGTGCCCGCGTTGTTCACCAGGGCGTACACCTTCCCGAAGCGCAGGCTCACCTCGTGGTGGAGCCTTTCCGGGCCCCCCTCCTCCAGCAGGTCGACCGGGAAGGTGTGCACCTCTGTGCCGTGGGTTCTGCGCAGCTCCCGTGCCCAGGACTCGAGCTCGCCGGCCTCGCTGGGAAGAGAACCCAGGGCGAGGATCGCCCCCCGCCTCGCGAACTGCGCCGAGAGCGCCCTGCCTATGCCGGCCGAGGCGCCGGTGATGAGGACCCTCTTTCCGGAAAAGTCGAACCGCTTCATCGTCCTCCTCCCTCCGTCCAGGCAGCCCTTGTTGCATCCCCGATCCATCCGCACGTACTCGCGCCCATGAAGCGGCAGTTGCACCAGGCCTGCCTGCTGGTTCGGGTTCGCCGGTGCACTCGATCTCAGCGTTTGATCACGAGGACGGGGTGTCTCGCCTTCCGCACCACCTTCTCGGAGACCGAGCCCATGAGCATCTCCTCGAGATTGCTCTTCCCATGCGACCCCACGACGATGAGGGAGGGGTTCTCCTCTTCCGCGAGCCTCAGGATGAGCCTCACGGGCGAACCCTGCATCACGCGCTCGTTCACGGTGAAGCCGCACTGTCTCAGCTCGTTGGCCACGAATCCCACCTCGTCGGATGCCCGCTTGAGGATCTCCCTCTCGAGGTTCACGAGGTCCCCGACCGCGCTGTAGGTGCCCAGGAGATCGAGGTTGGCCTGATCCACGACGTGGAGCACCGTGACCTCGCGGGTGCCCGCCTGCCTGAGCTCCTTGACGTATTGGAGGGCCTTGGTCGCGACATCGGAGAAATCGGTGGGGAACAGGACCTTCTCGAACATGGCAGGCCTCCTTATGTACGTAATTGAGTGTGCCAAGAAACATAGTAATGTCTTGTCGCACCGTGTCAACGCTCGGGACCGGCCGTGCCGTGTCAAGACTCGTTCGGAACGTCCCCTTGCTCACCTCGTTCACAATGTCCCCTGCCCGTACGTGTACGTGAGCACCGTGTTTCAGTCATGGGAGGGACCACGACCAATCCGTAGGGGAGGGGCCGCCGCCTTCACGCTCGACCCGCTCGGCTCCTTCCACCCAAAAATCCCCGACCGCTCCCGCTTCTTCCCGCTCATCAAGATCGCCCCCATGGCCCCTCCAGGGGACCGTCCCGCCAAAACCCTCTCAAGGGGACATTCCTCTCGAGCCGAAAGGGGACATTCGTGAAGGGTCGGGACATACACCGTGAGGTAACATGTCTGCAAATGCTGTAAGAGAACTGTTCAGGGCATGCCCAGGAGCCGACTCTTCAGGTCCCTGTCCGCCGGGTTGGGCCCGAGCCAGATCTTCAGGAAGGCATTGGCCACATCCAGGCCCTCCACCGTCACGAGGCTGCGGCCGTTGAGCCGGAGCGTGGAACCCCGCCCCGGGAGGTAGGTGAAGGAATAGCGGTCGTGGGGCTTCACGGGGAGGTACGCCGCCAGGATCCTGTCGAGGCGGGGCTTCAGGACGCCGAGCTCGTCTCTGGCCACGTTCATCTCGATGCCCTGCCTCGTGGCGTCCCGGAAGTCCTGTGCGGGGATGGCGTGGAAGTACTCGATCTCCAGGCGCTTGGGCACGTCGCCGAACACGGCGTCCGGGGCATGCCCCGTGCCCAGGTAGAGGGCCGCCGCATACCCCTTGAACACCACCCGGTAGCGCAGGAGCCCCGCCCCTGCCAGGCGCAGGGTCGATCCATCCGCCTTCAGGGTCCTCTCGAACAGCGCGCCCGAGACGGACACCGGGCCGGGGCCCTCGACCACCTCCGCCGTCGCGCGGCCGGCAAGCGCGAACATGCCCAGGACGAGGGCGAGGAAAACCGTTGCGGGGAAACGGGACGCCACGGCGTCACCCTCCTTCCAGGAAGGCCCTGGCGGCATGGTAGCCGCACAGCCCGTGCACGCCGCCGCCCGGCGGGGTGGAGGCCGAGCAGAGGTACAACCCGGGTGCGGGCATGGCATAGGGATTGGCGCTGAACACGGGCCTGCCCAAGACCTGCGTGAACGTGTTGGCCCCGCCCGCGATGTCTCCGCCCGTGCAGTTCATGTCGAAGAGCTCCAGGTCCGCGGGTCCCATGGTGCACCGGGCCAGGACCAGGTCCTTGAAGCCCGGGGCGAAGCGCTCCACCTGGGCCTCGACGGGTCCGGTCATGTCCGCGGCAGACCCGTTGGGAACGTGGCAGTAGGCCCACGCGGTGTGCCTGCCCGCCGGCGCCCGGGAGGCGTCGAACAGGCTCGGCTGCACCAGGAACACGAAGGGCTTCTCCGGTGGGACGCCCCGCCACACCGCCGCCTCGGCGCGCTCGATCTCCTCCAGGGTGCCGCCCAGGTGCACCGTTGCCGCCTCCCTGCAGGCGGGGGCCTTCCACGGGATGGGGCCTGAAAGCGCCCAGTCCACCTTGAAGGCGCCGGGGCCGTGCCGGAAGGCCTGGAGCCTGCGCCCGTAGGACGGCGGAAGCGTTGCTCCCGCAATCCGCAGCGCGCGTGCGGGCGCCGTGTCGAAGAACACTGCCCGCGACGGTTCCACGTCCCTCAGGTCTCTGACCTCGCGGCCCGTTTCGATCTCCCCGCCCAGGGAAAGGAGGTAGGACACCAGCGCTGCGGAGAGCCTCCCCGCCCCGCCCCGCACGACGGGCCAGCCCGGAAGGTGGCCGCTGGCCGCCATGATGACGGCGAAGGCCGCGCTCATGGGGTGCCACAGCGGCAGGATGGAGTGTGCCGCGAGCCCTGCCAGCAGGGCCCGGGCGCGCCCGGTCCGGAACACCGCCCGGGCGAGGACGGCTGCGGGGACGCACGCCCGCAGGCCGAAGGAAACGAGCGCTGCCGGGTGGCGGGGGAGGTGGAGCGGCGCGAAAAGGTCGTCCACCAGTTCGTCCCATCGCCCCAGCACCGGCCGCATGAGGGCCCAGTACCGGTTGGAGTCGGGCCCGAGGCCGGCGGCGGTCCTCTCCGGGTCGCGCCACAGGACCGCCGCTGTGCCGTCGTCCAGGGGATGGGCCACGGAGGCCTCCGGGAAGATGAACTCCAGGCCGAACTCCCTCATGGGCACGCCCCGGAAGAACGGGGTGTCCACGGCCATGGGGAAGACCGCTGCGCCCAGGTCGTGCACATACCCCTGAAGAATGGACTGGCCGGACCTCACCGCCCCGCCCGGGGTGTCCGCCGCCTCGTACACCTTCACCGAGCGGCCCGCCCCGGCCAGGGTGACTGCCGCGGCCAGGCCGTTGGGTCCTGACCCCACCACGACCGCGTCCAGGCGCGTGCTGGCGCTTGCAGGGGCGGGCATGGCCTAGGAAAAGGCCCTCCTGAAGGACGAGAGCATGGTCCGTATCTGGGCGTTGTACCAGACGTTCAGCGCCTGGTCCCACTGGAGGTCGGGCCCCACGCAGGTCTTGGTCATGCGCACCCACCCGGGCACGCCGAAGTGCCTGGCCAGGGACTCCAGGACATGGGTCCAGATGCGCTCCTGCTCCTTTGACCCCATGAGCCGGAATCCCAGCTCGTAGACCGGGTCGTTGGCCCGGGCGAAGCCCCTCACCTGTGCCACGGTGCAGCCGTCGGCCTCGTACGCGGTGAAGCTCACCCAGCCGGACTCGGGGTGCCCCTGGGGGGTCATGAAGGTGAAGGACCCGCTGTCCGCATACACCACCCACACGCCGGTGCTGATGAGCCCCACAGGGGTGTGGGCGTTGATGAGCACCACCTCTCCCGGGGCGATGCCCCTGCTTGAAGGGAAGAAGCGGTTCTGGGGCGGCTGCAGGCTGGGGAAGTTGTCCTTCAGGGCCTGCACGACCTCGGGAGGGGTGGCGGCGGACCCGGTGAGCCTCACCCGGTAGGTCTTCTCCCAGAGCTGGCCGAAACCCTGCACCGGGCCCACCACGCCGAGCCCGTCGACGTTGAGGTTCACCGCGGTCTCGGGTACTTCCGACAGGGATATCCTCTCGATGGGCCTGGCCCAGGCGGCAAGGCGTGCCTTGTCGTAGGCCACCTGAGACTTCGCGGCCCGGGGCGCAAAGGCCTCCACGGTCCTGGTGGCCCGGAAGACATCCATGAGCTCCGGCCCCACCCCGACGGCCGTTATCTTCCTCCCCTGGGCGCCTGCGCGGAGCCTGAGCTTGATGAGTTCGTTCATCCCGGAGACGTCGATGTGCTCGATGCCCGCGCAGTCCAGCTCGATGCCGGGGACCACGGCGGCCGCGGCATACGCGTCTCCCAGCGCTGTCGAGGCCGAGTCCGTAATGGTCCCGTTCAGGACGATGCGCCCCCTTTCCCCTCCGACATGGAACGATCCATCCGTCATGGTACTCCTCCTGTTCATGGAGAGAACGTATATCGGGCCGTTCGTCCGGCCAGGCCCCACCACTATAGGGCTTCTGTGCCCCCGAGACAACCGCCCCGTTGTGCCTGCGCCCCCGATGCCGCCCCCTGCGATGCGCCTTCGCCGATGGTGACGATCCCCAGGTTGAAGGACTTGCCGCCCACCCGGCGGACACCCGCTTTAGCGACGGCCTGCAATGGGATGACGAGGTTCATTCCTTCAGCTTGAGCACCATGACGTGCTGGAACCGGCTCACCACGTAGTACCTGTCCACCTCCACGCGCATGAGGGCGCAGGCGGGAGACATGACGAAGTCCTCCAGGTGGGGGTGCTTTGCCAGGTGGACCTTGAGCAGCGCGTCCCTGGCAGGGCCCATGGCCTCGGCGGCGATCCCGGTGGCAGTCACCGCCATGGCCTCGTGGAAGTCGGACACCTTGTTGCTCCGGTTGTCGATGAGCATGGAGACCCGCGGTTCCGAGCCGATGTTCGAGAATTTCCGCGTGGCCCGGGTGGTGGCGAAGACGAGGTATCTCAGGTCGTCCGAGGAAGAGAACGCCACCAGGTTGCAGTAGGGCTGGCCGTGATCGCTCGTGGACAGGACGGCGAGCCCCTGGCTCGCGAACAGTGCCTTGAGTTGGAGCGTGAGCTGCCGGTGATCCACGACCTTGACCTCTCTGGCCCCGAAATCCATGGCCCCTCCTTCCTGATGGGAAACACGCCGACAGGACGCCGGGGCGCGTGTACGGCCTTGTATCCAAAAATAACGGCCGTTCAGGGACAGTCAATGCATCCCGGGGGATGTGTCAAGACTCGTTCGGCTCGAGCTGAAAGGGGGCATTCGTGAAGAGCCCGGACACGCTCGGGACCGCCCCTGCCGAGGCTCGATCAAGACGATGCGATGACAAGACCCTTCCAGATGATGGTGTCTTGCTCTGTGACACGCCCGGATAGACTTTTCTCTTTTGATGTACAGCAGCAAAGTGTCCACCAGCTTTTCCTTCTGCGGTCGGACACGCCTGGATGGACCTTTCTCGGCCCCCGGCCGTCGGATCGCCGCGCGCGTATCGGGGGAGGGCGCGAGGAGCAGTCGAAGCACGGTTCGCCCCTAGGTGCAGGCACCGCATCCCCCGCGCCTTGCGCAAGGTCGTCCCCACTCGCCCCGGGGGGCCTACCCTCTTGCCGGCTCCATGCACTCCGGCGAGTCGAAGGCGGGGTCGTTCATGCGCATCGAGACGGCGAAGGCCTCCATGAGGTCCTGGGGGTAGGGGGCGAGCACCCCTTTGAGCGCTGCAGGGTCTGACGCCCCCACGGCCAGCCAGAGGGGATAGGACTCCGGCCGAAGGATCGCGGGCATCCGGTCGTGAATGGTCGAGACGAGGCCGTTCGCCTCGGTGGTCACGATGGTGCACGAACGCACGGACTCGTTCGTGGTCCTGTCCGTCCATTCGTCCCAGAGACCCGCCATGGCGAAGGGCTGCCGGTCCCTCATGCGCACGAGGTAGGGCGTCTTCGGCTTGCTCTTTTTGTCCCACTCGTAGAAGCCGTCCGCGAAGATCATGCACCTGCGCCTCCTGAACGGCTCCCTGAAGGAGGGCCTCGTCTCGAGGGTCTCGGCCCTGGCGTTTATGAGCGCCTTGGATTGCGACCCGTCTTTCGTCCAGAACGGGATCAGCCCCCACCTGAGGAGGGCGATCCTGGGAGGTCTCGTGTTCAGGACCGCCAGCACCTCCCGCGTGGGCGCCACGTTGTAGCTCGGCCTGAAAGACTCGCTGACGCCCGGCTCCACCTCAGCCTCGCCGATGTATGCCCTCACCCTCTGGGGGTTCGCGATCTGGATGAACCTGCCGCACATGGGTGCATTGTATCCCCTACGCGTCCGGAAATCCACGATGCTCTTTACCAGGGGGCTCGGCTCCTGATAGAATGAACAGCGCTCAGAAAACAATGACAGCTTTCGGAGGGGGGAGCGTGAAAGCCAGGTTGGTGTCTTTTCTGTTTGTGGTCGCGGTGGTGTTGCCGGCGGCACTCCATGCCGAGGAACCGTGGAAACTCGCCAAGGACGAGGCCGGGATCAAGGTCTACACGCGCTCCGTGCCGGGATCCTCGGCCAACGAGTTCAAGGGCGTGGCCGACGTCGACGCCCCGCTGGATGTGGTCATCGAGGTGTTCAAGGACATCCCGTCCTACCCCAAGTGGTACGGCTTCTGCAAGGAGATCAGGCAGCTCAAGCAGGAAGGCGAGTTCCACAGGGTCATCTACTTCGTGCTCGAGACCATGGGACCTGTCAAGGACAGGGACATGGTGGTGGACGTGATGGAGGCGAGGGACATGAAGGCGCGGAAGTCCACCATCACGATGAGGGCCTTCAAGGAGGACTACGTGCCCCGCAACCCCGTCTACGTCCGCATGACCGAGATGGAAGGCTCGTGCGTGCTCACCCAGGTGGGGGACCAGACGACCAACGTGGTCTACACCGTCAAGGCCGACCCAGCAGGCTACATACCCGCCTTCATATCGAACATGATCCAGAAGGAACAGCCTTTCCTGACCCTCAAGGGGCTGAAAGAGATGGTCAAGAAGGACCTCTACCGCGAACGGGCCGCTGCCGCCCCGAAGGGTTGACCCTGGACGCACGTACACGAGAGAAGGCGTGAGGGTTGCATGTCAAGGCCGGCCACAGGACCCCCCTCGCCCCAGGCGGCCATCAGGCGCTGCCCGTCCTGCGGGTCGGGCGACGTCCAGTCCCTGGCTGACCGATCGGTGCGGTGCAGGAAGTGCTCCTTCGTGCTCTTCTTCAGCGTGGTCTCGGCCGTCGCCGCGCTCATCGAGGACGACATAGGCAGGGTGCTCCTCGTTGAGAGGGGCCGCGATCCCCAAAAGGGCGCTCTGGACCTGCCTGGCGGGTTCGTGGACTACGGGGAGTCCGCCGAGGACGCGATCGTGAGGGAGGTGTCCGAGGAGCTGAACCTCGAGATCGTGCGGGGTTCCCTGCGCTACCTGGGGTCGTTCCCCAACACCTACGAATACCTCGGGGTCGCCTACCGGACGCTCGACCTCGCGTTCACCTGCACGGTGGAGACCTTCTCGTCCCAAAGGTTCTCCGACGAGATCGCCTCGGCTACGTTCTTCTTTCCTCGCGAGATCCCCTTCGCACGTGTCGGGTTCTCCTCGATCCAAAACATCCTCCATGCGTACGTTGGTGGAAGGGGCAGGTGAGGCTCAGCGCTTTTTCGTAAGACGCCCGGCGGCGGGAATGGGTGTGTATGGGGCCTGCCACGTACGCGCCGCTCCCTGAGCCCGGGGGTCACGGCCGTCACACCCCATGGCCTGTGCGCCATGGGTACCGTGGCCCGGGGCCGCGCTCCGTGGTGATATGCTGGAATCGCTCCTCTTGCAGTGATACCATGGGAGGAGCGTTGATCTTCCCTTGCATGGACAGGGAAAGGGGGGTTGCCATGGCAAAGGATCCCGGCATCGGGTACCGGGTGATTGCGGAGGTCGTCTCGGTCAAGGGTTTCTGCTCCGCCGGGCACGAGCAGGGTCAAAGGTTCGAGGTGAGCTGCCATGACCCGGGTGGGCTGTGCGGCTTCTTCTACCACGACATCTTCCCGTCGCTGCAGTGCTTTCAGTTCGGCGGCTCCATGCCGTGGTGGGCGGGAGACGCGATAGAGCTCTCCTGCCCTGACGCGGACAATCTTGTCACCATACGCCTCGTCCGCTCGCCCAGGCAGAACCCGTGACCGAAGGCCGGGTGGCCGGGGGATGTGCCCGATCGACCGTGACTGAGGCGATGAGCCGATACTCGGGGACAGGCCCCGGGCAGGGTATCGTGTCCGCCCGGGCGGGCGCGCCCGATGGATGGCGCACGGCCGGGCGCTTCACGGCCCAGGGGCTTGAGCCGTCGGCCCAAGGCATGCATGCCCGGCCCACCCCCAGGGATGCGGGGATTGCCCGGGGCTGCAGGCGCTCTTCACGCCCCGTACGCCCCAGGTGATGCGGGTTTCCGAAGGGACCGCGCGCGGGGGCCCTGGAGGAGCCCTCAGGCCGCGGTGCCCTGGTCGGCTCTCTCCAGCACCTGCCTCACCTTGAGAGAGAGATCCGCGAGGGTGAAGGGCTTCTGGATGAACCCGTCGCACCCGTGATCCATGAGTTCCTGCGCGTGCGAATCCAGGCTGTAGCCGCTCGCGAGGAGGACCTTCGCGGCAGGGTCCATGCGGCGCAGCATGGCGAAGGTCTCCTTGCCGCCCATCTCCGGCATGATCATGTCGAGGATCACCAGCGAGACCGAGCCCCGGTGCTGCTCGAAGAGCGTGAGCCCCTCCTTTCCCCCGGACGCGGTGATGACCCTGTATCCCAGGGACTCGAGCATGCGCTTGCCCACGTCGCGTATCATCGCCTCGTCGTCGATGAGGAGGATGGTCTCGTCGCCCTTCCTGAGCTCTGTTGCGGCCTGGATTTCGTCGGTGGGCGCCTTGTCGGATGCCGGCAGGTATACCATGAAGGCCGAGCCCTTGCCCTTCTCGCTGGCGACCTCCAGGAAGCCGCCGTGGTTCCTCACGATGCCGTAGACGGAGGCGAGCCCCAGGCCCGTGCCCCTCGACCTCTCCTTTGTGGTGAAGAACGGGTCGAAGATGTGTGACAACGTGCTCTCGTCCATCCCTTCGCCGGTGTCCCTCACGGTCATCCTGACGTACCTTCCCGGCCTTGGGCATGCCTGCGGGGCATTCTCCTCCCCTATCTCCACGTTCTCGAGCGAGAGGAAGATGTCCCCTCCCTCGGGCATCGCCTGCCATGCGTTCATGTAGAGGTTGAGGAGCACCTGCTCCATCTGTGCGCGGTCCACCTCCACGCTCCACAGGCCTTCCGCGCAGTCGAAGTGGATGGTCACCTCCTTCCTGGTCCTGCCGAAGAGCTCCGAGCTCTTCTTGAGCAGGGTTCCCAGGTGCGTGGGCCTCGTCTCGTACCTGCCCCCCCTCGCGAACCCGAGGAGCTGCCTGGTGAGGTCCGAGCCTCGCCGCACGTATTCCTCGACGTTTTTCAAACGCTCCGCCCTGGGGTCGTTTTCCGGCATGCCCATCCGCACCAGCGAGACGTTTCCGAGGATCCCCGCGAGGATGTTGTTGAAGTCGTGCGCCACCCCTCCCGCGAGCGTGCCCAGGGACTCGAGCCGCTGGGTCTGCGCGAGCGCGGCCTCGAGCCTGGCGCGTTCCTCCTGGCTGCGCCTGCGCTCGGTGATGTCCCTCGTGATGCCGAGGAATCCCGTCAGTTTCCCGTTCTTGTCCCTCAGCGGCGAAAAGGTCGTCTCCGTCCAGACGGTGGACCCGTCCTTGCGATACTCCTCGAGCTCGAGCGTGCGGGTCCTCCACTTCGGGGCGTTCCCGGATTCCTCGAGCGCGAGTTCCTCACCGTAGACCGCCATCGCCGTCTTCAGCGATTCCGGGGTGAGCGCGTCTTTCACCGACTGTGTCATGGCCTCGTGGACCTCGATGCCCCTGAGCCTCTTGACCGAGGGGCTTACGTAGGTGAAGCGGAGCTCGGTGTCCATGGTGAAGATGACGTCGCTCGCGTTGTCCGCGAGCAGGCGGTAGAGCTCCTCGCTCGCCCTGATGGCCTCCTCGACCCTGGCTCGCTCCCTGATCTCTTCTTGGAGCCGTTCGTTCGTCTCCGAGAGCTCCCTGGTCCTGAGCGTCACCTGGCGCCTGAGCGCGAGGCTGAAGCCGGTCACGGCGAAGAGCAGCAGCGCCAGCATGCCGAGGCCGGGCAAGACGTACCGGAGGTATCGAGGCACGGGGACCCTGTAGCCCGACCACTTCTTCTCGATGGCTTGGCGCTCCTCGTCGGTGATCGAGGCGAACCCTCGTTCCACGATCGCGAGCAGCCGGGTGTTCCCCTTGGCAACGGCGCGGTGGAACTCGCCAGAGTAGAGCGGGTCGGTGTAATGGAACTGGTCGAGGATGTCGTACTTGTTCAGGAAGAAGAAGGCAGGCGGCTCGTCGATGCAGAAGACCCTGATCCTGCCCATGGCCGCGTCCTTCACGATCGCCTCGTAGCTGTCGTATTCCACGAGGCCCTTCTCGATGCCGTGAGACTTGAACACGTCTATGCAGGCATCCCCCCGCTTGACGCCTATCCTGAACCCGAGGAGGGAGCCCACGCCGCTGATGCCCGAAAGGGTCCTGTGGAAGAAGACGGGGACGTTGATGGTGGCGTACGGCTTCGAGTAGTCGTAGATGCGCGAGCGTGCCTCGGTGAAGAAGATCGTGTCGATGACGTCCGCCCCCCCGCTCTTCATGGTGTCCAGGGCGTGCGACCAGTCCATGGCGAGCAGCACGACGCGGATCCCCGTCTTCTGTTCCCAGAGCCTCCACAAATCGACGAGGATGCCCTGGATCTGGCCCTTGTCGTTCCTGAAGATGTAGGGCGGGTAGTTGTCGTCGATGGCCACCCTGATCAGCCTGGGTGCGCCCTCGTCCGGGTTCGCCGCGTGGAGCGGTGGCGGCTGTACCCAGCTCGCGAGCAGGGCTGCCGCTACGGCGAGGGCGACCATGAGGCTCTTGCATGCCACGCCTGCCCTCGGCGCAGACCACCGGCGACGCGGTCGGTCTTCCCCCCCTCTCAGGATGATCCCCATACCGACAAATATATTCCGGTTTCTCGAGAGGTCAAGGTGTGGGCCGGGCCAGGGCCGCAGGCCATGTCGGAGGGGACCGGGGCCGGCCTATGGAACGCCCCCTCGTTTCTCCCCTGGAGTCTTCCTGTGGGGAGATCCCCCTTCGGCTACGCCTCCTGGGATGGAGCGCCGCCTTTTTCTCCTCATGACGGTGCGTGTCCACGGTACGGCACCCGGGTTTCCCGGAAGCGAGACGACCAGGGGAGGGAGGCCGTTCGATGGCCGAGCGAGGTCCGAAACTCCGGCGGTATGCTCCGGCGACGAGGACCGGCAAGGGGTGGGGGATGCGTGTCGGGGTGACCAGCGGTGCCGCCTGCGATGGGGTGCGCGAGGAAAAAGACCTGGAAGACGGGTCTCGTGGGTGCCTAGAGGTACCGAAGTCGCCAAAACACCGCGGGATGAGCCCCGCGACCCCCCTCGTGAGGCTGCGGTGAGGTGCGCTCGGACGTCCCCGGTGGGGGCGTGAGGAGGGGGGAAGGGGTGGGCGTGGTACCGGGGACGCCGCGCGTGAAAGCCCCTGGACCCTTCGGCCCCATGGTGTATAATAGAGGGTGCGGTTGCGGCAAGACTCCACAGTGGATCGGAGGGATGCCATGAGACGTGTTGTCGTCATCGGGGCCGTGGCCTCGGGCATGAGCGCTGCGAGCGTCATCAAGCGCGAAGCGCCCGACGCGGAGGTCGTCGTCTTCGGCAGGGAGGCCTACATCTCCTACGGCGCCTGAGGGATACCGTACTACGTATCTGGTCAGGTACGCGAACATGACGAACTGGTGGCGCTGCATCCCGAGGACGCCGTCCACAAGCGCGGCATAGACGTGCGGACCCTTCATGAGGTCGTCTCCATAGACAGGGGCTCGCGCCTAGTCACGGTGAAGGACCTGAGGACGGGGAGGTTCGCCGAGGAGGAGTACGGGGTCCTCGTGATCTCCACGGGAGCGAGGCCGGTCGTGCCCGAGATCGAGGGCATGGACCTGCCGGGCGTGTTCTTCCTCAAGGCATTCCAGGACGGCATCGACCTGAAGGCGTTCATCGCGAACCAGAAGCCGAAGAACGCCGTGATCATGGGCGGCGGCTACATCGGGGTGGAGATGGCGGAGTCGTTCGCCAAGACGGGCATGGATGTGACGGTGGTCGAGGCTGCCGGGAGGGTCATGCCGGTCATGGACCCCGAGATGAGCGCGCTCGTGGAAGACGCCCTGCTCAAGGGCGGGGTGAAGGTGATCACGGGCAGGAAGGTCACCGCTCTCGAGGGCGACGTGGCGGTCCGCTCGGTCGTGCTCGACGGCGGCGGCGCCCTGGACGCGAAGTGCGTCCTCGTGAGCGTCGGCGTCGCCCCCAACAGCGGCATCGCCGCCAAGGCCGGGCTCGCCCTGGGTCCCAGGGACGCCGTGCTGGTGGACCGCTACCAGCGCACCTCCGACCCGGACATCTTCGCCGCTGGAGACTGCTGCACCGTGTACCACCGGGCCCTGTGCAAGGACGTGTACATACCACTCGGGCTGACCGCGAACCGCCAGGGCAGGATCTGCGGCGAGAACGTCGCGGCCCTCCTCAAGGGGGGGATGTTCAGGCCCTTCCCCGGTGTCGTCGGTACGGCCGTCACCAGGGTGTTCGACCTCGAGGTGGCGCGGACGGGGATAGGCACCGCGGAGATCGAGCGGTACGGTCTCAGGCACGTCGGGTCCACGGTGATAAAGGCGAGGACCCTGCCGGGTTACTTCCCGGGCTCGTCGGACATCGTGGTGAAGCTCTTCTTCGAGAACGAGACCGGGGTGCTCGTGGGGGGACAGATCGCGGGCGGGCCCGGCTCCGCGCTCAGGATCAACGTGATCGCGGCCGCCGTGACCATGCGCATGCGGGTGGACGAGCTCTATACCCTCGACACGGCGTACGCGCCGCCCATATCCCCCGTGTGGGACCCGCTGCTCATCGCGGCCAGGAGCGCCATGAAGACGTGACGCGGGGCCGAGGCGGCCGAGCCGCCGGGCCCCTCACATGACCGACATGATCTTGGTCAGCCTTGTGAGCAGCACGGGGTGGGTGAACATGCCCTGGATCTTGAGTTCCCCCGTGGCCAGCTGCCTGAGCACGGCGAGCCCAGCCTCGTCGAAGTAGTAGGGGAGCCCGAACTTGATGGATATGGAGTTCAGGGAGATGATCTTCTCTGAGCTCGAGGTGATCACGATGTCGGGCTTGCCCACGATCCCCGGCTCGATCCTCACGCGGCCCCCGGCGAAGATCATGGTGATGGCCGCGTCGATGTCGGGAAGGTTGAGCCCCACCACCCCCCACATCTTCGAGAAGGTGCGCATCTTCTCCGGCCTCTGCTCGAGGTTTGAGGAGAGCAGGTCGGCGATCACGAAAGAGAAGGGCACATCCTGCGCCCTGTTGTCGACTGTCGCTTCTGACATGAACGAGTCCTCCCGTACAAGTGGTACGCCCGCCCGTCGCCGGGCGGGCGCAAGCCTTCTAGAGCACCTTTCTGTAGATCTCCAGCACCTCGGAGGCGTCCAGCACCACGCGGGGATTGTTCACGATGGCGCCGTCGCCGAGGCTCAAATCGGCGGCCTTGACGATGTCGTCCTCGGTCACGTTCATCTCGGAGAGTCTCTGCGGGTGGCCTATCTTCTTGGTGAACTCCTTCACGGCGTCTATCGCTGCCCTTGCCGCTTCCATGTCGTCCATGCCCTTTTCCCTCACGCCAAAGGCCTCGGCGACGAGGGCGTAGCTCTCGGGGCAGGTCTCGAGGTTGAACTCCATGCAGGCCGCCAGGAGGATGCCGTTGGCGATTCCGTGCGGCACGTGCGCCACTGCGCCTATGGAGTGGGCCAGTGCGTGCACGTTGCCGACGCCCGCGATGCTGAATGCCCAGCCGGCCATGGTGGCCGCTATCTGCACCTGCCCCCTCGCCGCGAGGTCGTCGCCCTTTGCCACGCACACGGGAAGGTACCTCGAGAGAAGCCTGATGGCGTGCATGGCCAGCCCGTCGGTGATCGGCTCGTGCGGGATCGCGTGGATGGCCTCCACGGCATGGGTCATGGCGTCCATGCCGGTGCCTGCCGTCAACAGGGGCGGCAGCTTGGCGGTCAGCTTCGGGTCCAGGATGCCGATGCGTGGTATGTTGTAGTTCTCGACCATGAGGCGCTTCTGCCCCATCTCCTTGTCCATGATGACCGCGGCGTTGGTCACCTCGCTGCCCGTACCGGCGGTCGTCGGTATGGCGATGTGGGGGGTCTGGGGCCTGGACAGCAGCTGGACCCCGCTGTAATCCCTGAGGGAGCCGCCCTCGGTGAGCAGGATGCACACCCCCTTGGCCGTGTCGATCACGCTGCCGCCGCCTATGCTGATCACGGTGTCGGCTCCGCCCTTGCGCGCGAAGTCCGCGCAGGCGTCCACCACCTCCACCCCCGTGTCCTGGGGGACGTCGCTGAAGACGCCCACGCACTTGTTGCCGAGCGCCTTGATGATGTGGTCCGTGAGCCCGGCCTTGATGATGCCCTGGTCAGTGACCACGACGGCCCTGGTGCCGCCGATGGAACCCATCTCGATCTCCACGTCCTTCGACGAGTCCACGCCGTAGATGACCTTGGTGGGCCCATAGTAATTGAAAGACAGGTCGGTATCGTATGTCATTGCCCGCTCCTTCGCTGTGTTGGACTCAAGGCGCACCGCGCCGGCTCGACGCGCGAGCCCGCGCCTCCGCCTGGGTACGCTACGCCTCGTCCGGCCACAGGGTGTCCACCCTGCCCAGGATGTCGATGACCTTGTTGACCACCTTGATGTTCCTGACCACGTAGGGCAGGTCGCCCTTCATCTTGAGCTTGCCCTGGAGGAGCGCCTTGGTCGAGTCCAGCTCCTTGAGGGCGACCTGTTTCCAGCGCGCATAGTCGCCGGTCATGACGAACTTCGCGCTCTCGGCCTTGGCCTTGTCGCACACCACGAACTCGCCCACGTCCCCGTGCCAGTAGTCCATGAACAGGTACACGGGCTCGGGCACGCCCTTGTCCGGGTCGGGGTTGACGATGAGCGCGACGCTGCCTTCCCAGTTCTTTGCGATCTCCTTGTACTCCGGGTCCGCCTCGATCGCCGCCTTGTAGGCATCCATCCATTCCTGAGTCATAGCCTTGATCTTTCCCATGAAGAGCACCTCCCCTCGTTTGTGTGTATGTGTTATTGGTAGAGTCGCCTCTTGAGTTCCTTCAGGCCGAGCTCGTCCAGCTTCTCGGGTTTCGGGAACCCGCGCTCGTCGAGCCCGCGAAGCGCATAGTACTCCTTGAGGAGCAGATCCATGTCCGGGACCGAGCCGGCGGCCGCCCCCTCGGAAAGGGCCGTGAGGATCCGCTTCGGGAGCACGTCGTCCTTCCGGGAGATCCCGAGCAGGTTGTTGATGCCGCGCTTGAGGGTCCAGTCGCGCATGCCGGCCTTGAGCAGGTCGTCCTTGCCGAGGCCGAACCCGGTCACCGCGTTGAACGCCTCGAGGACGGTCTCTGGCCTGAGGATGTACACCACGTAGTGGCAGATGGACAGCGAGTTGCACAGGATGCCGTAGTTCTCGGAGTTGAACACCAGCATGGCCTTGCCCTCGCTCGTGGTCCCCACGTAGTCGTCTTCCATGTCGAAGAGCTCCGGCCACGAGGCCATGCCCTGCTCCGTGGCGAGCACGGCGTGCTGGAGATGGCACGCGCCGCGGTTCGACATCATGTAGGCGAGCCCCATGCCGTGGAACCCCCTCGGGTCGTGCATGGGGGCCTCGAGCCCCTTGACGTGCGCCACCATGTCCTCGGCTCCCCTGCCTATCCTGCGGGCGGCGCCGAGGGTCCCCTCGGCCAGGATGTCGCCGAACCCCTCCCTGAACGCAATGTTCTTGATGAGCGGCATCACCGCGTCCATGTTGCCCCAGGTGAGCTCGAGGCCGCCGGTGTCGCTCGGCGTCACGATCCCCTTCTCGTAGAGCTCCATGGCGAGAGCGATCGCCGAACCGCAGCTGATGGTGTCCATGCCGTAGCGGTTGCAGAGCTCGTTCGCCTTGATCACGGCCGCGAGATCGTCGTTCATGAGCATGGTCCCGAAGGTCGCGCAGGTCTCGTACTCGGGGCCCGGCCCCTCCTCGGTGCGGTAGGGGCCGTCGGCGACCTTGACCACCCGCTTGCAGGCGACCGGGCAGTTCGCGCACGCGTGCTCCTTGGTGAGGTACTTCTCCCGCATGGTGGGACCCGAGAGGTTCGAAGCGAGGTCGAAGGCCTCGCCCACGGTCCAGTTCTTGATCGGGACGTCGCCCTTGATCATGCCCAGTTCCATGTTCGCGTCCGACCCCATGAGGTGGAGACCCTCGGCCAGTGCCGAATCCTTCACCTCGGCGAGGGCCTTCTTCATCACCTCCTTGAAGCGCTCTTCGTCGGCCTTTGCGGGTCTCCCCTTGCCGCGCGCCACGATCGCCTTGAGCCGCTTGGAGCCCATGACCGCGCCGAGGCCCGTCCTGCCGCTGAAGTGCCCCTTGTCGTTGCCGATGGCCGCTATCTTCACGAGGTTCTCGCCGGCCTGGCCGATGGCAAGCACCTTGAGACCGCCGTCTTTTGCCTTGAGCTCGTCCGTGGTCTCGTAGATGTCCTTTCCCCACAGGTGCTTGGCGTCATGGATGCCGGCCTTCCCGTCGACCACCGAGAGGTAGACGGGCGATGACGACACGCCGGTCACGATGATTCCGTCGTAGCCCGCCCGCTTGAGTTCCGGGCCGAAGGTACCGCCGCAGGCCGACTCGCCCCAGATCCCGGTCTGCGGGGCCCGTGCGCAGATGCTGAAGCGCGAGGTGCCCGGAAAGCCGCTCGCGACCATGGGCCCGGTCATGATCATGAGCGGGTTGTCCCCCGAGAGGGGGTCGGCGTCCAGCTTGAAGCGATCGAGGAGCAGCCTCGCCGCGAGCGAGCTGCCCCCTATGAAGTCCTTCAGCAGGGTCTCGTCGACTTTCAGCTCGTCTGTGGTTCTGTTCGTAAGGTCCACCAGGAGAATCGCGCCGGCATACCCGTTGGGCATAGTGATACCTCCTCGCAGCATGTGGTAGAAATACAATATTAGCAGCATACAAGGGTGATGCAATAGGGTGGCATGCGAAGATGGTGTGGCCGGTCGCCCGAGACCGCCGTAGCAGGACATGCTACACGGCCTCGACGGCGCCCGGTTCCCGGAGTGACGGCTCCGGCCCTCCCTCAGCCGTCAACCCAGTGCACGGCGTATCTCACGAGTTCCGCGGCGTTCTTGAGGTTGAGCTTCTCCTTGATGCGCTCACGGTAGGTGCCGATGGTGCTCACCGAGAGGTTCATGGCCGATGCGATCTCGGAGGTGGACTTTCCCTGGCCTATCATCCTGAGCACGTCCAGCTCCCTGTCCGAGAGCGCCTCGGTGGGCGCGGGCGTCACCGGCTCCCTGCCCGATTGCACCCTCTTGAGGATGGATCCCACGAGCTGGTCGCTCACGTAGATGTCGCCCGAGAGGATGCGCCGGATGGCCTTGATGATCGAGCGGGACGTCTCCTGCTTCATGATGTACCCGTGGGCGCCGGCCTTGAGGCACCTCTGGGCGTAGAGGAGCTCGTCGTGCATCGAGAGGACGAGCATCCTCGGCGGGAGGGGGTGTTGGCAGACGGTCCTGATGAGGTCCATGCCGTTGCCGTTCTTGAGGGTGATGTCCACGATGACCATGTCCGGCCTCACGGCGTCGATGAGGGCCAGGGCGTCCTTCACGTTGTCCGCCTCGCCGCACACCACGAGGTCGGGCTCGTGTTCTATGAGCTCCTTGATGCCCAGCCTGAAGACCTCGTGGTCCTCGACGATGAGAATCCTCCGAACAGAAGAGGCTTCCATGCAACCCCCGACACTCCGTACCGGTATCACCCGGACGGTGGTGTGGTCACGATTCTAGCACCATGACCCTTCTCCGGACAAGGTCTCGCGACCTTCCGGGCGGATCCCAAGAGACGTGGAACGGTCATCCCGGCCATCCACCGGACAAGGTCTCACGATCTTTCCGCCCGGCCGGGCGCCTCATGACATCGCGGGGGTCGCCGCGTTCTCGAGGGTCAGGGTCACGGTGGTGCCGCCTGAAGGGCCGCTCTGGATCGCGAGCCCGGCCCCGATCATGTGCGCCCTGAACCGCATGATCTTGAGGCCCATGCCGGTAGCAGGCGCAACCTGTGGCATGCCGAGGCCGTTGTCCCTGATCGTGACCGAGACAGACCTGCCTTCTCCCTTGAGCTCGATGTCCACCCTGTCCGCCTTGCCGTGCTTCACCGCGTTGTGCACCGCCTCGTGCACGATGTAATAGATGTGGGTGCAGGCGGTGATGTCTTCCAGCACGATGGGGCGTTCGTAGGAGAAGCTGCACTCGATGCCGTGGACCTCGGCGATGGTGCGGGACATCTCCTGCAGGAGCGACTCGAGCCCGTGATCCGCGAGGAACACGGGGCAGAGCCCCCTGGAGAGCCTCCTCGTCTTCGAGATCGCCTGTTCGATGAGCGCCCTGATCTTCTCCACCTCGTCGATGGTGGGCACCTGGCGCGCCTCGAGCCTCTTCTTGAGG
Organism: Deltaproteobacteria bacterium; assembly: GCA_029552245.1. Classification (GTDB taxonomy): domain Bacteria; phylum Desulfobacterota; class Desulfomonilia; order UBA1062; family UBA1062; genus MWEI01. The sequence continues at coordinate 71,649 of JAKPDW010000001.1, forward strand.
AGCCCGCTCATGACCTCGATCCCTATGAGGTGGGGACTGAGGTCGTCGTGGAGGTCCTGCCCTATCTTCTGGCGCTCCCGCTCGCCCACGAGGAGGATCTCGCGTTCCAGGGTCCTCTTCTCCGTGATGTCCTCCATGGCGGCTATGATGCAGGATTCGCCGGCCAGCGTGATGATCTCCGCCGACACGGCCGCGGTGCGGGTGACGCCCCACTTCGTCGAGAGCTCCATCTCGCGGTTCTTCACCTTCTCTCCCTGGACGAGCGTCTCGACCGCACGCTCGTACTCCGAGGGGGACGTGAACAGCCCGAGCTCGTCCACGGACCTCCCGGCGACGTCCTCGAGGCGATACCCCGTGATGTCCGTGAAGCTCTCGTTGACGTTCAGGACGACCCCGCCGTTGAGCCGCCAGATCGCTATGCCCACCGGGCTCGACCTGAAGGCCTTCTCGAGCATCTCCTCGGAGCTCTTGAGCGACCTGGCGAGCACGTTCACGTACTGGCCGATGACGCCGATCTCGCCCTTGGTGAGAAGCGGGATCGGCAGGACGTCCCTCGAGCCGCGTTCCAGGGCCTGCAGGGCGGCCACGGTCATCCCGAGGCCCGATGCTATGCCCGCGTTCGACTCGTGGACCGTCACGAGGACCGCCGCGATCGACAGGGCGAGGATGATGACCAGGTGCACGCCCATGGCCGGCAGCGCCTGCGGGGTTATGTTCGTCGAGAACAGGAAGTAGCCGAGCGTGACCACCGGTATGATGAGGACCGAGATCACGATGAGCGTGGTCCTCATCGACACGCTGAACAGGGTGTAGGAGTCCATAGGCAGGTGTACCGCCCTGATGCGCTCCTCCATGAGCGCCGGCGCGAGGAGGTGCTCGGTGGTGCAGTAAGAGATGATGCTATTGATCGGTATGCACACGACGAGGATCAGGAACACGAGGAGCGTCTCGTGGAAGCTGAGGCCCACCCAGTACTCCGTCATGACGTAGACGCACGTCATGCCGAACACCCACCTGAGCGCTATCACGGCGCTCTCGAAGGCCGGGTAGGACAACAGCCGTATCTTGGTCGAGGCGAAATCCGCATCCGGCGCGTCGAGGCCCTTGAGAACGGCGCACAGGCGGATGATGCGAAGCGACATCCCGAACACGGTGGCGAGCAGGGCGGCGACCAGGGAAGACACCAGGATGCACGAGAGCTTTTCGCCCTCGAACCCCCCCGCGATCGTGCCGAAGTAGACGGCGAGCGGCACCACGATCAGGTTGATGTAGAGCTCGAGGCGGAACGTCAGGCGTGCGATGAGCCCGCGGCGGTCGATGCCGCCCGGGCCCGCCGCGGCCGCCCCGGGAGTCGTCGTGTGGCCTGGCATGGCCGGCGTCCTCCTGCGAACGTGAGTGTGTGGGGCGGGTCCCGCAAGGAGGCCTCATCCCCCTGGATCTCCTCTAGGGGGTCCGGCGGTGCGCTGTCAATGAGCGATCCCCCCTCGACACCGAAAAAGTGCGCGCTCAGACACAGAAACCATCACCTGGACGCATGCGTGCGCCGACGGAAAGTCGTTGTCGCGTGGCGGCTCGAGTGGTCTTGAGGGTAGGGTGCCTCGGGGGGTGGTCGTACCTGTTGGCACGCAAGATGCTTGTCTATGTGTACGATGATGGGTGGAGGATCTATCACGAGGAAGAAACGGGAGATGCGTGTTCAAGGGTGTTGCACGAAAGACACAGCCGGGTCGTCAGGACCCGGCAGGCAACCGCCGGCATCGACGGGTCAGGCCATGCGCGGCCGGCTTCGGCCGGATCTCGTGGGGGAGGTGCATCCTTTCTGCGCAAGGCCTGCAGCCCCACGGTACGCTGTGTGGGGGGCTGCGGTCTCAGGGCCTTGCCGCAGGACATCCCCCTCGTCGTGCGGGGCTGCCGGGGTCGGGACGGCCATGCAGGCGACGTCGGCAGCGGCCTCCCGCGGGGGCCGTGCTCGCGGCTGCGGGGGCTCCGCGCAGGAGGCACCCTCGTCGGGCCCCCTCGGCGCTGTTCGTCGACCCGCCTCCTGCATCGAGGTCGAGGACGGGGGTGCCGCCCCCTGGGCAGGGGTTCCCGGTGGGTTTGCGGGCCTGCGGCGCTCACCCGCGAGGACGCGGGCCCGGGTCCCGGCGGGTACGTGGACAGGTCTCGTCCGCACAGGCCTTTCTTGCGGAACGGCCGCGGGAGGGATCGCGCCGTTTCTCCTGGCAACCTTGCTCTGCTACCTCGTGATCGCGGCCGGACCCCAGGGGGTTCAGGCCCAGGAGGCCGTGGTGTCAACGCAGGGCGTGACCGCGCCCAGGATCGACCCGAGGTTCAAGCCCAGGCTCGGCACCTACTACTACAAGTTCGATTTCAACAACGTCAGCATAGGGTTCGCGAGCATCTCCATCGAGAAGGACGGCGATCTCTACAAGGTCAAGGTGTTGGCCCAGACGAACAGCACCATCGACCGTATCTACAAGATACGGTACCGGGGGGAGTCCGTGCTCGACACCGTGCCCGTGGTCTCTCCCGTGGTGACGTTGTCCTCCCAGCAGGTGAAATCGACGGAGAAGGACATGACCATAAGGTTCGACAAGCCGGGGGAGATCAAGGCGGTCGAAAAGAAGAGCGAGAACGGGGCGACCGTGGACTACGAGGTGAGAAAGCTCCAGACGGACAGGTTCACCGTCGACCCCTTCGCCGCCACCTACCTCGTGCGCGGGCTCGACTGGAAGGTGGGTCACGAGGAGGTGTTCGACGTGTTCGGCGGCAAGAGCCGCTACGAGCTGAGGCTCAAGTGCACCGAGGTGCAGGACGTGGACGTGGAGGGGGCGAAGCGCCGTGCGTTCGTCATCGTGCCGAGGGTCGACAAGCTCGACAAGGACGGGAAGGTCGTCCCGCCCAAGAAGAAGCCCGCGGAGACCAAGATCTTCCTCTCCGCGGACGAGTTCAAGGACGTGCTGAAGATCGAGGCGAGTCACACCATGGGGTTCTTCAGGGCCACCATGAACCGTTTCGTTCCGCTTGTGCCGCAGGTCCGTGAACACGACCCCGCGGTCCAGGCGCCGAAGGAGGCCCCCTGAGGGGGCTCGACGGGTGACCGGGTGCGTGCCCGGGGCGGGGACTTCCCGTGGTCAGAACGACTTGATCTCCCAGACGCCCTCGTCGTTGCGGATGAAGACGAGCTCTCCGCGGTAGGTGTAGATGGTTCTCGCCTGGGGGATGTTGACCCGGTACTCGGCGAGGTTCGATCCCTTGACGCCCAGCAGCCGTATGTCTTCAAGGGCCTCGAGGAGGAGCTTGCGCTGCTGGTGGGGTGTCGCCGCGAGGAGCATCCTGTGGATGTCCCGCATGTCCCTCTCGAAGAAGGCCGAGGCGGTCTCCACGTCACCCCTGGCCAGAGCCTGGACCATCGATCTCCAGCTCGCCCTGAGATTCGCATCCAGCTGCCTGAGTTCCTCCTCGGTCCACTTCTTGTTCGCCTCCCGCACGTTCACCTTGATGGATATGACCTGTTCTATCTGCTCCTTGGTGAACCCCGCCTGCTGCATCTCCTCCACGAGGAGGATCTCCTAGTCGGTGAGCATGGACTTGGCCCGGCCCTCCATCGGCCAGAGGAACGCGAGCGCCGCGGCGAGGACGATGGCAACCGCCTTCATGACTCCGCCTCCTTCATGGACACACCCTCTGCCGGGGACAAGCCCCGGGTCTCGGGATAATCTCTTGCGAAAACATATTACCTGTCGGCTGCCCACTTTGCAAGTGGATGCACAGGGCATGGGCGACACCCCAGGAGGGGTCTCCGGGGACGGCCGTGCAGATCCTCCCGCGCGCTCCCCCGCCTCGTCCCGGCCCGCATGAGGCCCATCGGGGCGCCCAGCTCGACAGGGAGGCGTCTTGAGGCGCGTGCAATCGTCTGTCGCCGCCATCGGCCCCAGGAGGCGACGGGCGGGAAGGGGCACGGTTGCAGGCCGTCTTCACACAAGCCGGCGTTTCCGGGTCCTCTGTGCTCCCGCACGCAGCGTCGCTCATGCAGACAACGGCGCACAGAGGGCATTTGTCGTTCCCACCTCTCCGCTCTCCCCGCACGCGGCGTCGGGGATGCGGGCGACGGCGCCCGCCTCAATGCGAGGCCGCGTCCCGGCGAGGGTGGGACCCCTCCCGTGAGGGGGATCCCCCTGCGGGATACACGGGTATACGGTCAGGTCTGCACCTGATGGGGATATCCCTGCGGGATACCCGCTCCATGATAAGGCCCGCGCCGCCTCGTGCGGCCGCCGTGTTCTCCAGGGGGCGCCATGCATGCGGGAGGGAGCGAGACGGCCCCGGGTGAAGACGATCCCGCAGCCCTGCAGGTCGCCGTGCAAGGGATGAAGCCCGTCACGAGAGGTACGTGAGCAGGTGGCGGTACCGCTCGGCCGTGCCCTCGTATACCTCCTGCATGCGATCCAGGAGCGAGGCGGTGATCGGCCCGGGACACGCAAAGACGCAGTCTTCGATCTGTGCGAGCGGCTGCACGTGCCTGAGCGTGCCCGAGAGGAACCCCTCGTCGAAGGAGCCCAGGTCCTCGACCCGTATGGGCTGCTTCCTCACCTGCACACCCATATCCCCGAGCACGTCCATGACCACCTTCCTGGTGATGCCCGGCAGCACGCACTCGTCGGGCGGGGTCACCACGACGCCGGAGGAGGCGAGAAAGATGTTCGCCGTCGGGGCCTCGGCGACGAACCCGTCGAGGTCGAGCATGAGGGCCTCGTCGTAGCCCCTGCCCCTGGCCTCCATGCGGGCCAGGAACCCGTTCGCGTAGTTGCCGGTGATCTTCGCGTGCACCGCGGCCGTCTGCGGGTGCAGCTTCCTCAGGGAGGAGACGCCGAGGCGTATGGGGTGCGCGTACTTGTCGTGGGGGATACCCAGGGCGCTGAAGTCCAGGCAGAACACGGCGACCGTCGTCGTCTCGGGAGTGGCCGGGCCGACGTCAATGTCCGGGTGGTAGGCGTAGCACTTCACGATGCCGCTTTTCAGGCCGTTCGCGTGCGAGGTCTCGATGACGGCCCGCCGGATGACCTCGGCGGTGAAGGGGATCTTCATGAAGGCCTGGGAGGCGCTCGAGAGGAACCGCTGGAGGTGCTCCTCCAGGCAGAAGACGGCAGGCCCTCCGGGGGTGCTCACCACCGACATGACCTCGAAGACCGCCGATGCCCGGTTGAAGGAGTGGGAGAGAGGGGAGACGCTGATGAGTCTCCAGTCGACGAGCTTCCCGTCGAGCCATCCCACGATCCCCGGTTTCATGGTGCATATCCCTATATGCGAGCGGGTTCTGTGTCAAGATGCCCCGGGGCCTTCCCGGGTCCCTCGGCGGATCGCGCCCCGCTTTTGTGAGGCAGCGCGACGTGTCACGACGTGCCCGGGTCTTCGGTGGGCTTGTCGTGCGCACGATGAAGCCCGTGTCTCGCGGGGTGGGTATGGCTCGTCGTGGGGGACGGGGGAGAAGGCCGGCCGTAGCGACCGTGAGGCATGCGGTGAGGGACGGGAGACACCCAGGCGGTGCCCGCTCGAGGCCGACGCTGGATTGAGGCGGCACCCACCGCTTTCTCGAGGCGTGATCCCTTCGGGCGCGTGCGGCCTCTGCCGCCGGGAGGGGGCCGGAAAGGCCCCCCGTCCCGCACGTGGCGGCCGTGCGAAACCGTCCGTCGGCTTTCCGTATCCCGAAAGCGGCAAGGAGCCCTGCCGCTTGCGGTGGTTTCAAGATAGACGCCGCCCGCGCGCCAAGTCCGCCGGAGGGCCTCTGAAAGGGCTTCTTGACAAAGAGACCTGCATGAAATAGTAGCATGATCTACCTATGGACAGGCCTGTCTCCATACACGACATACGGCTCTTGGCCGAGAACATCGGCGAGGCCGGGCTCGAGAGGGATATCACCGTGTCCCCTGCGGACATCCAGGTGGTGCTCTCGGACGTTGACGTGAGCGTCGACGAGCCCTTCTCGGTCCACTACGAGGTGGTGCGCCACCAGGAGACGTTCCATGTCCAGGTGGACATACAGGGCTGCATCCACGCCACCTGTGCGCGCTGCCTCGCCCCCATGGACCACAGGGTGGATCTCCACCTCGAGAGCGACTACGTGCCCGCCCCAAGCGACATGACGGGAGACCTCGAGGCGCAGCGCGTCACGGCGGAGACGGGGTTCTACGACAGGGACATCCACCTCGGGAAGTACATCTGTTCCGAGCTCGTCCTTTCTCTGCCCTATATCTACCTCTGCAGCGAGACGTGCAAGGGCATGTGCCCGCGTTGCGGGGCCAACCTCAACGAGGGCCCGTGCCTGTGCGCCAAGGAAGTCGACCCCAGGCTCGAGGTGCTGGGGAGTCTCAAGACAACACGCTAACACCATTTCCGGAGGACATGAGCAAATGCCACTGCCGAAGAGAAGACACTCGAGCGCGAGAAGGGACAAGCGCAGGGCCAATGACTTCGCCCCAACCCCCGCCGTCTCCTTCTGCCCCAACTGCAACGAGCCCAAGGCGCCGCACAGGGTATGCCCGAGTTGCGGGTATTACAAGGGCAGAGAGGTCGTGAAGACAGAAGCATCCGAGTGATGGGCTACTGCCTGATCTTCCCCGGCCAGGGAACCCAGTTCCCGGGCATGTCCAGGGGGCTCGAGATAACGGGCGCAATCCCTGGAACCCTGCGCCGGCTCATGGAAGAAGGCCCTGCCGAGGAGCTCGACCTGACGCTGAACGCACAGCCTGCGGTGCTCTCCGTGAGCGCGGCATTGTGGAAGCGCTCCGGCCTGACGGACCCCCTCTGCGTCATGGGTCACAGCCTCGGCGAATACACCGCGCTCGTCGCCGCGGGCAGCCTCGACCTTGATGAAGCCGTAGCCCTCGTCACCAAGAGGGCTGTCCTCATGGAGGCCTCGTCCCCCCGCAAGGGCTCCATGGCCGCCGTCGTGGGGCTCTCGGCCGGAGAGGTCGCAAAGGTGTGCGCCTTGTTCGAAGACCTGTGGGTGGCCAATCTCAACGGGGCATCCCAGGTGGTCATCTCCGGGAGGGCCGAGTCCGTCGATGCCGCCGTGCCCGCTCTGAAAGAGCGTGGGGCGCGGAAAGTCGTGCCGCTCAAGGTCTCGGTCGCCTCGCATTGCCCGTACATGGAGCAGGCCTCCGCCAAGCTCGCCGAGCACCTGGGGTCCGTAGGCCTGGGGAGGCCCTCCTGCCCTGTCATATCGAATGTGACAGCCGGGCCGGAAACCGACCCCGGCCGTATCAAGGACCTGCTCGGCCGCCAGCTCGTGAGCCCGGTGCGGTTCGAGGAGTCGGTGAAGGCCGCCTGCGGGCTCGGGGTCGACCTGTTCGTGGAGATAGGACCCCGGCCGGTTCTCGGCGCCTTGGTGAGGAGGATCGCTCCCGGTGTCGAGGTGAGGGAGATCACCGCCTGAGACACCTGTGGGGAGGGCGTCTTGGCGGCCGTAGCGACGCCGCTTTCCGGGATGACCTGAAGCGGCCTCGTGGGGACCTCGAGGCAGGAGGACGGTCCTTGCAAGAGGATGAACACGCACGGTCAAGAGGAGGCCGAAGATGATCCCCATCGATCTGTCGGGGCAGGTGGCGCTCGTCACGGGGGCGAGCCGAGGCATTGGGGCGGCCGCTGCACGCGCCCTCGGGCGGGCGGGCGCCCACGTGATCGTCAATTACCTCTCAAGCGAGGAGCTGGCGGCTGCGTGCGTCGAGGACATCCGCACGTCGGGCGGGAACGCCGAGGCCGCCCGGTTCGACGTGTCCGCGGAGGCCGAGGTGGCGCGCGCCTTTGAAGACGTCATGAAACGGCACGGGAGGATCGACATCCTCGTGAACAACGCCGGTGTCTCCAAGGATGCGTTGTTCCTGCGGGTGACCCCCGAAATGATCAATGAAATGATAGCTGTAAATCTCGTGGGTCCTTTTTTCTGCACTTTGCACGCTGCGAGATATATGATAAAGCAAAGGCGAGGACGGATCGTGACGGTCTCCTCCATCGTCGGCCTCGGGGGGAACCCGGGCCAGAGCGTGTATGCGGCGACCAAGGCAGGGCTTGTCGGCATGACCAAGAGCTTCGCCAAGGAACTCGGACCGCGGGGGGTCAGGGTGAACGCTGTGGCGCCCGGCCTCATCGACACGGACATGACGAAGGGAATGGACCGGGAGGCCATAGCGAGGGAGATCCCGCTGCGCTCGATCGGCAGCCCGGACGAGGTGGCCGGGGCCATCTTGTTTTTGTGCTCCGAACTCGGTTCGTACGTGACCGGGCAGGTCATTGTTGTGGACGGCGGCCTCTACACGTGACGGTAGAGCATGAGGATGCAGAGAACCTCAAAGGAGGAGTGTACTGATGGCAGATGTTCAGCAGCGGATCATTCAACTGATAGCCAAGCAGTTGGAGAAGGACCCCTCCGAGATCAAGCCGGAGATGTCGTTCGCGGACGATCTGGGTGCGGACTCACTCGACCTCGTCGAGCTCATCATGGCCGTGGAGGAGGAGTTCAACATCGAGGTGCCCGACGAAGACGCCGAGAAGATCAAGTTCGTCAAGGACGCCATCGAGTACGTCAAGTCGAAGATCTGATCAACCTCGATGAAGAAACGGGTGGCAGTAACGGGGATAGGGGTGGTGTCCCCACTTGGCTGTGATTGCACAACTCTCTGGGATAATCTGACGAACGGTGTTTCAGGCATAGAACCCATAGACGAGCTGGCAGGCCTTCCCGTCACCTTCGGCGGGCGCGCCAGGGGGTTCGATCCCGGCAAGTATCTCGGTCCCAAGGAAATCAGGCGCATGGACCGCTACGCGCAGATGGCGGTGACCTGCGCCCTGGACGCCTGGGCGCAATCAGGGCTCGGCAGGAACGACTATCCTGCGCACCGGGTCGGCGTCCTCGTCGGTACCGGGGCCGGGGGTATCTCCACGCTGGAGGAGCAGATCCCGGTTTACGTGGAGAAGGGGCCGAGGAGGGTCTCGCCGTTCACTGTGCCGATGTTCATCCCCAACATCGCCTCGGCCGAGGTGTCGATGAAGCTGAAGGCGCAGGGCCCCGGCATGGGGCTGTCGACCGCGTGCGCGACCGGCGGCCACGCCCTTGCCGTTGCGGCCAGGCTCATACAGGCCGGTGATGCCGACTGCATGGTCGCGGGCGGGGTGGAGGCATGCCTGACGCCGTTCTCGATAAGCGCGTTCGCCTCCATGCGGGCGCTGTCGACCCGCAACGACGAGCCGTCCAGGGCCTCGAGGCCGTTCGACCGCGACCGGGACGGGTTCGTCATGGCCGAGGGCGGCGCCGTGTTCGTGCTCGAGGACAGGGAGGCGGCGCGCGCCAGGGGCGCACAGATCCTGGGCGAGATCATGGGCGCCGGCATGAGCCAGGACGCCTACCACATCACCGCCCCCGAGCCCGAGGCGCAGGCCGTGGTCTTCGCCATGGAGCGCGCGCTCGAAGACGCTGGCGTGTCGCCCGGCGACATCGGCTACATCAACGCCCACGGTACGTCCACCCAGCTCAACGACGTCACGGAGACGCTCGCGGTCAAGAAGGTGTTCGGTGGGCTCGCGTACCGCATCCCCATGAGCTCGACCAAGTCCATGACCGGACACCTCATAGGCGGCACAGCCGGGCTCGAGACCGCTGTCTGCATCCTTGCGATGAGAAACGGCGTGATCCCGCCCACCATAAACCTCGACAACCCGGACCCGCAGTGCGACCTCGACTACGTGCCCCACCAGGCCAGGCCGGCCGAGATCGCGTGCTGTTTGAACAATTCGTTCGCCTTCGGCGGCCAGAACGTGGTACTCGTTCTCGGGAGGGGCGAGCGGTGAGGGTGGCTGTCGCATGCGATCACGGCGGCGTGACCCTGAAGCCGGCGGTCGTCGAGGAGCTGGCGGCCAGGGGCGCGGAGGTACTCGACCTCGGTACCCACGGCACCCAGTCCGTGGACTATCCCGACTTCGCCCGCCTGGCCGTCGAGGCCTACATTGCGCGAGAGTGCGAGAGGATCGTCCTCATCTGCGGTACCGGCATAGGCATGTCCATCTGCGCGAACCGCGTTCCGGGGATACGTGCGGCGCTGTGCCACGACGAGTACACCGCGCGGATGTCGAGGCTCCACAACGACGCGAACTGCCTGGTGTTGGGGGGAAGGGTCATAGGTCCCGGCCTGGCACGGGCGATCGTCGGCGTGTGGATGGACACGCCGTTTGAAGGCGGGCGTCACGAAGCGCGGGTCAAGAAGATCGAGGACATGCCCGGGTCGTAGCACGGCGGGTCCCCCGCCCTTTCCCTGGGTGGCCTGAGCGGGGACGGATCGCGAGGGGAAACGGCCGAGGGCGGCGCTGCCCGCGGCCGGTCCCTGGGGCTCGTGACAAGGGGCCGGAGGCGGGACGCCAGGCCGCCGCGCCGCCTGAGAGACCCGGCAGGTCCCGTGAGCGGGCGCCAAGAGGCCTGGGGCGGGACGGTCGCCACGGGTGAGAAGACACACGAGAGACGATACACAGGAGAACACGATGAACCTTGAACACGTGAAGCGGACGGATCCGGATGTGTACAACGCGATCATGGGGGAGCTCTCGAGGCAGCGGGACAAGCTCGAGCTCATCGCCTCCGAGAACATCGTGAGCGAGGCGGTGCTCGAGGCCCAGGGGTGCGTCATGACCAACAAGTACGCCGAGGGGTACCCGGCGAAGAGGTACTACGGCGGCTGCGAGTACGTTGACGTGGTGGAGGAGCTCGCCATCGAGCGCGCCAAGGAGCTCTTCAAGGCCGAGCACGCGAACGTCCAGCCCCACTCGGGCTCCCAGGCCAACATGGCCGTGTACTTCTCCGTGCTCGAGCCCGGGGACACGTACCTGGGCATGAACCTCGCCCACGGAGGACACCTCTCCATGGGCTCGCCGGTGAATTTCTCGGGCAGGATCTACAAGGTCGTCCCCTACGGGGTCAGGCCCGACACGCACCTCATAGACTACGACCAGCTCAGGGACCTCGCCAGGAAGCACAGGCCCAAGCTCGTCATCGCCGGCGCCAGCGCATACCCCAGGATCATCGACTACGGGATCTTCAAGGAGGTGGCGGACGAGGTGGGGGCCGTCTTCATGGTGGACATGGCGCACATCGCAGGGCTGATCGCGTGCGGCCTCCATCCGAGCCCGGTGCCCCTTGCCGACTTCGTCACCACGACCACGCACAAGACGCTCCGCGGTCCGAGGGGCGGCATGATCCTCTGCAAGGAGCAGCACGCGAAGACGCTCAACTCGAAGGTCTTCCCCGGCATGCAGGGCGGCCCACTCATGCACGTGATCGCGGCCAAGGCGGTGGCGCTCAAGGAGGCGCTCAGCCCGGAGTTCAGGGAATACCAGGCCCAGATCGTCAAGAACGCGAAGGCCATGGCCGAGGAGTTCCTCGCGCTGGGGTTCAGGCTCGTCTCCGGCGGCACCGACAACCACCTCATGCTCATAGACCTCACGAACAAGGACGTCACGGGCAAGGAAGCACAGGAGATGCTGGACGCCGCCAACATCACCGTGAACCGCAACGCCATACCGTTCGACACCAAGAGCCCGTTCGTGACCTCGGGCATCCGCATCGGCACGCCTGCGCTCACCACGAGGGGGATGAAGGAAGAGGAGATGCGGTTTGTCGCCGGGCTCATCGCCCGGGTCATCGACGCGAAGGGGGACCCCCAGGTGATCGAGTCGGTGAAGAAGGAAGTCTCCGGCCTCACGAGACGATTCCCCGTGTACGGGGGGTGAGAGCGGTGCGGTGCCCGCGGTGCCAGGGACTGGACGACAAGGTCCTCCAGTCCCGCCTCAGCCAGGACGGGAAGGCGATACGGCGAAGGCGCCAGTGCGAGAGGTGCTCTCACCGCTTCACCACCTACGAGAGGATCGAGGAGATCGTCCCCGTTGTGGTCAAGAAGGATGGGAGGCGGGAGCCCTTCGATGCGGCCAAGCTCGTCGCTGGCGTGAGGACCGCCTGCGGGAAGCGGCCCGTCGGCGAGGAGCAGATCGAGGCCCTCAAGGATGCCATCGTGCAGGACATCCAGGCCAGGTGGGACCGGGAGGTGCCGTCCTCCTACATCGGCGAGAAGGTGATGGAAGGCCTCCACAGGCTCGACCAGGTCGCATACGTGCGCTTCGCCTCGGTATACCGCGAGTTCAAGGACGTGAGCGAGTTCATGGACGAGATCAAGGGCCTCAAGCGGGCGAGGAAGCCGAGGAGGTGAGGCGCGTGGCAGGCGTGGGCGCCCACGGGGCGCGCCGGAGACGCCACGGCCTCGTGCCGCGGGGTGAGCATGGCAGACGCGCGTGACGCCGAGTTCATGAGGGAGGCGGTACACCTCGCCGGGCAGGCCCTGGGAAGGACCGCTCCCAACCCGAGCGTCGGCGCGGTCGTGGTCAAAGACGGCCGCGTGGTGGGCAGGGGGTTCCACCCGAAGGCCGGCATGCCGCACGCGGAGATCTACGCCCTCAAGGAGGCGGGGGAGCGCGCCCGCGGCGCGACCGTCTACGTGACGCTCGAGCCGTGCAACCACTACGGCAGGACGCCCCCCTGCACCGAGGCGCTCATAAAGGCGGGTGTCAAGCGGGTTGTCGTGGGGAGCCTCGACCCCAACCCCCTGGTCTCCGGGGCGGGTATCAGGCGCCTTGCTGAGGCCGGCGTCGAGGTGGAGACCGGGGTGCTGAAAGACGAGTGCGGCGGGATCATACTCTGGTACCGCACGTGGGTGGAGAAGAAGCGGCCGTACGTGATCATGAAGGCGGCCATAACCCTGGACGGCAGGATAGCGGCCTCTTCCGGCGACTCCAGGTGGATCAGCTCCGAGGAGTCCAGGGCCTACGTCCACGAGCTGAGGAACCGGGTGGATGCCGTCCTCGTGGGTCACAAGACGGTGGCCGCAGACGACCCCATGCTCACCTGCCGCATGCCCGGCGGCAGGGACCCCCTGCGGATCATCCTGGACGCGAGGCTCGTCTCGAAACCCGAGGCCCGATGCCTGGGCAAGGGCTCGGTGATCTTCACGGCCGCGCCCGAAGGGTCATGGGCGGCGCACCTTTCGAGGGGCACGGAGCTGGTCCCGGTGTCGCCTGACGACACTGGGAGGCTCCCCTGGGGGGAGGTCCTGGGGAAGACCGCTGAGATGGGCGTTCACGCCGTCATGGTCGAGGGCGGGAGCGGCGTGTTTTCCTCGTTGCTCGCCTCGGGGAACGTGGACAGCCTCTTGCTCTTCATCGCCCCCAGGGTGCTCGGCGGGGGGGTTCCCCTCGTGGACTGGGGCCGCACCGAGCGGGTTGCCAACGCCATGGGCTTCGTGATAACGAGACTCGATCGCATCGGGAGCGATATCCTCGTGGAGTGCACCCCCGGAGGTTGAGATGTTCACAGGGATCGTCGAGGCGACGGGAACCGTCGTGTCCAGGGCGCCGTACGGAAGGGGAGTGGTGCTCGAGATCGACTCTCGGCTGGACCTCTCCACCGACGCCGTGGGCGACAGCATAGCGGTCGACGGCGTGTGCCTCACCGTCACCGAGAAACGAGGCGGTCTCTTCAAGGCGGTGGCATCCGCCGAGACCATCGCGCGCACCACGCTCAAGGACGTCAGGCCAGGCGCGAGCGTGAACCTCGAGCGGGCCCTGAGGCTCGACTCCCGCCTGGGGGGCCACATCGTGCTCGGCCACGTGGACACCGTGGGCACCATCCTGGCGAGGGAGCAGGCGGGCGAGTCGGTGCGCTTCAAGGTGGGCTACGACGGGTCCTTCTCGAGGTACGTGGTGGCGAAGGGCTCCGTGGCCGTGGACGGGATATCGCTGACCGTCAACGAGGCGCTGGGGGATGCGTTCACGGTCAACATCATCCCCCACACCGCCGGGTCCACTTCCTTGACAGGCAAGGGTGCGGGTGTTAGGGTGAACATCGAGTTCGACATCCTGGGGAAGTATGTCGAAAATCTGCTGAAAAAGAGAGGGGTTGGAGGAATCGAGACCCTTCTCGAACAGGCGGGCTTCAAGCGCAGGGAGTGACACACATGCCGACGTGCACCGTGGAAGAGGCGGTTTACGAGCTCCAGCAGGGTCGCATGATCATCCTGGTGGACGACGAGGACCGGGAGAACGAGGGCGATCTCACCATGGCGGCCGAGTTCGTCACGGCCGAGGCCATCAACTTCATGGCCAAGCACGGAAGGGGTCTCATCTGCCTGGCGCTCGCACCCGAGATCGCCGACCGGCTGGACCTGCAGCCCATGGTACGCGACAACACGAGCCGGTTCGGGACGGGGTTCACCGTCTCCATCGAGGCGAAGAGGGGGGTCACCACGGGGATTTCGGCGGCCGACCGGGCGCACACCATCCGCACGGCCATCGACCCGGCCACCCGGCCTGACGACCTCGCGCGGCCCGGGCACGTGTTCCCCCTCAGGGCGAGGCCGGGCGGCACGCTCGTCAGGACGGGGCAGACGGAAGGCTCGGTCGACCTGTGCCGCATCGCCGGGCTGAAGCCGGGCGCCGTCATCTGCGAGATCATGAACGACGACGGCACCATGGCGCGCAGGCCCCAGCTCGAGGAGTTCGCCCGCGCCTTCGGCCTCAAGATATGCACCATAGCCGACATCATCGCCCACCGCATCAGGACGGAGACCCTCGTCCGCGAGGTGGTGCGGGCCAAGCTGCCGGCCGAGGACGGCTCGTTCGAGCTCGTGGGCTTCGACAACGACATAGACGACAAGGAGCACATCGCCCTCGTCAAGGGGCCCATCGACCCCGAAGAGCCCGTGCTCGTGCGCGTGCACTCCGAGTGTTTGACGGGCGACGTCTTCCACTCGCTCAGGTGCGACTGCGGCGCACAGCTCCATCGCGCCATGGAGATGATCGAGGAGGCCGGCAGGGGCGTGATCGTGTACATGAGGCAGGAGGGAAGGGGTATCGGCCTCATCAACAAGCTCAAGGCCTACCACCTCCAGGACAAGGGAAAGGACACCGTGGAGGCGAACGTGGAGCTGGGCTTCCCCGCGGACCTCAGGGATTACGGCATCGGCGCCCAGATCCTCCTTCACCTGGGGGTGCGCAAGATGCGGCTCATGACGAACAACCCCAAGAAGATCATAGGGCTCGAGGGATACGGCCTGGAGATCGTGGAGAGGGTCCCGATCGAGATCCCGCCCACCCTCGAGAACCAGAGGTACCTCAAGACCAAGAAAGAAAAGATGGGACACATCCTGGAGGTGGTGTGATGGCGCAGGTCATAGAGGGGAAGCTTGCCGGCAAGGGGAAGAAGGTCGCGATCGTGGCGAGCAGGTTCAACGACTTCGTCACGGCGAGGCTGGTCGAGGGGGCACTCGACGCCCTGGGCCGTCATGACGTGGCAGCCGAAGACATCACGATCTACAAGGTGCCGGGGGCCTTCGAGATCCCGGCCGTGGCCAAGAAGGTGGCCCTCTTTGCCGCAGTGGACGGTGTCATATGCCTGGGCGCGGTCATCAGGGGGTCGACGCCCCACTTCGATTACGTGGCGGCCGAGGTGAGCAAGGGCGTGGCGCTCGTGGGCCTCGAGGCCAAGATCCCCGTGGTCTTCGGGGTCCTCACCACCGACACCGTCGAGCAGGCCATCGAGCGAGCAGGCACCAAGGCGGGGAACAAGGGCTTCGACGCCGCCATGGCGCTCCTCGAGATGATGGATCTCTACGGCCGCATCTGACCGGCGCAGGTCCATGAAACAGAGGAGTAGGTCGAGGGAAGTGGCCCTCCAGTACCTCTACCAAGTGGACATGACGGGGAGCCACACCGAGCAGGCCATGCAAGATTTCTTCGCCCACTTCGTCGAGGACGTGGAGCTCGTTCCGTACGCCAAGGACATCATTGCGGGCGTGTGCGACCACCTCGTGGAGATTGACGAGCTCATAGAGAAGGCGTCCACGAACTGGAGCGTCAGCCGCATGTCCGCGACCGACCGCAACATCCTGCGCATCGCCGCCTACGAGCTGGCCTTCCGCGACGACGTGCCCTACAAGGTGGTCATCAACGAGGCCATCGAGATAGCCAAGAGGTACGGGTCACCGAAGCTGCCGTCGTTCGCCAACGGGGTGCTCGACAGGGTCTGGAACCTGATTTCGGGCGGTCGGGACGACGGCGGGGATCAGGAAGGCCTCACTTGATGAGGCCCTGCACCTTGGCCCGCTCCACGATGACGCCCTTCTGCGAGCTCCCGGTGATGTCGAGACCCCGTGCCGCAAGGAGCGTCAGGTCGACGCGCTCGATGACCGACTCCCTGATCCTGACGCCGTCCATCATGCTGCAGGCGAGACAGGCGCCGCTCAGGTTCGCCTTGTTCATGCTCGTGTTCACCAGGTAGGACATCCCGAAGTTCGCGTCCGTCGCGTCGCACCCGTCGAGGATGCAGTTCTCGAGCAGGCAGAAGAGGAAGCGGCATCCCCTGAGGTTCGACCCCGAGAGGTCCACGTCCTTGAGCATGCAGTGCGTGAAGGTCGCGCCCATGAGGTTCGCCTTCCTCATGTCCCTTCCTGCGATGGTCACCCGGGTGAGCCTGGTGTTCACGAGGGTGATCCTGGTCAGGGTGCAGCTGCTCAGATCCGTGTCCTTGAGGGAGGTCTCGCTCAGGTGGGCGCCCGAGAGGTTGGTGTTCTTGAACACGGCCTCGTCCAGGTTCGCGCGTTCCAGGTGCGATTCCTCGAGATTGACGTCCGTGAGGTTGACCTTGCCGAGGTCCGATCCCCTGAGGTTGGCGCACCCGAGGTCGAGGGACGAGAGGTCGAGACCCCTGAGGTACTCTCCCTCGACCGGCGTGCCGACGGAGACCATCTCGAAGAGCCTGTCGCGGTTGATGACGTTCATTCCTTGGCCTCCAGGATCTTCTTCACCTCGGGGACGCATATGAACCCGTGCGAGACCACCTGGCCGTCATGTATGGAGTAATGGATGTTGTCCGCCGGCTCGGAGAGCGTGATGCTCGCCATGCCTATGCGTATCGTGGTCCCCGGGTATGCCCTGCCCTCGATGTAGATGTTTCCCAAGAAGGCGCGGGACATCTTGTTCGCGATCTCGATGAGCCGTGCATTCTTGCCGAGGAGGGTCTTCCTGAGGCTCTCCATGGCCTCGAGGATCCTCTCGTAGAGCATTTCCTGCTGGCGCGTGAGCTCGCTTGACGACCTGATCGCCCTGAGCTTCACGAGCGACGAGTGCAGCCTCAAAAAGTCGAGGGCCTTCTCCTCTATCTCCGCCTTGAGCCTCTCCTCCTCCTGCCTGAGCACCGGGCTGTGGCCGATGCTGAGCTCGGTGGGGATCCCGGCGTCCTCCGCCCCCACGGTGTTGCAGTAGATCCACGTGTCCGAGGACACCTTGCTGGAGACGATGAACCCCTTCGGGTTCTTGACCACCAAGGGCCCTGCGGCGGAGACGAGACTGTTGCGGATGTAGTCGCTCACCACGATCTCTTTTTCCGCCCTCACGTGGGCGTCCTGGACGAATTTGACGTGTATGCCCCCGTTGGCCGTCACCAGGGCCTTCTCCTGGCCGAGGATGCCTCCCGCTATCCTGATGTCGCCCCCCGCCTCCAGGATGACCCTCCCCACCGTGGAGGCGATGGTGATGTCTTTGCCTGCGTGGATCTCGTACCCGTCGCCCACCTCGCCCTGGACGACGACCGAGCCGTTGAACCGGATGTTGCCCACGGATGCGTCGACGTCGTGGACCGTGTAGACGGGTTCCACGATGACCATGTTCTCGGCCCACCTGACGAGCCCGTCCAGGGATGCGAACATCTGGGTCCTGTCCGCCGAGTAGCTCACGTTCGTGCCGCCCGGCAGTTTTGCCGGGGTTCCTTCCTTCCCCGGTATTTCCTCGTTCCTGACGGTGATGCCGTTCTTGCCCGGACGGGGCTGGATCACCTCGCAGAGGATGTCGCCCTTCTTCACGTTCTGGATGAGGTTCAGGTCGCGGAGGTTGACCTTGCCGGTGGGGTCTTCCTTGATGACCACCCGGGGCCGCTCCTTCTCGAAGTGGAACTTCACGTAGCCGTCGGAGCCGGCTTCCGGCTTGACACCCCTGGCGAAGACCACCCACTGGTTCACGATCTTCTCCCGGGCCACCTTCTCGATGGCCTCCCTGTCCACGCCGTAGGTGATGCCCTCGGATGAGGCCGCCTCGATGAGGTCTTCGGCGCGGATCTCCCCGACATCGGCCCCGAGCGGTATGATCCTCAGGGAACCGGTCATGCCGCCGTCAGAGATGTAGAACTCCACCCGGTAGTCTTTCTCCACAAGAGTGTTCTTCGGAGTCGGGTGGATAAAACTTTATATTCTCATGCAGGTCGGCACGCCGTGACCCTCCGGGGTCAAACCACGCGTTCGACGAGACGCTCGCCGGCTCTCCGGCGCATCCCCGGAGCCCGTCCCCTGCGGGATGCCCGGCATGCGTCACGAAGAAGGGCCAGCCTCGTCCTTGGGCCCGGGTGCACCTTCCTGCACGTCTGGTTGGTCAGGTTCCCCGTGGTGGGCGTATGGGCTGCAGGCCGCCTTTCTCCGGCACAGGACACACCTCGTGTCTGCGCACCACTGGCAGGAAAAGCAGTCCGCGCAGGGGTGCTTCTTGGGGGCGTTCGTCGTATCGGGCTCATACACGAGCCCTGTGACCCCGTCTATACGGACAAACGGCATGGTTGCACCCCCGAAGGCATGGGCGTGTGGGAGGGCCGGATCGCCGGTTGCCCGGCAGTGACCGAAGCGGACACGCGCCGGGCTCGGCAGTCACCGGGAAGGCCCGCCGGCTTCCGCACCCGGGTGAGGGGGCCGAAGCGGCTGCAGGGTCGCGGGCGGCATCGCGGGGTGATCCGATTCCCACGGCGCGGGTGCGCCCTCTGCATAAGAGGCAGCCCCGTGTCCCCGGACGATGCCCCTCTCTTTGGCTGCAGCCCCCGGGCGAAGGGACAACCCGTCGTGCGCCAGGCCGGCTCTGCTGGCATCCTGCGGCTCATGGGGCGCTCGTGTGCCTCACCTGGGCCACGCTCACCCCGACCATGCCGGTATCGAGGCTGGCGCCGGGTATGGCTTCCTCGAGCTCCCTCCTCGTCGTCCTGCCGCAGGCGAAGGCCCACGCGGCGTTCATCATGGCTGCGGCATGGCGGCCTGCCTTGTCGAAGAGCTCGCCTGCGGACGTGGTGTACGGCGCCCCCACCACGAGGTCCTGGGCCTCGATGGTCTCGGGGAAACGGGCGTCTCCTGCGTCTGCGTAGAAGAGCCCCAGGGCCTCCTGCGGGACCGCCCGCGTCCTCCTTGAGGCCCACACCGCGACACGGTAGAGGGCGGCGCTCCTGAAGGCGAGGTTGAAGGCCGCCTGGCGGGCGAGCGCGCACCTGACGTCCAGGGCGCGGGCGCCGAAGTCCCGCGCGAGGATCGCCTCCAGGGCGAGCCCCCTGGTATGCCAGGGGCGGATGATCCTGTGGAGCATGAACCCGTGCGAGAGCCCCGCGTCCAGCGAGGTCTCCAGCCTGCGGTGGAGCCTGACCGCCTGGGCCTTTCTCGCCGGGTCCGGGTCGTAGTAGTTGCCGGTGAGGAAGTAGACCACCGGGTGGAACGCGATGTCCAGGGCGCAGTGGGTGAGGAACCCGAGCACGAACGCGAGGTCGGCCTGATCGGGCCCGGCATCGAGGACCTTGAACACGAGCGTGTTGGTGGGGTTGCCGTCCCTGCCGTGGAACGTCTCCGAGATGCTCACCAGCTCCCTGCGGGGGCTGTAGTAGAACGTGTCCGGCATGACTGACCCGAGGAGGTAGCTCGAGAGGTGCGAAGAGACCGTCCGCAGCATGTCGGCCCCTATGGACCGGCCGAGCATGCTGTATGCGAACCAGAGGTGCGTGTTCTCCTTCGGCATGCGGGATCCTTCCCTGTGCTGGCCGAACTATATCCGGTCAGGCCCGTGCTGTAAAGCGGCCTGATGGCGAAGGGGGCGGCTGCAAGGCGCCTCGGGACCGATGCCCGTCTGCTGGCCTTGTCCGTTTGCCCCCAGGATCCCGTCTCAGGGCGGTCCAGGGGGTGTCTCCCTCCACATGTTCCGGCATCCCGACCCCCAGTGAGGCGCGCCCTTGTGTGCCCGAGGCGTCCCGGCAGCGGTGACCGTTGACATCGCGGCGCACAGCTGTCACTATGTATGCCATACAACACGACGAGGGAGCACCGGGAATGGCATACGCACACCCTGATACCTCGCGCAGCAGGGATGACCTCTTCGATCGCATCTTCCACCCCCAATCGGTCGCGGTGATAGGCGTGTCCAGCCGAGGGGGAGGCTTCGGGAGCGGCATCCTCGACTCCCTCGAGGCGATAGGGTTCGAGGGCAGGCTCTACGCGGTCAACGCACGGGGAGGTCGGTACAAGGGCCGCAAGCTCTACGAGAGCGTGCTGGAGATCCCCGACGAGGTGGACTTCGCCGTCATAGCCGTCCCGGCCGAGCTCGTCCCGGAGGTGCTCGAGGAGTGCAGGGTCAAGGGCGTGCTTGCCTCGGAGATCCTGTCTTCCGGTTTCTCGGAGACCGGGACCGATGAGGGGAAAAGGCTCGAGGAACGCATAGCCGCGATATCGAGGACCGGCATCAGGGTCATCGGCCCCAACTGCTTCGGCGTGTACTGCCCGAAGAGCGGGCTCACCCTGTTGCCCGGCCCGGACCTGTCGAGGCAGAGCGGTGAGGTGGCGTTCCTTTCGCAGAGCGGCGGCATGGCCATCGACCTCGCCAACATAGGCACGTGGCTCGGCCTGCGGTTCTCGAAGGTGGTGAGCTACGGCAACGGGGTGGACCTGAGGGAGACCGAGCTCCTGGACTACCTCGGCTCAGACCCCCAGACCAGGGTCGTGGGGATGTATATCGAGGGTGTGAGAGACGCCAGGGCCTTTCTCGATGTCCTCACGAAAGTGTCGGCCGTCAAACCGGTGGTCGTGCTCAAGGGGGGGCTCTCGGACGCCGGTGCCAGGATGGTGGCCAGCCACACGGGGTCCCTCGGGGGCAGCCGTGTCCTGTGGGAAGCCGCCCTCAGGCAGGCGGGCGCCGTGGTCGTCGACGACATCTGGGACCTGGCGTACACCCTGCTGGCCTTCTCGATGCTGCCCCTTCGGGACTACCGGGGTGTCTGTGTGGCAGGCGGCGGCGGCGCGCTCGGCGTGAGCGCCGGGGATGCGGCCGAGCGCGAGGGCCTGACGCTGCCCGCTTTCGACGAGACCGTGAGCGACCGGATACTCGCCTGCCTGCCGAGACCCGGTTCCAGCGCGCGCAACCCCGTCGACGCCGCGAACCCGTTCGTCGGCCCCGATGCCTTCGACCACGTGTTCAGGATAGCCGCGACCGACGACAGGATAGACATGCATCTCCTCATCCAGCTGCTCCACCACTACAGGCCGCTGGCAAGGTCCATGGGCGTGTCCCTGCTCGAGATGGTACCCTACCGGGAGCTCGCCCGTGTCCTTGCCGCCGTGAGGGACGACACGGGCAAGCCGGTGGTCCTCGTGATGCCCGACTACAGGCAGGGGACGGACAGCATCGACATCGGCGAGCTCATACGGCACGCGAGACAGGCGTTCGTAGAGCACGGGCTGCCTGTCTTCCCCGACCTCTCGAATGCGCTCAGGGCGACGAGCCGCGTGTCGGGGTACGTGCGCATGCTGCGGGCCCGCACGTCACGCCCGTGATACGCCCGGCCTGGGGCGCATGAGGGGGAAGCCGCTCTTGCAGGTCGTACAGCACCACCTGCAACACCGCCCTGTGCACACATACTGGGGCGCATGACGAGGAAACAGCTCTCGGCGGTCGTTCAAGGGTCCGGCCTCGGACGTGCCAGGTCGACGCCTCCCGGTCCCACAACAACGGGCCGGGCGGACCCAGCCGCCCGGCCCCCCTATGGAGAAGTCTCACAGATGCGGAGTCTTCGTTGTCAAGAAACGTATCGACACGTTTGGGGAAGGTTCATGACAACTTTGGCACGTGAAAAGTGCTATAAGTTGGCTTATGGACAAGGTTAACAGGTACTGTCATCGTTCGCACATTTCCGAGAGGGTTTTTCGTCTTATTGTGAGGTATTTTTCCATGGATCTTGAGGCGA
>JAKPDW010000016.1 GCA_029552245.1 Deltaproteobacteria bacterium
TGCTTTTCCTCCTTACAGCCTCCGCCCGCTGTCCGCGTCGATGGTCACCATCGGCGGCGGCTCTTCCTTCGGTGTGGGCGGCGCTTCCTGGTCGTTCTGCTTGCCCTTGGCCTCGTCCGACTTGTCGCCCGCCCCTTTGCCCAGGGCGTTTTTCTTGAGTTTCAGTTCGCAGTGATATCCGCCCTCGCCGAAAACATGGCGGACCGAATGGCAGTAGTAGACGCCCGAGAATTTGCGGCCCACGCCTTTGACCTCCACGTTCTGCTTGGCTCGCAGCGCGGGGATGCCGATGGTCACCGCATCGGCTTCCACCTGGCGGAGCTCGGCCTCGCGGAACTTCCCCTCGGAGAGGTCCTGGGCCGGTTCCTGTCGCGGCTCCTTGTGAAAGCCCTCGGAACGGTCAAAGGTGGGGACCACCTGCCCGGATTCCTGCTCCTTGTAAGCGCCCTCGCCGGTGTTCCCGTCCACCAGGTAGGTCCGTTTCCCCAGCGAGGTCCGCTCCGGGGTGGTCTCGTTATTGGCCTTGTGCTCGACCGGCTCCTTCTTGCGAGGGTCCACACCCACGGCCTTGGTCTCGACGCCCGCTCCCTTGGCTCCCTGTGATTGCGTCGAGGGGCGGAAGGAACGCAGAACGCCCTTGCGGTCGGTGAAGTACTCGAGGATCGCGGCGGGCTTCTTGTCCAGATCGCGGGGATGGAAATGCAGCTCGTCGTCCTGGATGTAGAAGACGTATCCGGTGACGCCGTCGCCGTCCTTGTCGCGCGCCTTTCCGGCCAGTTCCTTGAGGAACTGCGCGTCGGAGACGTTGCTCTGGGTTACGCGCAGATGGCGGCCCTTGGTGGGCGTGACCACCGGAGTGAGGCCGTTGGCCCCCGCGATCTCCTCGGCGATCTCGGAGTAGAGGATGCCGGGAGCGGGCTTCTGCCAGACCTTCTGGTTCTCCTTTCCGGCCAGCTTGAAGCCTTTGTCGTAAGCCTTGATATGGATGGTCGGGTCACCGTCCTCCGGAAAGTCATAGTCGATATCCTTGATGACCGCCTTCTTGCGCGGCGAGAGGTTGCCGACATATCCGAAACGGGCGACGATCTCGTTGCCTTCCTGGAACAAAGGATCGTCGACGAACTGGAGGTTCCGGTCGGTGACCGCGAGCTCCAACACGTCGAGTTCCTCCTCGTTGTCCTCGAAGACGAACGAGGTGATCTCCTGCGTGATATCCGCCGAGAGCGTCTGCCCATCGATCTGGATCACAAAAGTCGGTTTGAAGGTGTCGATATCCATGCGCCGATCTCCAGTCGGCCCGCCTGAAGGACGGACTCCACCGGATACTTACCGGCGACCGGCGCGAGGTGTCGGGATGGATGGATGCGTCCGGAGACTCAGTCCAGAAGCCGCATGCTGACGTGTTCGACCGAGGGGATGCGCAGGATGGTCCCCGGAGTAAGTTCCATGGGAAAGAAAATGTCGTTGTAGTCGCAGATGATCCACCAGAGATCGGCCTGTCCCAGATAGCGATGGGCCAGCAAATCGACCCGGTCCCCCTCGATCACCGTGTGAAACCGGTCGTCGTGGCGTGGCTTGCCTGCGGTCGGAAGACGCGTGCCCAGAAAATCCCCCTCTCCCGACGTGTAGAGAATGGATGCCGCGTATCTGGATCGACGTCCGATCATCCGCGCACCTCCGAATAGTCCACGGACTGGTCGATGTACTCCTCGAGCATCACGTCCACTTCGGCGTGCTGGGGCAGCAGGTTGTCCCGGTCGAACATGTGGAAGAACCGGGC
>JAKPDW010000030.1 GCA_029552245.1 Deltaproteobacteria bacterium
CAACACGGTCGACGAGTTCACGAACCCGCCGGCGGCGTCGGTCAACAGCGTCAAGCTCGCGGTCGCCTCGAGCACGTCGGCCGTGAAGTACCGCAAGGCCAGCGACTTCGACGGCGCTCTCGGGCCGACCCTGAGCCCGCCCCGCCAGGTCTCGGTCACGTGCTCGAACTCAGCGCCCACGTGGGTCGGGTCCGTCACGGTCAAGGGCCTCGACGTCGACGGCAAGTCGCTCACGGAGACGATCGCGCTCACGAACAACGCGACCACGACGGGCCTGAAGTGCTTCGCGAAGATCCTCGAGATCGACGTGCCCGCCCAGGCCGACGCGCTCGGGACCTTCAGCGTCGGCCACGCGGCGCCCATCGGGCTCTCGAAGTCGCCCGTGACCCGCGCGGGCTTGCTCATGCAGGCGCGCGGGGAGGTCATGGACGGCGCCCTCATCGCGCCCGTCACGGGCGTGCTTTCGACGCCGGCGGCGCACCTCCCGCACGGGACCTACACGCCCGCCGCGGCGCCGAACGGGGCGCACGACTACGCCATCTACTACGAGTACGACCCGACCGCGTAGTTCCCCGTCCCCCAGGGGGCTAAGAAGAAGGGCGCCGACAAGGCGCCCTTCTTCGTTTCTACGTCCACCAGAACGCGTCCATGACCGGCCCCTCGACGGGCTCCGGAGGAGGAAGACCCGGAGGTCCCCGGAGCTCTTGCCCGGCGCGGTTGTTCACGGGCGTCCTGGTACGCGGCGTGGCGGAGAAGAACTCGACCGTGGCCCGGTCCAGCTTCTCCTTCTCGACGTCCGACAGGGCCTCGAGGGAGAGCTGGCTGTCATAGAGCTTCTTCAGGATCTCGAGCGTCTCCTGGTCGTATGCGTCGGGGTGCTCGTGGGAGTCCTGGATGAGGTGCTCGGGTCGACCTTGCAGAAGCTCCTCGAAGAAGCCACGCCGCCGGCGGGCCGGAGGGTCACTGATCTCGATCCCGAAGCTGGGTGGCGAGGGCGGCTCGGGCGGTCGCGGTGGCTCGATCGGTGGCAGGGAGGTCAATGCCAGCTCGGTCGAAGACGGGTCGGACTTTCTTGACGGCAGCATCGAGTGCTCCTTGTTCTACTCCCTGGAAGGCTTCTTCGCCCAGGGTTAGGAAGAAGTGGGTCACGATGGCCCCGATGACTTCTCCCGTGGAGGGCGGTGTCCCGCCCCGGAGGTTCCCGAGGTGGAAGCGGTAGCGGTCGAGGAGCTCCCAGACCTCGTCGTCGACTCGGACGTGGAGGTCTCGGGAGGGCTTCCTCTTCTTCACTCGAGCTCGGCCAAGAGCACGCGGGCCCTCTTGACCGCCTCGACGTTCTCCATCTCGTGCTCCTCCCAGTCCACCAGTTCCATGATGGCCTGGAGGGTCTCTCGAAGGGCCGGGGCAGACTTGATGAGCTGGGCGTTCACAACGTCCCGGCTCCCTGACAGATCGGCCACGCGCCGACCCTCCGCGTCTTGTACCGCGATGGGGCCGAACCCGTCTTCGATGTGCCAGGGAGCGGGGGAGTGGTTCATCGGATGCGAGCCTCCAGGATGGAGAAGAAGTCTTCCCATCCTTGTAGGCGTCGAGCAACCGTCTTGTCGCCGCGGTTGTGCGGCGTGTCCCACAGGAACGCGGTCCCGTGGTTCGCTTCCGACCAGTCGTCGACGTGCTCGGCCTTGTCGTCGATGAACAGGTCGCCGGAGATGATCTCCTTCGCGGAGGCGTTGATGACGTGCCGCTTGGGCACGCCTCGGTGGTGGAGCCAGTTCGCCCGCTCGTAGCCCCACGTTGGGCTGCCGAGCCACGGGGACGTAACGATGAAGAGGTCGATCTTCTTCTCGTGCTGGAGCTTGAGCAGGCGGGCCAGCGCTTCTTCGGCGCCCGGGTAGGGCGCCAGGTTCGCGCAGAAGCCCGGCTCTTCGATGTGGGCGATGAGCTGCTTCTTCAGGTCGGGCTGCTCGGGGAACAGCACCTTCACGTGGTCGAAGACGTCCCAGACCGGGAAGTCTTCGGGCGTAAGACGGGTACCCGTCAGGACTTCGATCTGCGACAGGACCCCACCGACGAAGTCGGTGAAGATCCCGTCGCAGTCGAAGAGGATGCGGTGTTTGCGCATCCTCCGATCCTACTCCGCGACCGCCGTGAGAGCGGGTGCGTTCTTGACCTTGTCCCGGCACGCGTCGAAGAGCTGGCACTTCGGCCGCGTGTTCCCGCCGGTCGGCGCCGTGAACGTGGGGTCGTGCCCACCGTTGCACTCCACTGCCTCAGCGTCCCACGCCTTCCCGAAGCATCCCGGTTCCTGGTCCACGAGCCGCAGTCCCTTGCGGGGCTTGTCGGCCATGGCCTCCAGGACGCAGGCGTGGAGCCCCTGCTCGATCCGGTCGAGCTCCTTCTCGGTCAGCGGCCTCCTGAGGGCCTTCAGGTCCCGGATGACCGTGCCCGACTCGGCCGCGAACGCCTCGCTGCCGATGTCGTGCTGGAGCGCCAGGATGATGTCCGGCCGCACCTCGAGCCGCTGGACGACCATCTGGCCGTCCATGAAGCCCTTGATGAGCAGGAACATCTCCAGCCGCGGGGCCTTGGTCACCTGCTGCGAGACCGGCGCCGGCGGGGGCGCCGGCTGCCGGGACTTCTTCTGGTCTTCGATCTGCTTCTCGTACGACTGGGCCATCGCGGTGTGCTGCGCGGCCTTCACGGCATCTCCGAGCCTCAAGTACATGGCCGCCGTGTTCTTCTCGCGAAGAACATCGGCGGCCGTGATGTACTGGTTCTGCTTCTTGCTGTAGCGCTTGGTCATTGAGCCTCCAGTGGTGCTGAAGCGCACCAGGGCTCTTATTCCGCAAGCGCGAGAGGTCTTACCCGAGCCCGAGGGACCGGATCGGAATCCAGCCCTGGATGCCCTTCGAGACCCCGCTCGAGCCGACGAGCGTTCGGCCGACCTGCTTGCGGGTGACGGTGTGCATGGCCTGCTTGCCGTTCTTCCCGGTCTGCCCGCCGGCGGCTGCCAGCCAGTAGACGCCGTCCTCCCGCTGCTCGGCGCCCATGAACACCTCGACGTGCTCGGTGTTCGGCGGTCCGTTCGAGAGGAACAGGACGTCGCCCTTCTCGGGGAGCGTGCCCATCTTGAAGCGCTGGAAGGGCGGATGGCCGCCGCACCACACGCGGGAGATGTTCGCCCCGTCGACGTACTTCAGGCCCGCCTCCGGCTCGTTCCGGTTCACCACGTGGGCGTTCCGGTAGCCGAGGCGGAACAGGAGCCAGTGGACCAGGAAGCCGCACGTGGTGCCTCCACCCGTCCAGTCCTTCGCGATCTCGGCGAACTTCGCGTCCCCCTGGTTGCAGGGGAGGTAGTCCGTCAAGAGCGTGTCCACCAGCTCCCCGAGGTCCGACGTCGAGGCAGGGGGCTCGACCGGAGTCGGGTCCTCCGCGACAGCGGGCGGGGGTTCGGTGTCCTGCACGGCCACCGTGTTGTTGTTGATCTCTTCCGCGAGCGTCGGAGAGTCCGTGTCGGGGCTCACAGGATGAGCTCCTTCATCCTCGTTCCGACCCACAGGTCGTCCGTCCTCGGGTCCTCCAGGTACTGCTCGCTGATCCATGCGTGGCCGGCGTCGCCCCATTCTTCGCTCCATGAGTTGCGCACGAGGAACTCGCGTTTGCCGTCGAGACGACGACGCACGCCGACGATGATCTGCGCGTGACCACCGATGCTGTGAAGAGGTGCCTCGAAGGCGTTCCCGCCTCCGCGGTACTGCTGGTACTCGACCCCGACCGCCGTCCCGAACACGACGGGGTGGTTGGCCCGGACGGCCGTCTCGACGTCGTCGCTGCGCTCGTCCCCGTAGGAGTCGATGCGGAAGAGGCCGTTGATCTTGTTGTCGCTCGCGGCGTTGAAGACCCAGAGCGGCGGGGACGTGAAGACCTGGCTGATGTCGTACTCCCAGAACTTCTCCGGGGCGACGCCGAGGGTCATGCACTGGCTCATGGCGTTGCGGATGTACGTGCCCTTGTCGAGCTTCTGGTCGCCCGTCACGCAGCGGGAGATCCAGTAGAGGAACAGGCGGCTGAGCTGCTCGACGGTCGGCGTCTCCTCGGGGTTGAGGGCCACGAGCTCGACCCCGCGGAGGATCTCGAGCATGTCCGCGCCCGCGTTCGCCACGCAGGAGCCGATGTGGCTCTGGTCCGAGATGGGCGTGAACTCGGGGATGCTGAACTCGTCCCCCTTGCTGCCCAGGTCCATGAGCGCGGCGCGGCAGAGGCGGAAGCGCTTGTCCTGCTTGTTGTGGTCGGCGGGGTCCTTGAGCCACCCGCGGACGAGCGGGTTCACGGTGCTTGCAGGCATGGGTCGACCTCCTTGCAGTCGGTGATCTTGGCGAGGCAGGTGGGGTTCAGGGGCACCGCGGTGTTCTGCGTCTCGACGCAGCGATCCCGGAACGGCACCCCGTGCTTGTTGGGCCCGCCGATGAGCTCGCCGCGGGGGTCCCGGCACTGGAGCTCGAGCAGCTTCTTCTCGGCCGCCGGGCACTGGTCGTTGTCGGTGGGAGCGTTCGGGTTGCGACCAGGGCCGCACCCGACGAGTACGAGGATGGGCAGAAGCCCGAGTAGCGTTCGCATGGGCGCAGTCTACGCGTCCAGGCAAAGAACGCCCAGACCTTGGTACAAGGGGCGGGGGCGCGACGCCCCAGGAGACGACATGAAGAACTACGACTACATCATCCGCTCCAACCGGCCCGCCCCCACCGCCGGCGGGGACGAGAAGACCTGGTTCCTCTACTACAAGTGGAACATCGAAGGCGGGGCTTGGGTGCCGGCCCCCGAGGGCGCGGAGGTCGGCGACTTCCTCTGGTTCTACGTCGACGGCGAGCTGATGGGCGCGGTCGAGATCCTCCAGCTCATGCACGGACCGATGTCCTTCATGGAGGCGCACTACGACGCCGACCAGGCGCTTCGAGTACCGCCCAAGACCTACCTCATCATCGAAGACCCTGGGGAGACGATCACGCTGGTGGACCCCGAAGCGGTTCCTCGCGTCTACGCCCCTCGTGTGCAGAAGCACGGGTCCGATGACCACAAGAAGAAGTTCGGAGTACAGTGACGCATGGCCAACAAGATCCCCGATCGCAAGACCCCCATCACGATCCAGCAGTTCCTCTCAGCGCTCGCACATGCCTGGGTGAACCTGTTCGAGACGCCGGCGAACAAGAACCAGCTCCTCGTCTTGGCCGCGCAGTCGGCGCTCGAGACGGGGCGCTGGCACTACGCGCACAACTACAACCTCGGGAACGTGAAGAGCAACGAGGGCGACGGCCGCGACTACACGTTCTTCGCCTGCAACGAGATCCTCGACCCTGCGGTGGCGGCGGCCTACCAGGCCAAGTCCACCCCGGAGCGCCCGGCCAAGGTCACCGGCCAGACGAACGGCAAGTCCGAGATCTGGTTCTACCCCGAGCATCCTGGCTGCCGCTTCCGTGCGTACGCGGTGCTGGACGCTGCGGGCGGTGTCGATGAGGAGGCCAGCCTGTACGCAGGCATGGTCGACTACCTCGGCCTCCTGTACACGCGCTTCAATAGCGCCTGGCCGGCGGTGCTCGCGGGTGACCCCGTCGCGTTCGTGAAGGCCCTCAAGGCGAGGGGCTACTTCACGGCGCCCCTCGAGCCGTACGTCAACAGCGTGCAGTCGCTCTTCAACGAGTTCTCGAAGGTCGCGTTCGACTACGACTCCCTGCCTGTGCTCTCGGATCATCAGAAGGCGCAGGTCTCGAACTTCGTCACGCTCACCCTTCAGGAGAGCATCCGCGACTCGCTCGCCGAAGACCTGAAGAAGCGCGACGACTCGTAGTTCTTCTTCTTCGTTCTTTCTTGGTGGACAAGTACGTTCCGCTGCTTTACATCACAAGTCGTAGTTCTTCTTCGCGCCTGGAGTGAAGGCCGGGTAGCGGAGAAGCCCTCGCCGCGAAAGCGGTTCCAAGACCCTCACAGGAGATTGCATCAACATGGCTCACGAGACCGTGACCCTCGACGTGTTCAAGAAGAAGGTGAAGGCCGGCGCGTACGACAACGCGACCGCGGCCAAGCGTGCCCTCGGTCGTGCGGCCGAGATGTCCGACGGCGACAAGGACGCGGCCCGCGCGTTCGCGGACAAGCACTTCGGCGTCGAGAAGCCGGCCAAGACGGCCACCAAGGCCAAGACCGCGAAGCCGGCCGCCAAGGGGGCCGCCAAGAAGGTCCCTCAGAAGGCGGGGGCTTCCAAGAAGACCCCCGCCAAGAAGGCGTCCAAGAAGGCGGCGTGATGCCCCAGAAGCATCAGCCCGGGACGACCGAGGGGTTCTTGGCCAAGCTGCGTGAAGGCGGCTTCAAGAACTCCTCGGCGGCCAAGAAGTCGATCGGGAAGATGGCGACCTGGTCGGCAGCCGAGAAGAAGCGAGGCGGGCAGCTCGCCGACGAGTACTTCGCCGACCCCGCCAAGTTCTCCGTGAAGGAGTTCTACAAGGCGGCTCCGGCGGCGAAGTCCGCGGCAGCTTCTCGTCTCGATCCTCCGGTGCTGCTGGGCTCCCCTTCGGCTTCCTCTCCCACGCCAGCTCTGGGGCGTTCCCAGGCGCTGGCGAGCCTCGAGTTCCTGGAGCGCCTCGTGCGCGTCTCGAACGAGACCTTGGTGGGTCTGGCGCACGTGCACCAGCTCTACCCCGAAGCGGACATCAGCGAGGGTCAGGTCATCGTTCAGGCCATGAGCGTCGCGATCGGCGTGGTCGAGAAGCTCACGAAGTACGCGCTCCTCGACCTGCCGTCCGTGCCGACCAAGGCCGAGCCCCCGGTCAAGGCGGAGGCGCCCGCGCCGCCGCCGAAGAACGAGCCCGAGCCCGCCGACGAGAAGTCGGACAAGGCCCCCGAAGAGGACGACGACGACGACGACGACGATGCGCCGCGTCCGCCGTGGGCCAAGAAGAAGTAAGGCGCTCGCCCGCTTCTTCTGCCAGAGCAAGCCGAGGGCCTCCTGATCAACGGAGGTCCTCGGCTTGTTCACCATCCGGATGTCGCCATGCAGCTCGAGGGGGTAGTGCCACGCCTTCGTGCCGTGCATGGACTCGAACACGGCGAAGATCTCGTTCTCGCGGAGCTCGAGCGACAGCAGGCCGTACGGCTTCGCCCTCTCGATGAGCTTCAGGACGAGCTCGCGATGCGTGGCCGGGTCCTCGGGCAAGAACAACGTGACCTCGTCGAGCTTCTTCCCCTCGTCGCTCAGGATGGGCTCAGCGCACCACGCGTGCATGAACCGCGGGAGCGTTCGCTGCTCCTGCCAGACGTCCGTCAGGCGCTCCAGGATCTGCTCGGCCTTGCGGATGAGGCCGTCG
>JAKPDW010000031.1 GCA_029552245.1 Deltaproteobacteria bacterium
GCCGAGCCGCTCCTCGAGGAACTGCCAGCCCCGCTTGAATGGCTCCATCCCCGACCGGCAGCGAATCTTCGAAACACGAAGCGCGTTGAGCAGCGCGACATGGCGGGCTATGCCGGCGCCCTTCCCCTCGCGCCACGTGAACTCCCCGGGATCGCCGAAGCATTCCCTGCGAAGCTCCTCGAGAAGGGGATGCACGGCAGGCAGGAGGATCACCTCGTCGCGGCGCGAAAGCCCTCCCTGGAACGCGATGCCCTGCCCGCCGAGCACGGTGAGATCCTGCACGAGCCCCTCGAGGTCCGGGGAGCGGGCGGCGGCGAGCACCTCCCAGGTCGCTCTCCCGCCCATCTCGTAGAGGTCGAGCATGAGCGATCGCTGCCTTCCGGTTAAGCCCTCGAGTATGCCTCTCAGGCGCTTCTCGTCGCCGAGCCTTTCCGCGAGCCGGCGGCGCTCGATGGGTGCGCCGAGGATCCTCACGGAGAGCTCCTCGACCATGTACTCGGGGATCTGGGAGATGAGGTCAGCCGTCGATGTCACGGGGGCCCCACTCCTCGATCGTGTACGTGTAGCCCTGTTCGGCGAGGAAAACCTGGCGCTTGTGAGCGAAATCCTCCTCGGAGGTCCTCCGGCTCACCAGGGTGTAGAAGGTGGAGACCCGGTCCTTGGGCCTGAGGATCCTTCCGAGCCTCTGGGCCTCTTCCTGCCGGGACCCGAAGGTGCCCGACACCTGGACGGCCACCGACGCATCGGGCAGGTCGATGGCGAAGTTCGCCACCTTGGAGACCACCAGCACCGGGATCTCGCCCCGGCGGAAGGCCGCGTAGAGGGCGTCGCGCCGGGCATTGGGCGTGGCGCCCGTGATGAGCGGGGCCTTGAGCGCATCTGCTATCCGCCTGAGCTGGCTTACGTACTGGCCGATGACGAGCACCGGCTCGTCAGGGTGCTGCTGGATAATCCGCCGGGTCACCCGCTCCTTGAGACGGTTCTCCGAGGCAATTCTGAACTGGGCCCGGTCGGATGACACCGCGTACTCGCGCTGCTTGTCCGGCGGCAGCGGCAGACGGATCTCGCAGCAGCGCGCCTGGGCGATGAAGCCCTTGCCCTCGAGCTCCTTCCAGGGCACGTCGTAGCACTTGGGACCCACGAGGGAAAAGGCATCCTCCTCCAGGCCGTCCTCTCGTATCAGGGTGGCGGTGAGCCCGAGCCTGCGCTTTGCCTGGATCTCGGTGGTCGCCCTGAACACGGGCGCCGGCACCACGTGCACCTCGTCGTAGATCAGCA
>JAKPDW010000080.1 GCA_029552245.1 Deltaproteobacteria bacterium
ACGCCCCGTCATTACCCTTCCTCTTACTCATCAACGGTCCTCCTTCGGTTAGAGTTTTTTACCCAAAATCCTTCTCTCCGAATGGAGGACCTTTTTCAATGACAAACCAGAAAGTGCGAAAAATATTTTACGTTATCCACCCTACAGGGCGCCGCATTGGGGTCCAATGCAGACAGACTCGATATCCACCGGAGCGAGCAGGTGAAGTATGCGAGAGACCTTCAGGCCACGAGGGTCATCGACCGGGTCGATCTCCATGGCAAGACCTGTTTCCGGGCCCCCCGAGAGACTGAAGACGAAAAGGGGGTGCCGCCGTTTTCGGCGGCACCCCCTTCGTGTTCCCTTTCCGTGAATCCGCTCTTAGTCGCAGAGCTCGAACAGTGCCGCAGCGCCCATGCCGCCGCCGATGCACATGGACTCGATGCCCCACTTCTTCTTGCGGGCCTGCATCTCGGTCATGAGCTGGGCGCAGAGCTTGGCGCCGGTGCAGCCGAGCGGGTGGCCGAGCGCGATGGCCCCGCCGTTGACGTTGACGATGCGCTCGTCGCTCTCGAACCAGTGGTACTTGTCATCGTAGAGGCCGATCTGCTGCAGGCAGTAGATGGCCTGGGACGCGAAGGCCTCGTTGATTTCGAAGATGGCGTCCTTGGCGATGTCAGCGGCCGTACCGAGCCCTGTTACCTTGAGGAGCTTGGGGATGGCGTACGCCGGCCCCACGCCCATCTCGTCGGCCCTGCAGCCTGCGACCACGTAGGCCTTGAACTTGGCGATGGGCTTCACGCCGAACTTCTTGACCGCTTCGCCGCTCATGAGGAGCGTTGCCGCCGCACCGTCGGTGGTCTGCGAGGAGTTGCCCGCAGTGACCGAACCCATGGCAGCGAACGCCGGCCTGAGCTTGGAGAGCCCCTCGATGGTGGTGTCGGCCCTCACGCCGTCGTCGAAGTCCTGGATGAAGGTCTCCTTGACCAGGATGCCGTCCTTCTCCTTGAACCTCACCGCCTCCACCGGCACGATCTCCTTGAACTTCCCTTCCTTCTGGGCCTTTGCGGCCTTCATCTGGGAAGAGTAGCCGAAGCGGTCCTGCATCTCGCGGGTGATCTTGTAGCGGTTCGCCACGTTCTCTGCCGTCATGCCCATGGAGATGTAGACGTCAGGGTTTTCCTTGGCCCAATCCGGGTGAGGCCTCGGCATGTTGCCGCCCATGGGCACGATGGACATGGACTCGAGCCCGCCGCCGATGGCGACGTCGCACATGCCCGCCATGATCCTCATGGCCTGGAGGCTGATCGCCTCGAGACCCGATGCGCAGAACCTATTGACCGTGGCGCCGCAGGTGTCGTCCGGGAACTTGCACATCTGGGCGATGATGCGGCCGATGTTGAGCCCCTGCTCAGCCTCGGGGAAGGCGCACCCGACGAGGATGTCCTCCACGTCCTTCTTCTCGACGCCCGGGGTCCTCTCCATGAGGCCGTTGAGGGCCGCCTTGAGGAGATCCTCGGGTCTGGTCTGGGCAAAGGCGCCCCTGGCCCTTCTGCAACCCGGAGTCCTCACCGACTGAACGATATATGCTTCTCTCATTGGTTTCCTCCTCGTTCTTTCTCGTGTTATCCGATTACAGGAACAACGGCTTGCCCGTGTTCATGATGTGCTCGGCCATCTTCTGCGTGTTCTCCGTCTTCCACAGCTCGACGAACGCCTCGCGCTCGAGCGTCATGAGGTGCTCTTCGGTCACCTCCGCGCCGCAGGGCACGTCGCCGCCGGACATGCAGATACAGATCTTCTTGGCGATGAACTCCATGTGAGGAGTTATGTAGCCGCCGCCCTTCATGTTGTTCATCTCCGCCCAGACCATGCCGTGAGCCTCGCGGCCGAACACCGGGATCTTCTTCTTGATCGGCGGGGCGTAGCCGTCGTCGACCATCTTGAGGACCTCTTTCTTGGCCTCTCCGATGAGGTTGTCGCGGTTCATGACGATGCGGTCGGCCGCGCCGAGGAACCCGCGCTGGCGGGCCTGTTCGGCGGAGTTGGACACCTTGGCCTGCGCCACGGCCATGAACGCGTTGAGGAAGAATCCGCCGTAATCGGTGACCTTCGCGTCTTCCGGCTTGGATGTGATGAACTTTCTCCAGAGGTTGATCATGCCGCAGCCGCCGGGGACGAGACCTGCGCCGATCTCGACGAGACCCATGAACAGGTCGGCGTGCGCCACGATGCGGTCAGCGGACAGGCACACCTCGCAGCCGCCGCCGAGGGTGAGACCGTAGGGTGCCGCGACCACGGGGTAGTTGCTGTAGCGGGTCGCCATGATGCCCTTGTGGACCTCACGGATGAACGCGTCGATCTCGCTGAACTTGCCGGCCCTGGCGAGCCCGAGCATGTAGGCGAGGTCGCCGCCCGCGGAGAACGCGCCCGGCATGCCGCCCGCCTGGTTGCCGATGACCATGCCCACGCCGTTGGCGCCGACGTACTCGCCGGCCTTGGCCATGAACTCGACCATCTCCTTGTTGATGGCGTTCATCTTGGAGTGGAACTCGAGGCAGAACACGCCGTCGCCGATGTCGATGAGCGAGCACGAACCCGAGGTCAACACCGTCTTGTTCTCGGCCTTGAAGTTGGAGAGCTGCAGCGCCTTGGGGCTTGTCTTCACGGGCTTGTAGGTCTCGCTCGCGAAGTCCCAGAACATCTTCTTGCCGTTCTCGAGCTTGTAGAACGAAGTGGCGCCCTTGGCGAGCATCTTCTTGACCTTCTCGGGCACCTTGAACCCGTCCTTCTCCATCTTCTCGACGGATTCCTTCACGCCGATGGCGTCCCAGGTCTCGAAGGGGCCCATCTCGAAGTTGTAGCCCCACTTCATGGCGTTGTCGATCTCCACGACCGTGTCAGAGATCTCGGGGATGCGGTTGGCCGCGTAGATGAACGCGGACGCCTGGACCTTCCATGCGAACTTGGCGCCCTTGTCGTCACCGTAGAGGACCGCCTTGAGCTTCTCGGGCAGGGTCTTGGCCTTCTTGGCCTCGTCCAGGCAGGGGAAGCTGGCCTTCTCGGCGACCACGTACTCGCCGGTCTTGGGGTCGATGACCTTCTTGACCTTCTTCCAGTCGGGCGTGACCTCCTTCTTGTAGAAGCCGGCCTTGGTCTTGTTGCCGAGCAGCTTCTGGTCGAGCATCTTCTGGAGGAACTCGGGGACCTTGAACACCTCGCGCTCCTCATCGTTGGGGCAGAGGTCGTAGGTGTTCTTCATGACGTGGGTCATGGTGTCGAGGCCGACGAGGTCGCCGGTGGCGAAGATAGCGGTCTTGGGCCTGCCCATGGGCGCTCCGAAGATGGCGTCCACCTCGGGGATGGTGAGCCCTTCCTCGAGCATGGCCTTGAGCGTCGCGCCGATGCCGTGGATGCCGATGCGGTTGCCGATGAAGTTCGGGGTGTCCTTGGCCCAGACGATTCCCTTGCCGAGCCTGCTCTCGCCGAACTCAGCTATGAAGTCGAGGACTTCCTTCTTGGTCTCCTCGCCCGGGATGATCTCGAGCAGGTGCATGTAGCGGACCGGGTTGAAGAAGTGCGTGCCGAGGAAGTGCTCCTTGAAGCCCTTGCTCCGGCCCTCGCTCATCGCCTTGAGCGGGATACCCGAGGTGTTGGAGGATACGATGGCGTCGGGCTTGCGGACCTTGTCGATGCGCGCGAACAGGTCCTGCTTGATCTTGAGGTTCTCGACCACCACCTCGATGATCCAGTCGCACTCGGCCAGCTTGTCGAAGTCGTCCTCGAGGTTGCCGGTGGTGATGCGCATGGCGTGGTCCTTGTTGTAGAAGAGCGGCGGCTTGGCCTTCAGCGCGTTTTCCAGGCCCATGGTGACGATCCGGTTCCTGGCCTTCTTGTCTTTCTTCTCCTCTTCCTTCAGGTCGAACGGAACGATGTCGAGCAGGAGCATGTCCACGCCGGCTGCGGCGAGGAGCGCTGCAATGCCGCCTCCCATGATTCCAGACCCGATGACCGCGGCCTTATTGATTTTCCTGACCATTATACCCTCCTCTGTTTTAGTTGGTTGACCGTGCCTTTTGAAACAGTGAACTCTGAATCAACATTCATTGTACACCCGAAGGGGGGCCATGTCAACCGCTCTCGTCTCGCCAGGAAAAGATTTTCTCCCCTTCCTTCCATGTCCTCACGAACGCGCGCTCATGCCCTTTTACGACATGAACGCGACATACCCGCGAAGGGCCGCCCGCAAGGAAGACCCGCAAGCACCTGCCGTCTCACGCCGGGCCATCGCTGAAGACGAGATCGTTCGAGCCGCACGAGGGGCTTTGCCCCTTCCTCGCCCCAAAACCGATGACGGGCCCGAGGAAAGGGATACGGCACCTGGACACGAGTTCGCCTTGATACCAAACCTCCAAGAAGAGAAAAGGCGGGGCGGACGAACAGTCCACCCCGCCTCGAGTGTTTGTGGTTACGCAAGAACGCGGCCGATTAAGCCACCGTGACGTTCGACGCCTGCATCCCCTTGGGGCCCTTGACGATGTCGAAGGTCACGCGCTGACCTTCTTCCAGCGACCGGAAACCCTGCTGGTTGATCGAGGTGTGGTGAACGAAAACGTCCTGCCCGCCGTCAGCAGTGATGAACCCGTAACCCTTCTCCCTGTTGAACCACTTGACTGTTCCTTGTGCCATGAATGACCTCTCTCGCACCGCTTGCCTTTTTGGGCGGTGCATTTGTTGAATTTCTGAAAAGTGAAGATATCCTCGATGAAGAGTCGACTGTGTGGAGCGGATACTGAAGGCGGGCTTCAGGTCACTGTTCAACTCAGATATGTTTTTTCATCTTTTCAGATGGAGTCCCTTGTATGGTACGGACGCTTCGGTGTCAAGGGGAAAATGCACGGGGCAACGCGGCCCTCGAGGCAAGAACGTTTCCCCTCTTTCACAAGGTGCCGCCGATGAAGCTGCCTGCGACATAGTCGCCGGGATCTACTCGCCTTCTTGCCCTTCGTTTCCGTCGACCCTCTCGCCCCTCATCAGCGCGAAGGTGTCGAACACGGTCTCGGGCGGCGGTTCAATGCCCCGGTCCTTCTTCTTCAGGGTGAGGGCCCCCGCGGGACACCGCGACACGCACAATCCGCACCCGATGCACCTCTCGGGTCTCAGCCTTACCGCGCCGTCCTTGAACCTGAGCGCACCCACGGGACACCGTGATCCGCACGCGCCGCACGAGGTGCACAGGGAAGGATCGAAGGCGCACGTGTAGGTGCTCTTGGCCTGAAGGGCAGGGGCGGCAAAGAGCTTCAGGGAGAGGAGCATGCCGCAGCAGCACGAGCAGCAGGCGCACATGGCCTCGACGCTCTTGGAATTGACGGGGTGTATCACGAGCCCCTCTTCCTCGCACATGTCGAGGACGGCCATGGCCTCGTCTTTGCTGACAGGCCTCGCCATGCGGTTGTCGAGGTAGTACTCTGCGAACGCGTCGAACTGCATGCACGTCTCCATGGGGTGGGAACACGTCTTGCCGTACACCCTCACCGCCTTGCGGCAGAAGCACTCTGCGAGGGCGATCTTCGTCTTCGAACCGACGATCGCCCTGGCGTCGTCGTAGGGGGCCACCGGCCCGCCGGATGCGATCCGCGTATCGATGGGGATCGTTCTGAGGTGGGGCGTTCGGAGAGAATGGAAGGACGCGCCGAGCCCCGAGAGGTAGTACTCGGAGATGTCACCCAAGAGCTCCGGATCGAGGTTGTTCAGCTGGAACTCGTAGATCCCGACCACGAAGGGTACCGCCAGGTAGAGCGTCTGCCCGCCTCTCTTCATCCTGAACACGAGCCCCCTTCTCGCCATGTCTTCCAGCCGCACGGCCATGTCCCGGGGTTCGAGGCGCATCCTCCCGGCCAGGGAAACGGGATCCTCGGGTGCGTCTCCCATGGCGAGGAAGACCCTGGCATCCTCCTCGCCGAAGAGCCTCCTCAGGATCCTCGTCTCCACCCCGCTTGCGGTCTTCGGGTAGCCCGTGGCCATGGAGTCGAGCCTCTCGCGCAACCTTTCGAATATGTCGTTCATGTCCTTTCCGGCCCCCTTTCTCCGGCCCTTCCCGTCGCCCCTCGGTCCCGTCCGGCGGTTCCCACCTCCGTCGATGTCTAGCAGGCAGGTGTCCATGAATCAAGGAAAGACCTCCAGGCCCCCGGGTACGACGCGCCATGGCGGGCCCGCCGATAGGCAGGACGCGCCCTGTGGAGGCCGCTTAGCGGAAAGAGCTCACCACCTGTCTTGTGCCTCGAGGAATCAGGAGGGGCCGGGCAAGGTCACGGTCCCCGCATCGAACACCCCCTGCACCCCGTCGGGTATCACGATGACCGCCGATCCCCGGCATGAAGGGTCGGTGGGGGTGATCTCGTACGAGCCGGGTGTGAGGCCGATGAGCTGAAACCTTCCGCTTCGGCTCGTAAACGTCCTCACGGGCTGACCGTCGCCCTGCGGCACCCTGCGCACTTCTATGACCTGGTGCCCGAGCGGCTCTCCCGTTTCCCTGTCTCGCAGCACCCCGACGACGATGACCGTGGGGTCCGATCCCACGGTGATCGCATACCCGGACTTGTATGTCGGGAAGAGCGTGTAGCTGGTCCTCTCCGGGAGGAACCCCTCCGGCGGGTCGACGGGTTCAACACGCAGGTTCCGTATGTTGTAGGGGGAGAGCGTCGGAAGGACCCCCGGCATGTACGTGCTCGAGACGGCCTGGCAGCCTTCCGGTCCCGGATTGACGGCCACCTGCACCCCTTCGAGGTTCTTGACGCCCTTCACCAGCACGAACCCCTGGTTCACCGGCCGGGAGAGGGCCCAGTACCCGTCCACGTATACCAGGGAGCTCCCCAGGCTCAGGGTCGTCTCGTTCAAGACATCGGCTTGGCTTGGATCACTGGGGTGGATCACCTCCTGCGACACCTCGACCACCCCGCAGTTACCCACATACCCTGCTTTCGCTCTCAGGGATTCCTGTTCGCTCCGCCGGCCTACCTTCACCTGGGCATGGACATTCCCCGGCGAGGAGGAGGCGGGCCCGTAATCCCACTGGAGGTCGTGGCTCCCCCCGGAGGCCATCCCGGCCGATACGCTCTGCTTCTCGTCGGGGAACATCCAGACGAGGCCGAAGAACACCCTCTTTTCGTGCCCCCCGTCTACGTCCCTCAACCCCTGAACCGCGAGGCTCGTCGAGACCTTCTTGTTGAACCACAGCCGCCTGAGCCCTGCAGAGAGCTCATAGCGGTCCCTTGCGTCCTTGCCGCCTGTAAAGGTGTACCCTGCACCAAGGCTCGACGAGAACCCAAGCGCCAGGGGCACCGCGACATACCCGGCCAGACGAAGGTCGTTCCCGTCGTTTCCAAAGAGGTCCATGGGTCTGCAAAACCCGGAACCGACGTACTCCGCCTCGAGTTGCAGGCTTACGGCCGGCGAGGTCGAAGTCGGCCTCGGCCTGTGGACGAAGGCGAGTTTCCCGGCTATGCCCCGGTCTCTGTGCCTCGCGAAACCGAGTGCGGCATCGAGGTTGACGACCCCCGCCCCCGTCGCCCAGGTACCCACCGCGCCCATCAGCCCCCTGTCCCGTATCCCCTGCACGTACGCACCGGAGGTGAAGACGTCGCTCAGCCCCCTCCGGTAGAACAGGGAAAAGGCGGCCTCGTCCTCTTCGTACACGATGGATTCCGCGGAGGTCACCCTCGGCACACCCACGTTGCACGAAAACTGCGAAAACCCTTCGGCGAGGAGCGTCGTCTCCTGGATGAAGGAAAAAGCGAGCTCCTGTGTCCTGCCGTAGATGTCCGTGATGACGATCCTCACGTCGTTCTGCCCGCTGGAAAACGGAAAGTCCCTGATGTCGTGCATGCCCGCATCGAGATTGAGTGTGCCCGTCAGCGCGTCGTTCACCCACACCTCGACCTTCGAGGGCGTGTCCAGGTAGAACTCGAACTGCCTCACCGGGTAGGCCACGACATGGGGCTTCAGGGAAAAATCCCTGGACACGCCGAGACCGGCCATGGGGATGGTCGACTGGTACCCCACCACCGGGTACCGCAGGTCTCCAGCGCTGTACCGGAGAAGGTCCCCAGGGTCGTCATAGACGAGCCTGACGTCTCCCCGCTTGAGAGGCCGCGCCTGTTCCTCGAGAAACGAGACGGCCCCTTCCAGGACCACGCCCTCAAGATGCACGGCGGAATCGAAATCGGCCGCGAGAGCCCCCCTGTGGCCGTCCGTGTCGACGGATTCCTGCGGATAGGACCACCGCTGCCTGGCGTTCACCGTGACGAACCCGGACAACGGGCTCGGCTTCATCGCGCTTGAGGGATCCGGGCCGGGCCGAACGCCGCTCAAACGATGAACCCTCGTGCCCATGAGGTCGTCAGGCACCGTGATGGACACACACAGCCGCCTCTTGTCGAACACGACAACCAGGCCGGCATCTTCCAGCGCCGCCGTCGAGATCATGCCGGATGGATCGGCCGTTGCGCCGAGCGCGTCGATGACCTCGGGCTTCACGATCTCGCCAAGACACGGGATCACGAACGCAAACGGGAGACGGAGGTCGGTCCCGTCCGCTTGCAGCACGGCCCTCGTCTGACCGCAGGGGTTGCCCTGAACGAACAGGGGCAGGGTCATCTCCAGGGGAACGCTCGGCGGCGGATGCTTGAAGACCTCCATGAAGAGCTCTTCCCTGCTCTTCGTCCTCTCGAGATCCGCTGCCGGGGACGACCGGGGCCCTTCGCCCCCCTTGAGACCCGCATCGGCAGCCCCGCTTCCCGCCCCCACGCGCATCAAGGGGTCCGAGGGGTCGAACGACCATGCAGCGGCAGGGGAAAGGGCGATCATGACCATGAACAGGACCAGGCATCCCCCCATGCACCCCTGCTCCCCTTCAAACGTGCATGGTCTCTCTTTCGCTCGATATCCCGTCTTCTCTTTCCCGTGATCTACTCGAAGGCCGCCGTCACCTTGACAGGCCCCACAGGCACCCCTTCCGGCCACGGCAGGACGAACCTCCTCCGATACCCGGCATAGAGGCTGTGCTTCGTCAGGTCTTCAGGAAGCCGCGGCCGGTACGTCACCGCACTGCCACCGGGCGAGCCGTCGGTGCCGACAGAGGCCACGGTGAGGGTCATCCCCTTGAGCTTCTGCCTCGCAGACCCCCTGTTGAGCAGCACGAGGTCCAACATCGTAGTCGGCGTGCCGTCCACGAGCACCGATGCCGACTCCACGACCACATCCGGTCTCGCCTTCTGTGGACGGACGAAGATCAATCCCTCGTACCTCACGATGGTCCTGAGCTCGAGCCGTACCCCGCCCCTTTCCTCTTCACCGCCTTTCTGCGCGCCCGGATCGATCGGGACGCTCTGTGCGACCAGGCTGAAGACGAGCTCCTTGTCAACAGCCGCACCCTTTATCCACTGGATGAACACGACCTGGGTTTCCCCGGGGTAGAGGATCATCTGGGCAGGGTAGAGCACGAAGCCGTCGTCACTCTCTTCGGTTGCGTGGTGGATACGGCCCGTCTCGTCCATCTCCCTCTTGAGGATGCTCAGCTCTACGGCCACGGGGAGATCGTCGTCGTTCGCGTGCCTGACCGTCACCCACTGCTGGGATCTCCTCCCTGAAGGCTCGAGGGTGACGATCTGCGGGGAGACGGAGAAACCCGCGTGCACGGGGGGCGCCGCCACGAAGGCCGAGAGAATCCCCATGAACCCCATGAATATGCAGAGCATTCTGAATCGCATAACCCATTCCCCGCGGAAGGGGAGGCGTCGTCCCCTTCCAGGACCGATACGCCCTCATGCATGTCAGCTTCCGTCACCCACGGAGAGGGTCACGGTGAGCGTCTCCCGATAGGTGCCCTGGAGCAGCCTGGTGTCCGTCGACCAGTCCGCCTGGACCTCCACCTGGTAGCCCACAGTCGCCGTGGACTGGGTGGCGTGCGTGTCCCAGACGTAGTAGTCGGCGCCGGCGTCCGAGGTCAGAGTGAACGTGCCGGAGGGTGGGGTGAGCCCTGTCCCGAGCGTCCCTGTCCCGTTCGGATGGAGGCGGAACTCCGTGATCGGGATCTCCGCGCCGACCCCTGTGGCGGCTGTCCCGTCGCCACCGGCTGCGGCCACCCTCTTGAACACCCCGTCGTTGGCGAATTCGAGCGTGAGGTCGAATGCGTTCTCGTAGTTGTTGTCTATGGTGATGGTGGCGATGGTTACGTCGTTGCCGTCGTTGTCGAAGTCCAGGTCGGTCACGGCGGTCGAGCTGACGCTGTTTATCGCCGACAGCGTTCCTGAAGGATACACCGTGTCAGCAAAGGCCTGCCCTGCAAGCAAAAGCGGGAGTATGGCTGTTGCGGCCAGCGTTCTTCCAATCTTCATGATCGTTGCCCCCTTGTGGTGTATTTCGACCTCTTTTTTCCTTTCGAGAAAGCCTTTCCCAAATACCTGTATATTTATCGGATACACTTTGATTTTGCATAAATGTGAGGGGCTCGATCCAGGATGGGGGCATGCATCAAGCGAGGTCAAGGCACAGGGGGGAAGCATCGGGGCGTTCCCTCCGGGGGCAGCGCCACGTGCAGAGATCGGGCCGCCCCTGTCCAGGCTGGATCATGTGGTTGTACCGGGATGAAGGGCTTGCCTCGAGGGAGGACCTCTTCACGGGTCGCTTTCGGGGGTCGCATCACGGATCCTGGGCCGTGGACCCTTCTGCCCTTCATGCACGGCCTGCCGGGAGCCCTGGGTGTGCCTCGGCCGAGGGGCACGTCGTCCTTCCCGTGCCTCGAGGGTCTGGACAGGCAGAGGCCTGGGTGCTCATCGGAGGTAAGAGCACGCTTCCTGTCTTGTGCCTCGAGGAATCAAAAGGGTCCGGGCAAGGTCACGGTCCCCGCATCGAACACCCCCTGCACCCCCGGGCGGGGTCACCGTGCAAGCCCG
The DNA here is from genome assembly GCA_029552245.1 of Deltaproteobacteria bacterium. Classification (GTDB taxonomy): domain Bacteria; phylum Desulfobacterota; class Desulfomonilia; order UBA1062; family UBA1062; genus MWEI01. The sequence goes on from JAKPDW010000080.1 coordinate 10,932, forward strand.
ACTCGGGCCGCAAAGAGGGCCCACCACGTGGCGCCCACCTGCTGGAAGGCCGGTGCATGTATGCGTGAATCCCCCTTGTCTTGACGCCGATGGTGCGTATTATGGAGGGTGATGCGATTCGGCCCCGCTCGACAGGCGGGGGTTGCCGTGGTGAAAGGGGGCGCCTGCATGGGGAATTTCAAGGAATACGACCTCTACGACGGGATTGGCCTCGCGGAACTCGTAAAGAAAGGCCTGGTGTCTGCGGCCGAGGTCCTGGAAGAGGCCATCGAGCGCATAGAAAGGGTGAACCCGAAGATCAACGCGGTGATCCTGCGCATGTACGACTCGGCCCGAAGGGCGGTCTCGTCCAGGCTTCCCGAAGGTCCCTTCACCGGGGTGCCGTTCCTCCTCAAGGACCTCCTGACCGCGTGCGCCGGGGTGCCCCTGAGCATGGGCTGCCGCGCGTACAGGGATTACGTCCCTCCCGTCGACAGCGAGCTCATGCGCAGGTACAGGGCCTCCGGCGTGGTGGTGGCGGGCAAGACCAACACCCCCGAGTTCGGACTCGTGGCCGTGACGGAGCCCGAGCTCTTCGGCCCCACCAGGAACCCATGGGATCTCGGGCGGACGCCGGGCGGGTCCAGCGGCGGGTCGGCAGCGGCGGTGGCGAGCGGCATGGTTCCCATGGCATCGGGCGGCGACGGGGGAGGGTCCATCCGCATCCCTGCTTCCCACTGCGGGCTCTTCGGGCTGAAGCCGACGAGGGGCCGTACGCCCACGGGGCCGTATTACGGCGAGATCTGGCAGGGCGCGGCGGTGGAACACGTGATCACCAGGACCGTCAGGGACAGCGCGGCCATGCTCGACGCGATCCACGGGGCCGACCCGGGATCGCCCTACGTGATACCAGGCCCCCAGAGGTCATACCTCGAGGAGGCGGGATCAGACCCGTCAAGGCTCCGCATAGCCTTCACGACGAGATCGCCCCTGGGCACCCCCGTAGACCCCGAGTGCACAAACGCCGTCACGGATGCGGCGAGACTGCTGTCCGAGCTGGGGCACGACGTGGAGGAGGACGAGCCGGACATCGACGGCCACGCCCTCGCGAAGAGCTACTTCACCATGTACTTCGGGGAGGTTGCGGCGGACATCGCGGAGATGGAGCAGGTCCTCGCGAGGAAGGTCACTCACAAGGACGTGGAGGAACCCACCTGGTCCCTCAAGCTCCTGGGAGACGCCTTCTCGTCGGGAGAGTTCGTGCTGGCCGTCAGGCGGTGGAACACCTTTGCGCGAAGCATGGCAGCGTTCCACCAGAGGTACGACCTCTACCTCACCCCCACGGTGGCCGCGCCCCCGGTGAGGATAGGCGAGCTGAAACCCAAGCCCGCGGAAGAGACGGCCATGAAGATCGTGAACGCGCTCGGGCTCGGCAGGCTGATACGCATGAGCGGCATCGCCGACAAGCTCGCGGTGGAAAACCTGTCCAAGACCCCCTTTACCCAGCTGGCGAACCTCACGGGGCAGCCTGCCATGTCGGTCCCCCTGTACTGGAGCGAAACCGGGCTGCCCATAGGGGTGCAGTTCGTCGCCCGCTTCGGTGACGAGGCCACCCTGTTCAGGCTCGCGGGCCAGCTCGAGAGGGCACGACCGTGGGCGGAAAAGAGGCCCGCGATCTGAAGCGAAGAAGGCCCGATTTTTCGCCGAAGGGGATCTCGGCCCCCCGGCGGGAGTGATGATAGGTGTTCACGGGGCCTTCGGCCCTGAGGCCTGCTCGTGCGTGAATGGTCGCATCCCAAAGGCGGCCTGAACAAAACGCCTTTTTTATCAATCGAGACAGGAGGAGGTTTCACGATGGAGCAGAAACCGTGGCACGTGCACTACGACTACAATGTCCCCACGACGATCCGCTACCCGCGCATCCCGGCGCAGACCATGTTCCAGCTGCCCGCCGGTTCGTTCCCGGACAAGCCCTGCACAGACTTCTACGGCACGACGCTGAGCTTCTGGCAGGTGCGCGGCCAGATGCTCCGGCTGGCGAACGCCCTGGGCAGGCTCGGCGTCAAGAAGGGGGACCGCGTGGGTCTCCACCTGCCCAATTGCCCCCAGTTCGTCATCTCCTACCTCGCCACGCTCTCGCTGGGCGCCGTCGTCACCAACCTGAACCCCCTCTACACCAAGGCGGAGCTCCGGCACATCGTGGATACCACGGGGATGGAGACGCTCATCACCTTCGACATGGTCCTGCCGACCGTCAGGGGTCTCGTGGAAGAAACCGGGATCAGGCGCATCGTGGTCACGAGGATAACGGACTACATAGACGGATTCGGGGTGAGCACGGCCAAGGACCTCGACCTGGACAAAGAGAAGGGATGGCACCACTTCTCGGAACTCATCGACCAGACGGGGGAGACCTCGCTGCCCCGCATACCGTTCAGCCCCGAGGACCCGGCCATGATCCAGTTCACGGGGGGCACCACGGGCGTGCCCAAGGGCGCCCTGCTCACGCATGCGAACATCATCGCGGCCACCTTCCAGGCGGCCATGTGGGGCTCCCCCACCATCACCATCATCCCCCCCGAGAAGAGGAATGTCCTAAGCGTGATCCCCTACTTCCACGTCTACGGCAACATCGTGGCCATGAACTGGTCCTTCTTCAGCTGCGCCACGCAGATCCTCGTCCCCCGCTTCGAGATCGAGGAGCTCATGGGGCTGATCGCCAAGTACGACAAGATCACCTTCTTCCCGGCGGTGCCCACGCTCATCACGGCGATCGTCAACCACCCCCGCTCGTCGGAGCTCGGCCTTGACAAGCGCCTCGGCCTGCTCAACTCGGGAGCGGCGCCCATGGCCACCGAGCTCATAGAGAAGGTGCAGGACATGGGCATCTTCTTCAGCGAGGGATACGGCCTGTCCGAGTCCACCTCCCTCGGCATATCCAACCCCATCCTGGGGATGAAGAAGGCCGGGTCCATCGGCATCCCGTTCCCGGACAACGACGTGAGGCTCGTTGACGTGGAGGAGGGCATCCACGAGGTGAAACAGGGCGAGCCCGGCGAGATCGTCATGAAAGGCCCCCTCATCATGAAGGGATACTGGAACAACCCCGAGGAGACCAAGGCCCAGATACGGGACGGGTGGCTCCATACCGGGGACGTGGCGGTCACGGACACCGACGGGTACATCTACATCGTCGACCGCAAGAAGGACATGATCATCGCAGGCGGTTTCAACATCTACCCCAGGGAGATCGACGAGGTGCTCTACCAGCACCCGAAGGTGGCCGAGGCGGTGAGCATAGGCGTTCCCGACGAGTACCGGGGGGAGACGGTGAAGGCCTTCATCGTGCTGAAACCGGGGGAGCGCGCCACCGAGCGGGAAATCATCGATTTCTGCAAGGAGAGGCTCACGGCATACAAGGTCCCCAAGATGGTCGAGTTCAGGGACACCCTGCCGAAGAGCGCGGTCGGCAAGATCCTGAGGAAGATCCTGAGGGAGGAGGAGGCCCAAAGGAGGGGGAAGTCGTGAGGGCGTGATGCGGCCCTCAGAAGAGCCCGCTGATCGTGCCGTTCTCGTCCACGTCGATGGCTAGGGCTGCAGGGACCCTGGGCAGGCCGGGCATGGCCAGGATCCGGCCCGTGTACACCACCACGAACCCCGCCCCGGACAAGACGCGTGCGGAAGAGACCTTTATGGTGAAAGGTTCCTTCGGAAATCCCGGGATCTTGGGATTGTCCGTCAGGGAAGACTGTGTCTTGGCGATGCAGACGGGAAGGTTCCCATACCCCATGTTCTCGATGGCCACGAGATCGTTTTCGGCCTGGGGCGTGAACTCCACGCCGGAAGCCCCGTACACCTCCCGCGCCACGGTCCTCACCTTGTCGGCAAGGGGCATGGAGAGATCGTAGAGCATCCGGAACGCCGCCTGCCTCGAGCACAGATCGACCACCTTTTGGGCGAGCTCGAGCCCCCCTTCGCCGCCTGATTCCCTGAAGTCCGTGACGACAACCTCCGCCCCCAGGTCGCGGCAGCGGCCGGCCAGTTCCTCGAGATCGCCCTCCTTGTCGGATGCGAACCGGTTGACCGAGATCACCGACGGTACGCCGAACCGGTCGAGGGTGTCCAGGTGCTTGCGGATGTTCTCCATCCCGTGAAGTCGGTACGCACGCACCGTGACCACCATGACGGCGGCCGACGGCGTGAGCCCCCCTGTCCTGCACTTGATGTGAAAGAACTTCTCGGCGCCCAGGTCCACCCCGAAGCCCGCCTCGGTGACCACGTAGTCGGCCAGCCTGAGCGCCAAGTTCGTGGCCACGAGTGAGTTGCACCCGTGCGCGATGTTCGCGAAGGGCCCACCGTGGACGAACACCGGCACCCCTTCCACCGACTGCACGAGGTTCGGGTTGATCGCGTGCTTGAGGAGGGCGGCCATGGCCCCCGCCCCCCCTATGTCCCGGGCGAACACGGGTTTTTTGAGGTAGTCGTACCCCACTATGATGTTCTCGATGCGTTCCTTCACTTCCCTGAGATCCTTGGACAGGCACAACACGGCCATGATCTCGCTGGCGGCCGTGATCTCGAACCCGTCCTCGCGCATGACGCCGTTGAGCCCCCTGTCCTCCAGGCCGAGGATGATGCTCCTCAGGCACCTGTCGTTCATGTCCATGACGCGTTTCCAGACGACGTGCCGCGGGTTGAGCTGCGGGGCGAGGCGGTGGTGGAGGTGGTTGTCCGTCACCGCTGCGAGCAGGTTGTGGGCCGAGGTCACCGCATGCAGGTCGCCGGTGAAGTGGAGATTGATGTCCTCCATGGGCAGCACCTGGGAGTACCCGCCGCCTGCCGCCCCCCCCTTGACGCCCATGCACGGGCCGAGCGACGGCTCCCTGATCGCCATGACCGCACGCCTGCCCAGCCTCCAGAGGGCCTGCCCGAGCCCTATGGTGGTCGTCGTCTTCCCTTCGCCCATGGGGGTCGGGGACATGGCCGTGACGAGCACGAGACGTCCCGGCGGGACATCGGCGAGCCTTCCCATCACGGACAGGGGGACCTTGGCGATGTGCCTCCCGTAGGGGACGATCTCGTCCTCCGAAAGCCCGAGGCTGGATGCGACTTCAGCGATGGGCTTCAGCTCGCATGACTGTGCGATCTCGATGTCTGTCTTCATGCGACGAGCCGCCTGAGGTCCCTCTTCACCGGGCATCGCGTATGCCGAAGCTCCTGAGCATGCCGGTGAGCGTCTGCCTGCTCAACGCGTGGCTGTTCATGAGGTCGAGCAGGACCTTGGTGTCGAACGCGACCCTGATGCCCGGGGTCGCGTCAAAGTGCGCCTCCCTGTCGGAGATCACGGTGACGTCCTCGGGGTCGATGCGCTCCCTCCCCACGATCTGACCGACGATGGCGGCCCTGTCCGGCACGCTCATGAGGCCCTCCGGCAGGTCACCGATCACCGTTTGAGAGTCCTCGTCCACGGGCAGTTCGAGGCCGAAGGCATAGTCCAACCCCAGCCTTTCCCTGAGGAAGTCCGTGAAGACGTCAAACGCGCTGGATACGAGGCCGATCCGGTACCCCATGGCCTTGAGAGCCTGAACGAGCTCCCTTGTCCCGGGCGTGATCCGCGCGTGCTCCAGAACCGTCTTGAAGACCTCCACCGGCAGGGCGCCGAGCATCCCGACGGTCTCGTGCATGAAGGACGCATCCGTCCGTGCGGGATCTTCCCTGAAGACCGAGCGGGGGTCGATGGACGCGTGCACCATGACCTCCCGCATGGATGCAGCGTCCATGAAGCTCGAGTGGATGTCGAACAGCACGATTTTCTTCTTCTTGTTGAACACGTCCTCGGTCTGGAACATGGTGGCGATGCCTATGACCCGCATGGTGTCCTTGAGGGCGGGTTTCAGGTTCTCCACGGGCAGCGCGCTCTTGCCGATGTCGCACAACAGGTCCATGAGGAAGATGTCCTCCCGGGCCACGACGTCGGAGACCTCGATGTTGATCGTGTATGCGCCGAGCTTCTCGGTGATGGCGGCGATGATGCCGGGCTTGT
>JAKPDW010000009.1 GCA_029552245.1 Deltaproteobacteria bacterium
GCCACGTCCTTCTTGGCCTGGAGCTTGCCCTTGATCGGTGTGTTTGCGGTGATCGCCCACTGAGGGGTGGTGCCCGACCGCTGGGCCCCGGTGTTCATGTACCCCTCGTTGTCGTAGCACACGAACAGGAAGTCATCGCCGCGCTCGCAGGCGCCGGAGAGGGCCTGGAGGCCGATGTCGCTCGTGCCGCCGTCCCCGGCCCAGGCCACCACGTTGACGCCCTGCCTGCCCGTTACCCTGAGCGCGGCGAGCAGCCCGGTGGCCGCAGCGGCCGTGGAGGCAAAGGTGACGTTGAGCGAGGGGATCTTTGTCGCTGCGATCGGGTAGAGCCCCTGGAGCACGGTCAGGCAGCTGGGCGGAACCACGATCAGCGTGTCCCTGCCCAGGGCCTTCAGCCCCACGCGGTAGGCGATGCCCAGCGCACAGCCCGCACACGCCCGGTTGCCCGGGTGCACGAGCTCCTCTTCCGGAAGATCGAGAATCGTAGTTTTTACCTGCATGGATATCCCCCGGGGAACTTGAGCCCGATCCACCTGGTTTCCTCGCCCTCGCCGCCGCCGGCCGAGCACGAGGATCTCAGCGCTTCTATCAGCTCGGGCGTGGTGATGTCCCTCCCGCCCAGGCCGAGGATGTAGTTGACCACGAAGGGCCTCACGCGGAGCTCGGAGGCGTGCCGGTAGAGGGCCGACTTGATGTCCGAGCACACGGGCCCCTGGTAGCCGTAGCTCAGGGCTTTCTCGAACACGATGATGCCCGAGCACCGTTTCAGTGCGTCCACGATGGCATGTTCCGGGAACGGGCGGTAGAGGTGCAGGCTCACGACACCCACCCGTATTCCCTCGGCCCTCAGTGCGTCCACTACATCGCGGAGCTGGTACGACAGGGACCCGAGGGCCACGGCCACGTACTCGGCGTCGTCCGTGAGGTAGGCCTCGACGAGCGGGTCGCCCCTCCTGCCGAAGACGGCCTCGAAGCGCCTCTCGATGCGCTCGAGCGCCGGGATCGCCTCCAGCATGTCGCGGTGCAGGAGATGCCGTATCTCCATGTATGCCAGGGCCGTTTCCCCCCGCACGTCGGCCCGCACGTCCGGCAGGGTGACCGTGT
>JAKPDW010000023.1 GCA_029552245.1 Deltaproteobacteria bacterium
CCCCTGGGCCCGGGGGAGACGTCCACCTCGAGCACCTCAACCGTCTCCTGCACCTTGCCCTCGTAGACCTGGAACCACCTCGGCAGAAAATACTCGTTCGCCAGCCTCCTGAACCCCTCGCCCTCGTAATCCGTACCCCCTATCGCGCACACCCTCCCGGGCACGGCCACCATCCGGTGCCCATGACGCGCCCGCCTCATCCCTGGCCCCCTCTCCCACCCCCCGGTCACGGGATCGTACACCCACGTCGTGTTCTCTATCCTCCCCTCACGTATCCTCGCCCCGCCCGTGATATACACCTTCCCGTCCGACCCCAGCGCCGCAGCATGACCCTTCCTCGCCTCGGGCATCCTCCCTACCTCCCTCCACCGGTCCTGCCTCGGGTCGTACTCCTCCACCACGTCCAATACCTTGAAGTTCCGATAATGCCTCTCGTCAGCCGTCTCACCACCAAACACCAGTATCCGGTCGTCCCCCAGCACCACCGCGGCGAAAAAGAACCGCGGACTCCTCATCGGGCTCCGGTACGTCCACGTGTTCGTCCCAGGATCGTAACACTCCACCGAATCGTTGATGTACGTCGGCTCCTCCCGCGTCGATATGATGTAATCCTTGTCCCCTCCCTTCGTCTCCACCCGCCAACCCCCCATCACGTACACCTTCCCGTCTGACGTCGTCACCGCCTCGTGCAGTATCCTCCTCTCCTGCATCCACGCAACCGGAGGATCGTACTCCGACGTAAGTCTCCACCCATAGCTCTCATAAATCCTCCTTGCCTTCACCCTGCACCACCGCCCCTGGGAAGGGTCGAAGCTCAACACCACGCGCTCGCTGTTGCCCACGTGCCTCCGGCCTCCGGTCCACAGGATCCTCCCGTCCTTCAGCCTCGCTATCCGTACCCCTGCACCAAACCGCGACATGTCCGAATTCCTCGCCCGATCCCCCAACCACCGGTACTCCTCGGGCATCTCGTAGCTCAGCTCCCCTGTCTCACGGTTCACCACCTGCTTCTTCGACCCGTACCTCCACTCCTTCCCCGCCTCGTCGTAGTACATGAACGTGCTGTCCAACGCCGCTACCCCTGGCACTGGCTCCAGGTACTCCCACCGATCCCCCCGAATGTCGTACACGAGCGTCGAGTACATACCCTCACGGTAACACCTTGAATGCCGGTGAGGCATCACATCGAACACGTTGCCGCCCATCACGTAGATCTTCCCCTCGCCGTCGTACACCGCCCCAAAGTCCATCCTCCCGTGCGGCATCGGCGTCGCGTACCGCCACCCCGCTCCCACGGTTCCGGGCATCACCACCCCAACCACCACCCACACGAGAACCCATCCCCTTGCTC
>JAKPDW010000033.1 GCA_029552245.1 Deltaproteobacteria bacterium
CTTCGAGTCTTACAATCGAGTAATAGTATTTGTCGCCTCTCTGGGCAATCAGGTTATACACCTTGCATTTGACCGCCTTGCCGGATTTTGTTTCAAGTTCAATGATTTCGCCCTTTGCGTGCTCTCCGTCGCATTCGGCTATCCACACATTGGGACAGTATCTCCGGAATTTGTTCATGTCTTTCGCCTCCCTTGGGCTTGATGTTCTTGCCGCGTAGCCCTCCTGTCTTGGTGTGTCTTTGTCCCCGTCGTACCATTCGAAGGAATCCCCTCCACCACCCACCAGCTATATCAATCTAGTTCCGAAGTCGTTCCGCGCTTTCATGTTGATCCTTGCGGGGTTAACCTTTTCAAACTTGGGATTCTCTGCTGTCTCCCACCAGTCTGTTAGCCCGTTAAGCGCCCCTATGCGCATCACGTGCAACTCTTCAGCGTTGTCCTCGATAAACTTCCTAAGCGTCGCCATTGTGATTCTTCCTTTGGTCTCCATCTCTTCTCCCCCCCTGATGTTCTTGCTTGATGGCCATAATATACATTCCTTTTCAAGCTTTGTCAAGAGATATCTAGCATTGAAAACGGAGAATATTCCGAACCGATCCGCAAGGCCGGACATCAGCCCGGCCACCCGACGCCGGTTCTATGCCTGCTGTTCCGGCGAAGGCGCCGGGGTGGGAAGGGAGGCAACCGGAGCCCCCGGCAAGGCGAACGCCTCCATGGGATCATCCAGGCTACGAGGCAGCGGGATGTGGTCCTCCAGCCCCTTCGCGCTGTTGTCGATCTCGAACAACCCCGGGAAGTACCCAGGTAGCCCCGGGGTATCCCAGGCAACGCCGATCCGCTCGGCCTCAGCATAGAAATGGCAGAAGTCCCGCTCGATGAAGGGGCGGTTCTCCTGGTCCAGCTTCTCACAGAGCCACCTCCAGCCACCGAGTCGATCAAGAGCGTAATGGATGCATGGATCAGGCCACTTCACCGACTGGTAGATGCCGAAGCGGCGGATCGCCTCAAGGACCTGCTGAAAGGCAGCCCGCCCACGGTCGGCAGCCGACCCCTGGATTTGCTCCCTGATCTCGGCGGGCGTCGGGAAGAACTTCCCCGTCTTCAGGTGTGCCCCGATCGCCCGAATCACCACCGCGAGCGGGAACTCCTCCAGGGCCGAGAACATGAGCTGGAGTCCAGCCTCGCTCACCGGCTGGGTCCTGTACATCTGGGCGACCTCGTACATGAGATCGCTGAACGCCGCAAAGTCCTTTTCATAGTTCATGGCCGCATCCCCCCTCTACACCCCGGCCTCGGCCTCGCGCCGCAGCTCGTCCAGCCTCCGGGCCAGGGCAGGGCTCCGCATCCTCAGCGACTCCTCCCGGGACACCGGAACCTGCCCTTGATCAACCCTTCCGGCCACTACGGTCTGCGGGATGCCGTCCACGTAATCCGCAAAAGGCTTGTCCGGCCCAAAGAATGTCGATCCGTGCTTAATGAATCGGGGCTCCGTCCCGGAACGTTGGCATTCCGCCCGATAATTGATCACAGCCGAACGCATCTGGTCGTAGGAGTACCCAGCCTTGCGCCACTTCACGTAGTAGCGGAAGGCCCCCCCTTTACCCCGCTTGTTCGGGTAGAGGCTCCAAATGGACTCGAACTCCTCGCTCAGGTCGACGGGCTTGCATGGGCGTTCCACCTTGGCGGATTCCACCGGGAAGAGGGATGTGTCAGTCTCGCTCGCGCCGCCTTTTGCGCGAGATACTGGGTCTAGTTCTATACTGGGTATAGTTCTATTATTACTGGTATTGTTAATGGGCAAATGCTGCACCATTTCGGCCCCCGAATGGGGCAAATTTTGCACCATTGAATGGGGCAAATTCTGCACTATTTCGGCCCCCGAATGGGGCAAATTCTGCGCCATTTCCCGCTTGGCCTTCCGGTCCGCTTGGGCCGCCTCCCATGCCGGGGTGTCCTCCACGTCGAGGACCGTGTAGATGTTCCGGCGCTTCGTCCTGCCCATGGCCCCGCGCTGGACCGAGATATACCCCTTTGCCTCCAGGGCCTTGATGCAATCCTTGACCGTACGCTCAGAACAGCGCGCCTTCTTCGCAAGGGTCTCCACCCCGGGAAAGCACTGCCCCGTGTCGTGGGAGGCGAACCGGCAGAGGGCGAGGTAGACACATAGCTCCGAAGCCGTCAGGTCCGCGTAGTCCAGGATCTCGTTGTCGATCGCTGTGAAGCGGCGTTTCCGCCCGTCCTGTACGTGGATCACCGTGTCCTCGGTCCTCCCGCTCATCTCATCGCCTCCGCGAAAATCTTTCCCGTCACGCATCTCGAAACCGCCTCCTCGTGTTCGTGTCCCGAAAGCCTACCTCCACCCGCATTGGAACATCAAGACCCCACCCCTAGCGCTTCGAGGTGGGGCCGGCGCTACCTACAGGATGGAGGCCTGCGTCCCCTCCGCCTTGGGCTCGCCGTTCGACTTGGCCGCAACCTGAGCCCTAACCTTCTCTGCCATGCTTGCGGCCTGGGTCTTCGGGGCTGCCTCCTGCCCGGCCTCAAGGACACCGCCATCCTGCTCAAGGGCCTCCGGGTCGGGCTCGAGCCCCTCGAACGAGATGTCGATGGCGTCGATCACGGCCTTCTGGTCGCCGCCGCTTTCGGCGAGGTTGTCTAGCTCCACCGCCGCCGCCAGTTCCGGCGAGAGGGGCAGGTACTTACAGAGCCGCCGGACCACCGTCTTTCGGGCCATCTCGTCGTAGTCCGAGGCCCACGGGCCGGAACCAGAGGCCATGGACCGCGCGCGGATCGCGTCCACCTGCGCCCGGGTCATGAACTCCGCCTGGAAGCTCCCGTCCTTGAACCATGCGACGGCGTAGACCGCCTTGAGCTTCCCGGGGTTTTCCTCCCAGGAGGGTTCATGAATGATCCGGTCCTCGGTCCCGAAATGGACCTCGAACTTGTCCTTTTCGTAAACCACCCGGGCCGAGATATTGCGGATCTGGCCGCTCCTCCGGGCGAGGTCGATCAGGCCCCGGTAGCCGGGGATCAGCTGGGCCTCGTACTGCCCGGTCTTCCGGTTCATGTAGGGCACGAGGTAGGCACTGCCCAGGGTGCCGTCCGGCTCGAGGCCGAGCTGCCCGGCCACCATCAGGCTCTTCAGGATGGACGCCTGGGAGCACTGGAGCAGGAGCGGATTACGGCTCGCCGCTACCAGGGCGATCTTGACGAGCTTCTCGGGCTTCATGTGGGCCGGGATGACCGCCTGGAGCTCCGCAAGGAACTTCGGGCTGGTCAGTAGGGACTTGAGACTGTCCATCTTATGCCTGGCGGCAATGGCCTTCTGATCCTGGGGCCGGTTCGTGTTCTCTGCCATGGATATCTCCTCCTCTTCGTCTGTGCCGGGATGACCCCGGCCTGTGGCTTCGTCGTTTTGGGGGGCTGGGTGCCCCTGGTGCTCGTACTTTTGACCGAAGTACCCCCGAAAACCCCTATTTTTTGGCCTTCGGGGGGGTCACCGTCAGCCGACGGCTCCCGGCCTTGACCACCTTGAACTGCGGCTTGAGCTTCACCAGCTCCTCCGCCCCTCCGGGGAGCATCCCGGCGAGGTGACAGGCCAGAGCCTCCCAGTCCGTGGACTCACTGTCCTTCGTCAACCTGTAGAGGACCTTGCCGTTCACCCCCTCGAAGCCGTCCAGGTCGGCGATCTTGGCCTTGAGCCCGATCTTGACTCTCTCTAGCTGGGTCTCCAGCTCGTCGATGCGGGTCTTAAGGTTCAGGTAGTCCGCGATCATCTCATCCACCTCGGGAGGAGCGATCTCGATGCGGCCATTGTTCCTCGGGAACTTCGCCAGGAGGTACCTGTTCCACCCTTCCGCCCCGTCCAGAGCCGGTGGGATCTCGGTGAGGATGTGATCCCGCCAGAAGGAGCCGCCGAGCTGGATGAGGGCGTCCTCCAGGTCGTGGTTCCGGGTCAGGTGGTAGACCCGCACCGCGTCCGCCAGCACGTCCCAGTCCCCCTCGATGACCGCCGCCAGCAGGCGCCGAGGCTCGATGGCCGGAAGGAACAGGGCCGCCACATCCCACTCCGAACGCTCGTGGAGGGACATGTACCAGTCGGCCTGCGCGTGGTAGCACTCCGGCACCACGTCGGTTCCCTCGTCGCCCCAGTCGTTCATTGCGTGGGGCGACGTAACCACCTTGATCTCCAGGCCCCGGTCGTACCCCTTCAGGAGCCTGTCAGGGGTCCCGCCTTGCCACTCCCGTTCCGGGTGACGGGAGAAACCGCCGGGCTCAAGCTCGACCCCGAACCGGGCCGCGTAGATCTGGGCCACCTTGTCCTCCAGGAGCGTCCCGATCCGCATGGCGGGTGACTCCTCCGGCTCGTCCACTAGGCCGAGCTTCTCGCAGAACACATCGATGGGGGTCTTCCAGCGATTCAGGCCCGCGATGGCCCCGATGTCCGTCCCCGTGATGCAGCTACGC
>JAKPDW010000032.1 GCA_029552245.1 Deltaproteobacteria bacterium
GCGCAAGCCTTGCGGGCAGGCCATAGCCCAGCGTCAGCTCCTCGCCAAAACCCTTACCGAGAGCGCCCAATAAACCAGGCCCTCTAAGAGGCTGAAGGCCGAGCTCCTCGGCAGTTGGCCACCGACTCACTGATTTCCGCCCGCGTAGCAGGCTCACGAGATCCTCGTCCGCTGACGGGTCGTCGTTAAGCGCGGCGACGAATGACGCGAAAACCATGACGAAGAATACTGAAACCCCTGAAACCCGACCGATTCTCTTCATACATTCCTCCATCAATAAGTATTCTCAGATGATTGCCGCGATTCTCAATCGAGCTTACTCTACCCGCGATAGGCGGTCGAGGTCAATAGCCTTGTAGGGCGTGCAGTGGATCTCCGCCGTGATCGAACACGCGCACCGCGGCTGCCCGGGGCGCTCGGGCCGGGCATGGATGACGCCCCGGACGGGGCGGTCTTCCTGGACAGGGGGCCTCGACCTTGCCTCTCGGCCAGGCCGAGGCCCCCTCGGTGTCGTCGTGTGATGGGCGCCGGCGCCGGTAATCAGTGCGCCTCCTCCATCGCGCCGCTGATGTACATCATGGCGAGCAGGGTGAACACGAAGGCCTGGAGCACCGACGTGAAGATCATGAGGGCGAGCATGGGCATGGGGACGAGGAAGGGCACCAGGGCGAGGAGCACCACCAGGACCAGGTCCTCGCCGAAGATGTTCCCGAAGAGCCGCATGGTGAGCGAGAGCGGCCTTGCCAGATGCCCGATGAGCTCCACCGGGATCATGATGGGGGCCATCCACCATACCGGGCCCATGAAGTGCTTGAGGTACTTGACGCCGTGAATCCTCACGCCCACGATGTGCGTCAGGAAGAAGACCGTCAGGGCCATGGACAGGTTCGTGTTGAGGTTCGCCGTCGGCGAGTAGAACCCCGGGATGATGCCCGCCATGTTGCAGGTGAAGATGAAGAGGGCGATGGTCGCGATCAGCGGGAAGAACCTCATGCCGTGTTCCCCCATGGTGTCCACGAGGAGCGACTTGAGGCCGCCGATCACCACCTCGAGGAAGTTCTGGAGACGGCCGGGCACGAGCTTCAGGCCCCTGGAGACCAGGAAGCCCATCAGCACGAGGAAGATCATGTAGAGCCAGGTGAAGGTGACCTGGTAGAAGTGGTTCCCGTCTGTCAGCCCGAAGCGCTCGTGCAGGAACTCGTAGATGGGGTGCGTGATGAAGTCAAGGACGAGAATGCCGTGATCCATACTAATGTCCTCCTGCGCAGATGTAGGTGTAGCACGCGTAGCTCATGATCCCGAGCATGATCACGGACAGCCCGAGCAAGAGGCCCAGGACGTCTATGTGGAGCCGGGCGATGAGCACGTAGAGAATCAGGCCGGTCAGCGCCAGCCTGAGGATGTATCGCCTGATCATGTAGCCGGAACCTTGCTTTGCCGGGAAGGTCACCGAGGATCTCGCGTGTCTCCAGAGGAGATGGTAGTTGGCGATGCACACCAAGCCCCCGAGAAAAACGCCAAGGGCGAAGTCCGCTCCCGACAGCGACAGGCCCGCGACGGACGCCAAGGCCCAGAGGGTGTAGGCGATGAACTCGATACGCCTCTGCACGGGGTCTTTAGCGGCGATCCTCATGGTCGGTCTTGTCCTCGCTGAAGAACCTCATGTAGGTCTTGTACATCATCCGGAAGCCTGCCATGATGCCGCCGAAGAGGAACACGAAGGTGAAGATGGGCTCGGTGCCGAGGTGGGAGTCGAGGAAGAACCCGGCCACGAGCCCGAGCACGATCGAAAGCACCATGGCGAAACCCATCGTGCTCAGGTCCGCAACGGTCAGGTAGAGCTTCTTGCGGTCCCTCTTCTCCTTGTCGCTGATAGTACCCATGGGTAGAGATATCCTCTCGACGAAGTGAACACCATACTACTGAATCGTCATTCATAATGCAACAGAGATTTTCTCGGCGCCGTACCGGCTATAACCTAAAGGTATCATTGGTTAAAATAGCATGCCGCCGGCGAGGTATATTTTTCTTGCCATGTGAAAGATTTTGAGATAAACAATTGAAGTTTGAGGATATGAAAGCGTTAACGTGTGACATATGGACGGTTCACGGACTGACAAGGCTCAGGTGCGCACCCGGGCTCTCAGCTTGACGTGTTTTCTGGCGTCATTCGTCGTCGCATCGTTGATACCCGCCGAGATCAGCACGGGTATGAACGTGCCCGAGAGGTATCTGGCGGCATACCCCGTCATCGGGTACACCTCCTCGGAGAGCCTGCCTGAGCGGATTCTCCGGGCGGGAGAGGGCGAGGACAGGAAACGCATCCTCGTCGAGGTGCTCCTGCCCATGGTGCTCAAGGCGAACGAGCGGGTGTTCGCGCAGCGCATGGTGGTCGAGCGCATCGCCAGGTCTCTCCCCTCCCTCGACAGGCACGAGGAGGAGACCTTGTGGGCCTTGGCGCGCATCTACAGGGTGGAGGCGACGACCAGGGAGGAGGCCGTGCGAGAGCTTCTCATGCGGGTGGACGTCCTCCCCCCTTCGCTCGTCCTGGCGCAGGCCGCCATCGAGTCGGGGTGGGGGACCTCGAGGTTCAGCCACGAGGGGAACAACGTCTTCGGCCTTCGCACGCACACGGGAAACGGCATGGTCCCGCTGGGAAGGCCGCCGGAGGAGTCCTACGCCGTGTCACGCTTCGAGAACCTCCAGTCGTGCATCGACTACTACCTGTGGAACATCAACACGAACCCCCTGTACGAGCCCCTGAGGCGGATACGTCGGGCCTGCGGCAGGGCCCACGACCCGTACGAGCTTGCCCGGGGTCTCGAGTGCTACTCTGAACAAGGGCCCCTCTACGTGGCCAAGGTCGCCAGGGTCATAAGCATGAATGACCTTCGCGAGTACGACAGTTACAGGCTCCGGTAGGGTGACCCCGTCATGCAACGGCACGAAGGAAGGCTGCCCGCTCGGGGCTTGGTGGGCGACAGCCCCTGCCGGCCGCGGCGTTCTGGGACCGCCCGAGGCGTGCTCGACCTGTGTGTGGTCACGGTCCTGGCGGTGTGCCTCCTGGCGACGCCCGCCTTGTCGTCGAGCGCCTATGTGACCGTGCTTCTCTATCACCGTTTCGACGAGAACGCCTTTCCCACCACGACGACCGGCTCCGCACAGTTCGAGAGACAGCTCGCGTACCTGAGGGACCATGGTTACTCGGTGATCAGCCTCGATCACCTGGCACGGTGTGTCGACAAGGCGGCGCCCTTTCCCGAGAGGGCCGTGGTCATCACCATCGACGACGGGTTCATATCCGAGTACGAGCGCGCAGTCCCGATCCTCAAAAAGTACGGGTACCCCTTCGCGATCTTCGTCTTCACCAACGGGATAGGGGCGAGGGGATACATGAACTGGGACCAGCTCAGGTCGGTCGCCTCCATGGGAGGGATCGTGGGATCCCACACCAAGAGTCACCCGCGGCTCATGAACATGAGCGACCAGGCCATCGAGAAAGAGGTCATGGGTTCCAGGGAGATCCTGGAAAAGGGTCTCGGAAGGCCCGTGGCCTATTTCGCGTACCCGTTCGGCCAGTACGACGAGAGGGTGAGGCGCATCGCGCACAAGGCGGGATTCAGGCTCATGCTGACGTCCGACCCGGGGAGCGTGGGGCCGGGCGTCGAGCGTGACCTCGTGCCGAGGCAGGCCGTGGTGGGCATGGGGATGTCCCTCAAGGATTTCGCCCGCAAGCTGGAGAACCCGCCTCTCGTGGTGTCGGGCCGGGACCCCGGGCCCGGGACCTTGAAGGGCCCCACCGTGCCTGAGGTGAGGTTGACGATAGCCGAGGCACACCTCTACGACCCGGGCCAGGTGAACGTCTTCCTCTCGGAAAAGGGGCGGATCCCCTTCAGCTTCGACCCGTCGACCGGCGCCCTCGTATGCACGGGCCCGTTTCACCTCACGCGCAAGACGAACCGGATCCTCGTGTCGGCGAGGAGGAAGTCCGACGGTCTCTTCGCCCTCCACTCGTACCTCATCGTGCTGCCCGGCGTCTGGCCGGACATGAGGTATACCCTCCTCGACCGGCCGACTTCGGCGCTGACCGGTCAAGACGACTGAACCTGTCGGCCCGCCCGAGAGAAGCGGCCCCTGAAAGGCCTCGATCCCTGGATGGCCGTCGAGACGCCATGGTCGTTCGTGATGTTCCCGAGCCGCCGAGCCGTCACGTAAGGGCACTCGGTGACGCCCGTGACGAGGCGGGAGGAGACCTGCACCCGGGGCGGGCCGGCCCACCGCTGCGGCTCGTGATGCCCGGGGAGGGCGCGGCTTCGACCGGGAAACGACGGCCGGGAGCCCTTGTGCGGTGCCTTGACACGACGAACCGTTCCCTGGGCGAGTGCATGACGTTCCAAGATGAAGCGGCCCGGTGTGTTTCGAGAGCAGCCCGAGGGTTTCCATGACGCGGCCCTGGGGGTGAGCCTTGATGGGCGGGTGCGCGGGAGCTTGCCCGCGGGGTGCGGCGTGCGCACGATCGTCACCGTGGGCAGGACCTCTCCGGGGGGCCGAAAGGAGGCCCGCCTGCCCGAGGTTCCCGGAAGACCCGCGGACCGAGTGCGCCCACCTTGCCGGTTGATTCGCGGGGCGTGCTGTGGTGAGATGCATGGTCATGGAACTCGATGCGACCGACAAGGCGATCCTCTCCCTTGCCGAAGGGGACCTCGAGATCTCGGTGCGCCCTTACGGGATCATGGCGCAAAGGCTCGGCGTCGGCGAGGAGGAACTCATCGAAAGGCTCCGGCGACTCAGGCGAAGAGGAATCGTCAGGGAAGTGAAGGCGGTCTTGAGGCACACGCGGGCGGGAGTCGGGGCCAACGCCATGGTGGTCTGGGCCGTCCCCTCCGGCGAGGTGGATACCGCGGGAAAGGTCATGGCCTCGTTCGAAAGCGTGACCCACTGCTACGAACGCGAGGGGTTCGAGCCCTACACGGTGTTTTCCATGATCCACGCGAGGACGAGGGATGATCTCGTGAAAACGGTGCATGACATCTCGAGGAGGACCGGGGTGAAGGAGTACAAGGTCTTCTGGAGCGTCCGGGAACTCAAGAAGACCTCGATGAGATACTTCAAGGACAGGGGGGATCGGTGACGAGCGAGACGCTGTTCGAGGAGGCGAAACGGGTCATCCCCGGCGGTGTGAACTCGCCGGTCAGGGCGTTCGGGAGGGTCGGCGGGACGCCCAGGTTCATCGAGCGCGGCAGGGGGGCGTACCTCTGGGACGCCGACGGCAGGAAGTACGTCGACTTCGTGCTTTCCTGGGGGCCTCTCATCCTGGGACACTGCCACCCGGACGTGCTCGAGGCCCTCATGCACCAGGCATCGCTGGGCACGAGCTACGGCGCGCCGACCAGGCTGGAGGTCGAGATGGCGCGCATGGTCTGCGAGGCCTTCCCGTCCATGGAAAAGGTGCGCTTCGTGAACTCCGGTACAGAGGCCCTCATGAGCGCGGTCAGGCTCGCCCGGGCGGCCACGGGGAGGGATCTCGTGGTCAAGTTCGACGGGTGTTACCACGGGCACTCGGACTGCCTCCTGGTGAAGGCGGGCTCAGGGGTGCTCGCCCAGGGGGTCCCCGACTGTCCCGGGGTGCCGGGCGCGGTCGTGTCGTCGACCGTCGTGCTCTCCTACAACGATACGCAGGCCTTCGAGGAGTTCATGGGGGAGCACGGCCGCGAGGTCGCTGCGGTCGTCGTGGAGCCGGTGGCCGGAAACATGGGCGTGGTCCCGCCCGAGAGGGGGTTCCTCGAGTCCGCGAGAGACCAGACCAGGCGCCACGGCGCGCTGCTGGTCTTCGACGAGGTGATCACGGGTTTCAGGTTCTGTTACGGTGGTTACCAGCACATCTCAGGGATCACGCCGGACATCACCTGCCTGGGTAAGATCGTCGGGGGGGGTCTGCCTGCCGCGGCGTTCGGCGCCAAGGCCGAGATCATGAACCTGCTCGCGCCCGTGGGCCCTGTCTACCAGGCCGGTACCCTCTCGGGCAACCCGCTCGCCATGGCGGCCGGCATCGCGACGCTCAGGGTGCTCAGGGAACAGGATCCCTACCGGGAGCTCGCGAGGAACATGGCCGTGTTCGCGAACGGGATCGGGCAGGCGGCGAGAGAGGCCGGCATACCCGTGACGGTCAACGTCATGGGCTCCATGGCCACGGTCTTCTTCACTCGAGGGCCGGTCAGGGGCCTCGCCGACGTGGAGGCCGCCGACACCGCGCTGTACGCCAGGTTCTTCCACGCCATGCTGGATCGAGGGGTCTACCTCGCGCCGTCCCCATACGAGGCGCTCTTCGTGAGCACGGCGCACACCCCCGACATCATCGACAGGGCTCTGGCAGCAGCCCACGAGGCGATCTCGAGCCTCTCCCCTTAAGGCCCCTGAGAGAGGGCCCCTCACCCCGGCAGGGGAAGGCGGAAGGGTCGGCTAGCACCCGGGCCTGGGTCCGGGAATCTCCACGGGCTCGTGGAGCTCGGCCAAGAGGCCATGGTGGCGTGCCGGGAAGGCGACCGCAAGGACTTCCTCGATGTTCTCGACGAGGTGGATGGTGAGGTCTCTCTTCACGTAGGGCTCGATGTCGCTCAAATCCTTCTCGTTCATCATGGGCATCACGATGTCCGTGATACCCGCCCTGCGCGCCGCCAGGACCTTCTCCTTGATGCCGCCCACGGGCATCACCACCCCCCTGAGGGTGATCTCGCCCGTCATGGCGAGCTTCTCTCTCACCGGTGTGCCGGTGAGGAGGGACATGAGGGACGTGACGATGGTGACGCCCGCAGACGGCCCGTCCTTCGGTATGGCGCCTGCAGGCACGTGGATGTGGATGCCCTGGTCCTTCTCAGGCTTCAGGCCCATGGACTTGACGATGCTGAGGGCTATCCTCGCGGACTCCTTCATGACGTCGCCCATCTGCCCGGTGAGGATCATCTCTTCCTTTCCCTCCACGAGCACGGACTCCACGAACAGGATCTCGCCCCCGAACGGCGTCCAGGCGAGCCCGGTCGCGATCCCCGGCATGCCCGTCCGCTGCGTGAGCTCGGGCATGAAGCGGACCGGGCCGAGGGCGTCTTCGATGAACCGTTCGTCCACCACGAAGCCCTCGGTGCAACCCTTGGCCACCCTGGAGGCGATGCCCCTGAGGACGGCGGCGATCTCGCGCTGGAGATTCCGAACCCCCGACTCCCTGGTGTAGTGCCTGATGATGTGGCTGACGGCCTCGTCCGTGAAGTCTATCGAGCACCCGAGAAGGCCGTTGGCCTCCAGTTCCCTGGGGATGAGGTAGTTTCTCGCTATCTGGAGCTTGTCCTCGTGCGTGTAGCCCTCTATCTCGACGATCTCCATCCGGTCCTTGAGCGCCGGCGGGATGGTCTCCACCACGTTCGCCGTGGCGATGAAGAAGACCCGCGACAGGTCGTAGGGCACGTTGAGGTAGTGGTCCGTGAAGTGGTTGTTCTGCTCGGGGTCCAGGGCCTCCAGGAGCGCAGAGGCGGGGTCGCCGTGGATGTCCCTGGTGAGCTTGTCGATCTCGTCGAGCATGAAGACGGGGTTCACGGTGCCGGCGGTCTTGATGCCCGCTATGATGCGACCGGGCATGGCGCCGATATAGGTCCTCCTGTGGCCCCTGATCTCCGCCTCGTCCCTCACCCCGCCGAGGGAGATGCGGACGAACTTCCTGCCGATCGCCCTGGCTATCGACTTGCCGAGGGAGGTCTTGCCCACCCCCGGGGGGCCGACGAAGCACAGGATCGGTCCTTTGAGGTCTTTCTTGAGCTTCTTGACCGACAGGAACTCGAGGATCCGCTTCTTCGGTTTCTTGAGGTCGAAGTGGTCCTCCTCGAGGATCCGCTCGGCATGCTCGATGTCCAGGTTGTCCTCCGTGCTCTCCTTCCAGGGCAGGTCCAGGATCCAGTCGAGGTAGGTCCGGATGGTGACGTATTCCGAGGACGTCGGCTGCATCCTCGACAGGCGCTTCACGTCCTTTTCCACCTCGGATTTGACCTCCTCGGGAAGGCCCTTCGCCTCGATCTCTTCCCTCAGTTCGTCGATCTCCTCGTCGATCTCGCCGCCCTCGCCGAGCTCCTTCTTGATGGCCTTGAGCTGCTGCCTGAGGTAGTACTCCCGCTGGGCGTTGTTGATCTCGCCCTTGGTCCTCTCGGTGATCCGTGACGAGAGCTCGAGGATGTCGAGTTCCTCTCTCAGGGCCTCGTAGAGGAGCTCGTACTTCTTCTCCAGGGTGTCCTCCTCCAGGATCCTCTGCTTCTTGGCCATCGGCAAGGGCAGGTTCGTGGTCGAGGTGGCCAGGAGCACGAGGGGATCCTTGATCTTGGAGAGGTTTGCGAGCACGTTCTCCATGTTCTGGTAGGAGAGCTTGCCGAGCTGGGCGAGCGTCTCCCTCACGGCGAGGGTGTGGGCGTAGACCTGCCGCGTCGGTTCCATGTCGTCGTTCAGGTAGGTCACCCGTACCGTGAGGAAGGGCTCGTCGCTGACTTTCTCCTCTATGAGCACCTTGTGCGAGCCCCTGATCATGATGGAGAGCTCACCCGGCCTGTTCGAGGTCACCTTGGTGATGCGGCATACGCACCCCACGCGGTACAGGTTCTCCCAGGCCACCCCCTCGGATTCCGGTGACTTCTTCACCCCCACCGCCACGATGGGGCTGTTCGAACTGTTGAATTCCTTGACGAGGGCGGCCGAGGTGGCGTTCGTCACGATGAGCGGGAGCATCGCGCCGGGGAGCAACACGGCGTCCTTCAGGGGGAGCACGGGCAGCACCTCGTGGATCTGCTCCACCTCGATCGGGTCTCCCTCTTCCTGGGCGTTCTTGAAGATGTTCTTGAGCCAGTCCATAGTCTCTTTGTAGGTCGGGCCGGGTGGAAAGTCAATCAGGCCGCTTTCGGCGCGGCGGATGCACTTCAGAGGCGGGTCGTCAGGCACGGCCCGCGTTGGCCTCGAGCGGGCCGCGGCCGCGCCGCCGGGTGACCAGGGGTCGCCCCGAGGCCTCCTCGTGTCGGGGCGTGTTCGCACTGCCGATGAGGACGCACGCCGATTATGCGGGGCACGTGCCGTCTCCGAGGGGGCTTCGCCGGGAGCCCCCATCCGTACCGGCTGGAAAGGCTCGAGCGTCTGCACAGGCGCCGGGCGTCCCTGCCGCTTCACCCCGTCGCCTCACCAGGCGGGCCGTACGGCTGAACGGTCCCATGGGTGGAGGTGGTTCATCCTGCGGGCAGCGCTCATACCGGGTTGCAACCATGGGGTAGGGGCTGTCTTGGACGGGCACCGCGGAGAAGGCGGCCGTTCAGCCCCTCGCCCACGGGAACCCAACCAGGGAGGCGACGGCCGGGGAGCCGCCTGTGGCTGAGAGACAGGGTCGGGGGTCTTCAAGCGGGAAGCGGCGTTGGACAGGGAGATCCGCGGGGGCGCCCTCAGCCGGCACCGATGACCGAGAACGGGGGGAGCGTCGTACCCTCCGGGATCCTCGCTCCCTTGAGCACGCTGCCGTTCCCGATCACGCTGCCGTTGCCGATCACGCTGTCTTCCACCCAGGCGTTCGGCATGATCGTCGCCCCGCGACCCACCCTGCTGGCCCCCAGGATGAACACCCCCGGCCACAGGCGTGCATCCGCCTCGACGGCCGCGTCCGGGCCGATCCATACGGTGTCCGGGTCCTCGAGCGTGACGCCGCGGTCCATGTGAGACCTGTTGATGCGTCCTTGCATGACCCTCTGGGCGCGGGCGAGCTGTTCCCTCGAGTTGATGCCGTGGGCCTCGTCCGGGTCCGTCGCGCTGAAGGCCACGACCCTTTCGGCCATAGGGATCACGTCCGTGAGGTAGAACTCGGCCTTGGCGTTGTCCGGCCTGAGCCTCTCGACCGCCGAGAGGAGAAAGGACTTGTCCATGACGTAGACGCTCGTGTTGATCTCCCTGATCGATCGCTCCCGGTCTTTCGCGTCGTGGTGTTCCACGATCCTCGCGACCCCGCCCGAGTCGTCCCTGACGATCCTGCCGTACCCGGTGGGGTCCTCCAGCGTCGCCGTGAGGATCCCCGCCTGAGCTGACGATTTCCTGTAGGCCTCGACGAGCCCTGAGATGGAGTCCTTCCTGATGAGAGGCATGTCCCCGGGCAGGATGATGACATCACGTGCAGGGGCCCGCTCGAGGAGGTCTCTCGCCGTCATGATCGCATGCCCGGTCCCCAGCTGGGGTTCCTGGACGGCGAACTCCACGGGCTGGCCTTGAAGCGCCTTCATGACCCGGTCCCGTCCGTGACCCACCACGACGATGAGGGGGGAGGAGCACCCGCGGACGAGGTCCAGGCTATAGGAAATGAGAGGTTTCCCGAGGATCTCGTGGAGGACCTTCGGGAGGTCGGATTGCAATCTGGTGCCTTTCCCGGCGGCCAGTATTATGCTACAAGTGGACTCCATCGTGGTGCCTTGCTACCACAGTCCAGGGGGGGCGTGCAATCGCATCCGACTCCCCGGAAGCCTTGCCAGGGTACGGGGCATCTGCTAAGAGGTGCGCATCATCGATCCACGGGCGAAAGGAGAGGCGCGGCATGGTCTTGGAATGGGTTTCGGGGCTGTTCTCGAACGATCTCGCCATCGATCTGGGCACCGCCAACACCCTCGTGTACGTGAGAGACAAGGGCATCGTGCTCTCGGAACCCTCGGTGGTGGCCGTCAAGCAGGAGCATGGGGGCATCAACCGGATCGTCGCCGTGGGGACCGAGGCAAAGAAGATGCTCGGCAGGACGCCGGAGAACATCCAGGCCATCAGGCCCATGAAAGACGGCGTGATCGCGGACTTCGAGGCCACGGAGGCCATGCTCAAGTACTTCATCACCAAGGTGCACCAGCGGAGGCTCTTCGTGAGGCCCCGGGTGATCATCTGCGTGCCCTCCGGCATCACGCAGGTGGAGAAGAGGGCCGTGAAGGAGTCCGCCGAGGCGGCGGGCGCCCGGGAGGTCTACATCGTGGCCGAGCCCATGGCCGCCGCCATCGGCGCAGGACTCCCGGTGACCGAGCCCATCAGCTCCATGATCGTGGACATCGGCGGGGGAACCACCGAGGTCGCGGTCATCTCGCTGTCGGGCATCGTGTACACGAACAGCGTACGCGTCGCCGGCGACAGGATCGACCAGGCCATCATGCAGTACATCAAGAGGGAGTACAACCTCCTCATAGGCGAGCGTACCGCAGAGATCATCAAGATCATGATCGGTTCCGCCGCGGCGGACGACGTGGAGAAGACCATCGAGGTCAAGGGGAGGGACCTCGTGGACGGCATCCCGAAGATCTTCACCATAAGCTCCGAGGAGATCCGCAAGGCCTGCCAGGGACCGGTGAGGACCATCATCGACGCGGTACGGGTCGCCCTCGAGCAGACGCCGCCTGAGCTGGCGGCGGACATCGTCGACAGGGGCATCGTGCTCACCGGGGGCGGCGCGCTGTTCAAGAACCTCGACAAGCTCCTGCGTGAAGAAACCGGTCTGCCTGTCATCATAGCGGAGGACCCGTTGTCGACGGTCGCCAGGGGCGCGGGCAAGCTCCTTGACGACATAGAGCTGTTGAGGGACGTGACCATTCCGAGTTGATGGACCGTTTCCCCACATCGAGGATCGTCCCGGTAGCCATAGCCGCAGCGGTCGTCATCGTGCTGCTGTCCATGGGCCAATACCGCTCGCTCTCGAGTGGGCTGAGCCCGGTCAGGGAGGGGTACTACATAGCCGAGCGGGTCATCACCGCCCCGTTCAGGTTCGCGGCGTCGGCGTGGGCCGACTACGTGGCCCTCCTGGACACACGCCGACAGAACAAGGAACTCATCCGTGAGCTGGAGGTCCTGAAGTTCAAGTGCCAAGCCGTGAGGGGCCTCGAGCTGGAGAACGAGAAGCTTCGCGCCATGCTCGACTTCAAGACCTCGCACCCGGAGTTGAAACTCTCCCCGGCGCGCATCGTGACACACGACATAACTGCCATGTTCCGTACCGTGGTCATTGACCGGGGGACCCTCGACGGCCTGGTCCCCGACACCGCGGTCGTGGCGCCGGAGGGTCTCTTGGGCAGGGTGATCTCGGTGACGGGCCATACCTCGCTGGTGCTCCTGATCACGGACCCGACGAGCTCGGTCCCTGCGATGATCGAAGAGAGCGGGGTCAAGGGGATCGTCAAGGGGACGGGGACCTCCACGATGGAGCTCGAGTACGTAAGGAGCAGCGAGATGGTCGATA
The DNA here is from genome assembly GCA_029552245.1 of Deltaproteobacteria bacterium. Taxonomy (GTDB): domain Bacteria; phylum Desulfobacterota; class Desulfomonilia; order UBA1062; family UBA1062; genus MWEI01. Next base: position 12,260 of record JAKPDW010000032.1, read on the forward strand.
TCGGCAGCACGGTGATCACCTCGGGCCTCGGTGGGCGTTTCCCCGTGGGCATCAGGATCGGGCAGGTGGTGGGGGTGAAGAAGGACCCGGGCAAGATCTTCCTCCGCATCACCGTGAGGCCGAGCGTGGACATGTCCAGGATAGACAGCGTGTTCGGGGTGGCCTTAGGTGCTCAAGCTGCAGACTAGCCTTCTCGGGATCGTCTTCCTGTGCGCATTCGTGGAGGGCGCCGTGATCCCCGCCCTCTGGACCCCCCTGAGGGTGGACCTCGTGCTCGGGATGGTGCTGGGCGCCGTGGTTCACCTGGGCTTCGGGCAGGGACTCCTGTTCGTCATGCTTTCCTCCATGCTCCTCCAGTCCTTCACCAGCGCGAGGCCGGGGCTGCTTCCCCTGTTCTATCTCGTGTTCTTCGTGGCCATCGACATGCTCAAGGAGGTCATCTACCTCGAGAATCCCCTCACCCAGGCCCTCTTTGTCTCGGGGTTCTCCGTGATGGGCACCGCCTGCTTCTTCCTTGTCCAGGGCGTCGTCCCGCAGGGCTTCGAGGTCGTGTCCATGCTTGCCGGGTGTCTCCTGACCGGGTGTGCGGGACCCGTCATGGTAGGGTTCATGGGAAGGCTCAAGAAGGTCTATGGAACCTAACATCGCCAACCCGCACCTCGAAGAGGATCTCAAGAAGAGGTCCCGCTACCTGCTGGGGTTCGTCATCGTGCTGCTCGGGATCCTGGCCCTGCGGCTCTTGTACATGCAGATCATCCGCGGCCAGTACTACGAAGAGCTCTCGAAGAACAACAGGATCAGGATCCTGCCCGTCCTCGCCCCCCGCGGGAGGATCCTCGACCGCAACGGGGTGGTCCTCGCGGACAACAGGCCCGCCCTGAACGTGGTGGTGCTGCCCGAGGATGTCACGGACGTCGCCAGGACGGCCCGGCGTCTGGCACCCCTCGTGGACAAGGACGCTAAGGCCATCGAGCAGGCGGTGATCAAGGGCAAGACCAGGCCGTACGACCCCGTCGCCGTGGCAAGGGACGTCGACTTCGAACAGGTGGCGAAGGTGGAGATGGAGATGTTCAGGCTGCCCGGCGTTTCCATAGAGGCGGTGCCCGAGAGGGAGTATCTCTTCGGGGATCTCGCCTGCCACGTGATCGGGTACATCGGGGAGGTCTCGAAGGCCAGGCTCGAGGAGATGCGCGGCATGGACTACTCGCCGGGTGACCTCGTGGGGAAGAACGGGATCGAGGCCTACTGCGAGGCTGCGCTCCGTGGCACCAAGGGCAGGCGCGTCGTGGAGGTGGATGCCACGGGAAGGCTCTCCAGCGTGCTCGAGGAGGTCGCCCCCGTGCCCGGCCGGGACGTGAGGCTCACGCTGGACGCCGATCTCCATGCCGTGGCGCGGCACAGCCTCGGCGACAGGGCGGGAGCGGTGGTGGCCATGGTCCCCGATACGGGCGAGGTGCTCGTCATGGAGAGCACCCCCGGCTACGAACCCTCCATCTTCGCGGGGACGCTGAGCCCCACACAGTGGAGGGAGATCATGAACGACCCCTTGCACCCCCTGGAGAACCGAGCGCTCAGGGGCGCCTACCCGCCTGGTTCGGTGTACAAGGTCGTGGTGAGCCTGGCCGCGTTCAAGGCTGGGATCTTGAACCCGGATGCCAGGGTGTACTGCCCGGGTTTCTACTCCATGGGGAGGGTCTCGTTCGGGTGCTGGAGGAGGGAGGGACACGGGTACGTTGATTTCGTCAGGGCCCTGACAGAGTCGTGCGACGTGTATTTCTACAACCTCGGGAGGGCGTTGGGAGTCGATGCCATCGCCGAGGTCGCCACACAGCTCGGGCTCGGCAGGAAGACGGGCGTGCTCTATAACGAGGCCTCGGGCGTGATACCTACGAGGGCCTGGAAGAGGAAGCGTTTCGGACAGCCGTGGCACCCGGGGGAGAGCGTGATCCATGCGATCGGCCAAGGATTCACGGCGGTGACCCCCATCCAGGTGGCCAAGGCCATGAGCGCCGTCCTCAACGGCGGGTACGTGCTCAAGCCGAGGATCGTCGCGGACGAGCCCAGGATCGTGGAACGCGACCTCGCCATCCCGAGGATGCAGGTCGAGATCATCAAGAGGGGCCTTTGGGGTGTGGTCTCGGACCCCCGCGGTACGGCGCATTCCATCTGGGACAAGGACGTGCCCATGGGGGGAAAGACGGGTACCGCCCAGGTGGCCAGGGGGTACACCTCGAAACTTCCAGACGAGGCGGACATCCCGTACAGGTATCGTGACCATGCGTGGTTCTTCGGGTTCTCGCCCATCGAGCGGCCCGAGATCGTGGTGGTGGCGATGGTCGAACACGGCGGGCACGGTGGGGCCGTGGCCGCACCCATTGTCAGGGATGTCATAAAGGGATATTACCTCATCAAGGGATCCCGTCATGATCAGGTACGAGCGGATAGCCCAACACCTTGACTGGGGCGTCGTCACGACCACCTGCGCGCTGGTGGTCATCGGGCTCATGAGTGTCTACAGCTCTACGTCGGCGTCCGGCCCGTCCATCTTCCTCCGCCAGCTCACGTGGGTGTGCATGGGGTGCGTGTTCCTCGTCGCCGCCTTCGCCGTCGACTACAGGAACCTCATGTACTCGGCCTGGCCTTTCTACGCCCTCGTGCTCCTCGGCCTCGTGCTCGTGTTCGTGATCGGAAGGGAGATCAGCGGGGCCAGGCGGTGGATAGAGCTCGGGCCCATGCGCATGCAGCCTTCGGAGATCGTGAAGATCTTCGTCATCGTGTGGCTCGCGTACTGGTCGGAGAAGAACAGGCACATCGTCGCCTACAGGTTTCGGGATCTCCTGTTCCCCGTTTCCGTCGTGGCCCTGCCGGTCATCCTCATCCTGTTGCAGCCGGATTTGGGAACTGCCGGCATCGTTTCCTTCATCGCGTGCGCCATGTTCATCATGATGGGCATACGGCGCTCGACCCTGCTCGCACTCTCCGGCATGGTCCTCGCGGGGTTGCCGGCGGCATGGTTCGCGCTCAAGGACTACCAGAAGACGAGGATCCTCACTTTCCTGGACCCCTCGCGGGATCCGCAGGGCAGCGGTTACCACGCCATACAGTCCAAGATCGCGGTGGGCTCGGGCGGTCTGTTGGGCAAGGGCTTCCTGCACGGGACACAGACGCAGCTCAACTTCCTGCCCGAGCACCATACCGATTTCATCTTCTCCGTGGTGGCGGAGGAGTGGGGTTTCGCTGGGTCGATCCTCCTCATCACCCTCTACCTCATCCTCATCACGAAGATCATCGACATAGGCCTGAAGGCGAAAGACCGCTTCGGCGCCTTGATCTGTTTCGGCATAGCCTCCTATTTCACCTTCCACGTGTTCATCAATATCTCCATGGCGGTGGGCATCTTCCCGGTGGTGGGGGTGCCTCTTCCCTTCGTGAGTTACGGGGGCACGTTCATGCTCATCAATCTCGTGTGCATAGGCCTGGTGCTGAACGTGGCGTGGAGGAGGTTCATCTTCTGAGCCCGGGCAAAAGGCCGCCGGCCCGACCCAAGACCGTGCGGCGATGAAAGGACGGCTTTGTTCGTTGGGCATCCTTCCATGACGGCGCCTTTCCTGGAGCACGAGGGTGGGCGGGGCCCTTGATGACCGAAATCCATGGGCTCAAGGTCGGCATCAGCCCCCGCGATGGGGACGGCGGGGAGGCCGCCCGGCCGCAGATGGCTTGGCTACGAAGGCGGGCCGGTTGGTTGACGGGGGAGGGAGACGGCCTCCTCGCCCTCCATGGTCTGAGCTTGGGGCGGACGTTTCTCCCCCTACGGGGAGACCAGGTATCGGCCCCTGTCGCACCTGATGACACCCGCGAGGAGGAGGCGATCGAGGTGTTTTTGCACCATCTGTTCCTCTCCGAACCAGAGGAGCTCGTCCGTGATGGTCGAGTGGTCCGCGTCGTAGAAGGGCGAGCGTCTCACGATCGCCCCCAGGTCCATCCCCGGGGTCTCGGTGAGCATCGCGAGGATGAGCCTGTCCCGCTCGTCGAAGGAGGCCTCGTAGCGTGCGAGACGCTTCTCGAAGTGCGCCGACCTCACCGGTTTTGCGTGGGACGGGAGGTAGATCTCCGGCTTCAACTCCCTGATGCGCGAGATGGAGGCTCTGAACGCGTCTATGTCGCTCTCGGGGTTCCCGTACCAGGGGCCGAAGGGGCTCAGGTCTATGTCGAACCCGATGAGGATGCGCCTGTCCGGTTCAAAGAAGCAGGTGTGGTCCTCGAGGTGCCCGGGCGTGGGGACCGCGAGGAAGGTCAGGTGCCCGGTTCTGAGTTCGTATGCGTGGTCGTAGGTGGAGTGGAAGGAGAAGTCCCTGAACCCGGTGAGTACCGGGTAGGTCTCCATCCACAGGGGAACGAGGTCATCGCCCACGAAACGCCTCGCGAGCAGCTCCGCGTTCGCGATGGTGTCGCTCGACGTTTCGGGGACCACGATCTCGCAGTCCGTCTTTTCGTTCATGAGGCGACAGCCGGCGGTATGGTCCACATGGGAATGGGACAGGAACAGGCGGTCGATACGCACGAGACCCAGCAGCCTTTCGATGACGTCGAGGCCGCACCCCGCGTCGAAGAGCACGTTCACGGTGTCCAGCACCAGGAAGGAATGGGAAAAGGGTGTACGGGAACGGTTGTTTCCGTGGATGACGAAGATCCTCTCCGTCACCTCGGTGCACGCGATGCCCGCCGCTTCGAAATCCGCCTGCCGCATGGTCAATGGGGAGACTAGACCCAATGCGCCCGCCGGTCAAGGCTCGTATGCGGCGCGGCGCGCGACGGTTTCCGCAGGCGGCCTTGAAACAGGCGAGAAAGAAAGCCTCATCCATGAGGCCGTGACCACCTGGCAGACAGAGGCCGCGTGTCGGCCGGAGCGCGGCACGGTTCCGTCAATATCTTGACATTGCCTCTCCCGGGGGTGACGCATTTCTGCCGGTTTGTCTCCTGGTGCGGCGTGAGAGGGAAGGTCTCGGCATCGGTCAAGGGCCGTGCCCCGGTCCCCGGTCGTCGAGGCGCCTGTTCTTACGGGGTATTCTTGGCATTTTTCATGCATAAATGCGGTCTGTCGGGTGCCGGCTGGATGCTTTTGCTGGGTGACACGATTGCCGGGCTACAGGCGGATCATGTTGAATGGAGGTGGGCATGAAGCGGATCCTGCTGGTGGAAGACGATGAGCACCTCCAGTTCCTCATCAAGGAGGAACTGGTCGAGGAGGGGTACGAGGTGGTGGTGGCCTCGGACGGCGTGGAGGCGATGTCCATGCTCCTCTCCGATCGCTCGCCCAGGCCGGACCTCATCATCCTGGACATACGCATGCCGAGGATGGACGGGTTCGAGACCATGGGGCACATACTCAAGTCGCGGGTGGACTCCCCCGTGATACTCCACTCGGCGTTCTCGGGGTACCGGAATCACCCTCTTTCGCTCGCAGCCGACGAATACGTCGTGAAGTCCCACGACTTCACGCGCCTCAAGGACGCCGTGAGCCGGCTCCTCAAGGCGGGGAAGACCTCGGTGCGTGACTTCGGGGAGGGGGTGCAGGCGGCGTGAGCCGCTCTTTGCCCCTCGAGCTGGACACGGCAAAAGACGGCAACCGCCCGGAGGGGCCGGTATGTCGCCAGACCGCCTGAAGACTCGCGCCCGGCGGCCTGAGCGGGAGGAGTCCCGCCTCCCCCGGGAAGTCGCCTCGCCATCCGCATGGCTGCCCTTCCTCTGTCAGCCACGGGCCCACCCCGTGTCCGTCCTTCATCCGAGGCCGTGCCCAGCTGGGAATCATTCGGGGGTCATCCTCGGCGAGAGAGAGGATTGCCCTGGACCGGGGCCCCACCTCGACGTGGCGGCGGCTTCGAAAGGCACGTCCCAGACGACATCCTCGCACCGCGTGGGGCGAGTCTCGGTCCTCCACGTGACTGCGTCTTCTGGACATGCCCCGGCCGTCTCGGGACTACGGCGATAGCATCGTCCCCGAATCATCGCCTGGCTGAGATTTCCGTGAATCGTTCCAGAGCGCGCCTGCCCCTTCACCACCGCGGTGCCTCGGCGCCGGGGCAGGGGCTTGGGTGTTTCCATGCCCGGTTGCTGTTGCGCGTGGAGGGTCCACGGTCCCTTGCCGCGTGGTTCAGTGGTCTCTCGGCACCGTCCCCAGGAGGATGTGCCCTCTCGATGTCCATCGAGTCAAGATGCCGACCGAGACGATCTCGCCAGGTACGCACCGTTTGTTCGTGAGCGACCGGGCCCTGTGAGACCCTTCGTGCGTGTCATCCCCCGACACCTGGGATCCCCGGTGTCCGCATGTCATAAGCGGGTCGTGCATGGGTAAATTGCCCCTTGAACTGGGAGTTCGGTAAGGGCATTCTTGTCCTGCAGGTCCACAGAGACACGATACGACCCTGGGCCGGGGGCGGGGGAGGAGGATCGAGTGGGAGTCCGGTTGACCAAGGAGCAGCTTGGCACCCTCCTGAAGGTGGCCAGGCAGACCATCGGGGAGAAGCTCGGTGTGCCCGCGGGCCCCGAGCGGGCAGTCGAGAAGGCGGCTTGCGATGCCTCCCTGACGGAAAAGGCCGGCACCTTCGTCACCCTGACGGAAAAGGGCCGCCTCAGGGGGTGCATCGGGACCCTCGAGGCGCGCGAGTCGATTCTCGAGGGCATACGACGCAACGCGATCAATGCGGCGTTCAAGGACCCCAGGTTCCCGCCCCTGGGAAAGGACGAGCTGGCCAGGGTCCGCATAGAGGTGAGCGTCCTCACCGAGCCCAAGCCTCTTCCCTACAAGGACCCGGACGATCTCGTCCGGAAGCTCAGACCGGGTGTCGACGGGGTCATCATACGGAAGGGGTGGGCCACGGCGACCTTCCTCCCCCAGGTCTGGGAACAGCTGGAAGACCCGCGGGAGTTCCTCTCACACCTGTGCCTCAAGGCCGGGCTTGACGCCCAGGCCTGGGAGAGGGGCGGTCTCGAGGTGGAGACATACCAGGTCCAATGCCTCGAGGAGGCAGAGGCCCACGAGAATGAATAGACCCTGCCGCCTGCCTGCTTAGGTGCAGAGGTCCCGGACGATGCATGGACGCTCTTTTTTGTGAGCGCCGAGGTCAACCGGCCTGGATTCTCGCCCCGATAACCGGTTGAGCCCACTCTTTCAGGCTGGTGGGTGGAGGCGTGGATCACGGGCCGGAGACCTGAGCGCATGGGGTCATCCCTCCCTGGAGGGTGTGCCCGGTTTCCCATTCACCATGCGGCCCGGTGATGACCCGGGTCGTGCCCGTGTCATTCCCCTCTGGAGGGCGTGCCCGGGTTGCCATGCGGGAAAAGCTTCCCCCTGATGCCGCCTCGTCCTGCAGGACCTCTGCCGGAGACGGCCCAGTTGTCGCACCCGGCCGCTCGTGGATGGGGGGTGCGGGCCGGATGTCAGGGTTTCGCCCGGCGGGCAAGGGGCAAGGCTTCCTCACGCGTGTAGCGGGCGTTCGCGTGGGACAGCGCTTACCGCGACTATCGCCAATGACTCCTCCCGCGTGGGGCGGGCGTTGTGCGGTTGGCGCTTGACGGCGCGGAATGCACCCGGAAGAAAAGCTGTTGTGGGGGCGTCGAGCTGTTCGAACACCTGTGCACCAGAGGGGTTCAGGGCTTGCCGATGTCGTGATTGCCCGGTCGGAGAGGAGCTGTTCCCGCCGCGTATCGCTTCCCCTCTGGGGATCCAGGAGGCGATTCCCGAGGGCAGGCCCCGGTCAGACGAGGGGCTTGCCGCCCCTTGGGTGATGTGGGCGGGGATGGGCCATGTTCAGGGTACGGGAAAGACCGGGGCGCTTCCTCGTCTGGCCGCCGAAGGCGGCCAGACGGTGACCCTCTCGATGGCGCCGTCGACCGCAAGGTGCTGGACCACGACGTGGACGGCGCCCTTGTTCTGGCCGGTCCTGTCGAACTCGATGCACTCCTGGGGCAGCACCGCGGGCACGGGCGATCCTTTGCCCGGGCAGGCCGACACGTCCTCGAGGGCTTCCCTGAGCTCCCTCGGTGTTGCCTTTCCCGCATCTTCGAGCGCCTGGGCGATGACGAAGACCGAGACGTAGGAATAGACCGCCTCGGCGCTCAAGGCACCCTTGCATCTCTTCCCGAACGCATCCCTGAGCCGGGCGATCGACGGCCTGTCCATGTCCGGTTCCCACATGGACACGTCGAACAGGTATTCGCATGCACGCCCGGCCTTCCGGATGAACGAGGGGTCGGAATGCCCGCCGCCGCTGGCGACGACGGCGGCGGCCTTGACCTTGATGTCACCGAATGCCTTGGCGAGGGTCTGCGCGTCTTCGCCGATCGAGGCCAGGAGGATGACGTCGGGCTTGGCGTTCGCGACCTTCATGGCCGTTGCCGAGAGATCCTGTGAAGACGCCGGGTATGACTCGGCCAGGGCCACGCGGTAGCCCTCGGATGCCGCGAGCCTCTGCCACTGGTCTCTCATGGACGAGCCCCATGGGCCGTTCTCGAACACAAAGGCCAGAGACTGGACAGGGGCCTTCGATCGCCTCTTCATGTCCGCCAGGAACCTGAACTGGTCCCTGGATCGCCAGCTGTCCTTGGGCGCGAGGCGGAAGACGTACCTGAGCCCTCGCTCGGTGATGGAGTCCCTCACCGACACCGGCACCACGTAAGGGATCCCCGCCGTGTCGGCGGCCTGGGAGGTGGGGTAGGTGACCGCAGAGTTCCATGCGCCCGAGACGAGGTGCACCTTCGCCTCCGTGACGAGCCTCGCGAGCTCGCTCATGCCCTTGGTCGGGTCGCTGGCGCTGTCCGCCCAGACGTTCTCGAGCCTTGCCCCGCCCATGGACTTGATGCCCCCGAGCGAGTTGATCTCCTCGGTGGCCATCTCCACCGCGCACATGGCCTCCTTTCCGGCAACGGAGGAGGGGCCGGTGAGAGGGAGGATGTTCCCTATCCTCACTGTCTTGGGCGGCGCCTGCTGGGCGGACAGGGCGGGATATGCCGCGAGCAGGAGCACGGCCATGATCGCAAGACAGAACTCGAGCGGTCTTCCGCGGTGTCCCTGGCGCAAGGATGCTGAGCGGGGCGAGAACACGCGTCCCCCGTGCCCGCGCGAGGGGCGAGCCCGAAGGATGCCTGGGCGCCTGCCGCCACGTGTTCGATACACGTCTCGGCCGCCCTCTCCTTTTCGGGCACTGCAGTGAGGCGGAATCACATCACGGTTCAAGCCGCAATCCACGGGGCGATCCTACCACGGCCGGGCTCGTGTGTCATGCACCTTGTCCCCTTGGTGTCGCCTGCATGGCGGGCATGCCGCGGACCGCTCCGGCAAGGGGCAAGGCCAGCCGCACGGAAGACGGGCTGGAACCCTCTCGGGCTGAGGGTGGTTGTCTCTCGGGGGGCGGGTGCCGACGAGGCGGGTGGATCTCCCTTGTTTCGGCGCCATCTGTTCCGGCACCATCGGCCCGGCATGGGCCTTGACCCAGGGCCCTCCCGGCAGGCAGGGCGATCGGTGCTTCAACCCCGGGGTGATAGGGACGAGGGCGTACAGGAGAGAAGGCATCGCAGCCCGAGCGATGGAATGCCGATATCGCGTGTGAGGCGGCGCCGGAGGCCCTGCCCGGCACGGGGACTCACGTGGAAGGGGGGGCGAGGTGGGGCGGCCCCGGAAACCCGGGGCCGCCCGGAAGGGGTGCGTCAGGACTTGAGGATCTTCTTCGCCCTGTCGTCCAGGACGTCGGTGATGAAGGGGATGCCGGTCACCTCCACGGTCTCCTTGTTCGCGGAGAAGAGGTCTTCCCTGGAGACGCCGGACAAGCTGAACTTCCTGGCACCGGCCATGAGCTGCTGGAGACCTGCAGACAGCTTGTCGCACAGGGTCCACATGGCGATGGCGCCGTAGGGGATGTTTTCCATCTCCTTCGCCCCGACCTTCTTCTGGACGTCGTAGTAGCCGGCGAAGATCTCGTCGGCCTTGTGGCCGATATCCGTCACGGTCTTGGGCAGCTTTTCCCAGTGGCCCTGCACCTTCTCCCTGCGCTCCGGAAAGAGCGCCCCCTCGATGTTGGAACCCACGAAGCCGGGGATCATGGCCGCCCTGCCCATGCAGACGAGCTTCGTGAAGGGCGCTCCCAGCGCGATGGCCTTGAAGATGTGGTCCTCCCGTGCAATGCCGCCTGCAAAGGCGATGTCCACGACTTTCTTTTTCTTCTTCGCGAGGATCGAGCAGTACTCGTAGGCCTTGGAATGGAGGTAGATGGAGGGTACGCCCCACGTTTCCATCATGTTCCACGGGCTCATGCCGGTCCCGCCGCCGGACCCGTCAATGGTGAGGAGGTCGAGCTTGGCCTCTGTGGCGTACTTGATGGCCATGGCCAGGGCCTCCATGCCGTAGGATCCTGTCTTGAGCGAGATGCGGGAGTACCCGAGCTTCCTCAGGTAGTTGACCTCCTTCATGAAGTCTTCCTGGACCTCTTCCGGGGAACCGAGGTTGGTGTAGCCGAGCCTGCTGTGTCTTGCGAACGACCTGATGGCGCCGTGCTTGAACGCCTCCTGGACCTCCGGGAGGGTGGGGTCCGGGTCGACCACGTAGCCGCGTTTCTTGAGGAAGATCGCGTAGTCGAGAGAGGTGACCTGGATCTCTCCGCCGATGTCCTTTGCACCCTGGCCCCACTTGAGTTCTATGATGACCTTGTCGCCGTACTTGTCGATGACGTACTCTGCCACGCCGTTTCGGGTGTCCTCGACGTTCATCTGGACGATGATGGCGCCGTAGCCGTCATGGTAGCGCAGGTAGGTGTCTATTCTGCGGTCGAGTTCCGGGGCCTTGGAGATCTTGCCGTTCTTGATCACCGACGCCTTGTCCACGCCCACGACGTTCTCTCCCACCACGATGGGTATGCCCACGAGAGAGGCGCCCACCGCGAACGACTCCCAGTACTTGGCGGCAACGAAGGTGGAGCCGAGGGCGCCTGTCATGACGGGTATCCTGCTCTTGGTCTTCACCTTGGAACCGAACTCGGTCTCGATGCTGACCTTGGGGAACACGCAGTCGTCGGCCGAGTCGGCGAGACCCTTGGGACGGTTGTATGCGCCGTAGTTGTACCCCTGGATGCGAAGGGAGTTGTACGAGACGCCGACATGCACGGTGTTGGAGCTTCCCGCGGTCACGATGCCGAAGTCCCTCGGGTAGAGGAGCTTGCGGCCGATGAGGCTGGAGAGCCACGTCTCGCACTTTCCCGTGCAGTCCGCCCTGCAGAGGGTGCACAGGCCTGACTCGGCGGGGTTCCCCCTGTTGGCGGTGCCCAGAACATCGTTCGATTTCTGCCACTGGATCATGAAGAATACCTCCATACCTAAGTTTGATTGGCAATGCATTGCCACAACAATGTGCGATAGTGGCAATTGGTTGCCGGATATTTGAGACCGACAGACGTTACTATGCCCAATACAGACATGGATGTCAACACAAAACACCTTTCCCTGCCGAAATACGGTGACTGATATCGGCAATAATGCCGAAAATGCCCTCCCCATGTTGACACCTTTCAGTGATGCCGCTATGGTGTCGTGCATGACCGAGAAGAAGGAGAAGATCCGCCACGCCATCCTTTCCATACTCAGGGATGCCGAGTCGCCCTTGAGCAGTTATGCCATCAGCTCTCAGCTGATCGATCGGGGCATAGAAATCAGCGAACGGACCGTGAGGCTCTACCTGCAGGTCATGGACGAGGAAGGCCTCACCATGAAGTCGAACAGGAGGTGTCACGCCATCACCGAGCAGGGCGTCCAGGAACTCGGCTCGTGGCGGACCCTCGAGCGGGTGGGGTTCCTCTCCGCCCGCATCGACCAGATGACCTACCAGATGGACTTCGACCTCGCGACGGGTAGGGGGACGGTGATCGTCAACATCACGAACGTCCCGCCGAGGGCGGCCCTCGAACATGCCCACTCCATCAAGAAGGTCTACGAGGAAGGCTACTCGATGGGGACCCTGCTCACCGTCTTCGGTCCGGGCGAGAAGGTCGGGTCGATCACCATACCGGAGGAGACGGTCGGGATAGGGACCGTGTGCTCGGTGACGCTCAACGGCGTGCTCCTCAAGGCAGGCATTCCCACCATATCGAGGTTCGGGGGTCTGCTCGAGATTGTCGACAAGCGGCCGGTACGCTTCGTGGAGATCATCATGTACGACGGGACCAGTCTCGACCCCCTCGAGGTGTTCATCAGGAGCGGGATGACGGACTACACGGGCGCCGTGACAAAAGGCACGGGGAAGATAGGGGCGAGCTTCAGGGAATTCCCTGCCGCGAGCAGGAACCAGGTCGCCAAGCTCGCCTCCAGGCTCGAATCCATGGGTCTCGGCGGGTTCATGCGCATCGGTCACCCCAACCTGGCGCTCCTCGAGATCCCGGTCGCCGAAGGGAGGTTCGGTGCCGTGGTCATAGGCGGGCTGAACCCGGTGGCCATCCTCGAGGAGAATGGCGTGAAGGTCCACTCGCGGGCGCTCGCAGGCCTGGTCGATTACGACCGCCTCATCCACTACGATGAACTGGAGAGACGCCTGGAGCGTTTCGTACGGTGATCCTCGCCAGAGGCGGCGTGCATGGGCCAGGAGACCGGTGAATCGTTGGCGGCGCGGGATCGGGGAGCGGGAGCGGCGGACCTGCGCGTGGCGGTCATAGGCGCGTTGCGCAGGAACAACGGGATAGGCGGGTTCATCGCCAGGTACCTCCATGCACACGGCGCGAAGGTGGTGGCGGTTCTCGGAAGGACCGAGGCCGGGGCCGTGGAGGCATCGCACAGCCTGGTTCGATACGGCATCGATGCGAGGCCGTTTTCGGATTTCGACGAGATGGTCGCAGCGACCTCTCCCCAAGCGGTCGTCATAGCGTCCCCCGCGCCCACGCACAGGAGGTACCTCGAACGCTGCGTGGATGCGGGCGTGCACATCCTGTGCGAAAAACCCTTCGTGGACCCCAAGGAGCCGGACGCCGTACGCTTTGCCGGGAACATCCTCGAAGAGGCCTCGAAGAAGGGCCTCACCGTCGCCATGAACTCCCAGTGGCCCTTCTGTCTCGCAGCCTACGAGGAGCTCTGCGGGAAGATCCGCCCTGAGGGCGTCGAGTCGTTCTCCATGAGGCTTTCCCCCCAGGTGGGGGGCATCGACATGATCCCCGATTCCATGCCGCACGCGCTGAGCGTCCTGTACTGCGGGGCAGGCCCCGGCGGGCTGAGCGGCGTCTCCATGGAGAAAGGCGCAACGCGCCTCGTCGTCTCGTTCACCTACAGCACGAGAAGCGCGACGTTCCCCGTGAACGTCGAGATGGTGCGGGAGGAGTCGCAGCCAAGGACGTTCGCCTTCGGGTTCAACGGGATCGTGGCACAAAGGCTCATCCGTCTGCCGCATTACACAATCTCCTTGACGCACGGCGAAAAAACCCTCAAGATACCTGACCCACTGGAACGCTCTGTGCAGGACTTCCTCCAGGCCATGGGCACGGGCGGGAAACCGCTCATCGGGGAGGAGCACATCATGCAGACCCTGTGTGGTCTGGTTGAGGTCTATTCAGGTTACTGACGAGGGATGCGCATGGAACAGCTCGAAAAAAGGGAACACGACTTCAGCGCGAAGCTCAGGCAGGAATCGGTGATCAGCGCCCTTAAGGACTACGTGTCCTGGCAGCGCGAGCTCCGAGCGGGTAGGGAGGACACCGTGTTCCCGGTGCACGGTCCCGTCTCCATCAACCTCGACCTGACGACCGCGTGCAACTTCTCGTGCCCGCACTGCGTGGACTCGCGACTGCTCAACACCGGGGACTACCTCGACCTCGAGACGGTGAGGAAGAGCATCGACACGCTCGAGAAGAACGGGCTCAAGTCGGTCATCATCATCGGCGGCGGTGAACCCACCATCCACAAGAACTTCCAGGAGATCGTCAGGTTCATCAAGCACAGGGGCCTCCAGGTGGGCATCGCCACGAACGGGTCGAGGCTGGAGAAGGTCGCCGAGGTCGCCCGGGAGCTCTCCGGGAAAGACTGGGTGAGGTTGTCCCTCGACGCGGCCAGGGAGAGCACCTTCTTCAAGGCCCACCGCCCCCGCGGAAGGACACCCTTGAGCGGGATCCTCGAGGGGGCCAGCCGTATCAAGGACCTCAACCCCGAGGTGCAGCTCGGCTATTCCTTCGTCGTCGTGTGGGAGGGGATCGAGGTGAACGGCTACGAGCTCGCCGCGAACGTCGACGAGATGGAGCTGGCCGTCAAGAACGCGCAGGAGCACGGTTTCGACTACGTGTCGTTCAAGCCGTGCCTGGTCAGGCTGGAAGGGACCATGCGGGAGTCGCTCTTCGACCCGCCCGATCCACAGCGAGAGGAGAGGGTCATCGAGCAGATCCGGCGGAACCTGGCTTCGGCCCAGGCCGCAGCCTCGGGAAGGGTGAGGATCCTGAAGAGCGTCAACCTCGAGGCCATGCTGGACAAGAGGGTGCACGACCTGAAGGTGCAGCCCGAGACCTGTCACAGCCAGTACTTCAGGACCGTGCTCGCACCCTCGGGCATATTCCACTGCCCGGCGCTCAGGGGGGTCGAGCACGCCAGGCTTGCGGACGCGTCGGGGTACAGGGGGAGGGCGAACTTCGAGTTCACGCATGCCTGCCTGGAACACTCCATCAGGTCGTACAACGCCCGGGTCGGCTGCAACACGGTGGTCTGTTTCTACCACCAGGTGAACTGGTGGATCGAACGGTTCATCGCCTCGGGAGAGCCCGTGGAGAGCATCCCGGTCGTCGGGGACGACAACTTCTTCCTCTGATGAGGCGCTTCCTGGATGCGTACCGAGCGTGTCTGCGTCATCCACCTCAACCAGATAGGGGACCTCATCTTCTCCCTTCCGCTCTTGAAGGCGCTCAGGGACCACTACGAGGGCGCTTGCATCCACTCGGTCGCGAGACCCTACCTGGCCGGGCTCCTCAGGGACAGCCCATACGTGGACAGGGTCCTGGCCCGCGGGCAGACCCTGTGGTCGAGGCTCTCGCTCGTGCTTGCGCTCAGGCGCGAACGCTATGACCTCCTCCTGACGCTCGCGAGATCCGAGGAGGCGCTCATGCTCGCCTGCCTCAGCGGTGCGAAGGTCAAGGCCGGGTTCGCCCACAGTCCCTGGGATGCGTGCCTCGACGTCAAGGAGACGGTCGAGGGACACAACTCCTGGAGGAACAATGCCAGGCTCCTGGACCGGCTCGGCATCCCGGTGTTCAAGAACGACTACGTCGGCCTCCTCCGCGTCGACGGCGTCCCGGCCGTCGAGGGGCTGCCGTGGAGGTACGCGGTCTTTTCCCCCGGCGCGTCCCGCCGGAGGCTCGCCAAGGCGTGGGACGAGGGCAAGTTCGCGCGTCTCATCGCGGCGTTGTCCATGGAGTTCGGGCTGAGCTGCGTGCTCGTCGGGGGATCAGACACGGCGGCCTGCACCGCGCAGATAGCGTCCGAGGCGTCCAGGCTCCTCTCGGGAGGCGTGAGCCAGATCGTGGACACCTCGGGCAGGCTCGACCTCAGGTCTCTCGTCGCGGTCCTCAGGAAGGCGAAGCTCTTCGTGGGGATCGACTCGGGGGTGATGCACATGGCCTCGGCCCTGGACATACCGACCGTGGCCATCTTCGGGCCCACGGACCCCGCGTTCGTCGGCCCCCAGAACGCCCACAGCGCGGTGGTGAGGAAGCAGCTCCACTGCTCGCCCTGCTACCTCAGGACGGACTGCGCGCACAGAAGGTGCCTCGAGGAGATAGAGGTCGAGGACGTCATGCGAGCCTGCAGGCAGGTCCTGAGCGGGCTGGCTGTCTGAGGCGATCGGGCGCGCCACGCGCGTCGCCGGGTTCCTTAAAGGGCGTGCACGACGTCCTCGACCGATAACGTAAAATATTTTTCGCACTTTCTGGTTTGTCATTGAAAAAGGTCCTCCATTCGGAGAGAAGGATTTTGGGTAAAAAACTCTAACCGAAGGAGGACCGTTGATGAGTAAGAGGAAGGGTAATGACGGGGCGTGT
>JAKPDW010000040.1 GCA_029552245.1 Deltaproteobacteria bacterium
CGGTGATCTACAGGAATATCAAGACTTACGGATGGCTCAAAAAAAAATTCTCCCAGGGCTTGACTTCGGTCAATGGCACCGTAAGATATGGGTGTGGCAGCCGCCACCACCACCACCGGGGCAGACGCCCCAGGCCCTACCGCCCCTTCCAGGGCAACGGAGGAACCCATGACCACCTTCCACAACACCTACGCCCGGACCCACGAGTACATCCGCACCCTCGCCTCCCGCGGGGACCTGCAGGAGCTGGCGTGCTACGTAGACCACCCGGACATGTTCGTCCGAGCCGAGGTCGCCGAGGCCCTGGCCCGGATCGGAGGGCCCGAGGCCCTCAAGGTCCTGGAGGCGCTCGCCCAAACCCAGGACCATGACGAGGTCCGGGGCTGCTGGTACGTTCGCGGCGAGGCCGCCATCGCCCTGGCCAAGGTCGGCGGCCCCAAGGCCGTCCGCCTGCTGGAGGCGCTCGCCCAGGACACGGACGAGTACGTCCGGATGACTGCCGCCGAGGCCCTCGGCCAGCTCGCCCAGTGACGTCCCTGGCCCGATGGTGGGCCGCCCGAGCCCTCGCCCAGGCGGGGCGGCCCACCACCAGCCTGGGCGGACGCCCCAGGCCCTGACCCACAGTCCTACGCCATCCACACCCAAGGAGAGACAATGACCGACCTAGAGAACAAGCTCAGTGACGCCTTCTTCCGCGGGCAGTCCTATAGCATCCCGGCCACGATCTACATCGGGCTCCTGACCTGCAGCAAGGGGCCCCGGCAGAACAGCACGGCCTACGCCCTGAACGACACGATCTGCGTGCTCGCCAACGGGAAGTGGCACCTCTACAAGGTGACCACCGCCGGGACCTCCGCCGCCGCGCAGCCTGGCACCTACACCGGGACCGTGGGCGAGGCCATCACCGACGGCACCGCCGTGATGACCGAGCAGACCGCCGCCGTGGGCGCCGGGACCGTCGTCGAGGTCAGCATCCCAGGGGACTACCGCGTGCAGATCAAGGACGCCGCCACCGGCCGCATAATTTTGAGCAGCCCGGGGTGGTTCTACGTCGGCCCCACCGTCTAGCGTCTAGCAGCGAGGTCCGAATATGACCCAGGTAACCAGCGCATCCCAGAGACTCGCCCCGCTCTTCGGGGAGATCATCACCGACACCAGCGTGGCGCGGGCAGCGGGGCACCACCCAGGGCTCACGGCGGCCCCGGTGGTCACGTTCACCGAGGCCGGGGGCGTGGTGACCGCCCACCTCGACCCGAACGGGGGCACCGGGTTCTGGGCTGGCAGGCATCCCTCAGGGCCTCCCCGAGGCCGTGGACGCCTGCCTCATCTGCCTGGGGGTGCGCCCGTGATCCACCATCCCGATGCCATGACCATGCACCCCCTCATGCATCCCGATCCCGATGTGGGCTGCCGGTGGCTCTGCGAGACCGCCGGGTGCCGCACCGCCAAGGACGGGGCCATGCTGGCCAGCGTGACCCAGACCCTGCCCTTCGAGGGCCAGCCCCTCCCGGCGTCATACTTCCCCGACCCCTCGACCATCCTGGAGCGTGTGAGATGACCAAGAAGCCCCACCAGGCGCCCAACTGGCGCAACCCATCCCCTCTGTCGCACTACCTCCC
>JAKPDW010000046.1 GCA_029552245.1 Deltaproteobacteria bacterium
GTTTCCGTGGGGCCGATGCGGGGGGGAAGGGGTTGTCGTGTCCCCGGATTTCCCCCCCCCTTTCGACGGGATCCCGCCGGGCACGATCCGCAAACCCTTGTCCGACGCGGCTTTTGGACTCTCAAGATCCCGGAGGGCCCGCCACGACGGTAATTTTTTCAGCGTCTCAGAATCATCAATGATATCAATTGGTTAACTTGTATCGGGACTCCGATGCCCCTCCGGGGGTGTCCCTAAAGAGGGGTCGGCGCCGGGTGCCCCCAGGACCCGGAAATGTCGTCGCGGGAACCCTTTTGGGACCTATATGCCTGATATCGTTGAAGATATTTTTGAGGCGGCCGGAGGCCTCCTTGAATGGTCAATGTTTTACAAAGACAAGCCTCTGGGTGTCGAAGCCCAGGGCCTTCGCCCGGGCGACGAGGGCGGCTGTTGTTGACGCCTCCATGGCCGGGGTGCGGGAGAGGATCCACAGGTAGTCTCTGTTGGGGCCGCAGACGAGGGCGTGGGTGTAGTCCCCATCCAGGGCGATGATGTTGTATGCGCCGTAGAAGGGGCCGAAAAAGGACACCTTCAGCATCCCGACGCCCTCGTCGGCGGCGAAATAGGCCCTGCCTGTCGCCTCTTTCCATTTCCCCGACGCCGGGTCGAATCCCCTGTTGACCACCCTCAGGCCGCCGTCCCCCCTCAGGCCGTATTCGGCGTAGACCTTCTCCAGGCCCCTTTCGAAGGAATGATCCAGTCTCGCTATCTCGTACCACCTCCCGAGATAGCGCTGGATCTCGAAGTTCCGCACGGCCTCGACGCCGGCCGGGACGCCCGCGCATCCCAGGAGGAAAGACAGGGATGCCAGGGCGGCCAAGAACCTCTTCGTCACCATAGACTTCATTAAAGGCCCTCCCTTAACGCACAGCGATGGGGAAGTCGGGCACGGTGTTCGGCTTCGTGGTGACCGGGGTCTGCCTGCCGCCCGTCAACTCCTTCACCCGCTCCGCCACGAAGGCGTAGAGCATGTTCACCGTGATCTTCCCCTTGCCGAGGAGGTCCGCCCTGCCTTTGAGTCCTTCGATGACCGCCTTGGTGAACGCCCCGTTGCCCCATCGGGGGTCCTCGAGGGAGTACTGCCGGCCCGTGGAGGAGGCGAAGACGACGACGCCGTTCTCCGCGCCAGTCAGCTCGTTGATGACGCCCGTGATGTCCGTCACGGCCCTCTTGCCCATGACGCCCCCCGCATGGCAGGTGTCCACGAACATGGCCACCTTCCCCGCGAGGTAGGAGACGGTGTTCTTGATGTCGGAGAAGGGCACGGCCGTCCGCTTGAGCCTGTCCAGGTCCGCGTTCTGGGGCAGGAAGTGGTAGATCCCCCCGCTGTCGTTTACGCCGTGACCCGCGAGGAAGAGCATGGCGATGTCCTTGCTCGTCGTCTCCCTCTGGAGCCACTCCAGGCCGTCCAGGATCTCTTCCTTCGTCGCCCCCTCGTCCTTCAGGAGCTTCACCTTCACGTCC
>JAKPDW010000055.1 GCA_029552245.1 Deltaproteobacteria bacterium
CCCCTCCTCCATGGGGCTGTCGGAAATACTCCTGACCGCGTCGATCCCCTGGAGGTAGGTGCGGATCGCTCTCCTGAGCCGGCCCGTGCCGGCCCCGTGAATGATCTCGATGCGGTCCTGGCCCGAGAGGAGTGCCTGGTCCAGGGCCTTCTCAACGAGGGGGATCGCCTCGTCCACCCGCATGCCCACGACCCGTACCGGGAGCACGTACCCGGCGGGAACGTGCGGACCGATGCGCGTGCGCGTCTCCTCGCGGTCCATGCCCGAGCGGTCGGCCTCGATCTTCTCCAGGCTCACGTTCA
This sequence comes from Deltaproteobacteria bacterium, assembly GCA_029552245.1. GTDB lineage: Bacteria > Desulfobacterota > Desulfomonilia > UBA1062 > UBA1062 > MWEI01. The sequence goes on from JAKPDW010000055.1 coordinate 303, forward strand.
GGCGCTTGCCGCCCATGATCACCTCGGCCCGGTCGTTGGATACCTCGAGAACCTTGCCCTTGGCGCCCGTGCCCCGAAGGACGACCGCGGAGCCCGGCTGAACCTGGAGCACCCGGGCCAGCTCGGCGGCCTGAAGCACGCTCTCGAGCTCGCGCGCCTCGTCGGTGGCCCGCACGCGCTCTATGCGCTCCCTGGGCTGGGGCCGGCTAGCGAGGGTCTCGGCCTGCTGAATGAGCCGCCGGTACTTAAGTGAGAGCTCGACCTTCTCGCGCTCGGCCGCATCCAGCACCTCTCGTGCCTGCCGGCGCAGGGCGGCCGCCTGCTCGGCATCCTCGATCGCCTGCTTCTTGAGCGAGGAGATATCAGCCAAGTCTTCCATGGCCCTGGCCAACACGGAGCTCCCCTCCTTGGATGCGATCGCCCGCGCCTCGTCGAGAACCTCGCGGGGAAAATCGATGGACGCGAGGATGTCAAAGGCCCTGCTCTCGCCGACCATGCCGTACTCGAGGCGGTACAGGGGCTTGAGCCCGGTGTCGTCGAAGGCGGTCGCGGCATGCTCCACGCCGGCGCTCGAGATGCCGTAGAGCTTGATCAGGTCGGAGTGCGAGGTGACCACCACGATCGCGCCCCTCATGCGCAGGGCGTCGATCAGGCTCACGGCCACGGCCGCCCCCTGCCGGGGGTCGGTGCCGGTTCCCGGCTCGTCCAGGAGCACGAGATCGCCCTTTTCCATGCCCTCGTAGATCCTCTTGAGGCTCAGCGCATGGGCCGTGAACGAGGAGAGGTCGTGCTGGATGTCCTGGTTCGTATCCATCTCCACCCAGATCCTTCCCACCGGGGAGAGCTTCGAGCCCTCGTCCGCCGGGATGGCCAACCCGCTCTTGGCCATGAGCACGAGCAATCCCAGGGTCTTGAGCGCCACGGTCTTGCCCCCTGCATTGGGGCCGGATATGACCAGACAGTCCTTGCCGGAGGGGATCCTGATGTCCAGCGGAACGGTCCGCTCCCTGCCCAGCCGCTCCAGGAGCACGGGGTGGCGGGCAGCCCGGAGGTCGATCCCTTCGCGTGAGATCTGCGGGATCACGGCATCGTGCTTCAGGGCCCAGCAGGCGCTCGCGTGAAGGAGATCGAGCTCGCCGTAGAGGGCCAGGTTGCGCCGGATGGTCTGTGCATTGGCCAGCACCCGCGAGGTCAGGTCCCTCAGGATCGCGGTCTCTTCCTCCTTGATGTCGGAGCGGACCTGGCTGAGCGCGTTGTTGTCCTCGACCACGGCCAGGGGCTCGACATAGGCGGTTTT
>JAKPDW010000056.1 GCA_029552245.1 Deltaproteobacteria bacterium
TGTCCCCCGTCGCGGTTGCGCAGGTATCCCTGTCCCCAGAGGACCGGGTCCGCCAGGGTCTCCGCCAGTTTGCGCTCCTTAGCGGATATCCGGGCCATCAGGGCAGCCTCGACCTCAAGACCGACCCGAGGACCGTGCCGACGATTTCGGCCAGAATGTGCTGGACAGCGAACATCCCTTCGCGGTCGCGGATCACCCCTTCGATATCAGCCGCGGCTTGATCGAGCTCCTCCCACTCGGGGTAAGGCTGCCGGGCGGTATCGAGCCGGGCCAGGGCATCGTCGATCTTCCCGGCAGCCAGCTCTGCGCCGAGCTCGACCAGTTGCCGTCCCGCCTCGCGGACGGCCTCGCTGTTCCTTTCCAGGATTTCCTTCATTTCTTGTCCCCCTCCGGCGTTTCCTGCCCCGACGCCCAACGGTCCAGGGCGTCCAATACCCCGGCCAGGCGGTCACCGATGCCGGCCAGGCGCTCCCGGTCCGGGTGCTCCGCGTCGGCCAGGGCCTTGTTGGCCTCGGCCACGTACTCCGGCATGTAGCGGTTCGCCGTGTGAATGGCGTCCTGAATCCGCTGAGGCGGTCTGGCAGCAGCGCAACCCAACAGTGACGCCGCCAGACTCGCCGCCAACAGCGCCTTCAGGATCATTTCGACCTGTCTTCTCATGATTCCCCTCCCGGCCCGCCCGGGGCCTGATTGTTTCTCTGGAATGTGCATGGAACGCCTTGACTTCCGTCGCACGCGAAGCCTGTATGTGAATGTGCGTAGAGCCTTGATTTACAAGGACTTGAGCCGTTTGAGAGGAGGTGCCGAATGCGAGTTTTAGACGTCGGGACCGTCCGGTCCGGGAAACCTGAACTCAACGAACGAAAGGAGAACGAGTCATGAACGAGACCCTGCATCAGGCCGCCCAGGCCTATCTGGAACACCTGCGGACCCAGGGGAAGAAGGAGCGGACGCTCTACACCTACGGCAAGGACTTCGAGCAGATCGAGGCCTTCTTCGGTGCGGAGCGCAAGCTGTCCAGCGTCCTCATTCCGCACGTGGGAAAATTCTTCAAGTCCGATGCGTTGCTCAAGCTGCCCAACGGGCGGGAGCGCTCCGCGCCCACGGTCGAAAAGACCAAGCGGGTGCTCCGCATGTTTCTGATCTGGGCCAAGGAGACCGGCCGCATCGACAAGCTGCCCCTGCCCAAGGACACGCCCATGGGCCGCAGCGCCAAGAAAGGAGGAGAGCGTAATGACGAACACGACGCCATCGAGTCTCCGGCTGCTGAGCAGTCCTGAGCCTTCCAGCGCGCGGCCCGGTTTCACCGAAGCCTTGGAAGCCTTCAGCAGAAGGCTCGCGGCCGAAGGGCGCTCGGAGAACACCATCAGCGCGTACCTGCGCGACCTGTCGTACTTGTCAGACGCGATCCTCCGGAGGCATCCGGGGATCGTCCCGGAGGAGGTGACCAGCCCCATGATCGACGAGGCGCTGACATCACCGGAGGTGACGACTTCGGCCGGAGGCGGCGTCCGCTCGCCGGCGTCCATGCACCGGTTAAAGGCGGCCGTCCGGTCGTTCTTCACCTGGGCCGAGCGGAACGGGATCGTCCGGGAGAATCCGGCCGGGTCGTTGACCCTTCGCAGGCTTCCCCGGACTCCCCCCAAGTTTCTGGCCGAGGCCGAGAAGCGCCGTCTGTTCAAGGAACTTCGCGGCAGGGCATCCTCCCTGGCGATCCGGGACCGCGTCATCATCGAGGTCTTCCTCGGGACCGGCATCCGGCTGCAGGAACTCGTCGACCTTGACATCGAGGACGTGGACCTCGACGCCAAGCATCTCCGCGTGCTCGCCAAGGGCTCCGTCCCGCAAGTGAAGTTTCTAAAGTCCAC
>JAKPDW010000069.1 GCA_029552245.1 Deltaproteobacteria bacterium
CCTTGTCGTGCTCCTCGTCGACCTGCTCGATCTTCTTCGCCTCTTCCTTCTTCAGCTCCTCGACGCGTCGTTCGTACTCCTCGTCGATCTTCTTCTGCTCCACCACGGGGTCGTGGGGCTTGCTCGAGAAGAGCTCCTTCAAGAGCGCCCAGGCGATGACGCCCATGAGCGCCACGAAGGCGACGATCCACTTCCAGTAGCGAACGAGGCGGTCCTTCACGGCTTGTTGTCCGGAGGAGGCGCCGGGGGCTCTTCAGGCGCGGGGGCAGGTGCGGGCGGAACCGGCGTGGTCATGAGCCCGATCCATCGCTTGAACTTCGCGTACACGAGGTCCGAAGCGGCACCACAGGCGAGACCGTAGAAGAGGCGAAGAGCCCACGAGTTCATGGGCGGAGACGTCACGAGGTCCTTCGTGAAGATCGCGAAGAGGGCACCGGTCCCGTAGGGCCCGAGGGGTACCAAGACCTCCTCCCAGAGCTTCACGTTCTTGGCGTTCGGGAAGAGCTTCTCGACGATGCGCCTGATGACCATCACGAGGATGCTGATCCCGATGCAGAAGAGCACCGTCTGGACCGTGACGAGCGACGCGAAGACCTTCTCGAATGCCTCTTCTGCTCCCATGAGAACCTCCTATCCGAACACCGTGAAGTTGATCTCTGCGCGGATGTAGCCCGGGGTCACTACCGAACAACCGCCCGCCAGCTCAACCCCAAGAGAAAACATGTTGGACGTCGTCCCCAACGCATTAGGAGTCAGAAACCGCGTCGGAGCCGTCGGGCTGAATCCCGTAAGCTGGTCCACCGACGGAAGATTGAAGCCTCCCGTAGGATTGCCCTGCCAGACCTTGTTGCCGAGGGCATTGTTGGCATTCCCCGTGTTCCGCATCACGAGGGCCGTCCAAGTACCAACGTTGTTCAGCACCGGAGGAGTGAGCCCCGTGATGTCCACGCTGGCAATCAGGTACATCGAATCCCAGCGGAGGTACTTCTTGAAGGCCGCCAAGACCCGCGTGTCCGGTACGCCCATTGCAGCATTCCCGCCCCACTTGATGAGGGGGAGGTAGTGGATCACGTCCACGAACGTGTAGAAGTTGTACCCCGGCACCGTATTCCAGGCGACGCTGCCCAGATCATCACCGGCGGGGATGAAGATGTCGAAGTACTGCGTGAAGACGTTGCCACGCAGCTTGTAGGGCTGCGTTCCGCCTCCGAGCACGAACGTGTTGCCGACGACCGTGCCGTTGTGGTCTCGGTGGCAGTAGATCTCTTCGTTTGCACCACGATAGACGTCGTTCACGGCAGTAGTCCTTTCAGCGAATCGAGAGGCGCGTCACGGTCATGAACGCCAGCTTGCCGAGGCCCACGTCGTCTCCGACGATGACCCCATGGTAGTGGTCGAGGTACCCGTCCTTGTTGGACGTGAACGCGTCCAAGTAGTTCTCGAAGTGCGCCTCGGCCGGCCACAGCGCCGGCGTCAGGAGGAGCGTCCCGAGCGTGGAAGGGTTGTGGTAGATGCAGATGTCGAACTCGTAGCCCTCGGGGAGGAGGGACGTGTTGAACGAGATCCCCGGCGGCTCGAGGCCGGGCACCATCGCGATGACGTTGATGAGGCTGTCCTCGCGAAGCAGGTTCGTGAGGTCGACGGGGCTCACGTCCGTGGTGACGAGCAGCCGCCGGATGCTGTTGCGGGTCATCTGCCGCCCGAGAGCGCCACCTGCCGAGTTGACCTGGAACCCGACCACGTTCGTGCCCGTCGTGCGGTCGAAACCGCCGACCCCGAGCACGATGTGGTTGTTGCCGACGCCCGTCAGGTCGTCCGTGTTGCTCCGGGCCAGCCCCGCCCCGAAGTACGCCATCGCCTCCAACGGGTCGCCCGTGAAGGCGGCGTAGTCCGACGGGTACGCCTCCGGGTCCACGTACAGCGCCGGGCGCACGCAGTAGAGGCCATCGAGCTTCGCCGCGTTGGCCGTGACCGTGCCAGGAGACTGGAGGGCGTCGTTGGCCGGTCCCGCCCCGTTCCCGACGAAGAACAAGGTCGAGTACCAGGTGAGAACCATCGCCCCCGCGAGCCCACCGATCGAGATGCCGTTGTCCAGGAGACGCAGGTGGATCGAGCTGTCGGAGATGATGTTGTCGCAGACGCACATGGCGTGCGCACCGCTGATGGGGTCCTGAAGCAGGAAGACGTCCTTGAGCTTCGTGATGCCCGTCTTGCCGAGCTTTCGGAAGTAGTCGGTGGCGGGCGCGGTCGACGTGACGGTCCACCCGTTGGCGTCCTGCACGGACGTCACGTTGGTCCC
>JAKPDW010000043.1 GCA_029552245.1 Deltaproteobacteria bacterium
GCGTAGATGTTGAGCGACGTGTTCAGCGGGTCGAAGAACACGGCCGTGACGTTGAAGCGCTTGTCGACCGCCTGGAGGAGCTTCTTCAGCTCACCCGCGAGCTTCTGCGGCGAGAGCACGCCGGGCGTCGTGACCGTGACCGTCACGAGGTCGTCCGCGAAGGGGATCGAGAGGGTGAGCTTCTGCCCCGCGTACACGGCACCCGCGTTCGAGAGCGGCACCGTCTCGACGCCGCGCCACACCGAGCGCGTCTTGGTGATCTCCGGGAACGGCTCGCGGAGGAAGAGGTCGTAGTGCAGCCAGCGGCGGATGAACGTGCGCTGGATGTCCCGAAGGCTCTTCGAGTACTCGACCTGCCAGAGCGTGTAGAGCTCCGTGGCCGCTTGCTGGGCTGCGCCGCTCCAGATCGTCTCGATGCGCTCCCGGTCCTCCACGAGGTCCCAGAAGTCCGAGAGGTAGTCCCACAGGAACCGGAGGTCGGGCGTGCAGCCTCGAGGCAAGAACGACTCGAGCACGTTCACGACCGACACGGACGCGGTGCTGTAGAGCGAGCCGTCGAAGACCGTGAGGTCGAACTTGTAGAAGCCCGGGACGTCCGGCAGGAACGTCATCTTGACGTTCGTGGAGCCGTTCAGGCCGTTCTGCTTGATGACCTTGAAGGCGGCGTTCACCAGGTTGTCAGGCAAGAAGAAGCCGTCGATCTGGACGTAGTCGCCGTTGATGTCGGCGCCCTGCGCCATGATCGTGTAGGGCTTCCCAGCCACCACGAGCACGTCCGTCCCGACCACGATCGGGATCGGGTCGAGACCACCGAAGGCCGTGCTGTAGAACTTGTTCGTGAAGCCCGTCGGGACCAGGAGCGGGTACGTCTTCCCGTCGAGCCCGCCGAAGACGAACATGCTCTTCACGGGCGCGTCGATCAGCCGCCACTGGTACGAGATGGGCTGGCCCTCGGGGTCGAAGCTCGCGGAGCCGTCGAGCTGGACGATCTGGCAGAGGCGGGCGGCCTGGTCGGTGCCCGCGTTCGCGATCGGCGGGAGGTTCGGGATGAGGGCCCCGGTCGCGAGGCAGATGGAGTCGAGCCACGCCTTCGAGGGGTCGCCGGCGGTCCCGAGCACGTGCATGTGCGTGCCCTCCTGCGTACCAGGCGGCAGGGACGTGTACGGGATGAGCGGCAGGATGAAGCGGAGGTGCTGCCCGATGTTGATCGCCTCCGTGACGGACGTGATGTACACGTAGGCCGCCCCGAGCGTGGAGTTCACGGCGATCCGGATGACGAAGTACTCGGCCTGGTTGATGATGCCCTGGCTGTTGGGCAAGACCTGCATGGCGCCGTTGACCGCACCCGCGTACCCGAGGTCCGTCTGGGAGAAGAAGAGGCCGACGCACGCTCCGGTGATGTTGACCACACCGAGGAAGAGGGCCTTGTTCGGCAGGTCCGAGAGCGTGGGCGGCAGGTTCTCGAACTTGATGACCGCCTCGATCGTGTAGTCCGAGGGAACGAAGCTGTCGATGAACAGGAAGGCATCGACCGAGTCGTTGCTCTCGATGACCAGGTCCTGCGTGGGGATGTCGACCGTGAAGTGCGATCCCGGCGTGGTCGAGACCCCGATGTAGGTCTGGATGAAGACCATCGAGGGACCGCAGACGCAGTAGATGTCGAACGGGTTGATGAACGGCAGAGGCCCGCCCGGGGTAGC
>JAKPDW010000078.1 GCA_029552245.1 Deltaproteobacteria bacterium
TTTTCGTCTTTGTCCGGCCGTGGCGGGGCGTCCCCCAAGGGACCCCAGGCCCCCGAAGCCGTCCTCATCCACCCTGCCCGTCCAGGGGGAAATTGTAAAATATCTTGTCCGACTCACGTCGATATTTGCAACCACTTAATCTCGTCGCCCGGGGCGACGTTACGGGGAAACGGCCCCTTTTGCCCGCTTTCGCCACCGCCCCCCACCATTTTTCGCCCCGTCGGGGGCGTTTTTCGAGAAACGGGCCTTTTTGGCCCATTTCTCCTTCCCGGCGGAAAAAAACGGGCCGTTTTGGCCCATTTTTTTTCGGCCCCCGAAAAACGGGGCAAAAACGGCCGTTTGGGGGGCAAATTTCGGCCTTTTTTATGAGGTTATTATCTATGCTGTATTAGAACAAAACCGGGCGACCGCGGGGGTATGTCGGCGCGCCGACGTAGGTAGACTACCTGAAATCATTGAGAAATCAGCGATCGACAAAAAATTTTCCCCCTCGAATTTTCCCTCCCCGCCCCCCAAAAGGGGAAAAACGTCTCCCCCAATACCCTCAGGCAAGACTCCTATCGGCGGGATTGAGAAAGACCTCGGCGGCCTCCCTCAGGGCCTCGACGGCCCCCCGGGCCTCCTGGAGCTCCTCCTCGCTCCAGGCGGAGGTGTCCGTCCCCGTCAGGCGCAGGCGCCTGGTCCATGGCGGCGACGAAGCGCCCCGCCGGTGTCGCCTTCCCTGCCGCTTAGCCGACGGGGCGGCCGTTTTACCGGAACCGCCCCAGGCCGTCCCGGGCGATGGAGACCCGCTGCCTCTCCGTCGTCCCGTAGGCGAGCTCGGCGAAGCGGGCGTCCCGGTAGAGGCGCTCGATATCCGTCCCCCTCAGGTAGCCGTGGCCGCCGTGGGTCTGCATGGCCAAATCGGCGATCTTGTTGACCGACTCGCCGGTGAAGACCTTCGCGCACGAGACGAGGACCGCCCCGTCCTCGGCCCCCCGATCGAGGGCCCACGCCGCCCGCAGGGTCAGCATCCGTCCCAGGTCGTTGTGGGTGAACATGACGGCCAGCTTCGCCCCCACCCCCTCGAAGTGACCGATGGGCTTCCCGAAGGCCCGCTTCTGTTTGCCCTGGCGCGTCGAGACCTCCATGCACGCCACCCCGATCCCCACGGACATGGCCGACATAGCCAGGCCGAGCCAACAAGAGACGGCGCTGAAGACGCCCATCCCCCCGCCTTCACCCCCGACGAGGGCATCGGAAGGGACGAAGCAGTCCCGCAGGGTTATCCCCGCCGTCGGGGCGCCCCTGAGTCCCATGGTCTCCACCGTCTCTCCCACCTCCAGGCCCGGCGCGCCCCTGTCCACGAGGAAAAAGGAGAGTCCTCCATCCAAACCGGACTCGCGGTTCGTCCAGGCCAAAACGAGAAAGGTATCGGCCAGGGGGGCGTTGGTCACCAGGTCCTTGGCGCCCTCGAGGACCCAGCCGCCGGGGGCGGGACGCGCCTCCGTGACGATGCCCCCCAGGTCCGAACCCCCCGTCGCCTCCGTGGCGGCCAGGGCGCCGATGACCTCTCCCTTGACAATCCCGTCCAGAAAACGGGACCGCTGGCTCTGGGTGCCGAAAACGGCCAGGGTCCGACCGAAGGCCGTCCCCGAGGACATGGCGGCCAGGAAGGTGGAGGGGCAGGCCTTGGCCACCTCCTCCCCGGCGACGCACTGGGCGACGAAATCACCCCGGACGAGGGTTTCCATGTATCCCGCCGCGGCGAGCTTCCTGAGCCGGACCGGCAGGAGGGCCCTTATCTCCTCCCCCGCGCCGTTCGCCAAGATAGGGGCGTGCGGGGCGATCTCTTCACGACACAGGGCCCGGAGGCGCTTCTGGAGTTCCTTTTCCATCTCGGTCAATTCGTAGTCGATCATCTTCCACCTCCGTCACATCAACATGTAGCGGGCCACGATCATCCTCATGATATCCGAGGTGCCGCCGCCGAGCTGGCCGAGCTTGGCGTCCCTCATGCCCCGCTCCACGGGGTACTCGTGGATGTAGCCGTAACCGCCGAAGAGGTCCACGCCGGCGGAGCACATCTCGAAGCCCCGGTCGCCTACGTACATCTTGTTCACCGACGCCAAGAGGGGATTGAGCATGACGCCGTTGTCCTTCGACGCCGCCACCCGATAGATCGCCAGCCGGGCCGCCTCGATGAAGATCCTCATGTCGGCGATCCGGTTCTGGATGGACTGGAACTCACCGATGGGCTGCCCGAAGGCCCAGCGCTGGTTGGCGTAACGGCAGCAGTTTTCGTACATGAACATGGCGTTCCCCAAGAAGGGCGACAGCAAGACGCTGCGGTCCCACTCCACGCCGCCCAGGGCGATCTCCCAGCCCTTGCCCTCCCCTCCCAGGAGGTTCTCCTCCGGGACCTCGCAGTCCTCGAAGAAGACCTCGGAGGTGGTGGAACAGCGGCAGCCCATCTTGTGCATGGGATTCCCCGTGGAGATGCCGGGGAAATCCCTCTCGACGATGAAGGCCGTTATACCCTTGTGCTTCCGCGCCCGGTCGATGGTGGCGAAGACGACGAAGACCTTGGCGAGGGGGGCGTTGGTGATGAAGGTCTTGGAACCGTTGAGGACATAGCGGTCCCCCTTCTTCACCGCCGCGGTCACCAGGGCCGCCGCGTCGGAACCGCACCCCGGCTCGGTGAGACACATGCAGCCGATATCCTCACCCGTGGCGAGACGCGGCAGGTAGCGCCGCTTCTGCGCCTCCGTGCCGTGGAGCATGATATTGGCCGCGCAGAGATAGGTGTGGGCCCCCAGGGCCAGGGTGTGTCCCCCGTCGATGCCCGCGTGGCCCATGGCCTCGCCGGCGAGGCAACAGGTCACGAAATCCGCCCCGCCGCCCCCGTACTCCTCAGGTATGGGGAGGCCCAGGAGGCCCATGGCCCCCAGCCTGCGCCAGACCTCGAAACTGAACTCCCCCTTCAGATCGGCCTCCTCGCACAGGGGGGCGATCTCCTCCCGGCAGTACCGGTAAACCGTATCGCGGAACATCCGCTGCTCGTCCGTAAAGGTGAAATCCATCACGATCCTCCTATTCCTTGCGGATACCCATGATCCGACGGGCCTCGGCGGTGGTGGCGGGCCGCCGTCCCAGGGAGGCGGCCACCTTCACCGCCCACTCCACCTGTTCCCAGTTTCCCTTGGCGAGGTCGCCGTTGGGCATCCGGGTGTTGTCCTCCAGGCCGACCCTCATGTGACCCCCCATGAGGCAGGACATGAAGTTCGCCGGAAACTGCTCGTTCCCCACGGCGCAGGTGGTGAAATTGGCCGTCTGGGGAAGGGCGTTGACCATGGCGATGAACACCTCGGGTCGGAACTTCTGTCCCCCCACGACCCCCCAGACGAAGTTGAAGTTCATCGGTTCCGTGAAGAACCCCTGTTTGCCGATGATGAGGGTGTTGTCGATGCCGCTGACGTCGTAGCACTCGATCTCGGGTTTGACGCCGTGGGACTCGAAGGCCCGGCCGAAGTCCTGGAGCATCGTGAAGGTGTTGTCGAAGAGGTAATCGAAGAGGATCTGACCCGTGTTGCGGTCGATGAGGCTGAAGTTCATGCTGTTGGTGTTGTAAGAGGCCATTTCGGGTCTGACGGCCAGGATCTGGGCGAGGCGCTGCTCCGGCGTCTTGAAGATCCCCACCGCCGAGCTGAGGCAGACGATCAAATCGGGGCAGCGGGACTTTATGGCGTCGTAGATGGCCTTGATCCGGTCGATCTCGTGGGTCGGCTCCCCGTCGTCCGTCCGCCCGTGGACGTGGACCATGGCGGCCCCCGACTGATAACACCGGTAGGCCTCCTCGGCGAATTCCGCGATGGTGTAAGGCACGCCGGGGTTGTTGTTCTTCATGGTCGTGGCGCCGCAGAGGGCGGCGGTGATGATCACTTCCTTGGATGTTCTCGCCATTGGTCTGACACCTCCTGCTCGTCTCAAAGGGGTCTGAAGTGGTCTATCTGCATCAGGGTGTTGACGGGACCGTCGGCGAAGACGGCCTGGACCTTCATGCCCGGATAGACGTCCGCCGGGTCCACGTCGCCGACGATGTGGGTCAGGGGGGTGTCGGCCCCGGCGAGCCTTATCTGCCCGAGGACGTAGGGGGCCTTCTTCGGCGTGTGCTTGTCGTTGTACCTCACGACGGTGTAGTTGACCAGTTCCCCCGTCGTCCCCACCTCGACCCAGTTGTCGGCGATCCAGGACCAGCAACGGTGGCACTGTTCCCGGGGCGGCACGTAGGTGACGCCGCACTTCTCGCAGCGCAGCCCCATGATCTTCTTCTGGTCCCGCATGGCGATGATCCACCGCGAGCCGATGCGGCCCACGAAGAACTGGTTGGGCAGGGCCATCTTCGCCTCGACGACGAAACAATCCTTTAAGTCCATATCTCGCGCTCCTTCCTTCAATCGATGATCTCAAAGTACAGGAGGTCCCGGAAGCTCCCCACGGTCTTCTCCGCCCACACGGGCCGGACCCGGGAACCGATCTTCAGGCGGGGGAGATCCTCCTTCTTGATCTCGAAGGCGAAGGCCTCCTCCGGTGACGCCCCGTCGAGCATGATCCAGGCGCAGGCGTAGGGCGTGTCACGAACGGCCCCCGTGAGGGGGTCGGGGCTGGCGTAGTAGACGAGGTCGTAGTTCGTCACGTACCCCTCCGGTCCCAGCTCGACGTACTCCCCCGCCCGGACGTGGCAGGAGGCGCAGACCTCCCGGGGATGGATCATGGTCCTCCGGCAGACGGGGCAGACGTTGGCCAGGAGCTTGCGTTCCCTCAGGCCGGCGAACCACTTCCCCATGACGGGGCCCGTGGCGAAACGCTGGTCGATGGAGGTGACCTTCTTCAGGGACAACAGCTCCTCCACCCGGGGGGCGTCGGGGGGGACGTACCGGTCGAAATATCGACCCGTGGCGGCCGCCGCCCCCATGTCGCCGTCGATCCTGACCTTGCCGGAGGTGAAGGCCGCCGTCGCGTCCATGGTGCCCGTCATGAGACCCACGAAGGTGGAGGCCTCCATGGTCATCTTCACGGCCGCGTCCTTCTCGAGTCCCTCGGTGACACGGCAGCGGCCGTCGGCGATGGCGACGGTGAACCGCCCTCCCCCCTCACCCGTCAGATCGTAGGCGAACTTCAGGCTCACGCCGGCGGCCTTGTCGGGGCGGAAGCGATCCGCCATGCCGGCGACGATGTCCCTCGCCGTGACGGGGGCCGGCCCCGGCACCCGGTAGGGCTTGAAGATCCGCGGCAGGAGGTTCATCAGCAAAGAGGCGTCCCCCGTGATCCTCAGCTTGCCCGAGGTGAGGGCGTCCAGGGCGGCGATCTTGTTGAGGGTGACGCCGATGAAGGTCTCCGCGTCGGCGGCGAAGACGGTGGCCGTGCAGGGGCCGAGGTCCCCCTCCACCTTCTCGACGGCCATGGCGCCCTCCCTGACCTTCAGGCGCCACTTGCCTCCCCCCTCGCCGCCGCACTCGTAACCGACGACTACATCCACGTCCTTCGCCTCCTGGGGCTGGAAGCGCTCCGGCATGGTGTCGAATATGTCGTCAACGGTCGTTCCGTAGTACCGGCTCATGATCATACCTCCTACCAGTTGGGTTCCTTCTCGAGGATCATCAAAACGGTCCACAGGCTGCCGCCGAATCCCGACGCCAGGGCGTGGCGGACCTCCTTCTTTATCTGATGGCCCCCGGCGTCACCCCGGATCTGGAGGGCCGCCTCGGCGATGCGGAGCATGGCCGTGGCCCCGATGGGGTTGCTGGCGATGACGCCGCCCGAGGGATTTACGGGGAGCTTTCCGTCGAGGTCGAACTCGCCGGCCTCGAGGAGACGGAGGTGTTCGTCCCCCTCGAGGAGGAGGAACTCCCCGAGCCAGTCGACGGCCCAGAAGGCGGAGGGGTCGTACATCTCGAAGACGTCGAAATACCCCAGGGGGTCCGTGATGCCGTTGCGGGCGAAAAGACGCTCGGCGCAGTCCCGGTGGGTGCTCTTGGGCTTCCGCGCGCCGTAGAGGTTCGACATGTTCTCCTCCCGGTGGGAGGTCTCGTGGTCCCTGATCCAGACGGGCGGCTTGGCCGTCCCCTCCCTCACCCGGTCTTCCGAGGTGAGGATCATGGCGCAGGCCCCGTCGGACTGGGAGCACATGTGGATCAACCGCAGCTCCCCGACGAGCTGGGGCGAGGTCTCCATGAGGGTCTCCATCTGATCGTACTCGAGGCCGAGGCGCCGATGGGCCCGGGGGTTGAGCATGGCGTGCTTGTCCATCATGATGCGGTACTTCATGGCCGCCCTCAGGACCCGTTCCTTCCCGAACTTCTGGATCAGCTCCATCGCCGTGGTGGACGTGAGGGCGCCCGTCTGGAGGTTCCGGAACCAGAGGGGGTCGGCCATGTTGGTGATGCCGCCCGTCGTGTTCCCCTCCTGGAGCTTCTCGAAGCCGATGCACAAGACGGTGTCGTAGAGGCCGGACGCCACGAGGTTGTCGGAGGCGCAGACCAACGTGGCCCCCACGGTCCCGCCGGTGGTGATGCGATACTCCTCCTTGCCGTAGGAACCGCAGCCCAGGGCGTGCCACATGTCGGGCTGGAACTGCATCTCGAAGAGCTCCATGTTGCCGTGGACGACGCAGTCGATATCGTCGATGGTCTTACCGGCGTCCTCCAGGGCGTTCCTCACCGCCTCCGCCACCATCTCCACCTGGTTCTGGTCTTCCTTGTGACTGGACAGGGCCGTCTGACCGATGCCGATGATGGCCACGTTCCTGTTCTTCCTGTGTTTCTGCATGATCGTCGGACCTCCTTAAGCCTCGAGGATGAGGACGGAATGGAACTGACCGGCCGGGCCGTTGGTGGAGTGGGCCACGGCGCACCTCGCATCGGGGACCTGGTGGTCCCCCGCCTCGCCCTTCAGCTGCAGGGCCGCCTCCACGGCGCGGTAGAGACCGGCGATGATCATGGGATTGCCGGCCAGGGCCCCGCCGGACAGGTTCACCCGGTACTTCCCGGGACCGCCCTCGTCGATGAAGCGGGCCCCTTCCCCGTCGCCGCAGAACCCCAGCCCCTCCATCCACATAGGCTGCTGGTAGGCGTAGCAGTCCATGACCTCCACGACGTCGGCGGCCCCCTTCAGATCGCGGATCCCCGCGCGTTCGCAGGCCTTGGCCGCGGCCTTCTTCAGGGCGAAGTTGGAGGTCAAGTCCCGGTCCCCGAAGAAAAAGGCGTCCATGGCGTTGGCGAAACCCGTGATCCAGACGGGCCGGTCCGTGTATTCCCTCGCCCTCTCCTCCGAGGCGAGGAGGAGCCCCACGGCGCCGTCGGAGACGGGGTAGGCGTGGAGCTGCCGGATGGGGTCGCACAACATGGGCGAGGCCTTGACCTTCCCCGGGGGCAGCGTCTCGCGGGCGTTGGCGTAGGGGTTCTTGGCCGCCCATTGGCGGCTCCGCGCGACGATCCGGGCGAGGTGGTCGTCCGTGAGGCCGCTCTTGGCCATGTAGGCCCGGGCCTGGAGACCGGCGGCGTTGAGGTAGTCGAGACCCACGGCCCGGCCGTAGAAGGGGTCGAAACCGCAGTTGGTGATGAGGTTGCGGCTCTCCCCCTGGGATTCCTTGCAGTGTCCCATGATGAGGACGACGTCCTTGTGACCCGAGAGGATAACGGCGTTGGCGTAGCCGATGGCGTTGAGCCCCTCCTGGGCCATCTTCTCCTCGGCGAGGTACTGGCCGCCGAGGACGTCCTGGACACCGTTGTTGGAGATGGTCCGGGCGTCGAGGAAGTCGTCGGACACGCTGACGATCTGCTCCACCCCCCCTTCACCGTACCGGAAACCCGTCTGTCTCTGGAGGTCTTCCAGGATCTCCAGGAGCATCCCCTGGAAGCGCGTGTGCCAGAGATCCGGGTCGTTCTTGAGCTGGGCGACGGCACAGATGGCCACCCTCTTCTTTCCGACTCCAACGGTCATAATGCCTCCTTTCCCGTTCCGATCAGGCGAAACGGATGATCCTTGGCGCCTTGGTAGGCTTTCTCTTGACCTCCCCGGCGGCGAAGCAGTTCACGAAGCGGCCCTCCTTGACGGCCCGGATGATGGCGTCCTTCTCCAGGGCCCCGTCCAGCTCCACCCAGCAGCGCCCGCATCCCGAGGGGGTGTGGGCGTCGTCGGCGGCCACCTTGGGGTACGGGATCTCGGGGATGTCGAACTCGGGGGTGTAGAAGCCGTGGCTCGTCACCTCCACGGCGTCGATGGGCTGGACGGCGGCGACCTCGGCGATGAGGCGGGCGCACTCCCGGGGTGAGACGCCGAGATCGGCGGGGTGGTTGAAGATGTGGAGCACCTCCCGTTCCCCCTCGATGCGGCTGACGTGGACGTACCCCTTGCGGCAGTGGATCGTCAGCTCGATGCCCGTGAAAATCAGCAGGGGGGAGTCCAGGGCGGCGATGGTGTCGCCGTAGGAGGGCTTGAGGAGGTGGTCGTGATCCGTGACGGCGAGGAAATGGAACCCGAGCCGCTCGTAGGCCGAGACGACCTCTTCGGGCGTCATGGTGCCGTCCGAGAAGGTCGTGTGGACGTGAAACTGACCCCTGAGCATGGCGTTCACCTAACGGATCCCGAAGTCCTTGCCCAGGATCTCCCCCGCGCAGATGACCCCGGAGGCGATGGCGCAGTCCATGGCCACGCCGTAGCCCTTGGCCGTGTCGCCGGCGAAGTACAGGCCCTCCACGTGCTCCGACTTGACGGGCACCTTCTGGGTCCCCGCCTGGGAGATGCTCTTGGCGACCCCCTCCAGCTTCCAGCAGACGAGGTCGATCTTCCAGTCTATGCTTTCCCTGAAGCCGGGGTAGATCTCCTCCATGAACTCGGGGAGACGCTTTATCAATTTGCCCACGAGGTCGCGGTTGAGGGCCTCCTTCTCCGTCAGGGGGAGATAGGCCGTGTAGAGGTACTTGCCCGCCGGCGCCACGGACGGATCCACGGCCGACTGGATGTTCCAGCAGATGTAAACGTCGTAGTCAAACCCCTCCGTCCGGGGGAGGACGCAGGTGTGCTTGATCCCCATCTTCGCCTCCTCTTCGGGCATGACGAGGCGGTTGAGGCCCATGTAGGGGACGTAGCTGCCGTAACCGTAGAGGGACTCCGTCTTCTTCGCCCACTGTTCGGGGAAGTGCCTCCGGTCGATGACCCGGAAGGTGTGCTGGGCGGGAATGTTGCTCACCACGCAGGGGGCGGCGAAGACCTCTTCCCCCGCCGTCGTCTGCGCCCGGACGCCGACGACGCGGCCGTCCTCCACGAGGATCTCCTTCACGGGGCTCTCGAAGCGGATCTCGCCGCCGAATTCCCGGAACCTCCTCACGACGGCCAGGGACCACTCCATGGTCCCCCGGCCGACGAAGCCCCCCACCCAGCCGAGGACGCCCCGGTTGAGTTTCGGGCCGAAGGCGTGTTTGAAGTAGCGGAAGATGTCGCCGATGGAGATGTCCTTGGGGTCGTTGATGGTGGAGAAGAGGGTGCTCACCGAGTGGAGGTGGTTGAAGATGACGTCGCTCTTCGTGATCCCCTTGGCCTCGGCCCACTGTTGGAAAGACACCTTCTCCAGGCGGTCGATCTCCTCCTCGGGCAGGGTGTAGGCGTCGGAGTAGAAGGACAAGAAGGGTATCTTCAACTCCTTGCCGATCTTCTTGAGCTGGGGATCGATGAAACTCCCGGCGACATCCCTGTAGAGGGTCCCCCGGTAGTAATTACCGTACATGGCCCCGTGCTTGTCCACCCCGGGGAGGCCGCCGATGAGGTCCTCGAAGTCCAGCATATAGCCGGCCCCGTTGGCGCTGATGGCGTGGTAACCCACGTCGAGGGTGAAACCGTCGAGGAGGCGCCGGTCGATGATCTCCTCCATGGGCGGCTCCGAGGAGGCGATGTAGGTGTACTGGGAGGCCAGGACCTTCCGGTACCAGTCCAGACCCTTGTCGCAGATCTCCTCCCCCCGCATGGACAGGGCCCGGCCGCCGGGGCGGTCGAGCTGTTCCAGGACGAGGACCTTTTTACCTTCCTTCGCCAGGAGGGTGGCCACAGCCAGGCCGCCCACGCCGGCGCCGACGACGATGGCGTCGTATCTTCTTGGTTCCGTCATATCCCGTCATTCCTTTCCGAAGGTCGTGTTTTTTTTCAAAGGACCATGTACTCGTGGAGCATCTCGCCCCGCACAAGATCCCTCTCGCCGTCGATCTGAATATCCAGGACGTAGTCCCCGAGGAAACGGAAGTAGAACTGATCCCACGCCGCGGCCTTGGGCAGGCGCATGGACTCCACGAGGCGGGTGGTTTCGATGGTCAGCTCCATCTTCACCCCCAGATTGTCCGTGGAGACGACGAGACGCCGGGCGTAGGGTTTCATCGTCTTGGGGTCCGTCGCGAAGTCGTCCAGGCGGGTACGCATGATATTGGTGGACAGGACGATCTCGCCGCCCCGGGCGACCATGAGGGGTGACACGACGGGGGCCTCGGGGTCGCGGGGAAGGACCCAGCCGTAGTCGACGCAGTAATCGCCGTGGTGGACCCTCCCCCAGTACCAGGACGAGCAGATCTCGTGGAGGCGCATGTTCCCCCAGTTGTGGTCATGGTAGGCGGCGCCCTTCACGGGGATCGCCACGCCGTCCAGGTACAGCTCCCCCTCCGCCCGGGCGTAGGGCACGGGCACCACCCAGCCCGCCACCTTCCCCGTCTCCTCGTTCTTGTAGTTGAAGCCGCTGCCGAGCTTCCACCCGGGGACGACGTTCTCCAGGGTCAGCCTCGCCCCCGCGCCGTCGATCACCAACTCCAGGTCGTATCTACCGCCGCCCAGGTCCCTCAGGCGGCCGTCACCCATGCGGACGTCGCACCAGTCGGGGCAGGCAAACGTCTCCCTGGGTTTCCAAGCGGCGAAACGGGCCGTCTGGGCGCCGTCGGGGCCGTAGATCATGACCTGGGTGGTGGGGATGATGGGGTCGAGGAAATGGTTTCGGAAGTGGAAGGTGATGACGGCGTGATAGCCGTTGTCGAAGGAGCAGTCCACGTACCACCACTCGTAGTAATCCCCCTCCGTGTAGATGTGGCTCCCGTCGTCGCGCCGCTGGTAGTTGGCGGGGTTGCGCTCCGCCCCCGGGACGCCGTCGAAGGAGGCCAAATAGCAGCGTCTCTCTTTTTCGTCCATTCCCTTCCTCCCTAAAGAGGCTTGAAGTACAAGATATCCAGGATGTTGCCCTTTCTTTGGGGGGCGAAGACCGGCCGGACCCTCATCCCTACATGGACTCTCTCGTACTCGACCTCGTCGAGGAAATGGGCCATGCCCGTGTCGGCGCCGTCCAGGCGGATGACGGCGTAGATGAAGGGGGCGGGGCGGGGATGGACGGGTTCGGCGTAGGTGACGAGGGTGAAGGTCTCCACGGTCCCCAGGGGTCCGATCTCGACCATCTCCCTCAACTCGGAGAAGCAAAAGGTGCAGATGGACCGGGGCGGCCAGAAGACCTTCCGGCAATTCCGGCAGGGGGAACCCAGGATCCGGCGGCGGTCCCGCAGGGCCCTGTAGAACCGGCTCCCCGCCCGGCCCGCCCAGTAGTTCCCGTGGGCCGTCAGGTGCTGGTCCACCTCGAAGGGTTGGTACTGATTAAGGTCATCCATGATCCCTCTCCTCGTCTCTGATCTATGACCCGGGTCTGGACTGATCCGGCAGGGGCTCAAAGTGGACGATGTCGCTCAGATCCCCCACGCGCTCCCCCGGCGGCCGCAGGACGACCCGGCAGCGCATGCCGACCCACACCTTCCCCCTGTCGGGCTCGGCGTGGATCAGGTGGTCCAGGACGGAGTCGCAGCCGTCGAGGCGGACGGACCCGTAGACGAAGGGAGGCTCGTGGGGCTTGCCCGTCGTGGGGTCCGTCAGGGGCAGAAACATGATGGTGAAGGCCACGAGGGTACCCTCCAGGGGCAGCTCGACCCAACGGCCGTTCCTTACGTGACACTGGGCGCACACGATCCGGGGCGGCAGCTGGATCCGCCGGCACCGGGGGCACTCGACGGCGAAGATCCGGCCGTTGTCCCGCAGCTGGGTCAGGGTCTTCGTCAGGTAGCGCCCCGCGGCGAAGCGGTAGGGCACGTCCACCGTCATGGGGATGGAGATCCATTCCGTCTCTCTCGCAGTCATCTCGTCTCCTTATTCAATCGTCAAGGGCGCCGGAGAGGGCGATCATCACCGTCCAGTTCGTGCCGCCGTAGGCCGTCGTCAGGGCCCGGCGCACCTCCTTGGGGACCTGGTGCCCGCCGGCGTCGCCGCGGATCTGGAGGGCCGCCTCCCACACCCGCAGCATGGCCGAGGCGCCGATGCAGTTCGTCGACAGGACGCCCCCCGAGGGGTTCACGGGGATGGGACCGTCGATGTTCGTCTTCCCCTCCTCGATGAGGCGGAAGCCCTCGCCGGGTCCGCAGAGGCCCAGGTCCTCGTACCAGACCAGCTCCGCCCACGTGGCGGGCTCGTAGATCTCGAAGACGTCGAAATAGGTCTTGGGGTCCGAGACACCCAGCCTGCCGTAGATCCGCCCGGCGCAGACCTTGGAGAAAATGGGTCTCTTCGTCTTCACGTCCCGCCAGTCCAACTCGAATTGCTCGTTGTGGGCCGTCTCCATGGCCCTGATCCAGACGGGCTTGCGGCAGCGGTCCTTGGCCGTTTTGTCGTCCGCCAGGATCACGGCGCAGGCCCCGTTGGAGGCCGGACACATGTCCAGCATCCGGATGGGCCAGGCCAGCATCCGGGAGTTGAGGACATCCTCAACGGTTATATCGAGTTTCAGGTGGGCGTACTTGTTCTTGCGGGCGTTCTGGCGGGCCTTGACGGCCACCATGGCCGAGTGCTCCTCTTTCGCGCCCCAGGCGGCCATGTAGGAGGATCCCATCATGGCGAAGTAGCCCACGGCCGCCCCGGCCATGGAGCGGCCCCAGAGGGGGTTGGCGACGCCGCTGAGGATGGCCCCCGTGTCGCCCTCCTCCTGCTTCTCGAAACCGATGCACAGGACCCTGTCGCAGAGACCGGAGGCCACGAGGTGGGCCCCCGCGCAGACCACCGTGGCCCCCACGGTGCCGCCCGTGGTTATCTTGAGGCCCTGGCGGCCGTAGGCCCCCGTGGCGTGGACGAGCCAGCAGTCCGTCATGTGGGTCCCCTCGAAGAACTCCATGTTCCCCAAGACCACCATGTCCATCTCGTCCATGGTCATCCCCGCGTCCTTAAGGGCGGCCCGCACCGCCTCGTTGACCATCTCCGCCTGATCGACATCGTGGCGGCGCGCCCGGTGATAGGTCTGACCGCCGCCGACGATGGCCACGTTCCTTTTCATAAAGACCTCCTGCCTATGTTCCCAGGACGACGACACACTGGTGCTGGCCGCAGAACCCGCTGTGCCCCTGCGCCACGGCCACTTGGGCCCCCTTGACCTGCCGCTCCCCCGCCTCGCCCCGCAGTTGGATGACCGCCTCGGCCACGCGGTTCAGACCCGCCACGTTGATGGGGACGCCCGAGAGGAGGCCGCCCGAGGGGTTCACGGGGATGCTTCCCCCGACGGCCGTGGCCCCGGAGGCGGTGAGGCGCGCCGCCTCGCCGCGGCCGCAGAGGCCCAGGCCCTCGATCCAGAGGAGCTCCTGGTAGGAGAACTCCTCCCCCACCTCGACGAGGTCGACGTCCCGGCGGGGGTTGCGGATCCCCGCCATGGCGTAGGCCCGGGCGGCCGCCTCCCTGAGGGCCTTGACGTCGGCCAGGTCCCGGTCGCCGAGGTAGTGGGCGTCGTAGCTGGTGCCCATCCCCAGGATCCAGACGGGCCGGTCCGTGATCGCCCGCGCCCGCTCCTCCGAGGCGAGGATCATGGCCACGGCGCCGTCCGTGTCGGGGGCCATGTCGAGGCGGTGGATCGGAGGGGCCACGGGAGGGGAGCTCAACACCTCGGAGACGGTTACCTCCCGGCCGTTCCAGGCGCAGGGGTTGAGAAGGGCGTTGCGGAGGTTCTTCACCACCACCCTCGCGAAGTCCTCCCGCTTCAGACCGTATTTGTAAAGGTAGCGCCGCGCCTGGAGGGCCGCGGCGGAGGTGTAGTCGAAACCGAGCATCCGGGTGTAGATGGGGTCGAAGGCGACGTTGTTGACGATGTTGCGGTTCGTCTGGGACATCTTCGTGTGGGCCAACAGGAGGGTGCAGGAGTACTCCCCGGAGAGGATGCCCGCGGCGCCGTAGAAGACCGCCGTCGAACCGTCCATGGCCATCTTCTCCTCCGTCCGCAGGTGGCCGCCGATGACGTCGGTGATGCCGATATCGGAGATCGTCTGGCCGTCCCAGATATCGTGGGAACAGCTGACGGCGTTGTCTATGTCGCCGGGGAGGGAAAGGCCCGTCTCTTCAAGGACTCGGGAAATCACCTCGTAGGCCAGCTCGGCGTAGTTCACCTCGGGGCGCCGGGGGGCGAAGCGGCTCTGGGCCACCCCGACGATGGCGACTCTCTCGTTCATACCTCCTCCTCTACAGCCTCTCGAAGACGGTGGCGATCCCCTGGCCGCCGCCGATGCACAGGGTGGCCAGGCCGTAGCGGCCGTTGGTCCTCTTGAGGTGTCCGAGAACGGCCAGGACGAGACGGCCGCCGCTCATGCCGTTGGGGTGGCCGAAGGCGATGGCCCCGCCGTTGGGGTTCCACTTCTCGCGGTCGACGGCGTAGCCGTTCTTCTCGAGCTCCTTCATCACCGCCAGGGTCTGGGCGGCGAAGGCCTCGTTGCATTCCACGACGTCCATGTCCTCCAGGCGCAACCCCGCCCTTTCGAGGGCCTTGGGGACGGCGTAGGCCGGGGCGATACCCATGTATTTGGGTTCGACGCCCGCCAGGGCGCAGGCGACGAAACGGCCCAGGGGTTTGAGACCCAGGGTCTCGCACCGCCGACGGGACATGACGAGGATGGCCACGGCCCCGTCGTTCAGCCCCGACGAGTTGCCCGCCGTGACGGTCCCGCCCCTCTTGAAGGCGGGCCCCAGGGCGGCGAGCTTCTCCATGGTCGTGGCGCGGGGGTGTTCGTCCCGGTCGAAAACGACCGTCTCCCCTTTCTTCCGGATGACGACGGGGACGATCTCATCCCGGAAATAGCCCCTCTCGATGGCCTCCAGGGCCCGCTCCTGGCTCCTTAAGGCGTAGGCGTCCTGCTCCTGACGGCTGACGTTCCACTCCTCGGCCAGGATCTCCGCGACGATCCCCATGGGGGCGTTCGTCTCGGGCGTGGGGCCGACTTCCCGGGTGATGAAGGCGTTGGGGGCCAGGGAGTAGGGGACCTTCTGGCGTTCCATGAGGTAGGGCTGGTTACTCCAGCTCTCGCAGCCACCGGCGATGTAGACCTCGCCGAACCCCGCCATGATGGCCATGGCGGCCGTGTTGACCGTCTGGAGGGAGGAGCCGCACTGCCTCTCCACCGTCTGGGCCGTCACGGTGGGGGGAAAACCGGCCTTGAGGACGGCCCAACGGGCGATGTTGACGGCGGCGTGGTTGGTGCAGGCGTGGCCGATGAGGACGTCGTCCACCAGGGCGGGATCGAGGCCCGTTTTCTTGATGAGGCCCTCCAGGGCCACGGCGGCCAGTTCCTCGGGACGGAGGGACGCCAGGGACCCCCCCATCCTCCCGATGGGGGTACGGACCCCCGCGACGATGTACACCTCTGTCATCTGTCCATCCTCACTTTCCCTTGAATTCCGGTTTCCGCTTCTCGAGAAAGGCCTTCATCCCCTCGATGCGGTCCTCCGACCCGAAGCAGAGGCAGAAGCAGCGCGCCTCGATGGAGAGACCCGTGCGGAGATCCGCCTGGAGACCCATGTTGACCGCCTCCTTGGCCATGGCCAAGGCGATGGGGCCCTTGGAGGCGATGCGGGCGGCCAGTTTCGCCACCGCCTCGTCCAGCTCGGCCTTGGGCACCACCATGTCGACGAGGCCGATGCGGTAGGCCTCCTGGGCGGAGATGTGCTCCCCCGTCAGGATGAGGCGCTTGGCCATCCCCGCGCCGACGATCCTCGGGAGGCGTTGGGTACCCCCGTAGCCGGGGATGATCCCCAGGTTGATCTCGGGGAGGCCCATGACGGCCGTGTCGGCGGCCACGCGGATGTCGCAGCACAGGGCCAGTTCCGTGCCCCCGCCCAGGGCGATGCCGTTGATCCGGGCGATGACGGGCTTGGGGAAATGCTCGATGTTCCAGGTGATCTGCTGGCCGGCGGGGAGGGTGTGCAGGACGTCGAGATAACCGGAGCCCTTGGCCATGATGGAGATGTCGCCGCCCGCCACGAAGGCCTTGTCACCCGCCCCCGTGAGGACCACGACCCTCACGGCGTCGTCCTTGGCTACACCGTCGAGGACGTCCTGGATCTCCACCATCGTCTCGTAGCGGATGGCGTTGAGGACGGCGGGCCTGTTGACGGCGATGGTGGCCACCGCCCCTTCCCTTGTCACGATGATGTCCTGATATTCCATGGCCTTAATCCTTCCTTCTTCGTTAATTTTTTCCGCCCCCCGGTCGGGGGCCCGCGACCGGCGAAGCCGGGGGCATCCCGCCGGGCGGCGGCGGATGGGCGTTCAGAAAATTTTGAAGGGCCGCTTCGTGCCGTCCGGCAGGTAATCGTAGAAACCCTTCCCGTTCTTCACCCCCAGGCGTCCCGCCTCGATCATCTTCCGGTAGAGGATGCAGAGGCGGTCGGATTCCTGGTGGGTGTAGTCGAAGATGGCGTCCTGGGCCATCTGGATCACGTCGAAACCGCCGAAATCGGCCAGTTCGCAGGGTCCCATGGGGTGCCCCGCCCCGAGCTTCATGGCCGTGTCGATATCCTCCGCCGTGGCCACACCGTCTAAGACCATCTGGGCCGCCGTCATGTAGAGGGGCCCCAGGAGACGGTTCACGATGAATCCCGGCGTGTCCTTCACCCGGATGGGGACCTTCCCCATGCGTCTTATCGTCTCCATGGCGATCGCCACCGTCTCTTCCGCCACGCCGACGGGACAGACGACCTCCACGAGTCTCATGACGGCGGCGGGGTTGAAAAAGTGGGTGCCCACCACCTTGTCCTTGCGGTTCGTGGCCCCCGCCACGGCCGTGACGGACAGGACGGAGGTATTCGTCGCCAGGATCGTCTCCGCCTTGCAGTAGCCGTCGATCTCGGCAAAGATCTTCTTCTTCAGGGCCAGATCCTCCGGGGCCGCCTCGATGACGAAATCCGCCTCCCCCACGGCCTCTCTCAGGTCCGCGGACGATCTCAGGCGGCCCATGACGGCGTCCTTCTCCTCCCGGGAGAGCTTGCCCTTGGCGACGCGCTTCTCCAGGGCGCCCTCGATCCGGGCCCTTCCCCTCGCGACCAATTCCGGCGTGACGTCGTACATCACCGTCTCGAAACCGGCGGCGGCGGCCGCCTGGGCGATGCCGTGCCCCATGGTCCCCGCGCCGAGGACCCCTATCTTTTTCACCTCCATAAAGAAACCCCTCTTTCTTGAACTGTCGGTATCCCTCGCCCCTCCCTCCCGCCTGGTACCCGGAAGGGGCTGAGACCAGCCCCCTCCGGGACACAAGGAGGGTTGGCAGATTATCGTCCCGCCGCCCTCACCCCTTCGGCCGCTGATCCACGACGCGGACCGCCTTCAGGGTCTGGCCGGGGTTGAAGATCTCGGAGAAGGGCACGAATTCCACCTTGGGGGTCAGCTCCACGGCCCTCTTGACCTTCTCCTTCAGTTCCCCCTCCAAGGCCGCCCTGTCGACGCCCTCGTCCGCCCCCACCTTCAGGATGAGGACGTCCATGGAATAGGGATCGTCGGGCCGCTCCTTGGTGATGACGAACTGGTACTCGACAACCCCGGGCGTGTTCGCCACGGCGTCCCTCATGATCTCGGGGTTGATCAGGGTCCCCTTGACCTTCATCAGCTCGCTCGTCCTGGTCCCGTAGGTGCTCCCCACGGTCGTGACGATCCGTGTGTCGTTGCGACCGCAGAAGGGGCACTGTTCGTTGGTCACGGCCACGATGTCGCCCACGAGGTAACGCAGGAGGCTGGTGCCCCTCCGGTCCAGGTGGGTGATGCACAACAGCCCCGGCTCGCCGTCCGGTTTCCTCTTGCCGCTCTCGTCGACGGCCTCGATGAAGAACAGATCCGGCGTGCCCGTGTGGGCCCCGCCCAGCTCGCAGCACTCCTGGAAGGCCGTCTGGCACTCCGTGAAGCCGAAGGCGTTGCTGATGTAGACCTCACCCGCCCCCATGTTCTGGAGGCGCCGGCGCATGTCGTCCCGCATCCCCTTGGGGACCGCCTCGCCCAGGGCCTGGATCTTGTTTATCCGCGAGAAATCCCGGCCCTGCTCCTCGGCGGCGATGATGAGACGGCGGATATAGGAGCCGATCCCGGAGAGGGCGTTGACCTTCTTCCTCTCGATGTCATCGATGGCCTTCTGCATGGAGCGGTGGATCGTGCGGGGGAAGCCGGGAAGGGGCGCGCCCGTGTAACCCCAGCACATGGACATGCCGATGGCGGAGGCGAAGTGGACGGTCTTGTAGTACCCGATGTGGGGGATGAAATGGTAAGGGAAGATGTTCATGACGAAGTCGTCGGGCTCGAGGTAGCAGATCTTGCAGCCGATGTGGAAGACCCAGCTCTGCATGAACATGTCGTAGGTCGTGTTGTAGAACCGCGAGGGGAGACCCGTTGTCGTGCCCGTCGTGTAGGTGATCTCGTAGATGATGTACTCCATGATCCGGGATGGGTCGATTTCGAGCCGGAAGGACTCGCCCCGGTCCTTCATGTAGTCGGCCTTGCTCGTGGGGGGCACCTTCTCCAGGTCGTCGACGGTACGGATGGAGGCGGGATCGATCCCCCACTCCTTGAATTTCTCCCGGTAGAAGGGACTCTGTTTCGCCAGGCGCTCCATCTGCTTCACCAGATTGGCGTTCTGCATCTCCCGGATCTCCTCCCTGCTCTTGAAGGAGGGGTCCTTGTCGTGCTCGTCCCGGTAGAGTGGGATGCTGTTGATCCAATCCATCATCTCCTGCCTGTTCCTCGGAACCTTGAAAGGTTTTGCCATGTCGTCTACCTCCCTCTTTCTCTGGTCTCTTGATTGGTCATAACCCGGGGGGCCGCCACATCCCCCGTCATCCCCGCACCGGCGGGAACCGCCCCGGACGACGGCGGCGGCAAGTTCATGCCCCCACACCGCCGCGTCTTCCCCTCGGTCCCCCCTTCCCTGCCGGCCCGCCCCTGCCCCGGGCGGCCACGGCGGCCACACGGCGTTCCCGGACGGCCCGGCAGAGGTCCTCCATGGCCGCGATGGTATCGAAGAACAGGGTCCGGCAGGCACCGACACCGGCCAGGTCGTGGGCGTCGCTGCCCCCGACGCCGGCGACGCCCAGGTCCTCCGCGGCCCTTCTCGCCAGGGCGAGACCCTCCTCGTCGTAGGACGGGTGGATCACCTCGAGGCCGTCGATCCCGTAATCGTAGACACCCATCCCGGCGCCGTAGAACCCCCCCGGGTCGGCGGCGGCCCTCTTGAACGGATGGGCGGCGATGACCACCCCCCCCACGGCGTGGACCATCTCCAGGACCGACGCCACGGCCCGGGAGGAACCGAGGCTCCGGGGGTATCCGAAGACGAGGAACTCCCCCTCGAAGACACCGCTTGGGGAGAAGCACGCCACCTCCTGGCCCGCCAGGACCAAGAGTCCCGCCTCCGCCCCGGCCTCGGCGAGGGGGCGCAGCTTCTCCTCGGGCCAGAGGATCCCGTGCTCCGTCAGAACGACGCCGTCCAGGCCCACCTCCACGGCCCGCCTGACGAGGAGGTCCGCGTCGAGGTTGCTGCATCCCGAGTACCGGTTCGTGTGGATGTGGAGATCGAACTCCATGGGGTTTTCCCCGCTCCCTCCCCGCCGTCCTCAGAGGCCCATCTGCCGGCCGATGACCTCGTTCATGATCTCGTAGGTCCCGCCCCCGATGGCGAAGAGGCGGGAGTCCCGGTAGAGGCGTTCCACGGGGTACTCCCGGCAGAAACCGTAGCCTCCGTGTATCTGCACGGCCTCGTAGACCACCTTCTCACAGGCCCGGGTGGCGAAGTTCTTCGCCATGCAGACCTCCTTCACGACGGACCGCCCGGCCTCGATCATGGCGGCGACGCTGTAGTCGAACCTCTTAGCCGCCTCGACGAGGGTGGCCATCTCGGCGAGCTTGTGCCTCGTCACCTGGAAACCCGCCAGGGTCCTCCCGAAGGCCGTCCGCTCCTTGGCGTAGCGGATCGACAGCTCCAGGGCCATCTCCGCCACGGCGTGGGCCTGGACGGCGAGGTAGAGGCGCTCCTTCTGGAAATTGACCATGATGCCCATGAAGCCGCCGTTTTCATTGCCCAGGAGGTTTTCCGCCGGGACCTCGCAGTCCTCGAAGGAGAGTTCCGCCGTGTCGGAACACCACCACCCCATCTTCTTGAGCCTCCGGGAACAGGTGAAGCCCGGCGTCCCCTTCTCGACGACGAGGAGGCTGATACCCCCCCGGCCCGAACCGCCCGTGCGGACCGCCGTGGTCACGAGATCGGCCCTGCTGCCGCTGGTGATGAAGGTCTTGGACCCGTTGACGACGTAGGACCCTCCCCTCCTCACGGCCCGCGTGGCGATGCCGGCCACGTCGGAGCCGCCCCCGGGCTCCGTTACGGCCAGGGCCGCGACCTTGTCCCCCGCCAGGACGGGCGGTATGAAGCGCCTTTTCTGCTCCTCCGTCCCCAGGGCCAGGATGGGCGGCAGGGCGATGGCACTGGACCCGAGGCCCGAGGCCAGGCCCACGGAACCGCACCGCACGATCTCCTCCGTGTAGGCCACCATGTGGAAGGTATCGGCGGGCGTGCCGCCGTATTCCTCCGGGTAGCCGAGACCGATGAAACCAGCCGCCGCCGCCTTGTGGTAGAGCTCCCGGGGGAAGATCCCCTCCTCCTCCCACTCCTCCAGGTGGGGGGCGATCTCCCGGGCGATGAAGCGCCGGACGCTCTCCCTCAGCATTTGGTGGGAGGGGCCGAAATACCCTTCATCCATCGCCGCGACCCCTTTCACGCCGCCGGCCTTCGCCCCACGAGGGCCCGGGTGGTGTAGACGACCACGTCCTCCCCCCGCTGGTTCTTGATGGCGTTGTTGGCCACGATGATCCCCGATCTCTCGTCCTTGACCTCCAGATTCTCCACCGTCACCTCGCAGTGGATGGTGTCGCCGATCTTCACGGGGGCGGTGAAACGGACCTTGTCCATGCCGTAGAAGGCGATGAACGACTTGGGTATGGCCACGAAGGGCCCCAGGCGGAAGATCAGGGCGCTGCCCACGCAGAGGCTCAGCATGCCGTGGGCGATCCGTTCGCCGAAGGGTGTCTTCTTGGCGTACTCCACGTTCGTGTGGAGGGGGTGCCAGTCCCCCGTGAGCATGGAAAACATGACGATGTCCGTCTCCGTGACGGTCCGCCCCGGTGACGTGAACACCTCTCCCACCCGGTAGTCCTCGAGATAAACCTTCTCCATGGATCCTCCTTTCACAGGGACGCCTCGGGAACCCTCAGGGCCGAGTCGTCCTGAAGCTTGATGATCCGGGCCCGCCCCATCACCTGGGGGAGCAAATTCTTGAAGTAGTAGCGGACCGTCATGATCTTCCCCTCGTAGAAGGGGAGGTCCGCCGCGGTCGCCCCTCCTTCGAGCCTCTCCCGGGCCGTGAAGGCCTGCTCCAGGAGGAGATGGGCCACCGCCGTCTCGGCGACGCAGTCGAGGAAGCGGGTCGCCGTGAGGGAGATGAGATCCGTCTTCGCCGCCTTCATGGAGGCCTCGTAGAGGGAGACCACCTCGAGGAGGGCCGCCGCGGCCTCACCGAGGAGGGACGCCTCTTCCCGGAAAAGGTCGTCCTGACGGGCCCGCGCGGCGAGGCCCTTCACTTCGCCGAGCCAGTCCTGGAAGACCTTTCCGCCCTCCATGGGGATCTTGCGGGCGATGAGGTCGAGGGCCTGGATGTAGTTCGTCCCGTCCCAGATGGAGAAGATCTTGCCGTCCCGGACGTACTGCTCGACGGGGTATTCCTTGGTGAAACCGTAGCCCCCCAGGATCTGGATACCCTCCCTCCCGAGTTCGTAGAGGCGGTCCGACCCGTAGGCCTTCACCAGGGGCGTGAGGAACCCCAGACGCGCCGCCGCCGCGGCCCTCTCCTCGGCCGTGGACGCCGCCTTGGCCAGGTCCTCCATGAGGTAGGCCTTAAACACCAAGGCCCGCAGCCCCTCCGTGACGGCCTTGATGTTCATGAGCATCCGGCGGACGTCGGCGTGTTCCACGATCCTCACGCGTCCCTGGGTCTTCCCGAAGGGGACGCCCTGGACGCGCTCCTTGGCGTAGGCCAGGACGTTGGCGTAGATGTTGGCCCCGAAGGCCACGGACTCGAGGCCGACGGCCATGCGGGCCAGGTTCACCATGTCGAACATATAGGCCAGACCCAGGCCCGGTCTCCCCACGAGGAAACCCCGGCACCTGCCGTTCTCCCCGAAGTTCAGGACGCAGGTGGCGGAGCCGTTGAGGCCCATCTTGTGCTCGATGCCGACGCACGTCACATCGTTGGGCTCCCCGAGGGACCCGTCCTCGTTGACCCAGATCTTGGGCACGGCGAAGAGGGAAACACCCTTCGCCCCCGGGGGCGCCCCCTCGATCCGGGCGATGACGAGGTGGATGATGTTCTCCGTCAGGTCGTGCTCCCCCGAGGTGATGAAGATCTTCGTCCCCTGGATGCTGTAGAGGTCATCGGCGACGGGGGAGGCCTTCGTCGCGACGAGATGGGCGTCGGAACCGACGGCCGGTTCCGTCAGACACATGGTGCCGCACCAGGTGCCGTCGTACATCTTGGGGACGAAGAGGGCCTTCAGGGCGGGGGAGCCGTATTTCTCGATCATGGCCCCGTTGCCCGGCCCCATGCCGGCGTAACACATGAAGGCGAAATTGGCGCTCATGAAGAATTCCTGGGCCGCCTCCGCCACGGTGAGGGGCAGGCCCTGGCCGCCGAAGGCGGGGTTGCAGGCGAGGGAGAACCAGCCGCCCTCCTTGAACACCTGCCAAACGCGGTGAAAGGACGGCGGCACCGTGACCTTCCCGTTCTCGAAACGGCAGCCGTCGCGGTCTCCGTCCTGAAAGGTGGGGGCCACGACGTCGGCGGCGATGCGCTGGGCCTGGTCCAGGATCAAGTCGAAATCCTCTCTGGCGAAATGACGGTAGGCCTCGAGGTTCAACAGCCCCTGCACCTTCAGGTGCTCCCAGAGGACGAACCTCAGGTCCCGGTCGTCCCGTTTGTAAAGATTCCGGCCCATTTACACCTCCTTTGGGGAGAATCCCCGTTTGAGTGCCGTCATGATCCGGTTTTTCACCTCCTCGCAGGCGAAGGCCTCCGGGAGGTACCGGCGGACGGCGGTGTCCACGGCCCCGCAGACGATGAAGGACGCCCTTGATCGGTCATGGATCCCCCTTCCGGACGCCATGACTGACCAATCAGCCCTGACCGGGGCATAGACTTTCCGCACGGCCCGTTACCTCAGGATCTGACCCGCCACGATGGTGCGCTGGATCTGGTTGGTCCCCTCGTAGATCTGGGTGATCTTGGCGTCTCTCATCATCCTCTCCACGGGGTACTCCCGGGTGTAACCGTAGCCGCCGAAGACCTGGACGGCGTCCGTGGTCACCGCCATGGCCGCGTCGGAGGCGTACCATTTGGCCATGGAGGCGATCTTGGGGATCTGTGGCGATTCCGGGTCGGCGTCGATCATGGCCGCCGCCCGGTAGACGAGGGAACGGGCCGCCTCCACCCGGAGGGCCATCTCGGCGAGCATCCACTGCATGCCCTGGAAAGAGGCCAGGGGTCGGCCGAACTGAACCCGTTCTTTGGCGTACCCGATCGCCGCCTCCAGGGCGCCCTGGGCGATGCCCAAGGCCTGGCCGCCCACGGCGGGGCGGGTGTAGTTGAAGGTCTTCATGAGGGTGAGAAAACCCGACCCCTCGGGGCCCAGGAGGCGGTCGGAGGGCACGAACACCTCCTCGAACACCAACTCCCGCGTGTCGGATCCGTGGAGGCCCATCTTGTGCTCCTTCTTGCCCGTCGTGAATCCCCGGTCCCCCTTTTCCACGATGAGCATGCTGATGCCCCGCCTGCCCTTCTCCCGGTCCGTGTAGGCCAGGACGGTGACGATCTCGGCCTCGCCGCCGTTGGTGATGAAGATCTTCGCCCCGTTGACGACGTAGCCCCCCTGAACCCGGCGGGCCGTGGTCTTCATCCCCGCCACGTCGGAGCCGGCGGCCGGTTCCGTGATGGCGCAGGCGCCGAGACAGGCGCCGGAGGCCAAACGATGGAGGTAGTTCTTCTTCTGTTCTTCCGTGCCCGCAAGGAGCAGGGGGTCGCTGGCCAGGGCCTGGGTGGTGAGGATGACGGAGGTGGAGGCACACACCCGGGCGATCTCCTCCACCGCCAGGACCAGGGACAGGGTCCCGGCCCCGGCGCCGCCGTACTCCTCCGGCACCTGGATGCCGAGGAGGCCGTTTTCCGCCAGGATCTGCACCGCTTCCCGGGGAAACTCCTCCGCCGCGTCGATCTCCCCCGCCCGGGGCAGGAAACGGCTCTCCGCGATGCGCCGCACCGTGTCCCGCAACATCTTCTGATCGTCTCTCAAGATGAAATCCATCGCCTCACCTCAGTCGTTCTCTCTTCCCGCCTCCGCGGCCTCACCGCAGCGGTCCGGGTCGATCGCCACGAGGGCCAGGTCATCCCGGCCTTCCCTCCTCCCGTCGCCGCAGGCGATCAGCTCGTCGGGCACCTCCTCCACGGGGCAGCGTCCCAGTAGCTCCTCCAGGCAGCCCTCCAGTCCCCCATGGTCCGGCGGTTTGAGGTCGTACACGCCGTCCGTGGCCATCAGGAGCCTGTCGCCCCTTCTCCAGGTGAAGTAATCTACCTGGTAGAGGCTCCTGACCTTCCCCAGGAGCCAGAAGTTCGGTTCCGTCAGACGCCTGACCCCGCCCTTCCGGCTGTAGGAAAACAACACGGAGTCGCCGGCATGGAACAGGAGGCCCCGGGATTCGCCGTACCCCTTCAGGAGCAGAAACCCCGTGAAGGTCGTCGTCCCCTGGAAGGGAAAGGTCGCCAGCATCTCCCGTATCCTTCCTGTCAGGGTGGACCGGAGTTCGTCCCAGGGGTCGGCGCCCCGCGAACCCCGCGGCCCCTCGCCCCGGAACCGTTCCATGACGAGGCCGAACTCCCTGAGGAACCGCGCGGCCTCCCACGGCCCCCGGTCGGAACTGTCGCCGCAGGCGAACAGACCCGTCGCCGGGTCCAGGAGGACGGCGTCCCCCATGACCCGGCCTTCCTTCGACCCATCGCCGCCCCGGAGACGGGCCCCCAGGACCCCGGGGAGGCGGAGACTCACATCCCCCCCCTGGAGCACCACGCCGGAGGGTATGCTCAATAGGTGTAGAATCCCCGTCCGGTCTTCCTCCCCAACCGGTTTTCCCTGACCATCCGCTCCAACAGGGGCGACGGCCGGTAACGCTCGTCCCCCGTCATCTCATAGAGGGCCTTGAGGGCGTTGAGGACCACGTCCACCCCCGCCATGTCCATGATCTCCACGGGGCCCATGGGGTGGTTCGCCCCCAGCTTCAGCCCCAAGTCGATATCCTCCGGCGTGGCGTAACCCTTCTCGATCTGGTCCGCCGCCTCGTTGTACAGGAGGCAGAGGAAGCGGTTCACGATGAAACCGGGCACGTCCTTAGCCATGACGGGCGTCTTGCCCACGGCCCGGCAGAACTCCGTCGTGGCCTCCACGACGCGCTCCGCCGTCTTTTCCCCCCGGATGACCTCCACCAGTCTCATGAGCGGCACGGGGCTGAAGAAGTGGGTCCCGATGACCCGCTCGGGGTTCTCCGTGGCGGAGGCGATGGCGGTGATGCTCAGCGTCGAGGTGTTGGAAGAGAGGATGGTGTCTCTCCCGCAGAGGGAGTCGAGTTCGGCGAAGACCTTCTTCTTCAGGGCCAGGTCTTCGAACACCGCCTCGATGACCATGTCGGCCCCGGCCACGGCCGCGGCCAGGTCCGTCGTCCCCCGCAGACGGTCGAGGATCTCGTCGTGGCGCTCACGGTCCAGTTTCCCCTTCTCCAGCTTTTTGCCGATGAAGGTCCTGATGGTCTGAAGACCCCGCTCGACGAACCTTTCCTCCACGTCCCTGATGGTCGTCTCGATACCGCCCTCCGCGGCCACCTGGGCGATTCCCGCCCCCATCGTCCCCGCCCCGACAACGCACAACTTCTTGATCATATCCGCCTCCGTTCAGTATTGATGTCGCCTTCGCGGCTCATTTGAACAGCCCCTTCTCCTTGGCCCCCCTCATGAGCTCCTCCTGGAGATCGGGATGGGCGACGCCGATGAGGGCCTCCGCCCGCTCGTCGATGGACAGGCCGTCCAGGGGTCCGGCGATGCCGAATTCCGTCACCACGTAGTCCACGTGGACGGCCAGGGTCCCCACGAGGGCCCCCGGGGAGAGGTTGGGGACGATGCGGCTCACGAGGTTGCCCTGGGCGTCCCGCGTGGCGGCGGACATGACGATGATCATGCGTCCGAAACGGGACATGCGGCACCCCATGGCGAAATCGGACTGCCCGCCGTAGCCGGACACCATCTTGTTGCCGATGGTGAGGGACGCCACCTGGCCGGCGAGGTCGATCTCCAGGGCCCCGTTGATGCCCACCATGCGCTCTTCCGCCCCGATCACGGCCGGGTTGTTCATCACGTCCCCGGCGTAAAAGCCGATCTTTTCGTTGTCCCGCACGAAGTCATAGAGATCCTTGACGGGCCCGATGAAGCTCGCCGATATCTCCCCCGGCCGGAAGGTCTTGTACTTGCCCGTGAGGATCCCCTTCTCCAGCCAGAGGGGCGCCCCCGTGGGTAGCATCTCCGTGAAGAGGCCTATGTCCTTCAGATCCGAGTGGCTGATGAGGTCCGAGATCAACATGGGGACCGCCCCGATGCCGATCTGGATGCTGTCCTTGTCCCTCAGGAGGCTGACGACGAACTCCGCCATCTTTTTGTGCTTCTCCGTCGGGTTGGGTGGAGGGAAGGCGGGCAGGGGACTGGAGTGCTCCACGATATGGGTGAACCTGGAGATATGGAGCTTACTGTCGCCGCAGACGGGGATGTACTGGTCATTCACCTCCCCGATCAGGACCCGGGGCCCCCCGACGAAGCCCTGGGAGGTGGCCTTGCCTTCCAAAAGGGCCCGGGAGAACATCAAATCGGGCCCGATGTTGACGAAACCGTCCTTGTCCGGCGGCGTGACCATGGCGACGATGACGTCCGGTTTCCGAAAATAGGTCCACTGCTTGATGGAAGAAAAGACCGTCGCCGGGGCGTAGGCGCCGTAGCCCATACCCTGGAACTGGGAAAGGATGAAGGGCGTGCCCGTGAAGGCCGAGGTGATCTTGAAGGCGCCGCGGTACTCGGGCTTCAGGATCTTGTAGGGTCGGATGGCCAGATTCCATCGCCACTCCACGCCCTTGAGCTCGTCCTTCCTGTCGGCGATGGCGTCGGGGATGAGGGTGCTGGGCTGACCCAGGCACAGGGGGGTCATGATGAAGTCGTCGTCACGCACGGCCCTCGCCGCCTCTTCGGCGGTGCAGAGCTTCTTCTTGTACTGATGGATCCATTCCGTCTTGAGCATCTACGATCCCTCCGATCGGGCCCCCTTGGGGACTACCGCTGTTTTATGGTCTTCAAGATCAAGTCGGCGCAGAGCATCGCGCTCAGGGAGGCGCCGTTGACGGCCAGGCCGCGCCCCACGTAGGTGTCCCCGGCAAAGTAGAGATTGGGGACGCCCGGGGCCTGGAGGCCGGGTTTGAAGTTGCCCACGAGGCCGGGCTGCCTGGCCAGGCCGTCGCAGCCGTCCACGTAGTAGGGGAGCCGCCACTCGAGCTTCTCCTCGAGGCCGGGGAACATCTCCTTCAGGTCTTCCCACATGAGGGCCAGCAGGCGCTCCCGCTCGAACTTGTCCGCCGCCTGGGCGTGCTCCACGACGATATCCGTGTGGAAGAGCTGTTTCCCCTCCGGGGCGACGGCGGGGGAGAAGTTCGACACGGGGCATCCCTGGAAGGGGAACCCGGCGTGTTTCAGTTTCAGGGCGCTGTAGAAGACCCGCTTCTTCGGGTCCACGAGGTAATCCTTCGTCCCGAAGATGAAGCCGATGAGGCCCGTCCGCTCGCACTTGATGTCCTCGATCCGCTTCAGCCACCACCTGGGCAGGGGGCTCGTCCGGGGGTTGAAGTCGAGGACGTCGGGGAGCTTGTAGATGGGCAGGGCGCAAACGACGAGGTCGGCGGCGATGAACTGGGTCTCGTACATGCGGTACTCCGCCTCGTAGATGTGCCTCTTCGCCGGGATCCGCACGCCGACGGCCCGTCCCTTCTCGATGACCACCTCCTGGACGTCGCAGTTGACCTTTATCTCCCCGCCGTTCTCCCTGATGACCTCCACCAGGCCCCTCGTGATGCCCTCCATGCCGTCGATGGGGTAGCTGGCCTGGAGGACCTGGCGGACCTTGAGGAGATTGTGCTTGGCGATCCAGAGGACCTCCCCCGCCGCCATGTCGATGGCCTCGGGGATGGTGGTCATGATCATGCCCAGATCGGTGAAGAGCTCCCGGACGGCCTTCTGCGGGACGTTCTCCTCGAGCCACTCGGCGAGGGAGCGGTTGTCCCACCTCTCGATCTCCTCGTCGGACATGGCGGCGATCTTTCCCAACAGGGCGCGGAAGCTCCGCTTGTCCTCGTCGGACATGGGCACCAGCTGGGCCACGTTGATAAACTCCTTGCCGTCCCAGAAATCCACGGTCTCACTGAAGGGCCCCCACCGGACCTCCTTACCCACCCGGGCATTGAGCTCGTGGCACGTCGATTTCTCCCCCAGTTCGATGAGGTGGAGACCGATGTCCACCCGCCAGCCCTCTTTGGGGTAACCGGCGTAGCTCATGGTCCGCCCGCCGAACTTGGGGTAACGATCGAGGATCAGGACCTTCCGGCCGCCTTCCTTGGCCAGGATCGCCCCTACGCCCAGGCCGGCGATACCGGCCCCGACGATGATAACGTCATATTTCTTCGTCATAGGTCTTATCCTTTCTGCTTCGATTCCCCTTCAGATGATCATTCTGCCGACGATTTCCTTCATGACTTCCGTCGTCCCCCCGCCGATGCTCAGGACCCGGGAGTCCCGATAGAGCCGCTCCACGACGTACTCCCTGGCGAAACCGTAGCCGCCGTGGATCTGGACGGCGTCGAAGACCGCCTGGTCGCAGACCCGGCAGGAGAAGATCTTCGCCATGGACACCTCCCTGGTGACGTCCATCCCGGCGTCCATCTTCGCCGCCACCCGGCAGTTGAACTCCCGGGCGACCTCCACCTGCGTCGCCATATCGACCAGCTTGTGACGAAGGGCCTGGAACCCCGCGAGGGGGCTCCCGAAGGCCTCCCGGCTCTTGGCGTAGCGGATGGATTCCTCCAGGGCCAGCATGGCCGTGGCGTGGGCTTGAACGGCCAGGGAGAGGCGCTCGTTCTGGAAGTTGACCATGATGCCCTTGAAACCCTCGTTTTCCTTCCCCAAGAGGTTCGCCGCGGGCACCCGGCAATCGACGAAGCTCAACTCCGCCGTGTCCGAGCAGTGCCATCCCATCTTGCGGATCTTCTTGGAGACGCTGAAACCCGGCGTCGAGGTCTCCACGACGAGGAGGCTGATCCCCTTGGCCCCCGGACCCCCCGTCCTCACCGCCGTCGTGACGAAGTCGGCCCGACAGCCGCTGGTGATGAAGGTCTTGGCCCCGTTGACGACGTAGTGATCGCCGTCCCGCACGGCCCGTGTCGCGAGGTTCGCCACGTCGGACCCGGCGTTCGGCTCCGTGACGCCCAGGGAGGCGATCTTCTCTCCCGCCAGGACGGGCACGAGAAACCGCCGCTTCTGCTCCTCCGTGCCCAGGTGATTGACGTGGGGCATGGAGATGGTATGGCTGAAGAGGCCGCAGTACAGCCCCGTCGAGCCGCTCTGCCGGACGAATTCCTCGATGAGGGCCACCACCATGAGCTTGTCCGCCGGTGTCCCGCCGTACTCCTGGGGGTACTCGAGGCCCAGAAAACCGGCCTGGGCCGCCTTCTTGTAGAGGTCCCGGGGAAATTCCCCCTTGTCCTCCCACTCCTCGATGTGCGGCCTGACCTCCCGCTCCACGAAACGCCGCACGCTGTCCCTCAGGAGGCGGTGCTCCTCACCGAAGTATTCCTGGAACATCCCTTTTGTTACCTTACCTTTCCCGACGGATCTTCGTCCCCACCCGTCGTGTCTTTACCCGGGGCAAGGAGACCGCCCCGAGAGGGCGATCCCCGATGCCCCGATGCCTTTTCCTGCCGTCAATCCACCTTCGGCCGCTCATCGACGACGCGGACGCTCTTGAGGGACTTGGTGGGATCGAAGATCTCCATGATCCCCACGAAGACCACCTCGGGCGTCATCTCCACGGCCCGTCTCCCCCTGGCGATCAGTTCCTCTTTGATCCTTTCCCGGTCCGCCCCTTCCGCCGCCGCCACACGGATCTGGAGCTTGTCGAGGGACAAGGGGTCTTTGAGGTCTTCCTTCGTGAAGACGATCTGGTATTCCTCCACGCCCTTGACCTGGGTTATCTCCGTCTTGAGGATGTCCGGGTTGATCAGGGTGCCCTTGATGTTGACCAGTTCCATGGTGCGGATGGGCTGCATGACCACGCGGACATCGTTGCGCCCGCAGTGGGGGCACGTCTCGTGGGTCAGGGTCGTGATGTCCCCGACGACGTAGCGGAGGAAGCAGGTCCCGCGCCGGTCGACATGGGTGATGGTGAGCAGACCCGTCTCCCCGTCGGGAAGCCGCTTACCCGTCTTCTCGTCCACGATCTCGAGGAAGTGGAGATCGGGGGCGCACAGGTGCATGCCGCCCCGCTCGGTACACTCCAGGGTCGTCCCCTGCATCTCCGTAAACCCCAAACCGCTGCAGATGAAGGGATCCTTGGCCCCCATGGCCATGAGGCGCTGTTTCATATCCGTCCGCATCCCCTCGGGACAGGCCTCACCGAGGACGAAGCACATCCGGACGGACGAGAAGTCTTTTTTGAGTTCCTCGGCCCTCATGATGACCCGGCGGACGAAGGAAACGATGCCCGAAAGGACCGTGGCCTTCGTCCTCACCACCATATCCACGGCGTAATCCAGGGAGCGGTGGATCGGGAAGGGCGGGTAGGCGGCGCCGGTCATGGCGTTCACCACCTTCGCCCCGGAGGCGATGGAATAATCCACGGTCTTCCAGAAACCGATGTGGGGCACGGGCGTCAGGGGGAAGATGTTGGCCACCGTATCGTCGGGGCCGATGGTCCCTACCTCGCACATGCGGGACAGCTGCATGATATTTCCGAAGTAATCGTGGGTGTTGGAGAAGAACGGCGTCGGCACACCCGAGGTGGTCCCCGTCGTGTAGTGAACCCCCCAGAGGATCCGCTCGTGGGGCTGAACCGGCGCGTCGGGCGGAATGGCCAGGCGGAAACTCATGGGATCGGCCATATACTCCTTCTTGTATAGGAGGGGTATCTTCTCCAAATCATCCACCGTTTTGATATCCCCCGACTGGAGTCCCCACTCCTTGAACTTCTTGCCGTAATAGGGGCTGTACCTTTCCAGAAGCGTCATCTGGTGTCTGAGCTTTCCGTTCTGCACCGCCCGGATCTCATCCTGGGACCTGTAAAGAAACTTCCCGAACTCACTTACGACCTTCGGTTTCTTCGGATACTCCCTCATGATGTCTTTCCCCCCTTGATCGTTTATCTAAGCCGCCGGTCCCCCTGTACCGGCCGCTTGGTTTTCGCCGTGCCACCAGGACGCAGCCCGCCTATGGCAGAAGATCGAAGTATTTGATGTCCTGGATGTTTCCCTCCATCTCTTCGGGATTCTTGAAGACCGCCCGGACCCTCATGCCCACCTTGATCTTGTGCCAATCCTTCTCGTTGATGAGGTGGGAGAAGATGTTGTCCGCCCCGTCGAGGCGTATGTAACCGTAGGTGTAGGGGATGGGCCTTAGCTCCCCCGTGGCGGGATCGATGAAGGGGTAGTTCACCACGGAGAAGGCCGTGAGGACCCCCGTGTCGGACAGGGGCACCAACTCCGTCAGTTCCCGGAAGCAGGGCCCGCACACCCGCCGGGGCGGCACGTAGACGGAGCCGCAGCCGTCGCAACGGATGCCGATGAAACGCCTCTTTTCCCTGATCTCCTGGAAAAATCTGCTGCCGTACCGGCCGATGGACCACTCGTACGGCATGGGGTGCTTGAAGGTGATCTCCAGTCTCTCCACGGGCGTACCGTTTTTCTCCATGTGAAACTCCCCTTTCCTACGGCCTTACGGCGCTCAAGATGACCACGTCCGACCAGAAACAGCCGCCGAATCCCGTCGCCAGGGCCGTCTTGACGTCAGGGACCTGGCGCTTGCCTCCCTTGCCCATGATCTGGATGGCCGCCTCCGCCACCCGGAGGAGGGCCGTGGCGCCGATGCAATTCGTGGAGAGGACGCCGCCGGACGGATTGACGGGCAGCTTGCCGCCCATGTGGGTGTTGCCGTCGCCCACGAAGCGCGCCGCCTCACCGGGACCGCAGAAACCGAGGTCCTCGATCCACTTGAGACCCGCCCACGTGTAGGGCAGATAGAGCTCGGCCACGTCGATCTCCTCGACGGGGTTCTTGATCCCCGCCTGCGCGTAGGCCTCCCGGGAGGCCCGCTGGAGGGACACCAGGCCCTTGTTGTAATCCGTCGAGTCGCCGAACCAGGTGTAGGTGTGACGCACCGACACGGCCTTGAACCAGGCGGGTCTGCTCGCGATCTTCTGGGCGATGCCGTCGGCGGCGAGGATCACGGCGCAGGCGCCGTCGCTCCGCGGGCAGATGTCGCCCAGCTTGATGGGGTAGGCCAGCATGGGGGAGGCCATGATGTCGGCCACTGTGAGGGGCCGCCGGAGGTGGGCGTAGGGGTTGTTCAGGGCGTGCCCCCGATCCCGCTCACCTACCATCGCCGCGTCCTCCTGGGTGGCCCCGTACTTTTCCATGTAGGCCGTGGCCTCCGTCGCCAGGCTCGGGATCGCCCCGGAATAGGAAAAGCGATCCCAGACGGGGTCGGAGCAGGTAATGATGGCCGCCGTCGTGTCGCTTTCCGAGTTCTTCTCGAAGCCGACGGCCAGCACCCGGTCGAAGAGACCCGAGGCCACGTGATAGTAAGCGGCGATGGCCACCGTCGAACCCGTCGTGCCCCCCGTGGAGACCTTCATGACGGGTTTCATGAAGGCGCCGGAACCCTCGACGCTGTACGTGTCCACATAATTGATGGACTCGAAGTGGTCCATGTTGCCGATGACGACGGCATCGATATCCTTGATGGTGAGGTCGGCGTCGGCCAGGGCCGCCACGACGGCCTCCCTGATCATCTCCCGGGACGTCACGTCGGGGCGATGGCTCTTGTGATAGGTCTGTCCCGTTCCTACGATCGCTACCCTTCTTCCCATGATTCACCTCATCCTTCGGCGCCGACGATCCACACGCAGTGGCTTTGGCCGCAGGGCCCGTTGAAACCGTGGGCGAGAGCCGTCTTCGCCCCTTTGATCTGCCTTGCCCCCGCCTCGCCCCGCACCTGGAGGACGGCCTCGACGAGGCGGGCCAAGCCGGCGACCAGGATGGGGTTGGCGGAGAGGGCGCCCCCGGAGGGGTTCACGGGGAGCCGCCCGTCCATGGTCGTGACCCCCCGCTCGACCAGAGAGGCCCCCTCCCCGGGACGGCAGACCCCCAGCCCTTCGAGCCAGAGGGGCTCCATGTAACTGAAGGGTTCGAGGACCTCCATCACGTCGATCTCGGAGAGGGGGTCTTCGATGCCGGCCATGGCGTAGGCCTTCGCCGCCGCGGCGCGCAGGGCCGCCGGGTCGGCCAGGTCCCGGTCCCCGAGGAGGTAGTCCTCGCAGCAGTGGGCCACACCCTTCACCCACGCGGGCCTCCGGCCGCCCCGCTTCGCCGTCTCCTCGTCGGCGATGATGACCGCCGCGGCGCCGTCGCTGACGGGACAGCAGTCCAGGAGCTTCAGGGGGTCGGCGATCTTCCGGGAGGCCATGACGTCCGCCACGGTGATCCGCAGGGGCACCTGGGCGTAGGGGTTGTTCAGGGCGTTGCCGTGGTTCTTGACGGATACGGCGGCGATCTCCTCCTCCGTGACGCCGTGCCTGTTCATGTACACGTTCGCCTGGAGGGCCGCCGACGAGACGGCGTCCACCCCCAGGAGGCGGTGGAAGAGGGGGTCGAACATGCCGTTGGTCGTGACGGGCACGCTGCCCTCGCTGCCCTTGTAGTGGGCCACGACGAGGGTGGTCCGAAAACCGGAGAGGACCCTCATGAGGCCGTAGAAGGCCCCGAAGGTCCCGTCGCCGGAGACGGTGGAGATGTTCTTGTCCTGGCCGCCGCAGGCGTCGCCCACGGCCATGCCGGAGATGGTCCGCCCGTCGAAGAAGTCGTTGGACACCGTCACGACGCTCTCGATGTCATCGATGGTCATCCCCGCGTCGGCGAGGGCCTCCCGGGTGACGTCGAATACCAGGTCCGCGAAGATCTGGTCCTTTTTCCTCCGCTCGTATTTCGTCTGGGCG
Organism: Deltaproteobacteria bacterium; assembly: GCA_029552245.1. GTDB lineage: Bacteria > Desulfobacterota > Desulfomonilia > UBA1062 > UBA1062 > MWEI01. The sequence continues at coordinate 34,760 of JAKPDW010000078.1, forward strand.
ACCCCGACGATTGCCGCTTTCCCCATCATAGGTCTCAGTGCTCCCCCACCGGTTCGAAGGCATCAATGTCAAGGATATGGCCGTCCCGTTTCTCCTTGAAGACCGCCCGGACCCGCCTGCCCACCCCGAGGTCCTGCAGGTCCTTCTTGACGATATGGAGAAAGGAGACGTCCGCCCCGTCGAGCTTCACCAGGACGTAGGCGAAGGGCGGCTCGGCGGGCTGGATGGGGTGGGCGTAGCGAACGATCGTGAAGGCCTCCACGACGCCCTCCGGGGGCAATTCCACCCACTGGTCCATCTCGACGAAACAGCGGCTGCAGCTCCTCCGGGCCGGCACGAACACCTTTCGGCACTCGGGGCATCTCGTCCCCAAGATCTTCCCCTCGTCCCGCAGGGCCGTAAAGAACCTGCTCGCCGTGTCGCCGGCCCACCACGTGTAGGGCACGGCGATCTGCCCCTTCAACGTCAGGGGCTCCACCTCTCGCAACCAGTCCGTCATCCCGAACCTCCTTATCCGTCCACCCGGAGCGTGAGGGCCTCCCCCTGGGAGAGGCCGCCGCAAATGGCCGCCACGCCGAGACCGCCGCCGCGGCGGCGCAGTTCGTACATCAGGGCCATGGTGATCCGGGCGCCGCTGGCGCCGACGGGATGACCGATGGCGATGGCGCCCCCGTTGACGTTCGTCCTGGCCTGCAAACGACGCCACGCCTCGTCGTCGTCCCGGGCCAGCATCTTCAGGGAGACGAGGGTGACGGCGGCGAAGGCCTCGTTGATCTCGATCAGGTCCATGTCCTCGATCGTTTTGCCCATCTTCTTCAACATCTTCTCGATGGTCTGGGCGGGGACACAGGCCATGTACTTCGGTTGACCGGCGGCCCCCTCGCAGGCGACGATCTGGGCGAGTGGTTCCAGGCCCAGGGCCTTCGCCTTGCGGCGGGACATGACCACGATCGCCGATGCCCCGGAGTTCAACCCCGGGGCGTTGCCCGCCGTCACGGTGGGACTGCCGTACACGGTCCTGAGGGCCGCCATCCTCTCCAGGCTCAGGTTCTCCCGGGGCGATTCATCCCTCTCCAGGACGATGGGCTCCCCCTTTCCCCGGGGGATCTCGAGGCGCATCAGTTCCTCCCCCACCCTGATCCGGCCCTCCCGGTGGGCCGCGAAATAACGCTCGTGGCTCATCAGGGCCCAGCGGTCCTGCATCTCCCGCGTGACCCCGTACTCCAGGGCCACGTGCCCCGCGTCGGTCGCCACGGGGGCGAAACCCGTCCGGCCGTAACCCAGCTCGAAGAGCACGTCCTCCAGGACGACGGGCCCCAGACGGGCCCCCCAGCGGGCCCTCTCGGCGGCGGCGATGAGGGGGACGTTCCCCATGTTCTCGGCGCCGGCGGCGATGACGACCTGGGCGTCCTGGGCCTTGATGGCCCGGTAGGCCAGACGGAGGGCCGTCATGGAGGAACAGCAGGCCCGGTCGATGGTCAGGGAGAGGTTCGTCTCGGGGAAGCCGGCCAGGAGGGTGATCTGGCGGGCCGGGACGTTGGTGTAGAGGGCGTATTCGGCGGGGATGCAGGTCCCGTAGTAAACCTCGTCCACCAGGCGGGGCTCGAGGTCGATGCGCCGCACCGCCTCCTTCACGGCGGCGATGGCCAAGTCGAAACTCAGCACGTTCTTAAGGACACCGTCGAAACGCCCGAAGGGCGTCCGAACGGCGCTCACGATCACCACGTCGTTGTCCTGCGCCATCCCTTGCCTCCCTTCACATCCTGACCGGAAGATAAACAAAAGGCGTGCCAGGGATCCTCTCTATCAAAAGCTCAATAATTTCAACAAGTTAATGCCATTTGACGGGGCCTGCGCCCCCCTCTGTCATTGTCAAACGTCAGTTATTGAACATGTGTTGACATTACGCCGCGAATCTGCCATGGGAGGGGGGACCATGTCCCGGAGGTGGGGGAATGAACGGCGCGGCGGGGTTGATCGATACCTTGGGTCCCGAGGAGAGGGACGTCTTCTTTTCTTTCGCCTCCTTCCCCGACTATTTCTCCGTGGATTGGCTCCCCCATCACCCCCCGTCGAGACTCATGGCCGTCGTTCAGCGCCTCGGCCGCGCGGGCTGGATCGTCCCCAAGGGCGATGAAATAGGCTTTTTCACCTGGACGGGGGATTTCCCGAAAGGGGAGGTGGCGGAGCTGATGGGCCCCGACGAGTGGGCCGCCCGTTACCGGAAGGCCGTCGACGTCCTTTCCTCCCTCTCCTCCCAGACCGCCGACACCCTCCTGACCCTCGCCCGCCTGAGCCTGAGGGCGGGCCTGCGGGCCGAGGACCTCGATTTCGTCTTGAGGGCGGCCCAAGAGGAGCAGAACAGGCACAAGATCTCCTCCGCCATCGACCTGTACGACGCCGTCCTGAACTTTATGGAAAGGAGCGCGGCGGCCTCCGACGCCGACCCCCCGCCGGCGGCCTGGCAGGCCTTCGTCACGGCCGGGGAGCGCCGCGTCGCCCTGTCCCTCTTCCACCCCGACGTGAAGAGGCTCAAGGGCCAGCTCATGACGGCCATCAAGATCGCCCGGCGCCTCGGGGACGTGAAGGCCGAGGCCTTCCTGGAGCTCCTCATCGGCCAGAACCACTGGATGTACTTCCAGTACGAGGACGCCGTCTGCCATTTCCAGCGGGGCTGGGAGATCATCGAGGGCCTGGAGGACGAAGAGTTGAGGAAATGGGGTCTGAAGGTCCGGGGCCTTACGTACATCATCCAGGGGCGGTTCTTCGAGGCCATCGAGGCCTACGAGCAGTCCCTGGGGGAGCTGGAATCGGCCGACGGGGGCGATTTCTTCCACCTCGTGGGCCTCAACCTCGCCCTCTGTTACACCCAGGTCGGGATGCCCCAGCGGGGTCTGGGCATCACGGAGATCATCCAGAGCCATTGCCGGGAAAACAACAACCGGCCCCTCCTCTCCTACGCCCTCGTCACGGCGGGCATCATCCTCCTGGAGCTGAAAAAGCTCAAGAACAGCCGATCCTACTTCGAACGGGCCCTCGCCCTGGCCCGGGAGGAGAGGATCCCCATGGTGGAGGTCCTGGCGGGGATCGGCCTGGCGAGCATAGAGTGCCAGCTGGGTAATTTCGCGGCGGCGGCGGAGCACTACAAGGTCCTCTGGCGGATCCGGAAATCCAGCTGGTACCACATCCTCAACTTCTATCCCCTCCTCGACACGGGCTACATCCTCCATTCCCAGGGGGCCTCCCCCATCGACCTGCGACCGGTGTTCGATTTTCTGTGCAACCTGAAGCAGAACGAGGTCAACCCCCTCATGTACGGCATGATCCAGCGCCTCCAGCTCCGCTTCCTCAAGGACGGCCTTTCCCCCGGGGAAAAGATCGCCGTCCTGGAAGACCTGGAGCGGACCGTCGAGGAGATGGGGGCGACCTTCGAGCTGGCCAAGATCAGGGTGGAGCTGGCTAGGCTCTTCAACCAGACGAGGAACTGGGAGAAAGCGGAATTTTACGCCCGCAAGGCCTACGAGTTCTTCGAACCCATCGCCAAGGACTGCTTCCCCCCCGATCTGCATCACCTGGTCCCCTACGATCAGAGCGGCGACGGTCACGACCGCCTCTACGACCTCATCATCGAGATGGGCGAGGCCCTGACGAGTCAGGACAACATCGAGAAACTCCTCACCAACATCATCACCTCCCTCTCCCGCCTCATGGGTTCCGAGCGGATCATCCTTTTCATCAAGACCAAGGATTCCGACGAGCTGGCCGTGGCGGCCTCCCGCAATCTCCTCGTGGAGGAGATCAAGGGCCCCGCCTTCGCCGAGGCCATGAGCAACATCAAGGCCGCCGCCGCCGACCCCCAGGGGCGGGTGATCTGGTACGAGGCCCGCGGCCTGACGTCGGACGACTACCGCCGCGTCATCATCACCCCCCTCAAGCTGGGCCGGCGCATCATCGGGGTCCTCTATCAGGACAGCCGGTACTTCGTCCGCGACTTCACCAAGGAAAACGTCAAGCTCTTTTCCGCCCTGGCCTCCCAGATCGCCGTCACCATCGACCGGGCCCAGGCCTATGACGAGATCGCCCGTCTCAACAAGCGCCTCATCCAGGAAAACCTCTACTACCTGGGCGAAATGGAGGAACTCCAACCCTTCGGAGAGATCATCGGGGTCAGCGAGGGCATCCGGACCGTGCGGAACCTCATCCGCAAGGTGGCCCCCACCCAGTCCTCCGTCCTCATCCACGGCGAGACGGGTGTGGGCAAGGAGCTCGTGGCCCGGGCCATCCACCGGGAGAGCCCCCGCCGGGGCGGGCCCTTCATCAGGGTCAACTGCGCCGCCTTTCCCGAGACCCTCATCGACACCGAGCTCTTCGGCCACGAGAAGGGGGCCTTCACGGGGGCCGTCAGGGCCAAGGAGGGGCGTTTCGAATTGGCCGACGGGGGGACCCTGTTCCTGGACGAGGTCTCGGAACTGCCCCTGGCCACCCAGAGCCGCCTCCTGAGGGTCCTCCAGGAAAAGGAGTTTCAGCGCGTCGGCGGCACGAAGACCCTCAAATCGGACTTCCGCCTCATCAGCGCCACCAACGTGGACCTGGAGAAGGCCGCCGCCGCGGGGAGGTTCCGTTCCGACCTCTTCTTCCGCCTGAACGTCTTCCCCATTTACGTCCCCCCCCTGAGGGAGAGGGTGGAGGACATCCCCCACCTGGCCCTCCATTTCCTCAAGATCTACTGTTCCCAGTCGAAAAGGGATTACCCGGGCATCCCGGAGTCGGAGATGGCGAAGCTCCAGGCCTACCCCTGGCCCGGCAACATCCGGGAACTCTCCAACATGATCGAACGGGCCGTCATCCTCGGCGGGGAGACGATACGGTTCCGGGACCTCGGGAACGACAAAACCACCAGGCCCCCCGCCCGCCGCCGTGTCACGCCGAACGGCGCCGCCGACGGCGACACCCTGGAGGACATAGAGAGGAGGCACATCCTGGAGGTCCTCGAAAGGTGCGGGGGCAGGCTGGGGGGGAAAAACGGCGCGGCCGAGCGCCTGGGCCTGAACCGGACCACCCTCATCTACCGCATGAAGAAACTCGGCATCGCCCTGACCCGCCGGCCCGAGATCGGGGGGCAGAACACCTGATACAACGCCAATTCGTCGCTCTGCCCGCCCCCCGGGGGCCGGCGCCGGAAAGTGGCGTCGTTTCGCCTATCTCGTCGCCGCCGGGGCGCGTCCCCCGGGCCGGGCGACGGGGGAGGGTCGAAAAGGGTTCGCCCCGGGAGACGGACCCGGGGGCTTCATGGGAAAACGTTCTATTTTGCCCGTTTTGTTACCGGCACCGGGGCGACGTTACGGGGAAACGGCCCCTTTTGCCCGCTTTTGCACCGGAGCGTGCGGTTTCTCTCTTCGCCGGGTTAGTCTTGGGGGAAAACGGCTCTTTTCGAGCGTTTCGCCCCCGGAGGCCGGGGGAGCCCAAGGGAAAAACGGCCCCTTTTGCCCGCTTTCGCCACCGCCCCCCACCCTTTTTCGCCCCGTCGGGGGCGTTTTTCGAAAAACGGGCCTTTTTGGCCCATTTCTCCTTCCCGGCGGAAAAAAACGAGCCGTTTTGGCCCATTTTTTTTCGGCCCCCGAAAAACGGGGTGAAAACGGCC
>JAKPDW010000013.1 GCA_029552245.1 Deltaproteobacteria bacterium
ATCCTGTCTTCCCGCTCCCGGGGGGTAGAGATCGTGAAACTAAACGCCACGGCGGGACGCATCTGGGCCCTCTGCGACGGGACCCGCGGGGTGTCCGACATCGCCCGGCACCTCACCGATCGTTTCGACGTCACCCCCGCCGCCTGCACCCGGGACGTCGTCTCCACCGTCCTCGCCCTCCGGAAGCGGGGGGCCCTGCGGGTATGAGGGACGACCGGCGAAGGGGTCCGACGGGATAAGGCCGCGAAAGGGGGCACTATGGGAGAGGACACCAAGAAACACAAGTTTCCCTACGAACCGCCCCAGATCTTTGATCTCCTGGCCTCCGACGCCCAGGCCCAGCAGGTAGCACCCTATTGTTCCGTCGGCAGTGGGGTGGCCTCCTTCTGCACCACCGGCGGCACCCCGCTACAACAGTGTGTAGCCGGGGGGGCCGCGACAGGCGGCAAGTGCCAAAGCGGCAGTACGGCGGCCTTGGAGTGCGTCACCGGGAGCGCCCCCTCGGGAGGTAAGTGCCAGTCGGGGAACGTCGCCATCGGCGTCTGCCGGAGCGGGAGCGTGGCCTCGGGCGGTCAATGCAGACACGGCACAACCGCTGGTTATTCGTGCCGGTCGGGTTCTTGGCCGCGCGTGGCCAGCTCCGCCGACGACTGGTAGGGCCGGTCCCCGCCCCCCGGGAAACGAGCCAGGATGACCAGCGGGGAGACCTCTCCCTTCCCTCTCCACCCCGCTGAGGTACCGCCGGGTGGTGTGCGACGTCCGCGGGCCCCTTGTCGGCCGTCACGAGGAAGACCCTTGAAAAAGAGAGCAGTGACAGGACTTCCGCCCCCGGCCGGAGGCCGGGCGGATTCGGGGGCTGCGCGGGATCGCGCCCTCTTCGCCCTCATGGAGGGGCGGCCGGTCCCGTCTCTCGGCGAGACACTGACGGACCCGGACCTCTTTGCCCACCTGGAGGCCGACGGCGTCACGGGAGTCCTTTTCTATCACCTCCGCCGGGAGGGACTAACCCACCTCCTCGCGCCCGAGGTCCAGGAGGTCCTTAACAAAGCCTTCCTCCGGCGCAGCGGGGAAAATATGGCCTGCCTGGCCGAGGCCCGGCAGGTCTTTTTAGCCCTTAGCGAGGGGGGCGTCCCCTTCATGGTCCTGAAGGGGCTCGCCCTTGCCGAGATCGTCTATCCCCATCCCGCCATGCGTGCCACCTCGGACCTCGACATCCTGATCCGCCGGGAAGACCTCGCCCGGGCCGACGCGTCCCTAACGGGGGCGGGTTTTCGACCCCTCGACAGCGTCCCCGGTCGGGCCCTTAGCAACCCGCCCGGCTACCTGGCGAGCCTCGAGTACTGGGGCCCCACGAAGGCCTTCTCCTACGTCCACCTCCACTGGCACCTCGTCAACACCTCCGTCCCGGCGACGGCCTACTTCGGCAAAGTGGACATGGGGCGGATCTGGGAGAGGGCCGTGATCACCAACCTCGCCGGTGTTAAGGCCCACCTTCTGTGCCCCGGCCACCTCGTCGCCTACCTGTGCGAACACGCCCTACGGGTCGGTCATTCCTGCGACCGCCTCATCCTCCTGTGCGACCTCTTCTACACCCTCAAGAGATACGAGGGCCTTCTCGACTGGGACGACGCGGCCGCGGAGGCGCAGGCCCTCGGCCTTTCGAGGTTCGTCTATCTCGCCCTGAGGATCCTTTGCTCCTATACAGAAGGTTCTTACCCGACTGCCGAGGTCCTGGGAAGGTTCGCCCCCCCTTCCCTCTCCCCGGCGGAACGTCTCTTCCTCCGCCTCCAGGAACACCACCACCGTCTCCGGGGGAGCTCGTACCTCGTTCACCTCTCCCTCGCCGCGGGGCCCGTCGCCAAGGCCCGCCTGATCCTGCGCACCTGCTTCCCGCCCCGGGCCATCCTCGCCCAGCGGGCCCGCCGGCCCATGCCGGGGCGGACAGGGGACCTCTACCTCGCCAGGGCGAGGGAGGTGGGTACTCATCTCGTGGGGTTTTCGCGGCTCCTGGGGGGGCGGGCCGCGAAAAGGTCCCTTCCCGGCAACGGCAAGAGGCCCATCCCCCCTTGACTTACCCCGAAGGAGGGCCTATCTTGCCTCCATGAATCCGGGGGCGCCCCGGGGAGGAGGTGCGGGAAGATGAACGAAGGGAGAAGACGAGGCCTGAGCCGCCGGTCCTTCC
>JAKPDW010000020.1 GCA_029552245.1 Deltaproteobacteria bacterium
GACAGGGCGAGATCGGCGAGCAGCACCTGGGCGCCTAGCGCGGTATCGGCATCGGTCGGCTGCGTCCCGTCGTACCAACGGAACTTCCCGCTGGCACCGATGACGGCGAGCCCAGCGTCGATCGCTGCGTTGCGACCACTGGAACAAAACTTGGGGTTCAAGGCCATGGTCAGATCCTTTCGTGATCGATATGCCCGTCGCGACCCACGTGGACGCGCGAGACGAGGTGCAGCACCGAGTGGGCCGCGGGTGTGGGGTTGACGGTGAGCCAGTCGCGCGCTCGCGTGACGGCGGCGTATCCGTAGGTCGCGAACACGAGGCCGGCGCGCTCGAGGCGCTCCACGGATTCGAGTGGAGCGGGCACCGGCGTCTCGGTCGGCGCGGCGGCGATCTTCTCCAGCCACCCAAAGTCGGCCGGGGTGATGCCGAGCATCGCCTGCAGCGTGCGCGTGCCGACGTAGCCGCGAGCGGCGGTGACGCTGGACGGGGTGTCGACGCGGATGAGCATCAGGCCGGCGTCGGTCGCGTCTTCACGACGAACCGCTCCGGGTCGGACACGCGGCGCTCCGTGCCGCCGATGGTGGCGAAGGCTGCCTCGAGCTCCTGCCGTAGCTTCCAGATCTCGCCCTTCAGGCCGCCAGGCCCGCGGACCAGATGCGGCTTCGCGGACGAGGACGCCTTGAAGTACGGATTCGTCATGGGAGCTACCTCAGCGTACTACATGAGCGACGCCTGGCGAAGTCAGCGAAGAAGGGTCTGCTGGGCCCAGGCCGCGCCAGCCACCCGTTGTACGTCCTCTAGGGCCTCGGGAAGCTCCCGTGACTGCTCGGTGAAGATGCGGCCCGCGAGGGTCGCGTCCACGTGCGCTCGATGCAGCATCGCCCCGATCTGCACCCCACGAGCGCACGCGACCTCGGCGAGCTTGAAGCCCGAAGCAGTCCTGGGCGCCTGGCGCAGGTGACGCTCGAGCGAGAGCGTGCAGGCCAGGAGATCTCGAGGACGGGGCGTCGCGAGGTTCAGCCTGGAGAACTCGCGGTCGAGCATCCGGATGTCGAAGGCCGTGTTGTGCGCGACCCAGATGGGCGCCCACGCCAGGCACTCCTGCACCCGCGGGAAGCGGAACTCGAACGGCGGGCTCTGTCGCAGCTCGTCGGGGTCGAGGCCGTTCACCTCGAGCGCCTTCTTGGTCCGCTCGTCCTCCCAGTCCAGGCCCGGGGGGCTAAAGAGAAACGTCTCGGCCTGCGCGGGCTCGCCGCACACGAACTCCACGATCGCGAGCTCGAGAACCCGGGCCTCCTTGTGGAAGCCCGAGGTCTCGACATCGAACGCGAGGAAGTGATCGGCCCAGCTCATGCGGTCCAGGAGACCCTACCAGACTTCTACTCCTTCGGCCAGACGTGCTCTTGGACGTGCGCAAGCAGGACCTTCTCGACCGCGACGTTGTGCCCGGCCTCCTCAAGCCGGCGAATCAGCAGGGCTGCCCTGGCCCTTCCGACAGGCGTGAGCTGATCCTTGGTCGTGATGCAGTTGCTCAAGGTGTCCCGAGCCAGCATGGCCACGAACTCGGGGTCCTTCTTCAGCTCCTTCACGAGCCAGGCCATGTACTCCTCGTCCGAGACGGGCTGGGCCGTACGGTCCATCAGGAGGGCCACTCCGCGTGGAACTCGACGAGCTTCCGGAAGTGCTCGGTGACGAAGAAGCTCTTGGGGCTCTTCTTCATCCCGTTGTGGACGCACTTCACGCAGTAGCTCTGACCTCCCTTGTTCGGCGCCGTGAAGTACCCGGTCCCATGGGTCTTGCAGGTGTTGATGGTCAACATGCTCTGGGTCATGGGCTGTCTTCTCCTTCGGGCCCGTAGAACATCCGCTCCTCGCCGTCCTCGGGATCGATCTTCTTCCTGGCGAGGCCGAGCGTCACGAGCGCGTCGTCGCAGTACATCTGGTAGTCGTTGAAGTCGTAGTTGCGCGTCTCCCGGTAGACCTCCAGGGCCATCTGCCGGTGCTCCTCCGTCGGGTTCTTGGCCAGCACGTTGAAGAACATCCCGAACAGCCCAGCGCTGGTCCGGTCAGCCATCGACGTCCTCCGACCTCACGGCCTTGATGGTCAGGATCTGAACGCCGGCGGGCTGAAGATCGGCGCCTCCGTCTTCCCGAGGAACGCGGCGAATGGGGCGATGGTGGTCGACCGACACATCCAACATCTCCCGTGCACCGCTCCACTCCGTGACGTGCTTGATCGGGGTCGTCTGCCCGTTCTGCTCAAGGTCGTACTCGACCGTGATCTTCAAGTTCTTGATCATGACGACTTCTCTTCCGGTACGTCGATGGTCACGAACGTGTTGTCCTTCGGATCGAACTCGCCGAGCAGCACCGTGACGTGCGGACGCTGCAACTTGCGGAGCCTGGCCATGGCCCGACCCTGCGCGAGGCCGCCGTCGCCGTCGCACCACGGACCCTCGATGTCCGAGGCGTTCCCGAGCGTCTTGAGCGAGAGCGTGGTCTCACCCTTCGGAGCGTACACGAGGTAGTACCGCTTCCCGATGACCTCGTTGACCTGGAGCTGGGTGTCGACGGACCTCGAGAGCCCGTAGAGCGCCGTCTCGAGAAGCGACCGACTGCTCTCGAGGTCAGCGAGAAGGTTCGAGATCGCCTTGGGGTCCTCCCGCCCCAGGAGCTCGTGAACCGGGGTCCTCATGGCAACATCGCTGAGGCTCCTGGCCTGCTGGAGGTGCTCGCGGATGTCCTGGATGGTCTGACGGATGTTCATGTTGATCTTCCTTCTGTGGTTCAGTTCTTCTTCTGCTGTTCACGTGGCCCAAGCACCGCCAGGTCCTCGCGAACCGTCTTGCCGATCTTCTCCATCCCGATGGCCGTGCAGCCCGGAGAGCAGAAGACCGCGCCCATGGTCTTGCCCGATCCGCCGATGCTGACGGCCAGGACCGAGACCGGCTTACCGTAGAGCGCGGTCCCGCACTCCGTGCAGGTGTCCCGGATGATCGACAGCTCCGGCAGCACGTGCCGCAGGGTCCTGGCGCTCATCCCGTGACCCTCACTTCCTGGACGTCCCGCATCTCTGCCTCCACGAGCCCGCGATCGATGAAGACGCGGTAGCCGCACGGGCACTGCCACCACGACCGATCACCCGAGGACCACACGAGTCCTCGGTCTCCGTGCCGGTGCCAGTCGACCTCTCGCTTCATCTCGGAGATGAACTGCACGAAGCGCGTGGTCTCCTTCTCCCACTCCTGCGTGCGCTCGTTGAAGACGAAGAAGTGGCGTTCGTCCGCGTCCCAGTAGCGACCGCCGATCCGGAAGCCCGGGCGCCGCACGAGCGCCTCAGCTTCCGAGAAGCCCTGGACCTCGAGCGGCTGTCCCGTCTGCACGGGTACCAAACGGTCGAACGTGACGGGCAAGTCTTCCACGACCACGCTGTCGGAGTCGTACTTGCCCGTGTACTTGGTGACGATCAGCTCGCCCTCTCGGGGGAAGTTCTCTTGGAGGTACGGCAGGAGCTTCTTTCCGTTCTCTTCGCTCATGGTCGCTCATCTCCTCGTTCGCTCTTGTGCGATCCCTCGTGACCCTTCACGAGGTTCCAGTTGCCGCGGCGGTCCTGCGTGTACCCGTTGGCCTTGAGCAGGTCGCGGGCGCGGCACTCAAAGCAGCGGAGGCGGATCCCGCAACGGCACCCATCGGCGAAGAAGGCCAGCAGCCTGAGAGCCTCTTTCTGTTGTTCTTCCGTCATGGCCATTCCTCCGTCGGACTTCCGTTCGCGTCCCAGCCCACGCCACCGAACGGGTACTCGTGGTGAAAGCGAACCACGGCTTCGATCTCTGGGCACGGGAGGGTCAGTACTCGACGCACCGCGGGCACGTTGATGACCGCTTCCCCGATGGCCTCCTTCAGACTGAAGAAGTTCTTCGGGTCAGGCTTGGACGTCACGTACGCGGGCCTGAAGGACAGGTCCGCGAGGTCCCTCAGGCGCTGCGCTCGATCTGGGAAGATGTCGCCGTTCGTGTTCGGCCCCTGCTCCACGACCACATCGGGCACCTCGACCCTCTTCCCGTACTGGGGCCCGTCCAGCGGAAGGCCGCAGCCGATGCACTCCAACCCGAAGAGGCCGTTCTTGTTCGTGTGGACGCACTTCGCGCAGCCACGCTTGTGGTAGCCCTGCGTCTCGCCGCACTCCGGACAGATGTTGCTCATCGTTTCTCCAGCTCCTTGAGTTCCGTCGTGATGCGGTCGTGCTGCGCCTGGAGCAGGTCGCTGATGCGGCGACTCACCGTGCTCCAGAGCGCGTAGGGGTTGGCGGCCTGGAAGTCCTCTCCGACCCGCACTCCGTTCAGTCGAAGCCGGTAGGTGCCCTTGTTGCGGGTGCTGTCCAGCACGGCCCTGCCGATCGAGAACTCTCTGGTCCACCGTTTCATCGTCCAGTCGATGTAGGCGAACGAGTCGTGGCTCCAGGTCTCGCCCCAGGATTCGATGTGGCTCATCGCTCCTCCGGCTCTCGAACGTTCATCCGGGTGTCGTACACGGTCAACGTCTCTCCCTCGATCTTCACGTCGAACCGACCGCTGAGGTCCGAGGGGAACGTCAACTCGTACGTCCGGAGTACCTCCCTGACGTGGGCGAGCAAGCGCCCCTTCTGCTCCTCGGTCAGTGGTCGGCCCACGAATCCCCGGAGCCCCTCCCGCATACCGTCCTGCACGGTTCGGATGAGGCCCCGCAGGCTCGCGTGCTCCTCGACGCGCTTCTTCTCCTGCTCGACGTGTTCGTCGGACGCGACCGTGAAGTCGGATGCGGTGTGGTTCACGAGGGCACCTGCTTCTTTCGGATGAAGCACGGCTCGATGGTCGAAGTGCCGTGCGAGTGCTCCCCCAAGAAGGCCGCGAGGCCGTCACGCTGGGGGCCGGGGGTGTTCCTGGTCTTGGCCAAGATCTCGTCGGGCCGGTGGAACTCGTCGGTCTCCCGCTCGGTGTAC
>JAKPDW010000050.1 GCA_029552245.1 Deltaproteobacteria bacterium
GAGATCTGCCCGAGCTGGCTTCCCGTGAAGCCCTGACCAGCCGGCGTGAGGAAGTTGAAGCTCTGCCTCATCGACTGGTTGAACTGCTGCTGTTGCTGCATCCCGGTGTACATCTGGTTGGCCGCGAAGCCGCCCACGGCCATCGCGGCGCCCACGCCGGTCGCGGCCCCGATGCCCATCGCCCCGGCCCCGAGAGCCCCGAAGCCCATCCGGCCGCCGATCTGCGCGAACTTCATCCCCATCGAGAGCGGGTCCACGCCCGCCATGCCCATCGCGAGACTCGCGACCGGTCCACCGATGGCCATCCCGCGGTTCAAGATCCCCGACCCCATGGACTCGGCCTGGACCTGCGGCATCCCGCCACCGCCGATCATCCCCGAGTAGCCCATCTGCTGGGCGTACTGCTGCTGGTACATGCCCACGGACTGGGCGATCTCAGCGGAGTTCAACGGCATGGCGGAAGGGTAGCGGGAACGGCTCCCGGGGGGTAGGTCCGACAGCTTCAAGGGCCGATCGGGAATAAGAAGGATGGAGGAAAACCACCATGAACAAGACCATCTTCATCACCACGATCTCGACCATGTTGTTCGTCTTCGGCTGCCAAGGCGGCCAGGACACCCAGGGGGCCACGACGGCCACCGAGCGCGGACCTGCTGGACCTGCGGGCTCTGCGGGGCCTGTTGGCTCAGCAGGCCCGAAGGGCGACCAGGGCCCGGCGGGTCCTGCTGGACCGGCCGGTTCCGCGGGGCCGCAGGGCCCCAAGGGCGACCCCGGAACCCCGGGTGCTCAGGGCCCGAAAGGAGACCCCGGGGCACCCGGACCGCAGGGCCTTCAGGGCCTGGCGGGGCCGATGGGCCCACAAGGGCTGCCGGGCACGGCCGCCGCGAAGGGCGACCCCGGACCGCAGGGTCCGAAGGGTGACACGGGTGCCGCAGGGCCGCAGGGACCGAAGGGCGACCAAGGCCCGAAGGGCGACGTCGGACCGGCCGGGCCCGCCGGCGGCGGTCTCGACAAGAGCAAGGTCTACAAGGTCACGAGCCTGAGCCCGCAAGGGCAGGGGGTCGTGAGCGCGTTGGCCATGTGCTCGAAGTTCGCTGACGTCCTGCTGCTCGGCGGCTGCGAGCTGGTGTTCGGCGCGAACCTCACGACAGCACGGCCGCACATCGACCCGGGCACCGGGCAGATGGACTGGACCTGCGTCGCGCAGGGCTCCCCCGTCCAGCTCGTGCAGGTGCAGGCCACCGCGCTCTGCTTGAGCGTCCCGTGAAGAAGGCCGCGCGGGCGGCCGGGAAGACGAGGAGCTGTGCTCGTCGTTCTTCCTAGCCCTCCTCAGGTACACTCTCCGGGCGACCCCTCTGCGACGCGACGCGATGTGGAACCGGTTGGCGCCGGATCCCTCCTTCTCATCCGTCTCCGTAGAGGGGTCGCCTTCTTCAAGAACCTGCCTCCCTCGGGAATAAGAGACGTGGAGGCAACACCACCATGAAGAACCGAAGGCACAAGCAGTTGTCCGGCCGCGTCCGGGCGCTGAAGGACTCGCTCTTCGACGCCCGGCGCACGGGCGATCGGGACGACCAGCACGACATCACCGAAGCGCTTCACCGCGCCGAGGCAGAGCTGGAGGACTTCGAGGGCATGACCCTCGAGAACGTCGAACTCACGAACACCTTCCAGAAGCAGAGGGTGTGATGCTGCCGCTCGTGGGGCTGGCCCTCGGCGGCATCATCGGAACCATCGCGTGGGCGAAGAGCACCACCGACCAGATGGTGGCCGCGAAGAAGAAGGAGAACGCGGCGGAGCTGGCCAAGCAGTACCCGCACATGCGGATCTTCAACGCACCCGCGCCGGCGGTCGAGCTGTACCTCGACCCCATGGTCGCGGAGGCCGCGAAGGCCGGGGCGCCCTGGGCGAAAGCCTGGGGACGCTACCTGTACGAGCTGCACAAGGATCGCCTGCCCGCTCCGGCTCTCCGGAGGGGGTAGGCGGTGCGGGCCCTTCTTCGGAGGGGCCTGCACGTAGCCCTCGTCAAACTTCCTCAAGGGAACGGAACAAGAACCTTGGAGCGCTCTTTGGCCTCCAGAAAGGCAGCATCGTCATGTCCGAAAAAGAGTCCGAAGCGCTTCGCGTACCGCTGCTCGACCTCGCTCTCGTGAGCGAGGGGAAGAAGAAGGACCGGCCCAGCAAGAAGACCAGCGAGGCCGGGAATAAGAACAATGACGGGGACAATCGTGTCCCCCAACAGGAGAAGAAGACCATGGAACAGAGCCAGATCATCGAAGCCCAGAAGAAGCAGATCGCCGACCTCACCGACGCGGTGAACAAGCTCCAGCAGGCACCGCAGCAGCCGGCGGCGCCGGTCATCGACCCGATGGCGTTCATGATGGCCCAGCAGATGGGCATGAACCCGATGGCGATGCTGATGGGCGGCGCGAACCCGATGACCATGATGCAGGAGCAGTTCAAGCTGGCCCAGCTCGGCCAGACGGCCGCCGCTCGCGTGAAGGCCCTCGGGCCCGAGGCGCCCAGCAGCCTCCAGAGCGCCGTGCTCGCCCAGACGTTCGGGGTGCCGGTCGAGTACAAGCCCGCGCCCAACGGGTGGGAGACGGCGTCGTCGGCGTTCGGCGTCGGCATCGGCGTGGCGGGCGGCGTGCTCGCGGCGCTCGGTCTCGCGGCGGCCACGAAGCTCGCGGTCGACGCGCTCTTCGGCGGCAGCACGACGGACCCGTCGTCGACCACGACGGGCTGACGCGCCACTGCGGTGGCGGGGAAGAAGGCGGCCATCGCCGTCTTTCTTCCTAGCCCTGCAAACTACCTGGCGCCTCGGGAACAAGAACTATGAGGAAGGACATGGGCACCTCCACGGGCTGGGACGCCCGCAGACTCAGCGTTCTTCTTCCTCGGCCCTCTCGGGCGCCGGGTCAGTCCCAAGAACAGCCCTCTCACGGGGGCTGTTCTTCTAGCCCCTTGATCGGGAATAAGAAGTACGGAGGCAACACCACATGACCCTATCGGAGATTCTGGGCGTCACCGCTCAGCAGTACAACCACTACGTGGACTACATGAACTCGGTCATCCAGGCCGCAGGTGGAAGCATCACGGAAGCCGAGAGCGACCACGCAACGTACGTCTACAACTGCGTGTTCGGAACCGACATCCCGAACATGGCGAAGGTACAGGCCCTGACGAAGGTAATGGCCGCCTTCGAGAGCAGGGCCTAAGCAGCAAAAACCTCGGAGATTCGGGCATAAGAACCATGAGGAAGAACACACATCCTCACGGAGATTCAAGACCATGACCCAGACCACCGAGAACACCACCGAGTCCCCCAAGGCCATCGACACCGCGGCCATGCTGAACCTGGTCGCGCAGGACCCGGCCGCCCTCAAGATCCTCGAGGGCACCGTGACCCGCATCGTCGACGCGCGGCTCGAGGACGAGAAGTGGCGCCGCAGGTTCGGACTCATCGCGACCTTCGGCGTCGCGTACGTCGTCGGCGTGCTCGCCGAGAACCGCAGGCCCAAGACCGCGAAGGAGCGGGTCCGCATCCTCTTCACGGGCAAGTGACGTGAAGTACAACAAGGCCGCCCCACGGGGTCCGCACACGCGGGCTACCGGGGCGGCCGAAGAACCGTTCCGCCAGGACCGGCTTCTTAGCCTCCGGCCTTCTTGAGCAGTGTGGCGCCAGGGGGCAGGCCCGCCAGCAGCGCCTTCTGGGCCTCCTTGACCTCCGGCGGCTTCTTGTCAGTCGCGGCCTTCATCTTCTCTTCCCGAGAGGCGCTGCGATCCGGGCTCTCCTTCTCGAGCTTCTTGGCGACCTGCGTGAGCGCGGCGTTCACGGCGCTCCAGCAGTTCGTGCAGAGGTCCTCGAACAGGATGGCGGGCTTGGCGGTCGAAGAGTCCCCCGACGCGACCGCCCCCGTGTAGACCCGCACGCCGCGGGGAGGGGCATCGGCGGCGATCGTCTCGACACGGGGGCAGCGAGAGCAGGTGAGCTGGGTGACGGTCTTGCGCATGACAGTGTCTTACCACCGCAGGCGGATGTAACGCAAGCTCAGGTTGCCTTGTCGATGCGGGTCTTCCAGTAGACGTAGGTGGAGATGATCGACTTCTCGGACCGAACCAGCGGCTCGTTGCCCTGGGCCTGGAACCACTTGTCGAACTCCGCGATGTCCAGGTCGACCTCGACCTTCTGGGCGTCGCCGCCGGGCTGCTCGGTTTGGACCTTCACCATGGCGCAAGATCTAGCAAGAATCGGGGATAAGAACGATGAGAGAAACTTCTCTCAGAAAGAGTTCATCATGATGACGCTGCTTTACGCCGCTCTGTGCGCAACCGCCGTTGTTGTTCTGGTGCCTGCCTGGTGCACCATTGTCAGCGTGCTCCTCGCTCGCCGGGTGAAGCAAGAGCGGGACGCCGTGCAGGCGTCCATCTTCTACACCGGGCTCCGGGAGTGGGTGAGGGACTGGCACCTCGTGAGCTGGGGTGGGATGGCTCTCCGGATCCTGCAAGGGGTCCGGCGAGGAACGCTCCCGGCGACCGTCGATGTCCGGGCCTCCTACCTGGTCGGGGTCGACCCGAACCGGCAGGAGTACTGGTCGCGGGTTCTCGATGGTGTCGCGGAAGAGAACGTGGTCATCGACCTCACGGTCTTCGAGAAGTCATGATCACCCAAGAAGCCGGGCCAGGGCCCGGCGGAGTTGCTCGGGACGTTCCCCGATGCTTCTCTAGCCCCGTGATTCGAGAAGCCACGCTTGAGGACGTCGAGATGATCGCCCGCTTCGAGCAAGAGGTCTTCCCGGACAACAGCCTCAACGAGCTCTCGATCGAGAAGGAGCTCGGGGCAGGGCGCACGTGGGTCGCAGAGGACCAGGCGTACGCCCTCACCCGCTGGGACGAGGACGTCATCGACCTGCTCCGCCTGGGGGTCCTGCCTGCCTACCAGCGACAGGGCCTTGGTCGTGTGCTGCTCCGCACCGTCCTGCACCACGCCGACCGACCCGTCATCCTGACCGTCCGGCGCAACAACGACCCGGCCCTGCGCCTGTACCGCCAGGAAGGGTTCCAGCTCACGGGCTACTTGCCGGACGCCGACGCCCTCCTACTCAAGAAGTGGGGTTGACCGGGAATAAGAGAAGTATGGAACAGCTATACCGACAATCCGTGCTCCGGCATAACGGGCCGGAGTCGTGGAACGAGTTCATCGACAAGCGCGTCGAGATCGCGGCCCTGAAGGACTTCGCACTCGCGAAGGCCATCGAGGCCACGAAGGTCAGCGACCCCCAGATGGGGCCGCTGGCAGCGGAGTGGCGGCGACGTGTCGCGAAGGACACGAACGTCAAAGACTGGGCCCGCTGGGCCCAGCTCCTCGTGTGCTCCTACGAACGGAGAGCATGACGGGGGAACAACAAGGTGAGACCGCGGTCCCTTGTTGTTAGCCCCTACATCGACGTCGACGTGAACGTCGAGCCGCAGCTCGGGCAGCGGATCGTGGTCTTGTTCGTGGTCATGTCCGTCGTGGGGGCCGCGATGCACTGGCACTTCGGGCAGCGGATCTTGCGGAGGCCGCCGGGCTCGTTCGCGTACACGAGCGCCTTGCCACCCTTCAGGGCCTGAGAGGTGTCCATCCGGACGGTGCGGTTGATCGACTTCATGGCTGAGCTCCAGGACCGCCGAAGACCATGGAGGTCTCCGGGGCTTCTTCGATGGGGGTATCGGAGGACGGGGGCGGGGACAGGTTCTTCAGGTTCGCGACGAACCCCGAGAAGCCTAGCATCGCCTGGTACTCCTCGAGGTACGACGTGAAGTCGACGAGGACCCGGCCGTCGGTCGTGACGACGCGCTTGACCGTCCCGCCCACCGAGGGAGAGGCCAGGAAGTCGTTGATGATGCGTCCCATGACCGCGAGCCGCGCATCGACGTTGTCGAACGCGTCCGCGAACGCCTGCGTGTTCAGGTTCACGGCAGCGCCGATCTCGCTCACGCCGCCCGAGAGACCCTCGAGCTTCTTCTCCAGGGCCTCGATGCGGCGCTCGAGCTCCTCGTCCTTGCGCGACATCAGCTCTTCTCCTTGGCGGCCTGCACGGCCTTGGGCTTGGTCTTCTTGGGCATGGTCTGTTCTTCCTTCGGGGCCTCGTTCGGGGCCTCCAGGGTGATCGTCTTCGGCAGCTCGATGGGGTCCCGCTCCGTGAACTGGAACCGGGCGAGCAGCCCATCCTCCCGCTGCATCAGGAGGTCGAGGTACTGGTCCACGTCGTGGAAGGCGGACTGCGTGATCACGCGATCGGCGTACACGACGTCCTCGCAGAAGAGCTCCTTCTTGGGGGGCGTGGCACCCGACGCCAGGTAGTCGATCCGCAAGATCCGACGGAGCTGCTCCAAGACGGAGCGGCGATGAGCAGCCTGCACGTAGCGGGGGTGTCTCATGCGAGTAGAAAGGCTTGGAACCGACCGAGCAGGTCCGCTCCGTTGGAGGTGTCCCAGACGATGTTCTTCAGCGGGTAGATGCTCTTCGCCCGCGCGTTCCGGACCTTCTCGAGCTTCTCGCCACCCTGCTGACGGGCCTGCTCGAGCATGGCCTTCGTGCGGATGTCCTCGCGGGCGTACTTCACGTAGATGTCCGCGTGGTTCTCGAGGCGCGTGAAGTAGTAGAGCAGGACCTCTCCCCACTTCTTCAGGGGCAACACCGCGAGGCGCTCGCCGATCACATCGACGCCCTGCCAGCGGACGCCGCACTTCGGACACCAGAGGAACGACGACGAGTTCGCGGTGTCGGGGATGAACGCTTCGCAGTCGCTCCGACCCAGCGCCTTGCCGGGGCAGATGTAGAGCTTCGCGTCGCCGCCGCCGTGCAGCTTCGACCCGCTCTCCCAGAAGGACACCGCGCCCGGCGTCGGGCGGTGCACGGACCGGTCCTTCGTGAAGAGGATCTCGATCTTGTACTTCGCCTTCGTGCCGGTCTTCAGGAGCTCGTCCAGGAGCTTCATGCGCTCGTGAACGGCCTCGAGCTCCTCCGGGCTGAGCTGCACCGGGAGGGTGTCTTCGGTCCACTTCACAGCTCCCTGGAGCTGGTCAGGGGTCAGATGTACGGGAGTGGGATTCGTCATGGGTCAGCGTCCAGTCAGCGCAGGTCCGATCTTCAGTTGGCCGAGCAGCCCAGCGCCCTTGCCGTTCGCCGTCTGAGCGTTCCGGTCAGGGCGGGCTCCCACGAGAGGCGCTTCTTCCAGCTCACGGCTGCTGCTCTTCGGAGACCCGTTGATGGTCTTGCAGATGTCCTGGATGACGGCGGTCGTGAACTCCGTCTGGCTCTGAAAGATGAGCCGCCAGCAGTAGACCACGCGACCACGGAGCAAGAAGTAGCTCTTCGAGATGTCGACCGTCCACCCGACGTTCTGCGACTCGCGGGTCTTCAGGGTGTGAACGAGAAGAAGAACATCGCCGACACGCGGCTGGGCGACACGTCCGAGGATGCGGATCTGCCGAGTCGTCTCGTTGACGTCTCGGGTCTCGAAGCCGCACTTAGCCAGCAGCGCTTGCGAGAGTGCGGTCGAGCTCATGGTCCGGGTCTTTCTCGATCATGGAGGGCTTGCAGGCCACGAAGGACTTCGTGTCTCCGAAGAACAACTCGCGCACTTCGGAGAAGTAGACGCGCATGTGATCCCGGTCGAGCAAGTAGGTCCTGGTGTTGGTGAGGAGTTCTTCGACGTTGTCCGATCGATACGGGAGCAAGTACTCACCAGAGGGCAGCTTGCCATAGGTCACGGGAAAGTGTGCACTTCGATCGCCTTCCACGAGATGAAGATGACCCGGAGCCATGCTGTCCAGGTACGCCTTCAAGGCGTCGACATCGGTCTCCTTCATGATGACCATGTGTTCTTCTTCGAGTGCTGCGTTCAGCAGATGAAGAAGCTTCTCCGGCGTGTCCGGTACCTCCTCGGACTTGACCGTTCCCTCGTCGACGAACCCCCACCGACGGAACTCGGCGAGCATGTCGGGGGAAACGAGGCCAGCCTGGATGGCGATGCGTGCGAGGTTCTTCATTCGGTCTTCTCCTGAAGTTGGTAGTCCTGCGGAAGTAGGATCGAGTAGCTCTTCCGCGTATCGAGCAACGACCCGCCGCGCATGTAGCCGGCGCAGAGAACCAGGCGGTCGCTCGTGAGCTTGTCGTCGAGCAAGAGCGGGAAGCCGTAGAGCTCCTCCCTCGAGGGGTCGAGGATCACCTTGGTCGTCTGGCTGTGCCACGCCCAGAACGTCGAGCCTGGATGCATCACGAACGCGATGGGGAACATCAGGTCCTTGGACGCTGACTGGAAGAGCGTCGCGACCGCGTGTGAGGCGTTGGTCTGCTCCTGGACTTCCTGGATGGTGTTCGACCGGACGATCGACGACGGCAGGACGGTCTCGAACTCCACATCTGGAGAGGGCAAGGCCCGCTCGTCGTCCCTCGAGACGTACGAGAAGGTCACGGCGCTCTTGGCGTCGATGTGGATCGACTGGACCCGCGGGTAGCGGCAGATCTGCCGGACGAGGGCGATGAGGCCCTCCACGCCGGCACCACGAGGCACCGTCACGGTCTCTTTCTTGATCTCGAAGCTGCTCATGGGATCTGCTCTGCCTCCGGAGGGTCGGGCTCGTTCCCGAGGATGCGCTGCCGTACCTGCTCTGCCTCCCTGGCGGCCACCACGGCCCGGAAGGCGTCCTCGACCACGGCCGTCAAGGTCACGCCCTGCTCCTTGGCGATGCGCCGCACCCGCTTCAGCAGGTGCGGGTCGATGCGCAAGCTGAGTCGCCCGAGCTTCATCACTGCTCCGTGATGTACTTGATGCCGTCCAGGTAGTCGCGCAGCCCGGGAAGTCCGGGATGCATCTCCACCAAGAGGGCAACCACGCGCTGGTGCAGCTCGTCCAAGACCTCTTCGGTCAAGGCGCGTCCCACGAAGTCCGGACCGAGGCGCTTCTCGATCTGCTCCTTGAGGGCGTTGTTCATGCCGATCCAAGTCGGCAGCCAGGTGTAGTTGAGCTCCACGACGCCGGGCTCGGGGACGGACACGAAGCGCATGGGCTCTCCTAGTAGAACGTGACGTCTGCGCCGTCCTGCACGGCGAAGAGGATGTCGATGGACCGCAGGATCGCCAGGTCCTCCCCGAGCTCTTGGAGCACGCGGCGGAGCTGCTTCCCCTGCCAGGTCACGAGATGCTCGCGGAAGAACGCGATGCGCTCCCCCGGCTCGACCCCGACGGGGATGCGGTGCTGGCCGTTCTTGGTCATGCGACCAGGACCGACCGACACCACACGCCCGAAGAGGATCCGATCCCCGGTCGGAAGGTGGAGCGTCCCGTACTTCATGTTCGGGGGCTCCACCTTCACGACCACGTTGTCACTGACCGGCCGGAGCATCCTTCGCCTCGGTCGTCGCGACCTCGCTGCCGAGCACGTCGACCGTGTCGGTCGTGGGCAGCGCCTCGGCCTCCGGAGCCGCAGCGAGCCCCTTCTCCTTCAAGAGCTTCTGGACTCCATCCTTGAGCCAGGGCGCCGCGAGCGCGAGCTGGTTGCTCCACTCCTCCCCGTTGCGGGGGAGGTAGACGCTGCCGTCGTCGCCGATCATCACGACGCTCTTGTGCGCGAGGCCGTCGTTGTCGCGATACAGGATCGCGTACATGTCGAGCTTGACGAGCCCGCCGACGGTCTTGGGGTCTCCGTACTGACGGATCTCGTTCGCGGTGACGCCCTTCTGGCGGGGGTGAGTGGACTGCATCATGGCGTGTTCTCCTTGATCTTCTTCCAGTGGTTGTACTGCTCGGTCAGGTCCTGGAAAGAGATCCAGGACCGCGTCTTGTTCCAGGCGCGGGGGAGGTAGTACCTCGTCTTGTTGAGCGCCAAGAGCTCCTCGATCTGGAACACGGCCCAGTGGCCCGCCATCCGGACGTTCAGAAGAACGTCGCAGCCGGGGCACCAGAACCGCTCCTGTGCGGCATCGACCGTCGGGGTCCACCGGCCACAGACCGGGCACTCGATCTCGTTCGTGGCGTTGCGGGCGGAGTAGACCTCGTCCCCGATCCCATCCGCCAAGGTGTCGTGGCCGGCGCGAAGAACGGGAGCCATCTTCTGCGAGATGACCGTCCTAGAACGCGTGGGCGTTCCGACCGGCTGAGCTACCGGCTGAGGGTTCAGGCTCCGGATGGCCTGCACGGGATCAGTCCGAAGAAGCTCCGTGATGGCCGCGTCGAGCAAGTACGGGCGCAGGCCCGGCCGGTCCGTGCGCTCGACCCAGATCTCGACGGCGGCTGACTCCTGAAGAAGGGCTGCGGTACGGGCCATCATCCGGATGAAGTCGACGTCGTCGAACTCGACCCGCGCCATGGCCTCGTCATCACGCAGGCAGAGAGCGCCGGAGCACAGGTCCGTCTCGGTGCGGCGGTACATCAGCAAGATGCTTCGGTCAGCCATCGAGGTCCTCCAGGACTTTCTTGGTGTAGCCCCCCGGAGACACGATGCGGTACACGGAAGCCCCGTGCGGGCTCGCGCAGAAGTAGATGCGGGTGGTGTCCTCGAGCTCGAAGAACTCCAGGATGAAGCTCGCGTTGCCCTGCACCTCGTGGCCGCCGACGCGCTTGATGGGGCTGCGCCGCAGAGCTGCCTCGACGCTGCGCCGACTACAGTTCTGCTCCTCCGGTAGCCCGAGCCCGTACTGCACCCGGAACGCCTCCTCGGCCTCAAGGGTGCGGAGCGGGTGTCCCGCGATCGACGCGGGGTTGATCTCCTCCTCGAACGCGAGACCCGCGGAGGCACCGCAGGCACACTTGTACTTGTCGGGGAAGAAGTCCGAGTTCGTCCCAAGCAAGGTCGAGACCTGCGTCTGGTCGCCGACAACCCGGATGACCAGACCGCACGTGGTCGAGGAGCAGATGAGCAACATCATGCCTGCGCGACCCCGTCCTCGTCCGTGTCCCCGCCTTCTCCGAGCACGCGGGCGGGGTCTACGCCACCAGAGAGCACGGGGTAGCCCGCCTCGTTGCGGGCGACGGTCCTCGCGGGCGCAGGGCGCGTGACCGTCGCGGGCACAGGCCCCGTTGCGATGGTGGACTGCCGAGCCGGTGCTTCTGGAGGGCCGCCGAAGGTGCTCACGCCTCCGAACTCGTCGTCGGCCCGCATGGCCGTGTCCTCCAGGGGAAGCGGCGCCTCGGCCCGGTCGACGTGCGACGGAGCGGGTGCCGGCACCGGGGGACCTCCCCCGCTCCGCACGTGCGCTTCCGCGAACGAGTTCATGATCGGGGCCAGGTGCTCCTGCGCGACCGTGGTGTCGAACACCTGCCCGTTCGGGAGGCGGATCGTGAGGACGTTCGAGACCGTCCCGTTCGAGAAGTCGAGGCGCTGGTTCAGGCCGACCAGGTGAACGGGCAGCATCAGCGCACGACCGGGGGAGCAGGGAGGTTGGCGCCGGCGGCCGGTTCGCGGCTGGCGACGTTCGCCAAGATCACCAGGTGCTTGGCCTTCTGGTGCTCGGTCACGAGCAGGTGGCACCGCGCCCAGTCCTTCTCGACGTAGTCCCGCCCGGTCGGCGGCGAGGTCAAGTACGCCACGCAGTCAGGGCCGCAGGTGCGGTCCATGTCGCGGTAGCACTGCAACCTCGGCTTCGGCGACTCCTCGGGGTTCATCATGTTCTGCTCTTCCAGCATCTGGTCGGTCATCGAACAACCTCCTTCTCGATCTTCTCGCGCTCGAGCAGCAACTCCCGAAGCGCTCCGGTCGCGAGGGCCTCCAAGAGGCGCGACAGACGGACCTTCATGTCCTCCGGCTTGCCCTGCGACACGAACCCCCAGCGCATCAGCAGCTTGGCGAGGTCGGTGCCCGCACCTTTGGCGATCGTGTTTCGGAGCTCGACCTTCAACTGGTGGAGCATGGCCTCGTCCGACGTGAAGTCGTGCTGGAAGGGGACGGACAACAGCTCGTTGAGCGCCCCCTTCCAGGAGCACGCTCCGCACGAAGCCGAGCTCGTGCCCGTCATCGTGCCGTCGAGCACCGAGAACGACACGAGCGAGGACGAGCACTTCGGGCAGAACTTCGTACTAGCGTCGGCCACGCGGACCTCCAGGGATGGCGGAAGGGAGCTTGGACGTCAGGGCGCCGACGTCGTTGAGGACGTTCTCGGCCTGACGGCGTTCGATGACTTTCGTGCGGAGACGGCTCCGCATGGTCTTCTGAGCGTCGAACACCTGCGTGACCTTGATGGGTCCGCGGCGAACTTCGCTCATGAGCTTCTTGATGTGGTCTTGTCGTTCCATCGTTTGAGCGGTGGCTACCCAGGGGAAGGCTTCTTTGAAGTAGCCCTCCCAGGCTTCCTTACCCGCCTCCTGCTTGACGATCGATTGCACGATGGCCTTGGTCTTGACCATGTCCACGATGTCTCTCCGGATCATGAGCGAGGTGAGAACATACTCCCGAAGCGACCCCCGACGGGGCGGCTCCTTGAGCGTGACGAGCAGGAGGTTCGCCAGCGCCCAGCCTTCGGGAGTCTCTAGCCATTTTTTACTTTCTCGGCGACGAAGAGGCGGCGAACGCGTACGTCGAACCAGAAGTAGTTCACGCCGAGGCTGGCGAGCATCGGCAGCGGGAAGCGGATGACCTTGTTGAACTTCGCCCAGAAGAGCTCGTCGTTGAAGGTGCCGTTCTGGTCGCGGTGCGTGGGCAACGGCGTACCGTTGATCGACTCCAGCGCACACGTGAGGCCCATGAACGCGTACTTGTCGAGCAAGTAGCGATCGTCGACCTTGAGCGCCGTGGCCTCCGCGACGATGAGGCGCTTGCACGCCAGGTCGTCGTCCCCTCCGAGGGACTGGAAGGTGGGCACGAAGCCCTTGGAGGTCTCGGTCGGCAGAACGATCGGCACCTTCTGCTTCACGATGCCCGTCATGATCAGGTCGGCCAAGTCCATGGGGTCGCACCTGGACTCGATGATCTTGCGCTGCTCCTCGTTGTTGAAGAGGTCGCGGACCATCATGCTGTGCAGCGAGTCCAGGTCGAAGTCGTCGAGGTTCTCGAGCGTCTTCCTGGCCTCCTCGTCCAGCTTCCGGTTCGGAGAAGCGCCACCGCCGATGCGCGTTGCTGCGCCGGCTGGGCTGTCCTGGCTGTGCGCTTCTGCCACTTCTCGATCGGGCTCGGGCGGCTCCGGACCCGGAGGAGGCGCGTCTCCCAAGGTCTGGAGCTTCTTCAGCCCCTCCACGGTCTCGGGACGCAGACGCCCCTGCTGAGGCGGGGACCCGGGCGCGGACGTGAGCTGCTGCGGAGCGACCCGCTGGCCGTTCCGGATGACGCCGTACTTCATGGCCAGGTGGGGCTGCGCGGTGGCGTACCGGCTCCCCATCCCCTGCATGAACTCCGGGTCCTGTGCGGCCTCGTCCGGCAGGACATCCTGTGGCAGCAGGAACGGAGCCGCAGCGGCGGCGGTCGGAGCACCCTCGATGATGGACGCACCAGGCGCCGGACCACGCTGCATCATGGCCGCCTGGGCCATGGTCCGCCCATCCACGTGGGGCTGGTTCAGCAACGGGACAGGAGGCGTGGGACCTCCAGCCACAGGCGTGTCGTACTTGGGCAGGGCCGCCGCGGCAGCGGCGCTTCGACGAGCCTGTGCCCCTCGGGCGTACTCGGCGGCTGCCGCACTCACGCCGGGCGCCACGAAGGGCGCCTCGTGAGGCATCTGGACTTCTTCTTTCTTCGGTTGGGTCACGTGTCCTCCAGACGTACAAGAGACGTACAACGAGTTCTGACGATCAACAAGCTTCTTTCACGATCTGCTCGAGCATGAACGGCAGATGCACCTCCGGACGGAAGCCCTCCGGTGCTTCTAGGATCTGGGCCACGAGCACGTCCCGCAGCGTGTAGGGGACCTGCCACGGGGCCCCTCCCAAGAACCCGAGGAGGTGCAGACCGAAGAGCTGCGAGCCGTCGACCTCGAGACAGGAGGCTAGAAAAAGGCGGGCCGGGGAAGCGCCCTGCAAGAACATCAAGTGCGCAGCGTGCTTGAAGCAGACGCGCTTGATGCGGAGGTACCGCCACGAGAAGTCCTCGTGGCGGCGGGTGGGCGAGAGGATGACTTCGTGCGCGATCCCGGCCGGGCGCTCCCAGCCGGGGATGTGCAGCGTCATCTTCACTTGGTGGGAATCGAGGTGAAGCCCGTCGGGTTCGGGAGCGGCTTCACCTCGGGGGCGGACGTGATCTTCATCGAGTAGCGTTTGCACAGAGGGCACCTTCCGTGAGCGGGGTCAGACCCGGAGAGCACAGCATCTCCGATCTTGTACCCCGCCGAGAAGGCTTCATCGAACAGGATGCGCCCCAGGCCGCACTCGGGATGGGTGCACTTGGCCTCGTGTCGTCCGAAGATGGGGTTCTGCTGCACGGCGGGTCTCCTTGGCGAGTCGAAGAACGGTTCTGACGTACTCCTTCGACGGGTTGTACAAGTACAGCCAGCCGTTCGGGCACGCATGAACCCTACACCACGCGTGCTGCTTCTGCTGAATCACTGCCGACGTGCGCAAGTTCGTGAGCGGATCCAGCAAGACCGCCACACGAGCCTGGTCGCAGTTCGTGACCTTGATCTGCGTCAGGCCGACGGAGCAGTCACCGTTCTTCTCCTGGTGAACCACTCCGCTCTGGAACCGACTCTCCGTCCTGACCAGTGCCCAGAAGACCCACGGGTCCAGGTGCCGCTTCTGCGCCTCCGTCGCGATCGTCTTGGCGTACAGGTCCACCTGCGGGGCGGGGATCGCCGGCTGCTCTGCGTGAATCGCTGCTGCTAGAAGAACGTGAAGCACTTCTCTCCTCCGTCATCTTGATGAGGGCGCCGATGAGCTCGGACTTGGGGACATCCCGAGACCGGGCCGCCGGCGCCAGATGCAGCTTCTGGGTCACGAGCGCCTCGCGGATGGCCTCGTCCGTCATGACCAAGAGCTGCTTCAGCTCCGCCTGGATGCGGTCACGGAACAGCGTGGCCGTCTCGTGGCAGCCCGCGCAGACGTAGACCGACAAGAAGAGCTTCGCCTCGTGGCTCTTCAGCGGGGTCCCGCAGTTCACGCATCGGAAGTAGTCGTGCGGGTCTCGCGCTTCCACAGGGTCTCTCCGTTCGCCTCGATGGTTTCTACCGACCGGAACGGGAGCGTGAGGCACGCTCCCCCGGCGTTGACGAGCGTGAGGGTAGTAGAAGAAGAACCGATCGACGCGAGCGCGTCTCGGACGTCCTTCTCGGAGACGCAGGGGAACCGGTGCTCGTTCCCGTTCCGCGTCAGCACCTTGATGTCGGTCAGGGTCCTCATCACCTTGTCGGGCATCATCAGCTCAAGACCGGAGGAGCGCCGTTGCTGACCGGGCTGGCCATGCTGCTGGTGGCGCCGTTGAGAGCGCCGTTGGACGACGCCTTGGGCTTCGACTTCTCGGTGCGCGTCAGGGAGTTCTTGACGGCCTCGACGAGTGCCTCCTTCTCGAAGCTGGCGGCCTCGACAGCGATCCTTGAGTTCGCTTCAGCCAGGACCGCCCTGACCTTCACGTACAGGAACTCGTCGATCTTCGCGTCGGCCACGTGAGCGTGGACGCGGCAGAACGCCGGGGGCTTGCTCTTGTCGACCGTGCGGCGCAAACGAGGAGGGGCCGCGTACACGTTGCGGTCGTGGTGCCGCATCAGGTAGTTCGCCGCTGCGGAGTCGTCCTCGCGCTCTCGTTCGATGTAGGGAGCTGGCTCGGTGGCGATCTCCCCGCACACGCAGCGCTCGGACTCGACGTCCGACACGACGGGGGCAAGCTCGGGCGAAGGTGCCGAAGCAGCCGCGGCCTTCTCCTTGCGGAGGAAGCTGCGGATGGCCACGACCAGCCCGGCAAAGGAGAGAAGGCCGAACACGATGGCGATGATGGTCTCGGTCATGGGGGGTACCTCGTACTACGTTCTAGGGGAAGTAGACGTTGAGCTCGGTCCACCCCACCTGGCCGGCAGGGTCTTGGGTCACGAGCACGGTAGCGGGGTTGGTGGCGTTCTCCTTCAGCATCGCCTCCACGTCGACGCGGGCGATCGGCCGGTCCAGCCTCTCGATGATCTGCTGAAGGCTCGGAGGCCACACGGACGGGAAGTTCGTGGTCGGAGGAAGAGGCTGCTTGGCCTCCTGCCACCGCACCCACAGGAAGAAGCGGGTCACGCCCGCCTGCTTCTCGGTCTGACGAAGAAACTCCTCGAGCTTCAGGATCGCATCGGTGCCCTCGACGGTCGCGCCCCTACGGGCCAGCGCCACCAAGGCCGTGTACTGCTCTGCGTTCAAGGTGATGTTCATCAGACGCCTCGTTTGCTGAGCACCCCTGCGATCGTCTCTTGAGCGCAGGTACAGTGCTTCTTCTGGAGAGCCCATGCGGGCGGGGAGAGAGTCCGAGTATGGCCGAGGAGATCCTGAAGGGTAAAGATCTTCTCGTAGGAGCCCTCGCCCTTCTTGTTCTTCCACTTGACCTGCACGCGCACGCCTTCTGGAACGCGGTCCATCGAGACCGACTCCGCATAGGAGGCACGGCGGATCCGTTCTGACCATGCGCGGTGGTCCGTCAGGAACCGTTGCAGGAACGCGTCACCAGGGCTCATGATGGACATCGTGGACTACAACTACATCACGAGCGAGCGCTTCATCCACGACGGCCTCATCCGCAAGGCCGAGCAGATCCTGGAGCGCCTGACGGACGTCTGGCAGGAGCAGCGAACGCTCCCGCGCTTCATGCACGCGTGGTGCGCGGAGCCCATCCTGAGCGACGAGGGGAAGAAGCTCGACGAGGTCACGCTGTTCTTGCCCGAGGACCCCGCCACGCATCGCGAGCTCGTCCTGAAGCTCATCGAGAAGGCGAAGCCGTACGGCCTGCTGTCCCTCGAACTCCGCGAGAACGAGATCTTCGCCGTCTTCGAGTCCATGCACGGCACGAAGGCGTGGCACTACCCCATCGAGCTGCACGGCGATGTCAGGATGCTGAACAAGCCGAGGACCTCCGTTGATCAGGAGGCCCTCGGCTTGCTCTGGCAGAAGAAGCGGGCGAACGCCTTACTTCTTCTTGGCCCACGGCGGACGCGGCGTGCCTTCGTCGTCGTCGTCGTCTTCGGGGGCCTTCTCGTCGACCTTCTCGTCCGGGTCCGGGTGCTCGTTCTTCGGTGGCGGCTCGGAAGCCGCCACCTTGGCCGGGGGCTCGACCTTGCCCGGCACAGGAGGCAGGTCGAGGAGCGCGTACTTCGTGAGCTTCTCGATCACGCCGATCGACACGCTCATGGCCTGAACGATGACCTGCCCCTCGCTGATGTCGGCCTCGGGGTAGAGCTGGTGCACGTGCGCCAGACCCACCAGGGTCTCGTTCGAGACGCGCACCAGGCGCTCCAGGAACTCGAGGCTCGCCAGCGCCTGGGCGCGTCCCAGGGCCGGCGTGGGAGAGGAAGCCGAAGGAGAGCCCAGCAGCACCGGAGGGTCGAGACGAGAAGCTGCCGCGGCCTTCGCCGCCGGAGCCGCCTTGTAGAACTCCTTCACGGAGAACTTGGCGGGGTCGGCGAAGTACTCGTCGGCGAGCTGCCCGCCTCGCTTCTTCTCGGCTGCCGA
>JAKPDW010000058.1 GCA_029552245.1 Deltaproteobacteria bacterium
GGGAAGCGTACGATCGCCTCTACAAGCGCTCCATCGAGGAGCCCGAGGCTTTCTGGTCGGAAATCGCGAAGGAATACGTCGAGTGGTTCAAGCCCTTCGACAGGGTAATGGACTACAACTTCGACGTGCGCAAGGGTGATATCTATGTAAAGTTCTTTGAGGGCGGCAAGCTGAACGTCTCCTACAACTGTCTCGACCGCCACCTCAAGGTGCGCCCCGACAAGATCGCCATCCAGTGGGAAGGAAACGAGCCGGGAGAAGACAGGGCCTACACGTATCGGCAGCTCCACGCGGAGGTGTGCAAATTTGCCAACGTGCTGAAATCATTGGGGGTTAAGAAGGGCGACCGCGTCACCATCTTCCTCCCCATGATCCCGGAGCTCGCCATCTCCATGCTCGCCTGCACGAGAATCGGCGCCATCCACAGTATCGTCTTCGGCGGGTTCAGCGCCGAGGCCTTGCGGGACCGCATCCAGGATGCCCAGTCTAAACTCATCATTACCTGTGACGGTACCTTCCGCGGGGCCAAGGCGGTGCCCCAGAAGGACACGGCTGATACGGCCATCAAGGACTGCCCCTCCATCGAGAAGCAGATTGTCGTGCGCCGCGTGGGCGACAAGATCAAGTGCAGCTGGAACGCCGTGCGGGACATCTGGTGGGAGGACCTCATGGCCAAGGCCTCTGCCGACTGCGAACCCGAGTGGATGGATGCGGAGGACCCCCTTTTCATCCTTTACACCTCCGGCTCCACGGGGAAACCCAAAGGCGTCATGCACACGACAGGTGGCTACCTCGTGTATGTGGCCTACACCCACAAGATGATTTTCGATTATCATGAAGAGGATATCTACTGGTGCACGGCGGATATCGGCTGGGTCACGGGACATTCCTACATCGTCTACGGGCCCCTTTGCAACGGCGCCACCTCCGTCATGTTCGAGGGGGTGCCCAACTCTCCGGACATCAGCCGTTTCTGGAAGATCGTGGAGAAGTACAAGGTAACCATCTTCTACACAGCCCCCACGGCCATCCGCGCCATTGCCAAGGAAGGGGACGAGTGGGTGAAGAAGGCGGACATCTCCACCTTGAGAATCCTCGGTACCGTGGGCGAGCCCATCAACCCCGAGGCCTGGAATTGGTACTACCACGTCATCGGCCGCGGCGAGTGCCCCATCGTGGACACGTGGTGGCAGACAGAGACGGGCGGTGTCCTCATCACGC
>JAKPDW010000084.1 GCA_029552245.1 Deltaproteobacteria bacterium
GAGATGGTGATGCCCGGGGACAACGTGACGATGGAGGTGAAGCTGATTTCGCCGATCGCGATGGAGGAGGGTTTGCGATTCGCCATCCGCGAGGGCGGCAGGACCGTGGCCTCCGGCGTCATCGTCAAGGTTATCGAGTAAGCTCAGAGAAACGACAGGAGAATACCGGCAATGGAGACCCAACGGATACGCATACGACTGAAAGGCTACGACCACAAGCTCATCGACCAGTCCGTCCAGGAGATCGTCGATGCGGCACGCAAGACCGGCGCCAAGGTGGCCGGGCCCATCCCCCTTCCGACGAAGATCGAGCGTTTCTGCGTCCTGAGGTCTCCCCACGTGGACAAGAAGTCGAGAGACCAGTTCGAGATCCGCACGTTCAAGCGCCTCCTCGACATCCTCGACCCGACCCAGCAGACGGTCGACTCCCTCATGAAGCTCGACCTGTCGGCCGGCGTCGACGTGGAGATCAAGCTCTAGCACGAAGCGGAGAAAGCCATGATCAAGGGTATACTCGGCAAGAAGCTCGGAATGAGCCAGGTGTTCAACGAAAACGGGGACATCGTCCCGGTGACGCTCATACAGGCGGGTCCCTGCTTCGTGATACAGAAGAAGGTGAAGGACAGAGACGGCTACGACGCCTTGCAGCTGGGATTCGGACCGAAGAAGGAATCCCGGGTCAACAAGCCGCTCAAGGGACACCAGGACAAGGCCGGCAAGGGATACTTCTCCTTTCTCCGCGAGATCCCGTGCGACGACGTCTCCTCGGTTGAAGTCGGCGCGGAGGTGAAGGTGACCGACGTGTTCAGCAAGGGCGAGGTCATCAAGGTCACCGGTGTCTCCAAGGGAAAGGGATACGCGGGCGTGGTGAGGAGGCACGGGTTCGGAGGGCTGCCGGCGAGCCACGGGTCCCTCATCCTCAACGAGAGCGGGTCCATCGGCACGAACACGACCCCGGGCAAGGTCATCAAGGGCAAGCGCATGGCCGGACACCTGGGAAACCGCAGGGTGACCGTCAAGGGCCTCAAGGTCGTTGACATCATCGAGGACATGAACATGATCGCCGTGCGCGGGGCGGTTCCCGGGAGCAAGGGACAGCTGGTCATCCTGCGCAAGCAAGAGGGTTGATACGATGCCTGTGGTCGACGTTTACAACATAGCTGGGGAGAAGGTCAGGGAGATTCAGCTCGACGACGAGGTCTTCGGCTGCGAGGTGAAGCCGCATCTCCTCCACGACGTGGTCGTCTGGCAGATGGCGAACCGCCGGGCGGCGACCGCCAAGACGAAGGGCCGCTCCGAGGTCTCGGGCGGCGGCAGGAAACCGTGGAGACAGAAGGGGACGGGACGCGCCCGTGCCGGTACGAACCGTTCGCCGCTGTGGAGGCACGGTGGTGTGGTCTTCGGCCCGAACGGCAGGCGCTACGCCATGGATCTCCCCAAGAAGGTAAGGCGGCAGGCGCTCAGGTGCGCGCTGAGCATGAAGGCCGGCGAGAACATGCTGAGGGTGATAGACAGCATGGATCTCGGGGTTCCCAAGACGAAGGAGTACGTGAAGGCCCTGGGCGCCCTCGGCATGGAAAACGCCCTCGTGGTCGTGGGCGAGCCGACGGAGAACACCTCTCTCGCCTCCCGGAACCACCCCATGAGCAAACTCATGCAGCCGGCGGGCCTGAACGTCTACGACGTGCTGAAGTACAGGGGACTGGTGCTCGACCTCAAGGCCGTGGAGCTCATCGTTGAGAGGCTGAAGTCATGAAGAACGCGACCCGCATACTCAAGCGCCCTTTGATCACGGAAAAGGGCACGGATCTCAAGGAGAAGGGGAACAAGGTGATGTTCTCCGTGGCTCTCGACGCCAACAAGATCGAGATCAAGAAGGCCGTGGAAGAGCTCTACGGCGTGCACGTTCTCGACGTGAGGACCATGAGGGTCAAGGGCAAGTCCAAGAGGTGGGGCTTCAGGAGACACCAGCGGCCCGACTGGAAGAAGGCGATCGTCACGCTCGGGAAGGGCGAGACCATCGAGTTCTATGAAGGGGTATGACCGATGAGCATTCGTAGCTTCAAACCGACGTCCGCCGGAAGGCGCGGCATGACCGTCTCGACCTTCGAGGAGATCACGGCGCAGGAACCCGAGCGGTCCTTGACCGTCACCCTCAAGAAGCACAGCGGGAGGAACAACCTCGGCAGGATCACCGTGCGCCACCAGGGTGGGGGGAGTCGGAGGCTGTACCGCATCATCGACTTCAAGCGCGACAAGGTGGGGGTCCCCGGCAAGGTGATGACCGTGGAGTACGACCCCAACCGCTCGGCGAGGATCTCCCTCGTCCAGTATGCGGACGGCGAGAAACGGTACATCCTCTGGCCTGACGGGCTGGCCGTGGGCAGCACGGTCATCACCTCGGAGGAGGCGGAGATCAGGCCGGGCAACGTCATGAGCCTCAAGATGATCCCCCTCGGCACGAACGTCCACAACGTGGAGTTCAGGCCCGGCAAGGGCGGACAGCTCATCAGGGCGGCGGGCACGGCGGGGCAGGTGCTCGCCAAAGAGGGCGACTACGTCCAGATCAAGATGCCCTCGGGCGAGGTGAGGAAGATCTTCGCGGAGTGCAAGGCGACCATCGGCCAGGTGGGCAACGTCAGCCATTCCAACATTACCATCGGGAAGGCCGGAAGGAACCGCTGGCTCGGCATTCGGCCGACGGTGCGCGGTGTGGCCATGAACCCCGTCGATCATCCCCACGGTGGAGGAGAAGGCCGCGTCAAGGGAAACCACCCCGTGACGCCTTGGGGGGTCTCCACCAAGGGACACAAGACCCGCAAGCGGACCAAGGACTCCACCAAGTACATCGTGAAGAGGAGGAAGTAAGACGTGTCCCGTTCACTGAAGAAAGGCCCGTTCGTGGATGACCACCTCCTGAAGAAGGTCCTGCAGGCCCAGGAGACAGGGAGCCGCAAGGTCATAAAGACGTGGTCGAGGCGCTCGGTCATTCTCCCGGAATTCGTGGGGCTGACCTTCGCCGTCCACAACGGCAAGAAGTTCGTCCCGGTGTACTGCACCGAGGAGATGGTGGGGCACAAGCTCGGGGAGTTTTCTCCCACACGCACGTTCTACGGCCACGCGGCCGACAGGAAGGCGCAGAAGAAGGGGTAGCCCATGGAAGCACGAGCCGTTCTCAGATACTCGAGGGTCTCGCCCCAAAAGACGAGACTGCTCGCCGACGAGGTGAGAAACAAGCCCATCGCGGAAGCGCTCAGGATGCTCAACCTGCTCGGCACGAAGCGTGCGCGCATCATCGCAAAGGTGCTCAATTCCGCGGTTGCCAACGCCCTCCAGACGGGCATGGTCGACGTGGACAACCTCTACGTGAAGTCCATCCAGGTCGACGAGGGTCCCATGCTGAAGAGGTGGATGCCGAGGGCACAGGGCCGCGCCAACCGCATCCTGAAGCGGACCAGCCACATAGCGGTGGTCCTCGAAGAGCTCTAGGAAAGGGGTCGAAGGTGGGACAGAAGATTCATCCATACGGGTTCCGGCTGGGCGTGACCAAGGACTGGAAGGCGAAGTGGTACGCCGACAAGGGCTTCGGCGAGCTCCTCGTCGAGGATCGCAAGATCAGGGACTTCATCACCAAGAACCTGAGTCACGCGGGGATCTCCAACATCATCATCGAGCGTGCGGCGGGCAAGGTGAAGCTCGTGATCTCGACGGGCAGGCCGGGTCTCGTGATAGGCAGGAAGGGGCAGGGCGCGGAGACCATCAAGAACGACCTCGCCAAGCTCGTGAAGAAGGAAGTGATGCTCGAGATCAAGGAAGTGAGGCGGCCGGAGACCGATGCTCAGATCGTGGCGGAGGGGATCGCCAGCCAGCTCGAGCGCCGCGTGGCCTACAGGAGGGCCATGAAACGGGCCGTGAGCCAGGCGCTCAGGATGGGCGCGCAGGGCATCAAGGTCGCCTGCGCGGGGAGGCTCGCCGGCGCCGAGATCGCCAGGAGCGAATGGTACCGCGAGGGTCGCGTGCCGCTCCACACGCTCAGGAGCGATGTGGACTACGGGTTCAAGGAGGCCTTCACCATCTACGGGGTCATCGGCGTGAAGGTCTGGATCTATCACGGCGATGTCATCAAGAAGCAGGAAGAGGCGAGCGCGTAAGGAGTGCATGAGTCATGTTGATGCCGAACAAGGTCAAGCACAGGAAACAGCAGCGGGGCAGGCTCACGGGCAGCCCGGAACGCGGCTCGCGCGTCTCCTTCGGGACGTACGGCCTTCAGAGCCTCGAACCCCACTGGATAACCGCGAGGCAGATAGAGGCGGCCCGTATCGCCATCACCCGGTTCATCAAGCGCGGAGGGAAGGTCTGGATACGGGTCTTCCCGGACAAGCCCATCACCAAGAAGCCGGCGGAGACCCGCATGGGTAAGGGGAAGGGCGCTCCCGAAGAGTGGGTCGCACCGGTGAGACCCGGCAGGATCCTCTTCGAGATCGACGGCGTGACCGAGGAACAGGCAAAGGAGGCGTTCCGCCTGGCTTCCCACAAGCTGCCCGTGAAAACGAGGTTCGTGGTCAGGGAGGGTGTGTGATGAAGGCCAAGGAGATACGCGAGAAGAGCCCTGCCGAGCTCTCGGAGCTCCTCTTGAAGCTGGAGAGGGAACTCCTCGACGCCCGGTTCAAGAAGGCGACCGGCCAGCTCAAGGACACGTCGATCATCTCCAAGCTGCGTCGAGACATCGCACGTATCAATACGATCGCGCGGGAGAGAGTGCAATGACGGAACAGGCCAGGAAGCTTGAATTCGAAGGAATCGTCACGAGCGACAAGATGGACAAGACCGTGGTGGTCACGGTCGAGCGCCTCGAGAAACACCCGGTGTTCGGCAAGTACGTGCGCAGGCGTGCGAAGTTCAAGGCGCACGACGAACGCAACGAGTGCAGACCCGGGGACAGGGTGCTGATCCGCGAATGCAGGCCCATCAGCAGAGAGAAGTGCTGGAGGGTTGTGAAGATCCTCGAGAGACAGGAGTAGCCGGTAGAGGTGCAGGTGGCGGAGGCCGATCATGATCCAACAGCAGACAAGACTCAAGGTTGCGGACAACTCGGGAGCCAAGGAGGTCATGTGCATCAAGGTCCTGGGGGGCACCAGGCGCAGGTACGCCTCCCTCGGGGACATCATCGTGGTGAGCGTGAAGGACGCGATCCCGAGGTCCAAGGTGAAGAAGGGTGACGTGGTGAGGGCCGTGGTGGTCCGCACGACGAGGACGCACAAGAGGCCGGACGGGACGAGCATCAGGTTCGACGAGAACTCGGCCGTCATCCTCAACAACCAGAACGAGCCGGTCGGGACTCGTATCTTCGGGCCGGTGGCCAGGGAGCTGAGAAGCAAGAACTTCATGAAGATCGTGTCCCTGGCTCCAGAGGTTCTCTAGAGGTGCGCGATGGCAGTGGTAAGGCATGAGACCGGCAGGATAAGAAAGGGAGACACGGTGATCGTCCTCACCGGGAAGAACAAGGGGAAGCAGGGTCAGGTGATCCGTGTCGTCCCCAAGAAGGACCGCGTCGTCGTCGAGCGGGTCAACATGATCAAGCGGCACACGAGGCCGTCGCAGAAGTCACAGGGCGGGATCGTGGAGAAGGAGGCGCCGATCCACCTCTCCAACGTGGCCATCGTCTGCCCCGCTTGCAAGAAGGCGGTCCGCATAGGCTTCAAGTTCCACGAGGACGGGACCAAGGTCAGGTACTGCAGGAGCTGCAGCGAGGAACTGGACAAGTGAGGATGTGAGATGGCAAGGCTCAAGGAATACTACCTCAAGGAGATCGTTCCCGCCCTCAGGACGGAGTACGGGTACAAGAACGTCCACCAGGTGCCGAAGCTCGTCAAGATCGTCCTGAACATGGGGCTCGGCGATGCGGTGCAGGACATCAAGATCATCGACCGGGCCGCCGAGGAACTGGCCCTTATCACCGGGCAGAAGCCGGTGGTACGCAAGGCCCGCAAGTCCATCGCCGCGTTCAAGCTCAGGGAGGGCATGCCGGTGGGCTGCTCGGTGACGCTCAGGGGTGAGCGCATGTACGAGTTCCTGGACAGGCTCATCAACGCGGTGCTTCCCCGTGTGAGGGACTTCAGGGGCGTCTCCCCCAAGGGCTTCGACGGAAGGGGCAACTACACCATGGGCCTGAACGACCAGTCGGTCTTCCCCGAGATCAACTATGACGCGATTGACAAGCTCAGGGGCATGAATATAACCATTGTCACCACTGCCGGCAGCGACGACGAGGGCAGGAGCCTGCTTGCCGCCTTCGGAATGCCGTTTCGGAAGTAGATGAGGGGATGTCATGGCGAAGAAATCGATGATCGCTAAGCAGCGCAGGAAGCCCAAGTTCAAGGTGAGGCAGTACAACAGGTGCCAGCTTTGCGGCAGGCCGCACGGGTACTACCGCAAGTTCGGGATCTGCAGGATATGTCTCAGGAACCATGCCATGAGGGGCGAGATCCCGGGCGTGAAGAAAGCCAGCTGGTAAGAGGGGAACGCAGATGCACACCGATCCCATAGCGGACATGATAACCAGGATCCGGAACGCTGCAGGGGCCCAGAAGGAGAGCGTCGACATCCCTGCGTCGAAGATGAAGATAGCGATCGCGGACATCCTCCAGAAAGAGGGTTACATAAAGTCCTACCGCGTGATCGACGACGGCAGGCAGGGGATGCTCCGCGTGAGCCTCAAGTACTTCAACTCCCGCCACGTGATCAGCGGCATCGAGCGCGTCTCGAAACCGGGCAGGAGGATTTACCGTGGGGCGGCCGAGATAGAGAAGGTCCGGGGCGGGCTCGGCATAGCCATCGTGAGCACGTCTGAAGGCATCATGACCGACCACAATGCCAGGGCCAAGAACAAGGGCGGCGAAGTCCTGCTGAGGGTTTGGTGAGGAGCTGACCATGGCGATGTCAAGAATAGGAAAACTGCCTATACCCATTCCCAAGGGGGTGAGCGTCACCTTCGACGGCGAGACGCTCACGGTCAAGGGGCCCAAGGGCGAGCTCAAGAAGCGTTGCGTCGGGAATCTGGACGTGGTGATAGAGGAGAAGGAACTCCGCTTCGTCCCGAAGGACGAGGAGCGCAAGACGAAGGCATTCCACGGGCTCATGAGGGCGCTCGCGAACAACATGGTGAAGGGGGTCTCCGAGGGCTTCACCAGGAGGCTCAGGATCGTCGGCATCGGGTACCGTGGAGAGGCCAAGGGCAACACCCTGGTGTTGAACGTGGGGTATTCCCATCCCGTCGAGTTCCGCCTGCCCGAGGGGGTGAGCGGCACGGTGAGCAAGGACGGCCTCATCGAGATCACCGGCATAGACAACGAGCTCCTCGGCGACGTCGCAGCGCGCATCCGCAAGATCCGCAAGCCCGACTCGTACGCGGGCAAGGGTATCCGCTATGACGGGGAGCAGGTCAGGCTCAAGCCCGGCAAGACGGCCGCCAAGGGCTGATGCCCATGCAGTGAGACAAGGAGTGGCGTGAAGTGAGCAAGAAGACAGAACGGCAGGCGTGGCAGCTCAGGAAGGAAAGGATTCGCAAGAGGATCACGGGCACGGCCGACAGGCCGCGCCTGAGCGTGTACCGCGGTCTGAGGCATATCTATACCCAGATCATCGACGATGAGAACGGTGTGACCCTGGCCGCCGCCTCCACCTTGAGCCCCGAGATCAAGGGGAAGGTCAAGGGGGCGAACATCGCGGCGGCAAGGCTCGTGGGCGAGCTGCTCGCCGCCAAGGCCAGGGACAAGGGGATCGACAAGGTCGTGTTCGACCGCTCAGGGTACCGGTACCACGGCCGCGTCAAGGCGGTGGCCGAGGCGGCCCGCGAGGGTGGGCTGAAGTTCTAGACAAGCGAGGTGCACCATTGGCTAGATTCGAGCAGATCGACGAGAACCAGGAACAGTTGATCGACAAGGTCGTCTACATCAACCGTGTCGCGAAGGTCGTCAAGGGCGGAAAGAGGTTCCGTTTCAGCGCACTCGTGGTGGTGGGCGACGGCAACGGGAAGGTCGGTCACGGGCTGGGCAAGGCCAAGGAAGTATCCGTGAGCATCCGCAAGGGATACGAGTCCGCCAGGAAGGCCATGAGGGACGTCCCCATCGTCTCGGGCACGGTCCCGCACGAGATCATCGGGGAGTTCGGCTCTTCCAGGGTGATCGTGAAGCCTGCGCCGGAAGGCACCGGTATCATCGCCGGGAACGCGGTGAGGGCCGTGATGGAGGCCGCAGGGTACCGGAACGTGGTGGCCAAGACGCTGGGATCGCGCAACCACAACAACGTCATACGGGCCACCTTCGACGCGCTCGATCGTCTGGAGACGAGGGAGTACGTCGAGGCCAAGCGCGGCAAGACGCTGGATCTGGGTTCGTGAAGGTAGCAAGGAACGGGTGGAGACCATGGCAGGCAAGATCAAGGTGACGCTGTATCGGTCGGTGATCGGTTGTACAGAGAAGCAGAAGGCGATCGTCGCCGCGCTCGGCCTCAAGAGGCGCGGCAGGTCGAGGGTGCTGCCGGACAACCCCGCGACGCGGGGCGCGGTCGCAAAGGTTCCCCACCTGGTGAAATGGGAGGAGGCGTGAGATGATCGATCTATCCAACCTCAAGCCGGCCGACGGGTCGAGGAAGAAGAAGAAGCGCGTGGGCCGGGGCAACTCCTCCGGCATGGGGACGACCTGCGGCCGAGGCACCAAGGGACAGAAGGCTCGCTCGGGCGGGAACGTGCCCCAGTGGTTCGAGGGCGGCCAGATGCCCATTTACCGGAGACTTCCCAAGCGCGGGTTCAAGAACCGCACCCGCATCGAGTACGCCGTGGTCAACGTCAAGGACCTGGCCCGGTTCGAGAAGGGTTCCGTGGTCGACCGCGACGCGCTCAGGATGCGGGGTCTCATCCCCTCCCTGTCGGTACCGGTGAAACTCTTGGCCGACGGCGAGATAGACGTTCCGCTCACCGTCAGACTCGACAAGGCCTCCAGCGCGGCCATAGAGAAGATCAGCAGGGCCGGCGGCACCTTCGAGCACATCTGAGGACCATCACGTGGCCAACGGGTACGGTTTCAGCAACATAGCGAAGGTTCCCGAGCTGTGGAACAGGATTCTCTTCACCCTTGCCATGCTGCTCGTGTACAGGCTGGGCATACACATACCCACGCCGGGCATCGATTCCGCCATCATGAAGGAGTGGTTCGACCAGCAGCAGGGGACGCTGCTCGGGATGTTCGACATGTTCTCGGGCGGCGGCCTGAGGGGGTTGTCGATCTTCGCACTGGGCGTGATGCCCTACATTAGCGCATCCATCATCGTGCAGCTCTTGTGCATGATCTACCCGCCCTTCGAGCAGCTCCAGAAGGAAGGCGCGACGGGAAAACACAAGCTGACGGTCTACACGCGGTACCTCACCGTCTTGTTGTGCCTCATACAGAGTCACTTCATGGCCTTCGGCGTCGAACAGATGACCGTCGCGGGCCAGTCGGTGGTGAGCAACCCGGGCTGGGGTTTCAGGATGGTCGCGATGATCACCATGACCACCGGCACGTGCTTCCTCATGTGGCTCGGCGAGCAGATAACGGAGCGGGGCATCGGCAACGGGATCTCGCTCATCATCTTCGCCGGCATAGTGGCGAGGTTGCCGCTCGCCATCATCAACACCTTCAGGCTCGTGCGCACGGGCGAGATGTCGATCATCGCGCTCATCCTCGTGGTCGTGCTCGTGGCCGTGGTGATCGCGGGCATCGTGTACTTCGAGACCTCGCAGCGCCGCATCCCCATCCAGTACCCGAAGCAGATCAAGGGCAGGAGGATCTACGGCGGCCAGAGCACGCACCTGCCCCTCAAGATCAACATCTCCGGCGTCATCCCGCCCATCTTCGCGTCGTCGATCATCGTGTTCCCGGCGACCATCGCGCAGTTCTTCCCGGACGTGGGCTT
Organism: Deltaproteobacteria bacterium; assembly: GCA_029552245.1. Classification (GTDB taxonomy): domain Bacteria; phylum Desulfobacterota; class Desulfomonilia; order UBA1062; family UBA1062; genus MWEI01. Next base: position 9,952 of record JAKPDW010000084.1, read on the forward strand.
CATGAAGACGCTCGCAGGGGCGCTCTCGCCAACGGGGTTCTGGTACAACGTCATCTACGTGATCGCCATCGTCTTCTTCACCTACTTCTACACCGCGGTCATCTTCAACCCGCTCGACGTGGCGGAAAACCTCAAGAAGAACGGCGGCTACATCCCCGGGATCAGGCCCGGCAAGGCCACCGCGGAGTACCTCGACAGGGTCCTGTCACGGCTCACCTTCATCGGGGCCATCTACCTGAGCATCGTGTGCGTGCTGCCCATGATCCTCATCTCCTGGACGAACGCCCCGTTCTACTTCGGCGGCACGTCGCTGCTCATCGTGATCGGCGTGTCTCTCGACACCATGAGCCAGATAGAGTCCCACCTCATCACCAGACAGTACGACGGTCTCCTCAAGACCGGTCGCATACGCAGCAGAAGGTAGCACCCACAACTCACCGAGGGGGAATGAGCATGAACATCATCTTGATTGGACCGCCGGGCGCAGGGAAGGGAACACAGGCGAAGAGGATGATCGACAGGCTTGGCGTGCCGCAGATCTCCACGGGGGACATGTTCAGGGCGGCGGTGAAGGAAGGGACCCCCATGGGGCTCAAGGCCAAGGAATACATGGACAAGGGCGCGCTCGTGCCCGACGAGGTGGTGATCGGCGTGGTGAAGGAGCGCTTCGGAAAGCCCGACTGCGCCAAGGGTTTCATCCTCGACGGCTTCCCGAGGACCCTGGAGCAGGCGAAGGCGCTTGACGGGCTGCTCAAGGGAATGGGTAAAAGTCTCGATCACGTGGTCGTCATCGAGGTGCCGGACGATTACCTGGTCAAGAGGCTCACGGGCAGGAGGACGTGCCGCGGGTGCAACTACATGCACCACGTGGAGTTCGACCCGCCGAAGAAAGAGGGTGTCTGCGACAAGTGCGGAGGCGAGCTCTACCAGAGGGACGACGACCAGGAAGCCACGATCCGCAGCAGACTGAAGACGTATCACGATCAGACGTCGCCGCTCATCGACTACTACTCCAAGCAGGGGGTGGTCAGGACGATAGACGGCACGAAGTCGATGGAGCAGGTGCAGGAAGCCATCCAGAAGGCGATAGGAGCGTAGCGCACAAGACGTCATGGCGAAGGATGTCATCGAGGCCGAAGGGATCGTGGTGGAGCCCCTCCCGAACGCCATGTTCAGGGTGGAGCTCGCGAACGGGCACCAGATACTGGCGCATATCTCGGGCAAGATGAGGATGCATTACATACGGATCCTGCCCGGTGACAAGGTGCAGGTCGAGATTTCGCCGTACGACCTTACGAAGGGAAGGATCGTATACAGATCCAAGTGAGAACGAGGCGGACATGAAGGTGAGCGCATCAATCAAGAAGCGGTGCAGGAAGTGCAAGATCATCAGGCGCAGCGGCGTCGTGCGGGTGATCTGCGAGAACCCGCGGCACAACCAGAGACAGGGGTAAAGGAGGTTGTAAGGCTTGGCTAGGATAGCTGGAGTAGACTTACCGCGGAACAAGCGTATCGACATCGCCCTTACGTACATCTACGGGATCGGGAGGACGAGGGCCTCCGAGATCGTGAGGGCCGTGAAGGTCGACCCCGCCAAGAAGACCGACGAACTGTCCGAGCACGACATCGCCGCCATCAGGGACTACATCGACAAGAACCTGACGGTCGAGGGTGACCTGCGCAGGGAGGTCAGCATGAACATCAGGCGGCTCATGGACATCGCGTCCTACCGGGGGATCAGGCACCGCAAGGGTCTGCCCGTGCGGGGCCAGAACACCCACAACAACGCGAGGACCAGGAAGGGGCCGCGCCGTCTCGTGGTGGGCAAGAAGAAGTAAGGTCTCAGACAAGGAGTATCCTTCATGGCGAAAGCAAGACAGAGGACAGGGCGGAAGAGGGTACGCAAGGATGTGCCTGAGGGTGTCGTCCACATCCAGGCCACCTTCAACAACACCATCATCACGATAACGGATCCGCAGGGCAACACCCTCGCGTGGTCTTCGGCCGGCGCGCAGGGGTTCAAGGGGTCGCGCAAGTCCACGCCTTTCGCGGCCCAGGTGGCGGCGCAGGAGGCGTGCAAGAAGGCCCAGGAGTTCGGGCTCAAGAGCGCGTTCGCCTACATAAAGGGCCCGGGCAGCGGCCGCGAGTCGGCGCTCAGGGCGATCAACGCGAGCGGTATCAGGATCACGGGGATCCGCGACGTCACCCCGATCCCCCACAACGGGTGCAGGCCGCCCAAACGCAGAAGGGTGTAACAGAAGGAGGACCACGTCTTGTCAAGGTACACGGGAGCTGTTTGCAAGATCTGTCGCAGGGAGGGGCAGAAGCTCTTCCTCAAGGGTGAGCGGTGTTACACGGACAAGTGCGCCATCGAGCAGCGTGCCTATCCCCCGGGCCAGCACGGCCAGGGCAGGGTGAGGGTCACCGAGTACCGGCTGCACCTGCGCGAGAAGCAGAAGGTCAGGTATACCTACGGCGTCTCCGAGTCGCAGTTCCGCAGGTACTACGACATGGCCAAGAGGACCCGCGGCGTCACCGGCGAACAGCTCCTCCAGCTCCTCGAGAGGCGGCTCGACAACATCGTCTACCGCATGGGCTTCTCTTCCTCGCGCAACGCCGCGCGGCAGCTCATCAACCACGGGCACATCCTCGTCAACGGCCGCAAGGTGGACATCCCGTCGTACCTCGTGAAGGCTGGGGACGTGGTCGAGGTCAAGGAGAAGAGCAAGAAGATGGAATCCATCGGCGCCTCCCTCGAGAACCGCGAACAGAGGGGTTTCGCCGAGTGGCTCGAGGTGGACAAGGAAGCCCGCAGGGGGCGCATCAAGGCCCTGCCTGAGCGCAAGGACATGCCCACGTCCATCCAGGAGACTCTGATCATCGAGTTCTACTCGAAATAAGAATCCAAAGGCACGGGTGAGGGATGATAGAGAAAAACTGGAAAGAGATCATAAAACCGACCAAGCTGGAGATCGTGGAGGAGACGTACTCGGACACCTACGCCCGGTTCAACGCGCAACCCCTCGAACGCGGCTTTGGGGTCACGATCGGCAACTCCCTGAGGAGGATCCTCCTGTCCTCCATCTACGGTTCCGCGATCATCGGTGTGAGGTTCGACGAGTCTCTGGGCGTGCTCCACGAGTTCTCGAGCATTCCCGGCGTGTACGAGGACGTCACGGACATCATCCTGAACCTCAAGAAGGTCGTGATGCGCATGCACACCGACAAGCCCCAGACGGTGACCCTCGAGAAGAAGGGGCCCTGCGAGGTCAAGGCAGGTGACATCGACACGGCCGGGAAGATGGACGTGATCAACCCGGACCAGCTCATCGCCACGATCCAGACCGACCTCACCTTCAAGCTCCAGCTGAGGGTCGACTGGGGAAGGGGCTATGTGCCGGCGGAGCTCAACAAGGAAAAGCTCGACGTCCACGGCTGGATCCCCGTGGACTCCGTGTTCTCGCCCGTGCGCAGGGTGTCCTTCAACGTGACCCCCACCATCGTGGGCCGCAGGACGGACTACGACCGTCTTTCCCTCGAGGTGTGGACCAACGGCGTGGTGACGCCGGACGACGCCCTCGCCTACGCCGCCCGGATCCAGAAGGAATACATGGACGTGTTCATCAACTTCCACGAGGAGGAGATCGAGCACATGGGCGAGGAGGAGGGTCCCGAGCAGGAGCTCAACGACAACCTCTTCAGGACCGTCGAGGAACTGGAGCTCTCCGTCAGGTCCGCCAACTGCCTGAAGAACGCGAACATGTCCTATATCTACGAGCTGGTCCAGAAGTCGGAATCCGAGCTGCTGAAGACCAAGAACTTCGGAAGGAAGTCGCTCGAGGAGATCAAGGAGAAGCTCGCCAAGATGGGGCTTCACATCGGCATGAAGCTGCCGAACCTGCCGTCCCCCGAAGAGATAGAGGCGCGCAGGAGGCGGATGGAAGAAGAAGAAAGCAAGTAGGATCGGAGCACACGCCATGTACCATCGCATAGCAGGAAGGAAACTCCAGCGCACCACCGACCACAGGCAGGCCCTGCTCAGGAACCTGGTGACCTCGCTCGTGATGAACGAAAGGCTCACCACGACCGAGGCGAAGGCCAAGGAGCTCAGGAAGCTCGCGGACAGGATGATCACCCTCGGCAAGAAGGGCGACCTCGCCTCGATCAGGAGGGCGGAGCGCGTGCTCAGGTCGAAGGCGGCGATAGGCAAGCTCTTCAAGGAGCTCGCCCCCCTGTTCGCGAACCGGAACGGGGGCTACACCAGGATCATCCGCACCAGCGTGAGGCGTGGGGACCACGCACCCATGGCCATCATCGAGTGGACCGAGAAGAAGGCCGCGGAAAAGTCCCCGGGCAAGGAAAAGAAAGAGCCGTCGAGAAAGGGCCTCTTCTCCAGGAAGAAGGAGAAGAAGGCCGAGAAGGCCCCAGAGGCCGAGGATTGATGCAACCTGCCGAGGTCACGCCCGCAGTCACGTTGGCGGGCGTGACCTTTTCGTATCCCCAGACACTCGCCTTGGCCGGGATCGACCTTGAGGTCCCCTCCGGTTCGTATTGCGGGATCGTCGGTCCCAACGGCAGCGGCAAGACCACCCTCGCGTACCTCATATCGGGCGTCCTGAAGCCCACCTCCGGAACGGTTGACACGAAAGGCAGGCGGGTCGGCCTGGTGCTCGGCAACCCGGCGAACCAGATCGTCTCGCTCGTCGTGGAGGAGGACGTGGCGTTCGGCCCTGAAAACCTGGGGCTGCCCGCTTTCGAGATAGACCGGCGCGTCACGCGATCGCTCGAGGCGGTGCACTGCCAGCACCTCAGGCACAGCCTCACCTCCGAACTCTCGGGCGGGCAGCTCTCGAAGATCGTCTATGCCGGCCAGCTGGCGATGGAGGTGGACGTGCTGGTCCTGGACGAGGGCACGGCCATGCTCGACCCCGCAAGCAGGTCCCAGGTCTTGGACCAGATCCGTGAGCTCAACGCGACCCTCAAGACGACCGTCATCCACATAACCCACCGTCTCGACGACCCCTCGGCGGCCGATATGGTTCTCGTCATGGTCGGCGGAAAGATCGTCCACCGCGCCACAGGGGCGATAGAGCTCGCCCGCAAGGCCTCCGAGCTTGCCGGTGCAGGGGTGGAGGCCGGCCACGAGATCGTCTACAGGTGTTTCCTCGCGGACATGGGGATCGAGGAAGAGGATCTCGAGAAGGCGACCGAACTACTCGCTGAGAGGCTGAGACAGGCCCGTCGATGCCGTTGATGCGGCCGGTCGCACTGCCGGCTCTTCACCGTCGCGAGGTCTCCCCAGGCCGTCTCCTCCCCAATCCGTGAATGCACAGCCGCGCTCCCGGAAGAAGGGGGCATGAGCGGCCTCGGCGCTCTTGCCCGCTCTCCGTGGCGGCAGGAGGCCGAACGCGGCACACGGTGGCCGACGCGGTCGGTCCCCCACACAACGCCGCGCCCACGCTGCAGGCAAGTGCTTGCGGTGTCGATGTCGCCCCGCGTGATCGGGGCCCTGCCATGGCGGCATGTGACGTGCCGGGCGGAGTCTTCCTCGACTTGACGGAGGGCAGCTCGACCCCGGCGCGTCAACGACAATCGCTCTCGGCAAGGTGGTGCCCCGATGTGGGGCCTATGCCGCGGCATCGTCTCACGCAATGCTCATCCAGAGGCCGCCCAGCAAGATGGCGGCCATGGGGGCCGCCCGCTCAAGCGGCGGACGGTTTCTCCGCGAGGAAAGACAAGGCGCACGCCACGATCTCCCAAGGGTGTCTCACGGGGGTCGCGTGCGGCCGGGCAGGGTGTCGATGCCCCGCGCGACCGACAAGACAAGGGCCGGTTGTACATCGGCATCATGAACGGGGCCGGAGATCGTCATGGGGAATGATGCCACGCCTGTTCATCTTCATGGGGGAGCGTGTTCAGGGGGGAGTTCGGGAAGAGGGGCGTGGGCAGAGGAAGGGCCGCCCCAGACGGCTGAGGCCCGATAGATTGTGTATTGACACCCTCGACCGCCTGCGATAGGACATCCAGAATATCGTCATACGATAATACAATTATAAGGAAGGAGGCCATGCAATGTACACGTCGTACCAGGAAGCTTACCGGCGATCCCTCGAGGACAGGGAGGGTTTCTGGGCCGAGGCTGCAGGCAGGATCACCTGGGACAAGACCTGGGACAAGGTCCTTGACGACTCGAGGAAGCCGTTTTTCCGCTGGTTCAGAGGGGGTAGGCTCAACACCTGCCACAACGCGGTCGACAGGCACGTGGAGGCCGGGAGGGGGGAGCAGGCCGCCATCATCTACGACAGCCCCGTGACGGGGACGAAGCGGAAGATCACGTACCGTGAACTCCTCGAGAAGGTCTCGCTCGTGGCGGGCATGCTCAAGGGGCTGGGCGTCGAGAAGGGCGACAGGGTGATCATCTACATGCCCATGATCCCCGAGACGGTGTACGCGATGCTCGCGTGCGCCCGCATAGGTGCGGTTCACTCGGTGGTCTTCGGCGGGTTCGCTTCAGGCGAGCTCGCCGTGAGGATCGAGGACGCGAAGCCCAAGGTCATCCTCTCGAGCACCTGCGGCATCGAACCCAAGGGCCCCATCCCGTACAAGCCGCTTCTCGACAAGGCCATCGAGCTGTCCGGGCACAAGCCCGAGAAGTGCGTCATCCACAAGCGGCCCCAGGTCGAGGCCGATCTCGTCCCCGGCAAGGATCTCGACTGGGACGAGGCCCTTGCCAAGGCCTCACCGGCTGGATGCCTCTCCGTCGAGGCCACGGACCCCCTCTACATCCTCTACACCTCGGGCACGACGGGGAGACCCAAGGGGGTCATGCGGGACAACGGGGGCCATGCGGTGGCGCTCGCCTGGAGCATGGAGAACATCTACAACGTCAAGCCCGGCGACGTCTACTGGGCCGCGTCCGACGTGGGTTGGGTCGTGGGGCACTCGTACATCGTGTACGGACCGCTGATCCACGGCTGCACCACCGTGCTCTACGAGGGCAAGCCCGTGGGAACCCCAGACCCTGGTGCGTTCTGGAGGGTGATCAGCGAGCACAGGGTCAAGGTGCTCTTCACCGCGCCGACGGCATTCAGGGCCATCAAGAAGGAGGACCCCTCAGGATCCTATGTCAAGAAGTACGACATCTCGTGCCTGAAGCACCTCTTCCTCGCCGGAGAGCGGCTTGACCCCGACACCTACCACTGGGCGAGCGACCTCCTCAAGATCCCGGTCATCGACCACTGGTGGCAGACGGAAACCGGGTGGGCCATCGCGGCCAACTGCATGGGGATCGAGCAGCTGCCCGTGAAGGCTGGTTCGCCGACGAAACCGGTCCCGGGATACGACGTGCGCATCATCGACGAAGCGGCGCGCGAGGTCGGCCCAGGGACCGAGGGCGTGATAGGCATCAGGCTGCCCCTGCCGCCGGGGTGCCTGCCCACCCTCTGGGAGAACGACGAGGGTTACGTGTCGTCGTACCTCACCGAGTACCCCGGCTACTACGCCACCGGCGACGGCGGGTACATGGATCCCGACGGGTACATCTACATCATGGGCAGAGTGGACGACGTGATCAACGTGGCGGGGCACAGGCTGTCGACCGGCGGCATGGAAGAGGTCGTGGCCAGGCACAAGGACGTGGCGGAGTGCGCGGTCATCGGCGTCGAGGACGGCCTGAAGGGGCAGGTGCCCATCGGGTTCGTCGTCCTCAAGGCCGGCGTGGACAGGCCGCACGAGGAGATCACCAGGGAGATCGTCGACATGGTGCGCAACGAGATCGGCGCCCTTGCCTGCCTGAAGGATATCGCGGTGGTGACCAGGCTGCCCAAGACGCGCAGCGGCAAGATCCTCCGATCGACCATGCGCAAGATAGCCGACGGAAAGGAATACACGACGCCCTCCACCATCGAGGACCCCGCGGCCCTGCAGGAGATCGCCGGCGCGGCCAGGACCATCGGGTATCCGAAGCAGTGAGAGCATGAGTCGCCGGGGGGCCTGACCGCGGCCCCCCGGGTTCGTCCTCGAGGGCCGTATGACCGGGCCGTGCGCCCGGAGGGTTCCCACACACGGCAGGCCTCGGGGCGTGGTGTATCTGCACTGCAAGACTCCCGGGAACGATCCCGGGATGAGCATGAAAGAGGAGGTTTCGCATGAACGATGACCGTGTCATGCCACGTTGGATCCCCCTGGTGGGCGGGGTCCTGGGCAGCACCACCTGCGGCGCGCTGCTCTATGCCTGGAGCGTCTTCATCAAGCCGCTCAACGCCGAGTTCGGGTGGAACAGGGCCGACATCGCGTTGGCCTTCGCCATCGCCTGCCTCGTGTTCGGCCTCATGACCTACCCGGCTGGCAGGCTATCCGACAAGTACAGCCCGCGGGTCGTGGTGCTCATCGGCGGCATCATCCTGTGTTGCGGCTTCGTCATGTCCGGGTTCATCCATACCAAGCTCCAGCTCTACGTCACCTACGGTGTCGTTGCGGGGTTCGGGGGCGGCCTCGTCTACCTGCCGCCCATCGCCACAGCCCCCAAGTGGTGGCCGGACCGGAGGGCGCTTGCCACGGGGTTCGCCGTGGTGGGCCTCGGTCTCGGGTCGTTCATCATGGCGCCTTTGGCCACGTACATCATAGAGAACTACGGGTGGAGGATGGTCTTCATCTCGGTGGGCATCGCCATGGGCGTCATGGCCGTCACCGCCGCGCTGTGCCTGAAGGTGCCGCCGGCAGGCTGGAAGCCCGCCGGGTGGGAGCCCCCCAGGCCTTCCACGCCGGGGCACAGGGAGTTCCGCGACTACACCTACGCGGAGACCATCCGCACCGCCCAGTTCTGGCTGCTCTACACGGCGTACTTCTGCGGCTCCTTCGCCGGTCTCATGGTCATCGGACACATCGCGGGCCACGGCATCGACCGGGGGCTCGACCCCATGAAGGCCGCAGGCGCCGCGAGCTGGCTCGCCATGGCGAACGCCGCGACCCGCATCCTCTCGGGCTGGATCGCTGACAGGATCGGCATCAAGATCAGCTTCGTGACCTTCTTCGCGCTGCAGGTGGCGGCCATGCTGCTGCTCTACCCGGCAGGGCACGTCTACTGGGCCTTGTGGGCCGTCGCGGCACTCATCGGGTGGAACTACGGCGCCATGTTCACGCTGTTCCCCGCGACCTGCCTGCAGTACTACGGCGCACAGGCGCAAGCCACCAACTACGGGCTCCTCTTCACCTCGTGGGGACTGGCGGGGTTCCTGGGGCCCTTCGTGGGGGGATGGCTCAAGGACACCACCGGGACCTATTCCGCTCCCTTCGTCGTCGGGGCCGTGGTGGTGTGCGTCTCGGTGCTCATCATCGCCCTCATGAAGCCGCCGGTACGCAAGCACGTGTGAGGTTGCCTCCGCCGATCGCCTGACGCATAAAATCCCTGTGGGGGCCCCGGGCACCGGGTGAGCCCCCTGCTGCTCGTGTGCATGGGCATCCTCGACGAGCGCATGGCCGGGGGGTGGCCTGCTCGCGCTCCCCACGAGCCCGTGGCGGGCCAGACACGGCGGACGCCCCGTCGACCGTGTCGCCAGGGGTCTCAAGATCGACCTGCCGAAGTCCGACAACAAGGGAAGGGAGCGCCGCCATGAACTGTCCCGCCTGTACGAGCAACCTGGTGACCCTGGAGCTGAACGGGGTGGAGGTTGACTACTGCTTCACCTGCCAGGGCATCTGGCTGGACAATGGCGAGCTGGAGCGCCTGTTGAGCATGGCGGAGGGGGACGAGGGCATGGTGTCCGGCTTGATGCCCGCGGCTGTCTCCGAAAAGAGGAGGCGGTGCCCGGTGTGCCGCAGGGTGATGGAGAAGGTGGAGACGAAAAGACAGGGTGGCGTCCTCCTGGACAGGTGCGACCGCCACGGCCTGTGGTTCGACAGGCTCGAGCTGAGGAAGGTCCTTGAGATGGGCTGTGCGCCGGGTGTGATGAGCCCGCTTACGAGGATCCTCGACGACATGTTCGCGGCTCGAGGGAGGGGGTGCGTATGACAGGGACGATCGTCTTCTGGGTGGTGGTCGGGATCATCGTGGCGCTCGTCATCACCGTGGTTGGGATCTACAACTCGCTGGTGGCCCTGAGGAACCAGGTGAGGAACGCGTGGTCGCAGATCGACGTGCAGCTCAAGCGCAGGCACGACCTGATCCCCAACCTTGTGGAGACCGCCAAGGGCTACATGAAGCACGAGCGCGAGACCTTCGACGCCGTGACCAAGGCCAGGGCGCACGCCGAGGCCGCCAGGGGCGTTCCCCAGATCGCCCAGGCGGAAGGCCGTCTCACGGAGGCCATCTCCCGGTTCATGGCCGTGATGGAGAACTACCCCGAGCTCAAGGCCAACCAGAACTTCCTGGCCGTGCAGGAGGAGCTCGCCTCCACGGAGAACAGGATCGCCTTTGCCCGCCAGGCCTACAACGACGCGGCGCTCCTGTTGAACAACAAGGTGGAGATGTTCCCCTCGAACATCGTGGCCAAGCTGTTCGCCTTCACCAAGGAGCCCTTCTTCGAGATGGAGGACTCCTCCGAGCGCGCCGTGCCCAAGGTGAGCTTCAGCTGAGAGGCCCATGTTCTGGCAGGTCATAGCCGCCAACAAGCGCAACACCGTCATCCTCGTCGTCGCCATGGGGGTGGTGCTGGCGCTCGTGGGCTTCTGTGCGGGCTCGCTGGTGGGCGCGTGGCTGGGCATGACCGCGTACGGGCTCGAACCCGCTCCCGGCGGCCCGAACGCGGGCTGGGTGGGCATGGTCATCGCGCTCCTCGTCTGGTTCGTGCTCCTGCTCGCGGCCCTTCTGGGTTCGGACGAGCTGTTCCTGGGCCTGGCCGGCGCCAAGGAGATCTCCCACGACACCTACCCCCAGCTCTTCAACGTGGTGGAGGAGATGAAGATCGCCTCGTCCCTGCCCACAATGCCCAGGGTCTTCATCGTGGACGACCCGGCGCCCAACGCGTTCGCCCTGGGCAAGTCGCCGAAAAAGTGCGCGGTGTGCGTCACCGCCGGCCTGCTCGCCATGTGCGACCGGGACGAGCTCCAGGGCGTCATCGCCCACGAGATCGGGCACATCGTCAACCGCGACGCGCTCTATTTGGGGGTCGCCGCCACCATGCTCGGCGCGGTGACCATCATCTCGGACACGCTGCTCCGGTCGCTGCGCTACGCGCCCGTGGCCCGCTACCGCTCGCCCGGGACAAGGGGGGGCAAGGGCATGCTGAACGTGTGGTTCATCCTGCTGGCCTTCGTGTTCATCATCGTGAGCCCCATCCTGTCCAGCATCCTCTATTTCTCCATCTCGAGGAGGAGGGAGTACCTGGCGGACGCCACGAGCGCCCGCCTCACCCGGTACCCGCCCGGGCTCGCATCGGCCCTCGAGAAGATCATGCTCTCACCGGCCGTCCTCACCACGGCGCCGCGGGTGATCGCGCCCTTCTACACGGTGAACCCCTACAAGCAGGACCTCGAGGGCGGCCTGTTCGCCACGCACCCGCCGCTGCCCCAGCGGATCCGGATTCTGAGGGCCATGGCCGGGGGCGCGTCCTTCAGGGACTACGTGAAGGCCTACTGGGACGTCACGCGCACGAGGAAGCAGCTGATACCGGTGGCGGACATGCGGCTGGGCGAGACCGTGGAGATACGCGCCCCCTCGCCCATGACCCCGGAGCAGGGCAGGACAGGCGACATCATCCGGGCCATGAACGACTTCGTGTTTATCCCCTGTCCGTGCGGCATGACCATGAAGATCCCGCCCGAGTTCGCACGGGGCGTCGTGCAGTGCCCGAGGTGCGGCAGGGATCACACCGTCAAGGGCCCCGACAAGGGTTCGGCCGCGGCGATCCTCGCCGGGGCGTCCGCCTTCACCAAGCAGGCAAGCGGCCGTGAGCAGGCCGAGCGGCGTGTCAAGGGGGCGTGGCAGACCGTCACGTGCCTGGGGTGCGGCAAGGGCATAACCCTGTCTTCGGCCTTCAGCCTGGGCACGGTCACGTGCACGCGGTGCGGGCAGGTCATCAGGCTGACCTGACCCCGAGGCCTAAAAAACGAAAGCAAGAATACCGCCTCCCTCGAGCGCACCGCCCGGGATGAGGACAAGGAGGCGGTCTCTTCACCTTCGTCCGGCCCTGCAGGGACGGGTCGTCTGCATGCCCGGCCTTCCGGCACGGCGGTTTTTGGTTCGTGCCGTCATCGATGAGGGGACCGTCTTTCACCCAGGATCAGGCGTCCTCTCTTGGTTCGTCCTTTGCCGTTCGCAGGGAGCGGCAAAGGGCGGCGGCCCTCTTCTCGCGCCTCACACGCCCTCTCGTGCGGGCCCGAGACGAGCCTCCAGGGCCTCGAGGTAGCGCTTGGTCACGCCGCCTGCACCCACGAGGGCCGCCTTCGCTTCCATGCCGAGGCGCCGGGAGGAGTCGAGGTCGGTGAGCATGGCGGTGACCGCCTGGCTGAGCTCCCTGGCGTCCTTGACCGTGACGGTGCGGTTGCCGATCGCCTCCAGGGCCCAGGAGAAGTTGTCCATGAAGGGCCCATGGACCGTCGGGACCCCCCATGCCACGGGTTCGAGTATGTTCTGCCCCCCGCAGTCCACGAGTGACCCGCCCACGAAGGCGACACGGGCAATGCCGTAGAGGGTGAAGAGCTCGCCCATGGTGTCCACGACGACGAGGTCCGCGTCCTGCCGGGGTCTGCTCCTCAGGGTCCACCTGATGCCCCTGCTCTCGGCGATCCCGGTGAGGTGCTCGATCCTCGAAGGGTGCCTGGGCGCCACGACCGCCAAGAGCCCCGGGACGCGCCCGGCGATGTCGAGGACGGCGTCCAGCACGAGGCCCTCCTCGCCCTCGCGCACGCTGCCCGCGACGAAGACCGGCCTGCCGTGCGCATGGAGCTCTTCTTCGAGGGCCCGCGCCCGCGCATGGTCGGTCTCGAAGACCTGGTCCAGCTTGAGGTTCCCGAGCACCCTGACGTTCCGTGCGCCCAGGGAGCGGAAACGTCGCGCGTCCACCTCGGACATGGCGAGCACCTCCACAGTCTCGAGCACGTGGGAGAGGGCCTTCCTGAACGGTGCGTACGTCCTCTCGGAACGCCTGGACAGGCGTGCGTTCACCAGGACCACGGGGATGCCCAGCCGCCTGTGGGCGAGGAACAGGTTCGGCCAGATCTCCGTCTCCACCACCACCAGGGCCTTCGGCATGAGCCTGAGCGCGTGTCTGGAGGCGGCACGCCGGGTGTCGAAGGGAAGGCCGAAGACGTGGTCGACCCCTTCGGTGGCCGTGGCCACCTCGCGGCCCGTGGCGGTCATGCAGGACATCCAGATCTCGAGGCCGGGCCTGGAAGCCTTGATGGCCCTCACCAGCAGGGATACCGCTCTCACCTCCCCCACGGACGAGGCGTGCACCCAGAGCGTGTTCGACCCGGGCGACGGCGCGGGCGGATGTATCCCCAGCCTCTGGAGGATCGTGCCCTTGAAGTTTGGGTGCTTCCTGAGCGCCCAGGCAGCAGGCCAGGCCAGGACCGAGGCCGCAGCCCGGTATGCAGGGATCAGGAGAGGGGCCATGGCCGGGGAAGCCCTTCCAGGTCCTTCGGGGAATTGACCTCGTGGAACATGCCCTCGGCCACGATGACCCGGATCGGTATGCCGTTCTCGAGCGCCCTGAGCTGCTCGAGCGACTCGGTGCGCTCGAGTGGGCTGGGTTCCAGGGAGGTGAAGAGTGTCAGCGCGTCCCTCGAGAACCCGTAGATCCCGATGTGCCTGAGCATGGGGGCGTTCCCGGGGTTCCGCGCAAACGGTATGGCGGATCGCGAGAAGTAAAGGGCATACCCCGAGCGCGAGCACACCACCTTCACGCAGTCGGGGTTCGATGCGTCCTCCTCGGAGGCCTTCGCCGCGATGGTGGCCATGGGGGAGCCCTGGCGGAGCGAGCCCACGAGGCCGTCCAGCGATGCCTGGTCGAGGAGGACCTGGTCGCCCTGCACGTTTATGATGTACGCACAGTCCATGTCGCGTATTGCGAGGGCCACGCGGTCGGTCCCCGAGGGGCAGTCGGCAGGGGTCATCACCGCGTCCCCGCCGAAGGAGGCCACGGCGTCCTTTATCCTCTCGTCGTCGGTGGCGACGATGACCCTGTCGATGGACGCGCAGCCCTTGACCTGCTCGTAGACCCACCTGATCATGGGTTTGCCGCAAACGTCAACGAGGGGTTTGCCCGGGAACCGGGTGGATGCGTACCTGGCTGGGATGACGGCCACGACGCCCATGTCAGCCCTCCCCCGAGACCAAGCCGAGTTCCCTGAGTGCGCGCAGGTGCTCCCTGTACGAAGACTCGTCGTAGAGCACCATGCGGACGGTCTCGATCGAGGTTGGGCCCTCGAGGTACCCGGCGATGGCCTCGATCGCGACGAGCGCGGCCTCGTACACGGGGTAGCCGAAGATGCCGGTGCTCAAGGCCGGGAAGGAGACCGACCGCGCGCCGTGCTCGTCCGCGAGCCTCAGGGAATTGACGTAGCACGATTTCAGGAGGATCGGGTCGTTGTCCGAGCCCCGGTACACGGGGCCCACCGTGTGGATCACGTACCTGTTCGGCAGGTTGTACCCCCGCGTTATCTTGGCCTCGCCGGTGGCGCAGCCGCCCAGGGTTCTGCATTCTTCCCAGAGTTTCGGGCCTGCTGCCCTGTGGATGGCGCCCGCCACCCCCCCGCCGGGGGCCAGCTGCGTGTTGGCCGCGTTCACCACGGCATCGGTGTCCTGTCTCGTGATGTCGCCGACGACAAACTGGAGCCTCGACCTGTTCACCTGGATCTCTTTCATGAGCGCCCTCCCGCATGCCTCAAGACATGGCCCGCCTCCATGCCCGTTGTATAGTACGCATGGCCGGGCAAAGCAACGGCGAGGCGCGTATCGCCCGACCCCGGTATCGGGCGGGCCGGCCGGAGATGATGGCAGGGCAGGCGTCAACGGCCGCGATCGCGGTTCCATGCAACCGGGTGCGTATGGACGGGCGGCTCCAGGACAGGCGGTCTCTCTGCGTCATGGCAAGGGGGATTGACATGGCGAAAACCGGCGGGTATCGAGGTGCCATGGACATCAACGCGCTCATCGAGAAGGTCAAGGAGCACCGAGACTACCGCAAGGTCGGCATGATCCTGTGCCATAACGGCGTGGTGAGGGCTACATCGCGTAACGGTGACCCGGTCGCGTCCGTCACGGTGAAGCCGGACAGGGAGGCCATCGAGCGGATCGTGGCCGAGCAGAAGAAGAGGCCGGGCATCGTCGAGATCCTCGTCGAGGTGAGAGAGGGGGAGCTCCAGGTGGGTGAGGACGTGATGGCCATCGTGGTCGCAGGCGACATCAGGGAACACGTGATACCCGTCCTGGCGGACACCCTGAACCTCATCAAGGCGCACGGGACCTCCAAGACCGAGCACCCTTAGGAGATCTCAAGGGCCCGCTCGAAAAGGGAAAGACCCGAGAAGGGCCTGTGAGGCATCTCCCCTCTCGAGGGCTGGGGTGACTCCGGCACACCTCGCTCTTTGACTGCCCACCGTTCGACTTTGCAGTCTCGAGGTCGTCGGGGCCCTGAGAGCGATACTGGCGGACCTTGACTGCCGGCGGCTTGTGTGTTACCCAAGGAAAGCCTTGGTGGGGCCGTAGCTCAGTTGGGAGAGCGCATGAATGGCATTCATGAGGTCGAGGGTTCGATCCCCTTCGGCTCCACCACCTTCGATTCCCTCCTTTCGCATCGAGCCGGATGCGGAGCCCGCCGCGCAAGGTTCTCCTGCACCAAGCCCACGTCCAGGTGCTCACGCCGATATGTGAGGCAGTCGCCGCCGCATGACCTTCCCAAGCCTGGTGTGCGCATTCGGACAGGCGTGCCCTTTCTCGAGAGGCCGTCTTTGTCTGGTCCGGCCTGGGGTCGCCTGTGTGCGGCACGCTGGGGCGCGAGGCCGCAAGCCATGGGCGCCCACGAGGGTCCTCAGCCCGACCGACAGACGTAAACCGCCCCCATCGCGAGCCGATGTCGCCCCTGTCCGCGGTCGTACCCGATTCCCGTGAGCATGAGTCGAGCCGGGTTCATGAGAGCGGTCTCGACGGTTCCATTGGTCATCTCCGAGGGCTGGGAGGTCGACAGATGCCGTCTGCATGAACCGCGGGCGGACCGGGCCTGAGCGAGCGTAAGGAACGGCACCTTGAGAGGGCGGTCACTATCCGTTCGAAGGGAAGGAGTGCCCCGGCCATGTCCGGTGGCTTCCCGGCGGCTTGTCCGCCCGTCAGGTGCGCGAGCCAGGGGCGTGGCGCGAGGGTTCGTAAGGGCGCATCAAGCCGCAGGGGAAGCGGAAGCCCTCGTGCGGTGTTCCGTGAGCCGTGACAAGGCGAAACGCCGTGTAACGCTCATAAAAAGCAAGAAACCATGAGAAATATCGCCCTGTGGATTCTCTTGAGGTCCAGGCGGGTCGAATCCCTCTATGGCCTCTATTTTTCCGTCCTTGTGTTTTTATACTGAAGGAGTATGAAGGCTCGGAAAGAAAAAGGCCTCCGGTATAGGGGGGCGACCCAGTGAGCCTGCAGAGCGGGAGGACACGGACCAGCGATGGAAAGAGCGGCGTCTTCGAGTACTTCGTTCTTCTTTAAGATCCTCGTCTTCATGGCAGTGCTTGCCCTGTTCTCGGGGTGTGCAAAGAAGACCCCGGAGCCGGGCGTCGAGACGCCCCGCACGACCGAGGCCGCTCCCGCCCCAGGACATGCGCCGGAAGGGGATCAAGGCATCCAGGTGGAGGGTGCGGCACCCCCGGCCCCCCAGGAGTCTTTCGTCTTCGACAAGAAGATCTACTTCGACTTCGACCGGTTCGATCTCACATCGGAGTCCATTGCCACCCTGAACGAGCTTGCAGCCTATCTCAAGACGAACCCCGGTCTCAAGGTCACGATCGAGGGGCATTGCGACGAGAGGGGCACCAACGAGTACAATCTCGCCCTGGGCGAGCGGAGGGCGAAGGCCGCCTACGACTATCTCGTCTCCCAGGGCGTGGACGGGCAAAGGCTCTCGAGAGTGAGCTACGGCGAGGAAAGGCCGGTTGACGCGGGTCACAACGAGGAGGCTTGGGCCAAGAACCGTAGGTCGGAGTTCGTGCTCGGAAAGTAGACAGAAAGGGTATTGACAAGGTCGCACGAGTGGTTCTATGGAAGGAATCACCATGGTGGATAGCGAATCGGTGAAGAACGAGCGCAGTCACGAAGAGACAATCCTTTTCGCTCTTCACGGGAGTTTCTTTCTCGAAGCTCCGTGTGGCATTGCAGGCAACGTTTCTCGGTGGACGTCCCCAAACCACAGGCATTCCCGCCGATATCTGGGCGATGACGATATAAGGTGCTCTGAGTGAGGGAGGAGATAGGATACCGCCTGCTGAAACCAATCGGCAGAAAAAAAAAGGATAGGAGATGAGACTATGAAGAAGGGTACAATGTGGGTGTTGTTTGTGGTTGTGGTGTTTGGGCTCATGATGTTCTTCTCCGGGTGCCAGAAGAAGGAACAGCCCGCCGAGCAGCCGGCTGTGACCGAGCAGGCCGCTCCTGCCGACACCGCGGCCCCGGCTGACACCGCGGCTCCTGCTGACACCGCGGCCCCGGCTGACACCGCGGCGGCTCCTGCCGACACCGCGGCTCCTGCTGGCACCGCCCAGTAAGCAAGGGTTACACGGAAGCAGCATGACAGGGTCCATCCCCGGCCGAGCGCCGGGGGTGGACTTTTTCTTGTCCGCCTTGCCGCGGTCTCCGGATCGGCGTGGCTCGGCAGGGATTTCCACACCTTGACACCCAGATGCGCCGGAGCCTCCCCTCTGTCTCCAGGTCGGCGTGGCTCGACGGAGATTCCCACGGCGGGCATTCGCGTGCAGTGCACGAGGTGTTCTTCCAGTCCGTCTCCCCATGCGTAAAGGTCCGGCGTGTGGAGGAAGACATCCCGAGGGTATCCTCCGGTCGGTCAGACGTGGTGATGGGGGGCATTCGGGGAAAAAGGCCCCGGCGCATCACTGATCGTGACCGGCATGGCGGTCCATGTTCGAGGACCCACAGGTTCGCATCCTGCGTCTCCGTCAACCCTCTTGCGGCACGCAGCCGCCGGTTCCCTGTCAGGGAACGACCATGCCCGCGGTTTGGTTCATGGCCCAGGGCTTGTGGGAAGGTTGTGTGCTCTTGACGGGAACCTTCTTGCGCATATCGCCTTGGAGGGAACACAGGCGCTCGAGAACCAAGAGAACGGGACGCCTTCCGTGGGAACCCCGTCAGGATGAAGAGGGGCACGAAGGGGGTTGGCGTGCCCCATACCCGTCTCGACGCCCCTTGTCCCGTGATCGTGGACGCTGGAGCGAAAGGCCGCATACGATGATGACGAGCCCGGCCACGGACGAGGCTCGTATGGGCTCACCCACGATCGAGTGAATGAACATGAACGAGATGAAGGGGGAGATGAAGATGAGGTTCGCCATCTTCGCCGCATTCTCCGAGAGCCTCAGGGCCTTCAACCAGAGCACGAAGGTGATCCCCATCTCGAAGAGCCCCACGTAGACCCCTCCTGCCACGGCCCGGACGTCCGGGACGGGTGGAGCCACCCACGCACAGGCGATCGCCGTGAAAGGCAGGCTCGAGGCGAACGAGAGGAACAGGCTCTCGACGACGTCGCGGGGGTCCCTCGTGTTCAGGATCCATGACACGGACCACACCACGGTGCTCGCGAGCGCGAGGAACACGCCCAAGGGGTCGAAGGAGGTGAAGGTGTCGAACCTGCCCCCGGTGAGGAGAACGGCCACCCCGAGATAGCATACCAGGCCCGAGACCACGTCCCTCTTGTAGATCTTCTGTTTCAGGAACACCGCGGACAGCGCGGACAGGGTGAAGGCCCACGTGTAGTTGAGGGGTTGAGCGATTTGCGCGGGCAGGAGCGCGTACGCCTTGAACAGGATCGCGTAGTAGAGGAAGGGGTTCAGGAACCCCTGGAGGAGGGACAGGGCAAAAAGCCTGGGCGGGCGTGACGTGATGCCGACCGTCCTGCCGGTGAGGATCAGGTAGGCACCCAGTACGATCGTCGATGTCAGGGCGGCGTATGCGAGGAGCTGCAGGGGATGGGCGTATTCGAGCGACAGTTTGAACGCCGTGGCCACGGTTGACCAGAGAAAGACCGCGAGCAGCCCGTGGGCGTAGGCCCGTGCCTGGTTCGACCTCATACCTCAGGGTGACGATCCGATGATTCTCAAGAAAGCGGACCTGAATCTCGAAGCGTCCTTGCTCTCGATGGATACCCTGCCGGAAAGCACGTCCGAGGCCTTCAGCCCCGGCTTGCCGTATAAGTGGGCGGTCAGGGCATCGTCGAGGCCCAGCTGCATGCCGTTGAGTGAAAACCCTGCGGTCACTCCCGAGGTCCGGGCGAAGGAGTACACCTCCATCTCGAGGTTGGGAGAGGTGTTCTCGTCGAAGTGGATACCACGGTTACCGAGTACCAGGTTCGCGTCCGCGCCTATGAAGATCCCTTCCCTCAACGAGGAGTTCGCCGGTGTGCCCTTCAGGAAGACGAGCACGAGGTCCGTCGACTGCAGGCCCGCCTGTATGCCGAAACTCCCACCCTTGAGGGTGACGAACACGGGGTTCCCCCACTGTCGGTCTTCTGTCCTCGCTACCATCACGCCCCTGCCGAACCTGGTGCCGGCGAAAAAGCTGATCTTGAGCACGTCCGGTACGATCACGACGGCCTTGGCCCGTTGGATCAGGGAGGGAGGTATGGGGGACGGGGAGGCCATGATGCCCGAGAGGGCGTTCAAGGACGTCCTGAGCCTCGATGCCGCCGCATCGTCGGCCGCGAACGTGCTCCGAGGCTGCGTGGCGGCCAAGACCACGAGGACAAGGCAAAGAATCCGTCTCACGAAGTGACTCCCCCAGGGTGCGCGGTCTCGATGCGGTATCCCTATACTACAATGGAGGCCGCGTCCATGCCTTTTTGAGCGAATGGGCTTTCCGCCCGGGAAGGCGTGGCCGGCACCGGCCCTCGATCGCCCGGGAGCATGGCGGCCGCGGCGGCTGATCAAGCGTTTCTCGAGGACCCCGTCTTGGTATCGGACCCCTTGTGCGGGAGGTCTATGGGGAGGGGGACTGAGGCGTCCAGGAGGACGGAGATCCACTTGGTGGACGGGAAGCTGTCGAAGGCGATCTTGAACACCATGGTGAGGGGGGCGGACAGGAGCATGCCGATCGGCCCCAAGACCCAACCCCAGAAGATGAGGGAGAGAAAGACGACCAGGGTCGACAGCGACAGCCCTCTTCCCATGAAGATCGGTTCGACGATGTTTCCGAACACGAGGTTCACGATCGCATACCCTGCCGCTGCGAGGATCGCTGTGGTGGTGCCGGCGTCCACGACCGAGAAGAGGATGGCAGGTATGGCGGCCACGAGCGACCCGATGTTGGGTATGTAGTGCATGAGGAAGGCTATGAGGCCCCAGAGCACGGCGTAATCCACCCCGATGGCGGTCAGCCAGAGCATGATGGAAAGGCCCGTGGCGATGCTGATCAGGGTCTTGATGGCCACGTACCTGCCGACGCACATGAAGATGAAATCGAGGATCTCCAGGGTGTCCGGGGTGGCCCTGAAGGCGGTCTTTATCTTGCCCACGAAGGTGTGGGATTCCATGAGGATGAACACCACCATGAACAGGATGAGGACCGACCAGGTAACCATGTTGCCGAGCCCGCCTATGATATTGGCGAAGATCTGCACGATCGAAGAGGGATCGAAGTAGTCCACCACGCGGTGAGGGACGTTGAGGCCGTACCTGGCCAGTCGCGAGGTGATCCCGTCGAGGAGGTCCTGGAATCGTGACTGGTAGACCGGTAGTTCCTGGAGGAAGTCGTTGATCGATATTCCCAGGTATGAGCCCAGGGCAAAGAGCGCGGACGTGATGACCGTCATGATGATGACGATCGCCGGGAGAGCCGGGACCCCCTTCTTCTTCAGCCAGGCAAAGGGCGTCTTGCACATCATGGAGATGAAGACCGCGAGCAGCAGGGGCACGATGATGCCGGAAGCGGCCTTCATTCCCGCAATGATGACCACGAGGCATGCGACGGCAAGGAGGGTGTCGGGCCTGAAGCGTTCGTCCGTGAAAGTCGGCATGGCTCTACCTGAGGTCGATCACCACGGTCTTTTCCTTGGAATCGAGCCTGAACTTCGCCTTCTCGTAGGGGGGCGGCTGGTCGGCCCGTGCGTGAGGGGTCGAGAAACCGGAGGGTTCCTTGGGGAGGCCCCGCACGTTCCTGTCGAGCGCCCCGTTGCCGTTTGCGTCGTGGAAAGCGTACACGGCGTAGTCCTTCCGGGGGATGCCCGCGAGGACGACCCTCGTCTCGAATCCCGTGACCTTGGTCTTCATGAGGGCGAACGGCCGTTCACGGCCGAGGTAGGAGCCCTTCGAGTCCGCGACGGTGATGTTGAGGAACCCGGAGAGGTTCCGCACCCCCCTGACCACGATGCAGAGGTCCCCTGTGGGTTCCTGCGCCTCGAGCCTAAGCGGTGCCGAGAAGAGCAAGAGGAGAGCGGCGGCCGCTACGAGGAGCCTTGTAAGGGTTCGTCCCATTATTGTGTCTATCGGCATCGGCGGCTTGCGTATCAAGCGGGGCACGGTCACCTCCTCGAGCGGTCCTGCTCCACGAGGATGGCGTCCGTCAGTTCCTTCACGTTGTTCCTCGCCTGTGCCAGCTCGTGGGTGGTCTTGCGCAGCCGGTCCACGAGGATCTTCGCGAGGAGCTTGTAGTACACCGCCTCGAAGCGCTCCTTCTCCGACTCGTTCAGCCTCTCGGAGAGGGACATGTCTATGGCGAGGGTGGTGGTCTTGGCCACGGCCTTTGCCGATGCGGAGCGTGGTTCGCCGTCCACGAGCGCCATCTCGCCGATGGTCTGCCCGGCATCCCTGATCTGGGCGATCGTGGTGCCTTCGCTCGAAACATTCACCGCGCCCGACAGGACGATGTACAGCCACGAGTCGTACTCGCCCTGCCTCGTGATGTACTCGCCGGGTTCGAACGTCCTGATCCTGCTCAGGGAGAGGATCTCCAAGAGCTGTTCGTCGGTATAGGAAGAGAAGAAGGGTATCTTGCGGATCACCTCGATGAGGTCGGATCGATCCTGCAGGTAGGGCGTCTCCCTCATTCCCCCCTCCACGTGCACAGGCAGGATCGAGGCGGGCATGCCCGGCATGATCCGTGCCTTCTGCTCACGTTCGTTCATAGCAGGAGGGTCGCCCTGAGTCAAAGAGTTCATGCCGGTGAGTGGGGTCGGGTCGTGCAAGGCAAGGTGCAGGCAGGCCGGTGCGCTCGTGGTGCCCGGGTCTGTCGGTAGAGGCAGCCGCCTCGTGAGGAGATGCACCCCGTCCACGTCGTGGGTCCGGCGGCTAACGCGGTTGTGAAGCTGCGGAGGCCCGGTCTCTTCTGGGCTGTCGTGTTCGTGGTGTACAGGCCCATTCCCTGTTTGTCGGAGAGACCCGGGCGCCGGGCGTGCTCGATGCGCCCGTGGTCAGGGGATGCGGCATGAACAGGGCAGCCCCGAGACGCACTTGCCGCACGCGTCGGCCCATCCGATGTCAGGGTACAGCGGTGCGTTTGCGAGCAGGTTGGCGTAGCATTCCTTTTTGTCGAGACCCGTCCCGGTGAGCGCGCCGGTCGGGCACCTGTCGACGCACATGCCGCACGACCCCGATCTCTTGAACAGGCAGAACTCGACACGGTGTCGTGTGTCCGGTTTCATGCGGGCGCTCGTGACGATGGACCCGAGCCTGCCGCAGCAGCCCCTTTCCGTGATGAGCATGCCGTTGAGGCCCAGGGTGCCGAGCCCGGCCGTGAAGGCCACGTGGCGGTGAGACCACCTCGACGTGAGGGTCTCCTCGTCGAAGTCGTGGGTTGCAGGCACAAAGACAGCCTCGTGACCTCGGGACCGGAGCATCCCGCAGAGCCTTTCGCCGACCTCGTCGATGAGGGCGTTCGTCTCTCTGTAGGCCCGGGCCCACGATGCGCTCTGGAAGCGGCCTTGAGCGTTGCCCATCGAAACCTGCTCGGAAAACGGGATGAAGAAAGCGACGATGCCGCGAGCGCCGGGCAGGAGCTCCCAGGGCATGAGGTGGCCGGGGTGCACCCACTCCTTGAGGGACCCGACCAGGGGGTCGTCCACCGAGGCCGAGGCGGCGAGCGGCTCTCTCCACAGCCAGGCCGCATGGGGGCGTGCGGCCATTGCGTGCACGATCTCCTCGAGGATGACGTCTTTCACGCGGCCGCCTCGAGATGCACCGGGCGCAAGCTCATGGAACGATCTTCCTGCATTCCAGGTAGAACCTCTTGTCGTCGGCGTGCCCCATGGAGAACGCCTTTCGGGGGAGCCTCCCGTCTTTGGCAATGGTTGCGAACAGCAAGTCCTTCGAGATCACGGGCAGCATGAATCCCATGGTGTCTTCCTGGGCCGAGAGCGTCTCCAGCGCAGGTTCGCCGTGGATGTAGTCGACCCTTACGGCGGGGTTTTCCTTCACGTACGCGTCGATGAACGCCTGCAGGCCGGCGACCTCGAGCACCCAGGGGGAACGCTCCAGGCGTATCGTCCCTCTTCCTTTTCCGCTCACGTACCGGATGAGTTGGGTGCCACCCTGCGGTCGTGTCGGGGCCGGGGGTTCCCCGGTCACCGTGCAGGTGCACCGCATGCCCGTGAAGAAATCGGCCAGGGCCTCGAGGACGCGCCCTGGGTCCACGTTGAAGAGCACGCGGTGGATGGGCTCGAACACGAGCCCCCTGTCGTGGAGGTTGACGAGTTCCACCAGGGCGTAGCGTGCGGGGTGGCCTGACGCGCCAGGGAGGTTCTTGATCTCCTCCCAGAAGAGCTTCGCAGCGGCGAGGGAGTGGTTCCCGTCGCCCACGGCGTACAGGATCGCCCCGCCCGCGCCCGCGCGTCTGCGCGATGTCTCGAGGAGCGCCTCGAGGGACCGTGCCACCGACGTTATCGTCCTGTCGTCGGTTACGCGGTATCCCCGAACCCTTCCGCCGTTCATCATGAGGCTGAAGTCGTAGATCTTCTCGAGAGGCCTTCCGAAGAGCGGCTCGATGACGCTCATGGCGTCGTCGTCTATCAGGACCATGGTGTGCGGCAGTTCCACGCTCGCCCGGGAGCGGATCTTCACGCGGGCCGGGAGCCTCTCCAACACGGTCTCCTCCGTGGCCCTGACCAGGCTCGAGCTCCCCTGGGAGAAGTCGTAGCTCTCCAGGTCGAGTGCGACCATGAGCCCCCTCCTGAGGGACCCCCCGGAGGTCGTCCGCTCCACGAGGACGAACCCTTCTCCGATAGGCTGGAGCGTACCGTCCGCAAGGTAGATGTCCATGGTCTTCTTGATGGCTTCCAGGGCCGTCTCGTCCGCCGTGTCGCCCAGGTAGGCCTCGGGGAGGATGAGCCTGAGCGTCGACGGCGAGGAGCCCACGATCCTCTCGACCTCCCGCCAGTATTCCGGCTGCGAGGTGTACTGGTCGCAGGCGATCACCGACCACTTCGTATAGTCTATCTGAGGGTTCGGCACGAGGATGCTGGGGACGTGGAGTGCGACCTTGTCGAAGTTCATGGCGAGTCACCTCGTCGATGTGGGTGTATCGCCATCACATAGCAGAATCAGGGACAGGCTTTCAATCGCCTTGCCGCGGGGTCGTCAAACCCTTCAGCGGGGAACGAGCTTCCTGACGTTTCCGAAGCGTGACCTGATCCCCTCCTCCCCGAACGGGAAGGCGAGGTAGCGTCCCTGGCGCCACAGGGCCGTGGCATCGTCGTAGTGGGGGCTGGAGGGTTTGTCCGACTGGCCGGTGCTGTTGACCGCGTGCATGGGTTCTTGGAGACCGAAATCCACCACGATGCGCATGGCCGGGATGAGCCACACGTCGAAGTTCCTGCCCATGGTGTAGGCGGCCACGTTCAGCGTGAAGTGGTCCCCGGGCGCCTCGTGGGGACCCCGGTTGAAGTACCCCCAGAGGGCGGACATGAAGAGGCGCCTGACGGGATCGAGGTGCTCGGTCATCCTGTAGGCGTCCGTCTCCCACGTGTACGCGTGGAGCCTTCCCCACCTCCACGCGGCATGGTTCGTGCCGAGCCTCCTTTCGCACAGCTCGTAGGCCTCGCCTATCACCCTGGCCAGGATCTGCGCCTTGTCCTCCCGGGAGGCTGTCGAGCAATCGTCCCAGAAGGGGCTCTCGTCCGTCCTCGCGACGATGTGATCGCACGTGGCGTTGTAGTTCTCGTCCCCCAGCGCCAGGAACGCCCTCCATGCCGGTGAGTCTTCGGGCCCGAGCTCGTCCAGGAAGATGGCGCGCGTGGCGCAGTGGAGCATCGCCCCCACGAGTGCCGCCCCCGGCGAGGAGGCGGACATGTCGGCATCGAAGGCCCTCAGCATCTCGAGACCTTGGCGGGCCTTGGCCCGGGCACGCGCATCACCCCAGGACTCGATGACCCTTGCGATCTCTCTGCCCGTCTCTCCCTCGAGGTACACCTTCTTCAGCTTGGGGACGAAGGCCGAGTGCGTGTCGAGCTGCATGGCCATGCTCGTCTGGAGGCTGTGCCGTTCGGTCGCCAGGATCATCTGCTCGATGCGCTCGGCCCTCTCCGGCCAGTACCAGGAAGAGGACAGGGTCACCGGGTGATCTGCCGGAACGGTCCTGTTGTTCGCAGTCAAGATGTATCCCTGTGGCGGGTTGAGGGACTCGGGCAGGGATGCGGGGTCGACGTAACCCTTCCAGTCATACTCGCCCGTCCACCCCGGGGAGGGCAGGAGCCCCCTTCCCCTTGCACGCACCGGGTATGTACCGGTCACCCTCCAGGCTATGGAGTCCCTGTCCGCGACCACCATGTTCAAGGCGATCGCCCTGATCCTCCTCGTGACCGGCAGGGCCTCCTCGACGCTGCGGGCGAGGTTCAGCTCGAAGAAGGCCTGGAGCGTGCCGTCTGTATCCCCTGCCTGAACCTGGGACAGCGCCAGGCCGTACGGAAGGCCGGTCTCCCGGGGCTGGAAGGGCAGGATGGGCCTCGCGCTGAGCGCGCCGTCCAGGAGCACCCCATGACGGGTCCTGTTCACCTGGATCGTCCTCGGATCCTCCCCCCGTATGCGTATCGTCTCGGTTCGCGTCTGAACGGGCTCCCAGCGACCCTGATAGAGGTAGTGGGGCCTGCCGTCGATCACCTTGAGCCGCTCGAGGAAGACGTCCTGGTTGTCCGCCATCACCATGGTCATGCCCCAGGCGAGGCTGCCGTTGAACCCGGCGGCAATGCAGGGTGCGCCGGCTATGCTCACGCCTGCAGCGTTCATGTCTTTGCACCTGAGGTGCATCATGCACCACAGGGAGGGCAGCGAGATCAGGAGGTGGGTGTCGTTCGCAAGAATGCTCGCGGCCTTGGCCGTGCGCCGGCTGGAGATCGCCCAGTTGTTGGATGCAGGCAGCCCGGAAAGGCCGAGGGATTTCAGGGTCGTCATGGTGGATGCGATATCGATGTCGGAGACGGGCAGGCGGGCGAGATCCACCCGGGCGAGCTTTTCCGCCTCGTCGAAGGGGATGGGCTCGTCGGGGTACACGGGCACGAGCCACGCGGCGCGGCGCGGCCCCACGACCTGCATGATCTTGAGCGCGGCTATTTCTTCGACGAGATTGAAGGAGAGGGCGGTGTTGAGGAGAGCGAACACGTATGCCGTGTCCATGGGCCTCCAGGGCTCCGGCGTGTACCCCGCCAGCCCGAGCGCGGGGTTGAGCCTGCCCTTGTGCAGCTGTATGTAGGCGTTCACGCCCTGGGCATAGCTCTCCAGCAGGGCCCTGTTTTCGGGCGAGATGCCCTCGAACATGGCCTGTGCGGCTTCCGAGAGGCCCAGGGTGCGCATGTACACGTCCACCTGGAACGTGGCAGGTCCTGTCAGCTCCGATATCCTGCCCTGTGCGAGGAGTTTGAACCCGACCATCTGGGCGAGCCTGTCGGATGCGTGCACGTATCCCATGGCCATGGCGAGGTCGTGGAGGCTTTCGGCCTCGATGAGCGGGATCCCGAAGTCGTCCCTTGCCACGGTGACCGTGTTCTCGAGCCCCGGCAACACCAGGGTCCCGCACTCGGCCTCCACGGTATCCTCGAAGTGCCTGGTGATGGCGCCGGTACAAGCCCCGATCATGCAGGCGAGCACGAAGGCGAGCCCCAGGGAGAGTAACCCCGGACATACGCGGGAATGTCTCGCAGGACGCGAACCGCAAGCCTCAGCGGGTAATGGAGAGTGCAGGGTGGCTTCTCCCTTTTCCCCGGACACCTTCGTGACCTCCTCGTATCCTTCCATGCCCCCACTGGAAGCCGTCTTCCCTGTGCATGGCGCTGTGGCGGCGAGGATCGGGGAGAGTGCCCCGCCCGCGCCCTTCAGCCTCCGTCACACCCTCAAAGGCCCCGCCTTCCCCGGCCCGGGTGTCACCGACGGGCCCATGGTGGGTTCGTTCAGGGCCGGCGGCGGTCAAAGGTTCCGCACGTCCGACGAGGGCGCATCGCAATGCCTCTCCCAGGTCCACAGCCGCCTTTTTCCCTCCGGGGCGGTCCGGAGACGTTCCTCGTAGGTGGCGGAAACCTCGAGGGCCCGCCATGGCCGGCTTCCGCATCGCCCACCCGGCACAACGCCTTTCACGGCAGGGTTATGCGGCCGCGAAGGTAGGTCACCGCCCGTCCGGATATGGCGACCCTGTCGCCGTTGTCCCTGCAGAAGAGCTCTCCCGTCCGCTCGGAGACTTGGATGGCGTGGAGGTCTCTCTTGCCCAGGCGTGCCGACCAGTAAGGGACGAGCTCGCAGTGCGCGGATCCCGTGACCGGGTCCTCGTTGACCCCCAGTCCCGGTGCGAAGAAACGCGACACGAAGTCGCAGCGGTCGGAAGGAGCGGTCACGATCACCCCCCTCAGCGGGAGGTCTTTCAAGAGGTCCATGTCGGGCGCGATGTTTTTGACGTCCTCCTCGCACGCGTAGACCGCGAGGTAGTCGCCCCCTTCGAGCACCTCGAGGGGGGGAACGCCGAGACCCTCGACGAGCCCCTGCGGGGGGATGGCGGGTCGCGGCGGCAGGGACGGGAAATCCATGGCCAGGAACTCGGCCTCGCGCCTCACGGAGAGGGGCCCCCCGGCCGAGTCGAAGACCACCAAGTCACGGGTGGGGTCCATCTCGGTGAAGATCACGTGCGCCGATGCAAGGGTTGCATGCCCGCAGAGCCCGACCTCGGAGCGTGGGGTGAACCAGCGTATCCTGTAGCCGTCCCCCTCGCGAACGAAGAACGCGGTCTCCGAGAGGTTGTTCTCGAACGCGACGCTCTGCATGACGCCATCGTCCAGCCAGCGCTCGAGGGGGCACACCGCGGCGGGGTTGCCCTTGAACAGTCGCGGGGTGAAGGCGTCGACGATGTATATGGGGATATCCACGTCCTTTTCCCTCCCATCGAGACACGAAAAAAGCCCCGTTTGAGTTCCTCGGTTCGCGTCCCATCGTCCCACCAGGGCGTACGAACATCATACAACCAGTCGGGCCGTGGCTCAAGGATGTGAAGAAAAAAGGGACAATGGTGGAACGGGAAGACCATACACCCAAGGTCCGGAAAGGACGTGGTGTTCCTATTCATGCGAAATCCTTGATGATATCGAGTGGCACGTCCTTTGCTCTGTTTTCCCTGCGGTTCATGAAGGGTAAGGGGGCCGAATGACATGATCTTCGACAACGAGAGACTGCTTCGCATAGCATCCCAGCGTCACGAGGGGCACGAGATAGACGCCCTCGTCGCCCAGAGGGACCGGTTCTTGAGCGAGCACCCCGAACTCAGGGCCCTCCAGGAAGAGATCGATGCGCTGCTCGCCACTACGCTCGACCCGATCAAGCGTCTCGACATCCTCTTCATGCTCATCTCGGAGCGGCTGGACGCCATGAGGTCGTCCCTGGGAGAGGCCTTCGAGGCGGCGGGCAGGGTGTGCGGGTCGTTGACGAGGGACCGCTGATCTGAGAGTGTGGCGCGCGGTCTCTTCCCGGACGTGCTCGAGAGTGCCGCGGCGGTGACGGACCGCACACCCCCACAGGGCAGTGGCTCGCCTCTGTCGGCCGGCGGCGTGCAAAGGCCATGGTCGATCGTCCCTGCCCTCCGGCGCCCACCCACGATGACGACGCACCCCGCCCGAAGGGCTGCCCACTTTCTTCAAGGGGATTTCACTGCAAGGAGCTCGTTCACGGTCTCCGGCCGGCGGTGCGGGCACCCACTCTCCCCGCCGGAACTCGGGGATTACACTGCAAGGAGCTCGTTCACGGTCTCCGGGCCCGGTACCCGGCCCGTCCATCGAGATCCGACCGTCCTCATGGACAGCTTCCCGGCGTCGGGGCTTGCGCCGTCATGCCGCGACAGGGGGAGGCCGGGGGCCTCGAGGCCGTGACGGGTGAGGCCTAGAGTACCTTGATCTTGCTCACCAGGTGGTTCTTCGCCGCCTCGCCCTTCATGTAGATGGGCTTGCCCTGGTACTTGAGCTCCATGACCAGGATCTCTGTCATGGTGATGGCGACGACCGGGTATTCTTGGCGTTTCGCCTTCTGGATGAGCTCCTGTATCTTCTTCTGCGTCTGCGCGTCCTCGGCGATCACGGCAAGGCGGCGCACCTTCTTGCGGAGCTCGCGGATCTTGTTCCTGTTCTCGGGGTCCGGGTTCGCGCGCAACTTCCCGAGGAGCTCGTAGTCTTCCTTGGGCAGGACGGTGAGCTTGCCGTCCAGGTAGGACAGGGCCGGGGGGTGCTCGACTGCATGCGCGGACATCAACACGTACACCCCTTCTTCAGTCGCACCCTTGAGGGCCTTGACCCTGAGGTCCTTGGCCTTGATCTCCACGATGTTCCCCTTCGTGGAGATGTCTCCCCCGGTC
Organism: Deltaproteobacteria bacterium; assembly: GCA_029552245.1. Classification (GTDB taxonomy): domain Bacteria; phylum Desulfobacterota; class Desulfomonilia; order UBA1062; family UBA1062; genus MWEI01. Next base: position 39,893 of record JAKPDW010000084.1, read on the forward strand.
CTGGAGGTGCAGGATGCGAGGATGAGGACGAGGGCGAGCAACATCAGGTGCCTTCTTGTGGTCATCTCGAATAACCTCCCCGTACGGAGCATCTGTCATCTCGGCCTGCGTGCGTGCCCAGAGACGCGGTCCCACGCAGCCCCCTGCACCTATAGCCAGGGGTGTCAGGAATGTCAAGCCGGCAAGCCTGTGTGGTCAGGACCCCTGGACACCGAGTCCCTTCGATGCGCTTGAGCATGTCCCCTTGGGGTGCGTCCATGTGGGCGCGCTCGTCCCCCACCGGGCCGGGTCAGGTTCGGGGCGAAGCGGCAAGGCGCCTGGAGATCAGCTTGTAATCCCCCCTGGAAAGGCCCCTCTCGAAGGTCTCGGGACGGAGGAGACCGCACGATGCGAGTTCCGAGATGGCGAACCCCGTGAGGAGCTTGTTGTGAGGCCATGGGAACAGGACACCGCCCAAGCGTTTCCTCAGGAGGCCAGCGATCGCGGCTGCATGAGCGGCATCCGTACCGCCTCCGGCTTCCACCTCGATCTCGCGGTGGACGAGGTTCCTGCCCATGATGCGGTAGGTGACCCTGTCGAGACAGACCTTGGCGGTCATTTCCCCGGGTGGTGCGTCCCTATGCCTGGCGACGAGCACCCGCCTCACTGTCTGGCGGCTCTGGACCGGGAAATACCCGAGCCTCGCGAGGGTTGCCTCAGGGTCCGTGGGATCGAAGAGGCCCTCTTCAAGGGGTCGGCTCGGGCAGATCTCCGAGAGGAGCCGTGCGACCGCATCGAAGCGGCGATCACACCAGGGCGTCTCCGTCTCCTCCCTCTCGGCGAGAAGACCCATGGTCGTGCGCTCCTTCTTCTTCACGCACACCAGGGTGTTTCCGCGCTCCCGCCTCGTCCTCAGGGCGCAGGCCGTACGCGCGAGCAACCCTTCCGGGGTGTCATAGTACGTGTCCTCGAGAACAGACACCCCGGAGGGCTCGAGCCGATAGGGCCCCAGGGCGGTCAAGGCGTAGACCGCCTCCAGCACGCCGTCCGGGTCTTGGCAGCAGACGGCAAGCGTCGCCTCGATCTCGATCGTCATGGGTCGTTGGGCCGGCTCAGGCCGCCTTCCGTATGAGGAGGGACAGGCATATCAGGATGCATCCCGTTACGACAAAGCTCGTCATGTTCATGACCTCTCGACATGAAATTGCACCAGGCATTCTGGACATCCCCCCTGGCATGGCCCCTCGCAAGACCCCGGGCATACCAGCGGACCGACGGCCGTCATGCGTCGACGCCCCTCACAAGGGCGTAGTCTTCTTAGACAAGCGCTCCATGAAAGGCAAGTGAAAAAGAGGTGAAGCGAGGGACGTGGGTCGGTCTTCGACTGCCCGTGGGGGTCACGGCCGGGATCGCGGTCTGCCACGCATCCCGGTAAGCGTCGTGATCGAGCGCGCCGGTCGCTTGTCCCCCGTCCTGCCGGGGTGTGTCCCGTCGGGCAGGTGCACGGCGTCCCGAAACCGATGGCTCCGGCCGTGACGGGGTCTAGATGTGGATCTCGACGATATCCCCGTCCTGGAGGACGTAGTCCCTCTGGACCATCATCCCGTCGTGGACCGTGCCGCCCCAGATGCGTGCATACTTGAGCTTTTCCACGAAGTCCTTGTGGATCCTGCCCGCGAGCTCCTCCAGGGTGGACCCTGCCCTGACGACGAACGGTTCCTCGAGGTCCGGTTCCCTGCCCGGGGTCTTGGAGTAGACACGGATGATCCCTGCGAGATCGTAGATCTTCTTGAGGAATGCGTCGAGACCCGTGGAGTTGAGGACGGAGACGGCCACGACGGGCAGGCTTGTCTGCGTGAGCTCGAGGAAGGTGTCGAAGTCCTCCTGCCTGCCCGGGCAGTCCACCTTGTTGACCGCGACCAGGACCTTCTTGAACGTCACGGGCTTCCTCATGCCTTCGGGCACGCAGGAACCCAGGGGCAGTATCCTGTGGTCGGCCATGATCGCGAGGAGGTCCTCGTACTGGCCCAGGGGGTCTGTCGTGATGTCGAGGACCATGGTGACGATGTCCGCCCTCCTCACGAGGTCCATCATGAGGGGGTCCGCGTACTCCAGGGTCACGGGCGGTGTGTCGATGAGCTGGAACTGGATGTTCTCGTAGGGCGCCATGCCCGGTGTAGGCTTGTGGGTGGTGTGCGGGAAGGGCGCTATCTCCGGTTCGGCGTTCGTCAGGGCCGCGACGAGAGAGGATTTCCCCGTGTTGGGCCCCCCCAGCAAGACCACCTGGGCCGCCCCCTCCTTGTCTATGGCATAGACGTTCTTCTGCTTGACCCCGCCCTTCTTCTTCTGCGCTTCCTCCTTGTGCTTGCTGATGCGGCGCTTGATGTCCGCCTGCATCTTGTCGGTACCCTTGTGCTTGGGGATGAGGGCGAGCATCTCCTCGAGGGCCTCGACCTTTTCCTCGGGGGTCTTGGCCTCTCGGTATCTCTTTTCGGCCTCGAGATAGGTCGGCGGGAGGTTCGCTGGCATGTGGTTCACCCTGGCATCTTCAACGGCGTACTCTAGACATCGCCCGTTCTATACACGAATCGGGCACTAGGCTCAAGACAAGGGCCTCCTCCCATGGACGATGAAGATCGCGCCCAGCATGTACCGCTCGAATCCTACCTCGACGAAACCCGTCTCTCTCATGAGCGACGCCGTGCGCTCGGCGTCCATGAACGCCTTCGTCGAGTCGGGGAGGTAGCGGTAGGCCTGTGCGTGCCCGGTGACGACTGCGCCGAGCCACGGGATGATCCGCTCCAGGTGGAACCTGGCCAGGGGTTCTAACATTCCCTGCCCGAGCGGCCCTGCATCCAGGCACACGACAGTGCCGCCGGGCTTGAGCACCCGGAGTTGTTCAGAGAACGACAGGGAGGCGTCCGGGACGTTGCGGACCATGAACCCTGAGGTGACGGCGTCGAAAGACCGGTCTGGAAACGGCAACCTGAGCGCGTCCCCGAGAACCCAGGAGACCCAAGGGGGCGTTATGCGCCTGCCTATGGCCATCATCTCCGGCGTGATGTCCAGGGCCACGATCCGCGCCCCTGGGCACGATCGTGCGGCCTCGAGGGTGATCCTGCCCGTGCCCGCCCCCACGTCCAGCATGGCCGCCCCGGGGAAGAGCCTCGCGAGCCTGACCACGCGTTTCCTCCACCTCTTGTCCATCCCGAAGCTCATGAGGGTGTTCATGAGGTCGTATCGCCCTGCGATGTCTGCGAACATGCCCACGATGCCGTCTGTCGATCTCCGCCGGTACATGCACGCTGCATACTCGAGCGGGCTCGCCGTGTAAAGGGCAAGCAGCCCTTGCATTCCCCCGGGCGGCAGCTACTTTTCTTGAGGCGATACATCACACGGCCGGCCGGCGCCCGGCTCGAGCGGCCCCGGCGCCGGTACACGAGGCCCAGCGGGGGGATGCATGGTCATCGATTGTCACTACCATCTGGAGGAGAGGGTGTTCTCTGCGGAGAGGCTCGTCAGGGAGATGGACGCACGCGGCATACACAAGGCGGCGCTCATGGGGAGCATGGTGAGTCCGTTCAAGGAACCGCCGCCCTTTCTCATCGCGGTGCTGCAGCGCCTGCTCGAGAGCCCGGTGACGAGGCCTATCGCGCGCAGGCTCGTCTCGGACTTCACCGACAAGGGCGAGGTCAAGATCCTCGGAAGGCCCTACCCCATCGACCCTGATCCCGACAACGACAAGGTGTTCGAGACGGTCGAGCGGTACCCGGGGAGGTTCCTCGGGTGGGTGTTCGTGAATCCCAGGGGTTCGAGGGACCCGGTCGCGGAGTACGAACGATGCAAGGATCGTCCCGGGTTCGTGGGTGTCAAGGCCCACCCGTTCTGGCACCACTTCAGGCCGGTGGAGCTCGAGGCCGTGGCGAGGCGCCTTGCCGATGCAGGCAAACCCCTCCTGATCCATGCCGGTTTCGGCGAGGAGGGCGACTTCGAGGCCCTCCTCGCTCGGGTGCCGAACCTCAAGCTGATCCTCGCACACGCCGGTTTCCCCGAGTACCGGCAGACGTGGGAGAGGATCAAGGACAGGCCCAATGTGTATCTCGACGTCTCGCAGACGAGTTACACGAGCAGGCGCGCGACGTTTCAGGCCGCGGAGTTTCTGGGCCCCGGGAGGATCCTGTTCGGGACCGACGGCCCTTACGGTTTCCACGGGCCCGACGGCGTGTACGACTACGGGTTCATCAAGCGCAGGATCGAGCGCCTGTTCCCGGACAAGACCGTCAGGGAGAGGATCCTCGGGGGGAACTTTGCGGAGGTCGCAGGCCTTTCCTAGCCTCGGCCGCACCGAAGGGGTGAAACCTCTCGATCGGCCTTCGGGGCGCAACCCTTGATGTGTCTCTTTGCCGATGGCCCGCCCAGGAGCATCGGGGTGTGGGGGCGGGAGGAAACGCCGGCGGTCGACCCCAAGGGCTGCATTCGTGATGCGGTCATGAGACGAACCAAGGCGGTCACGAGCGCCCGCCAGGGGTCGCCGAAAGGTCGGTCACCCGTGTCTCGAGAGCCTGACGATCGCGTCCATGAGGGCCATGACCACGGACGGCGCGAGCCTCTTGGCTGCGAGGATCAGCTTGCCCTCCATGCCAGGCGTTATGAGGAACTTCCCCCTCGCCATGCCTGATACCAGGGCCTTGGCGACCGCATCGGGGCTCATGAGGCCGGCGCTCTTGCCGAGCGCCCTGGTCTCTGGCGGCTTGGTCCTGTTCTCGAACGCCAGGCCCGGGGTGTCCGTGTCGGGAGGGCACAGGACCGAGACCCGGATACCCTTCGGCTTCAGCTCCGCGCGAAGCGCCTCGGAAAGGCCGATCACCCCGAACTTGCTCGCGCTGTAGGCTGTGTAGCCGAACACCCCCAGGAAGCCCGCTATGGACGACACCGTGACCACGTGCCCACCCTTGGCGTGCATGAGGGGGACGAGCACGCTCAGGACGTTCCAGGTCCCCGCGAGGTTCGTCCTCAGGGTCAGTTCGAAGTCGGATGCGCTGATGCGCTCGAAGTAGTCCGGGTACGCGATGCCGGCGCACGTGATGACCACGTGCGGAGGCCCGAAGGATGCCACGGATTCCCTGAGTTTGTCTGCGACCTTCTCCGTATCGGTGACATCCACGCTCGTGAACCCTATCCGCTGCGACGGGTCCGCCCTGTGGGGTTCGATCGATAGAGCGGCCTCCTCGAGCGCCTCCCGCCTCCTCGCGAAGATGAAGACGTTCGAACCCAGGCGCGCGAACTCCTTTGCACAGGCGAGCCCGATGCCGCTCGAGCCCCCGGAAATGAACACGTTCTTTCCAGCGTAGAGCCCCGCAGTCGTCATGGACACCTCCCTATGCCGGGCTGTGGTCGCATACCGCCGGTGTGCATGGTAACACGTTCCCCGTGGTTTAGCCAGGCCGCAGACGGCGGTCGAAGGCCTCGAGGGACGACGGGAGACGAGCCCCTTGGTGGATGCCCGGGCATGAGGCACGGCCGTCCTTGAAGAAGCCCGGGGCCGCCCCACGGCGTGAACGCACAGGGGGATCGGCGGGAGGCGCTAGGCGGCATGCAGGGGGAGGGGAACCCGCCGGCGAGGCGCGCCTCCGGTCGACCATCGATGCGGCCTCACGGGCCGCACCGGGCTGACCCCCTCCCTCGGGAGGTGCACGGCCCGTTCATGGCTGGTCGGGCCTTTCTCCTTCTACATGATCCTCACCGTCTTGAAGTTTCTGTTGAAGTCGTGATCCCGGTTGATATAATCGGCCCCATGGGATCAACTCGTCGATCCTTGATCGACTCGGCGAAGGTTGCATGGATATCCTTGTGGGCGGCGATCGCGACCCTCGTGCTGTTTCTCCCCGTGACCCTCGCCGCACTCTTGAGCTCGACGGGAAACCTCGCCTTCAACCTCTCGAAGATATGGGCGTACGTGATGCTCGCGGTCACGAACGTGAGGCCTGTCATCAGGGGCAGGGAGAAGATCGTGCCCGGCAGGTCGTACGTGATCGTCAGCAACCACCAGTCCGAGTTCGATATCCTGGCCCTCGTCACGACACTTCGCATCCAGTACCGGTGGATCATCAAGAAGGAACTGCGCAAGGTCCCGCTCTTCGGCTACGCGCTGGAGGCCTCACGCAACGTCTTCATCGACCGGGGGGACCACGAGCGGGCCATGAGGAGCATCAGGGAGTCGATGGCGCGACTGCCGGAGGGCGTGAGTGTGCTCTTCTTCGCCGAGGGGACCAGGTCCGAGGACGGGAGCATCGCCCCCTTCAAGAAGGGAGGGTTCCTCGTGGCGCTGGAGAAGGGCCTGCCCATCCTGCCCGTCACCGTGAACGGCAGCAGGAGGGTGCTGCCCAAGAAGAGCCTCGTTTTCACCCCAGGCCCCATCGAGGTGGTGGTCGCGGATCCCATCGACACGACCGGTTACTCCAGGGAGAACCTGCAGGAACTGGTCGACAGGACCAGGAGCGTCATCGTCGCCAACTTCGACCCCGAGTATCCCTTCTCGCGGACCGGGCGGGCCTGAGCTTGGTTGCCGGGCAGGCGCGGTCGCGGTGTCGCCGGGGAAGACCCTTTCCCGACCCGCCGAGACTGTCGAGAGACCCAGAGAGACCGCCATGCCTGGCGAGGCTCCTAAGGCGCGGGTCTCGGGGCGTCCTGGGGCGGTACCTGAGCCTGGGGGGTCTCTTCGCCCCTGCCGTCAGATCGGTGAAAGAGGGGGCATGCTCGCCATGGCGCGCATCGCCTCGCGATGGCGGAAACCGCTCGGGACTGGCATCGGCTGAGCGGCCGGAGACTTCCCCCGACCCTCTTCCGGCTGCGAGGGCGGGCCGCCCGGCCAGGGTTTCCCGCCCTGGCGTCGCGGGGGTGCACGTTTCCCGGAGACCGCTCGAGCCCGACCGGTCGGGTCTTTCCCGGTCAGCCGCCTTGTTCCTTCCCGGTCTCGAGGAAAGGAACGGGCTGCCGTCCATGGGGGATGCCGCGCGTGTATCCCGTGCTTCCCGGTCCGCATGCGGGGACCCAGGCCCCGATCCCTCTGCAGGAAGCATAAGGGCCGTATCCCGTCTTCGGCCCTCTACCGCATCGCCGCGGTTTAACGCTTGCCTGTTCCTTCGGGATGCGCTTCGCCCATCCTTCGCCTATCCTTCACCCTGGTCCCGGGGACACCGCTTTTGGGCCCCTGCAGCCTTTACCCTCTCGATCGCCCTCTCGATCGCCGGCCTCATGGCCTCTGCGATGACGAGATGCCCATCCTCGTTGGGGAGCCTCGCGTCTGACAGTACGAGGTCCCTGGTGGTGATCCCCCGTTCCCTGCAGGAGCCCGCCCAGATGGTGTGGACGGCCACCATGGTGCATCCCAGGTCCATGCAGACCTCGCGGATGGTTCGGTAGTAGATGTCCACCGCGTCCATCTCGTGGACGTCCTCGAAGGTGTGGGACGTGGGCATGACGATGACCGGGTCGCCGTGGGAACGCGCCGAGCCCACCATGCGGACGAGGTTTTCCTTGAACTCCGATCGGTAGACGGGGTGGAAGGCGTCGTCGATGCCGAAGTGGATGACGAGGATGTCTGGTCTCCACGGCGCTATGTCCTCGTCGAAGGTCCAGACGCCGTCGAAGGACGTCTCGCCCGGCCTCGAGACGTTCACGAACTCCACGCCCTTCGCCCTGCACAGCGCTTCGAGGTGGTCCGTGTATCCCTTCCCGACTCCGACGCCGGAGGCTATGCTTCCCCCCCTCACGAGGAGGAGCCTCCTGTGGGAACATCCCCTTGTTCTCATGATCGTGACCTCCTCGAGACACCCTGGTGCGTCGGCCGGGTGCCGCGCCTGTCCGCTCCACTCCGGGGACAGGCCCGCCTGTCACGGAAGGGCGGGGTCGTATCCCCGGCCGCCACGGCAGGGACAAGCAACGGCTGGCACGCAGGGAGACCCGTGACATGACGGCCGACGAGGCCGCCCTGCGGCGTGCACGTCTCCCGCACGGCCCGGCCGCCTCTCTCATATACACCTTGGCGATGCAAGAGACGATACCCCCTGGCGGGGGAAAACCTGCCCGCGCTGAAGGCGTCCGACTTCGTGGCCCGGACGGGTCAGGGTCGAGGCGAGGGGGGAGAGGTTATGGGAGGAGCCTTGGATGGCGATGAAGCGCGTAGCCTCGGGAAGCGGCGATGGGGATGATGCGGCCTTGCCGGTTACGGGTACGGGTGAGGGCCTGCGTGGAAAAGGGTTTGAGCTCTTCCGGTTCGGGAGAGGGCATGCCCGGTGCCCCATGAGCGCCCGAGCGGGAGATCTGACGGACCTGGACCCGGGAGACGCCAGGCGGGGGTCTCGTGTCCCTGAACGGAAATCTCTACGATAGTTACCTATAAACGCTCGCCTCAACGTCCACGGGTGCACGCTGCATGAAAATGGTGTTGACAGAAATCGAGACCATCATGTATGTTCACCCGGTGATGAATGATGGTTCACTCATGGCCGGTCGCTGATTCGTTCGGTGGGACACGTTTTTGCAACACGGCCGTCGGTACTGCGAGGGAGTGGATCCTGTCCATGGAGAACGGAACGTGTACAACAACATCCCGTCCCGGGATGAACCATGAAGGAAGGTAGCCAATGCTCGTAGTCGCATGTATCAAGCAGGTGCCAGACACCACGCAGGTCAAGATCGATCCGGTCACCAACACCCTGGTCCGCGAGGGGATCCCCTTCATCATGAACCCCTTCGACACCCATGCCCTCGAGGAGGCCCTCAGGCTCAAGGACAGGTTCGGGGTGAGGGTGGCGGCCGTGTCCATGGGGCCCCCGAACGCAGAGATGACGCTCAGGAAGGCGCTGTCCCTGGGGGCGGACGAGGTGGTCCTCCTTTCCGACAGGGCCTTCGGCGGCGCCGACACGCTCGCCACGAGCATGGTCCTTGCGGAGGCGGTCAAGAGGCTCGCCGAGAAGGACGAGCTCGCGCTCGTGATCTGCGGGAAGCAGACGATCGACGGGGACACCGCCCAGGTGGGCCCCGGCATCGCCATGAGGTTGAATCTCGTTCCCTTGACCCTGGTGGACCGCATCGTGGATCTCGACCTCGCTGCCAAGACCATCGTGGTCAGCAGGAAGCTCGAGGCGCGTCACGAGATCGTGCAGTCGAAGCTGCCCGCGCTCCTCACGGTCGTCAGGGAGATCAACAAGCCCAGGTACCCCAGCGTCCCCATGCGCCTCGAGGCCCAGGACCTTCCGGTTCAGCTCTGGGACAACAAGGTCATGAACCTCGACGTGAACAAGATCGGGCTCAAGGGGTCTCCCACCGCCGTGCGCAAGATCTTTTCGCCCGAGCGCGAGCAGGGCGAGATCATAGGCGACGGGATGAAGGATCCCGAGGGCACAGCGAAGCTCCTGGTCGAGAAGCTCGTCCAGAAAGAGCTCCTGGCGCTGTAGCACTCGGTGTGAAGGCCGGAACATAAAGACACAAAGAGACAGGACGACAGGATATGGACAAGCCGAAGAAGGTCAAGAAGCCGCGAGGTAGGGCGTCTCTCATTCCCAACAAGTGTATCGCCTGCGGGGCCCGGTGCCAGAGCTCCTGCCCCGTCGAGGCGATCGAGATGAACGAGAAGGGCGAGCCGATCATCGACCAGGCAAAGTGCATCGGCTGCCAGAAGTGCATCAAGGTCTGTCCGGCGCAGGCCCTCGAGATGTACTTCACCCCCGAGGAACTCGAGATCCTCAAGCAGCTCGCCGCCGAGAAGGGCGCCGCAGGGGCCGAGGAAGAGGAAGACTCGGAAGAGGCGAAGCTCAGGAAGTACCTCGACCAGTATCGGGGCGTGTGGGTCTTCGTGGAACAGACCGACTGCATCCCGGCCAAGGTTTCCTGGGAGCTCCTGGGCGTGGGCGCCCAGCTCGCGTCGGCGCTGCAGGTGGAACTCTGCGCGGTGGTCCTCGGCCACAACGTCGAAAAGCTGTGCCACGAGGCGTTCGCCTACGGCGCCACCAAGGCATACCTCATCGACGACCCCATCCTTCACCACTACCGGACCGCGCCCTACGTGGAAGGGTTCTGCTCACTGGTGGAGAAGTACAAGCCAGAAGTGGTGCTCATGGGTGCGACCGGCCTCGGCAGGGACCTTGCCGGCGCCGTGGCCACGAGGCTGCAGACAGGGCTCACCGCCGACTGCACCGGCCTCGGCATCGACGAGAAGAGACAGCTTCTCCAAACGCGACCCGCTTTCGGCGGGAACATCATGGCGACCATCTTCTGCGAGCAGAGGAGGCCGCAGATGGCCTCGGTGCGCCCGCACGTCATGCCCATGCCGGCCAGGAAAGAGGGGGCCGAGGGGACCATCGTGCGCGAGACCATCAGCATGAAGGAAGAGGATATCCTCACCAAGGTCCTCGAGGTGATCACCGACGCATCGCACAAGGACAGCATCGACATATCCGGCGCGGAGTTCATCGTGTCGGGCGGCAGGGGCATGATGGCGAAGGAGAACTTCAGGATCCTCCAGGAGCTCGCCGACGAGCTCGGAGGTGTGGTGGCGTGCTCCAGGAGCGCGGTGGACGCGGGCTGGATGCCCGTTGAGAGACAGGTCGGCCAGACCGGGAAGACGGTGAGGCCCAAGATCTACATCGCCTGCGGCATATCCGGCGCCATACAGCACCTCGTCGGGATGCAGGACTCAGATCTCATCATCGCCATCAACCGCGACAAGGAGGCGCCCATTTTCGAGGTGGCCACCTACGGGATCGTCGGCGACCTCTTCCAGGTCGTCCCGGCGATAACTGAGTACATCAGGAAGGCGAAGGCCACCCGGGGGACGCCGAAGGTCTGCTGATCAGGATACTACGAAAGAGGATACGTTCATGACACCGAACTCGAAGATTTTCGCCATCGTGTTTGTGGCAGCGGTCTTGTTGTTCATCTGGAGCTGCGTGCGCCGCTTCAGCCTCGTCACCATCGGCAAGCCCGAAGACCGCTTCGACAATTTCCCCGCCAGGATACGGGACACCTTCCTCTACGCGTTCTGCCAGAAGAGGGTCTTGCAGAAGCCCTTCGGCATCAACCATTTCGTCCTGTTCTGGTCCTTCATGGTGCTCCTGCTCGCCAACATAGAGTTCGTGCTCAAGGGTCTTCACCACTCCCTGTCTTTCATGCTCCTGCCGGCCTTCATCCACAACCCGATATACTTCCTCTTCGATCTCTTCAGCCTCTTCGCGCTGGTGTGCGTGATCGTGGCGGGCGTCAGGAGGGTGGTGGCCCCCCCGTACCCCGAGGCCATCACGCTGGACGCGTACGTGATCCTCTCCATGATCGCCCTGCTCATGATCGCCTACTTCAACCTCCACGGCGTGGAACTGGCCGTGGGGGAGATCTCGGCCCTCATGCCCATCTCCGCGTGGGTCGGCCGGACCTTCTACGCGGGGATCGATCTGGAATCGGCGCACTCCTTCATAAACTTCTGGTGGTGGCTGCACGCCATCGTGTTCCTCGTGTTCCTGAACTACCTGCCGTACAGCAAGCACATGCACATCCTGTCCTCCATCCCGAACTGTTACTTCAGGAGGTTCGGCAAGGCGAACACGCTGCCGACCGAGACCTTCGTCAAGGGCGCCAAGTTCGGCGTGGAGACCGTGGACCAGTACACGTGGAAGGACCTGTTCGACTCGTACTCCTGCACGGAGTGCGGCCGCTGCCAGATGGTGTGCCCGGCCTCGAACACGGGCAAGCCGCTCAATCCCCGGAAGGTGATCCACGACCTCAAGGTCAACCTGCTCGCCAACGGGCCGATCATTAAGGAAGGCGGGAAGCCGACCCTCCCGCTCATAGGCAACAACGGCGAGGGGTCGATAACCGAGGACGAGATCTGGTCCTGCACGACCTGCGGCGCATGCATGGAGGTGTGCCCGGTCTTCATCGAGCAGATGCCGAAGATCCTGCAGCTCAGGCGCTATCTCGTGGAGATGAAGGCCACGTTCCCCGAGGAGCTCCTCAACCTCTTCGAGAACATGGAGCAACGGAGCAACCCCTGGGGCATAGCACCCACCGAGCGCACCAAGTGGTGCTCCCAGCTCAACGTGAAGCCTTTCGACGCCTCCTGCGAGTACCTCCTCTACGTGGGGTGCGCGGGCGCCTTCGACTCCCGCAACAAGCAGGTCACCGTGGCGCTCGCCCACATCTTGGACGCGGCCGGCGTCTCCTACGGCATCCTCGGCAAGGAGGAGCTCTGCTGCGGCGATTCCCTCAGGAGGCTCGGCAACGAGTTCGTCTTCGACAGGATGGCGAGGGAGAACGTGAAGCTCTTCAAGGAAAAGGGCGTGAAGAAGATCATCACGCTCTGCCCCCACTGCTTCTCCACCCTCGCCAACGATTACCGGCAGTACGGCTTCGAGGGCGAGGTCGTCCACCACGCGGACCTCATCGACAGCCTGATCAAGCAGGGACGGCTCAAGCTCAAGAAGAAGGTGGATGCAGGCAGGGTGGTCTTCCACGACTCCTGTTACCTCGGCCGCCACAACGACATCTACGAGTCTCCCCGCTCGGTGATCAGCCAGGCGACCGGCAAGGCCCCCATCGAGATGGATCGCAACAGGGCAGAGTCGTTCTGCTGCGGCGCAGGCGGCGGCAGGATGTGGAAGGAAGAGCACCTCGGCACCCGCATCAATCTGGAACGCGTTGGCGAGGCCCTGACGAAGAACCCGGACACGATCTGTGTGACCTGTCCCTACTGCATGACCATGTTCGACGACGGTCTCAAGGACAAGAACGCGGACAAGGTGATGGTGAAGGACATAGCGGAGGTCGTTGCAGAGGCGCTCCAGTAGGCGCATCCCCAAATCAAGCCAGGAAGGCCCCGGGTGTATCACCCGGGGCCTTCGCATATCTCCTCTCCCATCTCGAGCCAAGAAGAACGCAGGCAAGGGCCCCTAGGGGGAGCTTCGCATATCGGGGCCCCTGTCTCGAGCGAGGGGGTCAAGGTGCCGGGGAGATCCCGTTCAGCCCCATCGGAGGGGCGAGGCGCAGGCGGTCTCCCTCGGTACGGCCACAGCTCGTGTCCGCAGTGCATGTATGCCCGGTCATCGGCGCCGGGTATCCCCGAACCTCGCGGCGGGCCGCACCCTCAAGGGGCCGCTTCGGAGCGCGCCATAATCGACGCCAAAACAGGGCGGCGGCCAGCACCCTCGAGGGGCCGGCCGGGGGCCCATGACGGGCGAAGGGCCGCTGTCAGGCGCCCTGCTGGGTGACGAAGCCCTTGGTGAACCCTCCCGTTTCCGCCGGGGTCCCGGCAATCTGGGACAGGTATGCCGCGCCGAGGCTCTTGATGTGCTCCGTGACGTTGTCGAAGTAGTTGAAATGGACCTGCTCCTCGGCGATGACGGTCTCGAACAGCTTCATGCTGATACTGTCGCCGCTCTCCCTGCACACCTGGATGAAGGTGTTGTACACGTCGATGGTGTCGTCCTCGAGACCGGCGTCGAAGGGGAAGATCGCCTCCACCTTCTGGCCCCGCTCCACCTTGGCGGCCGGCTCTGTCGTGGGTTCACCCCCGAGTTCCTTGATCCTCTCGGCGAACATCTCGGCGTGGCGCATCTCGTCGATCGCTATGAGCTTCACCTTGGCGGCGAGGTCGCCATAGTCCATATCGTCGAGGTTGTAGTGCTGGTTCATGTACTGGCTTATGGCATGCAGTTCCATGGATCGTGCCCTGTTGAGCACCTCGATGACCTTCTTCCTTCGCTGGTTCCTCGTGTCCTGGGCCATGATCGCCTCCTTTCCTTCATGCACTCGTTCATACAAGGGGAACACCCCTCACATGCGTACCACGCAGCCCATGCACCGGGTTTAGGGCAAGGAGACGAAGGTGGGGTGTCCGCGCCCCTTGAGCCCGACCGGAAAGAGGCCTCCCCACGGACGAGCTCCCGGTCCCGAACCGCCCGCCTACGAGCACAACGGTCTCAGCCCGGTTCTGTCCCGTGTGCCGCCCGTCAGGGCCTCTCCCCTTGGGCTCGCCCTTCCGGCAGAACCTCCCACCTCGGTGCGGTCTGCTCTCGGTGATCATAGTAATGGCACCACCTCTGCTCGTCAATCGTGCCTTTTCCCGGCGGGCATTTCCCTGTGGGCCTCACCCCGTGGATCATCAGGCGTGAGCATTCCCCCACGAGGCCGGCAGAGAAGGGAGGATCTCTCACCGCCCCCGGCCGGGCATGGTCCGCGAAGTCGTTCTCGGTGAGCTCAAAGGGATTACCTGGGAACCCCATAGCCGGTTTTCGTAGCGGTGCAGCGGCGGCCCACGGTGCATGGCCGTCTTCGTGCCTTGCCGTTTTTTGGGCCCACGCGGGTATGCATCCTCAGGCCCTGGGGTGCGAGATGGCATCCCTGGGCGTCAGGTCTGGAGCCCGCGATCGTCGGCCAGGGATGCCTTTCCGACCCGGCATGCATCGGGGATGCCCCCCGAGTGGGGCCGGCGGGCAGGGCGGGGGATGCCATCGAACCACCCCCCGGTATGGAGCATGAGCCTATGTGTGGAGATCGGGCACCGGGGTCGAGGGGGCGTCAACGGGTCACGGAGCCTGCCTGCAGGTTTCACCGGCGCAAGGCGTCCAGGGTATCCCGGGTGCCAGGCTGATCTTGCAACCCGGGTATCAGGGCACCGGGGTTCGATGCGGGTCATGGCCGGCGCCTCCCGCAGGACACGGCGGATCTGTGGGCCAGTGCAAGCAGGGTGGGGATCCTGTACGGTCCGTGCATGCGCGAGACCCAGGCCGCGGCGAGGTCTTCCGGGCAGCCGGCCCCCGAGACGTAGACCGGCCTCTTGCTCGAGCCGCGGAAGATGGGTACGAACCTGCAGGCGAAAGAGAGCGGGCTCTTCGCAACGCCAACGACGATCGACCTGCCCCCGAGGGCCTCGTAGAGATGCCTGCCGAGCCCCTTTCCCCGTGAACCGTCCAGGTCCACGTAGCCGTCGATGACGACGGCGTCGAACGGTATCGATGCTCTTTCCAGCACCGCCAAGAGGCACGGCAGTTCCCGCTCGAAGAATCTCCCTGGCCTGTACGGCCCGACACCCGTCCCGGAAAGGGTCACCACCTCGGAGGCCCGGGCGTCTTCCCAATGTTCGAAGACGACACAGCAGGCGCAGAAGGTGTCCTTGTCGTACCACACATCGAGGGCGGCCTTCATGAGGGTGTCGCCACCTCCCCTCTTGTTCCTCTGCCTTGCGCACGGGTCGTCCCGAGAGGCTCCATGGGCCCAGGGGACGCAGGCGATCCGGCGTTTCCGGGCTCATGGTTCGTCCCCTAGCAGGTGGAGCGTCGACCCGTCCTCCTGTATGCATCGTTCTGAAGGCCAGATCAAGAGAGGCCGTAAGCTGCCCTGCTCAGGGCCGTCCCCGGCAGGCGTGCGGAACCGTCGGTACGTGGTTGACGGCAAGGAGGGATCTCCCGGTGACGGGGCCGATGCCTGGGTGAGCGGTTCCTCAAGGATACGGTGGACACCGGCCGATCGTGTTGTTATGAGAAAGGCGTTGTCAGGGATGGGCTACGTTACGAACATCGCCCTTGAACGACAGGGACACGAGGGGGAAGGATGGCAGGGCATGCGGGGACGCGAAGTCTCCTCCTGTGCGCGACCGTCGCCGCCCTGGCGTTGATCGTTGCCGGGTGCGCCCTGCGCAAGGTGGAGGTCGCACCCTTGAAGACCAGGGGCGTCCCCAAGCCGCGCGCGATGATCACGGCCCAAAAGATGGGGTATGCCATCCAGGTGGGCGCATTCAGGGACGTGGGGAACGCCGCCAGGCTCACCCGCAAGCTCGAATCCAGGGGCATAGACGCCTTCTACTTCCACCACGCCTCGGGGTTCTTCAAGGTTCGGTTCGGGGACTACCCGACGCTTTCCACAGCGGCTGAAGAGGCGAGGCGACTCAAGGACGCCGGTATCATAGACGTCTACTTCGTGGTCAAGCCCGGCGAGTACGCCGTCGCCCGGGGCAAGAGCGGGGCAGGCCCGTCCTTGCGGGCGGATATCGTGGAGACGGCGATGGAGTTCGTCGGTCTACCCTACCTCTGGGGGGGCGCGGACCTGGATGCGCCTCTCGACTGCAGCGGGCTCGTCATGGCGGTCTACAGGCTCAACGGCCTGGACGTCCCCCGGACATCACAGGAGCAGTACGAGGGAGGGACCCCGGTGGACATGGAAGAGCTCGAGGCAGGCGATCTCGTGTTCTTCTCCACCTCGGGAAACGGCAGGGTGAGCCACGTGGGTATCTACATAGGGGACGGCAGGTTCATCCATGCGCCGAGAAGAGGAAAAACCATTTGTGCCGATTCTCTCTCCAGCGGATATTACCGAGACCGCTTCCAAGGCGCACGAAGCTACTTGAGATGAAATCCGGCATCGGAAAACACATCCTGTTTGGCCGATACATCGAGGGGCCGTGAGAGGCTAGTTCCTCGGATTCTTTGAGGAAATTTTGGGGTGGGGGCCTGTTTCCCTCTTGACAGCTCTGGAGATAGTCGTAATGTGTAATGAATAAGATGCTCATTCGGTTGTGCACTGCACCGGGGATGTCTAGGGCAGCCAGAGTATCATAGTCTGATACCTGAAGGAGGTCCCGCCCGTATGAGTGAGCAGGTCAACCGGGGAACGGTGGTATCCGTGAGGGGGAGTGTCGTGGACGCTTGGTTCCCCCAGCGTCTCCCCGACATCTTCAACGTCCTCAGGACAGGCGACGATAACCGGATCGTCATCGAGGTCAACACCCACCTGAACGCCAACACGGTACGCGGCATCGCCCTGACCCCCACCCAGGGGCTCGGCAGGGGGGCGGAGGTCGTCGACACGGGGAGGTTCCTGGAGGTCCCTGTGGGCAAGGGGCTCCTCGGCAGGGTGATCAACGTGTTCGGGTCGCCCATCGACCTCAAGGGGGAGATCGAGGGAACGCCGAAACCCATCCACCAGAAGCCGGTCCCGCTCACGGAACAGTCGACCGTCTCGGAGATCTTCACAACCGGCATCAAGGCCATCGACGTGCTGGCCCCGTTGGAACGCGGGGGGAAGGCGGGTCTCTTCGGCGGTGCGGGTGTCGGCAAGACCGTGCTCATCACCGAGATGATCAACAACACCGTGAAGAAACACCACGGCGTGAGCATCTTCTGCGGCATAGGAGAACGCTGCCGCGAGGGAGAGGAAATATACCGCGACATGATATCCGCCGGCGTGCTCGACAACACGGTCATGGTCTTCGGCCAGATGAACGAGCCCCCGGGCGCCCGCTTCAGGGTGGGTCACGCGGCTCTCACCGTGGCCGAGTATTTCCGCGACGAGATGCACCAGGACGTCCTCCTCATGATGGACAACATCTTCAGGTTCGTCCAGGCCGGCTCGGAGGTCTCCGGCCTCATGGGCCAGCTGCCGTCGAGGCTCGGCTACCAGCCGACCCTCGGGACCGAGCTGGCCGAGCTCGAGGAGCGGATCTGCAACACCAAGGCAGGCGCCATAACCTCCATCCAGGCTGTGTACGTCCCTGCGGACGACTTCACCGACCCTTCGGCCTCTCACACCTTCGGCCACCTCTCGGCGTCCATCGTGCTCTCGCGGAAGCGGGCGAGCGAGGGCCTCTACCCGGCCGTGGACCTCCTCCAGTCGTGGTCGAAGATGCTCATGCCCCACATCGTCGGCGAGAGGCACTACACGATAGCGAGGGAGATCAGGAAGACGCTCACCATCTACGAGGACCTCAAGGACATCATCGCCATGCTCGGCATAGCCGAGCTCTCGCGCGAGGACCAGCGGACCGTGTACAGGGCCAGAAGGCTCGAGCGGTTCTTCACCCAGCCCTTCTTCACCACCGAGCAGTTCACGGGTCTGCCTGGGAAGATGGTATCGCTCGAGGACGCGCTCGACGGGTGCGAGCGCATCCTCAACGACGAGTTCGCGGACGTGCCGGAATCCATGCTGTACATGATCGGTTCGATAGACGAGGTCGACAAGGATGGACTGTAAGATCCTGCTCCCGTCCGAGGTCTTCCTCCACAGGCAGGCGGACAAGGTGGTGGCCGAGGGGACGAACGGGTCGTTCTGCCTCCTGCCGAGGCATATCGATTTCGTCTCGGCCTTGGTGCCGGGGCTCCTGAGCCTGTCCGCACAGGACGAACAGCCGGAGTACTTCGCCGTCGACCAGGGCATCCTCGTCAAGAAGGGCGACGAGGTGCTCATCGCTACGCGCAACGCGATCAAGATCCCGAGTCTGGGGCACCTCAAGTCGGTCGTTCAGGAGCGGTTCAGGAACCTGGACGACAAGGAGAAGGCGGCGCGCACTGCCGCCGCAAGGCTGGAAGCGAGCATCGTGAGGCGGTTCATGGAACTCAAGAGGTACGGGTGATGGACAGGCAGCCCAGGAAGGATCACCTCCGCAGGGAAGATATCATGAAGAAGTTCACCGACGAGGTGGTCAAGAAAGAAAAGCGCAGGATAAGGGGCCTCAGGCAGCAGGACAAGACGGTCTGGTTCGGCCTGGGCATGTTCGGCGTCGTGGGTTGGTCGGTCGCCATCCCCACGCTCATCGGCGTCGCGATCGGCCTCTGGATCGACCAGCGCTGGCCGTCGCAGTACTCGTGGGCCCTGATGCTGCTCATCCTCGGCGTCATGGTCGGGTGCCTGAACGCGTGGTATTGGGTGCGAAAGGGCGGGATCGAGAAAGACGAAGACAGTGACGGTACAGGGGGTCCGTCGTGAGCGTGCAGGCGAGCGTCCCGTCCATGGTCCTCGCGTTGGTCGCAGGGGCGGTCCTCGGTGTCTTCTTCTGCATGCACCTCAAGGCCCAGGTGCGAAGGATCGCTGATGCCGGGGGATATACGCTGTCGAACGTCGCAGGCTACTTCCTGAGGATCGGTTTCGTCGTGGCGGGGTTGCTCATCGTCATGAACGGCAGGTGGGAGCGCCTGGCAGCCGCGCTTGTCGGGTTCATCGTGGCGCGTGAGTTGTTTGTGCGCGCCGCAGGACCGGCACGGTTCGCCCACGGGAGGGGCTCGGCATGGAAATCCTGAGCCTGAACCAGATCAGCCCTGACCAGGTGGTACTCCTCCAGTGGGGGGTCGTCAGGATCACGGCGACCCTCCTCTACACCTGGGTCGTCATGGCCATCCTCATCCTCGTCGCGATTCTCGTGGGGAGGAAGGCCACCGCCGATACGGCCATTTCCCGCTGGCAGAACCTCCTCGAGGTCGTCGTGTCCTCGATCCGCGAGCAGATCCGGGAGATCAGCCAGGACGAACCCGACCACTACACCGCCTTCATCGGGACGCTGTTCCTGTTCATCGGTCTTTCCAATCTCCTCCTCATCGTGCCCGGCTACGTGGCACCCACCTCGTCCCTCACCACCACCGCGGCGCTGGCCGTGTGCGTCTTTTTCGCTGTGCCCATCTACGGGATATCCAAGAACGGCCTGGCGTACTTCAAGGAGTACTTCCAGCCCACCTTCATCTTCTTCCCCTTCCACGTGATGGGCGAGTTCACGAGGACCCTGGCACTCATGATCAGGTTGTTCGGCAACATCATGAGCCACGACAAGGTGATAGCGATCCTCCTTGCCGTGACCCCTCTCTTCTTCCCCATCGTCATGCACGCGCTCGGGCTCCTCATAGGCATGGTCCAGGCGTACATCTTCTCCATCCTGGCCATGGTGTACATCGCATCGGTAACCCAGGCCCACGAGTCTCACGGCCGCGGGCCCTGAGATATGCGTTCCTCACTCTACTGAGAAAGGAAGGTATGACATGGAAATTCTCACTGTTGTAGCGCTAGCATCCATCGTCACAGCAGGGCTTACCATGGCGATCGGTTCCATCGGTCCGGCGTTGGGCGAGAGCCTGGCGGCGAAGCAGGCGGTAAGCGCCATCGCGCAGCAGCCGGACGAGAAGAACACCATCACCCGCACCCTGTTCGTGAGCCTCGCCATGATCGAGTCCATCGCCATCTACTGCTTCGTCATCTCCATGATCCTGATCTTCGCGAACCCGTTCTGGGACCACGTCATCGGCATGGCCAAAGGGGGATGATGGATGCACATCGACTGGTTCGTCTTCGCCGCCCAGATCATAAACTTCCTCATCCTGGTGGCGCTGCTGAAGTACTTCCTCTACGACCGCATCGTGAAGGCCATGGATGCGAGGCAGGCAGGCATCGCCTCGCGCATGGAAGAGGCGGAGCGACTCAGGCAGGAGGCGGGCAGGCACCTGCAGGAGATGGAGGAAAAGAAGCGCCAGCTCGACGCCCGGGTGCAGGAGATCCTCAATCAGGCGGTCAGGGATGCAGGCGCGGAGAAGGAGAGGCTCCTCGCGCTCGCGAACGAGGAGGCCCAGGAGAGCAGGAGACGATGGAAAGAGACGCTCGCCAGGGAGCGCGAGGCCTTCTACGACAGGCTGCGCCTCACCTCGGGGGAGATCATCTTCTCGACGATCAGGCGCATCTTGGGCGACATGGCGGACGCCGCGCTGGAAGAGCACGTGGTGGATACGTTCGTGGGCAGGATCAGGGGCATGGATGAACAGGCCCAGGAACTCCTCAGGAGATCCCTGGACGACTCCCGCAGTGAGGTCACCCTCGTGAGCGCCTTCGAGCTGAGGCCTGACCAACAGGAAAAGATCCTCTCGGCGCTCGGGCCGTTTCTGTCTCACGACGTGACCTTGAGATGCGAGGTGAGGCCTGAGCTCATCTCCGGCATCGAGCTCGTCTCGCAGGGATACCGGCTTGCCTGGAGCGTGCAGAGGCACCTCGAGACCCTCGAGGAGGCGTTCAAGGAAGCACTCAGGGAAGAGTTGCCGGAGGTGAACCTCGAGAATGCCGGGGGGGAAGATGCGCCGGCCCAGGAGGGATCGAGGCAGCCGCACCAGAGCGGGTGAGGCTCCGGGGGCTGCAGGGTGAGAAGGCACAGGGTCGGACGATATCACGTGGGCGTGCGGGAGGATGGGCACGAGAGAACCTGCAAGTACACCGGCTTACAGGACGCCGCCCATGAAAGGCTCGTGAAGGGGGGCCGCAATGGAAGAGAGATCCGATGAGGGCACGCTGAGGAGGTGCCTCGACGACACGGTCAAGAGGCTCGACAGGGTGGTCTCTGGCACGAAGCCCGGCCTCAGGCCCGAGGAAGTGGGGGTGGTCACCTTCGTGGGAAGGGGTATCGCCCGCCTGAGCGGGTTCGACACCATCCGGTCGGAAGAGCTCGTTCGTTTCCCCGGGAATCTCTACGGGCTCGTGTTCAACGTGGACCCGGACGAGGTGGGCATCATCATGCTGGATCCCACAGAGAGGATCAGGGCGGGCGACATCGTGCACCGCACGGGCAGGGTCCTTGACGTGCCGGTCGGCGAGGCCCTGCTGGGCAGGGTGGTGGACGCCCTGGGCAGGCCGCTCGACAACATGGGGGAGGTGCGAGCGACGGCACGGTTCCCGGTCGAGCGCGAGGCGCCCCCCATCATGCACCGAGATCCGGTCACGGTGCCTCTCCAGACAGGCATCAAGGCCATCGACGCACTGATACCCATCGGGAGGGGCCAGAGGGAGCTGATCCTCGGTGACAGGCAGATCGGCAAGACCACCATCGCGCTGGACACCATCATCAACCAGCACGACAAGAACGTGATCTGCATCTACTGCGCCATCGGCAAGCAGAGCTCGGACGTGGCGAAATCCATAGCCATACTCAAGGAACACGGGGCCATGGGCTACAGCGTGGTGGTGGTGGCCTCGGGAGAGGAGGTCCCCGGGCTCCAGTTCGTGGCCCCGTACGCGGCCACGGCCATGGGTGAGTACTTCATGGAAAAGGGCCGCGACGTGCTCGTGGTGTACGACGACCTGACACGCCACGCCCGGGCCTACAGGGAGCTTTCCCTGCTGCTCAGGAGGCCGCCCGGAAGGGAGGCCTTCCCGGGTGACATCTTCTACATCCACTCCCGCATGCTCGAGCGGTCCACCCACCTCAGGGCCCACTACGGCGGCGGGTCACTGACCGCCCTGCCCATCATCGAGACCGAGGCGCAGGACATCTCCTCCTACATCCCCACCAACCTCATCTCTATCACGGACGGACAGATCTACCTGTCGCCCAACCTCTTCCAGAAGGGGATCCTGCCTCCCATAGACGTCGGGAAGTCGGTCTCCCGCGTCGGCGGCAAGGCTCAGCTTCCCGCCTACCGGGCGGTGGCCGGGGACCTGAGGATCGCGTATTCCCAGTTCGAGGAGCTCGAGAGCTTTTCACGGTTCGGTACCCGGCTCGACGAGGACACGAAGAGGAGACTCGAACGCGGGTGGCGGGTGCGTGAGATCCTCAAGCAGCCCCAGTACAGGCCGATACCCGTGGCGGAGCAGATCGCGGCCCTCATGGCGGTCACGAGCGGGGTGTTCGACGATGTGAAGGTCGAGGATGTCGGCAAGGCCGAGATGCTCGTGCGCACCGAGGTGACGAAACGGTTGGAGTCCGTGTGCACGAAGATCTACGAGGGGTCGAAACTCACCATGGACGACTTCAACCTCATGCTCAGCGTGGCCAAGTCCGCCGTCTCCTCCATGGCAGGGGGGCAGGGCGATGCAAACCCTTGAGTCGCTGAAACGGCGGATCAAGAGCACCCAGGACCTCCTCTCGGTGGTCAAGACCATGAAGGCCCTGGCCGCCGTGAGCATCAGGCAGTACCAGAGGGCGGTGGAGTCCCTCGCCGATTACGCCAGGAACGTCGAGATGGGGCTCCAGGTGGTGTTGCAGTCACGTCCCAGGGAGGAGATGCTCACGGGTACGGTCCCTTGTACGCGCGCCGGAGCGGTGGTGTTCGGTTCCGACCAAGGCCTCTGCGGCCAGTTCAACGCGCTGGTGACCTCCCATGCCCTGGACGAGCTGGACAGGCTGGGCCTCAAGCCCCAGGACCGCTACATCCTCACCGTGGGTGAACGCGTGAAGGATCTCGTGACCGCATCCGGCCAGGACATCTACGACAACCTCTCCACGCCGAGCTCCATCGCCGGCATCACGCCCATGGTCCAGGAAATGGTCCTCATCCTCGAGGAGTGGCACTTCGGGGCACAGATCCAGCACATCTATCTCTATTACAACCACTACGTGTCAGGCGCCACCTACCACCCGGCGACCCTGAGGCTTCTGCCCGTTGACCAGGAGTGGCTCGAGCAGGTCCGCTCGCGGAAATGGGAGTCCAAGAGCCTGCCGATGTTCACCCAGGACTGGCAGGGTCTCTTTCTCAGCCTGCTCAGGGAGTATCTCTTCGTGTCGCTCTACCGGGCGTTCACCGAGTCGCTCGCGAGCGAGAACGCGAGCAGGCTCGCATCCATGCAGAACGCGGAGAAGAACATCCAGGAGCACCTCGAGGAGATCCACGTGGCATACCACCGTCAGCGCCAGATGACCATCACGGAGGAGCTTTTGGACATCGTGGCCGGCTACGAGGCCATGAAGGGCGACACGAGGCTCGGCAAGGACGAGGAGAAGCAAGGCCGCGGCATGCCGGGTTCGAGGGCGGCCACGTGATGCACAACCACATCTCCGGTCCTCAGGGGGAAAGGCGGTGAGTGGGGCGGATTTTCCCCGATAGGCAGGGCTCACCTCCCTTTTACGGTAGGGGGTCGCGTTCAAGGATCCCCTGGGCCACACGGCGCTCGTTCCTTCCATCCCCGTCTTAAGGGGCTTCGAGGTGCTGTCCATGCCGATCGGGCCGCCCGGTGAGCAGACGCCGTTACCACGTCCACTGCGTCGGTACGGCTTCGCGTTCCTGGGGCCGGGCCGTCTCGTGGGGGGGGGGAAACCCTGTCCCCCATGGGCCCCTTCCTTTTCCTCCCGGGTGAGCACGTGAAGAGAGAAAATCCGCGATCGGGCAAGATCCCGGACAACCCGTGATCCCCTGCTCGTCTCGCGTGGGAGGGTGAACTCTGACTCCCGCGCAGGACCCCCGCCCCGGCAACACGTGAGTCCTCGCTCATCTCGCGTGGCCCACGACACCCCGGCTTGGCAGCGGCCGAGGGTCAGCCCCTTGTATGCAGGCGCTTCCCAGCCTGCTAGCCCATTGTTGCCGCGTCGTGGTTCTCTCTCATCACTTGGGGGCGCTCACCGGCCCAAGGCGTGCGTTCGTTCGTCTTCGAACGGTGTCTCAGGGCCTGCACGAGGCCATCAGGCGTGGGGCCCGGTGGGGAGGCCCTGCTCGTGGGTGGCGTCGTGCCCTGGGGAAGGGGATGAGGTGCCGCCCAGCGCCCTTTTCACCGCGCGGGCCATTTCCGACTTGACCACGGGCTTGGTGACGTATTCCCTGATGCCTATCGCCTTGGCCCTCTCCTCCGAGACGATCTCGCTGAACCCGGTGCACATGACGACCGGGAGGCCCTTCCTCATGTGCATGCACTGTTCCGCGAGCTCTATCCCGGTCATCTTGGGCATGGTCTGGTCCGTCACGATGAGGTCGTACGAAGACGGGTTCCGCGAGAACTCCGCAAAGGCCTCGATGCTGTCCGTGTACCCCTTGACCCTGTACCCGAGCCTCTCGAGCATCTCGGTGAGCATGGTGACGATGTATTCCTCGTCGTCCACGACGAGGATGCTGCCGGTCCCCCTGGGAGAGTCCTCGCGCCTGCCCTGGGCCGCCCCCTGCCTCGCGGCGACGATGCACGGCAGGTACACGTTCACCGTGGTCCCCTTGCCCACCTCGCTGTATATCTTGATCTCGCCGTTGTAGCTCTTCACGATCCCGTGGACCACCGAGAGGCCGAGCCCGGTGCCCTCTCCCGGGGGCTTCGTGGTGAAGTACGGGTCGAACACCCTGTCCAGGATGTTCTTGGGGATCCCGGTCCCGGTGTCGCTCACGCTGAGCCTCACATACCTGCCGGGTTTGATCTTGAGGTTCGTGCGGTCGGTCTCATCGATGGCGACCTCGGTCATCTCCACGCCGAGCACGCCGCCCTTGTCCCGCATGGCGTGAAAGGCGTTCGTGCACAGGTTGATGACGATCTGGTGTATCTGGGTCGCATCCGCGAGCACCGGCGAACACGAGGTGTCGATCTTCTGCCTGATCTCGATGGTAGAGGGCAGCGAGGCCCTCAGCAGGGTGAGGGATTCCTTCACGATGGGGTGGAGCTCCATGGGCAGGAGTTCCTGCTCAGTCTGGCGGCTGAAGGTGAGGATGTGCCTGACGAGCTCCTTCGCCCGGGAGGCCGCCATGAGGATCTGCTCGACCTTCCGCCTGATCGGGCTCGCCTGGTCCTCGTCGTCGAGGATCATCTCCGCGTAGCCGATGATGGGCGAGAGGATGTTGTTGAAGTCGTGAGCTATCCCTCCGGCCAGGGTCCCTATGGCCTCCATCTTCTGCGCCTGCCTGAGCTGGTGCTCGAGGCCCCGCTTCTCTTCCTCGGACCTCCTGTGCGCCTCGATCTCCTTCACGAGCTCCTCGTTGGAGCGTACGAGCTGGGCGGTCCTCTCCTCCACCCTCCTCTCGAGTTCGAGGTTCGCCGCCCTGACCTTGTCCTGCTCGACGGTGAGGAGTTTCACGAGGTAGAAGTCCCTCCTGGAGTGGTACTCCGCCGAGTAGCAGGCGAACATCCCGATCACGTTGGCGCTCAGGAGGAAGAAGTTGTTGTTGAGGAGGATCTCCATGGGCGTGTTCGTGAGCCAGATGGATGCGGCCTCGTAGAAGGCGACGATGGTCCAGCCCGCGGCGGCGGCCCACACGAACCTGATCCGCAAGAACACGTAGCCGAATATGAGCACCAGGATGAGCCCGGCGTAGTAGGAGTAGTTCACGGGCGGTTTCGCTATGAGGATCATGGTGACGATGCCGAGCCCCGAGACCGTGATGGCGGTGGCGAGGCAGAGCTGCATGTAGCGCTTGAACCTCTTCGAGAAGGAAAAGGCGATCACCGAGAGGATGCAGGGTATGACCACGAGGTACCGGATGACCCACAGGGTCCACTTGGCATCCGGGAGGAGCTTCGCGTCGAGAAACCCGAAGATGCCGTAGAAGAGGATACCGGACATGAGGATGAGGCGGATCTGGTTCAGGGACTTGAGGTAGAAGTCCTCGAGGTACTCGGACTCGAGCCTGCCGGGGAAGGCCAGGGTGAAGGGGTTGATGGGGGGGCTGAACCGGTCGGCCCCGGAATGGAAGGACTGCCCTTCCTCGCCTTCCGACACGCCGACCCTGTCGTATCCATCCCCCTCACGGGGAGTGCCCGTGCATGCCTCTTCCCTGTTCGAGATCATCCTTTCCTCTTCATCGGATCGATTGACCGATGAGTTAACATCCGTGCCGGTTGCCTACCCTGCGGGCTCGGATCCTTGTCACGATGCAGCCAAGCGCGCCCGTCTCGGTGCAGGGCGGCTGTGCGGTGCAGGGTTGCCGCGGGCGAGGCGGCAGCGTCTCGTGCACAGGTCCCGTGGGCCCGGCCGTGATGCCTTGTGGGAAAACGAGGGAGGATCGCCTTGATGTGCAGGACCGCCCGGGGCAGGGGAGGTGTGGCCCCACCTGGCCCTGCGCCTGTAGCCCGACAACCTGGAGGCGAGGCGCCGGCATGGGCGTGATGCCGGCCTTCGGGGTCGACGCGCACGACTGCAGGCGGGCATGCAGACGGAGCCGGGGTCGCGCCTGAGAACCTGCCGAATCATGGGACGAACCCTCGTGGGCGTGCGGGGGGAAGCAGGGCAGGGCCCGGCCGGCATGCCTGGGCGACACCCTGGTGCGGTGGGTGGGTCAGCGTCTTTGCTGCTCGGAACCGGGTCCGGAGGCCGTGCCGGTCAACCCCCTGATGCGTGGCCTCGGTCAACGACCTTCCCATCCCGTCCTGCCACCGGAGGTCCCAGCCGGAAGCCCCCTGTTGAGAGGGGCGTCCATGGTTCGTGCCTGCTCAGCGGCCTGGACCGGCCCGCCTGAGCCTTCTTGCGACGCTCGTGACCACGAGGTTCACCAAGGAGGCGGGCAGGTTCTTGAGCGCGAGGGCGAGCCAGTTCTTCGCCGGCGGCTTGTAGGAAGGGTTCGGCCTCGTCCGGATGGCCCCTGTGGGACATGCCGGCACGCACAGGCCGCACCCGATGCACCTGTTCTGGTCGAAGACGTGCACCCCCCCTTCCAAGGTATGGGCGCCGGTGTTGCAGGCGGGGACACACGCGCCGCAGGAGACGCAGGCCCCCTCGTCCACGAAGGCAAAGAACCGGGGAGGGGCGAGCGCCGAGGTCCCCCCGAACCGGTTGACGGACTCGAGGAAGTGGCAACAGCACGAGCAGCACGTGCAGATGGCGTTCGGGCCCGCATGCGAGACGTTCGCCGTCATGAACACGAGGTTCTTTTCCCAGCGATCCCGCACGATGGAGCGCATCTCCTCCTTGCTCACGTAGCGGCCGCTCTTGCGTTCGACCACCGTGTCCGCGAAGCTGCCGAAGACCAGGCAGCCGTCCAGGGGGCTCGAGCGGAGGCATTTCTCGCCCGCGAACGCAAGGGACTGGCGGCATTGGCACACGTTGAGGACCGCCATGCGGTCGTAGTCTTCGATCATCCTCGACATGGTGACCTCGTCCATGACCTTGCCGTGCACGGCAACCTGCTCGTCCACGGGGATGTTCCTGATCAGGGGGCTCTTGTTCCTGTAGTACTCCCTCTGGTAGCCGCTCGCGCAGAGGGCGTTGATCAGCCTCGCATACTCCCTGTGCCACGGCGAATCCCTGCCGTCCATGAGCAGGTACTCGAACATGCCGGGGATGAGAGGCAGCAGGCAGTACCCCCTCTCGGAAGACCAGATGACCCGCCGCTCTGCCATGGCCTCGAGGAGCACCTTGATCTCCCCCGGATCTCTTGCCGCCTTCTTGGCTATCTTCTCGAGGGGCGTCGGGATGTACCTGGGTATGTGCAGGGCGACACAGGCCTCCTCCGGGGAGAACAGGTGGTTGACGAGGGCCAAGAGCGGTTCCCCCATGGGCGGGCCCAACAGCATGGGCGAGCTGAAGACCCTGGCCAGATCGACGATCTCTTTCGGGTACCGAGTCGGTATGTCGGGCGAAGGCATGGAGGCCACCTTTCTGAACCATATCCGTGTCAACGGCTGAGAATTCTTGTAGCACAAAACGTGTCGCAAAGAACCCCTGTCAAAACACTCCATGGACGCATGCACGGTTTTCTCCAGAGAGCGGCCTCCCGGATTCGTTGGCGTGCGCTGCAGCGCTTCACGGGCGGAAAGGCCGTGAGGTCGGCCGGGCGTTCCTTGAGGGTTCGCGGCTCGAGAGGCTCACGCCGGAAGAAGGAAACGCGATCTGTCAAGGGCCTCCCCCATGCGTTCCGCAGCCTCGATGCAGATGATGCAGATCCGGACGCGCAGTGCGTGCAGGGCGCGTACAGCCCGCAGGACGCCCTGTCGAGTGAGGTCCCTTGAGAAGAGGTCGGAGAGTGCCTGTGCGGAAGCGACAGGAGTTTTCCTTGAGGGAGAGGGGGGTCTCCCGGCTGAAGGCTGCCGCTCTGGTGCATGTGCACGGTCTGGTCCGGCCACGGCGAGGGTTGGACAGGCGAAGACAGCCAAGCTGTAGGATGGGTTGTGTACCCGAACGTGTCGCTCGAGCGTCTTCCTACATCCAGCCGATCCTTCGCATCGCGCTCACCACCAGAGAGACGCCCACCAGCGTGACGAACGCCCCGAAGGCGAGTCTCAGCGTTGGGCCCGAGAGCCTGTTGGCGAGACGGGCGCCTGCCCATGCGCCGACTATGAGCGCGAGGGCGATGATGACGCCCGCCTTCACGTCCACGTTTTTGTTCCTGTAGTACTCGATGAAGGCAGCCAGTCCCACCGGCGGCAGGAGCACGGCGAGCGACGTGCCGGTCGCCTTGTGCTGGGAGAAGCCGAGCAGGTAGATGAGGGCGGGGATGATGACGATGCCCCCGCCGATGCCGAACACCCCCGAGAGAAGCCCAGCCGCAAGACCTGTCGCCACGAGGATCCAGAAGGGCTCGATCGGGATCATGAGCGTTCCTCCGCAGGCAGCCGATCATGGGCGGTCTGTTCGTGGGCATGGATACGAAAGCGTCGCTGGAAGGTCATGAGCCTCCACCCCATCTCACAACGACCCGTCGAGTTCGTCGGCCACCTTCCTCCCGCACGAGCGGCAGCGCTGTGCGCCCCTGAACAGGGGGGAATCGCAGGCAGGGCAGTGGTACCGCTCGCACACCCTGCGGGCCCACTCTCTGCTTCCCTCCTCGTCGCCGAGCCTCGCGACCAGCTCCCTCCAGAGGGGGATGGTCTCGAGCATGACCTTCCTCCCTGTCGCGAGCCCGAAGTTCGTGATCTGGTGGCACGGCCAGTCGGCGCACTGGTGGCAGGAATAGAACCCCTTCGACTTGACGCACTCCCTGATGGTACACATCGTGCAAAAACCATAGAGCTTCCTCGGCGGGTCGGGCTGCATACAGCCCAGGCACTCGGTCTCCTCGGGTTTCGTGCCGTAGAGATTCCCCATGGCGGTCTTGAACTTGAGGTTGTCGTCCCTGGTGGCGATGTACACCCCGCAGACCCCGCAGTACAGGCCGCAGGGCGCCATGAGTTCCTTGTTGGCGATCTCCTCCTCGGACCATCCTGTCATCTTGGGCCTCCTTCGGGTCGGCCGGCCGGGTCCCGGCCGTGTCTTTCCAGCGACACCATGATGACCCAAAAAGGACGCCTGTGTAAAGGGCCGTGCGCTGTGGGCCGGGTGCACGGGCAAGATGCGACAAGCCCGCTCATGGGAAGGTCGAGACATTGGCCTTCGCGCATCCGGCCTGTGTCTCCTGCGTGCGCTCGTATGCGGCCGGCCGTCGAACCATGGCATGGCGCCTGTCTCGGCACCCCGCCGTCATACGTTCCCTCGACGGCGGGACTGGACGGGCACGGCCGCCGGCCCTTTCCCGGCTCTTGGCTGGGCCGGAGCCCCTCCCTGGCGATGTGTCACGTGTCGGAGAGTGTCTACGGACGAGCAACCGGAGAACTCACGACCCCAGGCCGAGGGGTGAGTCCGGGAGCGGGGGCTTCTGCATGATCTGCCCCGGCGACGGCTGGTAGCGGGGGGTCTTGTAGTCCACGACGATGCTCACCCGCCTGTTCTTTGGGTCAGCGGGGTTGCTCTTGATGAACGGCCTTGTCGAGGCGTACCCGGCGACCATCTCGATCTGGTCCGGCGGTATCCCGTCTCTCTCGAGTTCGAACCTGGCCGAGAGTGCGCGTTGCGTGGAGATGTCCCAGTTCTTCTCGCGTGACCCGGTCGTGTCGGTGTGCCCCTCTATGATGAGCTTCCGGTCGAGGCCCTTGAAGACCGGGACGAGACCCTTGAGAAGGGCCTTCCCGTCCTCGTTGAGATCGACGCCGCCTGCGGTGAAGAACGAGGTGCCCACCGTGTCCACGATCTCGATCCTCAGGTTCCCGTCGTCCTCCACGATGAAGACCCGGTCGCGGTAGCGCTGGAGATTCTGGTCCATGTGCCTCTTGATCTTCTGGGAAAGCTCGCTGGCCATGACCGTCTTCGGCGGCGCGACCTCCTTGCCCTTTCCCACGTCGAAGAGCCCTTCCCCGGGGGTGTCTTCGATCGTCGCCACCACCGAGCCCCCGCCCTTCTCGAAGATCGAGTAGTTCTGGAAATAGTGCGACAAGGCGATCTTCTTCTGCTGGGAGGTCATGGTGAGCAGCCACAGGAGCAGGAAGAAGGCCATCATGGCGGTGACGAAGTCGGCGTAGGCCACCTTCCAGGTACCGCCGTGCCCTTCTTCCCCGCCTTTCTTGTACTTCTTGATGATGATCTGCTGGTCCTTGCCCTCGGACACGTCTTTTTACTTTCCCTTGCCCTTCATGATCTTTTCCATCTCGGTGAAACTCGGCCGCTCGCTCTCCGGGATGGCCCTGCGCGCGAACTCTATGGCTATCTGCGGTATGGAGCGGGCGACGTACGAGACGAGCGCGATGCGGATCACCTGGTAGTAGGACTCCTCTTCCTTGATCTGGTGTTCCATGTTCGTCGCGAGGGGACCGACGAACCCGTAGCAGCCGAGCACGCCGAGGAACGTCCCGACCAGTGCCGCGCCTATGCTGTGCCCGAGGACTTCGGGCGGCTCGTTGATCTTCCCCATGGTGAGCACGACGCCGAGGACCGCCGCAACGATACCCAAGCCGGGAAGGGAGTCTGCGATCTTGGCCACCCGGTGGAACGGGTGGCTGGACTCGGCCGTGTTCGCCTCGATGTCCACCTCGAGGAGGTTGTCGAACTCGTGTGGTGGGATGTCCACCGAGAGCAGGATCTTCAGGCTGTCGCAGATGAAGTCGAGGGTGCGCTTGTTCTTGAGGATCGCAGGGAACTTCTTGAAGATATCGCTCTTGTCGGGTTCTTCCACGTGCGACTCGATGGCGATGATGCCCTCCTTGCGCATCTTGTTGAATATCTCGTAGAGGAGGGAGAGCACCTCGACGTACTTCTTCTTGTCGAAGTGCTTCGGCGAGATCACCCCGGTGATGCCCTTGGCCACTTCCTTCAACAGCTTGAAAGGGCTCATGATGAGCAGCGCGCCGGTGGCCGCGCCGAAGATGATGAGCACCTCGACGGGCTGGATGATGACGTGGAGGTTTCCCTTCTCCAGGAGGAAGCCGCCTATGACGGACACGAGTACGACGATTGCACCGATGATCGCGTTCATGGTGATCATGACATCGGAAGTCCGGGAGAAAAAATTGAGGGCGGGGCTCGGGGGTCCATGGGGAAGGGTTCGGCCTGTCTCGGGCCTTGGTTGGTAGGCGTACGTGTGGTCGCCCGGTCATGACCGAGCCGCACCCGGTGCACGGCCGTCGGGTGAGTCTGGCTGTCGTCTCCCCCTGCCCGCCGGGTCTTCCCCGAGGCAGGCGTCAGGTCCCCGTCTGCGTGCGGAGGGGGCAAGGCTTCGGGGTCAGTCTTTCCTTCCCATCTTGATGGCGCAGAACTCTCCGCACATGGTGCAGGTGTCTCCGTCCGCCATCCCGCTCGACTCGCGGAGCGTGCGCGCATGGCCCGGGTTGAAGGAGAGCTCGTACTGCCTCTCCCAGTCGAGGTCCCTCCTCGCCTCGGCCATCTCCTTCTCCCGGGCCACGGCGTGAACGAGCCCCCTTGCGAGGTCCGCCGCCTGTGCGGCTATGCGCGAGGCGATCACGCCCTCCACCACGTGGGCCACGCCGGGGAGCCTCAGATGCTCCCCCGGCGTCACGTAGCAGAGGAAGTCCGCCCCGAAG
Organism: Deltaproteobacteria bacterium; assembly: GCA_029552245.1. Taxonomy (GTDB): domain Bacteria; phylum Desulfobacterota; class Desulfomonilia; order UBA1062; family UBA1062; genus MWEI01. The sequence goes on from JAKPDW010000084.1 coordinate 72,122, forward strand.
AACGCGGCGAGCGCCCCGCCGATGGCGCCCGCTATGTGGTCGTACCCTGCCGCGCAGTCCGTGACCAGGGGGCCGAGCACGTAGAAGGGGGCGCCCCGGCAGAGGTCTTTCTCGAGCCGCACGTTCTCCTCGATCCTGTCCAGCGGCACGTGGCCCGGGCCCTCGACGATCACCTGCACCCCCTTGTCCCAGGCCCTCTCGGTGAGGGCGCCCAGGGTGACGAGTTCGGTGACCTGCGGCCGGTCGGTCGCGTCCAGCACGGCGCCGGGCCGCAGCCCGTCGCCCAGCGAGATCGTCACGTCGTATGCAGCGAGGATGTCGAGGATCTCGTCGAAGTGCTCGAACAGCGGGGATTCCTTCCGGTTGTGTCTCATCCACCTCACGAGCATCGAGCCGCCCCTGCTCACCACGCCCAGTCGACGGCCCGAAGACTCCAGGGCAGAGAGCGCCTGGAGGTTGACCCCGGCGTGAATGGTCATGAAGTCGACCCCCTGCTCGGCCTGGGACCGGACGGTCTCGAGGAAGTCGTCGATGGTCATCTCCTCAAGACGCCTCCCGGCCCTGGCGAGCCTGTACACGGTCTCGTAGACGGGGACCGTGCCGACCATGACCGGCGAGGCCGCGAGGATTTGGGCCCTGACGGCCTCGATGTCTTCGCCGAGGGAGAGGTCCATCACCGCGTCCGCGCCGTGGTGCACGGCGGCCCGAAGCTTTTCGAGCTCCCGTTCGACGCTGGAGTCTTTGGGCGAAGCCCCTATGTTCGCGTTGATCTTCACGCGCAGCCCTTTCCCGATGCCCCGGAGGAGTTCGAAGGTGCGCCTTGCGTTCTTGGGGATCACGATCGTGCCCTGGGCGACGCCCCTCCGAATGTATTCCGGGTCGAGCCCCTCGTACGCAGCCACCCTCACCATCTCGGCGGTGGTGATACCCGATGCCGCACATTGCCTGGTCGTCATGAGCCCTCCAGAAACGCCGTGTTCATGGCCCTGATCATGCCCCCCGGGTCAGCCGCACGCTCCACCGCCCCGATGGAGGCGATGCCGTGACACCCGGTGGCCCGAAGACGCCTGGCATGTTCCAGGCCGATACCGCCGATGGCGATTACGGGCACACACGAGACGCGGACAGCCTCCTCGAGGGCCTCGATACCGGTCGGCCTTTCGTGGTCCTGCTTGGAGAAAGGTTCGAAGACGGGTCCGAACCCGATGTAGTCGACCGGCAGGGTGTTGGCGGTCCTGACCTGCGGTATCGTATGGGTGGAAAGCCCGATGATCGCCCCGGGCCCCATGAGGTCGCGTGCGCGTGACGCCTCAGCGTCGTCCTGTCCCAGGTGGACACCGTGGGCGCCGCTCATGAGCGCGATGTCCACCCGGTCGTTGACGATGAGGAGCGGGCCTTTGTCCCCGATCAGGGATCTCAAGCGACAGGCGGTCTCCAAGAAGACCCGGTCACCGGTCTTCTTGCACCTGAGCTGGATCACGCCGACCTTGGCCGAGACCGCCTCGCCGGCGAGTTTCTCGAAGCGCTCGGATGGAGCGTTCAGGATGAGGTAGAGACCCCCGGGCAGCCTCGACGCCCGGCGTGCGAGCGCGGTTTGCTCCAGGTGGTAGACCTGGTAGCGGAGCTCCTCGAATGCTCGAGCGGCCCCCGGCCGGTGCGGACGCAAGACCTCCGCGAGAACCCTGAACGCCTCCTCGGCGCGCTTCAGGTTCGCCTGCACGAGATCCGAGAGGTCTTCCCCCGACCTGGCCCGGCTTGCATCGGCCCCTGCGAGCACGTCCGTGGAGACGTTCCTTGCCTTCATGCATTCGCCCCGATCCACGATCGAGAAGGCCTTGTGTCTCGCTTCCCGGAGCAAGGATGCAAGCCCCTGGTTGCCCCATGCATACCTGCACACGTCTTCTGCGACCCTGAGGCCCTCGGTGGCCCTGTTGAGGTTGGCGTCCACGATCCTGAGCACCTGGTGGTTCATGCTTAGAGCCCCTCGAGTATGAGCCGGGCGGCCTTGTGCCCGGACAGGAACATGCCCCCGAAGATCGGCCCCATCCTGTAGCCGCCGAAGACCGCGTTCGCGGCCATGCCCGAGACGAACAGCCCCGGGTAGGCCTCCCTCGTGTTCTCGACGGCGTGCCGCTCGCCGAGGTGAGCGTCCATGGACTTCTCGCCCATCATCGAGCCGGTTTCCGTCAGGAGCCGCACCCCCATCTTGCGCACGAGCCTGGAGACAACGTCCGCTCCGTGACCCGTGGCGTCCAGCACGAAACGCGCGCGCAGGGTGAGCGGGTCGACGTGGAGCCCCGCGGACTCCACCGGCGACCAGTTGATGACCAGCCCGCACACCCTCGAGTCCTTGAACACGACGTCCTCGACCGAGATGCAGTTGAACACCTCGAGGCCTGCGTTCGCGGCCCGGTAGACAAGGCAGCCCATGGCCTCCACGGCGTCGGCGGTGTGGTAGCCCGGCTCGAACGCCGTGGTGCGGATCCCGAGCTCCTCGAGAATGGGGAGGGCCTCGTCCTGCACGACGATCCTGTTGAAGAGCATGCCGCCGCCCAGCATGCCTCCCCCCACGGAGAGCTTCTTCTCGAAGAGGCCGACCTTCCTGCCCGCCTTGGCGAGGTAGTACCCCGCGGTCAGCCCTGACGGCCCTGCGCCCACGATGGCGACGTCGAGATCGAGGGCGCGAGAGAACTTCTCGAGATACGTGGTGACTATGGCCCGGGTGATGGTGACCTCGTCGAGCATACATCCCTCCTGTCGGGTGTTACCGGTTTCGGGGGATGCGCCTGGTACGCTGGGGTCACACGGACCTGAAAAAAGCGAAAAGCCGTCTTCTCAACGCTTGAGAGACGGCCCTGAAACACCCGTCGTGGAGGGGGAAGTGCATCCTCCACGTTCTCCCTACGCTGGCATTACCCAGATCAGGTTCAAAGGGTATGATCTCAGGCTCCCAGGAGCCACCCCCGTGGTACCAGGGAATAGTAGACCGGAACCCTCGCCTCGTCAAGTGTCTTGCGTCCATTGCATGCGTGCGAGGGCCGCCGCCGCCCGGTGTGGGTGACCGGCCGCCCCAGGTGGCATCTCGAAGGGGGGAACCATGGGATCGCGTGCATCGAACAGTCTGGGCGCCTCGCCCCTTCTCTCATTGGGCAGACCCTGGGGACGTGAGCTGGTGAACCGGGGCCCGGTCCATGGCCTCGATTCCCGCATGCGCCTGTGGCAGGCGCCCGAGCGCGGCTTGTCGTTCGTCGGTGGCCTCCGTGGGTGCCGGTCCTGCCGAACGGAGGCGCTACCTCCTTGTCAGGGCTAGAAGCAAGATCCGATCCCCCGCGAGAGGGGTGTGAACGATTCTGTCGTCGCCGGAACCGGGGAAGCGCGCTTTGATCCCCCGCGAGAGGGGTGTGAACGCTTTGACACGACAAGCCCTCTACGGTATAAGGCTCGGGCAATGGAAAACCTGAACCAGATCGCAAGCCAGCTGGCCTTGCTCGTCCTGCCCGTCCTGCTCTCGATCACGGTGCACGAGGTGTGTCACGGGTATGCCGCCTATCTCCTCGGCGACCCGACGGCAAAGGCGGCTGGCAGGCTCACCTTCAACCCCATCAAGCACATAGACCCTGTTGGCATGCTCGTGCTCTTCATCACGAGGATGATCGGCTGGGCGAAACCCGTTCCCGTGGACCCCCGTTACTTCAAGAAACCGAGGAGGGACATGGTTTGGGTGTCCTTGGCCGGGCCGGCCTCCAACCTCGTGCTCGCGGTCATCGTGGCGGCGGCGCTCAGGCAGGCCGGGCCCATGCTCGCCGCGACACCCCTGTACCCGTTGGTCATCATGGGCCAGTTGACCGTGATGATCAACGTCGGGCTCGCCGTGTTCAACCTCATCCCCATACCCCCGCTGGACGGGAGCCATATCCTCGAGGGCCTCCTGCCCGAGAGGCTCGCGTACTCCTATGCGCAGCTCAGGCCCTACGGCTTCGTGATCCTCCTCCTGCTGGTCTTCACGAACGTGGTGGACGTGGTTGTCGGGCCTGTCATAGAGGCGATCTACTCAAGGCTCATGTGAGGATGAAGGGAAGGAAAGACGGGACCATGGACACAAGGCGCATCGTATCGGGCATCAGGCCGACAGGCGAGCTCCATCTGGGGCATTACCTGGGCGTCCTCAAGAACTGGGTGGAACTGCAGTCCGACTACCAGTGCTTCTACTTCGTCGCGGACTGGCACGCGCTCACCAGCGAATACAAGGACCCCGAGGTGATAGCCCAGAGCACCCGCGACATGGTGGGCACCTGGCTGGCCGTGGGGATCGACCCCTCGAGGTCGGTGGTCTTCAGGCAATCGGACATCAAGGAGCACGCCGAGCTCTTCACGCTGCTGTCGATGATCACGCCCGTGGCCTGGCTCGAGAGGAACCCGACCTACAAGGAGATGAGGGAGGAGCTCAAGGACAAGGACCTGGGGACCTTCGGGTTTCTCGGCTACCCCGTGCTCCAGGCGGCGGACATCGTCATGTACCATGCCGACAGGGTCCCCATCGGCCAGGACCAGCTCCCCCACCTGGAGCTGACGCGGGAGATCGTGAGGAGGTTCTCCTTCCTCTACGGCGGCGGGATCCTGAAGGAACCGAAGGAGATCCTCACCGAGGCGCCCAAGGTGCCGGGTCTCGACGGCAGGAAGATGTCGAAGTCCTACGGCAACGCCATCTTCATAGCGGAAGACGAAAAGAGCCTCGAGTCCAAGGTGATGCAGATGCTCACGGACATCAAGCGCATGCGCAGGAACGACCCCGGGGAACCGGACGACTGCAACCTCTACCCCTTCCACGAGCACTTCACGGACGAGAAGGAACGGGAGCGTATAACAGCGGGGTGCAGGGACGCGTCGTGGGGGTGTGTCGAGTGCAAGAGGCTCCTCGTCAACAACCTGATCGCCAGGTTCTCCCCGGTATGGGAGAAAATCGCCTACTACAGGTCGAACACCGCGATCGTGGACGAGGTGCTGGCCCAAGGCGGGGCAAGGGCGAGGGCCGAGGCCGCGCGTACCATGGAGCGGGTCAGGGCGGCCATGAAGATCTCCTGACCCGACAGGAGGGGAAGGGGGCGCATGGAAGAACCGGTCGCGGTGTGGGACAGGGGGGAAACCCCCTTCGTGGTCAGCATACAGGCCTTCGAGGGGCCGCTCGATTTGTTGCTCTACCTCATCGAGAGGAACCGTTTCACCCTTCAAGACGTGCAGGTGAGCCCCATCGTGGACCAGTACCTCGCATACATGGAGCGTGCGAGGAGACTGGACATATCGCTTGCCGGCGAGTTTCTCGACATGGCCTCGTATCTCATCTGGCTCAAGTCCCGCATCCTCCTGCCGAAACCCGAGGCCCTTCAGGTGGAGGACGAATCGGACCCGGTCCAGGAACTCAGGGACATGCTCGTCGCTTACCGGGCCGTCAAGGCCGCCGCGGGCTCGCTGGGCGCGAGGCCCATGCTCTACTGGGACACCTTCCCCAGGGGCGCGGACACAGACGAGAGGGAGATAACCCGCGCGAGCATAGCACCCCTGCTCGAGGCCGTTGCGGCGATACGCCTGAGGACCAGGAAGATGGTCATGGACGTCATGCCCAAGCGCTACAGCTTGAGGGAGATCATGGCGAAGATCCAGTCTCTCTTTGCAAGACGGTCAAGGATCCGCCTGTTGGAGGCGGTGGAGGGCATGGAGAAGGGGTCGCTCATAGCGGCCTTGATGGCGGCACTCGAGATGTCACGCCTGAACATGGTGCGGATAGCACAGAAGGGGCTCTTCGCCCCGATCTTTCTCCTGAAGCGCGCTCCGGTGGTGCATGCCGCGGGTTCACCGGAGCAGGGGGAGGATGAGTGACGAACCGGGAGATCGTTGAGGCCCTCGTGTTTTCGTGCAGCGGCGTCTGTCACGTCGACGACATCGAGAGGATCCTGCCCGGACTCGGTGCGGACGAGATCGAGAAGATCGTGGACGACCTGAACCGCGTGTACGAATCCACCGGCAGGAGCTTCAGGATTCAGCGCGCCGCATCCGGCTACCTCTTCGCCACCAAGCCGGAGTACGCACCGTTCGTCAGGCAGCTCGTGAGCCCTGTCAGGCTCTCGAACGCGGCACTGGAGGTGCTCGCCGTGATCGCGTACAAGGGGCCTTGCACGAGGCAGACCATCGACCGCATACGGGGGGTGGATTCCTCTTCCAGCCTCAAGCAGCTCATCAGGCACCAGCTCGTGGACGTACGGGGAACGAAGCCCATGACGTACTCCACATCCAAGAAGTTCCTCGAGGTCTTCGGGCTTGCCTCCCTGTCCGACCTCCCGGACATCACCCAGTTCGAGGAGGTCTTCGGCGACGAGGCCTGCGGTGGACGGGACGCAAGCGGCGGTCAGTGACCGGTGTCGTCGGCCCTCCGGATGTTCAAGAACAGGTTGACGCCCTCCGGTTCCTTCTCCACGGCCATGTGCGGCCTTCCGGGGAGGCCGGAGGCCAGCTCCAGGAGTTCCTTCTCGCCGCGATGGATGAGGAACCACTCGGCGCCGTATTCCATGATGAACCTCTGGGGGTTGTAGAGACCGAAGTTGCCCACGATGAGGAGGCCTCCCGGCTTGAGGAAACTGTAGAGCTTCGCGATCAGCCTGCTCGAGGCCCTATCCGAGAGGTAGTCGAACAACCCGGCGGTGTACACGATGTCTGCGCCGTCGTAGACGTCCCTGATGGAGCTCTTCTCCACGATGAGCCGCTTGATGTTGTCCTGCTCGAAGTGCGCCGTGATGTTCGGGGAGTTCCTGATGAGCGGTTCGATCCTCGAGCGCGCGTCCGCCAGCGCAAGGCCGTCCTGGTCCATGGCGATGAACTCGACCCTGTAGGGCAGCTGCCTTCCCTCGAGCCCCCTCACGAAGTCCGTGAACTCGTGGGCCGGCCCGCAGGCGATGCTTATGATCTTGAGATCCCTGAGCTCCGTGTTCTTCTCCACCGCCTCCTTGAGCTTTCTGTGGAGGTATGTCCTGCGGTTGCGGACGGCGCGCGCCGCAGGGCCCTCGCAGTCCACCTTGTTGAGCACCTGGGCGAACAGGTCCTGCCCCTCGAAGGCGTTGCGGTAGATGATGTTCATCATCTCGAAGTCCCCGGCGTAGCCGAGGGGCTTCGTGATGCTCCTGTTGAACAGGGCGGACCGCGACAGGTACTCGTTCAGGCGCTTCTGGAAGAACTCGCGGTGGATGAAGTGCTGCTTGGGGTCCGTGAAGCGGCCGGTCACGGCGCTGAAACGGTCGTAGAACTTGTTGAGCTCATCGAAGAGGGCGTCGAAGGCGAGCTCCTTCAGCGTGTCCGTGAGCGCCTCCCTCAGTTCCTCTTCCTCCCTCGATATGGCCTCTTCGTCCCGCTTGAGCCGGTCGGAGAATCCCTCCAGCAAGTAGTGGATCTGCGCCGTGAGGTTCACGAACTCCGGGTCCAGGTTGTCCTCGATGGCCATGGACTGGACGAAGTCGAGGAAGTCGTTCTGGAGCTTGGTGATCTTGTCGGCGCGGACGACCGAGTAGACGTCCATGGGGTTGTCGTTGTACGAGCAGCCGATCGTGGATACAACGGCGCCGTCTTCCTCTTCGTCCTCGATGTGGATGACCGTGGCGTCCGCACAGTGGACCTCCGTGCCGGCCGAGAGGAACCTGAGCTCGTGGATGACGTCGCCTATGTGGAGGATGAGGCTGCCGTCGTCGAGGCGGAACGAGACGCCTGTCCGCGAGTAGTCCTTAATCCTGCAGGTGATCTCGTTTCCCTGGTAATCCCTGAAGGACACGACCTTGCTTGTGTCACCCTTTTCGACCACGTACCGAAGATCACGCTTGAGTCTCAAGCAGCGTTCCTCCCTCCATCTCAAACCCGAGCGGGCTTGTTACATCCCCGGTTGAGGGCCCTCTCGGTGGACTCAACGGCAACCTCTCGATAAAACTTTATTCCCGACCGTGATCCCTGGGCATCGGCCCTGTGTTCCTGAACTCCCCCGCCACCGGGAAAGACGACGCGAATCCAGCCTGCACCCGCTCGCGGGGCCGGCCACTGCTTCATGACGCCTGCGGGCCGTCCGCGCTTCAGGCGCCGCAATCGCTCGTGTCGCCTCCCAGCTTGTCGAGGGCGTGCCCGAGCGCAGGGGCGATGACCTCGAGACACTCTCGCGCCGCCTTCGGGCTCCCAGGCAGGTTCACGATCAGGGTGCGGTCTCTCGTCCCCACCACGGCACGCGAGATCATGGCGTGGGGGGTCTTCTTCATGCTCTCCATCCGCATCGCCTCTTCCATGCCGGGCACTCGCCTGTGTATCACGGCAAGCGTGGCCTCCGGCGTGACGTCCCTGGGCGTGAGCCCCGTGCCCCCGGTCGTGACCACGAGATCGAGGCCGAGCTCGTCGCACAAGGCCTTCAGCCGGTTCACGATGGTCTCCATGTCATCGGGTATGACCTCGTAGGACTCGACCGCAATCCCCATGGCCGTGAGCGCCCCGCACACCACGGGCCCGCTCTCGTCCCGTCTCAGCCCCGACGCCCCCTTGTCGCTCAGGGTGAGGACGCCGGCCCTCTTCATCTCTTGACCTCCCTGAGCCTCCCCTCGGCCGCCACCACGACCGGCCTCGGGACGTTCCTGTTCTTTGCAAGCAGCCCGAGATCGCGCTTGTTGAGGTAGGGGATCTGGGCCAGGGCTATGGAAAGCGGGGTCTTGGGGTTGTTCACGAGGGCGAGCCTCACCTGGTAGTTCTTGAGCCACTCCTTGCTCATCCCGATTTCCTTGAGAACCTCGTCTGAGACCTGCCGGTTCGCGGCGATGGCCAGGATCTCGCTCTCGGTGATCTTCGGCGACTGCACCACCGCGAGCTGGACCAGCTTGTTGGAATCCCGGATGAGTATGGTCCTGGCATCCTTGCCGGCCTTGTGCGCGAGATCGATCTTCTCGGCGACGCTCATGGCCTGGATTCTCTGGAACAGGCTCCTCGTGGTGAACTCATCACCGTTACTTTCCATCCCGAGCCGCTTTGGCCTCCTCTATGATCTTTTCCTGGAGGTTGTAAGGCACTGGGTCGAGGTGGCTGAAGCTCATGGTGAACGTTCCCCTGCCCGAGGTGATCGACGTGAGGTTCGCCGCGTAGGTGAGGACCTCGGCGAGGGGGACCTGGGCCTTGAGCTCCTGGTACTTGCCCCTCGCGGTCATGCCCTCGATCTTGGCCCTGCGGCTGTTGAGGTCTCCCATGACGTCACCCATGCATTCCTCGGGGATCGTGACGGTGAGGTTCATGATGGGTTCCAGGAGAATGGGCTTGCACACCTCCATGGCCTTCTTGAAGGCCAGCGAGCCGGCGATCTTGAAGGCCATCTCCGAGGAATCGACCTCGTGGTAGGAACCGAAGTACACCGTCACCTTGACGTCGACCACCGGGTTTCCCGTGAGCGGACCCGACTGCATGGCCTCCAGTACGCCCTTCTCTATGGCGGGTATGTACTGCTTGGGAATGACGCCGCCGACGATCGCGTTGACGAACTCGAAACCCTTGCCCCTCTCGAGGGGTTCCACCCTGAGCCAGCAGTCCCCGTACTGTCCGTGGCCGCCCGTCTGCTTCTTGTGCTTGCCCTGGACCTCGGCCATGGCGGTGATGGTCTCCTTGTAGGGGACCTTCGGCGTCTTGAGGTCGACCTCGACCCCGAAACGCCTCTTGAGCCTGTCGACGGCGATCTCGATGTGGAGCTGCCCGAGGCCGGAAAGGATGAACTCTCCTGTCTGGTCGTCGCGGAAGACCTTGAGGATCGGGTCCTCGTCCATGATCTTCTGGAAGGCGGGCATGATCTTGTCCACGTCGGCCTTCGTCTTCGGGGTAACGGCCATGTTCATGATCGGCTCGGGGAAGACCGGCGCAGGCAGCGTGAACGGGATGTTCTCCGAGAGCAGGGTGTCCCCCGTCTTGGTCTCCTTCAGCTTGGCAACGGCGAAGATGTCCCCCGGCCCGACCTGCTCGAGAGGCTTCTGCGCCTTGCCTTCCAGCATGAAGAGGGAACCTACGCGTTCCTTCACGTCGCGCTTCGAGTTGTAGACGGTCGAGTCGGGGTTGAGCGTGCCGGACAGGCACCGTATGATGCTCAGGGTGCCAGTGTACGGGTCGCTCATGGTCTTGAACACGTACCCGCTGAACGGCTGGTCCTCGGACGGCTTGTATTCCTTCGTCTCCCCCTTCTCGTTCTTGAGCGGGGGGATGGGGCGTCTGTCGGGCGAGATGAACGAGGTGACCATGAAGTCCATGAGGGGCTGCACGCCCATGTTCAGCAGTGCGCTGCCGCAGAACACCGGCAGGAAGAGACCCCTGGCGAGACCCTCGACGAGCGCGTTCTCGAGTTCCGCACTCGAGAGGTCGCCGCCTTCCAGGTACTTCTCTATGAGGGCGTCGTCCACCTCGGCGAGGTCCTCGACCACCTTGCCGTAGACCTCCTCGAGGGTCGCCTGCATGTCCTGGGGCACGGGTGCCTCCTTGAAGGATCCCGAGCCGTCTTTCTCGTAGAGGTACGCCTTCTTCTTGAGCACGTCCACCACGCCGGAAAAGCTGTCCTCTGCGCCGATGGGGAGCGTCAGGGGCAAGGGTTTCGTCTCGAGGATCTCCGAGATGTCGGACAGCACCTGGTCGAAGTTGGCGCGCTCCCTGTCCATCTTGTTCACGAAGCACGTGCGGGTGAGGCCCTCTGAAACCGCCATGCGCCAAAGGTTCTCGGTATACGGCTTTATGGAGTCCACCGCGTCGATCACGAACAGGGCGTTGTCCGCGGACTTGAGGCCGAGGATCACCTCGGAGGTGAAGTTGGTGTCGCCCGGCGTGTCGAGCATGATGACGCCCGCGTTCTTCCACTTGAAATTGTGCAGCGCGCTGAAGATCGACGACTGGCGCTTTATCTCCTCCGGCTCGAAGTCGAGGACAGAATTGCCTTCGAGGACCTTGCCGAGCCTCGTTGTGGCCTTCGCGTTGTAGAGCATGGCCTCGCCCAGGGAGGTCTTCCCCGAGCCGGAATGCGACATGATGATGACATCTCTGAGATTTTCAGTGCGGAACTTCCTCATCGGTCCTCCCCTCGAGCCAAGTATCGAATCTTGGCTTTATCCGAAAAGCCGAGATGAAGTCAAGGAGCGGCTTGTTGACTCGCGGAGATCCCCCGGAACCAGGCGTGTGGACGTCAAGTGGGTGCATCCTTGACAAGAGCGTGGACGGCAGGGACGGATCCTTCGGGGCGGGACGTCCGATCGGCCGAGGAAGGGGCATGAACGGGAGGGTGCTCTCCGCGGGGGCTCGGGGGGCGGTGCGGTGTGTGTCGACCCTCCGGTCGGCCGGTAGCCGTTTTCGCCTTCGTGCAGTCTGCATGCCCATGAGAGGGCGCCCGGCCGGTTGCACGCTGCGATGGCTTGGCGTAGAATGAACGCCGTGTGGAAGGACATCCAGGGCGACGAGGGCGTGAAGGCCCTCTTGAGGGAGTACTGCCTCACCGGCCGCGTCCCCCACGCGCTCCTCTTCGCCGGGGAGGCGGGTGCGGGAAAGACGAGGATGGCACTCGAGTTCTTCAAGGCCCTCAACTGCCAGGAACATGCGGCCGAGGCCTGCGGCCGTTGCCCCTCGTGCGTAAAGGCCGACTCGGGGAGCCACCCGGACATCCACGTGGTGAGGCCGGAAGAGGGGAAGCGGTGGATCCACGTCGAGAAGGTCCGGGAGACGATCCAGGAGGCGACCCTGAGGCCTTTCGAGGCGAGAACGAGGTGCATTCTCGTGGAACCTGCCGAGGCGCTCAACGTGCAGAGCGCGAACGCCCTGCTCAAGACCCTCGAGGAGCCGCCTGGAAACACCGTCATCGTGCTCGTCAGCCACAGGCCGTCCCTGATCCTGCCCACCGTCGCCTCGCGCTGCAGGACACTGAGGTTCCATGGCGCGAAGCAACCTCCCCGCGTGCAGGAAGAAGAGGGCGGGGAGGCGCCGTCTTCCCTGTACGGGCTCGTCGACGAGGAGGTGCGTCGAGACGTCATCGGGCTCCTCTTCGGGGCGGACCCGGCTCTCCTCGCGAGAAAGTACTCCGAGCAGGCGGACGTGGACCTCCTGGATGACGTCCTCACCGTGAGCGAGGCCATCGCCAGGGACGTGCTCGTCTCCAGGACGGCGCCCGGCAGGGTGCTGAACAGGGAGCTCCTGGACATGGGGCTTGGCCGCTGCGGTCTCGAACGTGTCGAGGAGATCCTCGAGGTCGTCTCCGCCATACGGAGAGGGGTCAACGAGAACGTGAACGTCCGGGTCGGGGCCACCGAACTGTTCGCGAGGATCTCCAGGCTGTCGGGCCTTGCGGGCGGCTGAGGCCTTTCGTCCCTAGGGTCTCTTCCATCGCGCCCTCTCGGGGCGTCTCCTGAGCAGGACGTAGATGGCGCCCGTGCCCCCGTCGCACGGCCGGGCCGAGCAGAACGCAAGGACGAGCCTCGACAGCTCGCCCGTGGTGAGCCATTTCACCACCGCCTCCTTGAGCACGGGGCCCGACTCAGACTTGAGACCCCTCCCGTGGATCACGAGCAGGCATCTGAGGCCCATGGCGTGACTGTTCTCCACGAAGGCCCTGAGCATGACCTTGGCCTCCTCCCTCAGTGCGCCGTGCAGGTCGAGGTGCGCCTGGACGGCGTAGTCGCCGGTCTTCAGGCGTTTCATGACCCTCGGGTCGAGGGTGGTCACGTGGCCCTCGAGGTACTCTCCGGTGCAGGTCACGTCGAACCTCGAGGTTCCCCTGACGAGCGCGCTGAGGGCCTGGATCACCTCCATGTCCTGTCTCAGCTTGTTCTCGCGCACCCTTTTCACGACCTCCGACGTGGTGAGAGGCTCGGGCTCCACGGTGTCCCTGTGAGACATGGGCCTCACGCCCTCCATCGCGCGTCGGAACAGGGTTGCATCGTCCATCTCCTCCCGGGTCGCGGGAAGGGGTTCGACACGGGCTTCTTGTCGCGGTGTCTCTCGTGTCCCCCGCTTGACAACGATGCCCTCGAGCTTGGAGAAGGGTCGGTTGAAGGGAGGCCCGTCCTTCATGGGGGTGGTGTAACAAAAAAAAAGGGCCCACTCAAGAAGAGGTGGTAGTGGGCCGAAAAAGGAGGTCTATAGCCCTTTGTTGGGTTGTCGTTGACGCGTGCTGTATACATGCGGTTGTTCATGCTGTCAAATACAGATATCTTATGGTAGTGTTAAAGAATAGTAAATTATGGTGTAGCAGGGAACGCTCATGAACATCCATCAGGTCCACATATTCAATGTCGCCGCCAAGACGCTGAGCATCACGAAGACGGCGAAGAAGATGAACCTCTCGCAGCCTTCGGTGAGCATCCAGATCAAGGACCTCGAGGACTCGCTCGGCGTCCGCCTGTTCGACCGCATCAACCGGAGGATCACCCTGACTGACGCCGGCAAGGTGTTCCTCGACTACTCGGAAAGGCTCCTGAGACTCATCGAGGAGATAGAGGCCTCGATGAAGGGCTTCAGCTCGGGCGATGCCGGGAGGGTGGTGATCGGCGCATCCAGCACGGTGGGGGTCTACGTGCTTCCCAGGTTCCTGGGCGAGTTCAAGGAACGCTACCCGAAGGCGGAGATCTCGTTGAACATCATGAACAGGAAAGAAGCCGTCGAACAGTGTCTCGCCGGTTCCCTCGATTTCGCCTTCATGCAGGACCCTCCCAGGCATGCAGACCTCGACGTCGAGTTCTTCATGAAGGACGAGCTCCTGATCGTGTGTTCCCCGAGGCACAGGTGGGCCCAAAACGAGTTCCTCACCATGAAGACCCTCTCCACGGAACCCGAGCCGATCATCCTCAGGGAGGAGGGGTCCGGGACTAGGGCCCTCATCGAGTATGTCCTCAAGCGCTACGGCATAGAACGCAAAGTGACCATGGAACTGAGTTCTTCCGAGGGCATCAAGCGGGCCGTCGAGGCGAACCTCGGGGTGGCTGTCCTCTCCAAGAGCGTCGTCAGCAAGGAGGTGGATGCGGGAACCCTCGTGGCGCTTCCCATACGGGATCTCGACACGGTGCGCGAGTTCTACATCGTGAGGAACCGGAAAAGGGCCTCCTTGCCACTCGTGGAGAGGTTCGGCGAATTCATCCTCTCGTGCAGGGAGAAGATCGCGCCGATCCCAGGCTAGAGCTGAACCGGTTCTTTCTCCCACCTCCTACGGGGTTTTCGCCGCACCGGGCGCCGACCCCCGGCCCGGACAGGTTCCCCGGTGTTCGTTCGTGCCTGGACACGCCCGAACCCCAGGTCATGGTGTCTCGAGCCCCGCATGGACGTATGTGCCGCTCCATGGGGACCGGGTGGGACGACGTGCCCTCGCAGGGGCCGGGACGATCGTACGCCCCGAGGCCGAACGCGGCTGTACGCCAAAGGCCGGCTTCGACAGGACAGGGAAACGCATGTGCAACGGGTATCGGCTCGCCGTGCGCTCAAGGCGACGAGGGCGCGACCGGGCCCGGTATCCAAGAAGAGGTCGTCGTGGATATCGGGAGACACGCACGTGCCATGCTTTCACTGAGCCGGATGGAGGCCCTTCAGGGAGGACCGGTCGTCCGACGACCTGTCAGAGGGGGGCGCCTGGATGTTCATGTGGTGAAGCGTCACCGGCGGGAGGCGCGAGGCCCACGAGTCCCCCCTGGGACGTGGGTTGCCGCGCCTTGCACGAGGGGCACCTTTCCACCTCCTGGAAGGCCGTACGAAGGGATGATGCGCCCGTTTGTCTCTGTTGACAGGCAAGAGAACCTGATGGTATGAATCGCCATTCAGTTTATCATCGGGGGCACATATGCTCGAAGTGAGGATCCATGGACGGGGAGGGCAGGGCGCAGTCACATCCGCCGAGCTCATAGCCATTTCAGCCGTCGACACCGGAAGGTACGCACAGGCCTTCCCGAGCTTCGGCCCGGAGAGGCGGGGTGCGCCTGTCGTGGCGTTCTGCAGGGTGGACGAGAAAGCGATCAGGATCCGCGCCAAGGTCTACTACCCTGACGTGGTGGTTGTGCTGGACCCGGGGCTGGTGGACCTGATCGACCCGACCGAGGGGATGAAGGAGGGCGGGATCCTCATCATGAACTCCCGGAAGAGACCCTCTGAGGTGGCGGCATCCAGGGGCGGGGCCGTACGGGTTGCAACGGTCGACGCGGACAGGATCGCGATAGAGGAGCTCGGACGTCCCATCGTGAACACCACCATGATAGGTGCGTTCATCAAGGCGACCGGCATCGTGGGCCTCGATGACATCAGGGGGCCCATCCTGGACAGGTTCGGGTCGAAACTCGGGGAACGAAACCTCAAGGCCCTCGAGAGGGCCTATCATGAAGTCGAGATCGGGGGATAGCACCATGGCCAAGCCGATGGAGCAGATCACGTGGCAGGAACTCGAGACCGGCGCCGTCGTCGTCGAGGTCGGGAACTCTGTCCAGTACGAGACGGGATCCTGGCGGTCCGAGCGGCCGGTCGTCGACAAGGAAAAGTGCATCAAGTGCATGTTCTGCTGGCTGTACTGTCCCGAGGGGTGCATACGCCAGGCCGAGGAAGGACACTTCGAGGCCGATCTCACGTACTGCAAGGGGTGCGGGATCTGCGCGGAGGAGTGCCCGGTGAAGTGCATAACGATGGTCATCGAGGAGAAGTGAACCATGGCCAAGACACGAAAGGGAGTGGAGGTCTCGATCGCGATAGCTGAGGCCGTCAGGCAGGCGGACGTCGATGTGGTCGCGGCGTATCCCATAACACCGCAGACCCACATCGTCGAACACCTCTCCGAGCTCGTCGCCGACGGCGAACTCGACGCGGAGTTCGTCCCCGTGGACAGCGAGCACTCGGCCATGAGCGTGTGCTGTGGTTCAGCGGCGGTGGGGGCGAGGACGTTCACGTCCACGAGTGCTCAGGGGCTCGCCCTCATGAGCGAGATCTACTTCATCGCCGCCGCCATGAGGCTCCCCATGGTCATGGCGCTTGCGAACCGGTCGTTGTCGAGCCCGCTGTCCATCTGGAACGACCACTCGGACATCATGATGGTCAGGGACGCGGGCTGGATCTGCATCTTCGTGGAAAACGGGCAGGAGACGTACGACAACATCCTGTGCGCCTTCAGGATGGCCGAGAACCCCGAGGTCATGTTGCCCGTGGCGGTGAACCTGGACGGGTTCATCCTCACCCACATGATCGAGCCCATACTCTACGAAGACGATGATCTCGTCCGCAGCTACCTGCCCTGGAAACCCATGAAGAACGCGCTCCATCCCGACAGGCCCGTTTCCATGGGCTGCTTCGGCATGCCCGAGATCTACACCGAGGCCCAGATGAACCGCGAGATGGGCGTGAGAAACTCGTATCCGCACATCCTCGACGCCTGGGAGGAGTGGGGCAGGCTCACCGGCAGGCACTATCGCCCGGTGGAGACATACCGGTGCGAGGACGCGGAATACTGCATCGTCACCATGGGCTCCTACGGCGAGACGGCCATGGAGGTGGTGGACATGCTCAGGGAAGAGGGCGAGAAGGTCGGGGTCATCAAGATCAGGCTCTGGAGACCGTTCCCCCTCGAGGAGTTCCGCAAGGCAGCTCTCGGCAGGAAGTGCCTGATCGTCATGGACCGCGCCATCACCTTCGGGGGGAACCAGGGCGGACCCGTGGCCACGGAACTCCGCTCGGCCCTTTACGGCATGGACGGCGCCCCCTCCATCGTCAATTACGTGGCGGGACTGGCGGGCAGGGATGTGTCGCGCAAGGATTTCAGGAACATCATCCTTGAAGGGAAGGCCAAGGCGGCCAAAGGCGAGGTCGACGGCTTCACCCTATACGGTCTGAGGGGGTAGTGGTCCCATGGCAAAGACAAGCATCTCATCTCCCAAACACGTCGAGAGGGAAGAGTTCTTCGCCCCAGGGCACAGGGCGTGCCAGGGATGCGCGGAGGTCCTGGCCGTGCGCCTCGTGCTCAAGGCCCTGGGCAAAGACACCATCGTGGCCATGGCCACGGGCTGCATGGAGATCATCTCTTCGCCCCTGCCCATAACATCGTGGCGCGTGCCGTGGATCCACAACGCCTTCGAGAACGCCGCGGCCGTCATATCGGGCTGCGAATCAGGCATGAAGGCATTGATGCGCAAGGGCAAGATCCCCGCGAAGAAGATCAACTTCGTGGGCATGGGCGGTGACGGGGCGACGGCGGACATAGGCATGGGACCCCTCTCCGGGGCGCTGGAGAGAGGCCACGACATGATCTACGTGTGCTACGACAACGAGGCCTACATGAACACGGGCATCCAGCGCTCCTCGTGTACCCCCTACGGTGCGAGCACCACCACGAGCCCCGCCGGGAAGAAGAGCATCGGGCAGCACACCCAGAAGAAGAACATGGTCGAGATCGCAGCGGCCCACGGGATCCCGTACGTGGCGACCGCATGCCCCAGCTTCCCCTTCGACCTCATGGAGAAGGTGAAGAAGGCATCCGAGACCGCGGGGCCCGCGTACATCCACATCCTCTCCGTGTGTCCCACGGGGTGGAGGATCAATCCCTCGGAAGCCATCAAGTACGGGCGCCTTGCGGTGAACTCCTGCGTTTTCCCGCTGTACGAGGTCGACCACGGGAAGTACCGGCTCACCTACAAGCCTTCGGACAAGAAGCTCATCCCGGTCTCGGAGTACCTGAAGGGACAGGGCAGGTTCAGGCACCTGACCGATTCCGACATCGAGACCATCCAGGCCGCAACCATGAAGGCCTACGAGCGCCTCCTCAGGCTGAGCGAGCAGGAATGAGGGAGTCCTGAAGGCAAGGCCGGCAAGGAACAAAGGCGTGCCCGGGACGTGTGCTCAGCCCTGAATGGACCGGGCTGCCCGGGCCGGCCTTGCGTTCAAGGCTCGAGTGCACGGCCGGCCATGAGCGCCGCCCGGTCTCAGAGCGAAGGGCGATGGACCGCCTCTGCCGGTACCATCGCCCAGGATTCCGAGCGTCGGAAAGTTGACAGCTTTCCCCGATGCGGCTAGCATATGGCTCCGCCAAGCTTTGAGGAGATACGAGTATGCTCGAGCTCATAACCGATGGATTCCGCAAGGCCCAGGACATCATACAGGGCAAGGTCACCATCCAGGAAAAGCACATAGAGGACGCGCTCAGGGAGATCCGCCTGTCGCTGCTCGAGGCCGACGTGGAGTTCCACGTGGTCAAGGGCTTCATCGATCACGTCAAGGAAAAGGCCATAGGCGAGATCGTCCTGACAAGGGTCTCTCACGGCGGCAAGAAACTGAAGGTGACGCCGGAACAGCACTTCGTGAAGATCTGCTACGACGAGCTCGTGAGACTCATGGGTCCGGTGGACACCTCGCTTGCCCTGGGTAAGAGGCCTGTGGGGGCGGTCATGATGGTGGGCCTCCAGGGCAGCGGGAAGACGACGACCACGGCGAAGATGGCCCGATACCTCCAGAAGAAGGGCAAGAGGCCCCTCATGGTCGCCGCCGACATCTACAGGCCGGCTGCAATCGAGCAGCTCAAGGTGCTCGGGTCGAGGCTCGACATACCGGTGTTCCACGCGCCCGGGAAGACCCCGCCGCAGATCTGTAAAGATGCCATGGAGGCGGCCAGGTTCAAGGGGTGCGACGTGGTCCTCTTCGACACGGCCGGCCGCACCATCGTGGACGACGCCCTCATGCAGGAACTGGAGGAGATCAAGGCATCGACATCGCCCGAGGACATCCTCCTCGTGGTGGACGCCATGATCGGCCAGGAATCGGTCAACGTCGCGAAGGAGTTCGACCGCAGGCTCGACCTCTCGGGGTTCGTCATCACCAAGCTCGACGGCGATGCGCGTGGGGGCGCAGCACTGTCCATAAAGGAGGTCACGGGCAAGCCCATAAAGTTCATAGGCATGGGCGAGTCGCTGGACCGCATCGAGGAGTTCAGGCCAGAAGGGCTCGCCTCGCGGATCCTGGGCTACGGGGACATCGTCGGCCTCGTGAAGGACTTCGAGGAGGTCATCGACGAGAAGAAGGCGGAAGAGGACGCGGAAAAGCTCTTGAGGGGCGAGTTCACCTTCGACGACTTTCTCGCCCAGCTCAAGGTCATGAAGAAAATGGGATCGCTCTCCGATATCATAAGCAAGCTCCCCCTGGGCCAGTTCGGGTTGCCCCAGGGGATGAAGGTGGACGACCGGGAGCTCGTGAGGGTGGAGGCGATCATCCATTCCATGACCGTATACGAGAGGAACCACCCGGATTGCCTCGACGAGAGCCGCATCCAGCGTATAGCCAAGGGGAGCGGCCAGGGTCGCCAGAGGGTGGTGGATCTCATCGCCCGGTTCAGGACCATGCGGCAGGTCATGCAGGGCCTGGGCGTCGGGAAGAAGAAGGTCCTGGGAAGGCTCGGGATAGACCCCGGGATCGCTGGCGCACTCGAGAAGACGGTCCCCAAGCCGCAGAAGAAGAGCCTGGTGGACCTGAAAAAACGCAAGGAAAAGAGAAAATCCATCAAGAAGTCCAGAAAGAGAAATCGTTAGACCAGCGTGGGGACGGACGGGGCCTCAATGGCTGTATCACAAGACACGAACGCAGAGCTCGAGGTATTTCGCCGGATCAGCGAGGCGGCCGTCTCGCTCGCCCCTGACGTCGAGGCGGTGGCCCGGGCCATTCTCGACATCGTGGTCGACGTCACGCCTGCAGAGAACGCCTCCCTCATGATGCCGAGCGCGGACGGGAAGAGGCTCGAGATCAAGGCGGCCCGGGGGAGGAACGACAGGAAGGGCAGGTATTCCGAGAGGTCCCTGGGCCAGATCTTCGCGATCGGCGAGGGCATAGCCGGCATGGCGGCCGAGACGTTGACGCCGGTCATGATCCACGACACCTCCGCAGATCCCCGCTTTCAGGCCAGGAGCCAGTCCGTGAGGATCGGTTCGCTGTTGAGCCTGCCCATCGTCTACAACCGCGACGAGCTCGTGGGGGTGCTCAATCTGAGCCACCCGAGGGCCGGCGTGTTCGAGGACGGCCACCTCAGGCTCATGTCGGCGCTTTTGGCAAGCGCTGCCCTGGCGATCAGGAACGCCAAGCTCATGCGGGAGATAGACGACATGAACCGCGAGCTCAAGGCCGAGCTCTCCCTGACGGACAAGGCGATGAGCGAGTTCGGCAGGAGCATCCTGAAGGTCTTCAACCAGATGGCGATCGGCATCCTCACCACCGATCCCACGGGCGCCATATCCGCCATCAACAAGAAGGCCCAGGAGATGCTGGGCAAGCAGGCGGGTGAGACCATCGCCGACGTGGTGCCGGTCGAGATCGTGCACAAGGTGTTCACGGACAAGGAGGGCATGACGCTGGACGTGGAGCGCGGCGGCAGGTTGTTCTGCTTCGATCTCTCCCCGCTGCCGTTGAAGCCCGTGTGGCAGATCGTCGCGTGTGTCCGTGACGTGACGGTCGAGAGGTTCAAGGAGCGGGAGCTCGTCCGCATCAAGGACCAGTACAAGGACATGGTGGAGAAGGCCATAGACGCGGTCTACATCATCAGGAACGGGAGGTTCCTCCTCGTCAACAGGAAGTTCCAGGAACTCTTCGGCTACAGTGCCGACGAGATCCTGAACCGCCACTTCCGCCACGTCATGTGCAGGGAATCCATACGGGTGATCGCCGGTTCCCTCCGCTCGGCAACCGGCAACGTGTTCGTGCCGAACCTCGAGATCAGTGCGAGACGAAAGGACGGGCAGAAGATCTACCTGGAGATCAGCATAGGGAAGATCAAGATCGACCAGGACGACTGCTACGTGGGCGTGGTGCGCGACATCACCGGGAAGAAGGAGCTCCTCGCGATGAAGACGAGGTTCTTGAACGTGGCCTCCCACGAGATCAGGGTTCCCCTCACGGTGATCCGGGGGTACGGAAGGATGCTCGCCAGGGACAAGGATTGCGCGCTCACGCCCGGGCAGAAGGAGTGCATCGACGAGATAGAGAAGCAGTGCGAGAAGCTGCTGAAATTCTCGAACTCCCTGCTCGACTTCGCGAAGATCAACGACGAGGCGTTCTCCTTGAACCGAGAGTGGGTGGACATGGCGGACTTCATCGCCTCCGTGGTGCGTACCATGCAGGTGAGCGCCGATGCGAAGCGGGTGAAGATCGTGTTCGTGAACGAGGGGGGTGTCGACAGGCTCTCCGTCGACCCCATGCGTTTCGAACAGGCGCTCACGAACCTCATAGACAACGCGATCAAGCACGCCCCCGAGGGCTCGGAGGTCACCGTGAGCCTCGGCCGCAACAGGCAGGGCCCGGAGACCCTGCGGATGCTCCTCCACCAGGAGACCGCGGAGATATCGGTGAGGGACCGGGGCCCTGGCATCAAGACGGAAGAGGCGCGAGAGCTCTTCAACGATTTCTTCGTGGGCGAGAGCGGGAGGGCCAAGGGCGGCATCGGCCTCGGGCTCGCAATCACCCGCGAGATCGTTCACGCGCACGGCGGCCAGGTCGAGGCGAGGCCGTCGGAGGAGGGAGGCCACTTCGTCATCACAATGCCCTTGAAGTTGAAAGAGGCATAAGGTATTAAGAGAACGGGAAATTACAGGGTCTGCCGGTGATGAAAGAAGACATAAGAATCCTGGTTGTCGACGACGACGAGAGTATACGGAGATACATCGTCAAGCTCCTTACCCAGGGCGGTTACAACGTGCAGGCGTTCTCCGGAGGCAAGGAGGCGTTGAGGGAGCTGAGGTCGAACCAGAACTACTCCCTGATCATCCTCGATATCCTCATGCCCGACATGGACGGCCTGGAGACGCTCTCCGAGATAAGGAAGATCTCGAAGGACATCCCTGTCCTCATGCTCTCTGCCCTCGGCCAGACGAACATCATCGTCAAGGCCATGAAGGCGGGGGCGACCGACTACCTCGTGAAACCCTTCGAGGAAGAGAAACTCGAGGTCGCGATCACCAAGTCCCTCGAGAAGAGGAGGCTCCTGAACGAGATATCCAGCCTGAGGAGACAGCTGCGCATCGACGAGCTCAAGGGCGAGTTCATCTACAACAGTCCCAAGATGCAGAAGGTGAAGGAACTCGTCGACCAGGTGGCGGAGACGGACGTGAGCGTCCTCATCGAGGGGGAGAGCGGAACAGGCAAGGAACTCGTTGCCAGGGCCCTCCACTACAAGTCGCGCCTCAGGGACAAGCCCTTCGTCAAGGTCAACTGCGCCGCCCTGCCCCACGACCTCCTCGAGTCCGAGCTCTTCGGGTACGAGCGGGGCGCCTTCACGGGGGCGTACAGGTCGAAGCCCGGCAAGTTCGAGCTCGCGAACAACGGCACCATCTTCCTCGATGAGATCGGCGAGATGGACCTCGCCATCCAGTCGAAGCTCCTCCAGGTCCTCCAGGAAGGGACCTTCTCCCGCCTGGGCGGGAAACAGGACGTGCAGGTGAACGTCAGGGTCATCGCGGCCACGAACAAGGACCTCAAGAAGGCCATAGAGCAAGGCACGTTCAGGGAGGACATCTACTACCGGCTCAACGTGGTGAACATCAAGATCCCCCCCCTGACAGAGCGCCGGGAGGACATCACCTACCTGTTCGAATACTTCCTCGACACCTACAACGAGAAATACGGCAAGGCCGTGCAGGTGAGCAAGGAAGAGATCTACCCGCTGCTGCTCGAGTACCCCTGGCCGGGCAACGTGAGGGAGCTCAAGAACCAGGTCAAGAGGCTGGTGATCCTCGGCAACGTGGACGAGCTCGTCGGGTACCTCAAGGGGTCGGGCAAGGGGCTCGTCGTCGAGAGGAGTTTCGTCGATTCCCGGGACCGCGGCCTGGATTCCATGGGTTCGTTCCCGGAGGGCGACGACGAGATCGTGCCTCTCAAGGTGGCAGCAAAGGAAGCCACCATCAGGGCGGAGAGGAACATGATCCTGAAGGCCCTCAAGGGTACGAACTGGAACAAGAAGAAGGCCGCAAGCCTCCTCAAGGTGAGCTACAAGGCCCTTCTCTACAAGATCAAAGAGTGCGGGATCGAAAAATAATGAAGACACCGAAAGGGGGGGTCCCCATGAGGCATGTGGTGTCGCTTGTGCTGGTCTTCCTGGGGGTCTCCCTCGTGGCTTGGGCTCAGGAGCCTGAATACCGCATCGGCCCTTCGGATCTCCTCGAGATCTCCGTCTGGGGCGAGCAGACCCTTTCCCGACAGGTGACGGTCAGGGCAGACGGGTTCATCTCCATGCCCCTTCTCGGCGATGTGGCCGTGAGCGGCAAGACCACCGCACAGGTCAAGGAGGAGCTCGAGTCGAGGCTTGCCCGGTTCATCAAGGACCCACGCTGCGCGGTCATCGTCGTGGAACAGAGGAGCAAGCGTTTCTACGTGCAGGGACAGGTCGCCCGGCCCGGCCAGTACACCCTCGACCAGGGCCTCTCCCTTACCCAGGTGATATCGATCGCCGGCGGTTTCACCCAGTGGGCTGACAAGGACGACATCGTCATCCTCAGGGGCGAGACCGACGCCAAGACGAGGATCACCGTGGACTTCGACCGTATCGTCAAGGGCAAGGACCAGGACATCCCCATACAACCTGGAGACACCATCATAGTCCCGTGACGTATCGCATACTCCCCGGTATCGTTGTTGCGGCGACCTGCCTGTGGCCGCCCTCGCCGCTCGCGGCGCTTTCCTTCGAGGTCCATCCAGGGCTGTACCAGTCGTACGAGTA
Organism: Deltaproteobacteria bacterium; assembly: GCA_029552245.1. Classification (GTDB taxonomy): domain Bacteria; phylum Desulfobacterota; class Desulfomonilia; order UBA1062; family UBA1062; genus MWEI01. Next base: position 95,841 of record JAKPDW010000084.1, read on the forward strand.
CTCGGACAATTACGAGGGGGAGGTCGCAGACGGGCAAAGCGAGGCGACCTACACGGTGGGGCCGAGCATCACCGTGACCGGGGAGTCGCAGAGGGCGAACCTGGATCTCTCAGGCAGGTACACACGGTCGTATCACCGCCGGAACGAGGAGGACGACAGCCCGGAGGCGGCGCTCTCGGCGAGGGCGGCCTACCGGCTGGAGAGGGTGGGGGGATCCCTCGCGTACTCGTTCATGAGGACCTTGACGCGCGACACCCTGAGCTCCCCGTTCGGTGAGCGCAAGGTCCACTCGGGGGATGCAGAGGCCGCCTGGGATGCGAGCCAGGTGGTGACACTGCGCGCGGGGTGCGACATCACGGACGAGAGGTGGTCCGGCAGGGCCTCCGACGAGGAAGACGTGCAGTCCAACGGCCTCGACGTGGGCGCCCTGGTGAGGATCGGCCCGCTGAACACCCTGGACGTGGTCGCCCGGCGGGCGTACGTCGATTACGAGGTGAGCCGTGACGTCGTGGAGACCTCGGGTTCGGCACGCCTGGAACGATCCTTCACGCCCAGGCTGACGGGCGGTCTCGTGGTCTCGTACGCGGACGAGAGACTGAGGAGGCCGGGCGACCGGGCGCCGCTGAGGGTGATCCATAGAGGCGGCCTCGTCCTGACCGTGGATACGGAGAGGCTGCCCGACTCCGAGAACCGCGCGGACGCGAGGATCACGACGAGGTACGCCGCGAGCGACACGTGGACCTTCCTCGCCGAGGCGGGTGCGGGGAGGGTGGACGCCGAAGGTGTCGGGGCCGAGTCGACGTTTGCGGGGTCTGCCGCCGTAGAGAAGCAGCTCGCTGAGGACCGCTTCGCCCTGAGGGCGTCCAAGGCTTACACATCGGAGTTCACGACGAGCCGCTACGGGTCGTACGATACGACCTCCTTTTCTCTTGACTGGGAACGCAGGGTCTCAAGAGGGCTTACGGCGAGGTCGAATGTGGTGTATGAGAGAAGGAAGCCCGTGAGGGAAGCCGCGCAGGACGAAGAGGAAGAGAGGGACGGATCGGGGACCGTGTCCATCGAGTGGCTTCCGATGGAGCACCTCCACCTCGACTGGAGGCCCCTGGAACGGATCTCCCTGACCGCTCGCTACACGTATCTCAGGACCGCCTACGAGACTTCAGGCACGGCGAGGGAAAACCGATACGGACTCATGGCGGAGGTACGGTTTTGACTGAGCAGCCAAGAAGGGTGGACATCCAGGACCTCTTAGACGCGCTCGTGAGGAACTGGTACTGGGTGAGCCTGCCGCTCATCTTCTTCACGGTGCTGGGCGGGTGGGTATACGTCGTCCTCCCGAGGATGTACGAGGCGACGACCCTGATCCTCGTCCAGTCCCAGCAGATCCCCCAGTCCTACGTGGCGCCCACGGTGAGCCAGGACGTGACCGAGCGCGTACGCACACTCTCCCAGGAGGTGCTCTCCAGGTCCAACCTGGAGGCGATCATCAACGAGTTCAACCTGTTCGCGGACCAGAGGCGCGAGGGGACATCCATGGACATCCTCGTGGCCTCGCTCAGGAAGAGGATAAAGGTGGATACCAACGTGGGCCACAGGGAACAGACGAGCTCGTTCACCATCACCTTCCGCGGGGGCGACCCCAGGCAGGTGGCGGACGTCACGAACAGGCTCGCGTCCTACTTCATCGAGAACAACCTCAAGCTCAGGGCCCGGCAGGCAGCGGAAACCACGCTTTTCTTGCAGAAACAGCTCGAGGAACTCAAGGCGCTCTTGGACCGCCAGGAGGCGCAGGTCCAGGAGTACAGGAACCGCTTCATCGGCGAGCTGCCTGACCAGCTCCAGAGCAACATCTCCACCATCAGCAGCCTCCAGATGCGCCTGGAGTCGCTGCAGACCTCCCTGACCGCCGCGATGAACCGGAAGCTCACCATCCAGGGCTGTCTCGCACAGGCCGAGTCCGGCTCGCCGGGTACGGCCTCGCAACGCGGACAGAGGCTCACGGAGCTGAAGAGCCAGCTCGAGGAGATGAAATCGAGGTACACGCCCGAGCACCCCGAGATCAGGAGGATCGAGAACCAGATCGCCGAGCTCGAGAGGCACCCCGACGGCGCATCGACCTCGAGGGTGGACCCCAGGGTCGCGGACCTGAGGACCCAGCTCGCCAACGTGAACATGGAAGTGGACATGATCAGGCGCGATATCGAGAGGGTCAAGGCCCAGATCGAAGAATACCAGTCCCGCGTGGAGGGCACTCCCAAGAGGGAGCAGGAACTCGCCGCGCTCACCCGGGACTACAACATCACCCAGCAGAACTACCAGAGGCTTCTCGACAGGTACTACGAGGCGAAGAGGGCCGAGGAGATGGAGAAACGACAGCAGGGCGAGCAGTTCAGGATCGTGGATTACGCCCAGGTCCCCGAGGTGCCGGTCAGCCCCAACCCGCTCAGGATCGCCCTGGTCTTCCTCGCCCTCGGCATAGGAACCGGCGCCGGGATCATCCTCCTCATGGAGATGATCGATGCATCCGTCAAGAGCGTCAAGCAGCTCGAGGGGTGGTCGGGAGGCATCCCCTGCATCACCGTGGTGCCGCTCGCGCTCACGGAGGGCGACAAGCGAAGGCTTCGCGTCAAGAACCTCGCGTTCGTGGGTATCAATACGTCGGTGCTCGTCCTGGGCGTCGTGATCATCGTGATCTCCAAGGTCATGGGCCTCTCGGTGGACCTCCCGGTGAGGCTGCCGTTCTGAGGTGACGACCCATGTACCGGGAACACTTCGGCCTCAAGCTCAAGCCCTTCTCCATCACCCCCGACCCGAAGTTTCTCTACATGAGCCCGCAGCACAAGGAGGCCCTCGCGCACCTGCTCTACGGTTTGAAGGAGGGGAGCGGGTTCGTGGTCATCACCGGCGAGGTGGGGACTGGAAAGACGACCATCCTCAACGCCTTCCTCCTCAAGCTGCCGCCCCGCATACCCAAGGTGGTCATCAAGAACCCCCACATCAAGCCCGAGAACCTGTACTACCTCCTCGGGGAGGCGATCGGCATGCCCGAGGACAAGAGGTCGAGGGACTTCCTGGGCGAGTTCGAGGAGAGGCTCAAGGCCACCGGCGGGGCGGTGCTCATCTGCGACGAGGCCCAGGGGCTTTCCTTCGAGATGCTCGAGGAGATCAGGCTCCTGTCGAACCTCGAGACCGTGCACGAGAAACTCGTGCAGATCATGCTCCTGGGACAGCAGGAGCTCAACGACAAGCTGAACAGCCACCAGCTCAGGCAGCTCAAGCAGCGCATCGGCGTCAAGTATAACATCCCCCCCCTGGATCTTGGCGAGACCCGCGACTACATCGACCACAGGCTCAGGGTGGCGGGTTACGAGCCGAAGGAAGACCCCCTCTTCACCCCCTCGGCGATCGGCGAGATCTACCGGTACACCAGGGGGTTCCCCCGCCTCATCAACATCGTGTGCGACAACGTGTTGCTCGCGGCCTACAGCGACGACCTGCACCAGGTGAGCGCATCGCTGGTGAAGAAGGTGGTCTCGGGCATAGAGAAGACGTACGCACGGCACGCATCGAAGGTGCCTGCCCACCACATCAGGAGGGAGACCGCGGTTCCCAGGTGGGCGACGGTCACCATGTCCATCCTGCTCGCTGTCACGCTCGCCAGCGGCATCGCCCTCTTCCTGGTGTCACCGCAGGGGAGGGCCCTGCTGGATGGGGCCGTGTCGTCGATACTGAGCGATGACAAGGTGAAGACCGGGGCACACGGAAGCATGGGCGGGGCTGGCCGGCGGGTCACGGTAGCCACCCCAGGGCCGGGTGCCGGGATACAAGCCCCCGGAAACGAGACGGATGGGTCGATGCCCGCGGGGCTGGAGGCGTCGGATGCCCCGGGATATGGGGAGAGAACTGGGCCGGGTCCGACACCTGCGCCCCAAGCGTGGCGCACGGGTGGGGCCAGGAGCGTCGTCGTCGGCCCGGGGGACACGCTCGCCAAGATCGCAGCGCGTCACTACGGGAGGGTGGATGCGGGGATCCTGCGTCTCCTGGCCCAGGCGAACAGGGACATCCGCGATATCAACCTCGTCTACGAGGGACAGAGAATCATCCTGCCGCCGGTCTCCTCGCAGGCCCGAGAGCTCTACACCGTGAGCGTGGCCGCATACCGCCTGATCGACGAGGCCACCCCCGTGTTCCTCGACCTCGTGAAGAGGGGCTACCCGGCAACGATCTACGCCGTGAAAGACGCCGACGGCAAGGTGTGGTACAGGGTCTCCATAGGCACGTTCACCTCGGTCGAGGAGGCGAACGGGTACGCAGGCAGGCTCAGGGCCGAGGGTTTCCGGTTCGCGAAGGTCATGGGCGTTCAAGGATGAGGTCATGCAGATTCTGAAGGCTTTCGAGAAACAAGAGCGGGAACAGGCGACCCAGGCGGGGGCCCTCGGGCCCCTGGACGACCACCTGTACATGTACCACATGCCGTACTCGTACACGGCCGAGCAGATACGCAAGCTCCGCACGCACATCTTCCACCTGCCGGACGGAAGGCCGGCGCCGAGGGTGATCATGGTGACGAGCGCGCTGCCCGGCGAAGGGAAGACGCTGATCGCATCGAATCTCGCGGTGGCCATAGCGAAGGGCGAAGACCAGAGGGTCCTGCTCGTGGACTGCGACTTGAGGAAACCGTCGCTCAACGATGTATTCAAGTTCAGCCGGAGCAAGGGCGTCAGCGAGATCCTCCAGGGCAGGGCGGAGATCGCGGAGTGCATCATCTCCACCCCCATCGACAAGCTCGCCATCCTCCCAGCCGCCCGTGAGAACCCGGCGAACCCCTCGGAACTCCTCGAGTCCAAGAGGGCCGCGGCCCTCGTGAAGGACCTGGCGGCCCTCGGTGAGGATTGGTTCATCATCATCGACACCCCGCCCTTGTAGGCCACGGTCGACCCCAGGATCATCTCCACGGTCGTGGACGCCATCATCATGGTGGCGAGGTACCGGTACACGAGGGAGGCCGAGTTCAAGATGTCCTTCGAGGCGTTGCCCAAGGAGAAGGTTCTCGGAACGGTGCTCAACGCCGTGGACGAGTTGCCGGTGAAGAAGTACACGTACCGCAAGTACAAGTACTACAAGGACTACTACAACCGCTGAGAAAGACCTGCCGTCACTCGCGATCGGCGCGTCACGACCCCTTCCCTGACCTCCCGGCGGGCATGGGCCGTCTCCTGAGGGCCGCATGCAAGCGGCCGGATGCACGGCCACCCACACGCAAGGCGTCTCCGGGCGGTTTCGGAAGGCCCGGCGGGAAGCCGAACACCGTCGTGGAGAAGCTCGGGCGATGGGGGAAAAAGCCGGAAGATCCGGAGACGATCGCTACCCGGTGAGGCGGCGAGGACGGGACGGTCTCTTGTGCCTGGCGTTCGATCCCTGTCCCCGTCATTCATGAGGCGGGAAGAAGGCGACCTGGCGCCTTCGGGTTCGGCCTGTTTGTTGTCGTGCGTGCCTGCCTGTGGTATGTTCGAGCAATGCTCTCCCGGATACTCCCGTACGTCTTCCCACCCAGGTGCGTCGTGTGCGGAAGAAGGGTGGACGGTCAGACGTGCGGGGTGGGTGCGTGCTGCACCTCTTCGGTGAGACCCTTGCCCGTACCCGCGTGCCGGGTATGCGGGAGGCCCCTCGGCATTGATGGTGTATGCATGGGGTGCGCGGAGGATCCCCCCCCGTTCGACAGGCTTCTCGTGGCGGCGTGCTACGAGGGGGATCTCAGGGACATGATCCATGCATTCAAGTACAGGCGGTGCACCCACCTGAAGGGTTACCTGGGGTCCCTCCTCTACGAGGCCGTCAAAGACGAGCTGAAGGAGTGCGACCTGGTGACCGCCGTACCGCTGCACTGGAGCAGGGTCCTTGCGAGGGGGTACAACCAGTCGATGCTCCTGGCACGCGAGGTGTCCAGGAGATCAGGGGTGAGGCTGGCACCCGGCGTGCTGAGGAGGACCCGGCCCACGAAAGCCCAGGTGGGTCTCAACCCTTCGGAGAGAAAGAAGAACCTCAAGGGGGTGTTCTCCGCCCGTGACGTGGAAGGGCTGTCGGTGTGCGTGGTGGATGACGTGGTCACCACGGCGAGCACGGCGTACGAGGTAGGCCTGGCCCTCAGGCGAGCGGGCGCCTCGCGGGTGATCTTCTCCGGGGTGGCGAGGAGCATGGCATGAGCCCGGTCAGGCGCAGGCACAAGAAGTCGCCGAGGTACCTGGAAGACCTCACGTACTCGGTCGCAGAGGGTGGGATCGCGCCGGAGAACCCCTTCGTCGCGCAAGACCTGTTCCTCGGGAGGTACAACGAAAGCCAGGTGATGGAGAAGCTCGCCGGGGTGGGCATGATCGACCTGCTGAAGAGCCGGGGCTACAACGACCTCGTCGTCCAGATCTTCAGGCAGGACGGATTCACCTCGCGTTTCTACGTGAACTTCGGCTCACCCGGCTCATCCACGCGCCTCATCGAGCTCGTCGTGAGGGAAGGCGTGTTCAGGCCGACCGAGACCTTCATCCCCGGATACGATTTCTCTGACGGTCTTGCCATGCTGCTCATCGAGTGGATGGCCCTGCAGGACCCGAGGGCCTCCTTCAGCAGGGAGAGGCCGAGGTTGCCAGGGCAGCAGTACCCCGGGCTCGGGGGGCTCAAGAAGATGCAGGCGCTCCTGTATGAGCTCGGGAAGGAGACCGGCAAGGAGGCCATCGTCGACGTGCCCGAGTACTTCCACGCGGCAGCCATCTATTCCAGGCTCTACACAGAGATATACGACCGCAAGTACGCGTTCTTTTCGCCCATCGACGCCGGCATCATGAACGCCATCCTGAGGGACGTGTGCGTCGAGCCGAGGGGGCTGGCGGATGTGTCGTTCGCCATAGCCTTCGACTGCCTCCTCGACGGGAAGACCTTGAAACCCGTGACCTGGAGATCCTCGGAACAGGTGTACCCCATATCGAACAGGCTTCAGCGCTACATCGACGACGAGCGCTACAAGCGCATCGTGCACAAGACCATGGAGGAGCGCTCGTTCGCCATGGACTGGGAGCGCTACGACAAGATCAAGGAGAGGGGATTGCTCGATGCACTGTAGGTTCGGCGTCATAGGCCTCGGCAGGGTAGGGGGTGCCATGCTCGAGCTCCTGCGTTCCTCCGGGCATGTCTGTGCCTGGGCCGTCTCATCGAGCAGCGACAGGAAAGACGTCGCCGTCCACCGCAGCCTCCCCCCCGGGCCGTCAGGTGTGGAGCTCGTGCTCCTTGCGGTTCCGGACAAGCGGATCGAGCCGGTTGCCGAAGAGATAGCCGGGAAGTGGTCCGGAGGGTGTTCGGGCGTCGTCTTCCTCCACTTCAGCGGCCTGCTCACCTCGTCCGTACTGCAGCCCCTGGCGTCTCTGGGGGCTCACACGGGGAGCCTCCACCCGCTCCAGTCCATCGTCGACGCCCAGGGTGCACGGCAGGCCCTCGCCGAGAGCGTGTTCACCTTCGAGGGTTCGCCGGTGGCCCGCAAGGCGGCGCAGTCGGTGGCCGACTCGCTGGGTGTCCGCATGGTGGATATCAGGCCCGAGGACAAGCTCCTCTACCACACCTCCGCGGTGATCGCCTCCAACTACCTCGTGGCGCTTTTGGACGAGGCCTCGGCGGTGGCGGGCAGGATCGGCCTCGACCGTGCCCACCTCATGGGGCTCGTGCGGGGGACCCTCGCGAACATCGAGCGCCTGGGCGGGGCCGCCTTGACGGGCCCCGTGTCCCGCGGCGACTGGGACACGGTGAGGATGCACGTGGATGCGCTCGAGAGATGCTTCCCCGACATCCTTCCCTCCTATCTCGCGCTCGGGTGGTACACCTCCCGCATGGCGAGGAGGGGTTTCCCCCCCGAGATCGGGCAACGCCCTTGCCCCATAGGCATCGAGGACCTGGCCGGGCGGATCGACGCCATGAGGGACAGGGGTATGAAGATCGTCTTTACCAACGGGTGTTTCGATATCCTGCACAAGGGGCACGTCTCCTACCTCGAGGGGGCGCGCCGCCTCGGCGACTGCCTCGTGGTGGGCCTCAACTCGGACGCCTCGGTCAGGAGGCTCAAGGGTCCCTCGATGCCCGTAAACCCCGTCGACGCCAGGTGCCGAGTGCTGGGTGCCCTGGCATGCGTTGATTACGTCGTCGTGTTCGAGGAGGACACGCCCTACGAGCTCATCAGCCGGATAAGGCCGGACGTCCTCGTCAAGGGAGGCGACTGGTCGGGCAGGGATATCGTGGGCTCGGACGTGGTCCAGTCGTACGGGGGCCGGGTCGTCACCCTGGCCTTCGAGGAGGGGTACTCGACCTCTTGGATCATCGAGCGGATCAGGAAGGATTGAGCCTCGCCTCCGGGTGCGTCCGCCTCGAGGGGGCATCGTTCACCCAAGGCGGCGCGAGGGGATCCGGGGGGCGAGACGGGCGCCGGCCCTCGTGCGCCCCCAAGGCGATCAGAGCCCGAAGTCGAGGCTGACGGTGTAGCGTCTGTCCGAACGCTGTCCCGCGTACGCGCCGAGTTCCTCTGCATAGGTGAGGGCGTCGATGCGCACGACCCATGCATCGATCGTTGCCCCGCAGGTGAAGTAGCCCTGGTGGAACCCGGCCCGCACACTGGCGATGGCCGGGAACTTCCACTCGGCGCCCACCCTGATCCTCTTTGCGAGATCGTCGTCTCCCGAGTACTGGGAGAACAGGTCCACGTAGTCCGCGCCGAGGGTCATCTTCCCGATGCCGAGGTCCATCACGTAGGCCAGGCCGAGGTCCACGTGGCTCTTCATGTCCTCGGCATCCCCCAGCTTGGACCCGACGAGGTTGCTCGCCGACACACCCGCCCTCAGCCCCGGGAGCAGGACGTTATCGAGCTTGTAGATCATCCCCAGGTCCACGAGGATCCCGCTGCCGTCCTTCAGGTCGTCCCGTATGGTCTCGTCGAAATCCTCCGACGCGATGTCCACGGCCGAATACTCCTCCATGATGCTCTGCCGCCTTATGAACTTGGCGCTCGCGCCCAGGAGGAGCGTCTCGTCCAGCAGGGGGTGGGCGTAGCCGGCGCCGATACCCAGGTCGTTCACGCCGTGGATGACGGCCTTGGGGTATTGCCTGTCATGGATCTCCGTGTCCGCGCGCACGGTGCCGAGCACGCCGAAGGCGAAGCGGGGCATCGAGTAATGGGGGAAGAGGTTGACGGCGAGGCGGGCCCGGTCCCCCATGTGTGACCGGAGGAACTCGGCCACTTCCTGCTCGCTGTCCGAGTCCACGTCCATGGCGTCTCCGTAGAGGTCGAGGGTGTTCTCGGAGATCTCGAACTCGAGGGGGAAGAAGGACACGGAGACCTTCTCGATGGATGCCAGCCCCGCGGGGTTGTAGAACAGCGCGTTCGCGTCGTCGGAGACCGCGGTGAACGCACCGCCCATGCCCAGGGGGCGCATGCCCCGGTACACGTACGGGTACTCGGCGGCCCCCACGGCCCCTGCCATCATGACCATGCACGCAAGCACAAAGAGACTGGTCTTCATACACGCTCCCTCGAAGAAAGATCGATCACCGCCTGCAGCCTCCCCCCCCAAAGATCGAGAGAGCCGTCTGCAGCACCCCTGCAAGGCCCGTGTCCCGACGGGCTTTCGTGGTTTTTTCCCGCGCCAGCACCCGGGGTACCACCCGGAAAGTGCCGCCCGAGCCCGTGTCCCGACGGGCTGCCGTGGTTTTTTCTCCCCTGTCCGTTCATCCACCCCACGAGGGGGTCGAGGTTCGCACCCGGCAACGGCACGGGCCATGCTACGATCTCGGGGCCTCCACGGGTGATCTCCAGGGACGTACCCATGCGCACGAGGGTATCCTGCATGGTCGTATGTCCATGCGAATCTACAAGATGCCCAAGAACTCGCCCCTGATGTATGCCGGAAGCCTCTCGGCATCGAACGACGCCCTCACGTCCTGCTCGGTGAGCTTGCCCGAACCGCTCAAGCCGAGGATGCCCCTCAGGAACCCGCCTAGGTCTTCCGTCATGTCCTCGTCTGCGCCTATCCGGTCGATGAGCGCGTTCACCGCGTCGTTCACGTTGACGAGATCGCGCCTCATTCCTTCCAGGATCTCGGTCCGCCTCGCGAGGGCCGCTGCCAGCCCGTCGAGGTATGCCTCACGCTCTGCGGCATCGGCGAAGTACAGGCGGTAGGCCTGGCCGTTGACAGGCGCGAGTCCCTGGAGACCGGCCGAGGACGGGGGCACGGTTGATTCCACGAAGGACCCGGCCAGTGCCACGAAGTGGAGCGCCGATGCGAGGCCGCGCTGGACGGCGTGGTCATAGTCACCCGTGGAAGACCACAGGGAGTCCATGACGGCGACCGCCTGCTCGAGATCGTCCAGCATGTCGTCGATTTCCTCCCCCGTCGACAGGAACCGTGCACCGTCCATGGAGACGATGCGCATCGCGAGCGCGGAAGCCACGACGTCGAAGTCTGAGTCCAGGCCGTCGTCGTCTATGTTCTCTATGAGGTAGGTGACGTCGAGCCCCGCCCTGCCCATGTATGCGGATGCGAGCGGCTCGGCGACGCGTGCGTCGGGGTCGGTGGCCGAGAGGTGGGGGAGCAGGATAGCGATGGCCTCGTCATAGTCGCCGTCGTCTATGGCCATGCGCGCCTCTTCGATGTCAGCCTCCCTCGTGTCGTCCTTGGCCACGGGGCCGAGCACGTTGGAGTCGCACCCCGCTGCGCAGAGGGCGAGCACGACGGCGAGCACGAAAACGATTCTCCTCATGAGACCTCCTGCCGATCGTCAAACATGGCCTCCGGGATGGGTCCCGTGGCCGACGGTCCTTCATGGTGTTTGTCTTTCAAGGTCGACCGTGCCATCTATACCATGTTTCTGGACGGCTGACAAAGAGGTGCGGACAGGAGACCCAGGGGATGGCTCCATGCGATGAAGGCGTTGCCACGGGCTCTACCGTCTGTTATAGCTCAGTTCGTGGAGAAGGATTTCGAGCAGAACCTCAGGAAGATCATCGCGAGCTCTTCCACGTACACGGACCTGATAGGGGGCTACATCCTCGAGTCCGGCGGCAAGAGGATCAGGCCGAGGATCGTCTCGCTCGTCGGCGAGGCCCTGGGCCTCTCCCACGATTACTACATGCCGTTCGCCTACACGGTGGAACTCATGCACACGGCGAGCCTGCTCCACGACGACGTCGTGGACGGGACCGAGATCCGCAGGTCCAGGCCGACGGCGAACCAGGTCTTCGGCGACAAGCCTGCCCTGCTCGCGGGGGACTTCATCTCGGCCACCGCCATAGAGACCATGTGTGCCATCGGCAACATGAGGCTGGCCCTTGCGATGGTACAGACGATCAAGAAGATGGCCGAGGGCGAGCTCAAGGAACTCGAGCACGCCGGGTCCTTCCACGACGACCTCGATGTCTACCTGGAGATCATCTACCTCAAGACCGCGAGCCTCTTCGAACTCTGCAGCCTGGGGCCCGGCCTCATAGCGGAGGTGGACGAGCCGTTGCTCGCCCGCCTGTCCTCGTACGGCAGGGGGGTGGGCATGGCCTTCCAGATCGTGGACGACATCATCAACCTCTGCCCGGACGCCTCGGACAACAAGGACGCCTACAACGATATCGTCGAGGGCAAGTCCACCCTGCCGCTCGTGCTCCTCTTCAGGGAGAGACCTGAGGTGCTGAAAACGGTGGGAAGCCTCTCCGGGCCCGAGGAGCATCGTGAGTACCTCGTGGCCGAGCTGGAGCCGTCCATCTTCCGGCAGTGCAAGGACATGGCAGCGGACTACCTCGAGCGCGCCGTGAACGAGATCCGCATGGCAGGTCTCTTCTCTGACGCCTTGGCGGACATCCCGAAGCAGATCATGGCACAGATCGACGGCAGGTTCTGAGAACACGGCCCTTGATCCTCGTCCCTTGATTTACAGGCTTGGTATCACTACGTTTACCTTGGGAACGCGAGTGAGAGGTGGTCTGTGGAGTACAAGGATTATTACAAGGTCCTCGGTGTGGACCGGGGCGCGACGCAGGAAGAGATCAAGAAACGATACCGGAAGCTCGCGCGGGATTGCCACCCGGACATGTGCAAGAACGATCCCCAGGCGGAGAAGCGCTTCAAGGAGATCAACGAGGCGTACGAGGTCCTCGGTGACCCCGAGAAACGCAGGCGGTACGACGCCCTGGGGAGTTCCTGGCAGGACGGGCAGAGCTTCAGGCCCCCGCCGAACTTCGAGGACATCTTTCAAGGGGAGTTCTTCAGGACGGGCTCGAAGCCCGGCTCACGGGGGTTCACCTTCGAGTTCGGGACCGGCTCCGCGGGTGATGCGGGCGGGTTCTCGGACTTCTTCGAGTCACTCTTCGGGGACCTGGGCGTGGGCAGGCGACGTGACAGGAAGTCCCAGTCCGTTCGGGGAAGGGACCTCGAGTCTGAGATCACGGTCACGCTCGCGGACGTCCACAAGGGCGCAACCAAGGAGATCGTCATCTCTGGCCCGAACGGGGAGAAAAGGCTCAACGTGAGGATCCCCCAGGGCGCCCGCGACGGAACGAAGATACGGCTCGCCCGCCAAGGCTCGAGCGGCCCCGGCGGGCCGGGGGACCTCTACCTCACCATACGCGTCGCACCGGACGACAGGTTCCGCCTCGAGGGGGACGACATCGTGGTGGATCTCCCACTGCCTCCGTGGGATGCCGCACTCGGTACCACGGCGGAGCTCGAGACCCTCGACGGCAGGATCAAGCTCAAGGTGCCCTCCGGCGTGTCCTCGGGCCAGAGGCTCAGGGTGAGGGGCCGTGGGCTTGCAGGCAGGGGGGATCTCTATGCCCAGGTGCGCGTCGTTGTCCCACAGACGCTCTCCCCCGAAGAGAAGAGATTGTTCTCAGAGCTCAGGCGGGTATCCTCCTTCAGGCCGTCATAACTGACCGCCTGAACCCCCTCCCGCTTCCCTGTGGGTTCACACATCATATACCCACCCCCACGCCGGAGCAGGGCAGAGATGGTCGAGCCCCCTGCCGCTTCCCTGTTGGTTCGCACGGGCATTCTCCGCCTTTGCGCCCTCAGGGCTCCCCTCCATCCCCTAGAATGCCCCCGGGACAAGGGCGCATATGCTCGAGGATCTCGTGAGGCGGCCCTCTTGCTCGAAAGCGACCCCGGCGGTCCTATATGCGCCCCCTCGAAGGAAAGCTTGGCTTCGTCGGTGCCGGCGGACACCTAGAAGGCGTGGCCGGCGCCGAATCGCCTCGGCCATGACGCCCGGTTCGGCGTCACCTCACCCTCGATGCACCTCCGCGCGTTCTTGAACGGCGCTGAACCTGTTCCAGCACCCTCGATACCAAGAGCAGGGTATGCTGGATGCCCATCCGCCTAATCTCGAAGGGGGGCGAGCCCCTCGGTCGTGACCCACGGCAGGCCTTATCACCAGGTGCCCCTTTCCCGCCGGTCTCCCCGGCAGGGGCCGGGGCGCGATCTACGACCCCGTGGTCTTGGCGCCGGACTGCGCCCTCTTCTGACCGGCCGCATCCGGAACGTAGGTGTTCTGACCCTGGACCGCGAGGTTCGGCCTGAGGGCGTTGACCTTCTTCATGCCTATGCCCTTGACCCTGGCGAGGTCGTCCACGGTCTTGAACTGGCCGTGGGCCTGGCGATACGAAACGATGGCCTTGGCCGTCTTCTCCCCGATCCCGGGCAACATCATGAGCTGCTCGACGGTGGCGGTGTTCACGTTGATCACACCCTGTGCGGCAAAGAGGTGGGCGGCCAACAGGAACACGAAGAGAGACGCGCAAACGATCATACACCTTGATTTCATGGGAACAGACCTCCTTTCAAAGGGATCTCAAGAAACCGCATGGGTATGATCCCATTGTGAAATGCCGTGGACGTCGAGTCAACGGTTCTGAGTGACAGGAAAGTTGCAGGAAATCGTTAGGTCTGCCCTTTTTTCGTTTTTGAACTTGATTTATGGGCCATGTGAGAATAGCCGTATAGGTGGGTATCGCACGAGCATGGGAGGCCTCATGGAACGAAGAAAGAGGAGATCGCTCGCGGCCGTGATCGCGCTGTCGGTGCTTGCGGCCTGCCTCGTTTCGGGTTGCGGGAGCGAGAGCGGGTCCGGATCGAGCTCGGTTGCGCCGGGTACACCGCTCGAGCTCTTCTCCGAGGACGTGGAGGCGTGCACCCCGCTCCTCGAGGAGGCGAGCCCCGATGAGGGGACGTACGACATCAGCTCGTGGGAGGGGTGGGACCCTGAGGCCGACAAGTCGGTCTTCGGCACCCTCTTCGACCCCGGAATCGGACGCATAGCCTGCATCCACAAGGTGGCCGAGATCCTGGACACCCATATAGGGCTGGTAAACACCTTCTCCGATGAGTGGTCCTCTTCGGGCACCTACACCTCCGCCGGGATGACGGCGGAGGTCGATACGACCGTGCCGCAGTTCGTCCTGCCCTTCCTGGGGTTCGACTCGAGGCTGATCGCTCTCGAGAAGATGGTCACGCTCAGGGTGCCCTCGGACAACCTGACGCTGCACATGGCCTTTTCCCAGTCGGGAGAAGGAAACCAGATCGTCATCGAGCAGTATTCCAAGGGGCAGACGGAAGCAGGGGTGTTCATCGCCCAGAGACAGGCATCGAAGACGCGGATCTGGTATGCGGGTGTCTCTGCAGGGGACAAGGTCCAGCTCATGTGGGAGGGGGACACCTCCGGGCTTTCCTTCATGATCTCCGTGTGTACGAATGCAGGCGGAGGAAACTGGGAGGCGATGGGTGGCGGGTTCACGTCATCCGGCGGCGACGACATCGCCGTCATGGCCCGAAACAACGTGGCAGTCCAGCTCGAGGACGAGTACTACGTACACCTCACCCTGAACGCGCTCGAGGAGGGGGCTGCAGGGCAGGTCCTGCTCGCTTCCGACAACCCCCCGGGCACGAGTGGGGCCCTGGCGTACATCAATGTGGACATGGACGGGTATCCAGGCCTCGGGTACTTAGGCCCGGACGCGTATCCCGAGGATGCGGACGCACTCGCCTGGGAGGATTGAGGCGCATACCCTGCCTGAGCCAGGCCACGACCGGGGCGCCCTACACCCCATGCGCTCGTAGGACATATGCAGGGATCCCCACCTCCACAGCCTGAGAAGAGGCCTGGGGCCGGCCTCTTTTCTATCCCACGCATCGCCGTTTTCTACCATGGGCATGTCTCGGCCGGGGTCCCGGCGGCGCCGCGAGATTCTTCTCTCCCAGGCGCCCTCGCCTAAGCGTTTACGGGACGGAAAGACAGGGTGTGGGCGGGACCCCGGTGACGGGTTCTCTCCTTCAAGAACACGACAGGCTTTGTGGCACCGGTGCGTGCGACGGGATGACGCTTTCAGCCATGCCCGGGCGCCAGACCCCCACGATGCGGCCTGCCCCCGTATCGTGCCGAGGTGCCGATGAGGAGGCAGGCCGCACGGGGCGGCGTCACTTCACGAGACCGGTAGCGCGCATGATGGCCTTGACCGTCCCGTCCTTATCCATCGACTCGAAGGCCTTGTTGAACTCGGTCGCGAGTTTCTTGGAAGCCGGGTTCTTCGACTTGGGGAAGATGACGAAGAGGTTGTGGATGGTCAGCGGGGGTTCCAAGGGGGCAAGCTTGCCCTTGGCCTCGGGGATCTTCGTGTCGATGAGGTACTGGGCCACGAGCTTGTCTATCACGATGAGATCGACCTCCCCCTTGAGGAGCTTTCTCAGGTTATCCTCGTCGCTTTCGCATTCCACTTTCTTCAGGTAGGTGGCGTTGTCGAACTCGTCGGTGTTGATGTACCCCTTCACCACGCCTATCCGGTATGTCGCCAGGTCTCGGAGATTCTTGTAGGTGATGTTCGCCTGGGCCTTCTTGTAGAAGACGAGGAGGCTGTTCGAGAAGAAGTAGGAGTACTCGAAGTCTTGCGCGCGTTCCTTCGAGTAGTATTCGGGATAGACGGCGTCGTACGCGCCTTTCTTTGCCTCTTCTATGGCCTTGTCCCAAGGCAGGAAGTCGATCTTCACCTGGTAGCCGGCCCTCCTGAAGGCCTCGGTGACGATCGCCGTGTTGAACCCCTTGTCCTTGAGCGTCTGGCCCACGTAGGGTTCCCAGTCGAGGGTGGCGAGCCTGAGGGTCTGGGCAGCGGACGCGTCCGATCCGGACGTCGATACACACAGCGAGACGAACAGCAGGACGAACACGGACAACCAAGGTGACCTATCCTTCATGCGAACCCTCCTTTTGTTTTTTCGGGCGCAGAACGGACTGTCCCGTCCCGACGCCATCGTTCTCATCACGTATCATCCCGCTCGGCGCGGGAAAGACCTCGTGGCGATGAACCCATCACACCCTCTCACCCTATGCCCCCCTCGAGAGGTTTTGCAATCCCCTGTGTCGCCCCGGTCCTCATTAGACCTCGACCGATGAGCCGAAACGGTGTTTCTTTCGGATGGGGCTTGGTGTATAGAATAATGCTCCACGAGAAAGGATCAAGCCATGATGTTCGCAAGCGTCGACGATGTCCAGGTCTCCCTCGAAAGGGTCGGGTACATAACATCCAGGGAGATAGCCACCATCATCTTCCTCGCCAACGTGACGGGCAAACCCCTGCTTGTCGAGGGGCCCGCGGGCGTCGGCAAGACCGAGCTGGCCAAGGCGGTCTCGAGGGCCGTCCCATGCGAGCTCATCCGTCTCCAGTGCTACGAGGGGTTGGACGAGGCCAAGGCGCTCTACGAGTGGGAGTACGCCAAGCAGCTCCTGTACACCCAGATGGTCAAGGAGAAGATCGGCGACGTGATCGACGGCGCAGGCAGCCTCGCAGAGGCGGTGGACCGCATAGCGGAGCAGGAGGACGCCTTCTTCTCCGAGCGTTTCATCCAGCCGAGGCCGCTCCTCAGGGCGATCACCTCGAACGACCCGGTGGTCCTTCTCATCGACGAGGTGGACAAGTCAGACCCGGAGTTCGAGGCCTTCCTCCTCGAGCTCTTGAGCGATTTCCAGGTCTCCATACCGGAGATAGGGACGAAGCGGGCCAGCGTGATCCCCTTCGTGGTGCTCACCTCGAACAACTACCGGGACATGAGCGACGCCCTGAAGAGGCGCTGTGTGCACATCTACATCGACTACCCGGACAGGGACCTCGAGAGGCGCATCGTGACCGTGAAGATACCGGGTATACCCGATCGGCTGGCCGACAAGGTGGTGGATGCGGTCAGGAGGATCAGGGAGGTGGACCTCAAGAAGAAGCCCTGCATCTCCGAGACGATCGATTGGGCGCGCTCGCTGCTTGCGCTCAGCGTCGAGGACATCACCCCGGAGATCCTCGTGGAGACCGTTGGGGTCCTCTGCAAGTACCGCTCGGACGCGGACACCGTACGTGCCCGGGCCGCCGAGCTCCTCGGGCAAGGCTGCACCGCATGATGAGCCCGCTGCTCAAGTTCGTGGCCTGCTGCAGGGCCGCGGGATACCGCATCTCCACATCCGAGGTGATCGACTGCGCTTCCCAGCTCGAGCACGTAGACGTGCTGGACGAGGACGAGTTCAGGGCGGTTTTGAGGGCGAACTTCGCCAAGAGCAGAAACGAGCAGCTTCGGTTCGACCGCCTGTACAGGCTCTTCTTCAGCGAGCTCAAGGGGGATTTCTCCGAGGAGGAGGGCCTTTCGAAGGGGGTCTCGGAGATCATCGACTCCCTGAGGGAGGCGATGAACGGCGACGAGGCCTACCGGGCGATCGTGGAGTTCCTCTCGGGAGACCCCTACCGCTTCCTCGACCTCATACGGCAGATCCACTCCGAGAGCGACAGCGCTAACCTGGGCTCGAAATTCAGCCTCGGCCCCCTGAGTTCGAAGCTGAGGGTCCTCTTGAACCTCAACAGGGTACGGGAGGAGGTGGCCGCCGCCATAGACGGCAACAGGCTTCGCTATGACCCGGGGATGAGGGCCGAGCTCTCGAGGCACCTGGCGGACCGCATCGACAGCGCCCAGGCCCTTCTCCTCAGGGAGCCGAGGAGTTACGCGGACGACGCGCTCGGTTACAGGACGCACGAGAAGAGGCTCATGGAGCTCGGCGAGAGGTCGTTCAGCGCGCTGAGCGCGCGGGAGCTCGAAGAGGTCCGCGCGGCGTTGGACCGGCTCGTGAGGAAGCTCAAGGACATCGTGTCCAGGAGGTACGCCGCGAGCAGCAGGGGGGTGCTCGACGTGAAGAAGACCCTGAGGCGGGCCGAGCGGTACCATGGGGTCCCCCTCGAGATCGTCTACAGGAAGAGACCGCCCAAGAAGGCGAAGATCGTCGTCCTGTGCGACATATCGTCGTCGGTGTGGGCGGCAGCCCGTTTCATGCTCAACGTGCTGTACTCCCTCCACGAGTGCTTCGAGCGGGTCAACAGCTTCGTGTTCGTATCGGGGGTGCGCGAGGTCACGGAAGCGTTCGAGAACAACGACCCGGATGTCGCCATCAACCTCATCCTCAAGGACCCGGAGTTCAACTACTATGTCCCCACCGACTACGGGGAGACCTTCCGCCAGTTCAAGCTCAGGCACATGGACATGCTCACGAAGCGCACCACGCTCATCATCATGGGCGACGCACGGACCAATTACCTCCACCCCGAGGACGGGATCCTCGAGGAGATGAGGGAGAGGTCGAGGAGGGTCATATGGCTGAACCCCGAGCCGCGTTCGAGCTGGAACACCGGTGACAGCGAGATGTACGCATACGGCAAATTCTGTAACGAGGTGAGGCAGTGCAGGAACCTCAACGAGCTCGTGGCCTTCATTGAGGAGCTCGTGATCTAGGAAGAGGGCCGTGGGAGAGCACACAGGCGCGTTTCAGGACATGCTCGAAGCCCTCGAGAGGTTCGCGTCGGAGAACATAGCCCCGCGTGAAGACCTGGGATCGAGCACGGAGTTCCCCTTCGACCTGTGGAAGCGGATGGGTGAGGAGGGGCTCCTCGGCGCATCGGTGCCCGAGGAGTACGGGGGCTCGGGCCTCGGGTACGGCGCCATAAGCCGGCTCGCCATGGCGCTTGCCCGAAGGGGCGGGTGCCTGGGTATCGTCCTGAGCTGGCTCATGCACCAGATCGCCTGCCGCTTCGTCATGGCCGGCATGGCCAGCAAGGACCTCATGGATACGTACCTCCCCGGGCTTGCCGCAGGGGAGGCGACGGTCTCGATCGCGATCAGCGAGCCGAAAACGGGCGCCCACCCCAGGCACATGGAGACGCGTGCCGAGAAGACGGCTCGAGGCTACCTCGTGAGCGGCGAGAAGGCCTTCCTCACGAACGGGCCCATTGCGTCCCTGTTTGTGGTCGTCGCCGTCACCAAGACCGAAGGCGGGCTCAAGAGCTTCAGCTCGATGGTGGTCAGGAGGGAGACCGAGGGGCTCGAGGTGCTGCCCCCCCTCGATGTCGGTTTCCTTCACCCGTGCCCCCATGGGGCGATCACGATGGACCGGTGCGCGGTGGGGGAGGACCATGTCCTGGGTAGGCCCCACAAAGCTTACGAGGACCTGGTGGTGCCGTTCCGCCTCGTCGAGGACGTCTGCCTGATGGGCATGCTCATAGGCTCCGCCCGCTCGAGGCTCGACGACATCGTGTCGAAGCTCAGGGACAGGGGGACAGCTCCCGGGGAAGAGGTGGTCTTCTCCCTGGGGGGGCTGGAATCCTCGCTCAGGGCGATCGAGGTCTTGGCATCGGAGGCGGCCCGCATCCTGGACGCAGACGGGCCTGCGGCGGATATCAGGCCGCTCGTCCTGGCCTTTCGGTCCCTGTTCTCGGAGATACACAAAGGGACAGGTCTTCTCTACGGTGTCGCAGGCGTGACGCCGTCTCAGCAGGCACTCACCATGGGGAAGGATCTCGATGCCTTGGGGGGGTTCGCCTCACGCGTCGCGAGGCGCACGCAGGTGAAGATCGGCTCGGGGATGCTCGGGGGGGTATCTCGTGTTGACATTTGAGGCCGTTGCGGTTAAGGCTTGGTGCTCATGAGGAGGCCCAGGACCAGCGAGGAGCTCGAGCGCGCAAAAGACCGGATCATAGACGCCGCGCTCGCCATCATCGTGGAGGAGGGTTTCCCCTGCCTCACCATGAGGAGGCTCGCGTCCCGGCTTCACATGAGCGCCCCGAACCTCTACAACTTCTTCGCGAGCAAGGACGAGATCTACATAACCATCGTGATCAAGGGGTTCAGGATGCTCCAGGAGGAGCTCGAGCGGGCCGCGTCAGGCGCATCCACGCCCGAGGAGAAGGCGAGGGCGATGATCGAGGCCTACGTGGACTTCGGGACGAAGAACAGCCCCTACTACGACATCATGTTCACCATGCCCACGCCCAAGTACAAGGCTTACCAGGGGACGCCCTACGAGAAGCTCTCGGAGGTGGAGTACAGGATCTCGATGGACATCGCCGGTCTCGCCGCACAGACCCTCAGGGAGCTCTCGAGGGGAGGCGTCCAGAAGGACGAAGACCTCACCCACGACCTGGTCCATATCTGGTGCCTGGTGCACGGGATGGTCTCCCTGGCCAACAGCAACATCATCGGCTACGTGGCAAGCGACGTCAAGGCGGCCTACCAGCGTATCGTGGACGACATCGTGGAGCGATACAGGGGATAGAACCCGCTTCGAGCGGACAGGCGGCCTTGTTCGAGGATCCCCGGTGCCTGCCGGGAAGAGAACGTCCCCCAGGAAGAAAGCTGGGCAGAGAACAGGTGAGAAGGCTTTCCCGCCCGCCCAAGCCGCTTGACCGGGTGCGCGAAGCCTTGCGTTCCCGCCACTACAACCCCCGCACGGAGCAGACCTCTTGCCATTGATTCAGACGCCACAACCGCTTTCACAATGTGCTCCATCCCGCCGAAATGGCCGGGCCGGGAATCAACGCCTTGTTGACCCACCTGCCACGCATTCCGTCATTCCTTCGCCACGCAACTCCTTGAACGCGGCTACGACCATCAGGACCGTTCAAGAACTCCTCGGTCACAAGGACATCAAAACTCCGATGATTCACACCCATGTCCTGAACCGGGGCTGCAAGGGCGTCAAAAGTCCGGTGGACAATTGGGAGAGGAGAAGCCAAGGTGTTTTATTTAGAAGCCATATATCCCCCTGCGATCATTGCAGAACATGGCCTAGCTTCTGCAAGTGCTGGAGTTACGGCAGAACTGCAGGAGGGGTCTTATGCATCGACGTCGCGGCCCGAAGGTGTTATGAAGAAACCATATAACCATTGTTATACAAAAGATTAATAGGTTATGACTTACGAATTTGACGGTAGAGAATATGAAAAAGCTTCGGCTCATCAGCAGGAATGGGGCAATAGATTAATCTCTGAATTAAATCTCACCGGTAATGAGAGAATACTTGATTTAGGCTGTGGAGATGGAAAATTAACCGAGAGTCTTTCCATCCTCGTGCCAAATGGATGTGTTTTAGGCATTGACGCTTCTCAGGGGATGATTGATGTCGCAAAACAGAAAGAAAAAGATAACTTAAAATTCAAGTTGATGGATATCGATACATTAGAATTACACGATAAATATGACGTTATTTTTTCCAATGCAGCCTTGCACTGGGTAAAAGACCACCAAAGATTGTGGCAAAATCTTAAAACAATATTATCCGAGAAAGGAATTGTACGATTTAATTTTGCAGCAGATGGAAATTGTGTGCATTTCTTGAAAATCATTCGCGAGGCGATAACAATGGATGAATATAAAAAATATTTTGTTAATTTTGAATGGCCCTGGTATATGCCAACTATTGAGGAGTATAAGAAAATAGTTGAACCATTATCTTTTTCAGAACTAAAAATATGGGGTGAAAATGCTGATCGGCTCTTTCCTGATAAAGAATCAATAATCGGATGGATAAATCAGCCAAGCATCGTTCCCTTTCTGAAATGTATAGAAGAATCAAAAAGGGACAAAATTAGGAATTATGTTATTGACCGCATGCTTCAAAGTACATCCCAAAAAGACGGATATTATGAAACATTCAGAAGAATAAATGTATATGCAAAATATTAAAATAACAAAACATTACAGAGGACGGCATTCCGCCGCCGCTGGTTTTTGTGTACGGTTCTTTAGATATGATCTTAACACATAGACCTGTCAACGAGAAGGATATCCCGATCGTATGTGGTTTTCCACAGAGCGAAGAGGAACTATTTTTTCTTTTCCCAAAAGCCACATACCCGTTAACGCCTGCACAGTTGAAGGATGCAATCGAACAGCGATCTGACTCAACCATAGTGGAAGTAGATGGTGTCGTGGCAGGGTTTGCTAACTTCTACAAATGGGAACTGGGCGGAAGATGTTCCATAGGGAATGTCATTGTATCCCCATCCTCACGAGGTCAGGGTGTAGGGCGCTATCTTATTGAGTGCATGATTGAACTCGCCATTTCAAAGCATCAAGCAAAAGAGGTCAGCATTTCTTGCTTTCATAAGAATGTAATCGGCTTGTTGCTGTATTCCAAGCTTGGATTCAAGCCATTCGAAGTTGAAGAGCGACGAGATAATTATGGAAACCGCGTCGCCCTTATCCACATGCTGCTCCAGCTAAATACAACCGAACAAGGGCGACCAGGCCGACGCGCTGATTTGCGAGGCTGATGCCCAGCGTTGGGCTGAAAGGGGAAAACGTATGACCATGAGTGAACAAGCGGCTTCGAAATTTTTGGAGGGCTATAATTGTGCACAGTCGGTATTTTATACTTTCTGTGAAGATCTGGGGATTGAAAAGAGGAGTGCATTGAAAATCGCATGTGGCTTCGGAGCTGGAATGGGCCGGAAAGAAGAAGTTTGTGGTGCTGTGACTGGGGGCATAATGGTCATTGGTGCACGGTTTGGCAGAGTAGAAAGGGATGATGCGACAGCTCAAGAGACAACTTACAAAAAAACACGAGAGTTCATGGACAAATTTGCAGAAAAGCATGGTACCTATATCTGTCGTGAATTATTGAATGGTTGCGAATTAACAACTGAAGAAGGCCAGAAGATCTTCATGGAAAATGATATGCTAAACAAAATATGTGTTCAATGCGTTAAGAGCGTTGTGAGCATTCTTGAAGAGATCATAAAAAATGCCCAACCATAGAATCCACCGGACGGCCTGCAGCCGCCGGTGACCCTTGCGTTCGACAAAGAGAAACAAAGACATGAACACACCCTGGCAATACGATGAAACGGCTCAGGTTGGAACTGACTACCGCAACGAGAGCGAGGTCGCTGCGTATGACGAGCGGATATACGTGAACCCTTCATGGACTGTACCAGTGATAAGCGGTAACATCACGCAATGGGGGCATTACACGCTTTCATTCTCCCAGGTTCGACAGTGGTAATCACGCGAGATCGATAAAGCATGGAAGATTAGGTGGATAGGAGTGGCGAGGGTTTCGCATGTACCTGCGATCTCAGAGATTAAACGCATGTAATGAGTCCTCGGCGGCGCAGGTGTCTTAAGTGTTTTCAGCATCTATTGACTTGGTCGTGTGATAGCCATGTGATCACGATTCGTGGTGAAAGTTACCGGCTGAGAGAGAAGCGGCGTTCCGGGTTGCTGCTGCAGAAACCCGGAACCCCCCTTCAACGAACAGTCATGAGCAACATTGACGGAATGACAGAACGGGGGGCAAGTCTACATGTCGCCAGGGGGTCAATTCCTGGTGTCGCTTGACATGCAAGTTCAGTTCGCTGAAGTGCATGCCCGTTTTTGAAAACATGCTCCCAGATGCATACGCTCCATGATCGACCGGATCTGATCCCAGGTTCGGCCGGTCTTCCGATCAGCAATACGCACCAGGAGCAGGGCGAGAAAGCAGATGAAGACAAGGGGTTAAATGCGATCGTCTTTCCGGCGATAAACGGGCCGGAACTCAAGAGTGGTCTTGAGCGTCCTGAATGCCCGCTCCACTTCCAAGAGCTGCGTGTCTCCCAGGGCATCATCCTCGGCAATGAGCGTGTCATAGAAAGAGACGCCGGGCAGGGTATCTTGAGCCTCACCTTCCGATGCGTGCCAGGGGTCGAGAGGGTCGAGAGGCATTCGCCCTTGCAAGGAACTCTCTCTGTCCCTGCGAAAGCCTCACAGGCACACCTCGGAGGCCAGGCTTGATGCCGCTGTCTGGGTGGTGACGGATAAGTGCACGGGGTTACGGTCTCCACCCAGGACGAGCGCTTGACAGGGAACCAAAACTGAACTAAGTTAATATAAAAAAATGACCGGGGGAGATCCCATGGCACGGGTAGTGGTTCTCGGCGGGTGCGGGGTGGTGGGAAGCGTCGCGGTCCAGGTCCTGGCTGCGCAGGATGTGATCGGGGAGGTCGTCATTGCCGACAGGGCCCACGAGAAGGCGTCGATGCTCGCATCGCGCCTGGGGTCGAAGAAGGTGAGGCCTTTGCGCGTGGACGTGTCCAGCCCCGAGGAGACGAGATCCGCGATCAGGGGGGCCGACATCGTCCTCAACTGCGTCGGTCCTTTCTTCTCGACCGTGGAGGGGATCCTCGACGCCGCGATAGACGAGCGGGTGAACTATGTCGACATCTGCGATGACGTGGATGCGACCCTGAAGATCCTCGAGAAGGACGAGAAGGCGAGGCGCGAGGGGGTGACGGCCCTGATCGGGATGGGGAGTTCCCCCGGGGCGACGAACCTGCTCGCCAGGCTGGCACACGACATGCTGCTCGACACGACCTCCTCGGTGGACATCTTCCACACGCACGGCGGGGAGCCGGTGGAGGGTGAGGGCGTCATCGGCCACCGTTTCCACTGCATGAGCATCGACATCCCCATGTACCTGGACGGCAGGTTCACCACGGTGAAGTTCTTCGGGCAGGACGGCATCGCCCTCAGGCAAACCTTCGACTTCCCCATGGTGGGAAAGGGCATTCCCATCTTCCCATACCCGCACCCGGAACAGGTCACCCTGCCCAGGCACCTCAAGCTCTCGAGGGTGACCAACAAGGGGTCTGTCCTGCCGATCGAGTACTTCAACCTCATCATGGCCATGGTGGAACTCGATCTGGCCTCCACCGACCCGGTGACCGTGAACGGCGTGCCTGTCGTGCCGCGCGATTTCGCGATTTCCTTCATCCTCAGGGAACGGGGCCGCATCCTCGAGAAGACCGGGTTCACGAAGCCCTGCGGCTGCTGCTCGGTCGTCGTCAGGGGGACCAAGGACTCGTCCCCGCTGGAATACCGCTTCCACATGGCATCGCGCACCCAGGCCTTGGGCGAGGGGACGGGCGTGCCGGCAGCCATCGCCGTGATGCTCATGGCCATGGGGAAGGTGAAGGGTCCCGGGGTGCTCCCGCCCGAGGCGTGCGTGAATCCCATGGACTTCGTGGACCTCGTCCCCAAGGTCATGCGGCTCGACCATGCCGCGCGTGACCCCGACTCCTTCGGCGGGGTGATCGTGGAGAGGGTGGATGCCGAGGGCGTCGTGACGAGGGTGGACATCTGAGGAGACCGTAGGGGGTTCGCATGGGGAAGAGGCGTGTGATCCTGGCCGTTGATCACGGAACCTCTGGGGTCAAGGCCTCGCTCGTGACCACCCAAGGCCGTGTGCTGGCCTCGGATGCCGAGAAGACCGAGGTGATCTTCCTTCCCGGGGGCGGGGCGGAGCAGGACCCGAGGTCATGGTGGGACGCCCTGGTCAGGGTGTCGAGGCGGCTCGTGCAGTCCCAAGCCTCAGGGTGCGACGAGATCGAGGCGGTCTGTGTCTCCAGCACCTTCTCGACCACGGTCGCCATCGACGAGAAGGGCGATCCCGTGATGAACGCGCTTACGTGGATGGACTCGAGGGGCGCGCCGCACGTGCGGAGACTCATGGGCGGCTTCCCTTCCTTCATGGGGTACTCCATCCCCAAGGCCCTGAGGTGGGTCAGCAGGACCTCGGGCGCACCCAGCCTCTCCGGGAAGGACGACATCGGCCACGTCCTGTTCGTGATGAACGAGATGCCCCGTGTCTACGAGAAGACCCGCCTCTTCCTCCCGAGCAAGGATTACCTGAACATGAGGCTCACGGGAGAGCGGGCAGCCACCTTCGACTCGGTCCACCTCTTCTGGCTCACCGACGTGAGGGATCTCGCCCGCATCCGCTACGACAAGGACCTCGTGCGCGAAAGCGGGATCGACCCTTCCAAGCTGCCCCCCCTGGTGGCCTCCACGGACGTGCTCGGGCACATCGCGCCAGGGGTCGCAGACGAGATGGGCCTGAGGCAGGGGGTCAAAGTGGTTGCCGGCTCGCCGGACCACCAGTGCGCGTGTATCGGCTCGGCGGCGGTGGAGGATTACCAGGGGCACCTCTACGTTGGCACCTCGTCGTGGGTGCAGTGCCTCGTCCCTTTCAAGAAGACGGACGTGTTGCATTCCATCGCGTCCTTCCCCACGGCGGTGGGCGACAGGTACCAGGCAGTGAACGAGCAGGACATGGCGGGAGGGGCCCTCGGGTTCCTCGCCGGTCTCGTGAACGGTTTCAGCGCGATGTCTGCCGGCGCCGCAGGGCAGGGGATCTCCTACAACGCGCTCGACGAGATCGCGAAAGGCGTCCCCCCGGGCAGCCGGGGCGTCGTCGTGACGCCGTGGCTCAACGGTGAGCGCACCCCCGTGGACGACATGCACGTGCGCGCGGGCATACACAACCTCAGCACGACGACGACAGCCGAGGACATCGTCCGGGCCTTCCTCGAGGGCGTGGCCCTGAACACGCGCTGGAGCCTGAAGTATGTCGAGCGCTTCGTGGGCCGCAGGCTGGACCCCCTCACCATCGTGGGGGGCGGCGCATCGTCGGACGTGTGGTGCCGGATATTCGCCGACTGTCTCGGACGGGGCCTGAGGAGGCCGCCGGAGCCCATACGCGCCAACGCCCGCGGCGCCGCCTTCATCGCCGCCGTGGCGCTCAAGGACATCACGTTTTCGGACATCCCCTCGCTCATGGAGTACGAGAGGGTCTTCGAGCCCGGGCGAGAGGCATCCCGCATCTACGACGAGCTCTTCGACGCGTTCGTGGACATCTACCGGCAAAACCGGGGGCTGTACCGGGCGCTCAACGGGTAGCCTCACCCCGGTAGCCGACGAGCCGATGCGTCTTGGGGCTGCGTACGGGGAGGGTCGCATGTCCGGCAAAAGAGCGGCTCCTCAGGCGCCAGGCGTCGTGCACGCAAGGAAGAGGAATCTTCCCCGCACCCAGGGGTCATGGGCGCACCATGTGCGCATCGAGAAGGCATGCGCTCGAGTTTTCCCCGCACCCAGGGGTCAATGGCCGGGTTCGTGAATCCGGCGCGCGGTGATCTTGAGTTTTCCCCGCACCCAGGGGTCAGTGGTTGGCGTTGACGGTGACGAGGTACCAGGCGATGAGTTTTCCCCGCACCCAGGGGTCAGTGCCTCTCGCACCCCTCTCGGGCTCCTCGGCAAGACATCACCTTCAGGGGAGAGGCCTGCAACCCATGGACACCCGGGACGAAGGGGGCTGGACTGGTCTCCATGATAGTCGAGGCCTGCAGCCCGTGGACGCCTCGGACGAAGACCTTCCTGTGGAGAGAGGCATTGAGGCCATCGGGCGGTGCGCCCGAGGCCCCTTTCCTCGGACCACGCCGAAGGCCTTGTTCATTGCAGGGGCCCTCGAGCCATGGCCGCGTCCGCCGGAGCCCCTCCTCGAGGGAGAGGCCCGCGGGGTCAGGTGTCCCAGCATCTCGCCCCGGACGCCTTCTGCAGGGCGCCGAGAGCGTGGTAGATCGCATGCGGCACGGGCAGCCTCAGGCCGAGGTACTTCATGGTGATGAACTCGATGATGATCCCGGCCTTGTCCACCGTGTCCATGTAGGCGAACTCTGCGGTCACCGGGAACTCCCTGATCGTCCCCCTGACCCAGGTGGGGCAGCCCTCCCGGTTCAGGGCGAGCGCCTCTTTGTCGACGTCACCGACCAGAAAGCCGAGGTGATGCACCACCATGCGGCCCTGGGGATCCAGGTGCGAGGAGTAGAAGAGGGCGTCATCCAGGGGCTCTATGAGCTCGATCTGTACCCCCCTGAAAAAGGCGACCCCGAGCTTCACGGTGGGCTTCCCGAGCCTGCCCCGCTCGTTCCAGAACACCGGGCTCCCCTTGGCTATGAAGAAAGGTCCTATCCCCTTGTCCTCGAGCCGTGAGGCGCAGTCCTCGATCCCCGTCACCACGACGCCGAGCTGGTAGAGGAGGGGGAGTCGGTGTTCCTCCCTGAATCTCCCCGCTATCTTCGTCGCCTCGATGGTGAAGTTGTCTGCCTCGAGCAGATCTTCCAGATACACGTCTCACCCCCTTGAAGGTCTTTCTTGGTTTGTCTCCTTCCCCCTGCACGGTACGTGCGCCCCTCTGTCCGCCCTGGGGCTTCGAGCCCCCGGCTCCCCGGCACGGGCGGATCCCCTCTCCGGCCCGCAGGCACACCACAGGTGCACGTCCGTGGGGCCAGGCCGAGATCTCACCCCTCGTGCGCCTTCCTGCCGTAGACCCGCTCGTAGGCCATGCAGAAGGGGCAGATCCTCGACTCGATGCCCCTGACGAAGGCGAAGAGCGCCCCCTTTTGGGTCTTTCTGGCATAGGTGCACACCGGGCAATGCACGCAGACCCATGCGAGCGCCCGGTCCAGGGTGCCGGCCGTCCTGTTTCCCATGGTTCGCCCCCCCACGACGGCCACTGCCCCAGGATACGGCGTCCCCTGCACAGGTGCTTGGCGGTCCGCCACTGCCTGGGGCCGTGGTCCGAGATCACGCTGCTCCATGAACCATCCTCAATAACTATAAGTATTCTCGGCGCGCGCGCAAGAGCGGGGTCGGCGCGGCGAGCGCCCCAAGCATGTCGAGGGGCCTCGCAAACGGTCAGCCCCGCTCGACCGGTGCGGTGCAGGGGGCCAAGATCTTGGGCCATCAGCCCGCCGGGTTTTCAGACGCCCGAGCCTGTGAGGGGGTGACGCCTGGCCCGTAATGGTGTTCGACGAGGTCCCCTGACGCCCTAGCCTGAGAGGTGGTGATGCCGGGGTCCACGGCGGTCCCGGAGGCTGCATCACCGGTTCTCGACTGCCGCGTAGACCCTCGTGACCTTCAAGGCCTTCTCCAGGTGGGCTGGGTCTATCTCCACCATGAAGCCGCGCTTGCCGCCGTTGATGAAGATGCGGTCCATGTCGAAGATGCCCGCCTCTGCATAGACGGGCAGCTCCGTCTTCGTGCCGAAGGGGCTGATGCCCCCCACCAGGTAGCCGGTCAGGCGCTGGGCGTCACGCTCGCTGCACGGCTCGACGTGCCTGAGGCCGAGCTGGCGGGCGAGACTCCTGGTCGAGACCTCTCTATCCCCGTGCATGAGCACGATGAACGGTCTCGATTCCTCGTCCTTCATGACGAGCGTCTTGATCACGCGGTGCTCGGGTATGTGGAGGCTGAGCGCCACCTGGTGTGTGCCGCCGTTCTCCACGTACGGGTAGGAATGGGGTGCGAAAGGGATCCCCTTCTCCCTGAGCACCCTCACCGCCGGTGTCACCGGGTAGACCTGCCTCTTCAAGCGGGCCCCCTCTCGCACAGGCATGCCCTGTCTCGCCCATGCCCGCGCACGAACCTCGAAGGCCCGTGCATGCCCCGGGGGTCTTGACACGGGGCGGGGGAGGTACTACGAAGATCCTTGGGCCGCCTCACGCGGCCTAGCGTCTGGCAAAGGAGTCGACATGCCCATCTATGAGTACAAGTGCAACGCATGCGGCCACGAGTTCGAGGCCCTCGTGCCCATGAGCGCGAAGAAGGCACCTTCCTGCCCGGGTTGCGGCAGCGCGAAGGTGAAGAAGCTGATATCCGTGATCGCTTCGAACACTTCGGGATGTTCCTCGTGCACGTCATCGTCGTGCTCTTCGTGTTCGCCCAAGGGTGGCTTTTCCTGAGGGTAGGCCTCCAGAGGCCCGGTCCGAGCCTTTCACACCCCTTTCGATCGTGACTGCAGTCAGGAGGGGAAGATGTCCTCGAGCACGATCGTCTCTTCCCGTCTCGGCCCCACGGATACGATGGCGGTCTTGACGCCAAGACGGTCCTCCAGGTACGAGATGTAGTCCCTGCACCTCTTCGGCAGCGCGTCCAGGGACCTGATGTCGCTCAGGGGTTCCTCCCAGCCGGGAAGCTCGTCGTAGAGCACCTCCACCTCGGGGTACATGTCGAGGTTCGCGGGCATGTCCTCTACGATGCGGCCGTCTATGCGATAGGCGGTGGCGACCCTCAGGGTCTCGAGGCCCGACAGGACGTCGAGCTTGGTGATGGCGAGCCTGGAGATGCCGCTCAAGCGCATGGAGTTCCTCAAGGACACGAGGTCGAGCCAACCGCAGCGCCTGGGCCTGCCCGTGGTGGCGCCGTACTCGCCGCCGAACGCCCTGAGCCTCTCGCCGATCTCGTCCTTCAGCTCCGTGGGGAAGGGCCCGCCCCCGACCCGCGTGGTGTAGGCCTTGCAAATGCCCACGACCATGTCGATCGCCGT
The DNA here is from genome assembly GCA_029552245.1 of Deltaproteobacteria bacterium. Lineage (GTDB taxonomy): Bacteria > Desulfobacterota > Desulfomonilia > UBA1062 > UBA1062 > MWEI01. The sequence goes on from JAKPDW010000084.1 coordinate 126,339, forward strand.
GGGGCCGATGCCGGTGCCCACGCACGCCTGGCCCGCGATGGTGTTCGACGAGGTCACGTAGGGGTACGTCCCGTGGTCCATGTCGAGGTTCGCGCCCTGGGCCCCCTCGAACAGGAGGTTGCGTCCCTTTGCCATCTCCTGTGCGACCAGCACGGCCACGTCCTTCACGAAGGGCTTGATCCTCGACCCCATGCCCGCGAGCCTGTCGAACATGCTCTCCTTGTCGAGGGGCTTGAGCTTGAGGATCCTGGTGATGTACTCCTGCTTCTCCTCGAAGGCCGCGTCCAGTTTCCTCCTGAGGAACGCCTCGTTGACGAGATCGATGACCCGTATGCCGAGCCTGCGTGCCTTGTCCTCGTATGCCGGGCCGATCCCCCTGCCGGTGGTGCCGATGCCCTGGGTGCAGTCGCGGGCGGTGTCGATGATCCTGTGGTACGGCATGATCACGTGGGCCCGGTCGCTGATGGCGATGGTGTTCTCGGAGATCTCGTAGCCCTTTTCCACCAGGGCGTCGATCTCCTCGAGGAGGATCTCGGGGTCGAGCACCACGCCCGGGCCGATCACGCAGAGCTTGCCAGGGTGGAGGATACCGGACGGTATGAGGTGGAGAACGACCTTCCTGTCTCCCACCACCAGGGTGTGACCCGCGTTGTTCCCGCCTTGGAACCTGATGATGAGATCGGACTTCTCGGTCAGCAGATCGACGATCTTGCCCTTGCCCTCGTCACCCCACTGGGTACCTACCACCACGATGTTCGCCATGATCCTGGATCCTCCCGATGCGCCGCTGGGGGCCTAGATGACCACTTCCTGGACGGACAGGGCGTTCGGGACCTTGCGCAGCTTGTCCAGGACCTTCTTGGGGACCTCCGTGTCCACGTTGATAATGACGATGGCGGTCCCCTCCTGGCGGTCTCTGCCGAGGAAGAGTCGTGCGATGTTGATCCCGGCCTCTCCGAGGATCGTGCCGAACTTCCCGACCGTGCCGGGGAGGTCCTTGTTGTAGATGACGAGCATGTAACCCTCGGGTATGACCTCGATCGAGTACTTGTCGATCCTGACTATCCTCAGGTCGTTCTTGCCGAAGACCGAGCCGGTGAGAGACCTCGTGCCCTTGTCGAACTCGAGGGTCATCTCGATGGTGTTCGTGTAGACCTCTTCCTTGGAGGTGGAGGACTCGACGAGGTCAATGCCTCTCTCCTTGAGGAGGGCCGGTGCGTTCACGTAGTTCACCTCGTCGGCTATGGCCCCCAAGAGCCCCTTGATCGCGGAGACCGTGACCGGTTTCGTGTCGACCCCTGATGCCGCCCCGGTATAGACGATGGACACCTTCTTGAGCCTGTCCGAGATCACCTGTCCGATGATCTGCCCCATGAACATGCCCATCTTCTCGGCGAGCTCGATGTAGGGCCGAACCTTCGGGAGCATCTCCGGGGACACAGAGGGTGCGTTGACCGCGTTCCGGATGACGCCGTTCTTGAGATAGTCCACCACCTGCTCGGCGATCGCGAGCGCCACGTTCTCCTGGGCCTCGAGGGTAGACGCCCCGAGGTGGGGGGTGGCCACCACCTTGGGGTGCTTGGCCAGGGTCCAGTCCTCAGGAGGTTCCTTGACGAACACGTCTATGGCGGCGCCTGCCACGATGCCCGCATCCAGCGCCTCGACGAGGGCCGCCTCGTCTATGATCCCGCCCCTGGCGCAGTTGATGATGAAGACGCCCTTCTTCATCTTCGAGAAGGCCTCCTTGCCGATGAGGCCGGTGGTTTCCTTCGTCTTGGGCGTGTGCACCGTGATGTAGTCGGACCGGGCGTAGATGTCGTCGAGGCTCACCAGCTCGATGCCCTGGCTCTCGGCGAGCTCCCTCGTGATGAACGGGTCGTACACGATGACGTTCATCTTGAGGCCCAGGGCCCTCGATGCGACAACGCTCCCCACGCGGCCCATGCCGATGATGCCCAGGGTCTTGCCCGTGACTTCCCTTCCCTCGAGGGCCTTCTTCTCCCACTTGCCCTCCTTCATGAAGGCGTCCGCCTTGGGGATGTTCCTGGTCAGCGACATCATGAGGGCTATGGCGTGTTCGCCGGTGGTCACCGTGTTGCCGCCCGGCGTGTTCATGACCACGATGCCGCGCTTGGTCGCCGCTGCGCTGTCTATGTTGTCGACGCCTGCACCGGCCCGACCGATCACCTTGAGGTTCCTGCCCGCCTCGATGATGTCGGCCGTTGCCTTCGTGGCCGAACGGACGATGAGCGCGTCGTAGTCGCCGATGATGGCCTTGAGTTCTTCCGGTTTGAGGCCCGTCTTGACGTCTACTGTGAAACCGCCTTTCTTCAGGATGTCTACCCCAGCTTCCGACAGCTTGTCACTTACCAGGATCTTCACGGCCCCCTCCTTTGGCGGATGAATGGGAATGAACCCGGTGCCCTTCTACCAAAAGCCCCAGGAGGTGTCAACACAAGACGGCACGGGCGTTCGTGGGCATCCCCCCTGGCTGCGTGCGAGGGACCGGTGGTCTGTGCACCCCTTGAGGCGTGAAGGGATGGCGGGGTCCCCCGGGTCGACCCTGGGAACGGTGGGCCTTCCAGCACCTTCCGGGAGAAGTCCCGCTCGGGCGGGCGAACTCCTCGTTCCACCCCGTGGGAGGGGCGGGGTCTCCCGGCCCCTCTCAGCAGGCCTTGGCCGAAAGCCTCTCGAGGAGCGCCAGGAGGAAGTCCCAGAAACGCGCCACGCTCTCGATGTGGACCCGTTCGTCGGGCGAGTGGGCGCCCACGATGGTGGGGCCCAGCGAGATCATGTCCAGGCCCTTTATCTTCTCCCCGATGACGGCGCACTCGAGGCCGGCGTGGATCACCTTCACGTTCGGTTCCCTGCCGGTGATCTCCCGGTAGACATCGCGGCAGGTGGACAGGATGGCCGAGTTCCTGTCCGGCCGCCAGGCCGGGTAGGCGCCCAGGTGGGAGACCGTGCACCCGGCGAGCTCCCCGATGGACGCCACCTGCGACGCCGCGTCGTGCAGGGAACTCGGTGTCGTGCTCCTCTGGCTCGTGACGACGAGGAACTCGTCTCCATCGAAGCGGCACACCGCGAGGTTCGTGGACGTGTCCACCACGCCTTCCCATTCCGGGTTGAACCTGAGGGGGCCGTGAGGGAGCGCCTGGACGAGCCTGATCACCGTCTTGGTGGACTCCGGCGTGAGGACGCGTGCCGCCTGCTCGGACGATTCCTCGAGGACCAGGGCCACGCGGTGGTCCGCGTGTTCGTACTCGGTCTTGAGGATCCCGTTCCAGTGGGCCGCCTCGTTGTGCAGCGCGCCTATGTCGGCCGGGGATGCGTGGATGAGCGCACGGGCGTCCCTGGGGATGACGTTGTGCCTCGTCCCGCCGGAGAGGTCGGCCAGGTGGATGCTGTATGCGGAATCGACGGCGTGGAGGAACCGGCCGATGAGCTTTATCGCGTTCGGCCTGCCGAGGTGGATGTCCACGCCCGAGTGACCCCCCGTGAGCCCCGACACGCTCACAAGCACCGCGGAGGTGTCCTCCGGGACCGACATGAAGTCGGGCTCGAGCCTCAGCTCGGTGTGGATGCCGCCCGCGCAGCCTATGCAGAACGTCCCTTCTTCCTCCGAATCGAGGTTGATGAGGGTGCGCGACGTTATGTCCTGCCTCTCGAGAGACTGTGCGCCCACAAGCCCCGCCTCCTCGTCGACGGTGAAGACGAGCTCGAGGTCGGGGTGGACGATGTCGTTCGACGTCATGATCGCCAGCATGGCAGCGACGCCTATCCCGTTGTCCGCGCCCAGGGTGGTGTCACGGGCCTTGATCCAGGGTCCATCCCTCACCAAGACCAGAGGGTCTTTCTCGAAGTCGTGGGGAGATCCCTCCCTCTTTTCGCACACCATGTCGAGGTGAGACTGCAGGGCCACCCCCGCGGGGCCCCTCGCGCCGCGCTTCTTCACGATGATGTTTCCCGCCCTGTCTATCCTGAAGGGCAGGCCCGCGGTGGAAGCGACCGTCGCGACGTAGGTGACCACCGCCCCTTCGTTCCCGGAGCCCCTGGGTATCCTCGAGACGGCGAGGAAATGTTCCCAGAGGGCCTCTGGAGACAATCCAGCGAGAGCGTTCACAGCGATTCACCTCCCTCAGAACACGGCATCCACCTAGGGGATACCAGCTCGACGGTCCCCGGGCAAGCACGAAGTGCCTTCGGGAGGACGGGGCTCCGACTGGCGCGTCGCTCGGCGAGCGTGGCCTTTCCCTGAGGACGCCGCGGCATGGGAACACGATCATGGACGCTCGATGAGGCTTGACAGAAAGCCGGATTTGACGATATAGACACGTATAGCCTGGATATGGACATTATCATGCAAGCCTGCGGTAAAACCCTTCCTAAGTTTTCCCCGGTTTCTGGTAATACCCACGTTCCAGACTGCAACACCTGGTCCGCCCTCTCGCCAAGGGTCGTGTCCTGAAAAAACGGAGGTATGAATGGCTACAGGAACAGTCAAGTGGTTCAACGAGAAGAAGGGGTACGGTTTCATAACTCAGGATGGCGGCAACGATGTCTTCGTGCACTACTCCGCCATCAAGATGGACGGTTTCAAGACCCTTGCCGAGGGAGACAAGGTCAACTTCGAGGTGACCAACGGGCCGAAAGGTCCCCAGGCATCGAACGTAACCAAGGTGTAACTGCCGCCAGCCGGGGCGCGGCCTGCCACCGGCGGCGCCCCGGTTCCTGAACACACCCGCAGCGACCGCGAGGCTGGAGACGGTCTCAAGGCCTGCGTTCTTCGAGTCCCCCCTGTCTTCGAGCGCCCTCTTTGCGCCTGCGCCGTATCGACACGAGTCCCGCCCCTTCGCCAGCGTCGCCCATGTGCCGTCCCATGCACCGGGTGGAGGAGCGTCCGTCCACAGGCGTCAAGGTGGCGGGCTCTGCCCCGTCGCGAGACATCCCCGGAGCGCTCGAGGGGTCCCTCCGGGCCCGTGACCGCGCGTGAGGACCGGTGCGTGAGGTCACAGGCCAGGGGTGAGGACGTGCACTCCAAGATGCGGCCTGGACACGGGCCATCAGGCCCGTTCCCCGAGTGCCCTCATCGTGTTCTCCATCCACCTCTCGAACGAGGAGAGCGCCCTCGAGCTCAAGAGCTCTGCCCGGCGTTTCCTGGGTGCGTCCAGGGCCGCCATGATGCCGAAGTTGATGTTCGATGGCTGGAAAGGTGCCTGGGTGGGGCTCGTGATGTAGGCGATCAGGGCGCCTATGGCGGTCTCCGGCCCGGGAGGCGAGAATGCGGCATCCTTGATACGCGCAAGGACCGACAGCCCGGCGACGATCCCCGTGGCGGACGACTCCACGTACCCCTCGACCCCCGTGATCTGCCCCGCCAGGTACACGTTGCCTGCGGCCTTGAGGCTCAAGTCCCTGTTCAGGACCTGGGGCGAGTCCACGTAGGTGTTCCTGTGGATGCTCCCGAAGCGGAAGAACTCGGCGTGCCTGAGCGCCGGGATCAGGGAGATGACCCGCTTCTGCTCGGGGTAGGTGAGCCTGGTCTGGAACCCCACCATGGTGTACGCGTCGCCGGCGAGGTTTTCCCTCCTCAGCTGCACGACGGCGAACGGTCTCCGCCCGGTCCTGGGGTCCAAAAGGCCGACGGGTCTCATGGGGCCGAACCTGAGGGCGTCCGCCCCCCTGCCTGCGAGCACCTCCACGGGGAGGCAGGCCTCGAAGTAGCGGGCGTCCTCGAAGAGGTGGGCCTTTGCCCTGTCGGCCTTCAAGAGCTCGCTCACGAAGGCCCTGTAGGTGGTCTCGTCGAGGGGGCAGTTGAGGTAGTCCATGGACGGGGCGTCCCACCTGGAAGCGAAGAAGGCGTGCTCCATGTCTATGCTCTGCGCGTCCACGACGGGAGAGATCGCGTCGTAGAAATGCAGGCGCGGGGTGCCTGTCAGGGAGGCGATGCAACCCGCCATGGCGTCAGAGGTGAGCGGGCCGGTCGCGACGATGGTGAGCCTGTCGGGGTCGATCGAGGTGAGCTCCTCGCGCCTGATCGTGATGTTGGGATGCCGGGAGACCGTCTCGGTGACGGCCTCGGCGAACGCGGTCCTGTCTACCGCGAGCGCCTTGCCCGCGGGTATCCTGCACCTCGATGCCGCGGAGAGGACCACCGAGCCCAGCGCCTCCATCTCCCGCTTGAGGATGCCGTGCGCCGTGAGGGGGTCCGTCCCCTTGAGGGAGTTGCTGCACACGAGCTCTGCGAGCAGGTCCGTGGTGTGCGCGGGGGTCGTCTTCGCCGGCCGCATCTCGTAGATGGTGACGGGCACGCCGTGCCTGGCCAGCGTGAGCGCGGCCTCCACGCCCGCGAGGCCTCCGCCTGCGACGATGACCTCACCCACGGCCTTCTTCACGGTACGTGCAGGACGGGTTGGCGCAGGAGAGGACGCCGCCTTTTTTCACGAAGGTCTTGGACCCGCACGTCGGGCAGGCGCCGGCGACCGGTTTCGTCCAGCTCACGAAGCCGCATTCCTTCCGGGAGCACGAGTAGAACGACTTGCCCTTCTTCGACCTCTGCTGGACGATCTCCCCCGGGCAGCCGGGGACCGGGCACGGGAGACCGATGGGAGCAGGGGCGATGTTCTTGCATGCGGGGTAGGCGCTGCACGAGATGAAGGGCCCGTACCTCCCATGCCTCAACACCATGGGGGCGCCGCACTTGTCGCACACCCTGTCCGTGGGCTCCGGCGCCTTGGTGATGCGTTTGGTGTTCTTGCAGTCCGGGTAGTTGCTGCAGGCCAGGAACGGGCCGAACCTGCCGCGCTTTTCCACCATGGGTGAGCCGCACTTTTCGCACGTCTGGTCGGTGTGGGCCGTCTCTTCCTTCGGGGCGGGCACGATCCTGCCCGATGCGTCCCTCGTGAACTCCATGGTGTTCGTGCACTCGGGGTACCCCGAGCAGCCGAGGAAGTAGCCGTTCTTGCCCAGCTTGACCACCATGTCCCTGCCGCACGCCGGGCACGCTATGCCTGCAGGCCTCGCCTCGGCCCGCAGGTTCTCCATGTTCCTGCTCGCGGCCTCGTGCTCAGCGGAGTAGGTGCGGTAGAAGTCCCCCATGACATCGAGGTAGCCGGACCTGCCCTCCTCGATGAGATCGAGGGAATCCTCCATCCTCGCGGTGAACCCGATGTCGAGGATGTTCGGGTAGTGCTTCACGAGGAGCGAGTTCACGTCCCTGCCGAGTTCCGTGGGGACCAGGGTGCGGCCCTCCATGCTCACGTACCCCCTCTCCACCAGCGTGGAGACGGTCGGCGCGTACGTCGAAGGCCTGCCGATGCCCTTGTCCTCCAGCTCCTTGATGAGGCTCGCCTCGGTGTACCTGGGCGGCGGCTGGGTGAAGTGCTGGATCGGCTCGATGCGTTCGCACGACAGGATGTCGCCCTCGGCGAGGGAGTCGGGCAGCGTGTCCTGTTCGTCCTCGCCGTTGGTGTCGTACAGCCTCAGGAACCCGTCGAAGGTCATGACCGATCCCGTGGCGCGCAGGCCGATGTCGCCGGCGCTGATGTCCACGGTGGTCTGGTCGAATGACGCGCTCGACATCTGGGAGGCGACGAACCTCTTCCATATGAGGTCGTAGAGCGCGAGTTGGTCTTTGTTGAGGTGAGGGCCCAGCGTCTCGGGGGTGAGCCTCACGTCCGTGGGCCTGATCGCCTCGTGGGCCTCCTGGGCGGTCTTCTTTGCCTTGTACCTGCGGGGTTTTTCGGGAAGGTACGCCTCGCCGTAGGTCTCGGGGATGTAGTCCCTGACCGCCCGCAACGCCTCTTCGGAGACGACCGGCGAGTCCGTCCGCATGTAGGTGATGAGCCCCGTGATCTCCTCGCCGCCGATGGGAAGGCCCTCGTAGAGTTGCTGGGCTATGCGCATGGTCTTGCTGGCGGAGAACCTGAGCCTGCTGGATGCCGCCTGCTGCAGGGTCGAGGTGATGAAGGGCGGCAGGGGGTGTTTCGACCTGACCTGCCTGGTGACCGACTCGACCCTTATGGCCGCGGCCCGCTCGATGGCCTCCGAGACCTTGCGCGCGGCCTGTTCGTCGGGGATCTCCTTGGGGTCGACGACCTTGGCCTTGAAGGTCGCCTGCGCAGGCGTCCTGAGGAAGACCTCCACGGTCCAGTATTCCCTGGGCACGAAGGACTCGATCTCTTCCTGGCGCATGCACACGAGCCTCAGGGCAACGGATTGCACCCTGCCCGCCGACAGCCCCCTGCGGACCTTCTTCCAGAGGAGCGGGCTCATGGTGTACCCCACGATCCGGTCCATGGAGCGTCTCGCCATCTGCGCGTCGTAGAGGGACCGGTTGAGCTCCTTCGGGCTCTTGATGGCCTCCTCCACGGCCCTCTTGGTGATCTCGTGGAAGGTGATGCGGCGGACGGATTCCGGGGGTTTGCCGATCTCCTCCGCGACGTGCCAGGCGATGGCCTCGCCCTCCCGGTCGGGGTCCGACGCGAGGTAGACCAGGTCCGCGGACTTCGCCCGGGCCTTGATCTTCTTCACCACGTCCTTCTTGTCCGCGATGATCCTGTACGACGGGATGAAGCCGTTCTCCAGGTCTATGCCCATGGTGCTCTTCGGCAGGTCCTTGATGTGGCCCATGGTGGCTTCCACGTCGAACCTGTTTCCCAGGTAGCGTTTGATCGTGCGTGCCTTTGCGGGCGACTCCACGATGAGCAGCGTCTTAGCCATGAACGTCCCTCGCGATGAAGCGGTTCGGTGTCACCCTCTCGAGCGACCCCTCGATCTCGAGCGTGCTCACCCTCCGGGTCGCCTCGCTCACGTCTATGCCCAGGTGTTGTGCGATCTCTTCTATGGTGACCGGCGAGGACGATGCCATGTTGAGGATTTCATCGGTCCTGGAACCAGGTTGCTTGAGTGGCTGGCGGGACAGGGTCGAGGCGATGGAGGGTGCTATCTCGGCGATGACATCTGCGGCCCTCTCGACGAGGACCGCCCCCTGCCGTATGAGGTGGTGGGGCCCCTGCGACCTCAGGTTCGTCACGTTCCCGGGCACGGCCATGACCACCTTCCCCTGCTCGAGGCCGAGGCGCGCGGTGATCATGGCCCCGGACCTCGTCGTCGCCTCGACCACGACAACGGCCTGGGCCAGGGCGGAGATGATGCGGTTCCTCCTGGGGAAGTTCCCGGCCTCCGGCTTCGTGCCCGGGGGCAACTCCGAGACGACGGCGCCTGCCCGCTCGATCCTCGAGGCGAGATCCTCGTGCTCCTTCGGGTAGACGGTATCGATGCCGGAGCCCAGCACGGCCACCGTCTTTGCTATCCCTTCGAGCGCACCCAGATGGGCCTCCCGGTCGATCCCCCTGGCGAGGCCCGAGACCACCGAGACGCCGCTCAGGCTCAGGTCCCTGGCGAGGAAGAAGGCCGTGCGCTTTCCGTACACCGAGGGTGAACGGGTACCCACCACCGCAACGGCCGGCTCGATGTCCTCGAGACTACCCCTGACGTACAAGACCGCGGGGGGGGCATCTATCGCCCTCAGGGCGGCCGGATACTCGCGGTCCATGAGGGATACCGCCCGTGCGCGCACCTTCTCGAGCGCCCGCACCACCTCGTCGACGCGCGCCTCGTCCGGTCCCACAAGGATCGACCTGATCTGCGAGGGCCTGAGGAACTCCGTGGAGCGCAGTTCCGTCTCGGCGGCCCGGAATATCGACTCCGGCGAACCGAAGACCGCAAGGAGCCTCTGCACGGTCTTCGGACCGACCTCGGGCAACAAGTCCAGTGCGATCCAGGATCGAGTCGAGCTCATGGGGATCCTTTACATCTCCCGGACATGGGAGGCTATCGGAATTGCATCAGGGGTGTCAAGCCATGAATGCGGCCGTGCGCACAGCCGCATTCCCGCGGGACGGGAGAAGTCGTATGTGACCTTGGAAGAAGGTCGAGGCCCACCGCCGCATTCCCGCGGGACGAAAACCCCGGCGTGGCCGCCGGCCACGACGCCGTCTGACGTCCATCCATGGGATGAGAGCGCCCCCGGGAGATCACAAGCGGTGACCCTCGGAAACATTCTTCCCAGGACATGCCCCAAGGTATGAAAAAGTTTGCCGTCGACCATGGGCGAGAAGCGGAGACCCTTCGTCATTTCGGTCGGATGCGTGGGGATCTGCGGGGGCATGCCTGTTGCTAGGGCTTGGGTGTTCGTGACGAGGTCCCGCGCAAGCCCGGGCGGGAAAGCAAGGATCAGGGTGAGGAGACCATGAAGAGGGTGTTCATGAAGAGGCTGTTGGTGTTCGCGGCGCTTGCAGAGCTCGTGATCATCCCGGAATACCTCTGGGACATGCCCCTCCTCTGGTGAAGACGAGCCCGGACAGGCTTGCGGGAGGGCCTGGACGTTCCGCCGAAGAGCGCCTGCCGCCGTGTGCCTGGATCCTTGAAGCCTTGGGGGCGATGCCGAAGACCCGTTTCCCCTGCAAGCACCCTGTAGCCGCTCCCCCAGGGGGGCGAGTGCGGACGGGCGGCCTGGTGCATCCATGCGGGCAATGGGCTTGACGACCGGGCGATCGCCGGCCGAAGAGGTCCCGGTGTCCGGGCAAGCCGCTCACCGGTGGTCTGTTGCGGCCGCACGGTCTCCCACCGGGAGGTCGGGACGTGCCTGAGGCGCTCTACGTCGGCCCGCGCACCCGGCTCACGCGGGGGGAGTCGCCCGAGGGGGGAAGGGGGCGTTCGGTGTGCCCACCATCGAGTCCCACGCCTAAAGCGTCATGCGGGGCGCGGGGCCGCATGCCACGATACGGTTCCATTCCATGACACCGCCCGCAGACGACACCGCGACCCGCCGAAAGGTGCGGAGAACCCTCAGGGAAAGAAACGGCGCCACTGGGCGGCTTCCCCGGGTGAATCCTCACTGGGGAGCATATTGAGCCAGTCGACCGAGAAGAAACGGGCGCTACTGGGCGGCTTCCCTGAGGGTTTTCGCCATCTCCTTGGCCTGGGTTATCTGGCTCTGGCTCATCTCGTTCGCCATCACGTCGAGGTAGACGGCCGCGTGCTGGATGCCCTGTTCCGCCGCGAGCTGGAAGCAGAGGTACGCCTGCGTGAAGTCCTTCGGGACCCCGAGCCCCTTGCTGTAGAGGATCCCCAGGTTGTAGAGGGCCTTGTCGTACCCCTGTTCCGCGGACTTCTGGTACCACCTCGCGGCCTCCTCGTAGCTCTGCTGAACGCCGAGGCCCTTGGCATACATGAGCCCGAGGTTGAACTGGATCACCGCGTCTCCCTGATCGGCCGCGAGCCGATACCAGCGTGCCGCCTCCGCATGGTCCTGCGGCAGGCCCAGCCCTTGCTCATAGAAGTACCCGAGGAAACCCTGGGCCTGGCTGTTGCCCTGCTCGGCTGCCATGCGGAACCAGTAGGCGGCCTCGGTGAAGTCCTGTGGGACGCCCTCGCCGTTGAGGTAGATGGTCCCCAGGCTGGTCTGGGCGTGGGCGTTTCCCTGCATGGCCGCGACCTTGTACCAGGTGACCGCCTCTTGGTAGTCCTTCTCGACGCCGAGACCCCTGTAGTACATGTCGGCGAGGTTGGTCTGGGCCGTGACGTCGCCCTGGTTCGCAGCCTTCTGGAACCAGGCGGCAGCCTCCTTGAAATCCTGCCGGAATCCCTTGCCGTGGTAATAGATGTTCCCTAGCCTTTTCTGGGACTCGACGTCGCCCTTGCTCGCCGCCTTCCTGTACCACTTCTCCGCCTCGGCATAGTCCTGGGGTATGCCTATGCCCTTGTAGTACATGAAGGCGATGTTGCTCTGCGCCTTCACGTAGCCTGAAGCGGCGGAGGCGAGAAACCACCTGGCCGCCTCGTTGTGGTCCCTGTTCACCCCGAGGCCCTTGTAGTACATCACGCCGAGGTTGAACTGGGCTTCCTCGTTGCCGTTCTCCGCGGCCTTGCGGAACCACCTGGCGGCCTTCGCGTAATCCTTCTCCACACCCCAGCCGTTGCAGTGGATCAGGCCCACGTTGAACTGCGCCTGGGAATCACCGCTTTCGGCCTGTCTCAAGAGCTCGATGAGCGCATGCGAGGAGTCCTTGCCGCGCAAGAGACCCGTGGTGGACGAGGTGCTGCAGGCGCTCATGACGAGCGAGGCGATGGCCGCAAACGTGAACGTCAGGATCAAGCGTCTCATGGGTATCCCTCCCGTCAAGCCATTGAACTCCATGTTCTCCTCGATTCATCCGTATAAGCAAGAATCGGAAATTACATAGTACCACATAAACATCCATTGTTCAAGAACCCAAGTGTTCGTTATGCACGGTAAACGTAATAAGCGAGTCGTCTCTCGGGTGGGTTCGCTCTGACCGGGCACCTCGTCTCCTTCCCGGCGGCGCCGTGGCGCTGGTACCCCGGGCCCGCAGGTCTTGGGGCCTGCGACCGAGGGCCTTAAGGCATGAAAAGGAAGAGGGTTGCACCGATGAACGTCCTCCTCACGGCTGGGCCATGCCTCGCGGGCCTGCCCCCCTGGCGACGCGCACGGCACCTCACGTGCACCAGGCGCCCGGCGGCCACATCCTGCACCCGTCTCCCCCGGGGCGACTCCGGGGGGATGTCTCCGGCTCCGTGGTCGCATCGCGGGCACACGCGGTTTGGACCCAGGGTCGCAGGCATCGCCGTTACGTGCGAGGCGTCGTCCCTCGACGGCGCGTCTCTGGCCCCATGTGGGTGGGTGTGCGCGAGGGGGGCTTCTTGCACCGTGGTGGTACCCGCGTGCCTCGGAGGTGAGCGCCAGAAATGCCTTGACAGGATGTCCGCATTCACGGGATATTAGGCGGCGATGGAGCGAGAAACGCCCAGGACCTGCGGGTACGGCTATTATTACAGCAGACTGTATCGCTGCGCCTGCCCGTAGTCCCGGGTGCGTGCGGGAAAGGACACGGGGCCATGGGCAGAAACCCATGGCCCTTTTTCCTTAGGAGTATAACTACGTTCGAACAGGGGCGAGGATACACGTGATGAAGAAGATCCTCAGCGGCAACGAGGCGGTGGCGCGCGGGGCGTTCGAGGCGGGGGTGTCCTTCGCGGCGGCGTACCCCGGCACACCCAGTACCGAGATCCTCGAGACCATCTCGGAGCTCTACAAGGACATACACGCCGAGTGGGCCCCGAACGAGAAGGTCGCTCTCGAGGCGGCTGTTGGTGCCTCCTACACCGGGGCGAGGGCGCTCGCGGTGATGAAGCACGTGGGGGTCAACGTGGCCGCCGACCCGCTCATGACCCTGCCCTACACGCTCGTCAGGGGGGGTATCGTGCTCGTGAGCGCCGACGACCCGGAGCTCTTCTCCTCCCAGAACGAGCAGGACAACAGGCACTATGCGCGCTTCGCGAAGATCGCCCTGCTCGAGCCCTCGAGTTCGCAGGAGGCGAAGGACTTCACGGTCGAGGCGTTCAAGATCAGCGAGGAGTTCGGTACCCCGGTGATGCTCAGGACCACCACGCGGATCTCGCACTCCATGGGCGTGGTCGAACTCGGGGAGGCGTCGCCGATGAAGGCGCCGACCCTGGAGAGGCACCCCGCCGAGTGGGTGATGCTTCCCGCAAACGCCAGGCGGAGACACCCGGTCATAGAGGAGCGTATCCTGGCCCTCAAGAAGTTCGCGGAGACGACCCCGCTCAACCGTATCGAGATGAGCGACGCCTCGCTGGGCATCATAGCCTCGGGGGTGGCCTACCAGTACGCCAAGGAGGCGTTCCCGAACGCATCCTTCCTGAAGCTCGGCATGCCGTACCCCCTGCCCGAGAGGCTCGTCCGCGACTTTGCGTCCAGGGTGAAGGACCTGTGGATCATAGAGGAGCTGGACCCGTTTGTGGAGGAGATGGTCAAGGCCCTGGGCATACCGTGCAGGGGAAAGGAGAGGGTCCCTCTCTGCGGCGAGCTGAACCCTGACATCGTGAAGGCTGCGGTCTTGGGCTTGGAGATCCCCAGGCCCGCCCCGCAGGCCCTGCCTCCCAGGCCGCCTTCCATGTGCCCGGGGTGTCCCCACAGGGCCATGCTGTACGCGCTGAAGAGGAACAAGTGCTTCATCGCCGGCGACATCGGCTGCTACACCCTCGGCTTTCTGCCGCCGCTCGACGCCATAGACACCTGCCTGTGCATGGGCGCGGGCATCAACCACGCGCACGGCATGTCCAAGGTCTTCGGGCCGGGCGAACAGAAGATAGCCGCGGTCATCGGCGACTCCACCTTCTTCCACTCGGGCATCACGGGGCTGGCCAACCTCGCCTACAACAGCGGGTGCGCCCTGGTGGTGATCCTGGACAACCGTACCACGGCGATGACCGGGTCGCAGAACCATCCTGGGACGGGCGTCACCATCTCGGGCGAAAAGACGACGGACATAGACCTCGAATCCCTGGTGAAGGCTCTGGGGATCCCGTGGGTCCGCACCGTCAACCCGTACGCCGTGAACGAGACCCGGCAGGCGGTGAAGGAGGCGCTCGACTCGAAGGGCCCGGCGGTGATCATATCCCGCGCGCCGTGCGTCCTCCTCAAGACCAGGGCTGTGCCCGGGACCGTGCTCGAGGTGGACCCTGAGACCTGCACCGGGTGCAAGGTCTGCATCTCGCTCGGGTGCCCGGCACTTGAATTCGACGGTGAGAAGGCGCATATTAACGGGGTCTGCGTGGGGTGCAACGTGTGCGCCGAGATCTGCCCTGCAGGGGCAATCGGAGGTGGGTCATGAACGTTCTCATGACGGGCGTGGGCGGCCAGGGCATCATCCTGGCTTCCGACATCCTCTCCGAGGTCGTGATGCGCGCAGGTTTCGATGTCAAGAAGTCGGAGATTCACGGCATGGCCCAGAGGGGGGGGAGCGTGATGTCACACGTGCGCTTCGCCGGGGAAGTGGCCTCCCCGCTCATCCCCTACGGATGCTGCGACATCCTCGTCTCGTTCGAGGAACTCGAGGCCGCCAGGTACCCCCCTTACATGAACGGAGGTACCACCGTGATCGTCAACCGGTTCAGGCTGGCTCCCCCTTCGGTCATAGCAGGGAAGGAACCCTACCCGGACGTGGTGCCGATCCTGAAGGGGTGTTCGGGAAACGTCTACCTGGCCGACGGAACGGCCGTGGCCCAGGCCCTCGGCGAGCGCCGGGCGCTCAACCTGGTGCTCATGGGAGTTCTCTCGAAGTTCATCGAGATACCGGAGACCCTCTGGGCGGAGGTGATAGCGGACATGGTGCCGGAGCGCATCCGCGAGGTGAATCTCGAGGCGTTCAAGAGGGGCAGGACGATCGACCTCGTCCGCACATGAACAGGACAGGAGGTTCTTCGCGATGATCTTCAACGAGGAGTTCGAGACCCTGCCGAGGGAGGCCCTGGCATCCCTCCAGCTGAAGAGGCTCAAGCAGGTCGTCGAGAGGGTGTACCACACCGTGGGGTTCTACCGGAAGAAGTTCGACGAGGCGGGGGTGAAGCCCGAAGACATCAGGTCCCTCGAAGACCTCGGCCGCCTGCCCTTCACCACCAAGCAGGACCTCAGGGACAACTACCCGTTCGGCCTCTTCAGCGTGCCCATGAGCAACATCGTCCGCCTCCACGCTTCGTCCGGGACAAC
Source organism: Deltaproteobacteria bacterium (assembly GCA_029552245.1). GTDB lineage: Bacteria > Desulfobacterota > Desulfomonilia > UBA1062 > UBA1062 > MWEI01. The sequence continues at coordinate 141,934 of JAKPDW010000084.1, forward strand.
GGGCAAGCCCACGGTGGTGGGCTACACCAGGAGGGACATCGAGACCTGGGCCGAGCTCATGGCCAGGTCTCTGGCGGCCGCCGGCCTCACGAAGAACGACATCGTCCACAACGCCTACGGGTACGGCCTGTTCACGGGCGGCCTCGGGGTGCATTACGGCGCCGAGCGTCTCGGCGCGAGCGTGATCCCCATGTCCGGCGGGAACACCAAGAAGCAGATCCTGATCCTGCAGGATTTTGGGCCGACCGCCATCTGCTGCACGCCCTCCTACACCCTCTACCTGGCGGAGGTGGGAGAGGAGATGGGTGTCGACATGCGCTCTCTCAGGCTCAGGGTGGGGATCCTCGGGGCCGAGCCCTGGGGAGAGCGCATGAGGAAGGAGATCGAGTCCCGGCTCGACATCACCGCGCTGGACATCTACGGGCTGTCCGAGATCATGGGACCGGGCGTGGCCATGGAGTGCATCGAGGGGAAAAACGGGCTGCACATCTTCGAGGACAACTTCATCGTGGAGGTCATCGACCCGTCCACCGGAGAGGTGTTGCCGGACGGCCAGGCAGGCGAGCTCGTCTTCACCACGCTCACCAAGGAGGCCTTCCCTCTCGTCCGCTACCGCACCAAGGACCTCTCGAGGCTCATGAGGGAGGTGTGCCGCTGCGGGAGGACCTTCGTGCGCATGGAACGCGTCATGGGCAGGAGCGACGACATGTTCATCATTCGGGGCGTGAACGTCTTCCCGTCCCAGATCGAGAGCGTCCTCATGGAGATCGAGGGCCTCGAACCCCACTATATGCTCATCATAGACCGGGAAGGAGCGCTGGACACCCTCGAGATCCAGGTGGAGGTGAGCGAGCGGATCTTCTCGGACGAGATCAGGAGGCTCCAGAACCTCGAGCGGCGCATAGCGAAGGACATCAAGGACTACATCGGCATCACCGCGAAGGTGAAGCTCGTGGAACCCAAGACCCTGCAGCGCACCGAGGGTAAGGCGCAGCGGGTGGTGGACAAGAGACCCAGATAAGGGGGTGTCCCATGAAGGTCGAACAGATTTCCATCTTCCTCGAGAACAAGCCCGGCGGCCTGTCAGGCGTGACAAGGGTCCTCAAGGACGCGGGCATCAACATCAGGGCCCTGTCGCTCGCCGACACGAGCGATTTCGGGATCCTGAGGTTGATCGTGGACGACGTGAACAAGGCGAAGAAGGTCCTGAACGACAACGGGTTCGCGGTGGGACGCACCCACGTGATCGCGGTCGAGGTGCCGGACAGGCCCGGCGGGCTCCACAGCATCCTCGATCTCCTCACGCGCCACAACATCAACGTGGAGTACATGTACGCCTTCGTGGAAAGGAGCGGCGAGAACGCGGTGATCATCTTCCGCTTCGACGACATAGACCAGGCGATCCAGGTGCTCCTTGACGGCGGGTTCACGGTGCTCAGGGGAGAACAGGTCTACAGCCTGTAGGCCCGGCTTCCCCAGCCGTGATCAAGGCGCACACGGGAGAAGGCATGGCCCGCATAGTCAGGCACGAGGTGAGAGACGGTTTCGGGAGGGAGAACGCCCTCGGCATGATCGGCAGGGTCTATCTCGTGCTCGGGATCGCCGGGGCGTTGTTCTCCGTCGTCCTGTCGGCGGCGCTCGGCCAGCTCTTTTGGATCGCGGCAGGGGTCCTCTTCCTCGCGTTCGGCGTCGCCTTCCACGTGCTCTTCGGGGCCTTCGGGGAGGTCATCGCGCTGCTCAAGAGGTCGTGGGGGGTAAAGACGGATTTCAAGGTCTCCGGCGAGGCCTCGGGCACGATCTTCTTGTGCTCCGAGTGCGGGGCCATGGTGTACGAGTCGAGCGAACGATGTCCGAGGTGTTCCGAGGAGTTCGTTCCCGGCGGTGAGGGGGCAGCAAGGGATACGGGATCCTAGAAGCATATTCATTACCATGAAGGGGGGAGGTTCGATGAAGAGACTGGTTATCGTTGCAGTGTGCATGTTCGTCGTCGTGGCGCTGTCGGCGTCCTGCTCGAAGAAGGAGGAGCAGGCGCAGCAGCCGGCACAGGAGGTCAAGGCCGAGCCCGTCAAGCTCACCTACAGCATCTTCTTCCCGCCCACCCACCCGCAGTGCAAGGCGGCCCAGGACTGGGCGAGCGAGATCGAGAAGCGCAGCGGCGGGGCGGTCAAGATAGACGTCTTCCCGGGCGGTACGCTCACGAGCGCCAACGACTGCTACGACGGGGTGGTCAAGGGGATCTCCGACATCGGGATGTCCTGCTTCGCCTACTCGAGGGGGCGGTTCCCGGTCATGGAGGCGGTCGACCTCCCGCTCGGCTACCCGTCGGGGACGGCCGCCACGAAGACGGCGAACGACTACTACAACGAGATGAAGCCCGCCGAGCTCGAGGACGTGCACGTACTCTACCTGCACGCTCACGGGCCGGGGCTGCTCCACACCAAGAAGCCGGTCAAGACCTTGAAGGACATCAAGGGCATGAAGATCCGTTCCACGGGCCTGTCTGCGAAGGTGGTCGAGGCCCTCGGCGGCGTGCCGGTGGCCATGCCCCAGCCCGGGACGTACGAGGCGCTCCAGAAAGGGGTCGTTGACGGCACGTTCGCGCCCATGGAGACCATGAAGGGCTGGAAGCAGGGCGAGGTGGTCAAGGCCACCACCGACTGCAGGACGATCGGGTACACCACCGCCATGTTCGTGGTCATGAACAAGGACAAGTGGAACCAGCTCCCGCCCGAGGTCCAGAAGGTCTTCACCGATGTCAGCAACGAGTGGATAGCCGTCCACGGAAAGGCATGGGACGACGCCGACGTCGAGGCCAAGGCCTACGTCGAGGGGCTCGGCAACACCTACATCGTGCTGGATCCCGCAGAGGCCAAGAAGTGGGAGAAGGCGGTCGAGAACGTGTTGAAGTCCTATGTCGAGGAGACCAAGGCCAAGAACATAGACGGCGAGAAGGCGGTCTCGCTCCTTCGGGAGCTCATCAAGAAGAACGCGCAGTAGGAAGAGCGGCGCATGCGCGGCCCCTCCCGATGGAGGCGGCCGCGCATGCAGCCCGGGGTGGTACCCTGCATGATTTCGTTCATCAGGATAGAGAAATTCACAGCCCGCCTCTCCGAGAGGGTCAACTGGGCGGGGGCCGCCGCCCTCGTGTTCATGATGCTGATCACGGTGGCGGACGTCGCGGGCAGGCTGTTCAAGTCCCCCATCCCGGGGACCTACGAGCTCGTGGGCTTCACCGGCGGGGCGGTCATCGCCATGGCCTTGCCGTACACGAGCGTGATGAAGGGGCACATCGCGGTGGAGATCCTCGTCCAGAGGCTGCCCTGGCGGGCGAGGGTGGCTGTCAACGCCCTGAACGCACTGGTGTCCATGCTCCTCTTCGCCGTGATCGCCTGGCAGTGCGTGAGGCTCGCACAGAGCATGGAGGCGAGCAGCGAGGTGTCGCTGACGCTCCAGCTGCCGGTCTACCCGTTCGTCTACGGCATCGCCGCGGGGTGCGCCCTCTTGAGCGTGGTGCTCGGTGTGGAGTTCATAAGGCAGCTCAGGGGAGCGGAGGCCGAATGACACCCACCCAAACAGGGATCGTCGGGCTCGTTGCGCTCGTCGTGCTGCTCTTCTCCCGCATGCCCGTCGCGTTCATCATGGCGCTCGTCGGGTTCTGGGGGTTCGCGTCGATCGTGTCGACGGACGCCGCGTTGAACCTCCTCGCCAAGGACGTCTTCTCGACGTTTACCTCCTACAGCCTCACCGTGATACCGCTCTTCGTGCTCATGGGCCAGGTCGCGTTCCATTCAGGCATCAGCAGGCGCCTCTTCGACACGGCCCACAAGTTCATGGGCCACCTGCCGGGCGGCCTGGCCATCGCGACCATCGGGGCATGCGCCTTCTTCGCGTCCATATGCGGCTCCACCAACGCCACCGCGGCCACCATGGGCTCGGCCACGCTGCCCGAGATGAAACGCTACGATTACCACCCCGAGCTGGCCACGGGCGTGGTGGCCTCTGCCGGCAGCCTCGGCATCCTCATCCCGCCGAGCGTGATCTTCATCGTGTACGGCATCCTGACCGAACAGTCCATCGGCAAGCTCTTCATATCGGGGATCCTCCCGGGGGTGATCCTGGCCCTCCTGTTCGTCTTGACGGTCCTTGTCTGGGTGAAGCTCAGGCCCGAACTGGGTCCCAGGGGGCCGAGGTTTCCCCTGAGGGAGAGGATGGCGTCTTTGGCGGGCGTGTCGGAGACGCTCGTCATCTTCGTCCTCGTCATGGGCGGGCTCTTCGCCGGGGTCTTCACCCCCACGGAAGCGGGGGCCATGGGCGCCTTCTTCACCATCGTCGTCGCCGTGGCCAGGGGCCAGCTTTCCTGGAAGGGCTTCCTCCAGGCCCTGTCCGAGACCACCCGCATCACGTGCATGATCATGGTGATCGTCGCCGGGGCCACCGTGTTCGGGCACTTCCTCGCCGTGTCACGGATCCCCTACGACATCGCGGGCTGGATCTCCGGGTTCGACCTGCCGGCCTGGGTCATCATGGGCCTGATCATCCTCGGGTACGTGGTGGGCGGGTGCTTCATGGACGCCCTGGCGCTCATCATGCTCACCATACCCATCTTCTACCCCGTGGTGCTGAAGCTCGGCTTCGACCCCATATGGTTCGGGGTGATCATCGTCCTCGTCACGCAGATAGGCGTGGTGACCCCGCCCGTGGGGGTGAACGCCTACGTGGTCAGCGGCGTGGCCCGCGACGTCCCGCTGCAGGTGATCTTCAAGGGCTGCATCCCCTTTATCGCGGCCATGGTCATCCTGACCTTCCTGCTCATACCCTTCCCCCAGATCGCCACGTTCCTGCCGGGTCTCATCAGGTAGATACGCACCCAGGCCCGGCCGCAGCCGGGGGTGTCCACGCGATCGTCGCATATGCCCGATGGAGGGCTGGGGCATGACCGTTGCAGGCATGGGGCAAGCGCTTTGAGCGGATGCTCGGAACCGGGCTTCGATCCCCAAGCGCCTTTGAGTCGGTGAGGGACCCGCCCGTTTCCCTCCAGGCCGATGGTTCCAAAACGTTCGAGAGGGTGGGGCGCCTACCGAAGGCGTCTTCAGTACCTCATGTAGTGGAACGGCTCTATGGCGGCAAGGGCTTCCGGCGAGAGCGTCTTGAACCCGTGGTCCCTCAGGATCCGCTGGGTGCCTTCGAGGTCGGATACGTCGATGACGAAGACCGCCGTCTTGTTGCTCTCGAGCACGAACCCGTAGGCGTTCTCTATGTTGATCCCCTGCCTGGCCAGGATCTGGGCGAGGCTGTCCATGCCGCCCGGTTTGTCGTCGATGAGGACCGCGATGATCTCCTTGAGCTCCGCCTCGATGCCCTCTTTCTTCAAGGCCTTCAGGGCGAGCTTCGGGTCGTCGACGAGGATGTTGAAAAATCCCTTGTCGCCGAACGACGAGATGGTGATGGCGCGGATGTTGATCTTCTCCCTGGCAAGGACGCCGGAGACCTGGGCAAGCCTGCCCGGCCTGTTCTCGACTGGCACCGTGAGCTGGTATGCGGTCATGGTTCACCCCGTGGCGTGTGTGTCGTCTTCCTGTCCTGTCGTCTCAGGAATGTAGTGTACGTCCCGGACGCGACATGTCAAGGCCAATGTCCGGGCCTCGGGAAGGGACGGCCGGGTGGGGCTCCCTGTCCGGTCCCGGGGGCGTTCCCCCTTTCAGGTGTTCCCGGCACTGCACGCCCGTCCCGTGCATCCTGGACGAGGCGGCCTTCCCGCTCGGCACGTTGCGGTCCCGGTCGGTGAAGGGGCGGCCCTCTTCGCGTAGGCCCCAAGGACGCATCCACCTCGATCCCTGTGCGCGGCGATGGAGAGCGGCGGCCCTGGCCCCGCCCGGCACGATGGTGGTCCTCGACGACGAAGGGGCTGCCGTCACCCCTGGGGCACCCCGAAGGGTACGTGACCTCAATGCCTGGATGCGGTGATGAAGCAGTGGTCGTCGACCCACTCCTCCCAGTACGCGTCTTCCCCGTCGTGGGCGTCCGGTCTCCTGCCGTCATGCGAGAACCCGTTGACGGACCCGTCCCAGTCGCATGCGTGGGCGGAAATCCCGCTCCCTGACACCAGGTATTCCCTCAAGGGGCCGGGGTAGTCGAACGGGAAATCGTCGCGGAGGATGACCATGGCCCTGCCGGACCCGTTGTCGGACGTGACCTTCACCACGGTGCCGCAGAAGACCTCCTGGCCTTCTTCAGGGTCGGAGGGATACAAGAGCGTGGTGCGGCCTGCGGGGAGGTCGTCCACGTCCCATGACAGGGTGGTGTTCTCGGCGTCGTCCAGGGAGATGAACATGTCGAGGATGTGGATGTTGTCGTCGATGTCTCTCGCCAGATAGAAGTAGGCCGTGCAGAAGACGAACGAGAACGACGTGGAACCGTCATGGGCGTCGAAGACCGGGATGTAGCCCTGTTCCATCACCACCGCACACTGGACGCCTTTGACCGTGAACGTCTGGCGGTAGGAAAAGGTGTTGTCCTTCCCCGCGAACGAACCGTACCCGTAGAGGGTGAAGACGAGGTCCACCAGGCGCGGGTAATCGGCGAAGAAAGGGCTCGACCCGAGCATGGCGCTGTCCTCCACGAAGGGCGGGTCCGCCACGTCCGTGGAAAAGGTGTAGCCGTTTATCGTGACCGTGCCGGCGGATACGGCCGAGGCGTGCGCCAGGACCAACAAGAACGATGCCGCGGCCGCGATCATGGCCTTTGCGGCCGTCTGCCGGGCGGTCACGTGGTCGTTGCGGGCCTGTCCGAACAAGCGGCCCCGGGGTGCGGCCGGGATCGCTCGGGCCAAGGGCGCCTCTGTCGCCGCTTTCTCTCCGTGGTTTCTCTTCACGGGCTAAGCCTCCTTACGCTGCCTCTTTGTTCGGTATGGACTGTCATGTACCACGGCGCCGCCCTCCACGCAAACGCTATCCCCATTAGCGGGCCCTGCGGGCGCCCACTCGAGTGGGTACGCGGGGTGAGCTTCTCCTGGCCGGGATCATCGGGCGTCGACGCCCCACTTGCCGTCGGCGTGGTTGAAGACTGAGGTTGCTCCTATGTCCGGCCATTGACACGGATTCTCCATGTGGGATAGATTCACGAGGCTTCGATATCCCTTGGAGGACGGCATGGATTACAAAGAGACCCTCTGTCTGCCGCGCACGGACTTCCCCATGAAGGCGCAGCTCGTCCAGAAGGAGCCCGAGATCCTCAGGCGATGGGAGGAAGGCGGGATCTACCACAAGATCATCGAGGCGTCCCAGGGCAGGAGGAAGTTCATACTGCACGACGGACCGCCGTACGCGAACGGCCACATTCACCTCGGAACGGCGCTCAACAAGATCCTCAAGGACATCATCGTGAAGTCCCTGTTCATGATGGGCTACGACACGTTCTACCTTCCCGGGTGGGACTGCCACGGGCTGCCCATCGAGCACCAGGTGGAGATCTCCCTGGGCGAGAAGATCGCGGGCATGAGCAAGGCGGAGGTGCGCAGGCACTGCCGCGAGTACGCGGAGCGGTTCCTGTCCATCCAGAGGGACGAGTTCAAGCGCCTGGGCGTCTTCGGGCTCTGGGAAGAGCCGTACGTGACCATGTCGTACGACTACGAGGCGACCATCGTCCGGGAACTGGGCAGGTTCATCGACCAGGGCTCGATCTACAGGGCCCGCAAGCCCGTGTACTGGTGTGCGACCTGCCAGACCGCGCTCGCCGAGGCGGAGGTGGAGTACCACGACCAGACCACACCCGCCATCTTCGTGCGCTTCAGGTTGACCTCGGACGTGTCCGGCCGCGTGCCCGAGCTCGCGCCCTTCAAGGACGACACCCACGTGGTGATATGGACCACCACCCCCTGGACCATCCCCGCGAACCTGGCCGTGGCCTTCCACCCGGACTTCACCTACGCCGCGGTCAGGACGAAACCCTACGGCGTGCTCATCATGGCCGAGGACCTCGTCCCCTCGTGCATGTCGACCTTCGGCGTCACGGACTACGAGGTCCTGGCCGTCTTCAAGGGCACGGCCATGGAACACCTCAAGGCGCGTCACCCGCTCTACGACAGGGAGTCTCTCTTCATCCTGGCCCCATTCGTGACGCTGGACGCCGGTTCGGGCTGCGTGCACATCGCGCCCGGTCACGGCGAGGAAGACTACGAGATCGGCAAGGCGTACGGCCTCGAGATTTACGCCCCGGTCGACAACGAGGGCAGGTTCACCTCCGAGGTGGAGGGGTTCGAGGGCAGATACGTGTTCGAGGCCAACGACGACGTGAACCGGGCCCTGAAAGACAGGGGCGCCCTCCTGCACCTGTCGGACTACGATCACTCGTACCCGTACTGCTGGCGGTGCAAGAACGCCATCATCTTCCGCTCGACAAACCAGTGGTTCATCTCCCTGGAGCACGCCGACCTCAGGAAGAAGGCGCTGGAAGCGATCACGAAGGTCAGGTGGATACCCTCCTGGGGAAAGGACCGCATCTACTCCATGATCGAGAACAGGCCTGACTGGTGCATCTCGCGCCAGAGGGCATGGGGGGTCCCGATCCCCGTGTTCTACTGCCGCAATTGCGGGGAGATCCTCGCGAGCGGCGATGTGGCGAGGCACGTGGCCGAACTCTTCGAGAAGGAGGGTGCGGACGCCTGGTTCGTGCACCCCGAGAAGGATCTCCTGCCCGAGGGGACGAGGTGCGCGAAGTGCTCGGGGGATGACCTCGCCAAGGAAGAGGATATCGTGGACGTGTGGTTCGACTCGGGCGTGAGCTACGCCGCGGTGTGCGAGAAAGACCCGAGGCTCGGGGTGCCGGTTGACATGTACCTCGAGGGTTCGGACCAGCACCGCGGGTGGTTCCACAGCACCCTGCTCGCCTCCGTGGGGACGCGGGGGGAGGCGCCGTACAGGACGGTCCTCACCCACGGGTTCGTCGTGGACGGCGAGGGCAGGAAGATGTCGAAGTCGCTCGGCAACACCATAGCCCCCCAGGAGATCATCGACAGGTACGGGGCCGAGATCCTGAGGCTCTGGGTGAGCGCCCAGGACTTCAGGAACGACATCCGCATCTCGCAGGAGATCGTCGAGCGCCTGGTGGAGACGTATCGCAGGATCCGCAACACGGCGCGCTTCATGCTCGGCAACCTCTGGGGGTTCGACCCGTCCCGCGACATGGTGCCCTACGGCGACATGCTCGAGATGGACCGTTACGCGCTCCACGTCACGCAGGAGCTCATATCGCGGGTGAGAAGGGCGTACGAGGAGTTCGAGCCCTACGTCATCTACCAGCTCGTGCACAACTTCTGCGTGGTGGACATGAGCGCCTTCTACCTGGACGTCCTCAAGGACCGCCTGTACGTGTTCAAGAAGGACTCGCTCGCCAGGAGGTCGGCCCAGACGGCCCTCTTCAGGATCGTGAAGGACCTCACGAGGTTGATCGCGCCCATCCTCGCGTTCACCGCCGAGGAGATCTGGGACCACATCCCCGGCTTCGAGCACAAGGCGGAAAGCGTCCACCTCTCCGACATGCCGGAGCCCGACCCTCACCTGATGGACGACGGGTTGAAGCAGCGCTGGGAACGCATCCTGGCGCTCAGGCAGGAGGTATCGAAGGTCCTCGAGGGCCTGCGCAAGGACAAGACCATCGGCCACTCGCTGGACGCCTGCGTGAAGCTGAGGGCCTCGGGCGAGACCCTGTCCTTCCTTCAGGACGTCCAAGGGCTGCTCGCGGATGTGTTCATCTGCTCCAAGGTCGAGGTGGAAGAAGGGGAGGGCCCCTGGATCCAGAGCGAGGTCTTGGGCGCTGTCGCCGTCGAGGCGCACAGGGCGCCCGGGGTCAAGTGCCCGCGGTGCTGGCGCTATGCAGAGGACATTGGGACAAGCGCCTCGCACCCCGAGATCTGCGGGAGATGCGCCTCGCAGATCGGGTGACCAGGAAAGAGACGCCGGGCTCGATGGGCACCCGCAAACGCCCCCGGGGGGACGGGGCCCCAGGTCCCCGGCCTGAAACGAGATGGCGGAGACGGGATCTTCCGGCCCTCGTCGTGTCCTCTCCCGCCTCGGCGCGCTCCTCGGTACCTCAGGGATCCCGGGTGCACGTGGAGGGGAGGTTCGCATCCCGAACGCAGGGGTTCGACCCGTCCCGGCCCCTCGGCGGGCCGGTTTCTCAGCGCCCTGACAAGAGACGTGTCCCGCTGCCCGTGGGAGGTTCGGGACCTGACACAAGACCAGCCGGTGCACACAGGCCGGCGCGTTCGGGAGGTGCACTCTCATGAGCCTGTATACAGACTGGTTCCTGGCCAGCAGACCGTGGTCTTTCACCATGACCGCCATCTCGGTGGGCGTCGGGGCGGCCGTGGGGGCGATCGACGGGCCCTTCTCGTGGCCGCTCTTTCTGGCCACGCTCGCAGGCGCGGTCTGCATGCACGCCTCTGCAAACCTGTTCAACGACTACTTCGACGTAAAGTACGGGGTGGACACCGCCGAGGCGGCAACGGCCAAGTACCGCCCCCACCCCCTCGTCCAGGGCGCGATCAGCCCCCGCCAGGTCTTCGTTGCGGCAGCCTCCCTCCTCGGCCTCGGGGCGGCCGTAGGCGTCGCGCTCGCCCTCCACGCGGGCTGGACGGTGATCTGGATAGGTCTCGCAGGGGCGCTCGCGGCCGTCGGCTACACGGCCCCGCCCTTGAAGTACAAGTACCTCGCCCTGGGCGAGGTGTCGGTGTTCCTCATGTGGGGTCCTCTCATGGTCGAGGGGGCCTACGTCGTGCAGCGGGGCCATGCGAGCCTGCAGGCGCTCCTCGTGTCCGTTCCCTTCGGGATCCTCGTGGCGCTCGTCTTGCTCGCGAACAATATCAGGGACATCAACCACGACAGGGGCCGGGGGGTGAAGACGCTTGCCAACGTCCTGGGCGGCCGGTCGAGCCTGGTGCTGTACGCAGGGCTCATGGTCGCGGCCTTTTGCTGCATCCCCCTGTTCGTCCTCACGGAAACCCTTCCCGTGTGGGGTTTCGTCACATTCTTGAGCCTGCCGGTCGCTGTCGGCCTCCTGCGCCTGATGGCGACGGAGGTGCCCGAGGACGCGGACGCCCGGACCGCGAAGCTGGACACCGCCTTCGGTGTGCTGCTGCTCGCCTCGCTCGTCATCCAGAGGTTCTTCGGATGAGGACAAGTGCCGACAAACCCCCGGTACACGAAGTGTCGGGCGCGGCCCTGGCGTTCTTCCTCTGGTTCGTGACCTTCTACCTGGGCGGGCCGAACTTCTGGCTGAAGATAACGCTCTCGTCCCTGGCTCTCGCGGTCTATGCATCCTGGAGGGGTGCGCTCGAGCAGAACGTCCTCTCCTTCGACCTGAAGGCGATCGGCCAGGGCGTCGTCGCGGCCGCAGCGCTGTACGCGATCTTCTGGGCGGGGGGGGAGATCTCCTCGTTCGTCCTGCCCTTCGCCGGGTCACAGATCGCGGACATCTACGGCAAGGGGCCAGGCTTTCCGAGGCCCGTGGTCTTCTTCCTCCTCCTCGTGGTGACCGGGCCCTGCGAGGAGCTGTTCTGGCGGGGGTTCCTGCAGAAGGGGCTCATGGACAGGTACGGGAGATGGGCCGGGTTCGTGCTCACGACGGCCGTCTACTCCCTGGTCCACCTCTGGTCGTTCAACTTCATGCTCGTCTGCGCGGCCCTCGTGGCCGGCGCCTTCTGGGGTTTCCTCTACATGAGGCTCGGCAGGCTCGATGTGGTGATCGTCTCCCACGCCCTCTGGAGCTCGGTGATCTTCGCGGTCTTTCCCGTGGCCTGAAGCGGGAAAGACGCCCATGCGGCCGCCCTGCGGCGACGAGCCGAAGGCCGCCTGTCGCGGCCTGCGCGGGCCTGGTGCCTCACTCGTCGTGGATCACGTTCTTGATGATGTAACTCCCCGACTTCTCGTCCAGTTCGAGCTCGAGCAGCCCCCTGTCCCTCGCCTCCTCCAGCAGCCTGCTGAAGGACCTGAACCCGTAGTAGCTCTCGTTGAAACCGGGCATGCGGCGCCTGAGGGCCTGCTTGACCATGGACCCCCAGAGCTTGTCCTCTTCGCCGCGCTCGTCGAACAGGGCTTCCACGGTCTCGACCACGAGGTCGATCGCCTTCTGCCTCTTGTCTTCCTCGCCGTTCTCTCTGTGTTCGGCCTTTGTCTGCGCCGCAGCCTGCCTGGATGCCTGCTTCCTGGTCTTCTTCCTCTTGGCCTCGCTCTCGCGGACGAGGTCATCGTAGAAGATGAACTCGTCGCAGTTCGCGATGAGGAGCTCGGATGACGAGTTCTTCACGCCGACGCCGATGACGATCTTGTTGTTCTCCCTCAGCTTGCTCACCAGGGGGGAGAAGTCCGAATCCCCGCTGATGATGACGAAGGTGTCCACGTGGGACTTCGTGTAGCAGAGGTCCAGCGCGTCCACGACGAGCCTGATGTCTGCCGAGTTCTTGCCCGACTGCCTGAGGTGCGGGATCTCGATGAGCTCGAAGGACGCCTCGTGCATGACCGGCTTGTAGTCGCGGTACCTTTCCCAGTCGCAGTACGCCTTCTTGACGATGATGCTGCCCTTGAGCAGCAGTCGATCGAGCACCTTCTTCATGTCGAACTGGGCGTACTTGGCGTCCCTCACGCCCAGGGCTATGTTCTCGAAATCGCAAAACAGCGCCATGTTCAGTGTCTTTTCCTGTACGGCCATGAACCATCCCTCGCGTTTTTTTCAGGGTACCGGCAACGCTCCCGGCCGCCGCCCGGGGTGCACGTCCCGGTGCGCTCCCACACGGGCTTGACGGGTCCCGCCCGTATCCACACAGGTGCCGAAGCCATGCGCCGACTTCTCAGCTTTCCTCGTGTGGCAAGACTTGGCGGCCTTCACCATTCATCCGTTCTTTCACCCGTCCTGTCAAGGAGATCTGTTGCCAAGGCGCGCAGGCGACCTGGGATGGACAGGCCCCGAGGGCGGTGGGAAGGGGTGCCCGCAAACCGGGCGCCGCCAGAGGTGGGGAACGTTCAGGTATGGCCTGCCTGTACAGGCCATGGACTTCTTTCGATCTGCAAACGGGGAGTCGCCTGAGGGGGGAACGTTCAGGACAGTCAGGGCTGCGCTGGTGTGCGAACGGGCGCCTGCACACCGTGCGTCGCCCGAGGCCCGCGGGGTCCGCCGAATCCTCCCCCGACGGCCCGATGCCGAAGGGTCGGGCATGGCCGCGCCATGACGGACGGCGGGTCACGCCCCTTTCCGGAGATCCTGCCTGCGTCTCTCCATGAGGAAGAATGGCGCGTGGTTCGAGGTGAACACGGGAGGCGAGTTTCTCAGGATCTTGCCCACGGCCTCGTTCCTCCTGAACTCCCTGTCGAGGAACCGCCTCACGCGCCTCCTATCCCACCCCTTGGGGTGGACGAACCCAGTGTACAGGGAAAGATCGCCCTCGAAGAAGTCGTACGTCTCGAGCTCGAGGGCCTCCCTCGAGCCGCGCGGGAGGTTGAATATGGAGAGGTTGAGGAAGTCTATGAGGTGTGCGTGCGCCTCGATGAAGGCGAGGGTTTTCCGCGCGGAGTCCTCGTCTTCCTGGGGCGTGCCGAACAGGAGGTACACGTAGGTGCCGATGCCCGACTCCTTCAGGGCCACCAGCGAGCGTGCGGCGGTCTGGAGGGAGATCCCCTTGTCCAGGGAATCGAGCACGTCCTGGTCGCCTGACTCCAGGCCGAGCTGGAGCATGACGCAGCCCGAGCGCGACAGGGCCCTGCAGAAGTCGGCATCCGCGAGGTGCGGGGTGAACCGCGCGAAACCGTACCAGGAGAACGTCCGCCCTGAGCGGGCGACGTGCTCGAGCAGGGAAGGGCTCATGGCGTTGTCGGTGAAGTGGACAAGCGGCGTTTCCCTGCCGCGAGCCAGGACGTCGACCTGTCCCAGTACCTCTTGAGGCGCGTTCGGCCTGTACCGATGCCCTTCGGCCCGTTCCGGGCAGAACGAGCACCTGTTCCAGTAGCATCCCGTCGAACAGCTCACGGGGATGACCGGGCGGGGCGAGAGGTTCGCTTCGTCGTTGAACGGGCTGAAGTCGTACCTCAGCGGCACTGACCCCTTCCCGAGACCCGCGAGCTCGAGGAGTCGCGCCTCGCCCGGCCCCTCGACCACCTCGTCGACCAGCCCCGAGAAGGCGCTGGCCGTACCTGGCCCTCGTGCCCACGAGGTGACCAGGGACCCGCCGAGCACGATCCTTAAGCCGGGCGCGTGGCGTCTCACGATGCCGATGGATGCGAAGGCGCACAGGGCCTGGCTCAAGAACGACAGGGACACGCCGAAGACATCCGGCTTCACCTCGTCGAGCGCATGCAGGATCCGCTCCTCGAGGAAGGGATAAAAGACGTTCTCCTCGGGATGGTCTGCGGCATGGACGAGGTCGCTGCTCCTCAAGGGGGACAGGGCGTCGTGCCTCAGATCGGCGAGGCCGACCGTATACCCGGCCCGCCGACCGGCCAGTTCGAGGACGTGATCGATGTCCAAGACCGTCTTTATGTACCTGCCGATGCTCCCGAAGGCGCCCCCGTTTCTCATCAGGCCCAGGTTCTTCCCGAGGCCTGCGAGTGCGCGGGCCGAACGGGCGCCGCACGGGGAAGGCGCCCTGCGCATGAGCCAGAGGAGACCCTCCGCGTTGGCGTCTATCACCTTGCACCGGATCCCTTCGCCCCTGAGTGTCCCGACGATCCTGGCGAGCCCGGGAGGGGGCTCGCATGGTTTCACCACCGGCGGGTTCAGGAACAGGAAGGTCATGGGGGAGCTTGAATCAGGAGCCTGGGGGAAAGTCAAGAAGAAGGAAGATGCCCCCGGCCGCAGGGCTTCTCTGGCCCTGTGCGGCTGCGAGCCCCGGCCCGCGGGACGGACGCATCGATGGTGCGTGCATTGACCCCAGCGTGCCCCGGGAGTTCAGAGGGACCTGGGTGCCGCCGGGCATCTCCAGGGTTCTCTCTCAGGCATGACGCAACCGTGGCGGGGTCATGGAAAAGTGGCGGGAGCGACGGGACTCGAACCCGCGACCTCCGGCGTGACAGGCCGGCGTTATTACCGACTTAACTACGCCCCCGCACCGTCTGGTTCTTCCGCCCGAGCGCCTCAAGGGCGAGGCCTTTCCTCTCTATATAATATGCCACGCCTCGGCGAACACAAGGGCGACATAGCTATACACGCACCTTCGTGCCCTTGGCAAGGGGGATGTCGCCCTCCTCGATCACCCCGTCACCGACTCCCCGCGACCTGAGTCCTTCACTCGCCTTGTCAAGGGGATGTCGCCTTCCTCGATCACCTCCCCCGTGCGTCCTATCACCATGCGGCGCATGGGGACGGACGTGCCCGAGAGCTCTGCAGCCCTTACGGCGATGCGCTCGAGCCCCCCGCAGCAGGGCACCTCCATGCGCACCACGGTGAGGCTCGAGGGCGGTGAGGTCCTGAGGATCTCCGAGAGCCTCACCGCATGCCGGTCGGCGTCGTCCAGCTTCGGGCAGGCCATGGCCACGGTCCTGCCGCTCAGGATCCGGGTGTGGAGGTCGTACAGGGCAGCGGCCGAACAGTCGGCGATGAGGACCATGTGCGAACCCCTGAGAAAGGGTGCCGACGGGTTCAAGAGGGCCAGCTTCACCGGCCAGTGCGCCAGGTGGGAACGATGCGCACCCGCATGTTCACGGGCAAGCGCGCCCGGCTGAAGGGTCACGGCCGTGGATGAAGGGCAGCCGCACGCAAGGACGCCCGGACGGGCTTCGTCGAGGTGTTCCCGACGCCGCTCGCTGACCGGCTGGATCCCATCGGTCGGCGACATCTGCGGGCGTCGAGCAGCATCGCCGTGCACCGGGCCTCCCGGTGTCCTGGCAGCCTCCCTGTCGAACGCCTCCGACTCCCTCACCACGATCCTGAGGGCGCCTCTCGGGCATTCACCGATACAGGCGCCGAGACCGTCGCACAGAAACTCACCCGTGAGCCTCGCCTTGCCGTCGACGATCTCGAGTGCGCCCTCGGCGCAGGAGATCACGCACCTGCCGCACCCGTCGCATTTCTCCCGGTCTATCTCCACGATGGGTCTGTTGATCTTCATGCATCCCTCCCGGTTCGTTCATTTGCATCATGGATACCACGTACGCGCGCGGCGTCCTTGACGTGAGTCAAGGGGAAGCGCTTGCAAGGACCAGAAAGAACCCCTACCATTGCGTCATGGATCTCCAGCGGGTCTTGGGCGCATCGGAGCTCTTCGGGGGCATGGGCGGCAGGAGCCTCGAGAGGCTCCTCGCCATGGGCAGGCAAAAGGACTACGCGCGAGGCGACATCCTGTTCATGGAGGGCACCCCCGGCAACGAGTTCTTTCTCCTCCTCGAGGGCGAGGTGCGCCTGTACAAGACCACCCCCGGCGGGCAGGATGTCTCCTTGAGGATCGTCAGGCCCGCAGAGGTGTTCGCGGAGGTGATCCTCTTCGAGGAGCACGCCTACCCCGTGAACGCCCAGGCCCTGGGACCGGTCCGGGTCTTTGCCGTGCCGCGCGACGGCTTCCTGGAACTCATGGACGAGAAGGCCTTCAGGGACGAGTTCATCGCCATGCTCATGCGAAGGCAGCGTTACCTTGCGGGTCGCATCCTCTACCTGGCCGGCTTCGACGTGGAGGAACGGTTCTTCAGGTTCCTCATCGAGCACTATGGGACTGGCCCGGTCTACCGGGTGGACATGGCGAAGAAGGACCTCGCAGCGGCCATAGGCACGATCCCCGAGACCCTCTCGCGCCTCGTCAACCGCCTGAAAGACGTGGGCGTGATCTCGTGGGAGGGAAAGACCCTCGAGGTCGACGAGCACTACCTCGGTCATTTCCTTGACACGCCCTGAGGCCTTCGGCTTGTCCCAAGCCCCGAGGCCCTCTTCTGCGGGCGGCGAGGGAAGGCGGCCAGGGCCCTTCGGCGTCCAGTTCCCCGGATAAAGCCTGGCAGACGGGTATGATGCACATGCATTCCCCGTAGCCGGGCGCCGCTGTCGGGCTCGCCTGTACGGCTTTTCCCAGGACACAGGCGCGTGGGGACGCCTCGCCGGCCCCTGTGTGAGCCTGCACTCGGGCCGCCCTTATCCCCCTCACCGTAACACGCCGGTCCATGGGTCTGCGCTGGGCCGTCTCGAGGCTGGGTTCAGGCCCCCTTGTCCTCGGCGGCGTTCATGAGCTGAGAGGAGAGCATGCCCGCGAACATGAGCGCGCAGCCCGCAAGGCCCTTTCCCGTGAGGGTCTCACCGAGGAGCACCCACCCGCCGAGGGCCGCGAACACGGCCTCGAGGCACAGGATGACGGCCGCGTGCGAGGGCTTCGCCTTCTTCTGTGCCACCACCTGGAGGGTGTACGCCACGCCCACCGACATGACGCCGCCGTACAGGATGGGGACGGCTGCGCCGAGGTACCCGTCGAGGGTGTTCGCCTCGAGGAGGAACGACACCGCAAGGCTCAGGCAGGCGCACACCGTGTACTGGATGAACGAGACGGCGAGCGCGTCGGTCTTCGGGGAGAGGTACCCGATGATGTGCACGTGGCACGCCCAGAAGACCGCCCCCACGAGGACGAGCATGTCGCCGTAGGCGAACTCGAGCGGGCCCGAGACGCTCAGGAGGTACATGCCCACCGCCGCGAGCACCGCCCCCACCCACGTCCCTGCATTCGTCCTGTGGCCGATCAGGATGCCGATGACGGGCACGATGACCACGTACAGGCCCGTGATGAAACCGGCGTTGGCCGCCTGCGTGTAGACCATGGCGACCTGCTGGAACGAGGCGCCGGCGAACAGGACGAGCCCTGCAGCCAACCCGCCTCCCACCGGGACCCTCCATCGCGGGTCTTCACCCTGACCCTGCTCCCGCCGCGACGCGGACCTCCTCGCCAGAAGGGGCAGGAGCACCATCGCGCCCAGCATGAAACGGACGCCGTTGAAGCCGAAGGGCCCCACGTGCTCCATGCCCGCGCGCTGCGCCACGAAGGCGAGGCCCCAGATGGCCGCGGTGGTCAGGAGGAGGAGGTCGGAAGTGAAGGTCCTGCCTGTCGATGTCTGCCTTTCCATGGTGTCGCGCCTCGTCTCCCCGCCTCGGCGGGGGTTCGCCTCGTCGTGTTCCCTGCGGATTACCCGGCCGGGCTCGGCCGAGTCAAGGACAAAGGCGCGTGCTCGTGCCGCGGGCATACCCGTGGAAGCGACCGTCCGCGGGTGGACACCCTCCCTTTCTCCCCGACGAGTGAAGGCGGTGGACGAGATGAGGGGCGGCATGGGCGGGGCCTTGGCGCCGTGGGGGCGGGCTCTCGGTGCGCTCTTGCCGCGCGGGCAACCCCTCGGCAGGTGCCCGTCGCCTGGGATGCGGCTTGAGGATGCCGCCTGGTGGAGGGCGGACAATCCGGTTTCACGCCAGGGCCCCCTATGGTATGATGCGCCAACTCGAGGCGCACGCGCCGATGGAGAGAGAGACTCCATGATACCCATTCGAGACGACAACCCCACCGTTCACCCGACCGTCATCGTCTACGGGCTGATCGCCCTGAACGCCGCGGCATGGGTCTTCGTGCAGGGGCTCGGCACGTACCCGAGGATCATAGAGTCTGTGTTCGAGTTCGGCGTCATCCCAGGGGAGCTCTTGGGGCTCGTTCCCCCGGGCACCAGGGTCCCGGCAGGACCGGGCATGGAGTACGTGTTCGAAGCCGTCCCCAACTATTTCTCGGTGGTCACCCACATGTTCATGCACGGCGGCTGGCTTCACCTCATAGGCAACATGTGGTTCCTCTACGTGTTCGGCGACAACATAGAGGACGCCCTGGGTTCGGTGAGGTTCGCCTTGTTCTACCTTGCCTGCGGGCTCGCGGCGCTCGTGCTCCAGACGGTCACCCACCCCGCGAGCACGGTGCCCATGGTAGGGGCCTCCGGCGCCATCAGCGGCGTCATGGGCGCATACATCGTGCTCTTCCCCAGGGCGCCCGTGCACATGCTGGTCTTCTTCGGGTTCTTCTTCACCAGGGTGGTGGTCCCGGCCTTCTTCATGCTCGGCTACTGGTTCCTGCTGCAGCTCCTCGGGGGTTTCTTCTCCATGGCGGGCCCGGGCGGCGGGGTGGCCTTCTGGGCGCACGTGGGCGGTTTCGTGGCGGGCATGCTGCTCGTGAGGCCCTTCTGCGACCCCGAGAGGACCATGGCGTGCAAGCAGCGCCGCGGTGTGTTCACCGGGGTGGTGAGGAGGATCAGGTAGCCTGCAGGGGGCGTGCGGCGGGGCCGCCCGAGGGGGCCTTCCGGCACGACGATGCAGGAGGACCTCCAGCCTGAGATCCCATGATCCGGGAGGCGTAAGGGTTGAAGGGGCCCCCCTCACATCCGGCCTTCGACCACGGCTGCCCCTGGAAGCGTCTTTCGGCCGCGGACACTCCCGCGCCTTCGTCGTGCCGCCTTGCGGGCACGAGAGCGAGCTGCCCTGCGGTGGAGGGCCTTCGTGCGCCTGCACGACGAAGGTCGGGTCCCCTGAATGCACGACGATCCGGGATGCCGCCAGGCGGTGCGTCGCCGCCTAGACGCCGCAGGCAAGACCGGTGTCCACGGGTGATCCTTGAAGGCGGGAACTGCGGGTCCCTGTGCATGGCGCACTCTCTCCCCGGTTCGAAGCGCCAGGCACCCGCAAGGCGGGTGATGACCTGTCCCTGGCGGCAGGGGAATGCATCGCCCGTTGAAGGGGTGCATGGACGAGGAACCCGAGCCCGGCCGCTCGTGGCGGGCTCTCACTGATGCAGGCCCGGACCGGTGGACCCATGAGCGCGATGCCGGGCGGATGCCCCTTGATCGGAAAGGGCGATTCTTATATAGTCTTCCGTTACATTACCCGGACCGACACGAGGAGGAAGAGATGAACATGGATTCCTGCAGGCACGAGGGTCTGAAGGCCTGGGTGAGAGAGGTGGCGGCCATGTGCCGTCCCGATTCCGTCTACCTCTGCGACGGGAGCAGAGAAGAGTACGACCGTCTCATGGCGACGATGGTCGCAAGCGGTTCGGCCATCCCCCTGAACAAGAGGCCCGGCAGCTTCCTGTTCAGGTCGCACCCGAGCGACGTGGCGAGGGTCGAGGACCGGACCTACATCAGCACCCCCGACCCCATGGATGCTGGCCCTACGAACAACTGGATAGACCCTGTCGAGCTCAAGGAAACCATGAGGAGGCTCTACGACGGGTGCATGAGGGGAAGGACCCTCTACGTCATCCCGTTTTCCATGGGCCCCATAGGCTCCCCCATCAGCAAGATCGGCGTCGAGATAACCGACAGCCCCTACGTGGTCTGCAACATGCACATCATGACGAGGGTGGGGACGAGGGTCATCGACGAGCTCGGAAAGGACGGCGAGTTCATCCCGTGCCTCCACTCGGTGGGCGCGCCGCTTCAGCCGGGGCAGAAAGACGCCTTATGGCCCTGCGCGCCGATGGAGCAGAAGTACATCAGCCACTTCCCGGAGGAGAACCTCATCTGGTCGTACGGCTCGGGCTACGGCGGGAACGCGCTGTTGGGGAAGAAGTGCCTGGCGCTGCGCATCGCGTCCGCCATGGCGAGAAGAGAGGGCTGGATGGCCGAGCACATGCTCATCCTGAGGCTCACGAGCCCTTCGGGCAGGAGGTACCACATCGCGGCCGCCTTCCCATCGGCCTGCGGGAAGACCAACCTGGCGATGCTCCAGCCCACGGTCGAGGGGTGGCGGTGCGAGACCATAGGCGACGACATCGCGTGGATGAAGATCGGGCCCGACGGGAGGCTGTACGCCATCAACCCTGAGGCCGGGTTCTTCGGCGTGGCGCCGGGGACATCCTACAGCTCCAACCCCATGGCCATGGAGACCGTCAGGGAGAACACCATCTTCACGAACTGCCTTCTCACCGACGACGGCGACATATGGTGGGAAGGGATGGACGGCGATCCGCCAGCCCACGGGATTGACTGGAAGGGCAGGGACTGGACACCGTCTTCCCCCGAGCCGGGCGCCCACGCGAACGCCAGGTTCACGACCCCGGCCAGGCAGTGCCCGTGCATCTGCCCTGACTGGGAGAACCCCGAGGGCGTGCCCATAGACATCTTCATCTTCGGCGGCCGCAGGGCGTCCGTGGTGCCGCTCGTGCACGAGGCCCTGAGCTGGGACCACGGCGTCTTCCTCGGGGCGACGGCCTCCTCCGAGACCACGGCGGCCAACATCGGCGACATAGGCGCCCTCAGGAGGGACCCGTTCGCCATGAAGCCCTTCTGCGGGTACAACATGGGAGACTACTTCCAGCACTGGCTCGACATGGGCGACCGCCTCGGGAGCAAGGCCCCCCGCATCTTCTACGTGAACTGGTTCAGGAAGGACGACGCAGGAAGGTTCATGTGGCCCGGCTTCGGCGAGAACAGCAGGGTCCTCAAGTGGATGTGCGAGCGTGTCGACGGGGCCGTGGGCGCTCAGGAGACCACCATCGGCCTCATGCCCCTGGAGAAGGATCTCGACCTGCAGGGCCTCGCCCTGGCGCCCGAGACCCTGAGGGAACTCCTCAGGGTGGATGACGACGCCTACCGGGCGGAGGCATCGAGCATCGAGAAGCACCTCGAGCAGTTCGGGTCAAGGCTTCCCGAGCGCCTGCGCGCGCAGCTCCTCGCCCTGAGGGAAAGGCTCGGCTGACCATTCTCCTGCAAGGGGAACAGGGCGCCGCCTGTCGGTGCCCGTTGCAGGAAGGATGCCGCCTGGGCGTTGCGGTATGCGGGCATGTGTGTTGCCCCTGTTGCCACTGGGTGTTCTTCGGGACGGGAAGGTCTCGGCCGTTGGGCTTACCCGAACCGTGGGGGCCGGGCGGGAGGCCGTCACCACCGTGTCGCGCGCAGGAGTGTCGGCATACGGCGCGGCGCACTCTTTCAGAGTGACCATGGATTCAGGGGGATTCGAGTGTCGGCGCGATGACGCCGCCCCCCTGCAAGCAGGGGACGGGGCCCTACATCTGGAAGGAGGGCGTGGCGTTTGACGCATCCCCCATGCAACCAGCGGGCGGGGTCGGATTTTCCCTCCCGGGCCGCGCCTGTACCGTGGCTGAAGATGCGCCCGGCTGGGGTGCCACCGGCCCGAGCGGCCGCCTCGAGACCGTGGCGGCCGTGCCTGCCTCGACGGTGGGGCACCCTCGTCCCTCGCCTGTTCATACCCTGTCGTCCATCGCGCCACCGCAAGGGCTCGAGCGTTGACGCACCCGGCTTTATGTTGTAATACAATCATACATGATGAACAGGCATGATGGATGCTCGCCGTTGGTGGCGCCTTTCGTGGAGGCAGTGGACAACAGGGAGGAAAGACTCCGGGAATGGGCGTCTCTGGGCGCGCGCCCGATGGGCTACCTGTGCACGTACACGCCCGTGGAGCTCATCCATGCGTGCGGTTTCCTCCCGGTAAGGCTGTGGGGTGGAGCGGGGCAGGTGAGAAAGGCCTATTCCCACGTGCCGCCGTTTGTCTGCCCGTACCTGAGGCTCGTGGTCGAGCGTGCCGCATGCTCCACGTTCGACTTCCTCGTGGGCATCGTCCAGGGCTACACCTGCGACGCGGCCTGCGGGGTCGTGAACGTCTGGAAGAACACCTTCGGAGGCGGTATCTGCATGAACCTGCCGCTGCCCTACAACGAGTCCGCCTCTGCCAGGACCTTCTTCGCCTCGTGCGCACACGACCTCGCCTCCAGGCTCGAGGCCCTGGGAGGGTGCTTTTCCGAGGAGAGGCTGGGGCGTTCGGTGGGCCTCTACGAGAGGATCAGGGAGTCTCTGGCCAGGGTGGGCGAGATGTGCAGCGGCGAGAGCGCCTGCCTGAGCGCGATGGACATAAGCGTCGTGGTGCAGGCGTTCTTCTCCACCCCGCCCGAGACCTACCTTGCCATGCTGCAGGAGCTTGAAGCCCTTCTCCAGGGCGCGCCGCGCGTGAGGCGGGAAGGGGTCCCGGTTCTCGTCTCGGGCAGCGTCCTGGAGGATGCAGGCGTGATCGGGCTCATCGAGGAAACGGGGTTCAGGGTGGTGGCCTGCGACCTGTGCACCGGGATACGCGCCTACACGCCCCATGCCGGGACAGGGTCGACGCCCATGGAAAGGCTCGCTTCCAGGCACGCGGCGCGCTTTCCCTGCCCTTCCAGGTCGAGGCCCCAGGATCGCGTCCCGCTGCTGGCCGGGCTCGCGAGGGACTCGGGCGCAGCCGGGGTGATCTTCCTGATCCAGAAGTTCTGTACGCCGCACCTGGCAGACCACCCCCTGGTGGAGCGCGGCCTCAGGGATGCCGGCATCCCGTCCATCCTCATCGAGCTGGACGTGGAGGATACGATCGACGCCCGAACGGCCAACCGGCTCGAGACGTTCGCGGCGCTCGTGGGGGGCTGACATGGCGAAGACGGGCAAGTCGGTCAAGAGGCTGGCCAGCGCAAGGGAACTGGCGACGCTCGTCGCCGGGTACTACGAGGAATGTCACCGGGCGAAGGCCGAGGGGGTGCCCGTGGGGTGGATGCCCCCCATGAACGGCGGGATAGAGATCTTCTACGCCATGGGCCTGCAGCCGGTGTTCCCCGAGAACTTCTCTCCCGTGTGCGCGGCCTTCGGCGCAGCCTTGTCGCATTTCGAGGCGGCTGAGGCCATGGGGTACTCGAGCGACCTGTGCGGGTACCTCCGCAATATCGTGGGGTACGTTCATTCGGACATGCACGGGCCGGGTGTCCCCCTGCAGGGGCTCCCCGAGCCCGACATGATCATGTCCTTCGGCGGCGGGTGCGTCCCGGCGATGAAGATCTTCCACATCCTGGAACACAGGTTCCAAGGCGCCGCCGTGTTCAGGGCCGACATGCCGCAGGTGGCGGTGGAAGAGATCCGTGAGCACCACGTGGAGTACGCCACGAGCGAGATGCACCGCTTCATCGACTTCCTCGAGCGCACCACCGGAAGGAAGCTCGACATGGAGAGGCTCCGTGAGGTCGTTGCCCTGTCGGACGAGGCCTGCAGGCTCTGGGACGAGATCATGTCGTACCGGAGGTTCTCTCCGGCGCCGATCACGGCCTCCGAGATCGGCATCATGTTCGTCATGGTGACCAGGCAGGGTACCAAAACCGCCGTGGAATTCCTCGAGAGGGTTCGCGACGAGGTGGCCCAGAGGGCGCACAAGGGCATGGGCGCCGTGGAAGACGAACGCGTGAGGCTCTTTTGGGACAACATCCCCCTGTGGCACAACATGGGTATCTTTAACTACTTCGAGAGCTCGGGAGGGGTGTTCGTGGCCGAGACCTACTCGGCTGCCTGGTCTCTCAGGCTCGACCCCGACGACCCGGTGAGGTCCCTAGCGCTCAAGAGCCTCATGTCGTACCCCCTCGTGTCCTGTGTCTCCATCGACCGCCGGAAGGAGATGGTCCTGAAGGCATGCCGCGACTACGCCATCGACGGGGCGGTGTTCCACAGGAACAGGTCGTGCGTGCCCATCTCGCTGGGCCAGGAGGACATCGCCCGGGCGCTCGACGAGGAGCTGGGCATACCATCGGTGTTCATCGACGCCGACCACATGGACAGCAGGTCCTTCTCCATGGCCCAGTTCCAGGCGAGGGCGGACGCGTTCATGGAGATCATCCTCGAGCGAAAGCGGGCAGGCCGCGCGTAGCCCCTTCGGGTAGAATGCCGCAAGGCCCGCAGGCGCGCTTGGCCCTTCGGTGGGGCGCCCGTTTCGCGCGCGGCCTTCGCACCCTCCTTTTGGGTCTCGAGCCTTCTACGCGCCCACCTGCCGTGTCATGGGGCGTAAAGCCGGCAGTACTCCCGGCACCGGGTGTGTCCGTCGTGTGCCGGGTTGGGCCCCGGGGTGCCTGCGCCGGCAAGGCGCACACCCATCTCGTCGCCCCTGGAGCGGCCTTGGAACCTTGCCAGGGGAACCCCCTTGCCGGCAGGATACCGTCCTGACGCACCTGGACACCTGTGCCGCAGGGCGGAGACGCCCGTAAGTCTTTGACATTCCGTGCCGTGCAG
The DNA here is from genome assembly GCA_029552245.1 of Deltaproteobacteria bacterium. Classification (GTDB taxonomy): domain Bacteria; phylum Desulfobacterota; class Desulfomonilia; order UBA1062; family UBA1062; genus MWEI01. The sequence continues at coordinate 166,944 of JAKPDW010000084.1, forward strand.
GGGACCGGGAGACACCAGGCCGGGCATATCTGACCACCCGACAGGGATGCAGGACATGGGGTGTTCTCGAATTACCGCGTAATAACATAATGTTGGAGGGTATGCGTCCCTTGGCACCATCCTTGCCTGGATGCGTCGGAGAAACCATGCGGATGGTGCCAGGCAGAGTCCGGTTGACGCCTGCGTGGTCGTGTCTTCAGGCCTGGACGCCGTGAAGAACCGGGAGAGGGGGGTCGTTCGATGTCCTGTACTGCAAGGAACAAGGTGCTCAGAGACGAGACGTGCATCAAGTCGCTCGGGAGGGTTGCGGACAAGAGGACGGTGCGTGAAGGTCTCACCATATGCCTGGAGCGCGCCAGGATCATGACCGACGTGTTCAGGAAAACCGAGGGGGAGCCCATGTGTATCCGCAGGGCGAAGGCCCTTGCCGCGGTCCTGGACACCATGACCCTCTTCACGAGGCCGGGGGAGCTGATCGTCGGGTGCTACGCGAGCAGCGACAAGGGTCTTCCCACGTACCCCGAGCTCTACTGGCGCTGGCTCGAGAAGGCGGTGACGAAGCTTCCCGACTATGCCGCCATGCTCGACGAGGAGGGGAGGAAGGAACTCTTCGAGATCCACGAGTACTGGAAGCCCTTCTCGATCCACGGCAGGGAACGCGACTACATACCGCCCGGCAGGGCGTGGAGGATCGGTGACTTCATCACCGGGGGCTGGATGTGGCAGTGGGAGATATCGACGCCGAACTACGAGAAGATCCTCTCCGTTGGTCTTGACGGCATCGTCTCCGAGATCGACAGGATCCTGGAGAGGTTCCTCTCGGACGTCTCCCTGCCGACGGAAAGACGCATGCGGGCCCTGGACGAGCTGAGGGCGATGAAGATAGCCACGGAGGCCGCCGCGCGGTGGGGCAGGCGGTACGCCTCCATGCTCCAGGAGCACAAGAAGTCGGTGACCGACCCCGAGAGGGTCCGAGAGCTCGAACGGATGATCGAGGTCTGCCGCCAGGTACCCGCCGGGCCTGCGAGGAACCTGCACGAGGCGCTCCAGTTCTTCATCTTCATCACGTTCATCGTCAACTACATAGACCAGCCGCAGGTGGGCAACGGCATCCGGTTCGACAAGGTCATGGGCCCGTTCTTGGAGAAGGACCTCCAGGACGGGGCCCTCGACAGGGCGAGGGCGAAGGAGCTCGTCGAGGCGGTCTGGGTGAAGATGCAGGAGGGGGGGTACGTGCAGCCTCCGCAATGGGTGAACAACGGCGGCGGAGGGCTCGGCTTCCAGACCATCACCCTGGGCGGCACGGACGAGCTGGGAAACGACATCACCAACGAGATGACCTATCTCGCCCTCGAGGTCACCGGGGAGCTGCAGACCATAGCGCCCCAGATCGCCGTGCGCATCCATGACGGGACCCCGGCGGGGCTCTACCGTGCAATCCTCAAGTGCGCACGGACGGGGTGCGCCCAGCCCGCCGTGTTCAACGACAAGGTGAACGTGCCGAGGCTCGTGGAGCTCGGCTGCCCCCTGGAGGAGGCGAGGCTCTACTCGATCAACAACTGCATGCAGCCCGTCATCCCGGGCAAGAACTGCCACTACCGCGCCGGCCACAGCGGCGGTCTCGTTCTCCCCATGTGCCTGAACCTGGCGCTCGACGAGGGGAGGTTCAACGGCAAGGTCGTCGGCGCCCCGACGCCGCCCGTCTCCTCCATGAGGAGCTTCGAGGACGTGTGGAGGGCCTTCTCGGCCCAGGTGGAGTTCGCCGCGGAGACCCTGGGCATCATATCCAACATCGCGGACGTGCTCATGAAGGAGTACATCCCGAGGCCGTTCCTCTCGGCCGTCCTGGACGGGAACATAGAGCACGGCAGGGACATGCGCGACTGGGAATACCTCGGCCTCAGGCACCACCTGGTCTTCGGGTGCAACAACGCGGCCGACGGGCTCGCCGCGATCAAGAAACTCGTCTTCGAGGAGGGGAAACTGACCCTCGAGGAGTTCGTGGAGGCTGTCCGGAACAATTACGAGGGGAAGCACGAGAGGGTGCGCCTCATGATCGAGCGCGACGCCCCGAAGTTCGGCAACGACGACGACTACGTGGATCTCATCAGCAGGGATATCATGCGCCTGGTGCGCGCCCAGTGCGATAGGTGGACGGACATCTACGGCAAGCCGTACATCCTCGACGGCACCACGGCATCCGCGCCCATCGGCGCCGGCATGATCCTGCCCGCGACCTTCGACGGACGGAAGGCAGGGGAACCCTTCCACGACGGCAGCATATCGCCCGTCCAGGGCAGGGACACCTCGGGCCCGACCGCAACCATACGATCCGTCGCCAAGGTGAAGCCGCTCGAGACGGGCAACTTCCTGCTCAACCAGAAGTTCATGCCGGCATTCTTCGACCCGGAGCACTACGATGTCATGGAGGGCTACCTGAAGACGCTCAAGGACCTGGGCATCCACCACGTCCAGTTCAACTGCGTCGACGCGAGGACGCTCATCGATGCGAGGGAGAACCCGGAAAAGTACCGCGATCTCATCGTGCGTGTCGCCGGCTACTCCGCGTACTTCATCGACCTCGACAGGGCCATGCAGGACGAGATCATCAGGCGCACCGAGCAGGCGTTCTGAAGCGACCCGCGCCCGGAGACCGGGCGCGGGGGAAAGCCGGCCATGGACATGAACCCGCGCGAGGCGAAGGGGACGATTTTCAACATACAGCATTTCAGCATCCACGACGGCCCGGGCATACGCACCACCGTCTTCCTCAAGGGCTGTCCCTTGAGGTGCGCCTGGTGCTCCAACCCCGAGTCGATCTCCAGCGCCGTCCAGATACGGGTAACGCCTCATCGGTGTGAAGGCTGCGGCCGTTGCGTGGCGGCATGCCCGAGGGGGGCCCTGAGCCTGGTGGGCGGCCGCGTGAGGTTCGACCGCAGGGGGTGCGACGATTGCCTGGTGTGCGTGGACGCGTGCGTCAACGGCTGCATATCGACGGTCGGCACCGTGATAGACGCCCAAAGCCTCGTGGAGAGGCTCGTCAAAGACCGTCCCTTCTACGAGCACACCGGCGGGGGTGTGACGGTGTCGGGCGGGGAGCCGCTCTCCCAGCCCGCGTTCACCCGTTGTGTGCTCGAGGGGCTCCACCGGCTCGGCATAGAGACCGCGCTCGACACGTCCGGATGCTCGCCGTGGGAGGCGTTCGAGGAGGTGCTCCCGCACGTGGACCTCGTGCTGTTCGACATCAAGCACCCGGACCCGGCGAGGCATGTGGAGGCCACACATGCCGACAACGCGCTCATCCTGGAGAACCTCCGCAGGCTCGCCGGGCAGGTCGCCATTTGGACCCGGACGCCGCTGGTCCCCGGGTACAACGACGGCCCCGAGGTCACCGACGAGATCGTCTCGATGGCCCGCGAGGTCGGCGCAAAGCGGTGCTGGTTCCTCCCCCTGCACCGGTGGGGAGAGCACAAGTACGAGTGCCTCGGCATGCCCAACCCGTATCCGGCGTTCGAGGACGTGTCCCCCGAGATGCTCGAAGCGCTCAGGAGGCGCTACCTCCACATGGACGGCTTCGTCCTCATCGAGAAGTCCTGAGGCCGCCCGTTGTTCATGCGGGGCGCAGGGATACCCCCGGGAATCGCGGTTCATGCACGGCCGCCCAGGGGTGTCCCCCGTGTCGTGGGCCTCGTGACTCCCGCGCTCTGCCGGCAAGGGCCGACGCACCGTCTTCCTCGGGGCGCCAAGGGCCGAGCCCGAGCCCCGCTCCGGCCGGAGACACCCATCGGATAGGCTGGTCACCGTTTCTTGAAGGGATCGACACGTGCATGGGCGAGAGCGTCTTCCCGGCTTGGCGTGGGGGCTCGAAGATGCTCATGCCCGACGGGCTCGCGCATGCACGGGCCTCGGGGGTGATCGCAGCTCGAACCCGCCCAAGATGCGTCCGCCTGCCCGGTCGCGTACCGATCACCCGCCCGTCACAGAGGGATTGTATCATCGAGGCTGCCGACCCTGGATGCAAACCTCGCCGCCTCCGGTCACCCCCGGCACGTCCCCGCCCGCGCCCGGGTCGCCACGCCGGCTTTACCGAGTCGCCCCCATGGTGTATGACACGTGAGTCTGTCATCACGTTCACCAAGGGGGTATGCCGTGAGCGAGAAGGGCCAGGGGAGACACCTCGCCTACGGGATCGCCAGCCTCTGCCTGTATGCGGCGTGCGTCGTCGCCTACGCGGTGTGGGCGAACCACGAGCGGGTCACACAATTCCAGGGGGAGATCGACAGGCGTCTTCTCATGGCGGCCCGGGGCCTGAAGTACATGCTCGCGCCCGACTTCCACGACAGGGCCGTGGATGCGGGATCGATTCCCTTCGACGAGGAGCTGCGCAACCGGAGGGCGGTCAACGGCTTCTGCCGCGACGCCGACTTCAAGTGGATCTACACGCTCGTCGAGAAAGACGGCAGGTTCTTCTTCGCGGCGCCGACGGTGAGCGAGGAGGAGGCGAGGCAGAGGCGTTCCTGGTACTTCTACCCCTATGAGGACATCCCCCGCGAGTTCGTCGAGGCGTACGCGAGCGGCAAGGTCGCATACGTGAACTACTCGGACCGGTGGGGTACCTTCAGGTCCGTGGCCGTGCCCGAGACCTCCCCCGGCAAGAGGCGCTACCTCGCCTGCGCGGACTACGAGATGAGCCGCATCGCGGCCATCGAGCGCGCCACCCTCGTCGAATCCGCCCTCACGGCGGTGTTCTTCTTCCTCTGCTCGCTGCCGTTCGTGTTCGTGTCCTGGAGGTTCTTCGGCCAGACCGCCGCCCGCCTGAGGGTCATGAACGAGGAGATCGCCCGCCACAGGGATCGTCTCGAGGAGCTGGTGCACGTGAGGACCATGGAGCTCGAGGAGGCGAACGAAAGGCTCAAGCACGAGCTTGGCGAGCGCAAGAGGGCGGAGGAGTCGCTCTCCGTCCAGAAACGCGAGCTCGAGGACGCGCTCGCGCAGGTGAGGGTGTTGAGCGGGCTCATCCCCATCTGCTCCTCGTGCAAGAAGATCCGGGACGACAAGGGATACTGGAACCAGATCGAGCGCTACATCCAGGAGCACTCCGACGCACAGTTCTCGCACAGCATCTGCCCGGAGTGCCTCAGGCGCCTCTATCCGGACATCAAGACGTGACGTGCATGAGGGTTCGATACAGGTATCCCGTCTACGGCGCAGGTCAAACCCCGGCCGGGGGGCAAGGGCGATGAGGGTCGCGCTCGTCCAGCTTCCTCTCCAGTCGCACGACTACGCCTACTCCCTCGAGAACGTCCCGCTCGCATCCGGTTACCTCGCCTCTCGGCTGGCAAGGTGCGGCGCAGCGAAGATCCATGTGGAGATCTGTCCCATGGAGGTCGCGAACCTCGGGGGGGATGCCGCCATAGAGGAATGGATCGTCCAGACGCGGCCTGACGTGGTGGGCATGAGTTGTTCCGTGTGGAACGTCGAGCGCTCCCTGCATATCTGCGCGAGGACGGCGAGGCGCTTGGGCGGCGTCACCTTCGTGATGGGGGGGCCTGAGGTGGCCGTCGACAACCACCTCCTCCTTCGCCACGAGGCCTTCTCCCTGGGAGTGACAGGGGAGGGCGAGGATACCTTCCTGGAACTCGTGGAGTCTCTCCGCGAGGGGGCCGAGGTGCCGGGCGGGATCCCCGGGCTCCTTGCGAAGCGGGAGGGACGCATCCAGTGGACCGGCCCCAGGCCTTTGGTGGGGAGGCTCGACGACATAGCCTCTCCGTACCTCTCGGGGCTCCTCCAGGTATCGTTCGCAGGCACGATGCTCATGGAGACCCTCAGGGGGTGCCCCATGCGCTGCACGTACTGCCACTACCACAAGAGCGCGCCCTTCGTCCGCGCCTTCTCCCTCGAGAGGGTGGCAAGGGAGGTGGCCTGGGGGAGAGAGAGGGGTGTGGGCGAGATCACGCTGGTGGACCCGTGCTTCGCGAAGAGGCCGGGGGTGTTGGAACTGCTCGAGGCCGTGGTCCGGGAGGGGTCGGACGAGCTTGCCCTGAGCCTGGAGCTCAACGCCGAGGACGTGAGTCCAGGCCTCGTGGACGCCCTCGCGAAAGCCCGCCTCGTTCACGTGGAGGTCGGGCTCCAGAGCGTGAACGAGGCGACGCTCGCCACCGTGGGCCGCAAGTTCGACAGGGACGCCTTCACCAGGGGTGTCAGGGCCCTCAGGTCGGCCCGTGCGAAGGTGACCACGGACGTCATGGTGGGCCTGCCGGGCGACGGCCCGGGCGACGTGATGCGAGCCGTGCGTTTCGTGCTCGACAACGGCCTGTGCGACGAGTTGGCCATGCACCCCTTGTGCGTGCTGCCGGGCACGGTGCTCAGGTCTCAGGCCGAGGCGCTCGGCATCGAGTACATGGAGGATCCGCCCTACCTTCTGACGCGCACCCCGACCATGAGCGCCGCGGACGTGCGAGAGGTGATCTCGTGGTGCGAGGACGCGCTGTGCACCGATCTCTTCCCCGTGGAGATGCCGCTCATGGCGGGCGGCGCCCCCGTGCGAGGGGACAGGCGGGGGTGTTTCGTGCAGAGGATCGTGCTCGCCGGCGCGGGAGAGGGGGTGACCTGCGAGCCATCGCGCATAGGCCAGGCCCTGTGCATCGAGCTGAGAGAGGCTGCTTGGCTCGAGCGGGAAGACCTCTCCTGCTCGCTGAAAACCCTGCTCTCCGAGAACCCCTACACCCTGGTGAGCTGGATCGTGCCCGAGCGCCTGTTCGTGCCGGGGAAGACCCTGGAACGGATAAAGGCCCTGAGCCACAGGGCGCCTCACCCCATAGACCGGGACTACATGTCCACCTACACGCCCGTGCGTTCCCTCCAGGTCTTTCTCGAGGTCGAGACGCGACCGGGAGGCCCGTCCTACGTCATGGTGCCGCTCGAGCGCGACCCCTCGCGTCCCCTGTGGGCGGGACTCCCACGAGACGCAGGCGGCGACGAGGAAGAGAGGGTGCAGGGGATCGTCTCCTCGCTCGTGGGCGAAGGCCTCACCGTGCGCTTCCATGACCTCGAACCCCGAGAGCCCGGCCCCATCGCCGAGCGGCTCTGCACCCTGGTGGTCGGATGAGGGCGCAGGCGGCCGTGGGGTGCCAGGACTTAAGTCCGGCTCGGCACGCTCACCATCGCGGAGAAAACCGCTTGGCACCCCGACATGTGACGCCCGGGCACAGGGCCGGGTCGGTTCGTGGGGGGCGGCGAGCCGGTTGTGCGGGTGTCAGGCAGGCCCAAGGACCATCCCTGGGGCCTGACCCGGCGGGGGGAGGACCGAGCCGGGCACGACGACGGGCCGACCGGGCTCTTTCCCCGCTCGAGGACGTATGCTTCCTCGTCCACGACAACCGGGCCCGGTGGGTGCGGTCGGCCGGTGAATGGGCGGCATGAGGAGCGCGGTCAGTAGTACTCGAGGAGGCCGCTCCTGATGGACTCCGCCTGGATGATCCTCTTCCAGGCCGCGACCCGCGAAGGGTCCCCGGAGATCCGTGCGGCCCTTTCGTACACGAGGTCCGCCTCCATTGCGGCCGCGCCCCCGCCAGGGAAGCTCTCGGTGAAGAGCCGGAGCTCACCTGCGTCCAGCGCTGTCGCGCCCAGGCACGTGGCCCTCTCGATGACGAGCGTCCTGCCGGAAGAGAGGGTGATCTCGGTGAAGGGGTGCAGGTACGAGTGGGTCGGCCGTATCGTGGCCAGGCTGTAGGCGACCTTGACCTCCAAGCCGTCGGTGTGGATGAGGCCCAGGAGATCGGCGTCGATGCTCATGCGTCTCCCCTTGTTGGAGACATCCCACCGGCGGCCATCTGTCCCGCCGGCGCGTAGAGACTCCTGGACCGAGGAGAGGACGCGGCCTTCCCCCTCGAGGTGCACGGTGCGGATCAGCCCCGCCTCGGTCACGGTCTCGAAGGGCTTGGCAACGTACCGCGCCCAGCGCCTCCTCGATGCCCGCGCCTGGAACCTGTGCCTATAGATCGCGCTGCAGTAGTTGACCGGGATCGCCAGGCCCGTGTCCTGTGCGTACGCCAAGAACGACAGGGCCGCGAGCTCCGACTCGAGGACCGCTGAGAGCGGTCCGTGGAGGAAGGTGTATCCCCTCTTCGCGAGCCTGTCCTTGTTGAACCTCGTGCACCTGATCTGGTGGAGGTTGAGGTGCCTGACGCCGAGGTCTGAAAGCGTCCGGGAGATCTTCTCGAGGGTCTCGAGGTCCTCCGGCACGGCAGGTATCTCGACCGTCACCGTTGGGATGATCTTTAGAGCTGTCCGCACGGCCTCGAGGTCGTAGCCCGAGGCCGCGATGTTGAAGCGGATCTCGTCGAGACCCGCGTCCCTCAGGCGGGAGGCGAGTTCCCTGCTGAGCAGCTTCCCGTTGGTGTACATCCACAGGTACACATCGCCCCCGAGCCTTCGCCTCACGGCCTCTATGAAGGAGAGGGTCCTCTCGGGGTGCACCAGCGGCTCTCCCCCGCTGATGCTCACGCCCCTGAACCCGAACCGCTCGACGTATTCGGCGTATTCCAGGGGGTCTGAGAAGGTGAGGGTCGAGGTGCCCGGCATGTCCGCGTCGTCCTGGGGGGCGGGGCAGAAGAAGCACGAGGCGTTGCACAGGTTGTTGACGAAGAGGCACGACCACGACCCCTCTCCGCAGAGCGTGCACCCGGGTGAAAGCGGCCCCAGGTGGGGCTTCGAACCCTTGAAGGAGTACGATACGCCCCGGCCGAGCCTTGCCAGGAGTCCCTTCCTCGTCTCCTCGCTCCTGCGGGCGCCTTCTGCCGAGACCCACGGGATGCCGTCGGATGCGGACCCGAGTTCTTCTGTGTTGAGCCGTACGATCGCTTCGTGGTCGAGTTCGGGAACCGTCATGAGAGACACCCTCACATCGGCGTTCCTTCTCGTGTCTTCCGGACACCCCCTATAGGGAAAAAACCGGCCCTGGTCAACAGGATGCAGCCCTTCAGGGCGCTCCGGCGACGCTCGACCCTGGCCGCGGGAGGAACCGCCCGCTTGTGGGGTTTTCGGCTGCAGGATGTCTTTGTCAAGACTCCCTCACCCGAAAACGCGAACGGATCCACAGCGTGCCTGGGGCGAGGGGGGTTCCCGCTTCGCCGGGCGCTCGAGAGCCAGGCTCGACGTCCCGGGAAAATCCAGTGTGACCCCGGTGTCTCGAGTGCGCCGGTCTTCCTGCCGAAATACCAGTTGAACGAGGCCGGGGACTTCTGGTAGAGGGTCGGCCGGGAAACACACTGCAACGGGAGATATCTCATCATGCCCATCGTGTTCAAGACCACGGCGCTGCTGGTGCTCTCGAACGTCTTCATGACCTTCGCATGGTACGGGCACCTCAGAAACCTGAGCACGGCCCAGTGGTACGTTGCGGCCATTGCGAGCTGGGGCATCGCCCTGTTCGAGTACATGCTCCAGGTCCCCGCGAACCGCATCGGCTTCACCCAGATGAGCCTCCCGCAGCTCAAGGTCCTCCAGGAGGTGGTCACGCTCGGGGTCTTCGTGCCGTTCTCGATGTTCTACATGCGCCAGCCCCTGAAGCTCGACTACCTGTGGGCGGGCCTGTGCCTGGTGGGCGCCGTGTACTTCATCTTCAGGAACTAGTCGAACCGGGCCGTCCTGTGCGCATGCGCGCGAGTGTGGAAGGACGGCCGTCCACCCCCTACCCTGCGCTCCCGCCGCCTGGATCGCCGGGCTCGGGCTCGGCGGCCTGGTTCGCCGTCCTGGAGACGCCCTCGATGTCGAGGTCCTTCAGCGGCCTCGCCGCCTCAGAGTGCTCGAGATCACGCGCAAGGCCCAGAAGGATGGATGCGGGCGCCGTGTCCCTGAGTTTCGAGGAGGCATGCGGGGCCGTCTGCGGCAGCAGGCCGCAGACGGCCTCGATGACGTGACAGGCGGTGATGCCGCACGGGTCGCGGCCCGGCACGTAGCGTCTTCCCGAGGGTTCGTCGCAAGAGACTCCCAGGAGTATCCCCGAGGCTTCAAGGCGGACCAAGATCTCCTCGAGGACCTCGCCCGGGATCATCGCCGTCTTTTTCATCTCGTCTTTGGTCGTCGAGTCGCCCCGGTTCGAGTAGTTCGTCACCACCCGGTGCACGACGGCCAACGCCGCCACGTTGGCGTCGAACGGGTCCAGGGGCCCTAAGGACGCGAACCCTCCGGCATCGTGCATGGCGTGGCAGAGCTCGGCGCCGAAGAGCACGATGATCCATCCCAGCTGGGTGAAGGTCAAGAACAGGGGCACGGCGGCGAAGCTCCCGTAGATGGCGTTGTAGTGCGACACGCCTATCTGGAATCCCAGGTAGACCCTCTGCAGCGCGATGAACGAGATCGACGCGGCGAGCCCGGAGACGATGGCGGGCTTGAGCGGCACCTTCCTGTTGGGGATGAAGACGTATATGAAGGTGAACAGCGCCCACATGAGCACCAGGGGTACGGCCTTCAGCGACAGGGCGACGAGCGGGCCCACGATCCCGCCGACGCCTTCTCGGCCGCCGATGTCGCCAAGGCGCGTGATCGCGAGAATGGCGATGCTGCTCGAGGACGCGAGAAGGACGGGGCCCACCAGCATGACCGAGAGGTAGTCGCTGAACTTCCTCGCGAGGCTTCGCGGCCGCTTCACGTTCCAGATGTGGTTGAACGATTCCTCCATGTTGCCGAGCATCATGAGGACGGTCCACAGGAGCACCAGGACGCCCACCCCCGCGAGAACGCCGCCTTTGACGTTCTCCAGGAGCCTTTCCGAGAAGGAGATGATGTAGGTGAGCACCTCCTCTTGGCCGTAGAGGTTGTCCCTCAACTGGCGCTCGAGGATCGACCTGAACCCGAGTCCCTTGGCGAAGGAGAACATGACGGCGAAGACGGGCACGACCGACATGACGGTGTAGAAGGTGAGGGAGGCCGCCCGCAGCAGGCACGCGTCTTTCGAAAACGCCCTGTACGCCCTCGCGAGGGTGTAGGAGGCGCGCGAGACCGACCACGCCGGGTGGGGACGGCCTGTGACGGCCGACGGGAAACGCCCTTTGGGGCCGCCCTCTTTCTTCGTGCTCTGTCCGCTCTCTTTGGTGTTCGCGTCCATGGGCCCGTCTCCACAAGAGGTGGGGGTATCGAGGGAAGCTCATGGCGCACGGGTTTCAGGCGTGGGTGTCTCGGTCCCTCGGTCCGCCATCTTCTTACCACGCCCGCCCCGGGTTTGGTAGCCCCAAGAGGTCCAGGGCCTCCTGAATACACGACCAGCCTGGTGTTCGGACGACGAGAGCCCCCAGGGGGATAGGCTCCGTTCTTCCCTACAGGAGAGGAACGCCTGGCCAGGGGTCTGACCCTCTGTGTCGTGGCATCAGGTCGCGATCATGGTGTCTGGTCAAGGCAAGCGGAAGCCTCGCGGTCGGCCTTTACTAAGTGGTTTGCCGGTCTCAATCGGTATCCCGGGGCCCGGCGGGACACCCGGGGTCGGGTGATAAGATGACACGGGACACGGTTTCTTTGCGTCCCCCGAGGTGGCGCCCCCACCGCGGACGTCTGCGGATCATCGGTATTGCAAGGCTTGCCCGCCCGAGGAGGGCTTGCCGGAGCGGCCCTCTCACCCGGGCTGGGACTTCTCCTCTATGCAGACCTCGATGGTGAAGTGGCCGTTGTCGGTGTCGAAGGGGATGGCGATGATCGGCTGTTTCGTGATGTGACTGATGGTGTGGTTCTTGCCCGTGATCACCGTGGGGATGGCGCCCTTGAGCGAGCGTCCCATGGACTCGAGCTTCTGTCGTGCCTGCCCCGAGACGATGTTGAGGATCTCGCCCACCGCGTCCTTGACCTCGTCGTTGATCTCGTGGACCGGTTCGCCGAACATGTTGCTCACGATGGAGAGGATGCTCCGCTCGGAGAAGCTCACCGACAGGGTCCCCCTGGCCTCGCCAGACAGGCCCACGATGCCCGAGACGTCCCCCCTGGCCATCTGGTCCTTTTTCAGGTAGGGCTTCCCGGCCTTCGCCTGGGTGAAGGCCAGCGACGACAGGACATGAAGCGTCGCCTCGATGAACGGGTTGATGAGATTCACGTCCATACGTGCTCCATTGTTTGGTATAGGTGCGCTACAGGGGGTATCGGCACCTCCGTCGCCAAAGTAAAGGGGAATGTGGATGCCGGCGATGGACGGGACCTCTGGTCTTGTGCCGCGGGACGACCCTGAGGGGTGAGAGGACGTGCAAGCCGGCCCACCGGTTTCCCCGCCTTGCCGAACCCAACCGGGGCCTGCCCGGGCGACTTCTCCTCGGCCTTGTTGAGCGCAAGCGCCAGGGGTCCCGATGTCCCAAGGCCGCGCCCGGTCGCCGCGAAAGGGGCGGGAGATCGTCGTCCGCACGGACCATGTCGGGAAGGGGCGCCCTTGCCGCTCGTTCTCGCTTCACGGAGGCGGGACAGGGAACAGGCGACCGGCGGGGCACCCAGGGGGTGGAATGCAGGTGTGCCGGGCTCGACAGCGCCCGGGTTCATCACAGTCGCTTGACGTAGATGATCTTGCCGTCTCCCCTGGAGTAGAAGTCTGCAAGCATGGCCTCGGGGACGTAGCCGCACCTCTCGTAGAAGAGCCGCGTCGGCCGGTAGAGCGCCCGGGATGCGGTCTCGATGTAGATGCGCTCACCGCCCATGCCGCGGATGACCTCCTCGGTTGCGCCCATGAGCGCCTTGCCGATGCCCCTGCCCTGGCACGCGGGCGTGACCGCGATCCAGTAGAGGTCGAAGGATGACGCCGTGCAGGGGATCCTGCCGAAACAGGTGTAGCCCACGACCCCTTCGGGCTCGGTCTCTGCGAACAGGAATCGGTAGGGCGAGGACGCCTGGTCCGAGAGGGCCGTCTCCACGAGCTCCATGGCGACGGCGATCTCCTCTTCCGTGAAGAAGCCGGTCGCGCTCACGATGCATCTCACCGACTCAATGTCGCCGCTTCTCACTTCGTGCCTGAAGCCCGGGGTGAGTCCGCCTACCTGCATGGCTCCAGCCGCCCTTGGACGGGGGGTCTCGCCGCGGCCTGGACGATGCGCTCCACGATGTCCCTGAAGGCGAGGCCGGCCTTGGAGGCCGCCGCGCAGAACCCGCTGTCCGGGGAGATGCACGGGTTCGCGTTGATCTCGAGGACGAACGGCCTGCCTTCCCTGTCGACGCGCATGTCCACCCGGGCGTACCCCCTGAGATCGAAGAGGTCCCAGCACGCAAGGGCTGTCCGCCTCAGCCGCTCCAAGAGCGCCGAGTCCTCGCCGGGAAAGTCGGTCACCCTCACGGTCCCCTTGAACTCGACGCTCTCCTCCGCCCACTTGGCCCTATAGCCCACGATCCGGGGCATGCCCTCGGGCAGGTCGAAGACGATCTCGCAAACGGGCAGCACCTCGACGCTATCCCCGCATGCGAGCAACGCGAGGTTGAACTCGCGGCCGTCTATGAAACGCTCCGCGAAGCACGGCTTATGGATCGAGCGCTCGAGATCGTGCAGGGCCTTGACGAGAGCGCTCGTCTCTTCGGCCTCGATCACGCACCCTGCCTCGATCCCCACGGAAGCGTCCTCCCAGACCGGCTTCAGGATGTATGTCGCGGGGAAGGGCGGCGCACCTTCCGAGGGACGCCCAGGCTCGAACCACTCGGGCGTGGGGATGCCCCAGGGACCCATCCACCGCTTCGCCATGGTCTTGTTCGTGGTGAGGAGCATGGCCTGCGCCCCTGAGCCCGTGTACGGGATCCCCAGGTGATCGAGGAAAGAACAGACCAGGGGTGCGAGCCTGCCGTCGCCCATGACCGTCTCCACGAGGTTGAACGCCAGCGCGGGATGGAGCTTGTGGATCCGCCTCGCGAGATTTCTCAGGTCCAGGTCGAAGGGCAGGGTGCGGACCCTGTACCCCATGTCCCTGAGCTCCCGTTCCACGCACTCCACCTGGTCGAGGACGTCGAGCTCGTCCGCCGGGGCCTCGGGGCCCACCTCCTGGTGGAGGATCACCACCGTGTCTCTCACCCGGACCCGCCCTCCATGCGCATCACCGCGCTCTCCAGGATGCGGCCGATGAGCTCCCGGTAATCCATGCCCGCGAGCCTGCACACGATCGGCAGGTCGGAGTGCACCGGGTTGAGTCCCGCGAGCGGGTTGACCTCGATGAAACAGGGTCGGCCGTTTTCGTCCATGCGCACGTCCACCCGACCCCCGTCTCTGCACCCGAGCGACCTCCACGCCCCGAGGGCCACCTCTTCGCACGCCTTGGCCGCGTCGCGGTCGGCCAGCCTGTAGTCGACCAGCTCCTCGTAGTGTTTCTTGGTATGGAACGAGTAGATCCGCTCCGGTGCCTTTTCGGGCCTGAAGCCCACCTCCATGACACCGACCACCCAGGCCCTCGTGCCCGTTCCCAGGATGCCGGCGGTGAACTCTCTCCCCGGGAGGAACTCCTCCACGAGCACGGCCTGCCCGAACTGGGCCAAGAGCCTCGTGCAGACGGTGCGCAGCTCCTCCATGGAGCAGACCTTGGAGGCGGGGCCGATCCCCTTGCCCGTGCCCTCGGCTACCGGTTTCGCAAAGAGGGGGAAGGGGATGCCCACGCTCTCGACGTGGGCCGGGTCTTCCACCACCGCGAAGTCCGCGGTCGGGACCCCTGCAGCCCTCACCACGGTCTTCGCGATGCCCTTGTGGAGCGTCACTGCCATGACGAGGGGGTCGGAAAAGGTGTACGGAATCCCGTACGAGTCGAGGAGGGCGGGGACGAGGGCTTCCCTCCCGTAGCCGTGGGCGCCCTCCGCAATGTTGAAGACCATGTCCCAGCGCTCACCCCTGGCGAGCCTTCGAACCAAGGCCTGTGCGTTGCCGATGCGGTCAACCTCGTGCCCCAGGGAGCAGAGGGCGTTCTCGATACCCTCGATGGTGTCCGTCCCGTCGAACTCGGCGGCCTGCTCTTCCGAGAAGCCCTCCCGCAGGTAGTCGTCCTTGAGGTCGTATGTGAAGCCGATCTTCATGCGGGCAGTTGATGGTTCACCGCGTGCTCGGGCATTGGGGGTACCTGTAGGTCTTGCCCTCGTAGTTCCTGAGCAGCACACCGCCCTCGTCGCGGCCGACGAAGTAATCCGGCAGGAGGGGTATCTTCCCCCCCCCGCCCGGGGCGTCCACCACGTAGTGAGGCACGGCGTATCCCGACGTGTGCCCCCTGAGGCCTTCGATCATCTCGAGGCCCTTCTCGACTGGGGTGCGGAAGTGGGAGGATCCCGAGATGGGATCGCACTGGTAGAGGTAGTAGGGCCGGACCCGCACGGTCATGAGACCCTGGTAGAGCGTGCGGAGCGTGCCCACGTCGTCGTTGATGCCCTTGAGGAGGACCGTCTGGCTGCCCAGGGGGATGCCCGCGTCCGCCAGGAGGTTGCATGCGGCGCGCGTCTCCGGGGTGAGCTCGTCCGGGTGAGTGAAGTGTACGCTCATCCACAGCGGGTGGTACTTCTTCAGGATGTTCAGCAGGCGCGAGGTGATGCGCTGCGGGAGCACGACCGGCACCTTGGTGCCGATGCGGATGATTTCCACGTGGGGTATCCGCCTGAGGCTCGACAGGAGGTATTCCAGGTGACCGTCAGGCAGGGTGAGCGGGTCTCCGCCCGACAGGAGGACGTCCCGTATCCGGGGTGTCTTCTCGATGTACGAGATGGCCTGCTGCCACTGGTTGAAGCCGCCCTTGAAGCGTTCGTGGTTCCCCACCATGCGAGAGCGCGTGCAGTACCTGCAGTAGGTCGAGCAGAAGCCCGTGGCGAGGAACAGCACCCGGTCGGGGTATCGGTGGACGATGCCGGGCACCGGGCTCTGTTGCTCCTCGGACAGGGGGTCCGCCTCCTCTCCGTCGGATACGAGGTACTCGTCTTCCACCGGGATCACCGCCCTGCGAATCGGCTGGTCGGGGTCGAGCCCGCTCAGGAGGCTCGCGTAGTAGGGCGTTATCCTCAGCGGGAGACCCGAGGAGCGCCTCACGATGCCCTTGTACTCGCCGTGGGTGAGGCTCACGATGCGCCTGACCTGCTCCAGGCTCGTGATGCTGTTTCGGACCTGCCAGTTCCAGTTCGACCACTCGGCCTCGCTCGTGCGGGGGAAGAACTCGTGGAGAAAGGCCCTGGATCGCCTGCTGACGGGTATTCGCGCCGGTGTGAGCCTCCTGGTCGCGCTCTCTTCGAAGAGCAGGTCCTGTACGGGGGAGGGTGATATCGATGGGGGTTCTTCTGGTGTCTCCGCGGTCATGGCCTCGGAGTCTCTTGCCGGCGAGGGAACCAGACGGCCGCTGATCTTCATCGCACACTCCTTTTACGGTGGGATATCGGCTGTGAGACTGACGATGATAACGACGAAAGGAGAATGACGGTGACGTTGTGCGGTGAGGCCTCGAACCTTCGCGCAACCGGCTTCATGGTCGGTTGTCAATGCCTGGCGGCATGGTCCGTGGGGCATGCCGACCCCAGTTCTGAATGCCGTCGCATGGTCGCGACCACCTCGGCCCGATCGCTGTACACCCGCCTGCACCAACCTTTCGGCAAGATATGCTCGATTTGTTCTTTTCACCATTCGATCGAAAAATGCAAGAGAGAAAATGCGCCTATGCGAAATTTCCCTCCGCCGTTCCACCAAGCGGGAGGAGGTGAGGCGGCCGACCCCTCGTGGCCGGGGACGTGCTCCCCGGCTCCATGACTGGCCTGCATCGTTTGTCGAGGACGAAAGGGGCCGCCTTCCCCTGTGTTCACGAGATGCGGGGTGCGGGAGGGCGTGTGGGATGACGGCACACGGAGAGAACGGGGGGAAGGCCTTGCCGCCTGCCTGCATGAGAATGCGAATGCGGGAGGGAGGGGGTCTGTGATAGGATGGTGCGGCAGGCACGAACGGGGAGAAGCCCAGGGGTGGAGAAGAAGGATCTTCAGAGGCTTTCACTGGAGAAACCCTCCGGAGGCGCGACACGGCCCGCGGGGAGGACCCTGCTCGCCGCTCTCGCGGCCGGTGCGGCGTGCGTCGCCGCCGCGGCGCTCGTATGGTACTTCTCCACGAGGAGCACGGAGGTCAAGGTCGCCTCGGTCGCCCGCATGTACCCATCCCAGCTCGTATCGGAACTGGAGGCGAGCGGCTACGTGGTCGCCCAGCGCAAGGCCGACGTGGCGGCCAAGGTCACCGGCCGCATCACCGAGATGCTGGTCCGCGAAGGGAGCGTCGTCAGGCAGGGGGACCTCATCGCGCGCTTGGAGGGGGACGACGCGAAGGCGCTCTTCAGAGAGGCCTTGGCCAACCTCGAGCTCTCCAAGGCCCGCCTCGAACAGGCGCGTTCCGAGTACGAGAACGCACGCTTGGACTTCGGCCGCAGGAAGGCCCTCGTGGAGTCCGGCTCGATATCCGCCTCGGAGTTCGACGCGGTGAGTGCGAGGTACGAAGCCGCCTCGGCCGCCCTGGATGCGGGAAGGGCGGAGGTCCTGGCCCGTCAGGCGGCGCTCGAGAACGCGAGGGTCGCAGTCGCATACACCGAGATCAGGGCGCCCTTTGCGGGTGTGGTCCTCACGAAGAACGCGGATGTCGGCGACATCGTCACCCCCATCGGCGCGGCGGCCAACGCGAAGGCGGCCGTGGTGACGATCGCCGATCTGGACTCGCTCCAGGTGGAGGCAGACGTGTCCGAGTCGAACATCACCCTCGTGGGGACGGGCAAGCCCTGCGACATCGAGCTCGACGCGCTGCCGGGCGAGAGATTCGCGGGGGTGGTGGACGCCGTCGTGCCGACGGTGGACAGGGCGAAGGCCACGGTGCTCGTGAAGGTGCGGTTCACCGGCATCGACCGTCGCATCCTTCCCGGCATGAGCGCGAAGGTCTCGTTCCTCCCGAGGGATGTCAGGGCAGAGGACAGAAGGGCCAGGCCCATGGTCGACGCCCGCTCGGTCAAGGCGACGGGCGGGAGGCACGTGGTCTTCGTGGTGGAGGGCGGCAGGGCGCACCTTCGCGAAGTCACCCTGGGCAGGCGTCTGAAGGACTGGGTGGAGATACCGTCCGGTCCGGCCCCGGGCAGCCTCGTGGTGGTGGATCCTCCCGAGGGCCTGAGAGACGGCTCGCGGGTGAAGATCGGTGCGCCGTGAGGCAGGGGCTCGAGACACCGGTCCAAGCGCCCGGGCGTTCGGGTGCCGCGGGCGAGGACGGGGTATTCCGGTGGGCGTGACCCAAGGGCCCGAGCGGCCACGGGGCGCCTCGAGCGAGGCTGCTCCCCCCGTGCGGGGGATCACGCCGGGGGGCTGAAGGGCCGGTGACACGGCCAGAAATGCCGCGTGTCGAAATGATCAGTACCGGGAGGAAGATCCGGCGTGACAGGGGCCCAGGACCACCAGCCGCTCGTAAGAGTCGAGCACGTGTCCAAGTCGTATAGGCGGGGAGACATCGTCGTCCGGGTCCTCAGGGACATACACCTCGAGATAGCGCAAGGCGAGTTCCTCGCTATCATGGGGCCCTCGGGGTCGGGAAAGAGCACGCTCCTCAACCTGATCGCGGGCATCGACCGCGTGGACGAGGGGACCATCACCGTGGGCGGCCGCGTGGTCACGTCCATGAACGAGACCGAGCTCGCGCGGTGGCGCTCCAGAAACGTCGGTTTCGTGTTCCAGTTCTACAACCTCATCCCGGTGCTCACGGCCTTCGAGAACGTGGAGCTCCCGTTGAGCCTGACCGCCCTCCCGAGGAAGGAACGCATCGAGCACGTCGAGGCCGCGCTGTCCCTGGTGGGGCTTTCGGACAGGATGGACCACTACCCGGCGCAGCTCTCCGGCGGGGAACAGCAGCGGGTGGCCATAGCGAGGGCCATCGTGACCGACCCCGTGATCATCGTCGCCGACGAACCCACGGGCGACCTCGACAGGGCTTCCGCCGAGGAGGTGCTCGACCTCATGACGCGGTTGAACGAGGACATGGGCAAGACCATCGTGATGGTGACGCACGACCCCCACGCATCCGGCCGTGCGCACGTGGTGAGGCACCTGGACAAGGGCGAGTTCGACAGCCGATGATCCTGCTCAAGATGATCGTGAGGAACGCGCTGAGGCGCCCCTTGCGGACCGCCCTCACCGTCGCGGCCGTGGCGGTCGCGATCCTCGCCTTCACCTTGCTGAGAGCCCTGCTCGCTGCCTGGTATTCGGCCGTGGACGCCTCTTCCGCCTCCCGGTTGGTCGCGCGGAACGCGGTCTCCATCATGTTCCCGCTGCCGATATCCTACGCGGACAGGATGAGGCACGTCGAAGGGGTGGCGCGCGTCTCGTACGGGAGCTGGTTCGGGGGCATCTACGTGAGCGAGAAGAACTTCTTCGCGAATTTCGCCGTGGATGCCCAGAGCTACCTGGACCTCTACCCCGAGCTCGTCCTGCCGGCCAAGGAGAAGGCGGACTTCCTCAGGGACCGCCGCGGGTTCGTCGCCGGGAGGAAGCTCGTCGAGCGCTTCGGGTGGCATATCGGCGACATCGTCACCCTGAAGGGGACGCTCTACCCTGGAGAGTGGGATTTCGTGCTGAGGGGCGTCTACGAGGGGAAGACCCGTACCGTCGACGAGACCCAGTTCTTCTTCCACTGGCAATACCTGAACGAGAGGCTCAAGGACTCGTTCCCCTCCATGGCCGACACCGTGGGCTTCTTCATGATCGGGGTGAAGGACCCCCAGTCCGCCGCAGCGGTCGCCCGCTCCATAGACAGCGCCTTCAAAAACTCGAGGGCTGAGACGCTCACCGAGAGCGAGCGCGCGTTCGTCTTGAGCTTCATCTCCATGAGCGAGGCCATCGTGAAGATCGTGAAGGTGGTCTCTCTCGTGGTGATCGCGATCATCATGGTGGTGGTCGCGAACACCATGGCCATGACGACACGCGAACGCACGGGCGAGTACGCGGTGCTCAAGACGCTCGGCTTCTCGTGGCTGAGCATCGTGATGGTGATCGCGGGGGAGTCCTGGTTCATCTCAGCTGCAGGGTGCCTCACCGGCGTGATCGCCGCCTTCCCGGCCGTGGGCTTCCTCACCACGAAGCTGAGCGCGTACTTCCCCGTGTTCTTCATAGACGCCGAGACCGTGGCGCTCGACGTGGTGGTCGCGTTCCTCGTGGGCACGGTCTCCATGGTCATCCCCTCGTGGCAGACGTGCTGCATCAGGGTGGCGGACGCCCTCAAGAAGGTGGGATAGATGGCGCTTCCCCTTGCCTACAACCTGCGCAACCTGTGGACACGCAAGGTGGCCACGGTGCTCACCGCCTCGGGCATGGCGCTCGTGGTCTTCGTTTTCGCGTCGTCGTCCATGCTGTCGGAAGGCCTCAAGAAGACCCTGGTGGAGACGGGCTCACCCGACAACGTGGTGGTG
Source organism: Deltaproteobacteria bacterium (assembly GCA_029552245.1). Lineage (GTDB taxonomy): Bacteria > Desulfobacterota > Desulfomonilia > UBA1062 > UBA1062 > MWEI01. The sequence continues at coordinate 187,319 of JAKPDW010000084.1, forward strand.
GTCAGGAAGGGGGCGACCTCGGAGGTGGACAGCTCCGTGGAGAGGTGGCAGGCCCACGTCGTGGAAGCGCTCGGCCAAGCGGCCCCCTCCGACGACGGCTCGCCCCTGTCCGCCAGGGAGGTGCTCGTCCTGGTGACGCTTCCCAGGGTGTCCGGTGGGGTATCGAACGTCGCGGTCAGGGGGATCGGGAGACACTCGGCCGGGCTCAGGCCCCAGGTGAGGATCGTCCAGGGCCGTATGCCCCGCTTCGGGGCGAGAGAGGTCGCCGTGGGCTCCAGCATCGCGAGACGGTTCGCGGGCATCGTCCCGGGCGGCACGGTGAGGCTCGCCCTGGACGAGTACCGGATCGTGGGGATCATGGACGCATCCGGAACGGCGTTCTCATCGGAGGTCTGGGCCGATGCGGACCAGATCATGCAGACCTTCCGCCGCCCCGTGTACTCCTCCCTCGTGTTCAGGCTGTCGAGGCCCGAGAGGTTCAAGGAGGTACAGGCCGCCATCGAGGGCGACCCGAGGCTCACCCTCAAGGCCGAGCCCGAGTCGTCCTACTGGCGCAAGCAATCGGAGCTCATGGCGATGTTCCTCGAGATCCTCGGCATGTCGCTCGCCCTCCTCTTCTCGATCGGGGCGGTCATCGGCGGCATGGTCACCATGCACGCGGCGGTCGCGGGCAGGACGAGCGAGATAGGCACCCTCAGGGCGCTCGGGTTCGGCCGCAGGCACATTCTCCTCGGGTTCATCGCCGAGGCGCTCATCCTCGGCCTCGCTGGCGGCCTGGCGGGGCTCGCCCTGGCCTCGCTCCTGCAGTTCGTGACCGTCTCGACCGTCAACTTCCAGACCTTCTCGGAACTCGCCTTCTCCTTCGAGCTCGGGGCCCGCACCGTGGCCGAGTCCCTGCTGTTCTCCCTGGCGATGGGGTTTGCAGGCGGGTTCATGCCGGCCTTGAAGGCATCGCGCATGAACATCGTGGAGGCGCTCCGCACGGCTTAGGCCGGCAGACGGTCGTCTTTCGCCGGCTTGGCTTGAAAGTCGGTGATGTGCTGCATCTTGGCGTTCAGGGGCGTCGGGAAGACAGGGAGTTCGAGCGCGTCGGAAGCGAATCCGCATCTCGGAGCCCAGGGGCGTCGGCCTTCGCCTCCTTCGCGCGCCCGCAAGCAGACGCGCGAAGGGGTGCGATCGGGCGCTGCCCGTGCGGCAGCGAAGGCGCTCGTGTGACGGGGTGTGCGGGTCTTGGCCGCGTCCAGTAGGGCGCGTGCGGCCCTGCAGGGGTGCTTCACGGCCGCGGCCCGTAAAGCTGCTGTCTTCGCGAGAGCCTCCGTCGCTCACCGGCTGCGGCCGAAGGCCCCGAAGGAGGGCCTCCGATCATGCCCAAATGCCCGATGCCCTCCATCCGTGACCGTGGTATACTCGGAAGAGAGTGCAATGGGCCTGGGCGTGGATAAAACAGCGGGAACGTTGACGTTCTACCGGGGCAACCGTCTCGAGACACTGGCGGAAAGGCTCTGTGACCTCCTGTCGCAGCCCTGCGGCGGGCCCTTCGAACCGGAGACCGTCGTGGTGAGCAGCAGGGGCATGCAGAGGTGGCTCTCCCTCGAGATAGCCGCCAGGCTCAAGGTCTGCGCCAACGTGAACTTCCCTTTCCAGAAGGCCTTCGTGCTCGACATGTTCTCGAGGGTGCTGGGCGGCAAGAAGCCCGGCGCCCTGTTTGCGCGCGAGGTCATGACGCAGCGCATCATGGAGGTGCTCCCCTGCCTGGCGACCGGGGACGCCTGGCGGGCCCTCGAAGGGTACCTCGCCCTGGACCCCGAGGGCCTGAAGCTCTACCAGCTTTCGTCCTCACTCGCGAACCTCTTCGACCAGTACCTCGTCTACAGGCCGGATATGGTGGCCGGGTGGGAGGAGGGAAAGACCTCCGGGGAAGGCGATGTCGAGCGGTGGCAGAAGGAGCTCTGGGCGAGAGCCTTCGGCGCCGCGGGGTTCGACCATCCGGCCCGCATGGCAGACGAGTTCTGCCGCGCCGTGGGCCAGGCCCCGGCGGAGGTGCTTCCCAAGAGGGTCTTCGTCTTCTCGGTGCACTCGTGGCCGCCGTCCTTTCTCCGTGTCCTTGCCGCCCTCTCCTCCCGCACCGAGGTGCACCTGTTCTGTCTTGACCCCTGCAGGGAGTACTGGGCGGACATCAAGAGCGAGCGAAGGATCGCCAGGGTCGCTTCCCATGGACGTGTCACGGACCTCGAGCGGCTCCACCTGGAGGTGGGCAACGAGGTCCTTGCGGCCTTCGGCGACGCGAACCGGGAGTTCCTCGACATGGTGTACGAGCTCGAGTGCGACCAGGAGGACCTGTTCGACGACGTCGACGAGACCTGCGTGCTCGGGCGCATCCAGGGGGATATCCTCGGGCTGGCACGCGCAGGCGAAAGGGGCGTGCAAGAGGTGGACCCTCGCGACCGTTCCCTCCAGGTCCATGCCTGTTACAGCGCTATGCGAGAGGTGGAGGTCCTCAAGGACGTCCTCTTGGACCTCTTCGAGACGTGCGCGGGCCTCGAACCCAAGGACGTCCTGGTGACCGCGCCCGACATCGAGCCCTACGTGCCCCTCGTTCGGGCCGTGTTCGACGCGGACAGGGACGGCCCGAGATCCATCCCGTACAGCATCTCGGACAGGTCGTTCAGGAGGTCGAGCACGGCGGCCGAGGCCCTCGTCTCCGTCATGGCCCTTGCCAGGGGCCGCTTCACCGCGACGGAAGTGCTCGACCTCCTGGACCACGAACCCGTCCGGTCGAGGTTCGGCTTCGGCGCCCAGGACCTGCAGGCGGTGCACGAGTGGGTCCGCTCGGCCTCCATCCGCTGGGGCATGGACGGTGCGCACAAGGCGTCTTTGGGGCTTCCACCCTTCGAGGAGAACACCTGGGCGTTCGGGCTGAGGAGGATGCTGCTCGGCTACGCCATGAGGCCGGGCAAGGACCTGTTCTCGTCCATGGCGCCCTTGGAGGGGGTCGACCTCTCGCAGGCGGAGCTCCTCGGCAGGTTCTGCGACTTCGTCGAGCGCCTCGAGGGGTGGGTACGGGCCTTGAAGGGCAAGAGGACGTTCGAGGAGTGGTCGGGGCTCCTGCTCGGGCTCCTGGACGATCTCGTCCAGGTGGGTCCGGATAGCATCGACGATATCCTGCGCCTCAGGAAGGTCATCGAGGGCATCGGGGAGGCCTCGGCCCTCGCCGGGAACACGAGGGAGGTCGGGGTCGCCGCCGCCATGCAGGCCCTCCTCGACCACCTCGACGAGCCGGCCGAGGGCAGCGGGTTTCTCGAACGCGGGGTGACCTTCTGCTCCATGCTCCCCATGCGAGCGGTGCCGTTCAGGGTCGTCTGCATCCTCGGCATGAACCACGACGACTACCCGAGGAAGGACGCGGCCTCCATGCTCGACCTCATGAAGAAACGCAGGAGGAGGGGCGACAGGAGCCTGCGCTTGGAAGACCTGTCGCTCTTCCTGGAGACCCTGCTCTCGGCCAGGGAGGTCCTCTGCCTGAGCTACGTCGGGATGGGCATCCAGGACAACGCGTTGAAGCCGCCATCGGTGGTCGTGAGCGCGATTCTGGACTATCTCGACAAGGGCTTCGTGTCGCGGGGCGGGGGGAAGGCCTCCGAGGCGGTTCTCCGCAGGCACCACCTCCAGGCCTTCAACCCCGCGTACTTCACGAAGGCCGACCCGATCCACAGCTTCTCGGAGCGAGACGCCCTGGCCGCCCGTGCCTTGGTCTCGGCCGGCCCACCCGGCGGGCCCGTCGTGGACGCGGCAGCTGGCGCTCATGTAGAGGCGCCCGCGACGAGCGCCCCCGGGGCGGACGGGGCGGAGGCGGTGTCCTGCCCGGGGGCATCCCCAGCCCCGGCGATCGAGCGCGTTCCTCTCAAGGGCCTGATCGACTTCTACTCGAACCCCGCCCGCTGTTTCCTGGAAAGGACCCTCGGCGCGAGGCCCCCGAGGGACGACGGCCCTCTCGAGGACTCGGAGCCCGTGACCCTCGAGGGGCTCGAGAGGTACGTGGTCGACGAGCGCGTCCTCGCCGGCATCCTCGAGGGCGAACCCAAGCAGAGGCTGTTTTCGCGCCTGAGGGCCGAGGGCCTCCTCCCCCACGGAGAGGCCGGGAGGGTCGTGTTCGAGGAGGCCGCATCACGTGCCGCATCGTTCGTCGAGCGGCTCTCGCAGCTCTGCAAGGGCGTCTCGAGACGGGTGGAGAGGGTCCGGGCCGAAATCGGCCGCTACGTGCTCGAGGGCGATGTGGAGCTCTTCGGGCACGGGGTCGTGGCATCCCTGAGACCGGCCGAGCCCAAGACGAAGGATCACTTGGGCATGTGGGTGAGGTTGCTGGCGTACCGTGCGTCCGGCGGGCACGCCGAGAAGGCCTACCACCTGGGCCTGGACAAGGTCGTCTCGGCGAGGCCGCCCGCCGACCCGAGGGCCGCCCTCGAGACGTTGATCGAGGTTTACCTGGAAGGCCTGAGGAGGCCCGTTCACCTCTTCCCGAACAGCTCCTACGCATACGCGGAAGAGCTCGTGAAGGGGGGCGATGAAGAGAAGGCCATGGCGAAGGCCAGAACAAAGTGGGCAGGCGACTACGAACCCAGTCCGGATTCGGACGACGAGGCCGTCCAGCTCCTCTTCCACGGGACAGACCCCCTGGACGAGGAGTTCAGGATCTTCTCGGCGAGGGTGTTTCTCCCGATGGTCGAAGCGCAGAAAAAGGGATAGGCGTGAAGAGACTCGACCTGAACACGGTGGACCTCTCGGGCACCCACCTCGTCGAGGCGAGCGCGGGCACGGGCAAGACCTACGCCATAGCCTCGCTCTTCATCAGGCTGCTCGTCGAGGCCGGCCTTCCCGTCGAGTCCATCCTCGTGATCACCTTCACGGTGCCCGCGACCGACGAGCTGAAGATCCGCATCAGGAACAAGATCAGGGAGGCCTGCGAGGCCTTCGCCGCGGGCGACAGCCCGGATGCGTTCCTCAAGGGGTTCATCGAGCGCTCGCCCGAGAGGCTGCAGGCAACAAGGGTCCTCGAGGACGCGCTCATGCGGTTCGACGAGGCGTCCATCTCGACCATCCACGGGTTCTGCAGGCGTCTCATAGCCGACATGGCCTTCGAGACCGCCAGTCCCTTCAGGATGGAGCTCGTCCCGGACGTCTTCGAGGTGGTGGAACGTGCCGCGTGCGACTACTACAGGATCCACGTCTCTTCGTCGGATCTGCCCGAGTTCGTTGCGTATGCGATGGGGAAGAAGGTCAGCCCCGCCTGGTTCATGAGCCTCGCCAAGAGACCTGTGGCCGGCCGGGTGATCCCCGGTGCAGGGGAACCGGATATGCAGACCCCCCTGGAGCGTTACCGGAAGGCCCTGGACGAGCTGAAGGCGGCGTGGGGCAGGGGCAGGGCGGAGATCGAGGCCATCCTCTCCGATGTCGATCTCATCAAACAGAGTTCCAGGCTCAAGGCTGAGAACATCCCCGGGCTCATCCGTGTGATCGACGGGTTTCTCGCAGGGGGCCGGGTCTCCATGGGCGTGCCCGAGTGCATAACCGCCCTCACCTACGACTCGCTCTCGAAGGCGAAGAAGTCCCATGCGGTGCTGCCGAAGCACGCCGTGTTCGATGCGTGCACGATCCTCGAGGAAGAAGGAAAGGCGCTCGAAGCGGCCTTCGCTGAGAAGCTCACGAGCCTCAAGGCGGGGTTCCTGAAGTACCTCGACGAACATCTCCGCAGGTGGGGTGAGGAGGAGGGGAGGCTGCACTTCGACGAGCTGCTCTTGAGGGTCCACCGGGCGCTCTCGCAGGACACGGGCACCGTCCTCGTGGATGCGGTGAGATCCCGGTACAGGGCTGCTCTCATAGACGAGTTCCAGGACACCGACCCCATCCAGTACGAGATCATAAGCAGGTGCTTCGAGGGGCTGCCCCTCTTTTTCATAGGCGACCCCAAGCAGGCCGTCTACAGCTTCAGGGGGGCTGACGTCTTCACCTACTTCAAGGCCTCGTCCCGGGTGCCAAAGGAGAAGAAACACACCCTGCTCACCAACTACAGGAGCGATCCCGGCCTCGTCGAGGCGGTCAACGCCCTGTTCCGCGGGCATGACAGCCCGTTTTTGCTCCCGGGCATCTCCTTCGAGCCCGCAGTGCCGGCGCAGGCCCCCTTGCGCAAAGACCCCGGGGAGGAAGGGGAGGCCTCCCTGGAGATATGGGTGGCGCGAGAGGGCGAGGAATACACGAACGTGAGCGACGCGGAGGATGCCGTGTGCAGGGCTGTGGCCCTCGAGATAGGGAGGATCCTCTCCGGGGAGGGCCCGGGGATCAGCGCCTCGAACATCGCCGTGCTCGTCAGGACCAACTACCAGGCACGCAAGGTCAGGGACGTGCTCAAGGATGCGCGCATCCCCGCCGTGCTCTCGAGCGACGAGGACGTGTTTTCCACGAGGGAGGCGCAGGAGACGGCGCTCGTTCTGGACGCCGTCATAGAGCCTCGGAACGAGGGGATCGTCCGCTGCGCCCTCATGACGCGCATCTTCGGCCTGACGTGGAGAGATGTCCTGGCCCTGAACGCGGACACGGCGTCCTGGGAGAGACGGCTCGAGTCCCTTGCGGCATACCACGATCTCTGGCTCGGTAAAGGGTTCACCCTGATGTTCAGGAGGCTCATCGACTCGGAGGGGGTTCGGGAAAGGCTCCTCGGGATGGAACGGGGCGAGCGGGCCCTCACCAACGTCCTCCACGTCGCGGAGCTGCTCGGCAGGGCGGAAGCCGAAGGCGGGCTCGGAATGAGGGCCCTCAGGAAGTGGCTCGCGCTGAAGATGGACCCTCGGGCGCCAAAGCCAGAAGAGTCGCAGCTCAGGCTCGAGAGCGACGATGAGGCGGTCAAAGTCATGACCGTGCACAAGAGCAAGGGGCTCGAGTTCGAGGTCGTATTCTGCCCCTTCGCGTGGAGGACGAACAGGCCGAAAAACGACCTCTCCTGCTGGTTCCACGACGAGAACGGCGACGTGGTGCTCGACCTCGGCTCGAAGGACTGGGACGAACATCGCTGCCGCGAGTCCCAAGAGATGATGGCGGAGGACCTGAGGCTCTTCTACGTGAGTGTCACGAGGGCGAAGAAGAGATGCTACGTCGCCCTGGTGGATGTGAAGAACGCGAAGAAGGGCAATGTGCCCGAGGCCTCTGCGCCTCACCTTCTCCTGGGCGCGGACGGGGGCGGGGGCATCCAGGAGGGCTTGAGGGGGCTTGTCGAGAGGGCCAAGGGCCGCATACGCGTCGTGCCCATGCCCAGGGGCGCGCACGCCTTCCCCAGGGAAGGAGCTCGAGGGGCCGAGCCCGTTGCCCGTGCCTTCACGGGTATTGTCGATCGGTCGTGGCGCCTTGTGAGCTTCACCGCCCTGACCAGGGGCGTCTCGAGCGAGCACGTGGACCAGGCGCGGGACATCGACCACGACCCGCTCGCGACGCAGCCGGACATGGCAGAGAGGAAGGACGCCTTCTCCTTCCCTGCCGGGGCTGCCTCCGGGGTGCTCCTCCACGAGATCTTCGAGAAGATCGACTTCGCCGCCGGCGCCGGCGAGATCCAGGAGATGTGCCGGCAGGCGCTTGTCTCCCACGGGTTCGACCCGGGGTGGACGGACACGGTCTCGAGCATGGTGCAGAGGGTGCTCGGTGCGGACCTGGGCGGCTTCAGCCTGAGGGACGTCGGTGCCACCAACCGCCTGAGCGAGCTCGAGTTCTTCTACCCGCTCAGGCTCGTAGGCTGGCGCGAACTCGGCGACGCCCTCGAGGCGTGCATCGGCTGCGACCTCCCCGCCGGCCAGGGGCTGAAGACCCCCCGGCTCGTCTTCGACCCTATCCGCGGCTTCGTGAGGGGTTTCATGGACCTCGTGTTCTCGCACGGCGGGAAGTTCTACCTCGTGGACTGGAAGTCGAACCGCCTCGGCGAGAACCCCTCGGACTACAGCCCCGCCTCGCTGCAGGAGGCCATGCTCAGGAACAACTACGTGCTCCAGTACCTCCTCTATCTCGTCGGTCTCGACCTCTACCTCGCCTCCCGCGTGCCCGGGTACAGGTACGAGACCCACTTCGGCGGCGTGTTCTACGTGTTCCTCAGGGGTGTGAACCCCGGATGGGGCGCGGGGTCGGGTATCTACTACGCGAGACCCTCCACGGCGGCGCTCGGGCGTATACGGGCGGCGCTCGTCGGTGGTCCCGGGACAGGGGGGCCTTTGCCGTGACATGGACCGATACCGGCCTGCAGCCGGAACTCTTCGCCCACGTCGACGAACACTTCGCCCACTTCATGGAGCGACTGTCGGGCTCGCCGTCCAAGGAGCTGGCCCTGGCCGCTGCATTGCTCAGCAGGGTGTGCAGGGAAGGACACACCTGCCTCGACCTGGCGGACCCGCTGTCGGCCCTCGACCCGGGTTCCAGGGCGTCGCTGGAGAAGCTCATACCTGGGGTCGAGGCCTGGGTGGACAGCCTGCGGGGGCTGCCGGTGGTGGGCGGGCCCGGTGACTACAGGCCCCTCGTCCTCGACGGGGAGAACAGGCTCTACCTCCACCGCATCCACGAGGACGAGCTCTTCCTGTCGAACAGGCTGAGAGAGCTGAGCTCTCAGGTGAGGCCGCTCGATGTGGACCGGCTGAGGGAGGTGTTGACCAAGACGCTCAAAGGCGCGTGCGACGAGGGGACCGTCCGGCAGAAGGCCGCTGTCATCGCTGCGCTCAGGAGCTCGCTGTGCGTGGTCACCGGCGGGCCGGGCACGGGCAAGACGACGCTCGTGTTGAGGATGCTCGCCCTCATGATGGAGAACGATCCCGGGCTCGTGGTACGCCTGGCGGCGCCGACCGGCAAGGCGGCCCGGAGGATCTCCGAGTCCATCGATCGAGGGATCGCGGGCCTCGACGCGCCGGAGTGGGTCAAGGAGCGGATCCCCAGGGAGGCAGCCACCATCCATCGCCTCGTGGGCCTGGGGAAACCCTGGTCCCGTGCCGGCAGGAGGGGGCGCCTGCTCGACGCCGACGTGGTCGTGGTGGACGAGGCCTCCATGGCGGACCTTGAGCTCATGGCGGCGCTCGCACGATCGCTCAAGGAGGAGTCGCGCCTCGTGCTGCTCGGGGACAAGAACCAGCTCGCCTCGGTCCAGGCCGGCTACGTGCTGGGAGACATCTGCGACACCGGCGTGAGCCACCCCTACTCGGACGCCTTCGCCTCCCTGGTGCACGGCGCCACGGGAGGTCACCTCCCGGGCGGGAACGCTCCCGGTATCCAGGATTCCATTGTGGAGCTCACCAGGACCTACCGGTTCGAAGAGGGCAGCCCGATCGCGAAGGTCGCCTCGTCGGTGAAGGAGGGCGACGGCGTCACGGCCCTCGGCATCCTCCGGGAACCGGGGGGGGCGGACGTCTCGTGGCGCAGGCTGCCCTCCCCGGAAGGTCTCGGCGGTCTCCTCAGGGATGAGGTGATCCGGGGGTACGGTCCCTTCCTGAGGGAGAGAGACCCCGTGGAGAGGCTGAGACTCTTCGACACGTTCCGGATCTTGTGTGCCGTGAGGGAGGGACCGTACGGCGTCCAGGCCCTCAACCGGATCGTCGAGAGGGTGCTCGCTTCAGAGGGGCTCATCGACCCTGTGGATCAGTTCTACGAGAACAGGCCGGTCCTCATTACCGAGAACGACTACACGGTGAGCCTGTTCAACGGCGAGGTGGGGGTGGTCGCGCGCGGTGACGAGGGCGTGCGGGTGTGTTTCCCCGGTCCACGGGGCGAGGCGAGGATGGTGTCGACCACGAGGCTGCCGGCCCACGAGACCGCCTTCGCCATGACCGTGCACAAGAGCCAGGGTTCCGAGTTCGACCACGTGCTCGTGATCCTGCCGGACAGGGACATCCCCCTCCTGACGAGGGAGCTCGTGTACACGGCCGTCACGAGGGCCAGGCAGAGCGTGACGGTGTGGGGCGTGGAGAAGGTGTTCGTGCAGGCGGTCTCCCGAGCCACCAGGCGCGTCTCGGGGTTGAGAGAAAGGCTCTGGGCGTAAGGATCGGATCGCCCGGGAGACGGTCCAGGCGGGTCGCCGTCGCCTGGCCGGGTTGCCGTTTGCTCATGGGCGGGTCTTCGTGATCGGCGCTCGAGCGTCCCTGTTGGCGGTGCGTGAACATGGCCGTTCGGCAGTCATACCGGGAGAGAACCTTGCCGATATACCTTAAGGGGAATTTTCGAGGTGGGAAGAAGCACCAGGCCGGGGAAGGCACGGTTCGTGGAGGCTGACATGGCGAGGAATATCACCAAGGCCGAGCTTGCCGAAAGGGTCAAGGAACTCGAGAGGGAGGTTTCCCTCCTCAGAAGGAGCTTCAGCGAGAGAAACCGTCTCGACGAGCTCTTCCTGGAGACCGTGGGCGAGGCATGCTACCTGTTCGACCTCAAGGGAAACGTCATGGGGTTCAACCGCGAGGCGCAAGGCATGCTCGGCTACGAGCCCGGCGAGTTGCCCGGGCTCAACTACAAGCGCTTCACCTCTCCCGAGACCGCAAGGCGCCTGTACGAGTGCTTCCACCGCATCTACACCACCGGTGTACCCCAGCGCATGGTGGACTACGAGGTCATCCGCAAGGACGGGAGCAGAAGGATCCACGAGATGTCCGCGGGGCTCGTGCGGGATGAGCGCGGGGACCCTGCCGGTTTCCGCGTGCTCGTGCGGGACGTGACCGAGCAGAGGCTGATGAAGGCGCTCCTGGAAGAGGGAGAGAGGCGTTACCGTACCATCTTCGAGAACACCGGCACAGCGACCATCGTCATAGCGGCAGACACAACCGTCCTGCTCGCCAACGCGAATTTCGCGAGGCTCGTGGGCTATTCAAAGGAGGAGATCGAGGGGAAGATGAGCTGGACGGTCTTCGTCCACCCCGAGGACCTGGAGCGGATGAGGCGCTACCACTTCATGCGGAGGGAGGCCCCGGGCTCGGCGCCCACCAGCTACGAGTTCAGGCTCCTGACGCGCTCGGGCGACACCAGGCACATCCGCGTGTCCCTGGCCATGATCCCCGGCACTGGCGAGAGCGTGGCCTCGTGCATGGACATCACGGACCTGAAAAAGGCCGAGGAGGAGGCGAGACTGAGCTCGCGGCGTTACCAGGACATCCTCGACAGCATGCAGGAGGCGTACTACGAGGTCGACCTCAAGGGGAACTTCACGTTCTTCAACTTCAGGGCTATAGAGCGTCTGGGCTATACCCTGGAAGAGCTCAACGGGATGAACTACCGCCGATACATGGACGAGGAGAATGCGCGCAAGGTCTACGAGGCCTTCCACGGGGTTTTTCTCACCGGCGAGCCGGTGACGGGATTCGCCTGGGAACTGAAGGACAAGTCGGGCAATCCCATATTCGTGGAGGCGTCCATCTCGCTGAAGAGGGACGAGAGCGGCTCCCCTGTCGGGTTCAGGGGCGTGGTCAGGGATATCACCGAGAAGAGAAAGGCGGAGGATGAGCTCAGGGCCAGCCGGCAGCGTTACCGGGACATCCTCGAGAGCATGGAGGAAGGTTACTTCGAGGTGAACCTCAGGGGGGAATTCGTGTCCTTCAACGAGGCGGCCATGAGGATGACGAGTCTCAGCGCGGAGGAGCTCATGGGGATGCATTACCACGCCTATGCCCCTCCCGAGACGGCGCGCCGCATGTACGAGACCTTCAACACCGTGTACAGGACCCGCAGGCCGATGCGCATGGTGGATTACAAGGTCATCCACAAGGACGGCTCGCTCCACGACAACGAGCTCACCGTGTGGCCCAAGCTGGACAAGAACGGCGAGGTGGTGGGTTTCCACACCCTGGTTAGGGACGTGACCGAGCGCAAGAAGGCCGAGGATGCCCTGCGGGTGAGCGAAGAGCGTTACCGCGCGATCTTCGAGAACACGGGGAGCGCTTCCATCCTCATCGCGGAGGATACCACCGTGCTCTTGTGCAATTCCACCTTCGCCAAGCTCACGGGTTACAGCAAGGAGGAGATCGAGGGAAAGATGAGCTGGACCGTCTTCGTCCACGAGGACGACCTCGAGCGGATGAAGACCCACCACGTCCAACGCAGGAAAGACCCGTCGCTCGCCCCGTCGTCCTACGAGTTCAGGCTCAAGACGCGCTCCGGGGAGATCAGGGACATGCTCCTCTCCGTCGTGATGATCCCCGGGACAAAGGAGGGCGTAGTCTCGTGCCTGGACATCACGGAACTCAAGAGGACCGCGGAGGCGCTCAAGAGGAGCGAGGAGCGGTTCAGGGACCTGGCGAGGCTGCTCCCCGAGACGGTGTTCGAGGCGGACAAGACGGGGAGGCTCACCTTCGTGAACGACATCTCGTTCGCCACGTTCGGCTATACGAGGGAGGACCTCGAGCGTGGGCTCTCGTTGTTCGACATGATCGTCCCAGGCGAGAGGGAGAAGGCGGCCGAGACCGTCGCACGGATCATGGCGGGCCATCACCTCGGCCTCAGCGAGTACACGGCGATGCGAAAGGACGGCGTTACCTTCCCCGTCCTGGTCCATTCCACGCCCATCGTGCAGGATGGGAGGGTCTCGGGTATCAGGGGGTTCCTCATCGACATCACCGAGAAGAAGAACCTCGAGTCGCAGCTCATGAGGGCCCAGAAGATGGAGGCCATAGGGACGCTCGCGGGCGGCATCGCCCACGACTTCAACAACCTCCTCATGGGCATCCTCGGCAACGTCTCCCTGCTGCTTGCGGGCGTCGAGGAAGGGAACCCGGCCTACGAGAGGCTCAAGAGCATGGAGGAGTACGTGCGGAGGGGATCGGAGCTCACCAAGCAGCTCCTGGGGTTCGCCAGGGGCGGCAAGTACGAGGTCAAGACCACGGACATGGCCGGGTTCGTACAGAGGAGCGCCGAGATGTTCGGGAGGACCAAGAAGGACATCCGCATGCACGTCAAGGCCGTAGAAGGCCTCCATCCTGTCGAGGTGGACCGCGGGCAGATGGACCAGGTCTTTCTGAACCTCTTCGTGAACGCCTGGCAGGCCATGCCCGAGGGCGGCGACATCTTCATCTCCCTGGAGAACTCGGTGCTTGGCGAGGATGAGGTCGCGCCCCACGGGCTGAGGCCCGGCAGGTACGTCAAGATCACGGTGACGGACACGGGGGTGGGCATGCCACCCGAGATCCTCTCCCGGGTGTTCGAGCCCTTCTTCACGACCAAGGAGCGCGGCCGGGGAACGGGTCTCGGCCTCGCCTCGGTCTACGGTATCGTGAAGAACCACGGCGGCTTCATCCTCGTGGACAGCGAGAAGGACGTGGGGACCTCGTTCACGATCTACCTTCCCGCCTCGGACAAGACCCCGGAAAAGGAAGAGAAGAAAGACGAGGGCGTCGAGAAGGGCAGCGGAACGGTCCTCCTCGTGGACGACGAGGATATGATCCTCAGCGTGGGCAGGGGCATGCTGGAACGCCTCGGATACACGGTCATCGCGGCGCAGGGGGGCAGGGAGGGCGTCAGGCTGTTCGGGGAGAACGCAGGAAAGATCGACCTCGTGATCCTGGACATGGTCATGCCCGAGTTTTCCGGCAGGGAGACCTTCGAGGCCATGCGCAGGCAGGACCCGGGCGTGAAGGTGCTCCTGTCCAGCGGGTACAGCCTCGACGGGCAGGCGCGGCAACTCATGGACTCGGGGTGCAACGGGTTCATACAGAAGCCCTTCACCATGGCGGAGCTGTCGAAGAAGATCTCGGAGATCCTGAAAGAGGATCGGACCCAGGCCGCTTGACACCTTGAGAAACCGCCGGGGCTCATGCAACCCTCACGTAGGTCTGCCGAGCCCGGCGACAGGGTCATGGTTGTCTGGACGGCCTTCTGCCCATCGGTTCCTTGCGGGAAACCCTTGCACGCACGAGTGCCATCGCGCATCCCGGCAGGGTGCGTGCCGGCCAGGCGGCTTCGTCCGGGTCAGGGTCCTGTCAGAACGTGAGACCCAGGGGGACAGGAGAGTCCGTCATGGTGCCGTCACCCAGCTGTCCGTACCAGTTTGCCCCCCAGACCCATGCCGTACCGTCGTTCCTTATGGCGATCGCGTGCTGCCTGCCGGCCGAGGCGAACGACCAGGGAGAGCCGGAGACCTCCCGGACGGGTTCCACGCTCTGGGTCTTGGTGCCGTCAGCCAGCTGGCCGTAGGAGTTGTCGCCCCAGGCCCACAGGGACCCGTCGTGCAAGATGCCCACGCTGAACTGGTAGCCCGCGCTGATGCCCTTCCATGACGCCGGCGAGACCATCACCGGGGACGGCCTGGCCGCGGTGGTGCCGTCGCCGATCTGGCCGTGGGAGTTGTCTCCCCAGGCCCAGAGCGAGCCGTCCTTCCTGATCGCGAGGGTGTGCCCCCAGCCGGCGCTCACGTGAACCCAGTCGTTCTCGCCGCCGATGCGCACGGGGGTTGCCCGGGGGACGGCGCTCAGCCCTTCACCGAGCTGGCCCAGCCTTGAGTCGCCCCAAGCCCAGAGCGAGCCGTCCTTCTTCACGGCGACGCAGTGGGTGGAGCCGGCGCTCACCTCGGCCCAGTCCTTCTCGCCGCCCACACGATGAGGGGCGTAGACGTCCACGAGGGTGCCGTCACCGAGCTGGCCCATGGAGTTGTCGCCCCACGTCCAGAGCGAGCCGTCGTCCTTGAGGGCCGCGACGAACGAGGCCCCGGCGCTCACTGCCTTCCAGTCGCCGTCGTTTCCTACCTGCACCGGGGCGTTGCACCCCACCGGCAGCCCTGTGCCGAGCTGGCCTTTGTTGTTGATGCCCCAGGCCCACAGGGTGCCGTTGTGCTTGACGGCAACCGAGAAGTGGTTCCCGGCGCTCACCGACTTCCAATCCGTGTCGTGGCCGACGGGCACGGGCACGTTCGAGTCCTCCCACGTCCCGTCGCCCAGCTGGCCGTACCTGTTGTGGCCCCATGCCCAGAGCCTGCCGTCGGAGTCCACCGCCAACGTGTGGTTTTCCCCCGCGCTCACCGAGATGCACGTGGTGAGTTCTTCCGGGGCCGCTGGGCCGCCGGAGTCGTCATTGCTGCATGCAGCTGCGAAGAGTGCGAGAACGGCCGCGGCCAGGACGAAAACGGCGTACCTTCGAATGATCATCCAGCCTCCGATTCCCCAGGGTCTCTTTCAGGAGCAAACACGATAAGAGGAAGGGGAGCCCCCGTGAGCGCCCCTCCCCGATTCCAACGCCACTGCATTGCAATGAGCGTCTCTTAGCAATAAGCATGCAACGGCCTGCGTCGTGGGGTTTCAGGGGGTTAGCTCCACGGCCGCTCTGTGTGGCAACAAGTCGAGAGAAAAAGATTTCCCCGGAAGGGAAGCCAGGGTTCCACGTTCGGCCTGGCGGATAAGGGTGGGAGACCCTGCAGGCCCAGGCATGGCTTCCGCGCCGGGGGGGAGACGTCTCGCACGCGAAAGGCCTGCGGCGCGAGTGCCCACCAGCTGCATGGACCAGGTCTCTCGGAGAGGGAGACCCTTGCCGAGGCGTCGCTGCCCCGGGGAAGTCTCCTGCGGGGTAAGCTTGCCTGGGACGCCTTGGGTGTGGAGTGGGGCATGCCGGGTGAGCCCGGCTTCGGGGTCCGGACAGAAAGGCCCGGCGCCCCTGTCTTCGGGGCGCAACAGGCGCCCTTCGGTGCTCCCGGACGAGAGGGAACCCTCCGGCAGTCTCGGGCCGGACCCGTTGCCGGGGCAGGGCCTCTCAGTCTTCCGCGTACATCTCCTCGATGAGGTCCTTGTACTGCCTCGCTATGGCCGCCCTCTTGACCTTCATGGTGGGGGTGACCTCGCCGTCTTCCGTGTAGAGCTTCTTGTCCAGCAGGCGGAACTTCCTGATGTTCTCCACGCGCGCCAGCTGCCTGTTCACCTTGGCCACCTCTGCCTCGATGAGCTTCACGATCTCCTCGGCCCTCGTGAGGCTCGCGAACGTGGTGTACTGCACCTTGTTGTCCTGGGCGTACTTCATCACGTTCTCCTCGTCGATGACGATGAGGGCCGTGAGGTACTTGCGCCTGTCGCCGATGACCACGGCGTCGTTGATGTAGGGCGAGAACTTGAGGAGGTTCTCGATGTACTGGGGGGCTACGTTCTTGCCTCCGGCCGTGATGATGAGGTCCTTCTTCCGGTCCGTGATCTTGAGGTAGCCCTCGTCGTCGATCTCTCCCACGTCCCCGGTGTGGAACCAGCCGCCCTCGAGCGCGGCGGCGGTTGCGGCGGGCTCCTTGAAGTAACCCTTGAACACGCCCCCGTGCCTGATGAGGATCTCACCGTCCTCGGCGATCTTCACCTCGGACTCGGGCAGGGACCTGCCGACGGTCCCGAGCTTGAAGTTCTCCTCGTCCGAGATGTGGGTGATACCCGTGGTCTCGGTGAGCCCGTAGCCCTCGCGGAT